>NZ_JBHZSF010000011.1:0-181779 GCF_043642225.1 Vibrio profundi | reverse complement strand
ACGCACTAATTATGGCTCTGGCTTTTAGCTAACCCACGATATTGGAGGCTAGCACCTCGTGGGGGTCATTATGTCTATGCCTATCATCGAAATCTAACATGGAGGTTAATCGTTTTGGGTAAGCAATTTTCAGTGTTATCCGATAGACACATTGAATTTATCGGGCAGCAAAAAATCTATTTTGTAGCTACCGCCGCAGAGAGTGGTAGTGTGAATCTGTCTCCTAAAGGAGGAGATTCCTTGCGGGTTATCAACCCGAAGCAAATAGCTTGGTTAAACCTTACAGGAAGTGGCAATGAGTCAGCATCACATGTCATTCAAAACCCAAGAATGACCGTTATGTTTTGTGCTTTTGAGGGCTCTCCTCTAACCCTTCGAGCCTATGGTAAGGCTACCGTTTTGCACTCTAGAGACGATAGTTGGGGTAAGTATGCACAGATGTTTCCGGAAAATGTGGCTGCTAGACAAATCTTTGTCCTAGATGTCGATTTGGTACAGTCTTCCTGCGGAATGTCAGTTCCTTACTTTACCTATGAAGGAGACCGTGAAGACCTAGCTAATTGGTCAGAAAAGCAAGGTACAGAGGGTATAGAGAAATACTGGCTCAAAAAGAACCAAAAGAGTATCGATGGTTTTGAAACTGAAATTGCGAAAAGATCTGGCTTGGATGTAGAGTGATCGAATAAAACCGTTCTATTCAACGTTAGCATAATAATAAATTCAATATACTCGGTACTTTTGTGTCAATTTACTTTAGCCTCCCCAGCACAATGGTCTAGGCTGATTGGAGCGATGCTGATTACTTAACTGGGCGATAGCTAATAGTAAGCTTCACTTACATAACAAAGGTTGGGGAATCTATGCAAGGTAAAGGAAAGTGTCTATGTGGTTCGGTTACGTTGGAAGTAGAGTATGCCAGTAACGAATTGGCGGCTTGTCATTGTAGTATGTGTAGAAATTGGTCTGGCGGCCCAATGTTAGCTATCGATTGTTCTGATTCGGTTAAAATATCAGGGGAATCAAATGTTGTTAGGTATCAGTCATCCGATTGGGCAGAAAGGGGCTTCTGCGGAAAATGTGGTACACATTTGTTTTATTTTTTAGTGCCAAGTAATGAATACCATCTTCCTGTTGGGTTATTGATGTCAGGTGATGACTTTAAGCTAACTCATCAAATATTTATTGACGAAAAACCAGAATATTACGACTTTAAAAATGAAACACGGAATATGACAGGTGCGGAAGTTTTTGCCCATTTTGAAAGTGGGGAGTGATCCGCTAACAGTTGGTTCCAGCTGAACGGAAAGGCATGATCCTTTTAAGACGAATTGATGTCAGCGCCAAATCGGCGCTTTGCTTTAGGTTCTGATTGTGCTGGTTTACCACTCAATTTGGTGTCATATGCTTTGGTGTAAATGGAGTGAATATTGATGAAGGTATCTAAAAAAGCAATTGTAATCTTAACCCTTTTTATTCTCCCTATAGTCTTTTGGGGATCAAAAATGCTTACCGATACCAAGCAACGATTGGCTAATGAAGAGCTTGATCGTATTGCCCCAAAACTAGAGATAATAGCTGGAAATTTAGCAGAACCTTATCGGTTTCCTCTTGACTCTCGCTCTGTATTGCAAAGCTTTGCTTCATTTAATACAGGTCCTCGGTTCCCTAATCTATATCATGCAGCTATAGACTATTTCGCAGAGGTAGGTGAACCGGTTTACGCCATTTCAGACGGTATTGTAAGCTATTCTGGCTATATAAATGGATATCCAGGGGTGGTCATCATTGATCATCCAGAAGAAAACCTCTATTCACTATATGGCCACCTTTCATTGAAGCGTTGGCAAGTACCAAAGGGAAAAGTTAAGAAAGGCGATTTACTTGGTTACATAGCTGAACCATCAGAGGATTTTGGTATTGGAACTTATCCTCATATACATTTTTCAATAAGAATGGGGCAACGCATCGACTACACAGAAACAGGCCCTGATCGTTGGATGCGCGGATATACAACAGAACACCCTGTATTTAAAGGGTATATAGATCCAGAGCAATTCATATTGTTTACCATGTCTAAATTGGAGCAAAACTAAGCCAACACCCGACTTTTAACTAATACTTTGCGCTTTCAGATTAGGTAGAATTTCGTGTTTTAAGCCCCAAAGAGGGGATCTGGCGGTAGAGTGGTTTACCCTCAAGATACCGTTACGTGAATGTCGTCACCAAGGCAGCTCTTCACCAGTAAAGCTATAAAATTTACCTGAGTCTGAGGGTTGGGCTTCATTGATTATACTGAGTAGTCTCTGGCTTACATAATCAGCCGTGAATATTTTTTCTGGTGATATGTTTCTTTGAAAGGGCTGAGATAACGGTGTATCAGTGGTACCGGGGTGAAATGCAAAAACACAGCAGTTAGGTAACTTGAATTTCCATTCTATACTAATCGTTTTGATTGCCATATTAAGTGCAGCTTTAGAGCAACGGTAGCTAACCCATCCTCCAATCTTGTTATCTTCAATACTGCCAATTCTAGCGGACAGCGAAATAAAATATGTTTGTTCATTAGCTTTTAAGTGAGTTGAAAAATACTTAGCTAGTAATAGCGTGGGTAGAGTGTTTGAGTTCAAATTTTGATTAAAGGACTCAATAGTAAACTCAGTCACAGACTTTTCTGGCTTATTTTCTTGGTCATGCAGAAAGCCCGCAACGTTAATCAGCATGTCGAGTTTCGGAATCTGTTCGGCTAGTCGTCTTATATCGTCATCTATTGAAGCATTGGCTTTTAACCAGGTTATGTTGTCTCGCTTTTCCTCGGGTAACGTTGAACGGTAAGTCGCATATATTTTTGCTCCAGGGAATGATGTTATGGCGCGCTTAACAAGTGCTTTCCCAATACCGCCATTTCCGCCAATTATAAGAATTTTCAATTGCTTATACTCACTCTCTCGTATTAAGTTAATCATAGACTAAGAGTGACAATACAGCTAACCAACATTAAAAGCAGATTCGTAACGCCCTGCTTGGTCGGTGTGAATTGGTTTTAGGCGTGTGGTAAAGACTTATGTGAATGAAGGCGCGTCTATGGCCTAGTTAGACGTTAAGTTTCTAAAGGGAATATATGGAAATTGAAGACTACAGTGATGATTTATTGCTAGCGGTGAGTGAGTTGTACCTGAACGCTAGAGTTTCTACGTTTACCTGGCTCGACACCAGTCACTATCAGCTTTCAGACTTTAACCGTGATACGGAAGGAGAACGTGTTTTGGTCGCAATCGCTGGCGGTGAAGTAGTCGGGTTTATTTCAATCTGGGAACCAGATAATTTTATTCATCATCTATATGTTGCTGATGGTTATCAGGGGCAAGGCATTGGAAAGTTGTTGTTGGAAGAAGCTAAGTCTTTGCATAGCAGTTTGAGCTTAAAGTGTATGGTAGAAAATCAAAACGCGGTGGGCTTTTATCAATCGAATGGCTTTGTTTCTGCTAGGCGTGATAGTGACAACTTAGGTGATTACTATTTAATGGAGTTCAAAGCGGAAACCTAGCACTCAATAAAAATAGAATCATAAAGCTTGGCATTTTTCGTTTGCTTCGGGTTAAGTGTTTATTGCACAATGCTTTTGACCTTGATGGTCTCGTTCATCACACTACAAGGTGTCATGGTTGTAAAATAATCATGCTCCGATCTTCGTTTTTTGTGCGTGTCCCAGAGATGGGAGTTTTCGCGTAAGGTAATAATAATGGATGTTAGCTTCTATATTGAAAATTCGGAGTTTACCGAACTCTCGAATAATCTAATCGATATCAGTGAAGTACCTGATGATCTAGCGGGTATATGCAAATTTGTTCAAGGGAACCTTATTCATTCGTATTGGCTTGAGCACTATGGTGTAGAGGTAGACCCTGCCTCCAAGCTAGAAGAAATGCAAACTCGCTATGCGAAAGACTTAATCTCTTTGGCAATGCTGAAATCTGGGCAACCTTCTCATGTATTTAAAAAACCAAACCATAGGGTTATCAGCATCTGTCGGGACTTTTCGTTATTGGTTTGTGCGATTTTGAGACTAAAAGGAGTCCCGGCTCGACTAAGGAGTGGATTTGCAACTTACTTGTCTCAAAACCAGTTCGAAGACCACTGGATTTGTGAGTATTGGGATAACAGCAAAGGATGGGTTGTAGTGGATGCTCAACTTGACCAAGTTCACCAACAAATCTTGAAGTTTGATTTTGACCCATTTGATGTACCGCCATCACACTTTATAACGGCGGGGCGGGCTTGGAAGTTATGCCGCGACAATTTGGAGTCAGCAGACAATTTTGGCTTTAGGGACTTTAAAGGGTTAGCGTTCATCAAAGGGAGCCTTATTCGAGATCTGTTTGCGTTGTCAAAGCTTGAAATGCATACATGGGATACCGGGTGGGGCATATTACCTAAATTCATTAGCCCCATTTCAGGAGAGCATGAGCTCGCGCTCCTAGATGAACTTGCTGATATTAGTTGCTCGTCGGATAGTTCAAAGGCTTCTAAGTTAGTTGAGTCGTGTAAGGAAATAAAGCTTCCAAAAGACTGGCGCTGTTCTAACTTTCCAACGATAAGCGAGCTATATGCCTCGCTGTAGTTACTGCTAAGCTGCCACTCAAAGTGATTAGGGTTATGTGTCCCTATCCTGATGATGAGTTAAGAGAAAGAAGGAACATTACATGAAAGTCGTAGAAGCGAATCGGTCGTATCTAGAATCTTTTTTCAAATATATAGAGGCGCAGCTTCTTGAGAATGCAGACGATAAATCTCCACTATTTCAGCCAATATCTAAAGAAAAATGTGTAGTGACAGAATCATTTAAAACTAAGTTTCGACATGGCTTTGAGCATAAGATTGGTGAACATGGCTGGAGGAAACTCTGGGTAATCAAAGATTCTCATGAACAAGTCGTTGGCCATATCGATTTACGTCATTACAGTGATGAGTACAAATTTCATCGAGTGCTTTTGGGGATGGGGGTGGATTCTCGTTTAAGAAAGCAAGGCCTAGGTGAAAAGCTGATTGAATGCGTAACTCAATTTTGTAAAGAAAACCCATGCATTGATTGGTTAGATCTTAACGTCCTTTCTAACAACCTTCCAGCAAAAAATTTGTATTTAAAATGTGGGTTTGAAATTATTGGGGAAATGCTCGATTGCTACCGCATCGAAGGAGAAACGGTGTCAGAAACGACGATGACACTATGTACAAAAAACGAAGGTAATTCAGATTTTTAACTTTAAAACATAAATAAAAAAAGGCGTTATTTAGGGTGGACTATTTATTCTGTGGAATTCTGATCAATGAGGTCTTTTTTTGGTTTTATTTGATAGCAGTGATCCATGCTTTTGTTAGGTTTGCTATTTCTGGTGTCACTGGTAAATGGCCAGGGTTACCAGACTATGAGTCAAGTACACCAAGGTTTATGAAGGCATGCGCGACTTTTGGCGCATTAGTATGCGGAATGATGGTGATCCTTTTAATTAGGCAGAAGTACCTGGGAACCTGTGGGTACTAGTATTCGGGTATTATTGCGTCGTTTCATTCTAAACATTTCGTTTTTTGTCCTTCTATTTCCTATTTAATAATAGGAATATTTCCTCACCAAGTCTTTCTGTAGAACTGCGTGTATATCATGTTTGTCGTTCAGCGAGGCTTGTTTTTAGCGAGAAGTAAATTAAGCTTGGTTAGGGTGTTGCATATACCCTAATTAACGGTGTAAAGAGTTGCATTTTTAAGGGGGGAATGGTGAAGGGAAAAATCACTGAGTGGCATGACTCAAAAGGCTATGGCTTCATTTCATCTCTTGAAAATGGTCAGAGAATGTTCTTTCATATTTCTTCTGTGACAACACGTAATCATCGACCAAAAGTTGATGACCTTGTTAGTTATTCAACGAAAAGGGACTCTAAAGGCCGTCACAATGCGATCGATATCGTTATTACCAACGCGACGCTCGTTTCATTTAATCTGGTTCTAGCGCTCTCATTTCTTGTTTTGGTCTGCGCGTCTTCGTTTGTACTTAATGGCTATCCCGCGTTGATAATCGTTTATGTTTTCATGAGCTTACTGACCTATATTAGGTACGCAGTGGACAAACAGGCTGCTATCGAAAAGAAATTTCGAGTGCCAGAAAGCTCTCTACACATTTTTTCTTTGCTTGGTGGTTGGCCAGGGGCGCTATTTGCTCAGAACCAGCTTAAGCACAAATCTAGAAAGCAGCCATTCAAAACCATTTTGTGGCTGACAATCATCGTGAATTCTGGCGCTTATTTCTGGTTACTCACACCCTCGGGACATTCAGTGGTCGAGCAAACTCTTCATCGGCTATTGGATATGGCTCAATTTAACGCTGCAATTTCAGCATTCACATGATTAAAGTATTTCTGTAAGTTATTGATCTGATAAAGGAATTTGGTTGCATGTTGCTGTTAAGGCTTGTAGTTTTTCCTAAGCGAAGCTTGAGAGTCACGATCATCACATAATTAAAGGAATAGAGACAGTGTTTGAAATAGAAAAAATTGTAGAAATTAACGCGCCAAAAGCCAGAGTTTTTGAGGCGCTCACTAATAGTGACGAGATTATTAAGTACTACCCACTTAAAGAAGTCGCCAGTTCATGGGAAGTTGGTGCAGAAGTTTTGTATAAAGGGGAAGTGAATGGCGCGCCGTTTACAGACTATGGCGTCATTGAAGTATTGGATGACGGGAATGTCTATTCATACCGCTATTGGAGTGACAATCATGGTACCGAACGCACTCCAGAAAATCATATCTTTATTCGTTACGCTTTATCAGAAACCCAAACCGGGACAGAACTGAAGTTGGTACAAAGTAATATTCATTCAGAAGAGCTTTACAGCCTGATGGAACACCAAGTATGGGATTTCTTATTGGGATCATTGAAATCGTATCTTGAACCTCAGAGATAATCGTATTTAAGGTGCTCACCCCATTTGGTTTTGATCCTGCCTTACTTTTCCTAAAGTACGTGGATAGCAAAGGGTGTGTTCTGAAGCAATATGTATGGCATTTTTAAGCGTGGCTAAATCAATATAAACAGGACGTTGACGCTTGAGCAAAATTGGCCAAAAAGCGTCTCGTTTAAAAAAGGAAGAAAAGTATGGAAATAAAAACAAATAGATTACAGATGTCGCAAATCACCAAAGCAGATTGGGATATGTATCAATCTCTAAATCGTGACCCTGCTGTTATCAGCCTATGTTTCGATGAGCCGTCCTCGTCGGAAATACAGGAAAGTTTTGAATCTCGACTTCCTTTATGGACCAAGACTTCTGAGCACTGGTTATGCCTGACGATCACTTTGAGTTCGACCGGAGAAAAGATAGGGGTGACAGGTTTTCGTTTTGTTGATGGCGATGCTGAAGTAGGGTATTTGATCCTACCTCAATATCATGGCTTAGGTTATGGGACAGAGTCGCTACAAGCGTTGATTCAATGGGCCGTTGAAGAGCAAGGAATTCAATCGTTTAATGCAATCGTCACAGAAGGCAATGTAGGTTCAGAAAAAGTACTCGTAAAGAGTGGGTTCTCATTGAAAGAAGTCGTTCCTAATGCATACGAGATTGGAGGCCAATTATACGCCGACCATGTTTATCGCAGAGAGAATACTGTTAGTTAGCTTTCTCGCTACTCGTACGTTACGTAATTTTAGTTAACGATGAGTGTGGATTATTTCTAACTAGAATGCGTGAATGCAAAAAATTGTTTATGGAGCGAGAAACTATTGTGTTGTTGTTCATTCGAAGTAATGAGCTTCGAAATGATATAAGGCTTAATTGTAGATGAAGTACAACCTAGTGAGCGTGAGCCGCGAAGTGAAATGCAAGTGACTAGGTTTTAGTTCCTATTTCGATGTATCTATCACAAGAGGTGGCGATGCCTCAGTATTATAGGATTGTGAAATGTCCTAGTTCATTGCCTGTTTCCGATAAAATGATTCCGGTGCTATTGCGCTCGCAGAATCTAAAATCGATTAGATAGCTTGTGTGTTGAAGCCTTGGCAGAATGTGTCGATACAAAATGTCGCTATTGAGCTGACGTATTTCAGCTACCCATGATAAGTTTTCGTTTAATAAGTTTATTTCGATTTTAAGCATTTATTACCTTTTGTTTTCGTAAATGTTTTTTCTCTTGATAGTTGGTACCAATGGATTTGTCGTGTTGTTCTACGGGACATAAATTTGCCTTAGTTTTATTACAGTTTGATTTAAGTAACCTTAAGTTTCCGCTTACACAAATTAATATTGGGCAGAAATAAGGCGTTAAAAGCTTAGATTATGGAACTATTGAATGAACGATTGAGCTGAAGGTAACGCAGAGAGGGTGTAACGAGGAATATCGAGAACTTCTTTGTGGAACTTGGTCTAAATGTAACATTAACAGCTCGATAAGTGAGCTAGGTGGGGTACTATACACCTAATTGAGTAAAAATCTAGTTTATCTGAAAAATAGTTTGAAGAAATTTATAGTTCAGCTCGCTGGATTAAGCCAGCACTAACGCAGCAGCTCACGCCTTAATTCTCATCTATCTCGAGATCTTTCGGTTCAGAAAAAGCATCCTTGAAGGTTATGGACGTAGAAAATTAGCAAAATCAGCCACATTGATTATATTTGATAGTACTGTTAAACAGAAAATCAAAGTGGTAGCCATGTTCCTTACTCGCCTTATTTATGTCAGTACACTTTCCGAAGATTGCGATTTGAATGCTTTGAACGACATTCTGAACACTTCTCGAGAGCACAATAAAGAAGCTCACATCACAGGTCTACTTAGTCACAATCAAAAGTATTTTTTGCAGTGCCTAGAAGGTTCAAGAGAGGCGCTGAATGAAACCTATAGTCACATTGTGAACGATAAACGTCACAGTAATGTGAGTATTTTGTACTTTCAAGAGATTCATTGTCGGGAATTTGGAGATTGGTCGATGGGAGACGTTCCAGAATCCCATCTAACGGCGTTACTTAACTTGCAGTTTTCAGGCTCAAATAGTTTTAACCCCTATGAGCTTGCAGGTGAAAGCGCTTACCTTATGATGCTGGAGCTTAAGAAAAACTTACCTTCAGAGTAGGCCGTTGCGAGCCTAAATCTAGTTGGTAGAACAGCCTTAATTTGTGTGTCGGCTAAACATTAAGTTGGCGCTTGATAACGCAAGGAATAGGGCACCAGCACGATTAAACCGTTTAGCCATGAGTGGCTGAGAGAACCATTGTTTGAGATATAATCCAAATAGCGCATAAATGGATATTGCAGTGAGTTCGAGTGCTAAGAATATGAATCCGAGAACAAAAAACTGCTCGCCGACATTCTTGCTTACATCGACAAACTGTGGAAGAAAAGCAGTGAAGATTAGGATGGCCTTGGGATTACCTGCCGCTAAGAAAAACTCTTGCTTCGCTAGTTCAAAATGACTGTAGCGTGAAGTGTTATTGGAAATTGGGCTGCTTTCAGATCGCCAAAGCTTAAACGCTATCGATAGCAAGTAGAGTGCACCGCAAAGCTTGATTGCCATAAACAGCGTTTCTGAAGTGTATAAGATGACCGCCAACCCCGATGCCGCCAACGCTATCATGAATGAGAACGCAGTAATGCGACCCAGACCTGCAACCATGGCCGACTTGAAGCCATAACAGCGTGCATTGTTCATTGAAAGAAGATTGTTGGGGCCAGGAGTCATATTCAGAGCGAAGCATGCAGGGATGAAGAAAAGTAATGTCCAGAGTTCCACGATCAATCCTTTTACCTAATGTATTAATTAATGTGTGAGTAAAGCGTTAGAAAATTCTAAAGCTGCCACTTATTAAGGTTAGGGCAAGTGTACGTTACTTTAGTTTAAGTTGTACTGTGGGTGCTCATCTTTTAACGACTCAAGACTCAGAGCACTAAGTGTAAGTTCCAGTAAGTATTTATGGGATATTAGTGAACCATTTTGGGGGACTGCGTTTGGTCCACTTAGCAAATTTTGCTTTATCACCACAGTAAAAGTTTCGATAGGCTTTTACCGGATCACCTGCCACTTTGTATTGTTCTGGCATTGCTTGAGGAAAGGGCGTTAGCCCTATCGAAGAGTATATGTGCGTGTCAATTTTTTCTAGTACCGCAATCGACTTATGGTCGACATCTTTACTGTATCTGAACTTGTACTCTTTGTTTAGCTCCAAAGCAAGAGATCGTAGCCATAATAAGTTGTCAAAAGACTCTTCTAACCAAAGTACACAAGGGTGTTTGATATGCGTTGATTTATAAGGTGTCGTGAATCCCTTTTTGTTGAGTACAGTGCATAACATTTGAACGCTTTCCAAAATCATTTTTACTACATGCTGATCGCAATGATATTGCGCGCACTTTTTAATGTCGCTATCAAGTATGAAGATGTTCATTTTGCTTCTCGGTTTAACTATCAACTCGGTTATACGGACGTTGGCTAATAGCGATCACATTGATTTGGGTTTACGATTTCAGTATGACTTGTTATCCCCTTTGCCGATCTCATAGGAAGGCGTTCTGGCGTTGATATTGTGTGGCGCGATACAGGTTTTACAATCTACCGAAGTTGGTATGGCTTCTTACTAAGTTTGGCAGCCAAATCAGGATTCTTTTCAATTCTTGATGTGTATGATCTGTCGATTGATACGCTAGGTGCTTTACGGTTTTTCTTGCAGTCTCATACGTATACAGCACTGAAACAGGTGATGGTTACTGATTATGTAAGTAAAAATCAGATTATCGGTTCAATTTGTATTTACTTACTCTTTGGAATGACATGGGCCATCATTTATCTGATTCAATTAGAGTTATTCCCCATAGCCTTTAATGGAATAGAAGCAAAACCTTGGGTCGAAAACTTATTTGAGGTGATTTACTTTAGTTTCATTACTTTGACAACGGTAGGGTACGGGGATATATCTCCAGCTTTGCCTATATCACGATTCTTTGTTTTTATTGAATCAATCTTAGGTAGCTTTTATTTGGCGATAATGGTTGCAAGCTTAGTTAGCAGTCGACTAAATCAGTCTGACTCAAATAGCGTTTAGTCCTATATAGGTAATAATTAGAAAGCCGCTGTGAAAATATCCGCAGCGGCTTTATTGTTGGAGTTGGTTTTAAATTACGCTTTTTCTTGTGAATGCTGGGGTTAGAGAGGGATAGTAAGTTAAAAATCTCGGTAAAGGTCGAGCTTTTTAACTGGTTTACGACTACTTCACATAGTTTGGTAGTTCAGCACACGCCACTTTTTTACAGAAATGAATCATTCCATTCTGAGTGACTAAAAGAAATTCATTCTTGTTCAATGGTAGGTACTCCATAGAATCTGATGAAAGCACAGCACCTTCACTCACCATGACTTTCTCATAGAATGAAAGTTCACGGTTCGGCAAAATTTGCTCATGATTACTCTCATCTAAGGATATATCGTGACTAGTCATTACATATTTACCCGATGATGTGAACCCCACTTCCTTTTTTGAAACATAAAGTAGGTCGTAGCTATCATTCATTTTAAATTCAATGTTTATTGAAGCTTGATTATAAATAACTAGGTTAGGCGGTGTAATAATAGTGGCCGGGTTTGCTAGGTAGTGACCAGATAAGTGCTGTTTAGGTAGTAATGCCAATAAGCAGCCCAAAATAACCCCTGAAAAAATTGAAATTATTAGATATTTATTCACAAGTAACCCCCTCGAACTTAGAAGGGAAGCTTAATGATTTTCCTTCGTTGTCAATGATAATCTTCCTGTCTTTATATTCATATAGCGTTACGTTATACATCTTGTTGAATGTAAGTTCATCAGATTGAATAGTACAGGTTAAATGATATTTTTGGTTTAACTTATCCTTTCCAATATTTTTCGATAGTTGTCCTACGCCATAATAAGCAGCGGCAACAGAAACAATAAAAGAAGCCCCTATTAATACCCAAGGCTGACTTTTGTCTTCTGGCTTAATTTCTTCTGATAAAACTTCCTGATTATTAATTGGTTTACTGCCCAGAGTGACTTTACCGGCAAAACGATAACCTTTCCCTCGCTCTGTAACAATAACAGCGCCGCTTTTATCTTCTAAAGCTTTTCTACATATTGAAATAGTTTGCATCAAACTGCCATCTTCAACATATATCCCTTTTGATACCCAAACTTTATCAATGAGCACTTGTCGAGTGATCACTTCGTTAGGGTGAGCGATGAAGTATTTTAGAAGTTCAGATTCATTGGACCCGATAGGGTAAGTACGCCCGGTAATAAGGTGGTGGATTTCACTCTCTTGTAAGTTGACCTGTATTTCATCATTGATAGTGAATTCAGCAGACATTTTTGTTCTCTGTGTGTTCGATGTTCTTATTGAAATATAACAAATGCCGAGCCAAATACAAACTCTGCACATCATTGAACAAGAATAATCTAAGTCATTAAATATAAAGACCCATTATAGGCAGGTTAAGGCTTTCTTATATACCTTTTTGAGGTTGTTTGAGGTTGTTTGAGGTGATGTGCCTGTTGGCTTGTTAGAGCATTACGGCATGAAGCTGATTTAGTGGGTGCGGGTGAGTCGTCAAAGCTCTCGCGAAGTTTCTGTTGGGCAAACGCCTAAGAAAAGAGAAGGTGATTTACTCACGTACGCAGTATCGAAATCGAATGTACCAAGCCTTTATATAACCTGAAAGGCAAGTCACTTTAAATTCGAGCCTGTGACAGTCTCTCCAATAACCAGACCCTATTGTCGCATCGCTAAATGCTTAAAAAAAAAGGATACGCTTTGTTTAATTTTAATAAATCATATTTATATGGGCTAATGACCATCGCATTATTCGGTTGTCAGTCCGATGATGAATCTAACAATGACCCTGTTTCGGTTTTTGTTCCTTATAATATTCAAGAGTTGCCTAAACCAAATGATGGCTATGGCTATGATAATGACGGGACAATTACAGGTGTTGGTGAATCTAGTATTACTCTAGAGTCAGAGAGTGCTGAGTATTACCAAGATTACAATAATACCTATGCTGTTTTAGATGGGTGGGGGTGTGTGCGGAACCTATTTTAATTCCTTTGCAAAGTGTAGATTCAAATAAACGTTTTCCTTTAGATGAAAGTTCACTTGAAGGTAATGTTGTCTTGATGAATGAATCTGGTAATGAAATTGCTACGCAGATAAGTTCTGATGGTTCAAATGTAATTATTCAATGTGAATCTGGATTAAAAGAAAATACAGAGTATTTCATCGTTGTCACTGACCGAGTTAAAACTGAATTTGGCGAGTCATTAAAGGCGGATTCAAGCTTTACTGACTTGGTTAATATGGAATTTCAAAATAAAGATGAAATTTATATCGAACTGGAAGGGCAGGTTCAAAGAGCTATTTCTTTATTTAAAGGTGATGGAAATCCCGTCTACGCAGCGCAATTTAAGACACAAAGTTCTTATGCTTCATTGGATGCGATGAGAGCGAATCATGAAGATCAAGTAACAGCGTTTATTGGCTCACCAACTAAGGTTAAAGACAGTAAACGAAAATTTGATGTGTACGAGCAGAAAATAACCTTACCTTTCTATTTGCCATTTACGGAAGACCGAGAAAGTGAATGTATTGTAGATCGCTTTGAACCCAAAGAATCTTGTCCGCCTTTGTACGAGTGGATGACAACCGAGCAAGGTGGGTTCCCAACTAAAGATAACCCACTTCCAAAAGTGGTGGAATTCCAACATGTACTTGCTTCTATTTACACCCCTTATGATTGGAATGAAACGGCTCCTCTAACACTGACCCCGCTGAAGACTGTCTTATTTATTCATGGAATTGGCGCGGATAAATCAGCTGCAGAACTCATGGCCCAAGATTATACGGATAAGGGCTACGCAGTCGTTGCCATTGATATGCCGTACCACGGTCTGCGTGTCCGCCATGATGCTAATGGTGAGGAGATCAGTGCAAGTGCTAACAAAGCGAATTTTATTAACGTGGATTCGCCATTAGCGCTGAGATCTAACCTTCAACAAACCGTCTCCGACTTCCTAGGCGTTCGTTATGCATTGGGGAACCAACCTTGGGTGGATGCTAATAATATCCATTTAGTGGGGCATTCGCTTGGCGGAATTATGTCGGTGATGGTGACTGAGTTCAGTCAATCTAACCCTGACTTTGAGTTTAAAACCGCAAACTTTGTGGTTCCAGGGCAGGGGCTCACTAACCTAACGCTAACTTCAAAAATACTTGGGCCAGAAATGTCTGATGGCGTTAAGAAATCTCCAGATGTGCAACGTGCCATTGCAGAAACGGTCATTCCAGATATCTGTACCACTGATACCACCAACGAAGAGTGTATGTTGGCATTAGAGGCTTTTGTCGAGGAATCTTCGGAAAATAAAGGTCTAGTACAGAACCTAGAAGATGACATTTTTGATTTGCTGATCACCGGGTTTAAACAAGGCGTTCAAATGTCGATTGATAGTGCAGACCCTGCGAGCTTTACGACACGACAAAAACAGAACCAACAACCGACACTGCTGATGGCAGCTGTTGGGGACTGTGGAGAGACATGCGAAGTGGGTGTTGAATATGCTCCTGATACGGTCGTGCCAAATTCTGCGCCTGATAACATCCGTACGGGTACAAACCCTCTCATCGAAGCATTAGGGCTCGAACAAATTACGGGTTCAACGGGAACTGTGCAAAGTGGATTTTCGGGAAGAGGGTTCATCGGTGCGACTACGGGTGGCCACGGTACCTACTTGTTCCCTTATGAAGGACCTGTAGACGAAAATGGGCTGCCAAGTTTTCCTGAAACTCAGGATGAAGACGGTGACGGCGTAAGTGAAATGGACGACGTACGTGGAGCGATGGAGACGCAGCAAGTAGCGGTAGCGTCTATGGTTCTAACGCAGGGCTCTGCCGTAGTAATTAACAACAAAGATCACATCGAAACAGAGGTACCAGAAAATGAAGAATAAACTTGTATTTGGTGCCGCAGCTTTGCTTGTGCCTTGCATCACTAATGCTGCTGGCTTTCAGCTAAATGCACAATCTGCGACTGGGCTGGGTAGAGCTTTCGCAGGAGATGCGGTTATGGCTGATAGTGCCGCAATCGTTGCTAAAAATAGCGCAGCTATGGCATATATCGAGCAGCCTATGTTGTCGGTTGGTGTTGTGTACATAGACAGTGCAGTAGACGTGTCCGACATCAGTTATACACCAAACACGGGTCCAACAGAGTCTTTGAGTGATCGGGATTTAAGTGCAGGAACTTTGGTTCCTAATGTTCACTATGTTCATCCAGTTAGCGATTCGAAGTTCACTCTTGGCGCGACTGTTCATTCTAACTTCGGCACCGATGTAGAGTTTGATGATTCCTTTGAAGCTGCCGAGTTTGGGGGGAAAACCGCTCTTTCTAGTGTGAATGTGGGCGTTGCCTTAGCTTATGAGTTGTCTGAAAAAATCAACCTAGGTGGCGGAATAGACGTTATCTATGGAGAGGGTGAGATTCAGCGTCAGGATAGACAATTGTTAAATGTTGATGCTGACGGCTTTGGTATTGGGGCAAATGTAGGTGCGACGTATCAGGTTAATGATAACAACCGTTTTGGCATCGCCTACCGCTATAGCCCAGATATTGAAGTGGAAGGGGATATTACCAAAGGTGGAATCCCTGCTGACAAAATGAATGTCCCTTTACCAGACACCTTAGAGTTTTCTGGGTGGCACCAGCTTAATCAGCAATGGGCAGTTCACTATAGTTTGCAATGGGTTCAGTGGTCAGAGTTTGACTCGTTGACCTCACCTTCCCAATCAGATTCTATTAAAGACTACCAATGGAAAGATGCGGGGCATGCGTCTATCGGCGGCACATACAAGATGTCGGAAGACGTCGTGTTGCGCGCCGGGTATATGTATGATTTGTCACCAGTAGATGAAGTCACATCCTTGTCGATCCCGGATGTAAATCGTCATTGGTTCACTGTTGGCGGAACTTACTATTTAACCGCTTCTAGCTCTGTTGACCTTGGGCTTGGTTTCATTGTCGGCGAGCATGATCAGGTTGATGAAAACCTCGAAGTCACATCGGTGACTAATGTGACTGCTGACGTAACTGCCAACGCGTTACTCGTTGGACTCCAATATCAGCATCGCTTCTAAACCACATCTAATTTGTCTGGCTCAGTGGTGAAATTGAGCCTTATTCTTAACTATTAGCTGTTATTAGCATTATTTAGATAGCTGGACGCTTATTAAGTTAAAAATAGCTACTTTATTACAGGTATTAGGCCAATTTATCCCTAATGCCTGGATAGGTATCGAAATGAAATTCAAACCTCTAAGTAAATCCATTTGTTTAGCCTTATTTGCACTTAATTGCGCTCCGTCTATTGCTCAAGAAAGCTCGCTGGTTCCTGTGACGATTGAGCAAGCGAGCCAAAAAGCGTTTACATCATCAATTATTGAAGTTGGAAAAATCAGAGCGACCGATTCTGCCGCTCTGACTTTCAGCGCCTCTGAGAAAATCCAGACGATCCATTTTAGTGATGGGGAGTCGGTCAAAAAAGGGGAGCTAATTGCACAGTTGGACAATACCACTGCGAAAGCGGACCTCGACAAAGCTCGCAGTACGCTAGCGCTTGCAAAATCGAAACTTCAACGTGTTGAAGAGTTATTGAAAAAGCAGCCAGATTCAATGTCTCAGCAAGAAGTGGAGGAACTTAAAGAGCAAGCTAATCTAGCTCAAGCTGATTTTAGGCAAAAAGAAGCGGTGATGAATAACTACTTATTGGTTGCGCCATTTGATGGTCAATTAACCAACTTCAGTCATTCGGTTGGAGCAAGAATTGATAGTTCCACACCGTTAGTGAGTTTAATAAAACTTGATCCGGTTGAAGTACATTACGCGATTGGACAGGCGGATCTTGGGAACGCGAAGCTTGGCCAGCACGTGTCGATAAAAGTCGATGCATTTGAAGGTGATAGTTTTACAGGCGTGGTCGACTATATTGCCCCTGCCGTCGATGAAAGTTCTGGTCGAGTTGAAGTGCATGCTCATGTGACGAACCCTGAGCACCGCCTAGTGCCTGGGATGTTTGCAAAGGTTAATCAGATCACGAGTGACGACTCAACCCAAATGGTTGTCTCTCAGAACTCAATTTTAGCCAAAGACAACGACCGTTTTGTTTGGGTGGTAGAAGGCAACACCATCGAGCAGCGCATTGTTGATCTAGGAGTGAACACCAATGATGGCTATGTCGTGGTCGAGGGTGGCGTAGAGTTAGGTGAAAGTGTTGTAGTGACAGGGCAGCAGAACCTAAAGCTTGGTTCGCAAGTCAAAGTGATGAACCCAGAAGCGGCAGATATTCAAGATAGCGTCATTAATATCGAAGAAGTCCCGTCATTGCCTCTGGATGAAATTATCCCAGAAAGCGCTAGTCAGAATGACCAAACCAGTAAAGCGCAAGCGAGTAAGGAAACAAAGGAAGAGGAGCGTGTGAATGAAGCTTCCTGAGGTTTGTATCAAACACCCTGTCTTTGCATCGGTTCTAAGCATTGCGATTGTACTGCTGGGAATGTTGTCATTTCAGAAACTGTCGATTCAGTATTTTCCTGAACACAAGACGCCTTCTGCCACCGTCACTGCGGCTATCAATGGCGCAAGTGCGGAGTTTATGTCTCGTAACGTTGTAGACAAATTGATCACCGCGGCTACTGGTTTAGACAGTGTGAAAACCATGACTACAGATTGTCAGGAAGGCACCTGTAGTCTCAAAATTATATTCGAAGATGACATCAATGAAGTGGAATACACAAGTTTGATGAACAACTTGCGAAGCAGTGTCGAAGGAATCAGTAATTTCCCACCGAGTATGACAGATACGCCGACGGTGACGGATGATTCTTCAGACACTAGCATGCCGAGTAATGTAATTACGTTCGTAAACTCTGGCGGTATGTCGAAGCAGCAAATGTACGACTACATTAGCCAGCAAGTCGTGCCTCAGTTTAAGCACATCCAAGGTGTTGGTGGCATTTGGGGGCCTTATGGTGGCAGCTCGAAAGCCGTACGTGTTTGGTTGCAACCTGATCGAATGATGGCGCTTAATATGAGTGCATCTGATGTAGTGGGGACATTGAGCTCTTATAACGCGACATTTACAGCGGGAACGATTAAAGGACAAGTGCGCGACTTTTCAATTAACCCAGTCAACCAAGTCACCAGCGTTGATGATGTAAGAGACTTAGTGGTTCGCGTTGATAACGGTAAGATCATCCGCATAGGTGATATTGCTGAAGTCAAAATGGATGAAGAGAGTCTAACGCCAAGTATTTTGCGGGTTGACGAAAAGCTTGCGATGTCTATCCAAGTGTTACCGCTTAAAAGCGAAAATCCAGTAACCGTTGCGAATAAAGTTAAAAAGCAGATTGAGATGATTCAGCCTCAATTACCGGATGGTATTGAGATGAAAATGGTCTACAACCAAGCTGACTTTATTAAGGCAGCCATCGATCAAGGTTTCATGACACTCATTGAAGCGATTGTATTGGTTTCGGCTGTGGTGGTTCTTTTCCTTGGCTCGATACGTGTGGCTTCCATTCCCATTATTACCATTCCTGTCTGTGTCATCGGTGTATTTGCGGTGATGTCGCTGCTTGGGTTTAGTATTAATGTGCTTACGATCCTGGCTATTATTTTGGCGATTGGCTTGGTGGTTGATGATGCGATTGTTGTGGCTGAAAACTGTTATCGTCATATTGAAGAGGGTGAAACCCCTTTCGAGGCTGCACTCAAAGGCTGCCGAGAAATTGTATTCCCTGTTATTGCGATGACGCTAACCCTTGCCGTGGTGTACCTACCAATCGGTTTGATGTCGGGTTTGACTGCAGACTTGTTTAAGCAGTTCGCATTCACACTAGCCGCGGCGGTCATTATCTCTGGCTTTGTTGCACTGACACTTTCGCCAATGATGAGCGCATACCTAATGAAACCGGTATCAACGCCACCAAAATGGTTCCAAAAGGTAGACAGTAAACTGAACAGTTTGTCTGATGTGTACACCAGAGAATTGAACAAATGGTTTGATCGTAAAGCACTGATGAGCGGTATCGCACTTTTTCTGATTGCCTTGTCTGCTCTTGCGGTTTGGAAAATGCCACAGGTACTATTGCCAACAGAAGATACGGGGTTTGTTGAGGTAACATCGACACCGCCAACGGGGGTAGGGCGTCAGTATCACTTAGATAATAATCAACAATTAAATAGCGTCTTCACAGGGAATGAGTCTGTAGAAGCGAATCTATCATACATCGAAGGCACGCCGACTAACCACGTACTCTTAAAGCCTTGGGGTGAAAGAGAGAAAAGTGCTGATGACTTGGTCAATGAATTCATCGCAACAGCGCAAAGCTCAGTTTCGGCTTATGGGATGTCCTTTAAAGTCCGCTCAGCTGATAACTTGAGTATTGCGACCAATATGATTCTGGAATTGACAACCGTTAATCGAAATACAAAAGCATTATCTGAAACGGCTCATGAAGTGGTTAAAACGCTAGAAAGCTATGAGGGTGTGACCAACGTTAAGAACTCGATGTTGCGTGACCAGTTACGCTACGATTTAGCTATCGATAGAAATGCGATCGTTTTGTCTGGGGTTGATTACGGAAACGTAACCAATGCGCTTTCGACGTTCTTAGGCTCGGTTAAGGCGGCGGATTTACAAGCTGATGATGGCTATACCTACCCGATCCAAGTTCAGGTGAATCGTAATGACTTAGGAGATTTTAAAGTTCTCGATAAGCTGTACGTTGATTCGCAATCTGGACAACGATTACCCTTGTCTCAGTTTGTGTCGATTAAGCAAGTGACGTCTGAGTCGAACTTCAAAACCTTTATGGGTAAAGACAGCGCTGAAATTACCGCGGACTTGATGCCGGGTTATACGGCGAGTGATGTACGAGCTTACATCGATGAAAACATACCGAGCTTGCTGAAACATGCTCAGAATTATGAGTTCAATGGTGTGGTGAAAGATCTTGTCGATTCAAGTGCAGGCGCACAAGTGTTGTTTGTGTTGGCTCTAATTTTCATTTTCTTAATTTTAGCCGCTCAGTTCGAAAGCTTCGTTGATCCAATGATAATCTTGTTGACTGTACCATTATGTATTGTCGGCGCTATCTTAACGCTTTCTGTATTTGGTCAGAGCTTAAATATCTACTCAAAAATTGGCTTGTTGACGCTAGTCGGGCTCGTAACCAAACACGGTATTTTGTTGGTAGAGTTCGCGAATGAAAAGCGTAAAGCTGGGGCGAGCGCAAAAGACGCGGCGATCAGCAGCGCGCGTTCTCGTTTACGTCCAATCTTAATGACGTCTCTCACTATGATTTTGGGTTCGCTACCGCTGGCACTCGCTGACGGCCCTGGCTCGCTAGGTCGCATAAACATCGGTTTGGTGTTGGTTGGCGGACTAACAGTTGGAACATTCTTTTCATTGTTCTTAGTACCAGTCGCCTATGTAGGAATGGCCAATTTGAAAGAGTTTGATATTTTGACTCGCTTGAGAAGTAAGGTTGCGTAGCTCTAATATCTGAAAAATAAGGCATAAAAAGGCCCTCATTTGAGGGCCTTTTAGTTAGTTGTGAAGTCCTAAATGAGTGGTTGGTTGTTTCAGTCTCCGATATTGCACTCGAATGAAGTCTAAAAATCATAATTAAGGTTCATAGAGCTATATATTTCATTTTTGCTTTGGTCTGACGCGACCGTAGTGTTGTAGATATACTCAGTGTCGAATGTCAGTGCTAAATTCCCCATCAATATATTCTTCAAATACCCTTTAACGTTGTAGTTGGTGTTTTCCTCACCGTAAGCGACGTTTATGGTGGAGCCAATCGAAAAGTTTTCCGTAAATTGAATGGAGCCATCTAGGTTCCCACTGGCGATTAATTCGTAGTTTTCTTCACTAGGAAGCTCTTCATCAAAAGGTTGGCGGATACTGATTCGATAACCTGGGCCGGCAGACGCCTGAAGTTTGATTTTTTCTGTATCGTAAAAGTGACGACCTAGACCTGACATAGTGATCAACTGTTTTCGGTAGGTACCGAAATGATCTTGCTCAAAACGAGAAGCTGCCACCAAGTATGTTATTTCATTTAAGTCGTAGGTAATGCCATAGTTAATTGTGTAGCGATTGGTCCCATCTTCACCTTCTTCGGCGTCTGTATAGTAAGTATCAAATTGTACTCGATGTCCCCAAGAATCCCCTTTGTATCCTATTGATAGCCCAGAGTTTATAGAAAGCGAGGTGCTTGTATTTTGTGAGTAGATAAACCCTAATTTTGTCAGGCGCGTGAAAGGTGATTCGTCTTCTTTTTCTGTTGCAGACACGAACAATGGCAGAAGAACCATAATAAGTAGAGATTTGGTGGTGCGCATTATGTATGAAACCGTAAATTAAAACAGGTAAGTAAGAAATTCTGCCGAGGGGGCATAAGGTGCATTAATAGGAGAAAAACCTTCTGGTTTGGACTCATCAAAGTGTTCGAAATGAATAAAGTGAGACACTAAGTTCGATGCGGGTTCATACTCGAGATCTAGTGAATCTAATAGGGTCTTCTCAAAATGAGCCGTGAATATAATTTGCCCACTTTCGTTTCTAGCTGCCTCTTGAACATTCACTTTGACATGTTTGTCGGGAAGAATTGAAAAGGCGTCTAATGCGGTTTTCAAAGCGCAGCTGTTGACGTATTCCCGGTATATACGATTCCGCTCTTTCAAAGGCAGGTGTTCAGACACGAGCTCACCTTGGAAAAGTGTCTTTTTCGTCAAAGGTACGACTTTATCTTTATCTATTTGGACGGTGATTTCCAAATTATAGCCATTCTTATATTCACAGTGTTTTGGAACAATCACTGAACTCCCCAAAACCGTTTGCTGATTACTTTCAGGTAACAAACGATTTAGCGCTTCAAGTTTAGAATCGTTGTCGTTGTTTAAGACGTTTTTAGATAATTTGTTATCGGTTAACCACTGAGCATACGCTTCTTCCCAAGTTGAAAGAGCAGATTGGTAGTTATCGATATCTTTGTTTGCTGAAGTTTCAATGTTTCGAACTAAAGCTTCTAGCTTGGTCGAGTTATCTGTCCATTTATCTAGCCAAGTGAGTTGCAGGCAGTTTAATTCGGAAAGCGCCTTAGATTTATTGGCAAACGAAATGGTAGGCATAGTCGGGGCTGGAACATTCGCCAGTTCTTCCCAGTCTATCGACCTAGTGATGATTTTATGTAGCGATTGAATTACGGTGATTTGCTCATTGAACAGGGTGATTTCGTCAGCTGCTCTTTGAAGGGCTTTAATACTCATAGCCTTACGTACTATCTAAACTTTGAAAATTGAAGGGCTATTTTATTTCGTCAGCCTGCGAATCGGATTTCATTCAATGTGATTGATCATTAATGAGGAGAATTGAGATTTCTTTCGCTAGTTTAGATGTAGTAGGGAGAGCTATTTATCCTTAGTGGACGTGGCGCAGAACGGGTTGATACCTCGCATAGTCAGGACCCAGTCAACAATAGAAATAATACCTATAACTCATTGTATAAATAATGTTTATCTATAATTCGCAAAATAGAAAAACCACTTCTACACTCAACAATGAATTTGTAGTTATTTCATTATGTTATGTGTGTTGGAGGAGTTTGATGGCAGATAAGTCGACGGTATTGATTGTAGATGATACGCCAGAAAACCTAGATGTGTTGACTGGGTTATTGAAACACCAGTTTAAAGTGAAGGCGGCAAAAAGTGGTGTCACAGCCATTAAATTGGCTCAGATGACCCCTAAACCTGATTTGATTCTACTAGATATTATGATGCCTGATGTTGATGGCTATGAAGTGTGTCAGATATTAAAATCCCAACCTAATACCGCTCATATTCCAATCATTTTTGTGACCGCAAAGATTTCATCAGAAGATGAAGTAAAAGGGCTGTCATTAGGAGCGGTAGATTACATTACCAAACCGATCAACCCAGCCATTGCTCTACAACGAGTGCAAACTCATCTCTCTTTATACGATCACCAACAAGCTTTGTACTTAAAAGTAAAAGAGCAGACTGAAGAGATTAACCACAGCAAAGTTGAAATGGTAAAGCGTTTGGGGCGTGCCGCCGAATATAAAGACAACGAAACTGGCATGCACGTGCTTCGAATGAGTCATTACTGTCATGTGCTGGCATTGGCGTGTGGCATGACATTAGAGGATGCGGACACGTTAAGAGAAGCCGCTCCAATGCATGATATTGGCAAGATAGGTATTCCCGATGCCGTGCTCCTCAAACCGGGAAAGTTAGACTCAAAAGAGTGGGAAGTGATGCAAACTCACGTCAATATCGGAGTGGATATACTAGGTGACACATCGGGATCTAAATTATTAGAAATGGCCGCGGATGTCGCCCAATGCCACCATGAAAAATGGAACGGTAAAGGCTATCCAAATGGACTTTCTCAAGAGGCGATTCCTTTGGTCGCACGAATAGCAGCAATTGCCGATGTTTTTGATGCTCTCACTTCAGAACGACCTTACAAACAAGC
This sequence comes from Vibrio profundi, assembly GCF_043642225.1. Lineage (GTDB taxonomy): Bacteria > Pseudomonadota > Gammaproteobacteria > Enterobacterales > Vibrionaceae > Vibrio > Vibrio profundi_A. Next base: position 158,179 of record NZ_JBHZSF010000011.1, on the reverse strand, counting down.
TTGGTCAGTGGAAAGGACCGTCGAGCTGTTAAAAGAAGAAAAATCTAATCACTTTGACCCTGACCTTGTCGATTTGTTTATTGAGAACCTCCCTGAAATCCTTGAAATCAAAGCTCGCTTTAAGGACTAGAACATGATGATTCGCTATGTGATCAGCGTGCTTGGCTGGCTGACCATAGGCCTGTCAGTAATCTTTTCAAGTTTCACGCTTGCCGACACTTCCAATGCGTTTTCTAGTGAAGAGCTAAGGTGGATGGAACGAAATCAGGTATTAACAGTCGTCGTTCGCCGAGATAAATACCCGTACATGTTCGTAAACAATAGAGGCGATGTAGACGGGATTATCGCACAGTATATGGACGAAATCGCTTCGATTACAGGGTTGGACATCGAATACGTTTTCGCTTCGAATGCATTAGAAGCTAAAGGCATGCTTAATAACGGCGAAGCCGATGTATTTCCAATAAGTTTTCCTGTGAATATCGGTGAGCAAAAAGCCACTTATTCAACGCCTTATTTGCCATACCAGAGGCAGCTCATCACTAAGGTGGATGCGGCGAAAATCTACCAAGCTACGCAACTTCGAACGCTAACTATTGGGGTAGTGCTAGGTGCGGAAATGACAGCTTGGTTCGAGACTCGTTATGCGAATATCGGAACCAAAGTTTATGCCAATGAACAAGACGCGATTAGAGCAGTGTCTGAAGGGAAAGTATTTGGGATTATTGCTGAGTTGGTCTCTATCATGGATTTGGCAAAGAAGTTAGGTGTAGAAAACATTAAGCCCAATAGTCAAATTCAGGGCTGGGAGCATTCTGAAGCTCGATTGGCCATCACTCCTAACTTACCAATTCTTAAAAGTATATTAGATAAAGCTATTAATCGGGTTAGCTTTCAGGCTCAAAATAGCATCATGAGCTCGTGGCTTGCAGGTAACCCTTACCGAATCAAACTTGATGGCGCATTTGATTACGGGAATCCTCCCTATATGTATGCGGAGTCTGCTGCGATCGGCTTAGAGTACTCCTTTTTACAGAAAGTGTTTAATAATATGGGGTATCAAATCGGAGATGTCTATCGAGCGCCAATTTCTTCACGGGAAGACGTATTAAAACGAGATGCCAACTTAGACTTCAATTCAGGTATCACCAATAAAGCGGAAGGCGAACGTAATTATTCAGTGCCAGCCCTCGAGTTAGAATATATAGCGGTATCGATTAGGGCAAGAGAGCTAAACTTAAGTGACTTTACGAGCATCGATTCATTACGTGTGGGATCGATCATTCAAGATGGCGCGTCTCCCAGCAGAAAAGCGTTTAGTGCTTTTATCGCGAAAATTAAGCCTAGGCATACTGCCGATTTTCAGTCACTAAAAGAAGCCTTTGAAGCATTGGCTAATAATACTGTGGATGCCGTAATCGTCGAGAAAAGGGTATTAGACTGGTACTTAGAACATGAAAGTGAACTAGATAGGAGTGCCATCCAAATTCATAGAGATTTCTCCGAAAGTTACCCAGTGTTTCTTGAATGGAGAGATCCCAAACTTCGAGACAAATTTAACGCATCGCTTGAATCTTTGTATGAAGATAAACAAGCAATGCGTAAGTTCGTTAATAGCCATATTGAATCCGATTTCAGGCCTCAGATGCAGCGTGCAGATATTATCGCGCAAATCGCCGCTTACTATTTGTACTCGGACAACCTTGAAGGCTTGAATAGTGCTTTGGAGATCTATGATTTATCCCAAGATATCGCAGCGATTGAAATTTATGACGAGAAGAAAGATCAAAAGGTTTACAGTGTAGTCACGACGGAACAAGGGCTAAAGTTTGCTCGTGAGTTCGACCGTTCACATTACATGAGTGTAACGAAAGACAGCATCTATCTTTCGGAAACTGGTGCGATAAAAGTGGGCGTAATGATCTTTTATTTCGACTATAAGGTGTCAGAGTCGGATTATGCCTATCTACCGTCACTGAGTTTTTTCAGCAACTTTAGCGATAAAGAATTTAGCTATATTTCTAAAATTTATGAAGAAAATAATCTAACAGGGCAAATCCTCAACTTAACACCTGATGAACTTCGCTGGATCAAGAATAACCCGATTCAAAAAATAGCCGTTGATCCTCAAACCTTGCCGTATGAAGCATTTAATGCGGAAGGTGAATACATCGGGATGATTTCTGAATTCTTACAAATTATCGAAACTAAAACAGGGCTAAAGTTTGAGCCCCAATTGGTGGAAAGCTGGGAAGAAACTGAAAAACTCATTCAAAATCGAACGGTGCCACTTCTGTCCGCGGCGCGTGAAAACGAAACATTTCTTGCAGACTATCAAGCAGGGTTAAGATTATTTTCTAGCGCACTGGCTGTCGCTTCTAAGTCAGAAGTGAGTGGTATGCTGATTTCTGACTTGAACCAATGGAAAGTCGGCATCTTAAACGGAGCTGCGAATACCCAAAAATTGATGTCTAAGTATCCAAACGTCGAATGGGTGATGATTGATAATACCAAGCAAGGGTTAAAGCTTGTCGAAAACAATAAACTAGATGCGATGCTAGATACCGTTCATGTGCTGAACTTCCTTATTAATACCCAAGCGTATCGCGACATCAGAATCATCGGCCGTTCCGATTATTTGGTTTCTCCAACGATTCATACGTCAAGAAATGAGCCTATTCTGTACTCCATTTTGGGCAAAGCGATCAAAGCGATTCCGCAAAAAGAAAAAAATGGGATTATTTCTAAATGGACAGCACCAAAGTTCATCGATAAAACCAACTATGAGCTGGTTTACACCGTCGTCGTAATTGCTGTTCTTGTACTTCTAACTAGCATTATCTGGAATCGAAGATTGAAGGCAGAAGTCAATCGTACAAAACAGGCGAGGGCGGCAGCGGAGCAACTGCAAGAACAAATGTTTGGTGTGTTGAATGCCTCCCCAATCGCAGCTGTAATCGTTCAGAACGAAAAAGTCATATACACCAATGAACGTGCACTAGAGTTGTTTGCCATTCGCCGAGAATCTGTGAAGGATTTAGATGTCACCGCGATTTACCCAGAAGTCTCGGTAAGAGAGGAAATTTACCAAGCCTTAGTGGTGAATCGGAATGTGGTAAACAAAGAACTCAATTTACGTAAGCTGGATGGGACCGCATTCACCGCACTGACCAGCTATTACCTGATCAACTACCAAGATTCAATCGCAACCCTATTCTGGGCATATGACATTTCTGAGCAAAAAGCGCTGAATATTCAATTAAAAGAAGCCATGTTAGATGCGGATTCTGCTAACCAAGCAAAATCAGACTTCTTGGCCAACATGAGCCATGAAATACGTACACCGATGAATGCGATTTTAGGGATGTCTTACCTAGCCTTGCAAGAAGAACAAAGTAAGCCTGCGGAAAACTATGTGAAGAAAGTACACCGCTCGGCAGAGTCGCTCCTCAATATCATTAATGACATCCTAGACTTCTCGAAGATTGAGGCTGGCAAACTCAATATAGAGTCTGCGCCTTTTAAGCTCAGCGTATTGTTGGAAGAGTTAGAAGATATAGTCTTGATCAAGGCCCTAGAAAAGTCATTAACTCTTAACCTAAGCACAGACCCTGATGTACCTAACGGTATTGTCGGCGACTCGGTGAGAGTGTATCAGGTGTTGTTGAACCTCTTGGGTAACGCCGTGAAATTCACCCAAGCGGGCTCAGTGTCGTTGCACGTTTCTTTGGTTGAACAATTCGATGATCAGGTAAGGTTACGGTTTAATGTGTGTGATACGGGAATCGGCATCAGTGTAGAGCAGCAAGATAACTTATTTGAAGCCTTCTCTCAGGCAGATGCCTCTACGACACGGAAATATGGTGGTACAGGGCTTGGGCTTAATATCAGTCAAAAGCTTGTTAGTGCGATGAACGGACATATCAACGTGGCTAGTGAAGTGGGACAAGGAAGCTGTTTTACCGTGGACCTCAGTTTCCCACTTGCGGAAGAGAGCTTTAATCAGGTTGATTACACACTGCGTAGCGTTGTTGACTTAGATTTAGCGCAAGCGCGTATCTTGCTGGTGGAAGATAACGTAACCAATCAAGAACTCGCCCTCGCATTTCTTGATAAATTTAACACAGTAGTTGATGTGGCCAACCAAGGTGAAGAAGCAATAGAGCGGGTTAAAGCGCAAGACTATGATGCAATCTTGATGGACCTTCAAATGCCGGTCATGGATGGCTTTGAAGCGACCAAGCAGATAAGAAATATTAACTTGAAAGTGCCAATTATAGCGATGTCAGCCAATGTAATTGGTGACGTTAAGAAAAAAGCGAATGACAGTGGCATGAATGACTTTGTAGAGAAGCCTGTCATTATCAACCGGTTAGCCGCAGCATTAGGCCGCTGGGTCAATGGAGAAAGTGTGCCCGTTTCTGAGGCTGATGACATTCGTAGTTATGCTGAAAATGATGAAAGTAATGACGTGTTTAACGTCGCTTTAGGGCTTACTTACTGTAACCATGACAAGTCGTTACTAGAAAAACTCATGAAGAGGTTTAATAACCAAATCGATGACATTATTCCGCAATATCGCCAGCTAATAGAACAAGGCGAACCACAAGAACTCGAACGCTTATCTCATACGTTGAAAAGCACATCAGGGGCCATTGGCGCATCTCAAACCAGTCAGTTATTTTCAGAACTTGAAACCTATTTTGGAGATGTGGCAGAACAAGGTAATGCTGAACCAGAGCTACAGAAACTTTCCGAAGCGTTATGGGCCTTACGTAAACAATTCAATGAATATTGGGATAAGCAAGAGCTGAGGGGTAAACAAAATAGTGAAGACGTTTCCGATACAAAATCTACAAATTCAGTCTCTATATCTATAGAGGGCTTCGCACGATTGGAAAGTTTATTGGAAAATTACGATGTCGAAGCATTAGAAGTGTTGCAGTCACTCATTGAGCAACATCCTGACAATCGAAAGCAGTTAGAACCGATTAGTGCATTAATTGAAGACTATGAATTTGAGTCGGCACTGGACCATTTAAAACGGATTCAACAATAAATAATAAGCCCAATCTTTGAATTGGGCTTTTTTAGCCATGTACATCGGAAGAACGCGTTAGTTGGTGGCGTGAACTGGTAAATTCGCGAAGCTAGTTTGGATAAAATGCGTCATTGATTATCAAAGAATGACAATACGATTTCTAACAAACCTCCAAGCCTGCTAGGCAGAAAGTGATCTGCCTAGCAGGAATTGAGTACTGTTAAGCGGTGGCGGTTATTTCTGCTATTTTTTACTTAAATACTAATCACTTATAGGTGAACTATGTACTCGAAGTTTAAGCTGATTTTCGGCAGTAGCTTATTGCTGCTGTTTTCGTTAAGTGCTCACGCGAGCATAGAAAAATTGAGTTCTAATCAAGAACGTCTTTCCAATGATTTTGTCGCACTGACTCAAGCTCATGATAGCGAACGTTCTTTTTTAGAAGATGTCTTGCGACGAAAAAACGAAGCCCTTCGTGAACAGCTGCAGCTGGAAGTACAGCAAAATATCGGCGACGAACGCCTAAACCAAATTGTTCTCGACCAAATTACTTTGCTTGACTCCCTCATTGATCTGAGTAATGGGAGTATCACTGACATTGCAAAAAAAGCCAGAGAGGCGAAAGGTGATGACAAAATACAGCATGAGTTAGCGGTTCAAAAACGCATAGGGATCATGGACACTTATTACGAGCAGTTAACTGCGACATTTGATATAGCGGATAAACTGGAGATTGACGTTTCGACAGTGAAAGAGAAGCTGAAGAGTGCGTTGACGAAGCGTGCTGAATTTTTGTCTAACGCCATTCTTTACGTTGATTCACAAAAGAACGAAGTTGAGCGTCGATTAAGCTATGTGAGTGAAACAGAAAAAGCTACGTTGAACCAAGAGATCATCCGCTATAACGAACGTATCGCGATGACGGTGATAAGCCTGCAAACCTCAGTTGCACTAATGGAAGAGTTAGGCGTTGACGGTACAGACTATAAGCAGTTGTTATTGACGACGACAGGCGATATTAATACCGATGTATTGGACGTTGATGTGGCTTTGGGCTTATTCGAGGAATGGCTCGTCTCATTTAAATCTTGGGCGTTTGAGAATACGCCATCAATGTTCTTAAAGCTGTGTCTATTTTTAGCCATTCTATATGGGACAAAGATGTTATCCAAAGTCGTTAGCAAAGGTGTACAGCGCAGCGTTAAACACTCAAAAATGGATTTCAGTGTGTTGATGCAAGACTTTTTCGTATCGGTTGCGTCCAAGGCAGTGATATTCGTTGGGCTACTTGTTGCGTTGTCACAAATTGGTATTGAGCTCGCACCTCTATTGACAGGTTTTGGTGTGGCGGGTGTGATCATTGGTTTTGCATTGCAAGATACATTATCAAACTTTGCGTCAGGCTTAATGATCTTGATTTATCGTCCATACGATGTGGGAGACATGGTTAAAGTGGCCGGTATTCAGGGAACGGTTAAAAACATGAGCTTAGTGTCGACAACCGTACAGACTATTGATAACCAGCGCCTAGTCATTCCAAATAATAAAATTTGGGGAGACGTGATTAATAATATTACCGCAGAGAGCATTCGCCGGGTTGATATGGTTTTCGGCATAGGGTACTCCGATGATATTGATAAGGCCAAAGCGATTTTTACGGAAATCCTTTCTACAGACAGCCGAGTATTGTCGGAGCCAGAAGCGATGGTGAAGCTTCATACTCTTAATGAATCTTCGGTTGATTTCGTCGTTCGCCCATGGGTGAAAACAGATGATTATTGGGACGTGTACTGGGATGTTACAGAGAAAGTGAAAAAACGCCTAGACGAAGAAGGCGTGACTATTCCGTTCCCACAACGAGATGTGCACTTGTATACTCATTCAGTTGAGCAAAAGGAGTCTGAGTAGTCCTTTTTATACCACTGTAAAATGAAAAACTGAGCCACCCTAATGGGTGGCTTTTTTACATCCATTTGCAAAATAACTGCTCAAGCTACTGTTTTTATTGAAATAAAGTTCTTCCTACTCTTTGGTGGTATAAAAAACAGTGTTTTTAAAAGCAGTATTTTTACCGTATTTTGACAGAGCTGACTTTGTCAACATGAAGCCACTTCGAAATCGTTGATAACGATTCATTTAATAGACCTATATAGGAAGTAGTGGCCAAAATGAAAAAGACACTTTTAGCAGCACTTATCGCAACAACAGCAACTTCAGCTTTTGCTGGTGAAATCTACTCAACAGAGACTTCAAAAGTATCGATGAAAGGTGAAGTTGATGCTTACCTAGCAACAACTGATATTGCTAATAAAGAAAAGTCTGATGCTGATATCAACGTTTGGGCAAAAGTTCAAATGGACGCTGAGCAGAAGATCAATGATCAACTAACTAGTTTTGCTTCTTTCGAAATCGAAGCAGGATCTAACTACGGTAAAACTGAAACAGCTGCAAATTTTGATGACGTTCATGTAGGCGTGAAAACAGACACATGGGGTATCGCTGTAGGTGAAGTTGGCGACTTAGCAGAATCTGCAGACGCTATCCAAAAAGACGATATCACAAACGAAGGTAACTACATGGGTTCTGCTGGTGGTAACCACCGCGAATCTAAAGGTAACGGCATCGTAGCTAAAACTAAGTTTGGCCCAATGACTTTCGTTGCTGACATCAACACGACTAACGAAAAGAATCTTGATTCTACGTACGGTATCTCTGCTGATTACGCACAAGACATTTTCTCTATCGGTGCTTCTTTCATCCAAGGCGAAACTGATACTGACGACGAGTACGAACTATACGGTGTGTCTGCATCTGCTGAATTTAGCGGTGTTTACCTAGCGGCAACTTACGCTGAGTTCAAAGGCGCTGACAAATTTGGTTTCTACAAAACTGCTGGTACTACTTCGAATGATGGTCAGTGGAATGAAAGCACTTCATATGAGTTAGTAGATGGTAATACGTTAGGTCTAGCTGCTGCTTACCAAATTAACGACGCTCGTATCTACACCACTTACGCAATTGCATCTGTAGATAACACAACAGCAAACACATACGGTGACACAACAAACTGGGTTATTGGTGCGGATTACGCGGTTGCTAGCAACATCACTGCATTCGCTGAATACCAACAAGCTGATGCTGATTGGGCAACTGAAGACTCTATGACTGTTGTAACTGGCGTTTACTACAGCTTCTAATTTTATTTGAGATTAGCCGATAGTTGTTCGCCCCCCTCGAATAATTATTGGCTAATCCATTTTTGAAAACCAACCTTCTTAATCCACTGTCTTTTTGGTTTTATCGCCACACTAGGCTCAATCTCGTGTGGCTTTTTTTAATTCAAGTCTGAGAATAAATTATGGTCATTGATATTGTTGCAAAAGGGAGTATTTACGGGAACGAAGTGACGTTCCGGTGCGAGCCGAACCAAGAAGGGCTCTACGAACTCGCTAAAGTAAAGGGCCGTAAAGTTGGTAGTCGTCCTCAGCATCAATGTAATCGTGTGTATGTTGAAACTGTAGATAAAGCGATTGAACTGCTTAGAGCGGAAGGCTACTACATCGCACTAACAGGGCGTTTTGCAGGAATTCATCGAAAGTCGTTAAGGCCTTTAAAGTCATGCAAAATTGTGAAAATTTAGGCGTTGATGAAACCCAAGATACGATCAAGAACTAGCCTCACTCAGACTAATTCTTGATGTATATATTTCGCTAGCCGAGAGACTAAAAAAGAAATTCGTAAAGGTTCCCATCTAGATCTGGTACATAGATTTTTTCGTCGAACACTGCTGGAGATCCAAAAACACCGCCACTCACATAACCTTCAATTTCTTTTGGCTGATATTGAGCCTTGCGTTTACCAGTTTTTGCGTTAACGCTAATAAAACCTGGCTCTACCTTGTTCCAATACCCTCTGGCACCAGTCGTCCCAATGAATACTTGATCATTCGCTACGAAAGGGCGTGCCCATGTCCAACCCGGTGTTGAGGCAGACCAAATTTCCTTTCCTGAATTGGCGTCAAATTTAAGAAGCTTTTTTGAATCCGAGCTCCCAATGAAAAAGACATTATCTTCGTTACCTTTAGTTGCAGTGGATTCAACCCAAGATCGATCAACAAAGCGATACGCCCATTTCTCTTGCCCTGACAGTGGATCAATCCCATATAAATATGTATCTCTCGAACCTATGACTAAGGTATTGCCGACAATGGTTGGAGAGGAAGTAATGACGTTATATGCGGTAAATTTCCAATGTTCTTTACCCGTTATTGCATCCACAGCATACAGGTTTTGGTCAAGTGAACCGAAGTAAACACGCCCGTCAAATATGAGTGGTGTTGATCGAATGATACCATTTGTTTGAAACTTCCAACGCACTTCGCCAGATAGCGCAGACAAAGCATATAGGTAATTGTCTGCACTCCCAATATACAGTATTTCATTGTGAATAACGGGAGAAGACTTAGCGTAGTCATACCGGTAAGGTGCGGCTTTTGCTGGCTCAATACGTGGTACATCACCATCGTTAAGGGACGTTTTCCAAATTAAGCTTCCGGACGAATTTTCTAACGCATAGAGGAAGCCATCGTCACTGGAGAAATACAACCTGTCCTCTGTTAATGCAGCGGTAGAGCGAATTTTCCCTTCAGTCTTATATTTCCAAAGTAGTTGTTTATCGAGCACATCTATTGCGTAGAAGTAACCGTCATCACTACCAAAATACGCGACATTATCGTCGATTTTTACCGATGACCAAATTGAGCCTTCGGTCTGAAAAGCCCAAGAGGGCCGCAAGTTTATCGTGGCTTCTGAAGAACAATGAGAGGAATATAGTAACGATAGGACAAATATAACTTTGAAGGGTAAGTGCAAAAAATTACGTAACATAGTCAGTTCCTATCGTGGTTTTTTTCTACTTTATCGTTTCGTTAACTTAAATACTTTTGCTTTTAGAAGTTATGCGATTAACTTTATATAATATTCTTACCTATCTCATTTTTGCAGCTTACCTTAAACTGAAGCTCTTACGCGTTTTTAGACATCGAACATTTTCCTTACTAGATGTTGTGAACAATCAAAGTGAAAAACGAAGCGAACACCAACTTTATACGAATGATAATAATTTTAAGTGGTGAGTAACTTGGCCTTTAATGTTTGTTTCATATCGTTTTTCACTTCGATCTAGTTCACATAATTCCCTGATACGTGACATGCCCCATCGTGGCACTAAGTAAATCGTACGAAATGTGGATTTTAACTGATTGTTCCCTAAGCTTATAAGAAGTGGTGATTTTCGAAATATTTGGAATGATTTCTCCGATTTTTCTAATGGTTGGCGAGTAAGTTCGTACTTTTTGTATGAGCTTTGATTCCATTAGCAAAACCTAAGACATCCGTTTCTCGTGTCAGTAAAACAGTCACCGACAAGCAATTTGGAAGGTCAGAAAGATCAGGCTAACTCGGTTGTATTATTAAAGAGAAAGGAAACTCAACATGAAATACAAGTTAAGCGCCATGTTTTTGGTAGTTGCAGCAGCGAGCGGTAATGCGAATGCAGGGGAATGTGGAAGCGTAACAATCGCTGATATGAACTGGAATTCGGCGACGCTCATTGCCAATATTGACCAGTTTATTCTTGAACATGGCTATGACTGTGATGCAGAGCTAATCCCCGGTGATACCATGCCGACAGGTACTTCGATGATTGAAAAGGGCCAACCAGATGTTGCTCCTGAGCTATGGAGTAATGCCCTAAAAGATGCGTTAGACAAAGGTGTTGAAGAAAAACGCCTTCGTTACGCTGGTAAATCACTGGTTAATGGTGGTGAAGAAGGCTTTTGGGTACCGGCTTATCTAGTTAAGCAATACCCAGAAATGGCAACCATTGATGGGATTCGTAAAAATGCGAGCCTATTTAAACACCCTGAAGATCCTGATACGTCGGCATTTTACAGCTGTCCAGCAGGTTGGAACTGTCAGATCAGTGCGGGTAACTTATTTGAAGCATTAGAACTGAAAGACAGTGGCTTTAGTATCGTTGACCCAGGCTCAAGTGCTGGGTTGTCTGGTGCAATCGCAAAAGCTTACGAACGTGAAGAAGCATGGTTTGGTTATTACTGGGCACCGACCGCTGTGTTGGGCAAGTATGAAATGGTTAAAGTCGATTTTGGTAGTGGAGTCGATAAACAAGAATTCTTAACTTGTACAACGCAAGAGGGATGTGAGTCGCCAAAACCGACTATGTACCCGCCATCACCCGTTCATACTATTACAACCGAAAGCTTTGCTGCGCGTGTGCCAGAAGCGTACGACTATTTCACTAAACGTGGATTCACAAATGAAAAAATGAATTCATTGTTAGCTTGGATGGAAGATAACCAAGCAGATGGTGAAGAAGCGATGATTCACTTCTTAAGTGAGTATCCAGAAATCTGGCACCCTTGGGTATCGGCTGAAGTCGCTAAGAAAGTGGAAGCTGAACTTTAATAACTAGCAAAGTGAAATTTAAATAACGTCGCTATACTTGATGTTATTCATTATTCGGAGCCTTAACTACATATCCTTCGTCGGATTAGGGTAGTAAGGCTCCGAAGTATAAGGATATAAAATGGCTGACAGCAATTGGTTTGCAAGCTTTCCTGAAATGGAACGCTCTGATTTGCGAGCAATCAAAAAAACACTGGACGGTGCTTACCGCGAGTTTTCACGTGAATACGGAGAACTCATCGAATCTTTCTTTGATCCTCTTCTTTCTTTCCTTGTTTGGTTTGAAAAACTACTTATCTCTACCCCTTGGATGATCGTGCTAGCGGTGTGTACCGCGCTAGTGTATGGCGCAAGTCGTTCTTGGAAGTTGGCTTTGGGCTGTGTAGGGTCGTTACTTCTAATCGGCTATTTTGGTATGTGGGAAGATACCATGCGGACACTGAGCATCATTACAGTGTGTACTATGGTGTCGATAATTCTGGGTATTCCGATTGGTATCGCGATGGCGCGTTCGAATCGTGTCCAATCCATCGTTACTCCATTGCTAGATATTATGCAGACAATGCCAGCGTTTGTTTATTTAATCCCGGTCGTAATGCTTTTAGGCATCGGTAAAATTCCAGGGCTGATTGCCGTGGTAATTTATGCGATTCCACCAGTGATTCGATTGACTAACTTGGGTATCCGATTGGTAGACAAGGAAGTGCTAGAAGCAGCAACCGCATTTGGCGCAAATAAAAAACAAAGACTTTGGGGAGTACAACTTCCTCTCGCAATGCCTACGATAATGGCGGGGATTAACCAAACCATTATGATGGCGCTTTCAATGGTCGTTATTGCTTCAATGATCGGCGTTAAAGGATTAGGTCAACCGGTACTTAAGTCTATTACCAATCAGTATTTTACCTTGGGTCTGCTAAATGGTTTCGCCATTGTGGCGTTAGCAATTTTGTTTGATCGTGCTTCTCAAGCGTATGCGCGCAGAACAAACGCGCATTTAGGAGGGTTCAAACATGACTAAACCATTAATTGAAATCAGCGGTCTATTCAAAGTATTCGGGCCTAAGCCAAAATCCGTTATGCCACGTGTTGAGAAGGGCGAACATAAAGATGCCATTCTCGCCGACACTGGGCATACCGTTGGGCTAAAAGAGATCAACCTTGAAATCAATCGAGGAGAAATCTTCGTGATCATGGGGTTATCTGGTTCTGGAAAGTCGACGTTAATTCGTCACTTCAACCGTTTAATTGAACCTACTCAAGGTAAAATCACGGTTGAAGGTATTGATGTGATGAGCTTGAACACCAAACAACTTGAAGAGTTCAGACGCCATAAGATGTCGATGGTATTCCAACGCTTCGGTTTGATGCCACATCGAACTGTCGTTGAGAACGTCGCTTATGGGTTAGAAGTTCAAGGCATCAAAAAAGAGCAGCGTCTTGCTAAAGCCAAAGAATGGCTAGAGACCGTTGGCTTAAAAGGGTACGAAGAGCAATACCCAGCACAGCTTTCTGGTGGTCAGCAACAACGTGTCGGGCTTTCTCGCGCATTATGTACTGATGCAGAAATATTATTGATGGATGAAGCCTTCTCTGCGCTAGATCCACTTATCCGAAGTGAAATGCAAGACCAGTTGATCGAACTTCAAGAGAAGCTCCATAAAACGATTGTATTCATTACGCACGATTTAGATGAAGCGCTTCGCCTAGGAGATCGTATCGCAATCCTCAAGGACGGAGAGTTGGTTCAGCAAGGGACACCACATGAGATTCTTCTGAACCCTGCTGATGATTATGTTGAAGCGTTTGTTAAAGATGTAAATCGAGCACGTGCTCTGACCGTTGAAACGGTCATGCAGCCGCCATTGTATCGTATTACTTCCGAAACGATTGAGGGGGCATTAGCCCAAATGAAGAACCTCAAACATGATTACGCTTATCATGTTACGGATGATGGGTATCAAGGGCTAGTCACCAAAGAAAGCCTTCAAGATGCCGTTGAAGATGCTTCTGTTCATGAATTTAGTGAAGAAATTTATGAGGAAGTTCCAGCGGTTTTACCAGATGCGGTCATTGAAGAAGTGCTGCCTGATACTATGTCATGCGACTATTCACTGCCGGTTGTGGATGAAGAAGGCAACCTAAAAGGTGAACTGGAGCGAAGTGCGGTCGCTGATATCTTTGCTGAACCAAGTGAGGAAGATGCTACCGACCCAAAGCTACAAGTTGACAAAGCATCCTAGATTTTTCTAGTGCATTGCTGATAGAGAAAGCCCCAGTTGTGATTTTTTATAACTGGGGCTTTTTAGTTTTACTGGGTTGTCTAGTGAGTGTTTTTACGTGAACGCCAAATCAAATACCCAACAAATGGCACTCCAATTAGCGCAGTACCAATACCGATGGGAATAGTATGAGCGGGGGAGAGATAGCGTGAAGCAGTATCTATTGCTAATAATAGAGAGGCTCCAAGTAGGGCACTGATAGGCAGTAACCATTTGAAATCAGGATTGGCAAGCTTGCGAATGAGATACGGTACCATTAGCCCGACGAAGCCAATAAACCCGGCCATCACAACCGAGATAGAGGCGAAAATCGCTATGCAAATTGCTATTAGCAGTCTAATGATAGTGGTTGAGTACCCAAGTTGTTTATCCATAGTATCGGCTTCCATTAATTGGTTGAGATACGGAGTGATTAGCCAAGTTACTCCAATGGCAAACACCAACAATGGAAGTAACGGGACGACAGTTTGAATAGAGTGCTGAGATACTGAACCCGCTAGCCAAAAGACAACATCTTCCCAGCTACCGTTTGTGGTGATAAGCAATAGAGCCGTAATGGTCAACGCCAAAACCGTTAAGACTAGCCCGGTAAATAAAGTCTTCACGGGTTTGCTAAGTGAGCCTGAAGAGCGATCAAGTAAATAAATGGCAGCAAGGGCTAATACGGCGCCAATGCATGCAAGCATGACGACCTGTTCAAGTAAGGTGATGGTGAGAACACTGACGGCAATGACACTAAATACTAAGGCTCCGGAATTCACACTAATCAGACTCGGTGAGGCGAGTGGGCTTTTGACCAAAACTTGAAGTAAGACGCCAGAACTAGCCAAAGATGCTCCAACAACAAGAGCCGTAATCGCTCTTGGTAAGCGTTCTTCTAAAAGAAAAGAATGTATTTGGTTGCTACTCGAATAATGAATAATGGCGTCAAACAGCGTGTCTAGGGAAATGGCTGTTTTGCCGACCAGTAGGCTAGCGATAAAGCAAAACAACATGAATAATAAGCAAAATATTGTGCCACATAAAATAGCGAGTTTTCGTTGAGAATATAGAGACATGGAAAAGTTCTGTGAATACGTCTAAAGCTTAATGATAATCAATATCATTTACTTATCAAGTTAAAATCCTCATCTATTTGAACAGTGAAGTAAATCTACTGAAAGCTACTTATTATTGAGATATTAAAACGGCTAAGCCAAATATAGGCTTAGCCGCTCAGTTATATCACGTTGATTTCTACACTTATCGACCTCGACCGTCCACCATCACCACAATTGTTTTGGTGATGATGCCGATATCAGTTGATAACCAAGAGCGTACGGAACAAAGGCTTAGAGCATAACTATGGTCAAAACCGACTTTTCGTCTAACGTCTTCAATGCAAGTATCGTATCCTTGATTTACCTGCGCTAACCCGGTAATACCTGGTAGCACGCCATATGTTCGGTCGGCGAAGTAAGGAATTTCAGCTTCGAGCTTGTTGTAAAAGGTAGGGCGCTCTGGGCGCGGGCCAATCAACGACATTTCGCCTTTCAGTACATTAAAGAGCTGAGGCAATTCATCAAGACGACTCTTGCGAAGGAATTTGCCAACGGGCGTAATTCTTGGATCATCTTCCGTTGCCCACACCGCTCCTGAACGTGCTTCAGCATCTTGATACATACTTCTGAATTTCATGATTTCAAAAAGCTCCATTTTCTCTGGCGTAGACTTGCCGACACGCAATTGCTTGTAAAAAACCGGACCGCGAGAGCTCACTACAATAGCCAAAGCAATAAGCGGGAATAGAGGAGCAAATAAAATCAGTACAACTAATGCACCTGTAAAATCGAAAGTTCGCTTTGCGCGTGAGATGTTGTTTTGATAAAGGTTAGTATCCATCATGATCAATCCTTAACGATTTACTCGTGTCCAATGTGAACCTTCGAATCCAAGCAAGTAACGTAGTCCACCAACAAAGTTTGCGTAGTGGCCAACGACAAGGTAGGAAACTAAAGATACGGGTTTAATAGAAAGGTGCTTTGGTAATAAGTGGCCGACAACACCGGTGATGTAGACACTTACCTGCAACCAAAAGAGAATATTGAAAATCAGGGTGCCCATTAATAAAAATGAGGTTACTAGGCAAACTAGCATCAAATATGGAGTGAGCAGCCTTAACCCTTTTCCTGAAAAGAAAGTGAAAGCGATACCTTTGAACTTAGGGTTGAATAAGCCAAATAGCTCAATGGCTTGCTGCATATTGCCTGCCGAAATTCTTAGTCGACGACGGAAATCATTGTCATTACTTGTTTGTTCCATTTCCAACGCGACCATATTTGAATCGTAGTGGGCAAGATAACCTTTACGAACGATTTGCATAGGTAACATGAAGTCATCATTAATCGTATTTGACGGTAAGACATCAAATAGATGGGTTCTGAATAAATAGAATGCTCCATGTGCACCTAAACTCGAACCAAAGGAGGCTTCTCTTTTTTTTATGGCCGTTTGATAGGCCCAGTAACTCACTTCCCCTTGGTTTTCAGATGGGCACAAGCAGTAAGTCGCGTTTACAACGCCTACGTTATCATCTGAAAAATGTTCGCTTGCGATTAATAATGAGTCCAATGAAATCAGGGCCGAGACATCACTGAGCGCCGTAATATCAGAGTCGATATCAATCATCTCACTATTTAATAGGGCAACTTTGCCTCGATTCTCTTTGTGGTCATGGATTTCAAAGTGAATATCTGAGCAGATCGCTTCTTGAATGGCCATTTGAGCTAGGTTTACCGTATCATCGGTACATCCGTCGCACGCAATGATGACTCTTAGTTTGCCGCGTGGATAATCCAATGCTGCTAAGTTGCGAATTTTGTCCGCAATCCATTGTTCCTCATTAAATGCGGGCACTAATATGGTGACCGAAGGTAGACGAGAATCTCCATCACCAGAGCGGTAACCTCTATCAACGTCATTCATCGCGACACTTGGGTGCTTTTTTGAATACCAGCTTAAAATGACAGGATAGATAGCGTGGTGGTAAACGATGAGTCCACCAGATGCAATACAAGCTGTTATTAACAGGATATCGATCATGCGTATGCTCCATCTGAAAGTGCGTCGTAAGCATTAGCCATCTTACGAATATCAAAATTGCTAAGGATGTAGTCTCTAGGAGACACAGTATGTGGATCTGATGCGTGCAAGCGTTGTGTGGCGTTGTCTAACTCCTTTGCAAGTGCTGTGATGGTATGACGAACTACCAGTGAGCCGGTTTTGGGACATAATGTTTCGTCTGTGGCGCCAACATCGGTCGCCACCGTGGGAATACCACATGCCTGAGCTTCAAGGGTCGAAAGCGGTAACCCTTCATGACGTGACGGTAAGCAGAATAAATCTAAGGATTGATAAAACGCTGGCATGTTGTCGACAAGGCCAAGAAAGATAACACGGTCGCTTAAATTGAGTTTCTGAGTAAGCGCTTCTAGCGATTGTCTTTCAGAACCGTTACCAGCAATGGCGAGTGATACGTTTGAAGGAAGTAAAGCCAGTGCTTTAATTAACTGATCTTGCCCTTTAACGGTTTCTAGTCGCCCTGCGCATCCGATGATCATTGTATTTTGAGGAAGTCCAAATAGAGAACGAGCTTGATGTTTTGAACCAATCTGGAATTTTTCACAGTCGATGCCGTTTCTAATTGTGATGATGTTCTGATGTGCAAACATGCCTTTGAGTTGGCGATAAACTCTACTCGCATCAGCAACTAGCATTGGTTGTGCGGCCTTTAATGCAAAGTTTTGAAGGCGACGACGCTTAGTGTTATTTAAATGCCATGCATCATGTTCTGTATGAATTCGATGAGGTACACCTGCCATTCTCGCTGCGCTACCGGCATATAAAAGGGGGCCGATGTGGTGTGTGTGTACGACATCAGGCTTCATTCCGATGAAAGCTTTAAGTAACGTAGTCACGATAGCTGGTTGAAGACCTGGCGCTTTCTCTAAGAACACTAGGTGGTTCGCATACGCTTCCAATTTTGGCCAGTGTTTGATTGCGTCTTCCCTTGTTCCCTCTAGGCTAAAAATAAGCACAGTATCGAGAGGTTTGGCTAAACGTAACAGATCAAGAGTTAGCGTTTCTAACCCACCAGGCGCAAGGTGCTGAACGACGTGAATGATCTTCTTTCCATGTCCATTTCCGTTCGTATCCATGTGTTATCCCTTCTAAACAAATTTGTAAGTGGCTTAGTTTTATTGTGACTAGGTTACAGCGTGTAAAATAGTAAATGCATTTCTTGTGCCAAAAATAAAATCCATTTATATCAATGACTTGTTGTGGTTTTTTGATTGTGGGAGAGGTTTTTACGATTATGAAAATCAAATATAGAAATGATAAATAGTGACAAAAACGCCACCGATAGTAGGTGGCGTTATGTGCTTCTTATAGCGTTGGATTGTGCTTAGCTCAATTTAGGGATCACGGTAAGGACAGGCGCTTCTAACAATTGTTCCAATTCATCCTGGCGCTTAATTGAAGTATCAAAGAGTTCGATGACGACAGCGAGCCCACTGCCTAACGCGATGCCTCCAAACGCCCCTGCAATGATGAAGATAATCGCAGGTAAGTTTGATGGTCCACTAGGTGTAAAAGGCAAATCGATAATTTTGACCCGTTTGTTTTGTTCGAAGATACCTAATGAACCGGTTAATTGAGCCATTTCATAACGTTCCATCAATTCATCATATAGCTGACGTTTGATTTGCACGTCGCGCTGAAGCCGATACATCACTTTGGCATTTTCACCAAATTGATTGGCTTTGTTTTCGAGTTCAAAAACCATTTTTTTGAGGCTCTTGGTTTCTTCACTTAAAGATTCATATTTAGAGCGAACCAGTTGCAAACTATGAAGTTGAGTGACAAGAAGTGGTTGAACATCGGAGAGTTTGGTCAAAGTATTACTACTTGCGATGTCCCACAATTGATCGCTGTTTAGGCTAGGCTGTTTGAGTTTAAGAAGTGTTGTTCTCTCGCTTTCCAAACGCTCTAACTCTCTCATTTTGGCTTGAACAGCGCTATGCTGGTCGGTGTATTTGGCTTTTAGCAGTGTCAAATCACTTCGAATTTCAATGATTTGGTCTTCCAATTTACCAATGACAGGGTTTGTTTTAGATAACTGCTGATCAATGGAACCCAGGCTTTTCTTAACGCCTGATAACTCTGCCTCTTTTTCCGCTAGGTTTTGTTTGAGTGAGGCTAAGCGATTGAGGCTTTGGCTTTGTATTTCTGGTGTTGACTGTGCGTTTTTGTTTTTGTAATCCGCGAGCGCTTCTTCAGCTATGTCTAGCTCATTGCGTCTTTTTTCAATATGGATAGCGAGAAAATCACTAGAATCCTCAATAGATGAACGTTCCGGCGCAAGCAGTTGCTCGATGAAATGTTCGCTAACCGATCGTAGTAACGCTTTCATCCCATCAGGTGAATCGGACACAAGGGAAATTTTGATGAAGTCTTTTCCGAGTTGAGTAACCGTTAAGCGTTGAGACATATCTGCAATGATTCGGTCTTTTTCGATGCCTTCCATCTCGTCATTGATAAGCGATAGCTCTTCTGCCACCGAGTACAAGACATGACGACTCTTGAGTAAAGTTCGCAGCGCGTTTATTCGGTCTTTAAGCATGGTCGAAACTGCAATATCTTCGAGAAATGGATTCATTTTTGCTGTCTCTTGTATCAGCATACTGGTATGCGCTTCATATTTTGGAGGCGCGAGTTTACTTATTCCGAACCCGACGAAAGGCAGAATCAGGATGGGGATGACAATCACGTAGCGCTGGCGCCACATGCCACCCAATATGATGAGTAACCTTATCTTTAATTGATTCATAGTGACTCCAACATACGCTCGACAAACAGACTGCGTTGTTCCCAACTTTCACTCGCGACAACTTGGCTACGCTCGCTTCTTATATACTCAGCTTGTGGTGCACGAGCCATGGTGAGTGCTTGGACCATTTCGTCTGCATTGGTAACAGTCGTAACATGCTTTGAATAGGGTTTTAATGCAGGGAAAGGTGTGGAAACGATCGTTGAACCTGCTGCTAGGTATTCCAGTAACTTGAGAGGGCTGCATGCTCTTATTTGCTCATTGTCCACGAAGGGTAATAAACTCACGTCCCAGTGTTGCGAGTATTTCGGTAGTTCATTGTGCGATTTTGCACCCAAGTAATGAACGTTTGAACGCTTTGGTAACTGTGAGTTAGGCAGTTCATTTGGACCAATGAATACAAAGTCCCATTCAGGTAGTTGAGCGGAGACAGACTCGATCAAAGAGTAATCGAGCCATTTGGACAAACTTCCGTAGAACCCTGCAATAGGTCGATGTTCACCCGGAAGATCTTTTGCTCTTGGGGCAGGAGTTGTAAACAAGCGGGTATCGACACCGTGAGGGAGTAATTGCGTTTTTGATGCAGGGAATTTGCTCATCAACTTATCACTCACAGCAAAGATGAGATCCGCTTTTTCAATGAGGTTTTGCTCATGACGGGCGACGGTGTCATGGTCGACCCCGGCAAGTGCTTCAAAGTCGTCACCGCAGTAATAGATCGTGGCAGTCTCCCCAAGCTCTCCACACAAATCAGCAGCCGTCGGTAGTGAAGTCCATAAGACGGGTTTTGTCATTCCAAGCTTTCTAATAATTGGGCGTAACTGACTCAACATAAGTTGTTTGGCGGCATACCTTGCGATACTAGAACTAGGAGCCGGAATGGTACGCAGGTTAGCGACCGTAATATTGAACTCATTCGAGGCACTCATCATGTTCTGTGACTGAGTGTTCCCTTTACCAAATAATTTATTAAAGGCGCGAGCTGCATCTTTTGCGCATAGCTTAGGCTGTCTTAGGCCAATTGAATTGACCCACAGAACTTGATGAGTTCGTGATAGGTGGCGAATTAAATGTTGTGTTGATGAGGGTAAGCCACCGAAATCTTCACCAAAAACAATTAAATCACGCATGGTAGCCTCCGTTGTTGTCATCAACGTTCTGCACTTCATCTGATTCAGGTGACGGTATCGTCCCAACCACTTTTGCTGGGTTTCCCGCAGCGATGCTAAAAGGAGGAATCGATTTTGTCACGACACTACCGGCGGCAATGACGGTGCCTTCACCAATAGTCACGCCTCCTTTGATTGTTACGTTCGTTCCAAGCCAAACATCCTGCTCGAGAATAATTTCGCCTATCTGGGAGAGGTCATCGCCTTCTCCTTGCGCGCGACGTTTAGCGTCAAGAGGGTGACCTGAATAGCCGAAAAGAAAGCCACCGCTCGCGATACGAACATTATCTGAAATCACGACTTTAGTGCCGACGGCGATTGTAGTTTGCCATCCGATATCGACATTGCTTCCGACGATTAAGGTCGGGTTTTCAATCATCGAACAACCAGAAAAAGTAGTGTGTCCTGATATTCGACAGTCATCACCTAAATGAATGCTAACAGGACCGCTCACAAAGGGAATTCCGCCATAAAGATAAAGCTGTTTACCGTGAGAGGCTAAACGACCTTTGAATGCGGGTGTGTGATAGAGCAAGCGAGCTGACGATGACCATAAGCCAGTCACAGCATTGTGGATGAAGTAGATGAGTTTATTAAAGATCTTAGGAGTCCTTAATTCAAAACAACGTATTTTTTTCAAAATGAAAAATACATTTCTAATTTGAGAATTAGGGTGGCTCTTGAGCCAGTATTTAAAATTATGCAGAGTTAACGTATTCATATTGAGTACTCCTAGCCGTTGATACTAAGAGTACTTTCACAGAGTGTGCCAATAAATTATCTAATTAAAATCAGAGAGTTAACCATCCTGTTTGGGTTCGTTCTCATTTTGACAAGCTTTTTGGGATATGTGAGCAACGCTAACAATGAGTGCGGACAGTATGTAGATAGGCCAATTGAAACCTTGTGTAAGAAATGTGCCTGATACTATGGTACCAAGTAATCCTGCGAATACCGCGTTGGCAGAAGAGATCAGATTTGGATCGGGTGCAACAGCGCTATTTTCTAGTTTATTTAAGGTTCGTTTTGCAGTTCGTATCAGAGCCACAATTAAACATATGAACACCACTAACCCTAGAAAGCCCGTTTCTGCTAACACGCCAAACCAGGTGCTATGAACCGCGTGATTTAATCCATCCCAGTGAGGGCTGTAAAAATAGTAGTTGGAATAAAAGTTATTTAACCCAACTCCAGTGAGCGGGTTAACGGTCGCCATTTTGAAAGCGGCTTCCCATGCATAGAGTCGGCCCATGGCCGATGCGTCGATCCCGGCTTCTGCTGCTCCTCCAGAAGCTCTATCGGATATCCCGGCAACAAAATACAAGCCAATTGCAGCAATGCCACTCAATGAGATAAGCAATACTTTTGAACGAATCAATTTAATCGCGAAGATACCAAACACGGTTAAGGAGCCTAATAAGCCACCACGGCTTTGAGTCGCGATAACCGCAGCCATCAAAATGACGCAAACAACAGCGCCAAGTAACCTTGAAGGAATGGAAAGGTTGCGAGTAGTGGCGTTACTGACGGCGAAAGCTAGCGGAAACATTAATGCCAGTGCAAGGTCGTTTGGATCTCCAAGCATTGAACCGATGTCTCGACCTATGGTCACACGCGTTTCTTCCACCATACCTATGCCGTTGGCCGAGTTATACAGCGCAATTGTTCCGATTAGTAATCCAGAAAGGATGATAACAAGTGACGTTTTACCAAGGTTTTCTGCACTGTTAACCAGCCATACAATCGCCAAAGTCATCACAATGATCTTCCAATAGATCCCTTTAAACTCTTGGATTGCAATGGGGCGGTTGGAAGCAAATATAATCCCAATAAACACCAGTAGCCAGAAGATGGCGAGCCAAGTTAAACATGGGTGCCAGTACATTTTGAGCTCTTTGCTAATTAACGCATGCCATAACAGAGCAGAAAGTGCACCTAGAGACAGAAGCAACGGGATCTTCAGAGGATAAAGCTGGGGAATGGCTTCATGAATGCGGAAAAACGAAAACGCGACGAATAGAATCACTAGCCAAAACGTTTTATTAAGTACAAATAAAGCGCCCAAAGGGACAAGAGCAAGCACGATAACCACTAATGGATGAGGAACCAAGTACCACGTTGCTCCCACCAATAAGCAAACTATGGAGGCACAAAGAATAGCGGGTAATCGGCTTTGGTCTGCTTTCATCGTTACTACGCTCCTAATCCTACCCGGTGGTAAAAACGTTTCATTGTGGCTTGCACTAGTTGGTTAAACTCGGCGTTAAAAAACAGAGGTAATGCTGTAATGATAGGCGTTGTCACGGCAAGGAGGATGCAAACCAGCGGGTTTGTTACCGAGTAAGCCACGTACAGACCGATGGCCAGTATCACGGAATTAATTCCGAGAACGGAAAGTTGGTATGGCAAAATGATCAATTTCTGACTCACGAAGAAAGTAATCACCATTTTAAGGAATTGCGCGACCCCTAGCGCGAATATCACTCCCCAGATCCCTGTGTCGGACCACTGCCACATTAACGCGAGGCCGACTAAGGTAGCTGCAAGACAAATTTGAAGCTGCCACTGGGTTTTCTTTCTGAACAGGATTCCGACGTTCAGTAATTCCGACATTTCTTTTAGCCACGCAACGCATAGAGTCCCAATAAGTAATGTGGATGAGGCTGAATATTCAACGGGCAGTGCTAGTGCGATAAATGCTTTTGCTGAAAATGCAACGGCAATTGTGAGCGTTGTTAAGTAGACCATGCCAAATTGCGTAATCTCAGCGCAGCGAGTGACACCATGCTCTTCGATAGTTTGGAAACGTTTCGGCATCCACCACATACCGAAAGGTTGCATGAGGATACACATCGCGAAAGAAAATTTTATGGCAACGGAGTACCAAGCCAGTGTTTCTAAATCGGTCGAGTATGCAAGGAAGAAGCGCTCACTGCCGTTTAGCCCAAAACCAATGAGAGCCGCCAACATAAGCGGTAGGCTATAACTCAAAAACGGTTTGATAGTGGATAGGGGTGGCAGACTCCACTTAAACCGGTTAATGAAGTGTAGGGCGGTAAACTGAAGTATGTAAGTAACCGCACTGCATGCCAAAATACCTTTGACCGATGGAGAATAAGTAAGCACCAGTACCACAAGGGATACTTGTATGGCGGTGGAGCAAACGCTGACAATAAGGAATGTTTTAGCGCGATCTTGCATTCTTAACCAAGCCGTAGAAATGCCCAATATGCCTTCGAAGGAGGCACATAACAGCAATAGGTTGAGCTCTACAGTCGTAATTAAGCTGTTGCTTGGTAATTGGATGATATTAATCACTGTAAATAGCACTACAGCAAAGATTATAGAGGCAATAGATGTGCAACTATAAATCTCGCTAGCACAAGTAAATCGTTGCTGTGTATCTTTTTTTACGCCCGCAAAGCGATAGATCACCTCGTGCATAGACAGAGCAATCACAATACCAGATACCGCACCAATGGTGGCCAACAGGTCCAGTTTGCCTATTTGCTCAGGCATTAGGTAGCGAGTCATTAAGGGAAGCATTAACAAAGACAGGCCTTTATTAAGCATTAAACCAACGCCATACGTTGCCATACTAGAAAGTGCAGAGGTGCGACTCATGAGCGAGCTCCAAAGTCATGACTTTGATGACTCACGTAACTTCGACGCGTTGTTAAGCTTTCAGCAATAGCGGCGTAGCAAAGCTCTGCTCGGTATTGCTCTGTTATTTTTTGCCCTCCAATAGAAAGAGATGCACGTAAATCTGTATTCTGCACCAGTTTACCTAATTCACTTCTTAGAGAGAGCTCATCTCTTGGAGTGTATTTAATGCAATTCTCTCCATGGGTAAGTTTCTGATCCCAATAAGCTCCGTCAGATGGAATCACCACAGACAAACCAGCGGCGAGAGATTCAAGTATAGAAAGTCCAAAGGGTTCGTTATCACTCGTCGAAACGAAGATGCCACACTGTGAACGGATTGTGTCTAGGTTATCTGGGGATTCATATAATCTGACATTGTCCCAATTTTTAGGCAACTCACTGACTGCGAGCTTGGTAGAAGTTGGGCGTATATAACAGATATCTGCAGTAAAGGAGAGGCCCGAAAACTTACTGTCGATAGCGGACACAAAAATATCAAGTCCTTTCCATTCCAGTAGTGAGGCCGCCCAAAATAGACGCTCGGACTGAAATGAAGCTTGTGATGGCCAATGTAACTGGCTGATTCCGTTGGTAAAGGCTCGCATCTGTCCTGAAGTGAATGAAAAGTTTGCTAAGGTACGGTTTTGCTCGGGATCGGACGTTAAGCTGAAGTAGGCATATAGTGCATTACAGATCGACTGATAGGTCGAATCTAAATAATACACGTGCTTTGCTTGGCTTAAACAGTAACCAATTGACCGGGACGGTGCGACAGGACCATGGATCAACTGAATAACTGAAAATCGCATAATGAAGCGGCAAAGATACAATGCCATATCAATACCAGGGCCAGAAGCGCCAACCGCGTAATCAATGGGTTTGATCCGAATGAAAGTGATGAGCAAGACTGTCATCAAGTAAAGCTGAGAAAGCCAATATTTTAAGCCGTTCGCGTGGCATAAAAAGGCAAAGTAGGGCAAGCGAATGATTCGAGTGTTTGGAACGTGTTTTTGAACCTGTGACCAGCTCGAAGGATCCGCTGTTAGAATCGTAAACTCTACATCTGAGTCTTTGCACACTAACAGCATCTCAGAAGTCGCGACTTTCGAGCCACCGGCAAAGGCGATTGGGTCATAAATAAAACCGTGAACTGGCAGCGCTTTTTTTTGAGTAAACATAATCATACCGTCCTCTTTTTATTACTTGAACGCCCAACGAATAAGAGGCTTGAATCCATTTGTCACAGGTACAGTGTGACTAGTAGGCTCAGCAGATATCTTGTCGTAAACGGATTGAATAGATTTCGTATTCGCAGCGACTGTCAAGTGGCAACTCGCGTGTAGATATAGGTTTTGTGCAAGACGTTGGCGAAGAGCGGAGTCACTAACAATTTGGCTTATTGCGTTTCCGAGTTCGATGATGGCGTTGTCTGGAGAGTAAAGTAACCCCGTCTCATTGTGTGTAATGAATTCTGGTATACCGCCAACGTTAGGAACGACAACGGGTAATTGAGCAAGCCCAGCTTCTGCGATAGTAAGTCCAAACGCTTCGTCTCTAGCACCACTGACATACGCATCGGCGCCCCCTTCTAACCAATCTGAAACGTTATGTCGCTCTCCAGCAAAATGTACCCGGTCAGTGAGCCCTAAGCTCTGAGTCAGCTGTTGTAAATTATTGTGCTCTTCTCCATCACCAACAATGACTAGATGAACTTCGATGTCGGCTTCTAAGTGCTGTAGGGCTTGAATGATAAGATCGTAGCCTTTTCTTACGATCAAAGAGCCTACGCTAATGAGAACAGCACTATGGCTAGGGATCTCAAAGTATTCACGTATGCATATCGACTGGTGATGGCTCTCTTTTACGCCATTGTGAATGACATCAAGTTTTGCTTTTGGATAGCCGTCATCGATGATCCCTTGGCTAATTGCGTGGCTCACACAGATAATGTGCGGAGACATATGCAATCCAAGGGTGAAGCGATCTCTTAGCTGATAATCACTATGGAGCTGTGTCACAAGGGGAATCTGGCAAAGACGAGCAGCAAGGCACATCCATTGGCAAGGTGCTCCACTGTTTACATGAATCGCGTCAATTTTATGCGTTCGAATAATGGCAATCGCTTGTTTCACCAATCGCCACCAACCTAAAAAATCAAAGCGAGGGGCAAGCCAGCCTGCGATTAACGGAAAATCAGAAAATTCTGTTTCGACCCCTTGCGCTTGTACGTGACGTAAAAGTGGAATGCAGTTAGTCCATAAAATGGGTGAGAAACGGTTTCGATCGAGTGATTCCATGAGATTGATGAGGCATATTTCACTGCCACGAATCCAGTTGTCACCATAATGAACATAAAGAATATTCTTTTTCATTTTAACCTCGCCAACGCTCTAAACTGTTTTTATAGTCATTAGGTTGCAAGGGCAGTGCCATTTAATGGTGTTTTTAACTTATTGTTATTTAAGAAATAAATCCATTTTAGACGAAGGGCGGTGATTGTTTCTCAAATTGAGAATCATTTTAGTAGCGTCAGGTCGGTGGGAAATATCAAAATCTAAAAAAGCGAAAACATCTTTAAGGGGCTGGAAAGTAACACTTTAATAGCTGTGGGATGACTGCTTGTGGAGAATAGTGTTGCTCAACTGTATTCATAGCATTTTGCCTAATTGAACGTTGCTGCTCTGCGTTCAAGCTTAGCCATTGAGTTAAGCACAGGTTCAGTTCATCAACACTATTGGCGATAAAACCATTAGTTTCATGCTCAATAAGGCTCGGCATATTACCAACTGCTAGGCTAATAACAGGAATCCCTCTGCCCATCGCTTCTAAAGCTGCCATAGGCAAGCCTTCAAAGCGGGATGTAATCATCAACACACCGATATTGCTCCAAACTGCTTCCATGTTGTCTTGGTGGCCATGAAAGACGGTATTACTGGATGCTTGAGTGTGTAAGGTGTGCTTTTCTGGCCCGTCGCCATAAACATCGAATATGAGTTTGCTATTGAGCTTAGCGAGTTGTATGAAACGATCGGCGCCTTTTTCATGGCTTAACCTTCCAACAAACCCGATATGAGATGAGTATTGTTGGGGGCGTGTTGGCAACGAGATGAAATTATTCAGTAATGTCGAATGAGCGGGCAATTTTGCTTTGATTTTGTCACTCACCACAAGCGAGTGGTTGGAGACAAAACTAGAATATCGATCTAGCCAGTCGTATAGCCACACGCGGCCTGTGGGCGTTTCCCCCGCGTGGTAAGTGGAGACCTGAGTAGCTGCTTTTAACATTCCGCTAATCTTTGCAAGTTTGCTGAGTAAGCTCGCTTTATAACCGTGAGCGTGTATAAGGCGAGGGGAGTGTTGGTTTAAAGCAAAACAAAGTTGTTGATAGATAGAGCCTTGAGTAGGGCTCAATTCATTAAGGTAGCTAAATTGTATGTCTGCAGAGCGAAGACGTTGAATGATTGGTGGAGTTGGGGAGTATTGCGCGATTAATATCACTCTTACCGCAATATCATGGCATTTAAGCCCTTGAGCTAACTCTATGACATGCGTTTCGATACCACCGAAGATTTGGCTGTCGAGTAACAGCCAAACTTCATTATCGGTAATCAAACTAGGCTTGGCTGCACTCATCTTCAGATTCCCAAGCCTGTTTCTTTCTATAAACAGTAGAAGGGCTTAACTCTAGAAGCACAGCAGCATTTAACACATTGCCATCGCAGTAATTGATGGCATTTTGTATGGCTTCACGTTCAATCTTCCACATTGGACGAATCGTACCATCTGGGTTGGTTAGCGTTGAACTCTCGGCGGCAGCAGGTGGTGCACCGCTTTCAATGACTGGTGGCTGTTCATTCGTTTGAGCTTGGATTGCTGCGGCCGCTGGTGGAGCACTCCGAGGTGCAGGAGCCGAGGTTCCTGATTTCGTTGCGTTAATCGGAGGGGGCAACATGTCTTTCGTTACATTCGTTTCGTTGTTGAGAACAACGATGTTACGAATGATATTTTGCAGTTGACGGACGTTACCTGGCCAGGAGTAACGCTTCAATAGTGTTTGTGTTTCTTTGTCTATTGCAGTGAAACGCTTCTTATCTTGTTTGGCGTACATCTTTAAAAAGTGAGTGGCTAACGTGACGATGTCACGGCCACGCTCTCTCAGCGGAGGCATTTCGACAGGGACAACGTGAACACGATAATAAAGATCTTCACGGAATCGACCTTCTTCCACTTCTTTAAGGGGATCTCGATTGGTCGCGCAAATAATTCTTACGTCGACTTTGATCTCTTTGTTTCCACCAAGAGGGGTGAAAGTCCCCGTTTGCAGAAAGCGTAACAGTTTTTTCTGCATTTCTAATTCCATTTCACACAATTCGTCAAGGAAGAGTGTTCCGCCGTGGGCTTGCATTGCTGCCCCTTTACGGTCGGTCGTTGCACCAGTAAACGCCCCTTTAACGTGACCAAAAATTTCGCTTTCCATCAAGTCTCGAGGAATCGCACCGCAGTTGATTGCAACAAAAGGTTTGTCGTGGCGCTGACTCTCTTGATGAATGGCTTCGGCGCACACTTCTTTACCAGTACCACTTTCCCCATTTATGAAAACGCTGGCGGTAGTGGGCGCGACGGAATCGATGATTTTGTACACCGCTTGCATAGGCAAGCAAGAACCAATGAAGTTATGGAACCGTTCACGATCGAATTTAGATTGAATGTCGTCGACGAGATGTTCTAATTTTGCTCGTTTTAAGTGAAGGGTTACGGACGTTTTGAGGCGGTCGGCTTGAATCGGCTTCTCTAAAAAGTCTTCTGCGCCTCGTTGAATTAGGCTAACAGCAATGTCAACTGAACCATGTGCCGTCGCGATGATCACAGCGGTAGGGATTTCGTTTTCTGTTATCCAATCCAAAACTTCTTCTCCAGACATATCTGGAAGTTTTAAATCGAGTATTACAAGCTGAGGCGCATGTTTTTCAATAAAGCTTTGAGCCTCTCTACCCGTCTCGACATGAAATATGTCGTAAGGCTCATCTTTTACATACTGTTTATAGAGAACCGCAAGAGAGGTTGAATCTTCTACTAACAATACTTTAGGTCGCATGAACAAATCCTTTTGAAACCAAGGTTTAATCAACAAATAGCATACGATGAACGTAGCATCAATGGCGAACGGCAGTTACTGATACTTTTTACGAGAAATCCTGCCTATTTGTGATTAAACCCAATAGATAACAACAATATATCGGTAACTCTTTGAAAGTTTAGTCTATACCTGAGATTCAAACCCAATTTCTTTACGAGCTAGGATCGCTTTTATCGATACATCAGCCAAAGACTGCAATTCTTCAGCTTGTACAAACGCCACATCGACTTCACCTTGTTGGCACAGTTTTTCGATTTTTCGGGCTAGTCCAGATAAAGAACGGTTACCTAGAGCTAATGATGAGCTACCAAGAGTATGAGATTCGAATTCTAGAATGTCGGCGTCGTGCTGTTTGATAGCATCTTGTATGTTTGACATACGTTTGTTCGTTTCTTCTACGTAGTGGTCGATCAACACAGGGATGACTTCAGCACACGTATCTTCAATCATTTGTTGAAGAATTTGTTCATCAACGAGTTCAGCCATGGCATCGAGATCGAGTGGGGGAACTGGCGAATCTACTCCTTGAGGTTGTGTCATAACTGGCGCTTCCTTGTGTGGTTCTTCATCTATGTATTTATTAAGCATGGACACAATTTGCGACATACGCATAGGTTTAGATAAATAATCGTTCATCCCAGCGTTGATAAATTTATCGCGGTCGCCAGTAAGGGCATGTGCGGTCAGAGCAATAATAGGAACTGACGACTTATCAGGGGCTGAAAGTTGGCGAATATCCTGACACGCTTCTAGCCCATCTTTCTCTGGCATAGAAATGTCCATGAATATTAAGTTGTAGTCATTATTTCTCGCCATATCAACTGCTTGCTGCCCATTTTGTGCAATGTCTATCTCCATTCCTACATTTTTAAACATACTAATGATCACAAGTTGGTTCGCGGTATTGTCTTCCGCAACTAAAATACGACTGTTTTTGACTGTATTGCTGATCGAAGAACGCTGACTTTGCGTCGCTGATTTATTCACCTCTCGCTTAGAATTATCGACTTCGAGTGTTACGTTAAATGCGAACGTACTGCCATCTCCTTTCTGACTTGAAACCGAAATCTCGCCGTCCATTAATGCCGCGAGGCGTTTGCAAATGGCAAGGCCAAGCCCGGAACCGTCTCTGCTGCGAGAATAGCCTTGATCGACCATGGTGAATTCATCAAATAAATAGCTTAAAGCGGTTGATTCAATCCCAATCCCAGTATCGATCACCTTGCAATCTAGGGTGACCTTATCGTCTTTATGCTGTGTTGATGAAACCGCAACCTCAATTGTTCCTTCTGAAGTAAATTTGATTGCATTACCAATTAGGTTTAATAGGATTTGTTTGAAACGGTGAACATCGCCAATAACTACATCTGGCATTGTGTTGTGATAGGTAGCGATAAGGTTTAGGTTTTTCTTATTTACACTTGAGGTAAAACTTTCAATTGTCCCGTTAATACAATCGGTTACAGAGAAAGGTTTTTGCTCAAGGATTAAGGTATTGGCTTCCATTCGGGAGAAATCCAGAATGTCGTTGATGATAGATAGCAGCAACTCGCCTGAGTCAGTAGCGGTATTGACTAGGTGATTTTGTTCTTTAGTGAGTTTGGTTTCTTGAAGAAGAGTGAGAATGCCAAGTACGCCATTCATTGGGGTACGAATTTCATGGGACATGGAGGCTAAGAAGCGACTTTTCGACTCACTAGCTTGCTCGGCTTCTTGTCTGGCTTGTTGAATTTCTTCGTAGTTGGATTGTAAAGAGTGGGACATTTTATTAAAGGCACTCGCGACTTCACTAAGTTCGTCTTTCTGGTTTACTTGTAGTTGGAACCCTGGGCCTTGTTGTTTGACTTGTTTCGCGGCGTCAGTCAACTTTCGTAAGTTTCGAGTTAAATACGTGCCAAGTAAGAGAGAGAAAATTGCAACAAAAATAACCTCAACAAAAGCGATAGACATAATCGTGTTCTGTGCGTCTACGAGCATCATATCAATCGCTGAGGTGGCAAAGCCAATAGAAATCGAACCATAAATGACACCCATGCTTTCAATGGGTTGGACGATATCGAACACCCCATCGTCTACATTCTTTAATTTGGAATCAGATTCAATATTACGCTCAAGTAGCGCTTTATCACCATCGCAGCTAATAGGCACACCGTCTTTTTCCACTTTGACGTAGAGGACTTCCTCAATAGTCATGATGTCTTTGACTATGTCGTCTAGCGTCGCTATATCGGTTGATAACACAGCGTCTTTAGTGGCTCGTGCGAAGATTAATGATGTCGCTTGCGCTTTTTGAATTAACTGTTTTTCATTGGAATCAGAAAGGTAGGACATTGAACTAAAAACAATAGCCATCAATAGAATAACCTCTATTGTTCCGATTCCGATTATGGTTTTAGATCGAAAAGTCATAATGTTGCCCTTAATCGAGTTTGGCGTTTAGAGATGTAAAATCGAGGTCAAGTGATCTGACGTCATCCCAGTCTTGATTTACTGCGGATTCGAAAGCAGGAACCTTTAAAGGTTCTAAAAGAGCTCGCCCTTGCTCAGTTTGCGCCAATTCAACTAAAGCTTGCTGAACGGCATCTACAACATCTGACGAGACATTTGGGTGGTGAGCAATAGCATGAGGCGTGTAGCCTTTAGTTGTGTATATCGGTGTCAGCTTCTCTCTTACTGATTCGTCTAGCGCTTTAAAAGTTCGAATAATGCCGCCACCGGCGGGGTAGAACCCTCTCGCAACTGCTAGGTAAACGGAATCGTGAGAAGAAACATAATTGGGTTCGAACTGGATGTTCTGCTCATTAAGTGATGCTCGAGTTAAGATACTTGCAGCAAATGCGGCTGGCGCAGGAAAAGCAAGAGTGGTGTTGTTCAGTTGCTCAAGTGAGGTAATGCCGCTTGATTTACTGACCACAATGATCCCCTTGATCTGTTTTCCTTTTGCTTTTGCTATCGGGACATAACCAACAGATTTGTTAAATTGAACCAAATGGTAAGGGTTCATATACGCGAAATCGTAATTGGCTTTCGATAGGTTTTCTTCAAAAGTGGGGATGTTTTTAGCGGTGCGAAAAACAAAGGTGTGGCCCGTTTTTTCACTTAACATCTTCATGATAGGTGTCCACTGTTCAGCTAAACGACTGGCCGATTGCTGAGGAACAATACTGAAAGTAAATGTTTGAGCAAAAGTACTAGTAGAAATAAGAGCGAGTGCTGTAAGAGTAAATAATTTCATGGCTAAATCCTTTTTACGTGCTTTTTCAGCTCAGCAATTACAGAGGTAAATTTAGAAACTCATTTCGATATAATCGGTTAGCGATCCTGTTTCTCCACGATTTTGGTAAGAACTTCACCTTATTCAGCTGCCTGACGAGTTCTTGGGTAAAGCTAGGGGTATTCTTCATGTTAAATACAGCGCCTACTAAGTTAATCGTTTGGGCGGTTAAGAGTGTTTTGGCTTGCAGTAGATGGTTTGAAGATGTTTCTCCATAAGCGACGACGATCATGGTCGCTTCACATGCACTTGCGACACTTTGTGCAGGGATATTGCCCTTATTTAGATTGAGCAGTG
The DNA here is from genome assembly GCF_043642225.1 of Vibrio profundi. GTDB lineage: Bacteria > Pseudomonadota > Gammaproteobacteria > Enterobacterales > Vibrionaceae > Vibrio > Vibrio profundi_A. The sequence goes on along the minus strand of NZ_JBHZSF010000011.1, from coordinate 124,980 downwards.
GAGAAGTGTCGATAATTACCCGATCAAACGAGGTCAGCCATTTATCAACGGCCGAGCGTAGGGTGCACGGGTCTTTGTACGCCAATAGCGTTGATGCTTGTGTTGGAGCTGGCACGCCGACAAATGTTTGGTGGGTATCTCTATGCTCAATTAGCTGTCCATCTGACTCATCACTGAAAACTTCTAAGTCTTTGAAAGCTGGATTGAACAAGTTTAAGTCTACGTACAGGGTAGAGTGCCCAGCGAGTAGGTAACGCTCTGCCAATGCGGTGGCTACAGAGGTGACGCCGTCACCTGAATGGCACGATGTCACGCAAATAGATTTATGACCATTTAATTCAGAGGTTAAGTACAATTGCTCAATTTCGGCATGGGTCGCAGGAATAGTCATTACAACGCTCCTATCAATACAATTGTGGTGGTCAAACGTAAGATGTCTTCTAATCCAACTCGTGCTTTCTCTAGGAAACTTTCGCGTCTGTCTGGAATGAAAATAGTGTCACCTGCACGTATCACTGGTAGGTGATAGATGTTCGCGGTTTTGCTGAATTCAACGAGGTCAAATGAGCGAGCTTGCCCTTGGCAACACGACATATTTACAACAGTGATTTTCTCAAGGTATGCGTTATCGCTTGGACCACCGGCCTCTGCTAGCAAATCTAAGATAGTCATGTTGTCATTAAAGCTGTATCGGCCTGGGTTTCTAATGGCACCAAGAATTCGAACGGTTTCTTCTTTCGATGTGTCTAACCAGTTTTTATCTTTCTCTGGGATGTAGATGGTGTCTCCAGGCAGAACGACAGGAAGAATAGATTCGTCACCCGTTTCAAAATATAAGGACAGGTTGAGTTTACTGACCTTTGCATACGACTTATCACGATGGGTAATTCTAATGTTGTGGATGTCAGCATCTTTTGTTGGACCATCGGCAGCAGACAAGATATCTAAGAAATGCATGTCTTTGGTAAAACGATAACGCCCAGGAGCATTTAGCTGTCCAAACACATAGATTGAAGCGTCTGAGCTTTGGCGAACCCACTGAGATTTGTTGTCGGATGGGTCTTGAGGCAAATCGTGAATACGCACGATGGCACCAGCACTAATATGAGGAAGTTGATCTCGCGGTGCTCCATTTCGAATGTATGAGTCTAAGTCGAACACCTCCATACGACGACCCGACACCACTTCGATTTTAGTTGTGTCAGCACGCAGAGTCGGTCCGCCAACGTGTGCCAAGAGATCCATCAGGTCCATTTCATCAGACCATTCAATACGCCCAGGGCGAACCACTTCGCCGATAACATTAACCGCTCTGTCTGGCGAAATTTTAAGCCATGACTTTTCATTCATATCGGTTTTTTCTGGAACAAAAATAGCGTCACCGGGCTTGATGCTTGGTGGATTGACGCCGGTCAATCCTTCGGTATAGGCGGTAAGATCAAACTTGATTACTTTACCATTGGCTTTGATGACTCTAATTTGGCGTGATTCTGCGAAGCGAGTTGGTCCACCAGCGTTCGCTAGAATGTCCATGAATGTTGCCCCTTTTTTACCTTCGTAAGCACCCGGCTCAGCGACTTCACCCATGATGTAAACAGTGTTCGCACCGGATTTAATTTCTTCTTCTTGTTTCGGTACAAAGATGGTGGAGCCCGGTTGAAGTGGTGGCAGCAAAGACTCGTCACCCGAGTCCAAGTAGCGCTTAAGGTTAAAAAGGGTGGGCGCGTTGTTTGAAATAACGCGAATTTGTTCGACACCTGCATAACGAGTTACGCCGCCCGAACGCATAATCACGTCAACTAAATCAGTATTTTCTTTATAAGAAAATGACCCTGGTGCATTCACTTCACCAAAAACTTTAATAGCTCGGCGCGAATCTGCACTGTCACCAGAGTTTGCCAGCTTCGATGGATCAAATTCTTGCTCGATGTTACCGACAAGTGGAGAGGCAGGGACAAAGATAGAATCGAGAGAGTCTAATGTTGGGAGAACACTTTCATCCCCTGAATCGAGAAATTTTTTGTAGTTAAATTCTTTTTTAACCGCGCCGCGTTTTAGGATTAATTTGTCTAGCTGAGCACCGGAACGTGGCCCGCCAGCAGCATGTAACGCCATTTGAACGCTCGCACCTTGGCTTAGTGTATATTCACCAGGCTCTTTTACATAACCTTGAATAGAAATTAAGATCTGTTGCTGTTTGATATAAACCGAAGCGTTAGAAAGGTCACGATAGGCTTTGCTCAGCGCTTCTAATACCACTTCACTTAGCTGCTGATTGTCATAACCTGCGACAAATACACTGCCAACTTCAGGCAGGGTGATACGGCCACGTTTATCAACTTGATAGCCATTGTTGAGAGAAGATTCTCCAGGAACCGTTACTTGAATTAGGTCGCCAACTTGCACCGCGTCGTCGAAGCGTTCCTGTGCATTGGTTAGGCTCACCCAACTTACAAAGAAGAGAATAAGTATGGTAGATAGAGTGTTCATAATTATTCTCCCATTCCATAGTGATTAGCTTTTGGTGAGATGACTTCAATACTCACACGGCGGTTTGTCAGGCGTACACCGTCGGACTCGCCTTCAAAAAGGGGCACAGCTTCACCTACTGATACCGTTTCGATTCTCTGTGGAGTAAGGCCAAAGATGGTTAGGTAACGTTCAACTTGTTTTGCTCGGCCTAATGCTAATTGATCGTTGTAGTCTTCAGTGCCCACCGCATCCGCATGACCTGTCACAACAAGAGTTAGCTCGGTATGCTCTTTTAAAATATTGGACGCTTCAGCTAAGTGGCCCATGTATTTCGGATTGATTTCGATAGAGTTAAATGCAAATTGGTTATCGACATTCAGTAAGTCGTAAAGGTGTTCGACAATGGAAATTTGGATTCTGAACTGCTCTTCGTTTTTAGGTGGAACACAGCGGGTTTGCGAATTAACGTAATCTAACTGGGTCTCAAGTTTATTTAAGCGCTTTCTTTGAATGACAAGATCATTTGCAGCGTCTAGCAATAGGCCGCCTTGAAGCTCACGAGCGATACGATTTTGCTTTTCGATTGCTTGAACAACAGCGGCAGGAAAACACCATCTAGCGCCTTCTCGAATTAAAGAGTCCAAATGAAGCTTTGCTAACTGCCAATCGAATCTAAGCCCATGTTCTGGCCCAAGTGGCTCGTCAGGCATGACGGGTGAAAAATCAGAATTTTCGTAGTTAATAGAGTTGTAGCTTTCTGCTAGTCCGCCGGTACCTTGCTCAGGATACGAGCTGCATCCTGCAGCAAGTCCAGACAGAACTATGGCTATGTATTTCATTAAAATCTTCATGCCAACTTCCTTTGTAATTCGATTTATTATTATTTTTATAATGGGTTAGTTTGCTCGTGAATTCACTGGAATCGCATGACCTATTCTTAATAAATTCATGATTTCAAGTGGTTGGCCTTTTACATTTTCTAATCTCATGTTGCGTTCGCGCTCAGTCAAACGCTTAAACATGTAAACGATGGCACCAACACCAGATGAATCTAAGAACTCAACTTGGCTGAAATCGAGTTCCACCTCAGGGTGAGCATCATTTGAAATCACGTCATCGATATCCATTTGTGCGTCTCGACTACCCGATGCATCTAAGTCACCGAAGATGGTAAGTGTTAATACTTCTTTGCTTGCTTCGACTTTACGTAGTTCCATGGTTCTATCTCCTTTATGGTTTGTATTACATAGAGCAGATAACGTGCCAGGTTTAAAGTTATTATTTTTCAGTATCTTACTGGTTTTATTTTAGGTTTTCTCAAATTGACAGAGTGGTTTTTTCAATTTGAGAAACGAATTGGAGGTCGATAAAACCTGGGATGTGTCGAAATAATGAGCGTACTAAATAGAAAAAGAATTGGATTTCGTTTGATAGCTCGCACTGAGGTGAGCGGTTTATTTATTTGTTTGGTGAATGTGTTAAAACATAAGCTATCTAAGTAGGAGGAACCGTTATGGATATTCGATGGAGCCAACTTGCACTGGCCATAACATTTGCGCTGCCATGTGCAGCAGAGCCAATAGGGCTGCCTCCCGAAAGATTAGTTTTAGCGAACCAGTATGAGCAGGGCATTGACGTCAACCAGTATTGGAAGAGCGAAAAATTAGATGGGGTGCGTGCTGTTTGGGATGGAGAACATCTGTTCACCCGAAATGGTAACCGTATATACCCACCATCTTGGTTTGTTGAAAGTCTTCCTAATATTAAGCTTGAGGGAGAGCTTTGGGCCGGTAGGGGTAACTTCCATCTTGTTCAATCTACGGTATTAGATAAAACACCTACTGATGAAGCCTGGAAAAAAATAGATTACATGCTATTTGACATGCCGGGAGCGGCGGGTGACTACCAAAAGCGTTATTACAACATCATGCATTGGGTCGCTCTTATCCAAGAATCCCACATCAAGTATATCGAGCATACGCCTATCAAGAGTGAACAGGCGCTATTCCATCATTTGGACAATGTCGATGTAGATAAAGGCGAAGGGTTAATGCTTCGCAAAGTATCGAGTCGCTATCAAGCTGGCCGCAACAATGATTTGCTTAAGCTAAAAAGACACCATGACGCCGAAGCGATGGTTATTGGTTATAAGAGTGGTACCGGAAAATACAAAGGTATGATGGGATCTGTTCTTGTTAAACTTCAAGACGGTTCCGAGTTCTATATCGGAAGCGGCTTCTCTGACGCAATGCGACTATCTCCACCGGAAATTGGAAGTACGATTACGTTTCGATATAACGGCTTTACTCAGAATGGAATTCCAAAATTTGCCCGCTTTATTAGAGAAAGGGAAGAGTATTGAGTGAGCTTTGATGCTCACTCAATTTAAGAAATGCTAGCGACTTGCGAATTCTAACTGAACCGAATCATCTTGCTTGTGCATCCAACGAAGTCGTAAGCCAAGCATAATAGCTGCTGAAGATAACCCGACGATGAAACCTACCCAGAACCCATGAGCGCCCATTGGCTCGACAACCCAATCGGTCATTCCTAAGATATATCCAATCGGTAAGCCCAGAATCCAATAAGCAATAAACGTTCGGTTGAAAATTGAACGCATGTCTTTGTATCCCCTTAGCGCACCGGCTGCAATAACTTGAATAGAATCCGTACATTGATAAATGGCCGCAAATAACAGAAGTTGCATTGCGATTGCGATAACAGTGCTGTTTTCGGTATAAAGTAGAGCCACTTGTTCGCGGAGGATGACGGTCAATGCTGCTGTAATAAACGCTGTTGATAAACCAACAAAAATACCGACGTGAGTGGCAATTTTGGCTCCTTCTGTATCTTGCTCACCTAGCTTATGACCAACACGAATACTCACTGCCGCACCAATACTCATAGGTAGCATAAACACTAACGACGAGAAATTAATTGCCACTTGGTGCGCTGCTACGATGAGTGACCCTAGCGGAGCGACTAACAGTGCCACTACTGCAAACAGTGTAACTTCGAAGAAAATCGCTGCCGCCACAGGGAAGCCAAGCTTAAATAGACGTATCTGTGCTTTCAGCTCCGGCTTGTGAAACTCTCCAAAAATATTGATCTTCGCTAAACGTTTTGATGTTAGAACATAAGCGAAAAGTAGGGCAAACATCACCCAGTAAACAATCGCTGTTGCGACGCCACAACCAACACCGCCAAGCGCTGGAGCACCTAACTTTCCGTAAACAAACATCCAGTTTAGAGGAATGTTAAGCAGCAACCCTAGAAATCCAATGACCATCGCTGGCTTTGTTAAGGACATACCATCGGTAAAGCTTCTTAATGTTTGGAATAGCAAAAAAGCAGGGACAGCAAACATAACAGCGTTCATGTAGCCATTGGTTTTCTCTGCCATTAGCGGTTCAACGTCCATTAAGTTCAAAATAGACTGAGTCTGGAAAAGAACGCCAATAATAGGTAATGACATAATCAAGGCAAGAGTCACACCTTGTTGTATCTCATATGGAATTTTGACTTGTCGGCCTGAGCCGTTCAGCTGAGCCACAACAGGTACGAGTGCCATAAGCAAACCTACACCGAACAAAATAGTCGGTAACCAAATACTTGCAGCAATCGATACCGCTGCCATATCAATAGCACTGACACCACCAGCCATTACAGTATCAACAAAGCTCATACCTGTTTGAGCAACTGACGCAATGAGAACAGGTGTCGCAAGCCTAATTAGATTTGATGCTTCTTTTTTATAACGATGCACAAAAGCACTCCAAGCCAAAATTTAGAATAGTTATAAGAATGAGTAGAGAGGAAAAGTAGGAATGAAAAATTCAGGGTTCCCCTAGGACGAATCATAAAGAAATGTCACAATAACTGCTACGAAAAACTGCGAGAACAAACAATGTTTACAGGAATTGTGCAAGGACTAGCAACCGTTGTTGCGATTGAACAGAAAGATAAATTTCAAACTCATGTCATTCAGTTAGGTGATGATTTGAACCAAGGCTTATCCATTGGTGCTTCTGTCGCCCATAATGGTTGCTGCCTGACCGTCACAAAGATTGAAGGAGAGCAAGTTTCGTTTGATTTGATGCAAGCTACGCTTAGGTTAACTAACTTAGGTGAAGTAAATGTAGGCGACCAAGTAAACATTGAGCGTGCGGCAAAGTTTGGTGATGAGATTGGTGGCCATAGCATGTCTGGTCACATTTCGCTTGTTGCTGCTATCGTTGATGTAATTAAAACAGAAAACAACCGAACGATTTGGTTTGAGTTACCTGAATCGGTAATGAAATACGTATTAGCCAAAGGATACATTGGTATTGATGGGTGTTCTTTAACGATTGGTGAAGTAGAGGGCTGTCGTTTCTCTGTACATTTGATCCCAGAAACACTGACAAGAACGTTATTCGGATCTCGTGGAATTGGCGATAAAGTGAATATTGAGTTCGATCCTCAAACTCAAGCAATTGTCGACACTGTCGAACGTGTTCTTGCTAATCAAAAGTAGCAGGCTGAAAGGAAGAAAGAGCATAGAATGTGCTCTTTCTTCAAATGAAGTCATACATCAGAACACTTGTTCGTCATCCGCATCAATAGAAAGGATAATACTGTTATTGATTTCATCGACCTGCATATCTAAATGTATGGCGTTACAACATGCGGGGCAATCATCATAAAAATCTTGGCTTCCGTTGGACGCGTCTAACGTTATTCCAATCATGTGCCCACAATGAGGGCATGTCACTCTTTTCTCTGTGTAATTATGCATACAGTACATCCTCTACTTTAGCTGTTCCACAAGATCTAAAAGGCTTGGATCCTCTGAATGCAAGCTTCTGTTTGAGCGAGATATTGTCCACCAAATTGATTACAGTGATTAAGTAGGTGGTACAAGTTGTAAATCCCTTTCCTGTCAGTATAGCCAATATCAAGCGGTGCAATGCTCTCATAGCCTTTATAAAACTCAGGCTGAAACCCTTCGAAAAGCTCCGTCATCGCAATATCGCATTCTCTGTCTCCCCAGTAGCAAGCAGGGTCGTAACAAATCGGCCCAAAAGCCGAATTGGAAGCGTTGCCATGCCAAAGATCGCCATGTAGCAAAGAAGGGCGAGGGTGGTGACCGGATAATTTGGTATGTATGAGATCGACCATTTCATCGATTTGCCCGAACTCTATGCCTTTTTCTTTCAATAGTTGGAGTTGCCATCCGATACGCTGCTCAGCAAAGAAGCGTGCCCACTTTTTGTGCCAAGGGTTAGGTTGAAGAGTGTTTCCTAGGAAGTTGTCTTGATCGCAGCCAAATTCTTTTTGCTCGCCCCACATATGAAGCTTCGCGAGCTGCACTCCAAATTGATAACTGGACTTATCGTCTTCAAGGGGCTTCGTAGGGAGGTAGTTTAAGATGATAAATGCGGACTCTTTACACGTACCAATGTGAACTAATTCGGGAACAAAAACCGTGGAAGTTTCACGGAGCAGACGTAGATTCTCAGCCTCTACCTGAAACTTGCTTATGAAATCTTTGTTATTCACTTTAACAAAATATCGTTCATTGCCGTCGCTAATCATATAGCAATCGTTAATGTCGCCACCGGGTACTTTGACCCGCTCAACGATATTAAAATTAAACATCAAAGTATCAGAGAGTTGTTGAGAAATAGCCTGCCACATATGGTAATCCCCAAAGTGAATATGGTTTCTTAACATCAAGTTTAGATTATTTTGAATTGAATAATAGGTAACAAGCTCAATGTTCTGCTTTCAAAACAAAGTGTTTGTTAAAAAATTAGTCTAATTGTGATCTCTGCCGCCTATAAATAAAAGAATCATTATTGATAGGTTTTACAAGGATATACAATAAACAACATGTTAGTTTTTTATACAACAAGTATCCATTGATGAAGATCCTCATTTGTGATGATTCAGCAGTAGCAAGAAAGTCTATTGCGCGCAGTATTTGCCAAAGTGCTCAACACACGATTTGTTTCGCTCAAGACGGTAGAGAAGCGCTAAGCATTATCAGTGAACAGAACATTGATATCTTATTTTTGGATTTAACCATGCCTGTTATGGATGGCTTTGAAGTATTGGCAGCGTTACCTGTTAGCCAATATGCCACCAAAGTAATCGTGGTGTCTGGTGATATTCAAAAAGAGGCGCGTAATCGATGCCTAAGCCTTGGTGCCTATGATTTTGTCGAAAAGCCATTTTCATTTAAGGTTATTGAGCCCTTGTTTGAAAAGCTTGGACTTACTCTCTATGTCCCTCACCAAACCGTTAGAAAAGTTCACACCAAACTTAGCCAACAAGAGTGCCTAGCGAAGTTTAAAGAATTGACTAACATCGCCTTAGGTAAGGGGGCGGCTATTATGGCTGACCACCTCAATGAATTTATTCATTTGCCCGTGCCTAATGTTGGGCCTTTAAGCTTTGGTGAACTAAAAATGGCAATGCTGGACGTGTTGCAGCGCGATGGCTCGGTGGCGGTCACTCAGCGTTTTGTCGGTGGCGGCCTGCACGGTGAAGCTTTGGTGTGTCTGCGTGGAAAGGATATAGAGGAAATAGGACGCCGGCTTGGTTATCCACGAGAGTACAGTACTTATAATGAAATCGTGCTGAACATCTCTAACCTGTTGGTTTCGTCGTATCTGGTATCTCTTGGTGGTCAAATAGACAAAGAGATTTCGCTGAGGCAACCTGAAGTTATGGATATGTCGTCTTTGAAAAACACGTCGACACCAGATAGCGAAACTATGTTTACCATCGAATATACGTATCAGGCTGAGCGTTTGGACTTCGAGTGTGAAGTCTTGTTTTTATTAGATAAAAAATCGGTGGATCTGATTCAAAGTATTATGGAGATCTTGTGATGTCTGATTTAACGCTTGATATGGCGGATTTTCACTGGGTCATGCAGATCATGGACACGATGGATTCCGGGTTGTTGGTGATTGATCGTAATTACAATGTCTGTGTATGGAACAGCTTCATGCAATCATACAGCGGCATATTGTCCCAAAATATTATGGGTAGAAACCTGTTTGAAGTGTGTCCAGAACTGCCGGAGAGTTGGCTTCGTGCAAAAGTTGATGCTGCTGCAGATCTTGAAACTAAATCCTTCTCTAGTTGGGAAGACCGTGCCTATTTGTTTAAGTTTTGTAATTTCTCTCCTGTCTCCAACGGCGCGGAATTCATGTACCAGGATATTGTGATCACACCACTAAGATCACTGTGTGGTGAAACTTCTCATATGTCGATCATCATTAACGATGTATCAGATATCGCGAAGAATAAAATAGCCATGAGGGAAACGAACTTACGACTGTCGAAAGCCAGCAAAACTGATGGTCTAACCGGTTTGTATAATAGAAGGTTCTGGGAGGAATCTCTCAAAGCCGAATTTGACCGCACGTTGGCACTGGAAACCTCTTCTTCAATTGTTATCTTCGATATAGACCATTTTAAAAGGGTCAATGATACTTATGGTCACACGGTTGGTGATGATGTGATACGTAAAGCTGCGGAGTTAGTACAACAAACCGCGAGAGGTACAGACATTTGTGGCCGTTACGGTGGTGAAGAGTTTACTGTGTTGTTGCCAGATACCACTTCAGATCAAGCCTATTACTTTGCAGAACGGTTACGTAAACGAATTGCGTCTACGATAGTCGAATCTGATGGCCACAGTATTGAATTTACCGTTAGCCTTGGTGTCTGTGAAACCAGCTTATATGTGACAGATTATTTAGATTGGCTAAAGCAAGCGGATAACTGTTTGTATGAATCTAAGCAGCAAGGCAGAAACACAACCTCAGTTTTTATGCCTCAAGACTCATAAATGCTGAGTTTACTTGGATTAAAACTTTGTCTCGCTTTCATTATATTGCTCAAATAATTACCAACTAAATAACCTGTGCTAGGTTTTTAAAAATATATTGATGACAAATGTCAGAGTTGTCTTAGTATTACTACTAATAGTGAGATTAAAACTCTGATACTAGCTCAGAAGTGGAGAAATATAGTGGTTGTAGAAACCGATGGTTATTTAGCGTTGATTGAGCATTTGGCATTTAACTTAGATGTCTTTGCCAAAGAGCAGGGTGATACCGGCACTGAGAGCGTGGAAGATATCGTAACGGATATGATTTCAAGCAACATCATGGCGATCTTTGAACAAAACCCTGAGTTGCACTCAAGTGTTCGTTTTCAGCTGCTAAAAGAGACGGACTCAGTGGTTGCTGATTTAAGTGAAGTATTGGCTGGAGTTTGGGCCAAGAAAGCAACAAACGAGCAAATCGAATTTCTCGATGAATACATTGCGTTAGTAAAGAATCTATTCGATTCAGCGGTTGCTAAATACGACTAGCTTTTTTGATGGCGAGCTTAGACTCGCCTAAATTGCCAAAATACTGAAGCCCAATATGGGTTGTCTAATCGTGAAATGATCACGCCCTTTGAGGTAGAAGCATGTAAAAACTGTTTGTTACCCAAGTATACGCCTACATGGTTGGTCGAACGCGATGTTCGGAAAAAAACTAAATCCCCACTTTTAGCTTGTTCAAAGCTCACTTCAAGCCCGTGTTCACTTTGTTGATGCGTAGTCCTTGGAAGTAGTTGCTGTGTGACATCTCTCACGACAACTTGCACAAAGGCCGAACAATCTATGCCAGAAAAAGAATTTCCACCATATAAGTAAGGCACGCCTTGCCATTTATCATAAAGCGCAAGATAGGCTTGTGTTGTTTCTTTTTCGGCGTGTGAAGTTGGTTGATTACGATAGGCACTTTCTGGTGCTGAAAAATCCGGCTGGTGGCTACAGGCCGTGAGCAACAAAATATTAAAGGTAAGATATAAGATTATCGGTGCTTTCATGTGTCACTCATTTGAAATCTATATGAAATAAAACCGTAATCTACGGATCCTAGTATACGCCTTAAATTAAGGGGTTAGCCCTTATGAGTCAAATTGGATTCCTTATGCCCAACACCACTAGTTCTCGCTACACCTTTTCGCTGATTCAAATGATCAGTGTGATCTTTCTATCTATCATTTTATTGGTTGTCGTACTTTCTTTCACAAGTGTCCGTGGTGTAGAACGTATTGGAGGCCATTTCGAAACCCTATCAGAACAAGCGCTACCTTTGGCGATGCATAACGCAGAACTCACGCAAAGTATATTAGAGCAGGTTAAGTTACTTAGCTATGGGATTCAAACTGAGTCTAAGGGCTCACTCGTTGAGTACAGAGAAAGCATTACGTCACACAATCTACACTCGGCTCAACTCACTCAACAATTGTTTAATATTGCAGACCGATACAGTGAAGCCGTAACTCAAGACCAGCAGCTTGCCTTAAAAGCCGACATAGAAGCATTTCAGCATTTGTCACTAAGCATATTAGATGCGCAAATGGAGATCTTGAATAAGCAAGCCAAGATTGGAAGTGATGTCACTGAATTTCGATATGGGTTGAGCTCGATTGGGCCAGAAATGAATCGGATTAGCTCATTCTTGGTACAAGACAACCCTGAGGCCTATGATGCAGCGAACCGTTTTACGGCAAGTGCCAGTTCCATGGAAAGCACATTCTTAGTGTTAATGATGCAGGATAATTTGCAAAGTGCGGAGCGAGAGTACCAAGAAATGAAAAACCGCATCGCTGGCATCAATTTAGCCTATGATGATTTTTCTGAGTGGCACCCGGATATCAAAGAGTTTGCGAGCTTAACTGCGCCTTACGATATGGTCCGCAGTGGGTTTGAAGAGCAGGGAGTACTCAAGCAAATTATAACTAAGTTGGCATTAGTTGAAGAACAAAAACACGACTTTTCAGAAGTCAGCATGATCGCTGAGCGAATCATTAATACTTTAAACACTATTTCTCACACCGCGTCAGCGTTAATTGGCAACAGCGAGCGAGTGGTTACCGCTACCATATCCAATATCATTGGGATCATCATGATGAGCAGTGTTGTGATTATCGCCGTGGTATTCGTTTCATGGTTATGGCTACGCACTTGGACAAATAAGGGATTAAAGAACATTACGAGGCAATTGAGTCATCTATCTAGCCATGACTTCTCGCACAAAGCCGAGTTAATAGGGCCTTTTGAACTGAAAGATATCGCCCGAAAGCTGAATGTAGTGATCGATTCTACAAACTGTTCGATTGCAACAGTTACTCGGAACTGTGAAACACTTTATCAAACCGCTGAAGTCAGCCACGATGCAGCGGAGCAAACTAACCATAGTTTGCTTGAGCAGAACGATTCATTACAAAGTATGATTTCGACTGTCACCGAGTTGGAGGCGTCAATCGGAGAGATTGCAACAATCACTAACGCATCCAATGAAGACGCCACTTTAGCGGCGAATCAATCATTACAGGGTGGGAAAGTGATCGGGCTTAATCAAGAACGCCTACAAAGCTTGGAGCACACGCTAAATATCAACGAGTCGTCGATGGTCGAGTTGGATTCTAGAGTCAAACAGATTCGAGAAATGGTTGATATGATCAGTGGTATTGCTGAAAGCACCAACTTGCTTGCTTTGAATGCTGCAATTGAAGCCGCGCGAGCTGGGGAACAAGGCCGTGGATTCGCTGTTGTTGCAGACGAGGTACGAAAACTTGCCAGTGATACCTCGCAACAAACGACGAACATCCGAGACATGATGAATGAGTTAGTCAATGCCGCTGAGAAATCGCGAGTCGCGGTGGCAGAATCGAGAAAAGAAATGTCGAGCGCGTTACAGACCAGTAATGATGTGAAAGATACCTTTGAAGAAATTGCGCTAGCGGTTGAACAGATCCGTGGTCGGGTTGAGCAGATTATGGTCGCGACAGAAGAGCAAGAAAGAGCAACAGCCGATGTTTCACGTTCAATATCTCGTGTGTCAGAGCGTGGAGAAAATACAAAACATCAAATTGAATCCATGGTGGAAAGCTCGCAACAAGTCGCTCAGATAGCTGGAAATCAGCAAGCGATGCTACACAAGTATTTGCTTGATTAGTATCGGTGGGGTGAATGAAGCAAGAGGAGCGCATTACGACGCTCCTTTTTCGTTTAAGCTCTATTTATCTTGAAATGAATGGTGAACAAAAGGCTGAACTAACATTTTGTCGAGTCGCTGTGATTTCGATTCCCTTATTTCTGGCACACCTATGGTTACTTCTGTATGCCCAAGACTAGGCTGGTCACGATATGTTTTGAAAATGACATCCCAGATAGATAAGAAAAAGCCAAAGTTAGAATGCGTTTCTCGTAAAATTACCGAGTGATGAACCCGATGCATGTCTGGGGTCACGATCAGTTTACGGAACCATTTATCAAAACTGAGCGGTAGCTTTGCGTTGCTGTGATTAAACATGGCGCTAGCATTCAGTATGATCTCAAAAATGACGACAGCGATAGGCGAAACACCAAGCGCAATAACCACTGCAACCTTAATCCACATAGACAATATAATTTCAATTGGATGGAAACGAGTGCCTGTTGTAACGTCAATATCTAAGTCTGCATGGTGTACGCGATGTAATTTCCACAGCATTGGGATACGATGAAAGAGTAGGTGCTGAAGGTAAATGGCTAAGTCGAGAAGTACAATACAAATGATGAGCTCAATTGGATTCGGCAACGCCATTAGGTTGAACAGCCCCCAACTATTACTTTGAGCGATGGTAGCCGCTTCAAAGGCTAGAATCGGCATTAATAAGGCGACAAACACACTATTGAGCGTTAGTAGTGAAAAGTTATTAAGCCAGCGGAATGCTTTGTTTTGCGTGAGCGCTTTACGCTTAGCTTTATATTCCCATAAAGCACATAAGACAAATACAGAGACAAAGCTAGCGAAACGTAATAACGATGGGTCTTGCATGGAGAAATTCCTTCTATCATTCTCCTCCCACTGTAAGTACAATCAGCGCAATTTTCTAGACCTACCTTTAGTGACCATGAGATTCCACGCTTTTCACGCCCTATATAAACACCGATTGTCCCTTTCCACACGACCTTTTAAAGCTCGTGGCTGTAAAGTGGTACGTTGCGAATATTGCAAAATCGAGCAGGGACATTGCATCTGCGACCATCAGCCTGATATAGAAACCGATGTCGCAACTATGTTGATTTTGTCGGATAACGAAGTATTGAAGCCAAGCAATACCGGGAGACTAATCGTTGATACGGTAAAGGAAAGCCATGTGTTTTTATGGCATAGAACTGAACCGGACCCAAAAATGCTAGAGGTTTTGGCTGACGATAAATACCAACCTGTAGTTGTGTTCCCAGAAGATTACACCGATGATAAATCACGGGTAATTGAGAGCCTGCCGCATATGCGGGATAACGGAAAAACGTTACTGTTGATCTTTATCGACGGAAGTTGGCGTGAAGCCCGCCGGATCTTCCGCCGTTCAGAGTATTTGCAATCCCTGCCAGTTCTGTCAGTTGAGCCTGAATCGGTTTCGCAATATATGATGCGAAAGTCAGACAATGAACAGCATCTTTCTACCGCTGAAGTGGCCAGTTTAGTTTTAAAGCAGGCAGGGGAAGAACAGGCAGCGGAAACACTGAACCTTTGGTTTGAAGCTTTTCGTGAAAGCTACATGCTGAGCAAAACACGCTATAAGTCTGATCAAACTAAACCGAGCTTGAAAGCGTTCATAGAACACAGTAAAAGCGAGAAGTCAGTCTAAGCTTTGCCAATCCGTGTGCTGACTTGTTGTGCAACTGAATCGATTCAACATATAAATAAGCTTTCCGTCACAGTTTGTGGGGGGAGGGATATGGATAATGCCCCTAGTTTAGTTTAAAACTCCCATTTTTAGGGAAGAATCAGGAGAGAGTTAATGTATTACGGCTTCGATGTTGGCGGTACTAAAATTGAATTTGGTGCTTTCAACGAAAACTTAGAGCGAGTAGCAACCGAGCGCGTTCCAACACCAACAGATGATTACGCTAAGTTGGTAGAAACCATCGCTTCGATTGTGAACAAGTATGATGCTGAATTCTCTTGTGAAGGTAAAATTGGTTTAGGTCTTCCGGGTATGGAAGACGCTGATGACGCAACGGTTCTTACTGTGAATGTTCCTGCTGCTAAAGGTAAGCCTTTACGTGCAGACCTAGAAGCTAAAATCGGACGCTCTGTAAAAATTGAAAATGATGCTAACTGTTTCGCACTTTCTGAAGCGTGGGATGAAGAGCTGAAAGATGA
This sequence comes from Vibrio profundi, assembly GCF_043642225.1. Classification (GTDB taxonomy): domain Bacteria; phylum Pseudomonadota; class Gammaproteobacteria; order Enterobacterales; family Vibrionaceae; genus Vibrio; species Vibrio profundi_A. Next base: position 109,291 of record NZ_JBHZSF010000011.1, on the reverse strand, counting down.
ACCATCCGTAGCGGGCTTAATTCTTGGTACTGGTTTTGGCGGTGGTTTGATTTACGATGGAAAAGTATTTTCTGGTCGTAATCACGTAGCTGGTGAATTAGGCCATATGCGCCTACCACTTGATGCATGGCTTCACCTTGGCGAGAACGCACCATTACTTGGTTGTGGTTGTGGTAAAAAAGGGTGCTTAGACAGCTATTTGTCTGGCCGTGGTTTCGAACTTCTATACGAACACTATTATGGTGAGAAGAAAAAAGCGATTGAAATCATCGAGGCGAACGCGCAAGGCGAAGAAAAAGCAGCTGAGCACGTAGAACGCTTTATGGAGTTGCTAGCCATCTGCTTTGGTAACTTATTCACTGCACTTGATCCACATGTTGTTGCATTAGGTGGTGGCTTATCAAACTTCGAGCTAATTTACGAAGAAATGCCAAAGCGTGTACCTAAGTACCTACTTTCTGTTGCTAAATGTCCGAAAATCATTAAAGCAAAGCATGGTGACTCAGGCGGTGTTCGTGGCGCAGCTTTCCTAAATATTAAGTAATTCAGATTTATTCGTTTTACTTCGATTGAATTAAAAAAGGTTGATGCAAGCATCAACCTTTTTTGTTTTCGAAATCAAAGAAACTTGTGCTAAAAGCAGGGCTTCCAGATTTATTTTTTCTTTTTACCGACACCAAGGTTATCTTTTTGCTTCAGAGTAAGCTTTGTGAAACCTAATTTGCGGAAATAGTTGTCTTGGTAATTTCTAACGGCTTTCGTATCAGAAATTACCTCAAGTTGTTGCTCTGTCTTGAGGTATTCAGTTAAGTCGATACCTTCTGCATCCGCAACGGCTTCTTGAATGGTGCGGTGCTCTTGATAAGAAAACAATAACTCTTTGTCTTCGTCTTTGTAGGTGTAAAGAATGGTACGTGCCATGTCAATCTCTCTAAATGCTGCGATTGGAAGCCAAACATCAAATGGCTTCCAAATAGAATTGGCTAGATTCTGCCTTGAAGCGGGATGATTGTCACGCTTTCACCGGTTTTTACTGTGTCTACGCATGGAGAAACTTCAATTAAGCAGTTTGCTTCGCTCATTGAGCGTAAAATTCCAGAGCCTTGCTTACCTGTCGTACGAACTTCTAATACACCATGCTCATTCATATGAAAGACGCCACGACTAAACTCGGTACGACCTTGACGTGAACGAATAGATTCAGCGGCAATGGCATTTGCTTTTAGTGGCGTCCAATTGGCTTGCCCTTGTAGCTTACGGATAGCAGGTTCGACAAAGTTGATGAATGAAACCATGACGGCCACTGGGTTACCAGGCAAGCCGAAGAAAGGAGTATTTTCAATCTTGCCATAGGCAAGTGGGCGACCTGGGCGCATATTGATACGCCAGAAATTGATTTCCCCAAGTTTATCGAGAGCAAGCTTTATGTAGTCCGCATCGCCAACAGAAACGCCACCAGACGTGATCACCATATCGTTATCAAGCGATGCGGCGTGAAGAATATCGACCATCTTTGATTCGTCATCTTCGATAATTCCGTAGTCAACCACTTGGCAGCCAAGCTTACGTAGCATCCCCATGATGGTAAAACGATTCGAATCAAATATGGAGTTGGCCTTTTGCGCTTCACCTGGGTTTTGAACTTCATCACCCGTAGAAAATACGGCTACTTTTATTTGGCGCTCGACCTTACATTCACCAAAGCCTAACGACGCCATCATGCCCATTTCCGGAGATTCAATATGAGTCCCTTTGGTAAACACAGCTTGGCCAATCGCCAAATCTTCACCAGCTTGACGAACATTTTGTCCTAGAGTGATTTTTGCGTCAGGGAAACGGACTTTATTCTCTTCTTGAATCGCCTGCTCACGCATGATGACAGTATCCGCGCCCACTGGCATCGGTGCACCTGTCATGATCTTCACGGCTTGCCCAGATTTCAGCTCTTCGTCGTAGGCATGGCCAGCCATCACTTCCGCGACTACTGTATAAGAGTCGAGTTCTAGATCATCCGCTTTAATCGCATAACCGTCCATTGCAGAGTTGGTATACTGCGGGACATTAATCGGTGAGATAACATCTTCCGCCAATACGCGTTCAAAACTCTCTAACAAGCTGACGGTTTCAGAAGTGTTAGAGGAATCAATACTGTCTAAGATTTTTTCTTGGCCTTGAGTGACGGTTAGACCGGCAGGAGAGAAAGAATCACAGCAAACAGCAGGAGTATCGTCTTTCGTTTGACTATTAAAACTAGCAGTGTAGTGAAGAACGAAATCGCGAATCGCAGGAAGGTCGTTGATAGACATTTGCGGTAAATCGGATTCAACGGCGGAATCTGCAGCAATCGCAATGATGTTACTATCGTTTTGGTATAACCAAGGTTTACCCACTTCGTCACGGTGTAATTCGATCTTAGGGAAAGCAATATTCTTACAGCCTTCAACCAAAATTAAATCGAGCTTATTGGCATCAAAGCGAGACAATAAATACTCAAATTCTGCCTCGGCTTCTGGTGTTTCAGTCATTAACGCATGGCGGTTACGAGATGAAATGAGCATCTGACTTGCGCCTGCTTTTCTTAAACGGTGGCTATCTTTGCCAGGTTTGTCGACGTCAAAATCATGGTGAGCGTGTTTTAGAACACCAATTCTTAGCCCGGACTCGGTTAATAACGGTAAGAGGGCTTCAAGTAATGTGGTTTTTCCAGTACCGCTATAGGCAGCAAAACCGAGTAAAGGAAGGCTAGGGTGGCGTTTCGATTGAGTCATTACTGGATGGTTCCAAATTGTGTGAGTTCTTCAGGCGTGTTCAGATTTACAAAGCAATTCGGCGAATCACTGAAATCGACATAACTAGTCTTACATTCTTTGTATAGCAGGATGATTTTTCTATCGCCGCGCTCTAGAAAAGCTTCCAGTTTTGGCAATACACGCTTATGAAATAGAGTAAATACAGGCTGTTTATATTCACCATCATGAGCCACTAAAATATCGGAGTCAGGCTCGACTTGCTGGCAAAAACGTTCGACCAGATCGTCGTTAATTTGTGGGCTGTCACAAGGTACAAACCCAACCCAATCACTTTCGGCACTTTTTAGGCCCGCATGAATTCCCCCTAGAGGGCCGGGAAAGTGAGGGAAGATGTCTTGTACGACAGGCGCAAATTGTCCATACCGTTCCAAATTTCGGTTGGCATTAATCGTAATAGATTGGGTTTGCTTAGATAAGTTATCGAAAACGTACTGGATAAGAGGGCGACCGTTTAGTTCGACTAAACCTTTATCTTTACCGCCCATACGGCGTGCTTGTCCGCCAGCTAAAATGACCCAACTAGTTTGCGTTGGAAGCAACATATAATTTCTCTTGTGCTTTATGTTTTGAAATAACGTGCAACATTGGCGATTCGGTTAAAGTGTTATCTTTAATCTGCCACTGTTTTTGGCATAGATCTGTTAGCGCATTGGTTTGATGGCTTGTAATAACCAAACTCACTCCGCGTTTTAGGAGATCTTCTGCCATTACGACCAATCTTTCAATAGATTCTTTATCTAATGAGGCGCTAGGTTCATCCATCAGCAAAATAGATGGTTTCAGAATCCAAGCGCGAGCCATTGCTACACGCTGACGTTCCCCCCCTGATAAAACAGAGACGTGTTCGTCGGCTAATGTTTCCAAACCTACCATTCTTAGGGCGTTAATTATTTGCGCTCGCTTATCTTTTTGGCACTCTTTTACAAAGCGAATACCATAAGCGACATTTTGATACACGGTGCCATCAAATAAATACGGGGACTGGTGCAGGTAGATAATGTCTTTGAATTTTGTTCTTGGAAAAAGTGTGGATTTCCAATCTGTGTAAGAGCCACATATCTTTCCAGTTGTTGGCTTAGTCAGCCCCGCTAGCACCTTAAGTAAGGTCGTTTTTCCTACACCATTGTCACCTTTTAAGTAAATGGCGTCGTTAGGACCAATACTTAACGAGGGGATATGAAAAAGAACCCGTTCTTTAAAGCGAACCGAAAGCTGTTGCGTGGTGATTTTTATACTCATTCTACCCACCTAAGTTCTTAAGTAACCTTTTCCTCTAACGCTCGAAAGGAAAAAGTTTAAAGCCAGTGCTAAACACAACAAAACCATGCCTAGAGCGACGCCCTGAGCAAACGCCCCTTTGTGGCTCTCCATAGCAATCGCGGTTGGGATATTTCGCGTCATTCCCATGATGTTGCCACCCACCATCATCGAACAACCAACCTCAGTCACAATGCGAGAAAAAGCAGCGATGGTAGCGGCCAATAAAGGAAAACGAGTCTCCCAAACCAGTGTGGCTGCAACACGAGTCGTCGAAACTCCTAAGGTAACAGCGGTTTCTAATGCCCTGCGGTCACTGGCCTGTAAAGCACCATGCATCATAGACACAAGGATCGGAAAGCAGATAAGCATCTGACCGAAGATCATGGCCTTTTGAGTGAAGAGCATTTGCCAATCACCCAGAGGGCCAGAACGAGATAACATCATGTACAGCAAAAGGCCAATGACAACAGTGGGGATTGCTTGAAGGGTATTGATGACAGAAAGTACTGCCCATTTACCCGGAAAATTCGTATAGGCCAAAATGAACGCCATAATGATCGAGGGAAAGATCACTAGCGAAATAGCAGATAACGACACGCTAAAAGAGACAGCAACAATTTGCCATAACTCGTTGTCGAAACTGACCAATAGATTTAATGCTTCAAGCGTCGTTTGCCAAAGGCTCATGGTTATCTCGTATTCGTTATAGGAAAATTATTCAGCGCTTGCGACAAACAATTGCTTACCATGAAGTTTGAATTCGTTGATTAGCTTTTGCCCTTTAGGGTTCACAAGCCAATCGCTGAATACCTTAGCTCCTTGGTAGTTGATAGCAGGGTAACGCTCAGGGTTAACTAAAATCACTTGGTAAGGGTTAAACAGGTTTTTGTCACCTTGGAATAAAACAGAAAGCTCGAGTTTATTTTGATAAGCGAGCCACGTACCTCTATCGGTCATCGTATAGCCCTGCATTTCAGACGCCATGTTTAGAGTTGGTCCCATGCCTTGACCAACAGAGCGGTAGCCACCGAAATTTGGTTCCATCTTTGTCTGAGCCCAAATTCCCATTTCTTTTTTGTGAGTCCCTGAGTCGTCACCACGAGACACGAAAGTCGCGTTGTAGTTAGCGATCGATTTGAATACTTCCGCGACCGATTTTTGAGATTCGATCTTTGCAGGGTCTTGCTGAGGCCCAACAATCACAAAGTCGTTATACATTAGCTTACGCGGTAAAACGCCATAGCCTTTATCAACGAAAGTGGCCTCAGCTTTTGGCGCATGTGTCATGACTAAATCAACGTCGCCATTTTGGCCCATACGTAGAGATTTCCCCGTACCGGCAGCGATAACATCGACTTTAAATCCAGAATCCTTTTCAAATTCTGGTAGAAGAAAATCTAAAAGCCCAGAGTGATAAGTACTGGTGGTGGTGGCTAATTTGATGTGCTGAGTGCTTTCAGCGCTACTAGCCGAGTAACTGACGATAGAAAGGGCTGCAACAGTTAACGTGATTGCTTTCATTATTATGTCCATTATTATGATTTATAGTTGATGGGCAAGAAACTCCGTTCTTTTTGTCCCAACGAGCGGTAATGCAATACTTTGCTTACCATATGCCTACGTAAGCAAGCTTGATGCCAATAATTTAACTTAGATAAAACCTAGAAATAGACGGAATTTCAGGCAATTAGAATGAAAGGTTTGCCAAAATCGCCTGTAAAGTTTGAGCTAGGACAAAATGTCGCATATTAAACATATTGAACGGAATTATAGTTGGTACACTCTGTCTCATTCCCACTCAAAAAGTAAGTTCATTATGTCGACTTTCACCCGCTCGGAGCATTCTTCAGATAATCAACCTTATAACCAATACCAAGCATTCTCGGTATTAGTGGTTGATGATGAGGTTGGTATGCAAGCTATTTTAAGAAAAGCGCTTGGCAAGTTTTTTGGAAAAGTTGAATGTGCCGGCTCTGTTGAAGACGCAGAGATTATTCGTAGCCGAGAACACTTCGATCTAATTGTTTTGGACATCAACTTACCGGGACGCTCCGGTATTGAGTGGGAAGAAGCATTTAATGATCCGGACAAACCATCAGATGTGATTTTCATGACGGGGTACGCTGATCTCGATATGACCATCTCGGCTTTAAAACTTGGCGCATCCGACTTCATTCTTAAGCCTTTTAACTTGGAGCAAATGATCCAGGCAGTTTTAGGTTGTATGGACAAACGTCTTGAACAACGCATGCAATATGCATTGAAGCGCGATGTGAGCCGACATATTACGACCGAAATTATTGGTAGCTCCGATAAAACGAAGCAGTTGAAGCAGATGATTACCCAATTTGCTCCTTCAAGAGCATCTGTATTGATAGAAGGGGAATCTGGTACGGGTAAAGAACTTGTAGCTAGAGGGGTACATGAAGTGAGTAAGAGAACGGGGCCATTTGTACCCATCAACTGTGGAGCCATTGCGCCTGAACTTTTAGAAAGTGAATTGTTCGGTCACACATCGGGCGCCTTTACTGGCGCAAAAAAAAGCCGCGAAGGATTGTTTCGAGTTGCCCATGGCGGAACACTTTTCTTAGACGAAATTGGAGAGATGCCTTTACCTATGCAAGCTGCATTATTACGTGTGCTAGAACAAAGAACGATTCGTCCAGTAGGTAGTGAACGTGAGATTTCGGTCGATGTTCGCGTCGTTGCGGCTACGAATAGAAACTTGCAGGAAGAGGTGGATAAAGGGACATTTCGGCGTGATCTGTATTATCGACTGAATGTATTAAAAATCGATGTTGCTCCATTGAAAGAGCGCCTAGCCGATCTTATTGAATTGGTCCCGCATTTTACGCGCATGCTTTCGAGCGAACTCGGGATGCCCGAGCCAAAGTGGGCTCATGAAGACATTTTGGCAATGAATGAATATGCTTGGCCGGGCAACATTCGAGAACTTAAAAACCTGATGGAACGTTGTATTTTACTGGGTAAGCCCCCTGCACACTATTGGCGTGAACTGAGTGGTGAAGTAACGCCTACTCATGTGTCTATGACGGTGTCACATGGGGCTGAGTTGCCAAATATGGATACTGGTGATGCCGAAGAAGGCTATCCAAATTCGTGGACACTAAAAGAGGTTGAAAAAGCGCACATTCAACAATTGGTCGATCACCATGATGGGAATAAATCTGCGGCAGCAAGAGAGCTTGGTGTCGCCCGCAAAACCTTAGAGCGCAAATACAAGGAGTGGTACATCGAAGGTTCAGAATATGCCAATTCGTAACCTTGCGAGTAAATGGCGCTTCCGTTTTAAAACGATGGTGCGTTATCGTCTGCTGTTTTTAACCTCTGCGCCTATCATCCTGACTTTATGTGCGCTGGTTGCTATCACCATGTATTGGTCGGTGCATTACACTTGGCAAGGTGCAGTGGTCGATGTATCTGAGCGGTTAGATGTTGCGGATAACAGTATTAACTTAATCCAACATCAACAGGCGAGCAACGTCAGGGCTTTCTCTGAGTCTTATGATTTTCGCTCACGTTTAGATATCCAATATCAAGAATCAGAGTTTGAACTGTGGGTTGCAGAAAGTAGAAAACGATATCAATTGGATTTTCTGCATTGGCATCGCGTTGATACCATGGAGAAAAAGTGGCAGTTCCTTGACCTCACTAGGCGAGAGTCGTTCTTTGACGTACTCGACAAACAAGAGCTAGACGAACTAGATCATGAACTGGCAATACGCGCTGAAGTGCCGTTACTAAATGGAAGCGGTATCGAAACACGTGGTTTAGTCAGTCGAACCGTCATTCCAATTCGAAACAAATACAATGACATCATCGGCTTTCTTGATGGTGGCATCTTGCTGAACAACTCGACAGTGCTAGTCGACCAAATCCGAAACCTTATTTACCCTCCACGTGAAGGCTCTACTCGTAGAACGGGAACAGTCACGGTATTTCTAGATGACTTACGGGTAAGCACGAATGTTCCTCTAAATAGCAAAGATAGAGCAGGGCGTGCGATTGGCACTAGAGTTTCCCATGAAGTCCATTCTCGTGTGCTTAACCAAGGTAAAGAGTGGCATGATCGAGCGTTTGTTTATGACGCTTGGTATATCACGGCGTATCAACCGATTCGAGATCAATATGACAATGTCATAGGGATGCTATATACGGGTTATTTGATCTGGCCTTTGGTTAAAACTTATTTGACCAATCTCGGTGAGATAAGCTTGACCATCCTAACACTGCTTCTTGTATCTGGTTTGATTGTGTACCGAGGCGCGAGGGATCTGTTTAACCCTATCGAGCGGATTCATAAAGTCGTAAAGCTGGTGCAGATGGGACAAGACAAGCGAATTGGTACGCTTGGGCTTGATGACCAGCATGAGCTTACGCAATTAGCTAAGCAATTCGACAAGATGCTTGATTTGCTTCATCAGCGAAACAAAGAAATCAACGAAGCAGCACAAAGGCTAGAGTGCAAAGTCAATGAAAGGACTGCCAGCCTAAAAGAAAAAACGCAGCAGTTAGAACATCATATTAAGTTGTTAAATCAAGCGCGAGACAAGCTTGTTGTGAATGAAAAACTGGCTGCATTAGGTGAGCTGACGGCTGGTATTGCCCATGAGATTAATAACCCTACCGCTGTAATTCTGGGTAACGTGGAATTAATGAAGTTTGAGCTCGCAGATGAAGCGAATCGAGTCGATGAAGAAATTACCGCGATAATGGCGCAGATAGACCGCATTAGGAATATCACCAGAAGTTTACTTCAATACAGCAGGCAAGGCGGGGTTCAGGATGAAATCACTTGGCAGCATATCAACCCGATTGTTGATGAAAGCATTACGTTGGTGAAAACGGGGGCAAAGAAACGCAACATTGAGTATGTGTCAGCGTTGAATGCCAAAACTTCGGTCGAGATTAATCGAAACCAGCTACTTCAGATCTTAGTGAACCTGCAAATGAACGCGATTCATGCAATGAAAGGGGAAGGGCGTTTGACTGTGAGTAGTGAAGACTGGCTAGAGCATGGGAAAGTTCTCGGCGCGGTTATTCACGTAGAAGATCAAGGGTGTGGGATAAAAGAAGAGCACCTGAAACGTATATTTTCACCATTTTATACGACAAAGCGTGATGGAACCGGACTTGGATTATCGGTTTCTCAAAGCATCTTGAGCCAAACAGGCGGGGAAATCCGGGTGAGGTCTGAAGTTGGGAAAGGGAGCTGTTTTAGTGTCTACCTTCCAACCAAAGTTGAGAACGAGTTGCAGATTGCTAATCTTTGACAAAACTAACCTTTAATAAAAAGCCCTCTCTAACAGTAGAGGGCTTTTCATATTGTCAGTTGCACTATCAAGATTTATGCTTTGCGCGATCTAAAATCAGTTCACGAAGCCACTTGTGGCTAGGATCGTTTTCAAAGTGTTTGTGCCACAGTAATGCGCATCCACCAGGTTTTAAAGCAATGGGCAGAGGCTTCGCGACTAATTCGCTGCTGACTTCGTAGGCAGTGACTGACGAAGAGGGACAACACATCAATAAATCACTCTGGGCACAGAGTCTCATTGCACTGTTAATATCGGTAATTGTGACGCTTGTGTTCAGTTGCTTATGCTCAAGAGAAAGTACATCATTAAGTAGCCAGGTTTCCATACCACCGATTTTTAATTCAATGTGACGATATTTTAAAAAGGTTTCGATGTTCCACTCTTCTTCTAAAGCCGGGTGTCCTTTGCGCATCAGGCAGGTGGAAGTGTCCTTCATAAGTTCCACATATTCAATTTCGTCCGGAATTTTCAGGTAGTGCGTGTCTCCTCTGTCATCCCACTCAAAAATGCCGATTCCGAAATCAACTTCCCGTCGTAGTATGCGGTTGACACTGTTGTCTGACCATCTTTGGTTATGGACTTTGATTCCTGGTGCCTCCGCAAGCAGACTGGGCATAAATTTTAGATAAACGGACGAGTAGGCTGTTTCACACAGATCAATTAAAAAAGTTCGTTGACTATGCTCTGGTTCAAAATCGAGTGGAACCGCTAACCTGTCTAAATGTTTCAAGATTTCAAAAACTTGAGGGGCGAGCAACAGCGCCTTCGGTGTTGGGTTTAGAGTGGTGGCTTGACGTTCAAATAAAGGGTCGTCAAACGTTTCCCTTAGCTTAGCAAGCTGTTTGCTGACGGCCGATGGGCTCCGCTATAACCGCTCAGCGGCAGCTGTAACACTGCGTTCTTCTAATAGCACCGCGAGGACTTTTAATAAGTTAGCGTCAAAATTTTTCATGGTTATAACCTGCGGATTAGAGAAGAAATTAAAATATAGCTGATTTAACAAATGAAATGAAAGACTTAGCGCTGATATAGAAACGGAATCTGTCTATTTCCGCTAATTTGCCTTAAAGGTAAGCAAACCCACCCAAAAAGAAGAGCATTTGGGTGGGGCCTAAAATCAATTAGGGAGTATTAAACGCAATCACTGGCGGCTTAATTCCGTGTTTTTTAAACTCTTTCATCACTCGCAAGGTGATATCGGTTTCGAATAGCTTTTCGTAGGTGGTGTCTACAACGTAAGCTTTACACGTAAGTTTTATTGCTAGGTAATTATCCGTGATGGTTTGTTGTACGAGAACCGTAACAGGCTTAGGTAAGTGAATGTATCGACTTGAAGATGCTGCTTCCTGAATTAAGTCCCGAGCGAGTGTGATGTCTTCATCCATCCCTATATAAAAAGGGATCACCACTTGCATATCAAGTGCGCCATAGTTGCCGCTGGTCGTGACTTCATTTAAGAACTTATTGTTAGGAATCGTAATGATATCGTCATTAAGGGTTCTCATACGAACCGAGCGTAGCCCAATCGTGATGATGTCACCATAATTGCCTTCAAAAGTAACGCGGTCACCCACTTGAAATGGCCTGTCAATCATCACCGTTAAGCCCGCAATGAAAGAGGCTGCCAGATCCTTGAGTGCGAAGCCTACCGATACCGCTAAAGTACCTCCAATTAATGCAAGAATGTGGTCATTGATTCTAAAACTCATCATAAATACGACGAGGCCAGCCGTCATGTAGATGAAGAATTGCAAGAAGGACTGAAACTTCTGCAAAATCATTCGGTATTGAACGAATTGACGACCAACACTTTCGACCATTGAGTTCATGAACTTGATCAATAACCAAGTAACGCCAACTACCAGCACCGAGAAGAACACGCCGCTCCAACGAATCAGGCTTGTAAATTGCTGAATATTGTCTAAGTTCGCAATATCGTCAGCAGCAACTGAATTGAATGATAGCAAGGCTGCTACGAGGAATAAGAAAGTCTTTGTCATCTTATTTCACCAGTAAATGTTGACGATCTAACACATTGGTAATGTGCCTAAACCAATGGTCTGAAACTCGGGCTTTATCTTCGCTACATTCGATAAACCCTCTGCTTTGGAAGTAGCGCAGTGTGCCAACGACTTCAGCAATCGTCAGCTGGGTGCATTCCGATAGCTCCTCGGGAGACGCAATTTCTAGCTGAACAATTGAACGTAATACCGCAAGCATCGGCTTTGGCATCTTTTCAAGTTCTTCGGATTCTGGCGCATAAAATAAACGCACGTAAACTTGTTCAGTTTCTTTATGGCGGTTTAGTGATAAACGGAAGAAGCGAAGTGCAACCGTTGGGTTTCCATCAGAATAGTGCCAAAGAATTCGATAGAAGCCTTGCTTTGCTCGTTCTTCTTCAGACACGTCTTGCTGATCCCATTGCTTAGGAACCACTAAACCTTCGAAGCTTATGTGATATTCATCCTTTTGGTTGATACGAGTATTAAGTAGCGATTCAATTTGAGACTCGCTCCACTTAGGCAGAAAGGTTACCCAATCAAAGAGAAGACGCTCACCACGTGCTCTGTCTACAAAGCGCCAACTGGATTTTTCTATCGCAATGACAGCGCGGTGGTTTTTCTTGGAACGTCGCAATAAATTGGTTAAACGGATCAGGTCACTAAGCCCACCAACCATGGGCTTAACAAGCCGCTGTCCATTATCTATCGCGATCAAATACGTCGTTTGGCTAGAACGTAAGTGCGACAGTACTTGGATTTCAGAGGCTTCTTCTTCAAGCCCTAAACTTACGGCAAGGTGAGCAAGCAGCTCTGAGTAACCAGCATATGGACAGCTGACGTAAATCGGTTCTGCGTTTTTCGCCTTGTGCAAAATCTGTTTGATTAGTGTCGTAGTACCGACACCGCGTTCACCAGATACGACGCAAATCGCGGGGCTGTCTGTTAGAAGGTATTTTGAGAGTTGTTTGACTTCTGCTGATCCGTATTCGACTAACTCACTGTAGTCACTTCCTGGGAGTACGTAATTAAATGCAGCGTCACCTTTCACTCTTGCCAAGTTCTGATTAGAAGCTGCGCTATTTTTCTGTTTGGCTACTTCGATTTTGAATAGGTAAGCAAGCGCTTGGCTAAATAGCGTAAAATTAGACAACTCCGAAATCAAACGCAGTTTGAGGTGATGCACGATAACCCAGGTCGCCGCGATGGCCGTTGCCCCGATACGTATGATAAAGGTATCTTTTTTGGCGACTGACCACGTTACCCACCATGGCTTTTCTGAAATCTTCTCTGCGGCTTCAAACACTTTAGTTCGCCAAAGTCGAAGAACGGACAATGTGATGAGTACAAACCAGAAGAACAAGGCGCTATAGATCCAGTTATAAATCGTGCCTTCACCTAGAGTACGTACTGAGATTTGCAAGATAACGCCCGCAACAATAGCGCTCCAGACGTATCGCCGAATGGTTTTCAGTCTAAGAGCGATGCTTTCTTGACTTGAGCTTTGGCTATTGCGATAGGCGAATTCCAAAATAAAGCTGATGGCAATTGACCCACCAAGGATCCACCAAGTGAATATCTCAAGGTAAATCAAATGTTGAAGGCTTGGGATCTCCGACAATATACGCAGTGATAAGGTAATTGCGACGAGCCACGCTAATGCTTTATTTGCCTTACCGACATACCAGATTAAGCGGACCCAAAGTGGTGGGACGGTTTGTGCATCTAATACATTGGCTTTGAACCCTTGAATCAGTCGCTTGCTGTTTGTTAACCACCACGTTAACACTAAGTAGATAAAGAAGACTTTAGTTCCTGACCAAATTACAGGGATAGGTGAAATGAGCAGGTCATTCACCAGAGCTGTAAAACTGCGGAGTTGAAAATACAGTGCGTACTGAGCGTTAAGCTTGGTTAACGTCCATTCTTGCTTGAATTGAGTTACACCGTAAGGTCCAAAGCCTGTTAATGCTTCTCTTTTTTTACCCGTTGTCAGTTGCAAGAGTCTTTGCTTGCTTTGGCTAACACTCGCTAAGGTGAGGTAACTAGACTCAACCTTTAACCATTCTTCTTCACTGAAGGTTTCGAGATAAGAGGAAAGGTTATTGGCGAAGAGGTTACTTTGGGCTTGTTGCTCCGAAAGGGTGGCATCAAGAAGCTGGCGTACTTTGATTTGGTCTGTAGAAGTCATGAATAGCGGATCTGGAATATTTGCCACTTCCTGACTAATACTGACTGCGACTTCGGCCACAGTCGGTTGATTGTCTGGTTGGTATTGCCACTCAGACAATGCGTAAGGAGAAAAAATGACTGAGAAAGCAATCAGCATTTTGAATAGATAACGCATAGGGTTCACTTTTAACATCCTGTTTAGATTGAATAAGTGTAGTGGGTTTGAGCGAAATAGTCTTTACAAAAGGAGATTCGGTAAGATTTGAATAGGCACCGGTATATTAAGTATTCGAATCGATGTCATATTCGTATGATTTTATAAGACTATAATGTGATGACGCTCAAATGAAAGTGAGCGATAGATAATCAGTCTCTATTTCTTTCAAATACGGCTTGAAAGCAAAACAACGCTTGCAGTTCGGGCTCTTAAGAAGTACCGTTGCGGCGTTTTTTATATTAATAAGGTAAAGGTTTTGATCTCTACAGCGAATATCACCCAACAATTCGGCGCTAAGCCACTTTTTGAGAACATTTCGGTTAAGTTCGGCGAAGGTAACCGCTACGGTCTGATTGGCGCGAATGGCTGTGGTAAATCGACCTTTATGAAAATCCTATCTGGCGAATTGGAACCGACAGGCGGTAACGTAAGCTACGACCCAAATGAGCGTGTTGCTAAGCTAAACCAAGACCAATTCGCATACGAAGAGTTCACAGTTGTTGATACCGTTATCATGGGTCACAAAGAGCTGTGGGAAGTAAAACAAGAACGTGACCGCATCTACTCACTCGCTGAAATGAGCGAAGAAGACGGCATGAAAGTGGCTGACCTTGAAGTGCAGTTCGCGGAAATGGACGGTTACATGGCTGAAGCAAAAGCTGGCGAATTGCTTCTTGCTGTAGGTATCCCTGAAGAGCAACACTTTGGTTTGATGAGCGAAGTGGCACCAGGTTGGAAGCTTCGTGTTCTATTGGCGCAAGTTCTTTTTGCTGACCCGCACATCATGCTACTTGACGAACCAACGAACAACCTGGATATGGACACGATTCGCTGGTTGGAAGAAACACTAAACCAACGTAACTGCACAATGATCATCATTTCGCACGACCGTCACTTCTTAAACTCAGTATGTACGCACATGGCTGATTTAGACTACGGTGAACTTCGCCTATTCCCTGGCAACTATGATGAGTACATGACCGCAGCGACTCAAGCTCGTGAGCGTCTATTGTCTGACAACGCTAAGAAGAAAGCGCAAATTGCTGAACTTCAAACGTTCGTTTCTCGTTTCTCTGCGAACGCTTCTAAAGCTAAGCAAGCAACATCTCGTGCGAAACAGATTGATAAGATCCAACTTGAAGAAGTTAAAGCGTCTAGCCGTCAAAACCCATTCATTCGTTTTGAGCAATCTAAAGAGCTATTTCGTAACGCACTTGTGGTTGAAAACCTATCTCAAGGTTTTGAAGAAGACCTATACAACAAGTTCGATGCGATCTTTGAAGTAGGCGAGCGTGTTGCAATCATCGGTGAGAACGGTGTGGGTAAAACAACACTACTAAACACACTAGCGGGTGCGTTAGAGCCTCGCACTGGTGAATACAAGTGGTCTGAAAACTCTAATATTGGTTACTACGCTCAAGATCACGCTCATGACTTTGAAGAAGACATGAACTTATTTGATTGGATGAGCCAGTGGCGCCAAGAAGGTGAAGACGAGCAAGTTGTTCGTAGTTTCCTAGGCCGCATGCTCTTTGGCCAAGACGACATTAAGAAGTCTGTTAAAGTCATTTCTGGTGGTGAACAAGGTCGTATGCTTCTTGGTAAGATCATGATGCATAAACCAAACATCCTTCTAATGGATGAGCCTACCAACCACATGGATATGGAATCTATCGAAGCACTGAACTTAGCACTTGAGAACTACAAAGGCACTTTGTTCTTCGTATCTCACGACCGTGTATTCGTTGACTCTCTAGCGACTCGTATTCTGGAAATCAAAGATGGTCAGATTCACGATTTCCGTGGCACATACGCAGAGTTCTTAAAAGCGCGTAATATCGAAGGCTAATTTGCATTCGTAAATGAATAATAAAAGGCTCCTAATCAGGAGCCTTTTTTATTTCTTACATATTTGTAAAACAGGTTAGTACTTAAATTGAGCGACAACAGCTTCTAGCTTCCTACTGACATCAATCACTTCTTCACTTGAAGCACCTGTTTGAGCCACATGTTGAGCGGTATTCCCCGCAAGATCAGCGATTTGAGTAATGTTTCTATCAATATCTGCCGATACCATTGATTGCTCTTCTGAAGCAGTCGCGATTTGAGCATTCATATCAAACACTTCACTGATTTGATCGACGATTTTCTGAATAGACTCTACGGCTAATACGGTCTGCTGATTGGTGGTGTTTACTTGCTCCAAACTATTTTGCATTGTGGTTACTGTTCGATCGACGCCAGAAGTCAATCCGTTAATGGTGTCCTCAATTTGCTTAGTCGATTCATTGGTCTTTAATGATAACTGACGCACTTCATCAGCCACGACCGCAAAGCCTCTGCCATTCTCGCCAGCTCTTGCTGCTTCAATAGCTGCATTCAGCGCCAGAAGGTTCGTTTGTTCGGCTATTCCTGTGATGGTCGAAATAACGGTTTTAATTTCATGACTGTGAACAGAGAGCTCATGCACGAGCTGCTGTGAGTCCGAAATGTTAGTAGTAAGTGATTGTATGCTTTGGCCAGCAACATTGGTGACCTGCATGCTTTTTTCTGCTTCCGTTTTTACGCGTAGCGCGTTGTCTGCGGCGCTCTCTATGTTTGCGGTAATTTCATTACTGGTCATCACTAACTCATTAACGGCCGTTGCAACAGATTCTGATTCAATCTTTTGCTGCTCGGCGTTCTCCATACTTTTCTGAGCGGCTTTTTGAGAGGTTGCGGCGCAATATGATAGTGTATGCATTACCGATGCTATCTCTGAGATGTTTTTATGCAGCTTGGCAACAAAAACGTCAAACGAATTGGCGAGTTGCGCCAGCTCATCCTTACCTTGAGCATTCATCCGAACCGTTAAATCCCCATTACCTTCCGAAATGTCTTTCATCAACGCGGTGATTTTTCCAATGCGACCGGTGATGCTTCGACCAATAATGAGTAGCAGAGAAGAAACTATTAAGGCGAGGCTGAAGCCCATGATTTGCAAACGAAGTGTCACTTCTGCGGTTGCCGTTTGATAAATCAGAGTGATTTTATCCTGTAAGGTGTGAATCGCTTCTTCAGTTTGGTGAACGTTCGTTCTCAGCTCTCCTTGTAAGCCATCATTTGCACTTAAACCGATAGATAAATAGGAGTTGGTTAAGTCTGACACCGCAGTTCGGTAACGATAAACAGGTTCCCCTAAACGCGGGTATTGGCGAGTTAAAGATTCGAATATAGTGATTTGATTAACCAGAGACTCTAAAGACGTCGTAGTTGGGTTCTCAGTAAATCGAACACTTTGATTCAAAAGTAGGGTATACGCGGCTTGTAGCTCAAAATCACCAAGAAGATTGATCTCGTTAGCCAGTTGCTTCCGAGCCTCAAGAACCGCCAAAGCTAAACCCACTTCATGTTTCAAACCTTGTGTTTGCAACTTATTAGCCAGTTGATGGAATTGGTCTTGATACAAGGACAAGGTTTCTAATGACAAGCTTACCGAGGACTGTATTTGTTCCTTATGATCATCTAATAGGTTCTCGATATTGAGAATCCGACGCTGTAGTGTGGCGAGTGTTTTGTCGAAGCGTTTAATGTATTTCGGATCTTGACGAGCTAAGAAATCCTTTTCATGCCTTCTTAGAGTGAGCAGATCAATCTCACTACTTTGGTTTTCGTGATCAGCGGTTTTTAATAGATCGAGTTGGGTGAAGCTGTATTGTTCATATAACGCATATGTGCCTATCCCGCATAACAAAAAGGCAGTGATTAAAATCAACTGCGTGCGAATAGAAAGAGACTGCAGAAAGCGAGTAATAAAGGGTAGCCTAGCCATAGATACCTCCTAGGTATTCTGATGTTTATTGACCACTGAAATATTATGGTTTTATGACACTTTTGTGACAGTGGATATTAAACTAATAGCACCTAACGCCTTCTATGCAAGAGAGTGACTATACGATTTAGTCTCTTTTTAAGGTAGGTACCGTGGAGGTGCTGATCCAGAGCTGGAAAGGGAATAGGTCAACTATATGATAAGTAGGGATTTATTAAGGTCGAATCATTGATTTACAACATAAGGATGTTTTCGACTGCTGAGTTTTCCAACATTTAAGAATGGAAAGATAAACGAGGGCACGACCGCCCTCGATAGGATTACTTCTCAATCAATCTTCTTTCAAGTGACCTTTCACGTCGAAGTCTATCTTGTCTGCGCCGGTGAATACTTGGAATCGTAAGCCTTTCGCACGAGCGATCGTGGTGATACCAAACTTTTGCGCTAAATCGAGTCCCATTTGGGTGACTCCAGAGCGAGAAAGTAGAACAGGGATGCCCATTTGAGCGACTTTTATCACCATTTCAGAAGTCAGTCGGCCTGTTGTGTAGAAGATCTTATCGTCACCACTTTCCCCATTGACCCACATTTCACCAGCCAATGTATCTACCGCGTTATGACGACCGACATCTTCCACAAAAGAAAGCACTTGGTCATCTTTACACACAGCACAGCCATGAACGGCTCCGGCTTTTTTGTAGGTATCGTTATAATGGGTTAATGCTTCTAAAGCGGTATAGATTTCTGATTGCTTTAAACGTGTTTGAGGTACTTGATAATCTTCTAACTGCTTCATGACGTTGCCATACATGGTGCCTTGCCCACAGCCTGATGTTACGGTCTTTTTTTTCAACGCGGCATCAAGATGCTGTGTATCTTCCTTTGTCACGACTGCAGCGCTGTGAGTTTCCCAATCGATAATGATGGATTCGATCGCTTCAGGGTCTGTGAGGAAACTTTGATTCTTAAGGTAACCAAGTACAAGAGATTCAGGCCTAGAGCCTAATGTCATTAAGGTGACAATCTCTTTCCAGTTCAGCATCACGGTTAAAGGGCGCTCACAAGCAATTTGCTTGGTTAGCTTTTCGCCATATTCGTCGAAGACTTCCACTTCCATTGTCTGGAAAGGGTTTTCGCTAGTTTTAATTATATTGGGTTTAGCCACTTTAGAGTCCTTGTATTGCGAGTTATCTCGTCGCCTGACTTACGGTAAAGCAATTCTTGTTCCAAAGAACTGAGCTAGAATAAATACACTGGGAATTAATGGCTTAGAACTTGCTTTATCTGAACGTATGAGTGTAACTCAGTCACCAAAAAGATGAAGAATGAGGACGTAATGGATATCTCAAATAAACAAAAAGATCGCCTCGTAACCATACAGAAAAGTGAAACGCTTTGGCCGATAGATTGCGATATTGAAGTCCAAGAAGTGAAGACGAGTAAGTGGGCTACGATCCAGTGGCAGCTCAAAGGCTTTAGCTTATCGAACAATAAAAACAATACCGCTTTATTGGAATTACATAGAGATGAGCGTACCGACTACCGTTTTAACTTAAGCTCTCATAATCCAAAACTCTTTGTCGTACTAGACAGCTTAGAGAGTGACGAGCAGCCAAACATTGTCGCACTGACTGCGTCTCAAAGTATCGCAGGCCAGTATATGGATGGTGATTACCTAGTGCTTTCAGATGATATGCCACTACCGGTACAGGCATGGATGGAGGCTTTTATCGGTCGTAATGGCGAATTGCTAGAACAGCGACGTAAGAAGCGTAAAGGAGCGGGGCGTTCGAGTGGCAAATAGTTTCTTATCTCGTTGGTCTCAAAGGAAATTTGAGCAAGACAAAAGCCAGAGTGAACCTGAAGTTACAGAAACGCTAGCGGTAGATACCACCACTAGCGTAAGTGCTGCAGAACAAGATACTAAGGCAAACGTGTCTCAAGAGGAAAATGCGCAACGTGTTACAGGCGATATTGAGGGCATGGGTGAGCTTCATTCTGAACAATCAGAATCTGTGGCCTCATTATTGGCAACAGGTGCTGAAGCGGCAGTAAAGAAAGCTGCGCTTAGAAAACTATTCCTTAGCGGTGAGTTTAGTGAAGTCGATGCGCTCAATGATTACGACCATGACTATAAAGCGGTGAAATCACTATCATCGGACGTAGCAAGTAAGTTGCGCGGTTGGGCAAAAGAACAAATCGAAGAAGATCCGGAGCTTCAAACCGACGATGTAGTGCCTTCTGAAGAAGTGAGCGCACAGACTGAACTTGAGGACGAGGGAACAAGCGTATCGACCTCTGATTTAGTAGCTCAACAATCAACGGAAAACGAACCAGTGGAGTTGCATAACGGGGACGAACCGGTACCACTTGAAGTGATAAGTCCTGTTGTAAATGGCAAAGTCTAGCTCCAAGGAAAGTTCAGCTAATGTTTAATTGGTATATTTTGACCAAGTAGGCCTACTATAAATAGGGACAATTTGTCTCATGCGACAATTGGGGCAAAATCTTCAGTAATCAAATACACAAATGCCTTCGCGATATCTGGCTTTAAGCGAGTATATGCGAAGGCATTATTGTGACGAACGTTAATTTCTATGATTGTTAACTTCTACGGTCGTTAGTTAACTAGCGTGATTCGTTTGGTGCAAACACCATTATGAGATCAGCGCATCACTTCTCTTCGAACCATTCTGATTGTTCAAGCCATAGCGCATAATGATTCCGAATGAGCAGGCTAGCAATACGCCTAATACCCAACAAAAATACCACATACTGATTTCCTTAATATAGCGATGAACTGTTGTCGTGAATGTACTGATTGTTTAAGCGTCCAAACATTTTGCAATAACACCATACGGTGTAAACAAGAATAATTGGCACGACGATAATCGCCCTGTTTTTAAAGCGCTAGGTCCGCGTTTCGCAAACTTAACCAATAGGTACATTTCGATGATGAGGAATAGGGTATACAAGATGTAGACAGCCGCGAGTGATAGCCAAATACTTGAAGCCGGTAAGTTAGAAGCCGCCATGTTAACTGGAAGTACTTCACCAATTGCCCAAGGCTGTCGACCAAACTCAGCCACGAACCAGCCCGCTTCACATGCGATCCACGGTAGTGGGATTGCTAATAATGCTGATTCTTGCAAAGCAAGCGTCATCACTTGCTGATGGGAGTCTCGATATAAGGCGTAATAAACATGGTCACGCTTGTGGGTTAAAAAAGTCACTGACTCGCTATGAACAATGAAAGGCAGGGCTAGTAAATGAATACTTGGATTAAGTTCTACAGCGAATCCAGACCATTCATTTTCTTCAAAGCGCCACTTGAAGAAGTTGGGGAGGATAACCGTATCAACTTCTACAGATAGCGCAGCCCATTCATATTCAAGTAACGCGACTTCATTGCTCGACAAGCTTTTGGGGTTGTATGCAACATCAACACTGTGTTCAACGTCGCTTTGCTGAGTTCTCTGTTGGATAAACTTGGCGAACTCAGTGGCGATGTGATGAAACTGTGGCTCTGTTGCATGGTGAACGTCGATAAACTCTTCAATGAGCGCATTCAGTTGCTCGCTAGGTAGCTGTCTACAGAACAGCGGATAAGTGTTAGTGAGTAAACCCATTACATTGTCTCTAACGAACTCCCCATATCGGCATGCGGAGCGATCAAAATTCGATGAGCGTATGGTTGCCGTGAGCACTTGTGTTTCACTCACCATTTTGTCTGGTGGCTTAAGCACAGTTTGCCTCCACTGTATTCAACCGAACTGAGCGAGTTGGCATCAGAATTTGATCGTGAATCTCATGTAACTCTTCCGCTAACACCACCAATGGCGGTACGTTATTGTCTCGCTCTAGCAATAGAGACTTACTTTCATGTATCGCGATAGTCTTTTGAGCCAACTCAATCACACTTTGCTGCACTTGTTTTCCGTGCGTATCAAGAAGGAAATGATCGCTTTCCTCTAAGTGGCCCGCGATGTGGTAATAGCGAATGGCATCACTGGGTAGTGTTCTCAGCATCTCTTTTGCATCGAAACCGTGGTTTCTACTATTTACGAAAGCATTATTGATATCTACCAACAGCTCACACCCACTGCGCTTTACGATTTCCGCAATAAACTCACCTTCAGGTATTTCATCTTGGTAGTCGTGGTAATAAGAAATATTCTCTAGCACTAATAATATGTTTAGTTGATCTGAACGGGGTGGCTACATTAAACGGGTTAGTAAACGAAACTGGAAAGAGAGAACAACATTAAAGGAGGCTAAGAAGGCGGTGTTACTTATGCAGTAGCGTTAATAAAGGTACGCAATTCAAGTGAGACAAATTATCCCACACCAATAATAGGTACATTTTGACTTATCCATCAATATTCACGTTGAGACATATTGTCCCAGTAGCGTAACTGAACCGAAATATGTGAATGATAAAACATCAAAACCATTATAAGCTATTGATTTATTAAGCAATAAAAGTTGGAACGCTACTTGCTATGTACAGTTCAATTCACATGAATTCGTTCTAAAATGGAACTGAGCAATGTTAAAACAACTATTACAAGAAACGACGTCGACGAACGGAAAAGCGAGACTTTATGCTTTTGAAAATACCGTCGAACTCTCAAATTTAATTCCACCAACAGTGAGCTATGAGAGCGGAGGCAACACTCTCATAATTGGTCCTACGGCGATCATTACAAGTGCAGCTGAACAACTATCTCAAATGAATTCACTGACTTTGCTGTCAACTGATGGTGAGCAAAGCGAATTGGCAAACTTGTATCACGCAAGTTCAATTGAACTGTCAGGTTTCTTGGGGACATTTTCAGTCATCATTGGCAATCAAGGAACGACGACCAACTTAGCGAAGGTAGCGCTGAACCATGACTGTTTCGATGTCATCTTAGATTTGTCTCTAAACGGCTGTATGACAGAAGAAGTTCCTGTACCTGGTTATTACCCGGTTGGTAGAGGTTATCCGAAACTTGCAGAGGCGTTAGAAGAAATTCCAACTCTTATGGGAACTTTTGATAAGCCTAAGTACTTCCGATTAGATACAGACTTATGTGCACACAGCTCACGTGGTGTAAAAGGTTGCGAACGCTGTGTCGAGGCTTGTCCAGCAGGCGCTTTAACAAGTGATGGCGCGGATAAAACTGGTCACAGAATTGAGATAAATCCATATCTTTGCCAAGGCGTAGGCACATGTGCGACATCTTGTCCTACAGAAGCGATTTACTATGCGCTACCTGAACCTCAAGACACTCAAAAGTTTATCGAACGTACGCTAACGAACTATGAAAAAGCAGGCGGCGAAGATCCGATTGTATTGATCTGTAGTTCACGTCATGAAACTTATAACGTGATGGCACTTCAAGCATTACCAGACAACGTCATTCCTGTTGTGGTTGAAGAGCTTCCTTCAGTGGGGATTGATTCATGGTTCGCGGCACTCACAAATGGTGCGACTCAAGTGTTGTTTGCAGCCAGCCGTCACATGCCAGAGACAATCCAAAGAGTTCTTAATAGTGAAGTAGGGGTTGCGCAAGACCTACTCGAGCAACTTGGTATTGAAAAAGAGTGTATCGATATTATCTACCTAGAAGACCTAAGACAAGGTTTACCAACACTGCAAACTAAAAGCTTCGATCTTTGGATTGGAGAGCTAGAAGGGAATAAGCGAACGCGCCTATTTACAGCTCTTGATGCGCTAGTAAGTAATCGAATCCCAGTTGAAACCATTCAGCCAATTCCAACTTCGGCTCCTTATGGCGCGGTTTCTTGCGAGTCAAAAGATTGCACCCTATGTATGGCGTGCGTAGCCGTTTGTCCTACCGCTGCTATTCATAATGATGGTTTATCTCCAAATATTAAGTTCATCGAACAAGATTGTGTTCAGTGTGGAATGTGTGAAAAAGCATGCCCAGAACAAGCACTGACTTTAGAACCTCGAATGAACTGGGATAAGGCGACACGTACTCAAGCGGTCATTCTTCATCAAGAGCCCGCAGCAGAATGCTTACGATGTAAGAAGCCATTTGCTCCCCAATCTATGATTTCGATGCTTCAAGACAAGTTACGTAATCACTCCCAGTTTGCAGACGAAATGTCTATTAATCGAATTGCAATGTGCGAAGACTGCCGAGTTGTCGACATTTTCGAATCTATGGCCGAGAAGCCAGAACAGCAGCTTAAATATTAAGAGAAGATCTCAATGGAAAAATTACAAGATCAGGCCTTACGCGCTGATATTTACTTGCTTATCGCCAGTCTTATCAGACAACAACCAAATGCTGAACTTTTAAGTTGGCTTTCAGAGCTAGAAACATCGGATAGCCAAGACGAGATGTCAAAAGCGTGGTCAACGCTCAAACAGTCTGCGAAAACAATCTCAGCAGAGCAGATCTCTGATGAATATCAGAACCTATTTATTGGAATTGGACGTGGAGAAGTCGTTCCATTCGCGTCTTGGCATTTAACGGGCTCGTTAATGGAGAAACCGCTAGCTGCCATTCGCCAAGATCTTTTGAAACTCGGTTTTGAGAGAAATGAGCATACGAAAGAACCCGAAGATCATATCGCAGCTTTATGTGAAGTTATGGCGATGCTTAACGAATCCCCGTTAGAAACTCAACGCGAATTTTTCAACGCTCATATCGCATCATGGCAACACAAAATAGTTAATCAAATCGAGTCTGCGAAAAGCGCTCGGTTTTATTTATCTGTCGCTAGTTTGATGAAAGCGTTTTTTAACTATGAGCAAGTAAGTTTCGTAGAAGCCCCGGTTTCAATGAAACCTGTAAACAAGATAGAAATTAAGAACATTGTCGACACTGAAGTGAACCCGTCACATTAAGAGATGCATAAGCATCCAAACTACCGTTTCGGTAAGGGAAGCAATAATGAAAGATAACGAAAAAGTGAATACCAGTCGTAGAGGGCTTTTAAAAGGCTTAAGTACTGCGGCAGTCGCGGGAGCAGTCGTGGCAGGAACAACGAAAGTTGCCTCTGCTGCAGAGCCAGAAGTATCCGTATCGAATCAAGATAAAAAGACAGATGGCTATCACGAAACACAACATATTCGTGATTACTACGACTCGCTATAGGAGCAGACCATGAAATTAACAAAACGCTCCGATAGCGTTACTAAGCAAGAAAATCAGTTTGGCATCAGTCGCCGTGCTTTCATGAAGAATAGTTCATTAGCAGCTGGTGGCGTTGCCGCAACAGCGTGCATGTTCGCGCCTGGCATGATCAAAAAAGCGGAAGCAAAATCGGTCGACCCGACAGCAAAAACAGATATTAAACGTACTATTTGTTCTCACTGTTCGGTTGGTTGCGGTATTTATGCTGAAGTTCAAAACGGAGTTTGGACAGGCCAAGAGCCAGCTTTTGATCACCCGTTCAACGCTGGTGGACATTGTGCAAAAGGGGCTGCGCTACGTGAGCATGGACACGGTGAACGTCGCTTAAAATATCCAATGAAACTTGAAAATGGCAAATGGAAGAAGTTGTCATGGGATCAAGCCATTGAAGAGATTGGTAATAAAACTCTAGAAATTCGTAAAGAGTCCGGCCCTGATTCCGTTTATTGGTTAGGCAGTGCTAAACATAATAACGAACAAGCGTATATGTTCCGTAAAATGGCTTCTTTATGGGGAACGAACAACGTCGACCACCAAGCACGTATTTGTCACTCTACAACTGTAGCTGGCGTAGCAAATACTTGGGGCTACGGCGCAATGACTAACTCTTTCAATGATATGCATAACTGCAAATCTATGCTTTTCATTGGCTCAAACCCTGCAGAAGCGCACCCTGTTGCTATGCAGCACATTTTAATCGCTAAAGAGAAGAATAATTGTAAGATCGTTGTTGCTGATCCTCGCCGTACTCGCACCGCTGCAAAAGCTGATCACTATGTTTCGCTTCGCCCAGGTTCTGATGTTGCATTCATCTGGGGTGTATTGTGGCATGTATTCGCAAATAAATGGGAAGACAAAGAGTTCATCCGCCAACGTGTATTTGGCATGGATGAAATTCGTCAAGAAGTCGCGAAATGGACTCCTGCTGAAGTAGAACGTGTCACTGGTATTTCTGAAGAAGAAGTGTACCAAACTGCTAAGTTACTTTCTGAAAATCGCCCGGGGTGTGTCGTTTGGTGTATGGGTGGTACTCAACACACGACTGGTAACAACAACACTCGCGCATATTGTATTCTTGAACTTGCACTTGGCAACATGGGTAAATCTGGTGGTGGTGCGAATATTTTCCGTGGCCACGATAACGTACAAGGTGCCACTGACTTAGGCGTACTTTCGCATACATTACCTGGATACTACGGCTTATCTGACGGCGCTTGGAAGCACTGGTCAAAAGTGTGGGACCTCGACCATTCATGGGTTCAAAATCGATTTGACCAAAATGAATACCGTGGCAAAAAGCCAATGAACAATATGGGGATTCCGGTATCTCGTTGGATTGATGGTGTTTTAGAGAATAAAGATAACATCGAGCAAAACGATAATATTCGTGCAATGTTCTACTGGGGACACGCGGTCAACTCGCAAACCCGTGGCGTGGAAATGCAAAAAGCGATGCAGAAGTTGGACATGATGGTGATTGTTGATCCATATCCAACAGTTGCGGCTGTAATGAATAATCGTACTGACGGCGTATATCTATTACCAGCGACAACTCAGTTTGAAACCACAGGTTCTGTTACGGCTTCAAACCGCTCTCTTCAATGGCGTGAGCAAGTCGTTCAACCATTGTTCGAATCTAAGCCTGACCACGAGATCATGTATCTACTTACTAAGAAGTTAGGTTTCGCTGAGCAGCTATTCAAAAACGTTAGAATACAAGATAACCAACCAGTTATTGAAGATATCACGCGTGAATTCAACAAAGGCATGTGGACGATTGGTTATACCGGCCAAAGCCCTGAACGTATCAAAGCGCACACAATGAACTGGCATACATTCCATAAGACTTCACTCGAAGCAGAAGGTGGTCCGGTTCACGGCGAAACATATGGTTTGCCTTGGCCATGTTGGGGTACACCTGAAATGAAGCACCCAGGTACACACATTCTTTACGATACGTCTAAACCTGTTGCTCAAGGTGGCGGTAACTTCCGCGCTCGTTTTGGTGTTGAGTTTGAGGGCAAGAACCTTCTTGCAGAAGACAGCTACTCGAAAGATTGTGAACTAGAAGATGGTTATCCTGAATTCAGCGCCAAACTTCTAAAACACTTAGGGTGGTGGGATGACCTAACAGCAGAAGAAAAAATAGCGGCTGAAGGTAAAAACTGGAAAACCGATACTTCTGGCGGAATCCAACGAGTTGCAATTAAGCATGGTTGTATGCCTTTTGGTAACGCTAAAGCTCGTGCGGTGGTATGGACATTCCCAGACCGTGTGCCACTGCACCGTGAACCGCTTTATACGCCACGTCGTGATCTCGTTGCAGACTACCCAACTTGGGACGATAGCGAGTCAATTTACCGCTTGCCAACGATGTACAAGTCGATTCAAGACCAAGATAAATCTGGCGAGTATCCAATTATTCTGACTTCCGGACGTTTAGTTGAGTATGAAGGTGGCGGTGAAGAAACTCGTTCTAACCCTTGGCTTGCTGAGCTTCAACAAGAAATGTTTGTTGAGGTTAACCCGAAAGATGCCAACGATCTTGGCTTCAAAGATGGTGAAATGGTATGGGTTGAAGGTGCAGAAAAAGGCCGTATTCATGTCAAAGCGCTTGTAACTCGTAGGGTTAAACCCGGGCTCGCGTTCATTCCGTTCCACTTCGGTGGCAAATTCCAAGGTGAAGATCTACGTAGCAAGTACCCAGAAGGTACTGATCCGTATGTCATTGGTGAGTCGGCGAATATCGCAACAACCTACGGCTACGATCCTGTAACACAAATGCAGGAAACCAAAGTCACCCTCTGTAAAATTAGCAAAGCGTAAGGAGTCACAAGATGGCTAGAATGAAATTCCTTTGTGACACCAAGCGTTGTATCGAATGTAACGGCTGTGTCACTGCATGTAAAAATGAAAATGATGATGCACTAGAGTGGGGCATTCAGCGTCGCCGCGTAGTGACCCTAAATGATGGCGAACCGGGCGAGAACTCCATTTCTGTCGCTTGTATGCATTGTACTGATGCACCTTGTATGGCGGTGTGCCCAGCAGACTGTTTTGAACAGACTGAAGATGGTGTCGTTCTTCATAATAAAGACCTGTGTATCGGCTGTGGTTATTGCTTGTTCGCGTGTCCGTTTGGCGCTCCTCAATTCCCGAAACAATCTGCTTTTGGTGAACGCGGGAAAATGGATAAATGTACCTTCTGTGCGGGTGGCCCTGAAACAGAAGCTGGCTCGGAAGAAGAACGCAAGAAGTATGGTGCTAACCGTATTGCAGAGGGCAAGCTGCCAATGTGTGCTTCACTTTGTTCAACAAAAGCACTGATTGCGGGTGATGCTGATAAAGTATCGGAAATCTTCCGTCAACGTGTTGTTGAACGTGGCGCAAAAGCGGCGGGTTGGACAGACGGCAACGACCTTTCTTACGATGCGACTAAAAGCTAAGTTGGGAGAGACGTATGCTTTCACTGTTTAAACGTCTCTCAATTGTTGTGCTGCCTTTGTTGGCAGCGCTAACAATGCTAGCTCCAATGAGTCAGGCATCTGAGACTAAAGCGAACACGGCTGAACGAGAAATAACTCAACTCGCAGGTTCGGAATTTTGGCAACAAGTAAGGGCAGGAGAAGAGGGGTACACAACCTCTCAGTTTCCTGAACATGGCGTGCTGATCAGTACACCGGGACAAACTTGGTACATTTTAAAAGAAAAGTGGATGTCGCCGGCGGGTGCGGTTGCGATTTTCGGTAGTATCGCCTTTGTGACCTTGATGTACATCGTCATTGGTCCGCTTATGCTGAGTGCTCCAAGAACGGGAAGGAAGATCAAACGTTGGTCGCGGTTAGATCGCGCATTGCACTGGAGCATGGCGTTTACGTTTCTTACGCTAGCGTTCAGTGGTTTGATGCTGGTTTACGGCAAGCATTTCCTTAAGCCTTACATTCCTACGGACCTTTGGGGATTCATTATTTTATTGGCTAAACAATATCACAATTACATAGGGCCTATTTTCTATGTATTGCTGATGTGCGTTTTAGTTAAATGGTGGCGAAAGTCTACCTTCAAGAAAGTTGATCTTGTTTGGTTTATGAAGCTTGGCGGTATGGTTGGAAAGCATAAAGGTTCACACCCTTCGGCAGAGTTTTCTAACGCAGGTGAGAAAGCCCTTTTTTGGTTGCTGATCGTCGTTGGTACCGTTGTCGCGTTTAGCGGTTTGGTTCTAGATTTCCCAATTTTTGGACAAACTCGTCGTGACATGGAACTTTCTAACCTTGTTCATATGCTTGCTGCTTTAATCCTTATTTGTGGCTTCGTTTTCCATATCTATATCGGGCTGTTTGGCATGGAAGGGGCTCTAGAAGGCATGGTAACGGGAGAAGTCGATGAGACATGGGCGAAAGAGCACCATGATTTATGGTATGAAGAAGTTAAGCATACGGCCCAAGAGCCTGGCTTGTCTAAGAAAGAAGTAGAAGGAAAGCCGCACTATGACCAAACATCATAAAGGGATATGGTTTGCTTACATCGCAAGCCTATTCACGCCTTTCACTTGTTTGATTTCAGGCGTCATTGCCATTGTCTATGCAGGCTATCGCCTCGACAAAAATGAAGACGGTGAAGTCGTTAACTCACATTATTATGGGTTAATTCGTTCTTTCTTTCTGAACTTGACGTTTTTTGTCGTACTTATTGTCACTGTGGCAACGTCAAATGGCGTATTAATTGGTGTGAATGATTATTGGTACAAAAACCACCTCATTGACGAGATTGCTTATTTCATTCCTTATATTGGGATGCTGTTTGCTGCGATAGCGATCATCATTTGGCTGATTCGAATGGTTCAAGGGATGAAGCAACTCAAGCAGAACCTTCCTCATCAACCAACAAAAGGACCTAACCTTTAGCCTTGATAATGTTGATGCCTTAACTATAAAGCCCCATTAAGTGGGGCTTTTTTGTGCGCTCTGAATTAGTGCGTTTTCACCTTATTGGTGCACGCAGATGCAGAGGGAGAGACGCATCAAGAACATAGGTTGGAGTTGATGTGTTTTAAGTTCATGAAATTTATAAACTATTCTATTTCCTATCTAATATTTCAATTTTATCAATAATTGGAATGTATTTTGCTCTACTACCAGTCAAATAAATATTTCACCAATTTGGTGAAAACAATAATTTGTCGCACAGGTAAGGTGCGCTATAGGTAATATGGAGCAATACCAACAATGAGCATTTCAGCAAGTCAGGTACACGGAGCCGTTCAGACCCTGACTCAAAGTTCGGATACACTTTTTCTACTCCTCGGTGCGATTATGGTGTTTTTGATGCACGCAGGCTTCGCATTTTTAGAAGTGGGTACCGTTCGACAAAAAAACCAAGTGAACGCACTAGTAAAAATTCTCGCCGACTTCGGTGTCTCAGCGATCGCATACTTTTTCATTGGATATTGGGTCGCGTATGACGCCACTTTCTTTGCTGATGCTCAAACCTTGTCTCAAGGGAATGGCTATGAGTTAGTGAAATTCTTTTTCTTACTCACATTTGCGGCCGCTATTCCAGCGATCGTTTCTGGTGGTATTGCAGAAAGAGCGAGATTTTATCCTATCTTGATAGCAACTTTTTTTACGGTTGGTATCGTCTATCCACTGTTTGAAGGCATGATTTGGAATGGGAATTATGGCGTTCAAGCGTGGTTTGAAGCTCAGTTTGGCTATGGGTTCCATGATTTCGCAGGATCAGTCGTAGTACATGGCGTTGGTGGTTGGATAGCGTTAGTCGCTGTGATGTTTTTGGGCATGCGTAAAGGCCGCGTTCGCGCAGGGAAACACACCAACTTTGCACCTTCGAACATTCCATTTCTTGCGTTAGGTGCCTGGATACTATGTGTGGGTTGGTTCGGCTTTAATGTAATGTCTGCACAAACACTAAATGGTATTAGTGGACTAGTGGCAATGAACTCTCTAATGGCGATGGTAGGCGGTATTTTAGCTGCACTAATTGCAGGCAAGAATGACCCTGGTTTTATTCACAATGGACCATTGGCCGGCTTAGTCGCAATTTGTGCAGGTTCAGATTTAATGCACCCAATCGGAGCGTTAGTGACCGGGGCTGTGGCGGGGGCACTGTTCGTCTACTTGTTCACCTACCTACAAAACAAAACTAAAATTGACGACGTACTAGGTGTATGGCCTCTTCATGGTGTTTGTGGTGCATGGGGTGGTATCGCAGCTGGTATTTTTGGTCAAAGCGCGCTGGGTGGCCTTGGTGGCGTGAGCCTTACCGTTCAAGTATTAGGGACGCTTGCGGGCATTACTGTCGCGTTAGTTGGTGCTTTTGCGGTTTATGGTACTTTGAATCAGTTAACAGGATTAAGGCTTTCTGAAGAAGACGAATTTAACGGGGCAGATCTGGCTGTACATAAAATATCTTCTATAAGTGACGACTAACACTCTGTAATTTAATAGTAAAAGGTAGCCTTTAGGCTGCCTTTTTTGTTTGAGTTCACATAAAAATAGATACCTATCGTGACATGCGACTATGGTCTAATCCATATCACTATTGTTGGTATTGGAACGGTGCTAAGCTAAATGCATAGAAAGAAACAAGGATTGTTATATGAATTTCCCGTATAGAAACATAGTTATACTTACTGGTGCAGGTATTTCGGCAGAATCTGGTATTCAAACGTTTCGCGCGCAAGATGGCTTATGGGAAAACCATCGAATAGAAGATGTTGCTACACCTGAAGGCTTCGAACGCGACCCCGATTTAGTTCAAGATTTCTATAATCAACGTAGAAAGAAGTTACAGGGTAGTGACATTAAGCCTAATGCCGCACACATTGCTTTAGGCGAGCTCGAAGAACGATTAGATGGAAAGGTTACTGTTATCACTCAGAACATTGATAACTTACATGAGCGAGGCGGTACTAAGAATATTATCCATATGCATGGTGAGCTACTAAAAGCGCGATGCAGTGAGTCTAACCAAGTTATAGAACACAAAGATGCGATATTAACTGGTGAGCTTTGCCATTGTTGCCAGATCCCTGCCCAAATGCGACCACATATTGTCTGGTTCGGTGAAATGCCGCTTAAAATGGGCGACATCTATTCTAGCCTCGAAGAAGCGGATTTATTTGTCTCTATCGGCACATCCGGCGTCGTCTATCCAGCCGCTGGTTTTGTTCATGATGCCAAGATGCATGGTGCGCATACGATAGAAATCAATTTAGAGCCTAGCGCGGTTGAGAGTGAGTTTGAAGAAAAGCGTTATGGTAAAGCTAGCATTGAAGTTCCCAAACTTGTTAGAGAGCTACTTGACTCAGGTAGCGAATCAAAGCGCGCTTAACGAGCTTCAACACCAATAGAAGAAAGATACCGCGACGGTATCTTTTTTTATGCGTTGTGTTGGGAATTAAACTTTGCCGACTTTTTCATTTCATACATCGCTTTATCTGATTTGATGAGTGCTTCTTCAAAGTTCGCGCGTGTCGAATGCTCAATGCCATAAGAGAAAGAGATCTGCTCACCATCAAGCAGGTTGTTTACTTGTGTTATGTAGTCTTGAGCACGGCCTGACTTAACCGTTACTACAAATTCATCGCCTCCTATACGAAACGCCATTTCATCTTCAATGGTGCACTGTTTGAGGGCCTGAGAAAAGCGAACTAACATCAAGTCGCCGACATTATGGCCTTTCTTGTCATTCACCAACTTTAATCCATCTAAGTCGAAGTAAATCAAATCAAACTCTTCTAATTTAATTTGAGATAATTTCTTGCGATTGTATAAACCCGTGAGTTCATCTACAGAGTTTTGCTCTTTGAGTTTGAGGGTAATCTCTGTCAAACCAAATGCTATCAATAGGAAAGATATTTGCAGCAGCCCATCTTCAAGAAAGGTATCAATAAACTCATATTTATCAGCTAACTTATCAAAAATGGCTATTTCAGTGACTACATCGTATGTTTTGTTAAACAGTAAAATCCAGGTACCGTATTTAAGTTTACTATTCCTTTGGATCGCTTTACGCGCAACAGTACAAATATAAAAGACAATGATGAGAGTGTTAGTCTCGAAGAACAGATCATAATTCGAATCAACGTCTGCGACATAGCTAACGCCTAACATGACAAACGATGCTAGCAGCATGAAAGTGACGATGACTAATAGAGGATGCGTTTTTGACATTTATATGGCACTTTGTATTGTTTATTTGGGAGCCTATATAAAGTGTAGGTAAAAATAAAGCGGCTTGCGCCGCTTTATTCGTCAATCGAACTGTAAATCAGTTATTTACCTTTAGTTTTTGGAAGTACTCGTCATAAATAACGCTTGCTTCACCAACTTCATCTTGCCAAACGCCGCTGTCCATTACAGATTGAGGAGGGAAAACGTTTGGATCATTAGCGAACTCTTTAGGAAGAAGTGGGTAAGCTGACTTCACTGGAGTAGGGTAACCAATTTCCAAAGCGATCTTAGCTGCGTTTTCAGGACGAAGTAGGAAATCAATCATCTTATGTGCAGCATCGACATTCTTTGCGCCAGATGGGATAGCTAGGCTGTCCATCCAAAAGATCGTTCCTTTCTCTGGCCAAATGATATCGATGGTTGCACCTTCCTGACGAGCCATATAAGCCGAACCATTCCAAAGCATGCCAAGAGACACTTCACCGGCAAGGTATGGGTTTGCTGGGAAATCTGAGTTAAACACAAGCACGTTCGGCATCAGTTTCTTCAGTTCTTCGTATGCTGCTTTAATCTCATCAGGGTTTGTCGTGTTAGGAGAGAAGCCTAATTTGCTTAGAGCGATGTGGAACACCTCACGTGAATCATCCATCATCATCAATTGACCTTCCCACTGTGTATCCCATAGGTCGCCCCATGAAGAAACCGATGAGCGATCAAGCATATCAGAATTAATACCAATACCCGTTGCACCCCAAATGTATGGGATTGAATAGCTGTTGCTTGGGTCGAACGGCTTATCAAGGTAGTTAGGGTCTAGGTCTTTAAAGTGGCTTAGCTTTTCTTTGTCTAACTCTTGAAGCATACCTTCTTTACGCATTTTTGATACGAAGTAAGTAGACGGAACCACAAGATCATAGCCAGAACCTTGAGTCTTTAACTTGGCATACATGCTTTCGTTAGACTCATAAGTTGAGTAGATCACTTTGATTCCGGTTTCTTTCGAGAAATCGTCAAGAACTTCACTTGGAATATATTCAGACCAGTTGTAAAAGTACAACTCTTGGTCAGTTGCGAAAGTGGGAGTTGAGATAAAAGTAGCAGCACACAATGCGCCGGTATACAGTGCTTTTTTCATTACTGTTCCGTTCATTTGTTTGGTTTGGAGCTGGGTAGCGAACCCAAAGAAAATGGATCTATAAAAATTTGGTGCGGATTATAACAGGAGAGAAATAAAATAGGCAGCCTTAGCTGCCTATCAAATGAAATTGAGGTCGTTTTATTGACCAGCTTTTAGCTTCATAAAGTACTCTTCATACTTTACTGTCTTATCCCCAACTGCAGCTTGCCATTCTACTCGGTCAAGATCTTCCTGTGATGGGAAAAGTGCAGGGCTGTCCTTGAATTTGTCGTTAGAAGCCTTAACTGCCGTTAAATAGCCAGTATCTCGAGAGATTTGCTCGGCGATTTCTGGTCGTAATAAGAAATCAATCATCTTATGTGCCGCTTCGACATTTGTCGCGCCCGAGCTGATCGCGAAGTTATCTACCCAACCGATTCCCCCTTCTTTAGGGAAAACCAATTGAATTGGTAAACCTTCATTTTGAGCAGCGGCGGCTGAACCATTCCACAGCATACCTAAACCAACTTCTCCAGACATATACGGCGCACCTGGGTTGTCAGAGTTAAAAACCAATACATTAGGCATCAACTTTTTAAGTTCAGCGTAAGCTTCATCGATTTGCTTTTCGTCGGTAGTGTTGCCCGAATAGCCAAGTTTGCGCAATGCGATATGAAAGACTTCTCGAGTGTCATCCATCATCATCAATTGACCTTCAAGTTCTGGCTTCCACAAATCAGCCCAGCTTTGAAAGTCTTCAGGATCGTACATATCGGTGTTAACCGCTAATCCTGTAATTGCAACGACATGAGGAATCGAGTAATCATTATTCGGATCGTATGCTTTGTCTAAGTAGTTCGCATCAAGGTTGCTAAAGTTACTTAGTTTAGTCTTATCGATTTTTTGAAGCATACCTTCATCGCGCATCTTAGAAACAAAATACGTTGAAGGAACGACTAAGTCATAACCCTGATTATGGGTTTTTAGCTTGGCATATAAGGTTTCATTAGACTCATAAGTTGAGTAGATAACTTTAATGCCAGTTTCGTCGGTAAATTGCTCTAGGAGCGAGCTATTGATATACGGCCCCCAGTTCATAAATACCAATTCTTTATTATCGTCCGCAGACACTGTTCCAGAAAACATTGAAAGCGCACATGCACTACCAGCTAATAGAGTAGCCCACTTTTTCATTGACGTTAGCTCCAAACTAAACGTTGCCCAAAGGCAGTAGATAGAAAAACACAATGGAACATTCCATTCTGTTTATGTAATTCGATGCGGAGTTTACTTTATTTTGTCTCTTGCTAACAACTGCGAAGTGACAACCAGTATTAAGGAAACCACTAACATGACTGTTGCTAGTGCGTTGACTTCAGGGGATATCCCCACTTTCACCATCGAATAAATTTTTAACGGTAGAATTTCGTATGTTGGCCCAGTTACAAAAGAACTGATGATCACATCATCTAAAGACAACGTAAAACTCAATAGCCAACCAGCAGCGACCGCAGGTTTCGCCAGTGGGAAGATGATCTGTTTTAGAATCGTCCACTCACTTGCTCCAAGGTCTTTGGCTGCTTCAAGCATTTTCACATCAAACCCATTTAACCGGCTATAAACCGTTACAACAACGAACGGTAAACAGAAGGTAATATGTGCGACCAGTAAGGTGAAGAAACCTAACTGAACACCCATCACTAAAAATAGCGCAAGCAAAGAGATCGCCATTACAATGTCGGGTGACATCATGACAATAAACAGCATCGTGTTGACTGCACCTTTTCCTTTAAATCGGTAACGGAATAAGGCTACAGCGGTCAAACTTCCAATCAGAGTCGCGGCTGTGGCGGAAAACACGGCAACATTCAATGAATGCCAAGCGGCTTGCATCAAGCTATCGTTATTGATTAACGCGTCATACCATTTTGTTGTAAAGCCCCCCCATTTCATACCAAATTTATTGGCATTAAATGAGTTAGCAATCAACACGATAATCGGAAGGTATAAAAAAGCATATACCAATGCCATAAAGCTGAACTTAACTGTACGACCCATTAGTCTAGCTCCACTTTCTTATTCAATAATTTGCCCGCACGGTAGTAGGCATAAAGCATAATCGCCATTGCCATTGTCAGTGCAATACTTGTCGCGGCACCAAACGGCCAATCTCTAGCATTGAGAACCTGACTCTTAATCACATTACCAATCAATAAGTTCTTCGCTCCGCCCAATAGATCAGCGATGTAGAACATACCAAGGGCAGGGAGCAGAACTAGCAAACACCCGCCAATAATGCCAGGCATCGTTAGTGGTAAAACAACTTTAAGTAAAGTCTGTAGCTTGTTTGCACCCAGGTCTTTAGCAGCTTCCAGGTAGGTGTCGTCTAATTTTTCTATCGCTGAGTAAAGAGGCAAAATCATAAACGGCAGCAAGATGTACACTAAACCAATCATTACGGCAGTTTCGCTGTACATAATGCGTAAAGGCTTATCGATGATATCTAACGCCAAAAGCCCTTTGTTCAGAACGCCTTGGGTGCCCAATACGATTTTTAGTCCATAGGTGCGTATTAGTGAGTTTGTCCAAAAAGGAACAATCACTAGAAACAGCATGAACGGACGCCATTTCTCCGGCATCTTTGCCACAATGTAAGCGAAGGGATAGCCAATCACTAAGCAAAGTAACGTCGCCACAATCGCCATATAGAATGAATGCCATAAGACTTTCACATACAGCGGGTCGGCTAAGCGCGTGTAATTATCGAGAGTAAATGTCATTTCGATAAGATTCGCTTCATCACGCGTTAAGAAACTTGTGCCAATGATCATTGCGTTCGGGATGAGTACAAATAGCACCAACCAACCAACAATGAGCGCAATAATGGCTTTTTGAAGATTAAATATTTTGCTCATCTTTCAATACCACTTCCCAACTCTCAACCCAAGTAATCGCGACTTTTTGCCCTAGTGAGTGATCAACATCCGGATCATCTTCATTAAAGAATTCGCTGACCATAACGCGCATACCAGACTCAAGTTCAACGACTGAGTCTAATGTCATGCCTTTATATGTACGTTCAATAACATGACCGACAATGCCGCGCTGTTCAGATTCTTTAATTTCCTCGATACGAAGATCTTCAGGGCGCAGTAGAACTTGAAGTTTGTCGCCAGAAGTAATCTCTTGGTCGTGATACACCACGCTATCAATGCCTTCGATCGTGGCTGAAATTCTCTTTTCGTCAAGACGAGTCATTGCCGTTGCTTCAAAGACATTAATTTCACCAATGAATCGAGCTACAAAAAGGTTTTTAGGCTCTTCATAGATCTCACGTGGTGTACCATCTTGTTCGATCACACCATCACGCATAACAATAATGCGGTCAGACATTGATAATGCTTCTTCTTGATCGTGTGTAACGAAGATAAACGTAATGCCCAGCTGACGTTGTAGCTGCTTGAGTTCAATTTGCATTTGTTTACGCAGCTTATAATCTAACGCAGACAGCGATTCATCTAAGAGCAATACTTTGGGCTTATTTACCACTGCGCGAGCAATTGCAATGCGCTGCTGTTGGCCACCGGAAAGCTGATGAGGTTTGCGTTGAGCCATTTGCTCCAACCGAACCATTTTCAACGCTTCCATAACGCGAGGTTCAATTTCGCTACTCGGAACCTTCTGCATTCGTAAACCAAACGCGACATTATCGAACACAGTCATATGAGGGAATAACGCATAACTTTGGAAGACAGTATTGACGTGCCTCTGTTCAGCAGGGGTTTGGGTCACATTTTGATTCGCTAATAGGATTTCACCTTTATCAGCGGTTTCAAAACCCGCAATCATTCTCAGAACCGTGGTTTTACCACAACCTGAAGGACCTAATATAGTGAGAAACTCACCATGATTAACGTTCAAATCTAGATTGCCGATGACTTCCTTACCATCGAAACTTTTACTAATACCAGTGAGTTGTACAACTGGTTTTCCTACCGATTGTTTAGCGTTCAATGTCTGTTTTTCTCCACCTTGGTCTTATACAACGACCTGTTGCTATACACTTTTGAGGCGCGCATCATAATCACCAAAAGTGTGAAATCAAAGCATTTTTTCTAGTTGAAAGATAAAAAATTTTACAGGTAAAAGTAAACATTTCTTACCATACTGTATTTAGGGAGTTTGCTTTGGCGTTAATTGGTTAATTATCAATCAAATAGACGATAAAGCAAGGCTTGTTACAGAAACCGATTTT
This sequence comes from Vibrio profundi, assembly GCF_043642225.1. Taxonomy (GTDB): domain Bacteria; phylum Pseudomonadota; class Gammaproteobacteria; order Enterobacterales; family Vibrionaceae; genus Vibrio; species Vibrio profundi_A. Next base: position 70,967 of record NZ_JBHZSF010000011.1, on the reverse strand, counting down.
AATTCACGCACGACATATGCGTATAATGAAGCCAATTTTTTATCAACAAGTTAGGTGGCTTCTACCTGATGGGAAGTGCACCTAGGAAGTAATATGAATAAAGACATTGAAAAAGATTTCAATTTAGGCGGAAGTATTGAACGAGCGCTTTCTGGTGATTACGAATTGAAAGCAACCGCGGTATTTCAAGAGGCTTGGAAGCATACAATTAGCCATTTCCTATCTTTTTCTCCCGCAATCATTGCGCTGCTTTTTGTTCAATTAGCGATTTTCTACATTGCGCTTCAACTTCAGCTTGGTGATCCCGGTATCATTTTAGATGCGTTGATCGATCCCGAGTTATTTGACCCACGAATTGTTGAGTCAATTTTTATCGCGAACTTTAGCTATGAAGTCGTCAGTGCTCCAATCTACGCTGGAATTAGCTTGATGGCGATGAGCCATGCCGCTGGCTTGAAAACAAAAGTGCGACATATCGGAAAAGGGTTACAATTTACTGTTCCAGTGATTATGGCGACAATGTTTAGTCTAATGATGCAAGGCCTATCTGGGATGATCCTGCCTTTCTTATCTATGTATTTTTCTCTCGCTTTCAGCCACTCAATTTTACTTATTTGTGAAAAGCGAGTGCCGCCAATGCAATCTCTATTGCTATCACTACGCGCAGTAAATAAGAAGATATTTGTGGTTGCGACGGTTTATCTTGCAGTCATGCTGATGTTCATTGTCGCGGCAATGATGTATGGCATTGGTCTAATTTTTGTTCTTCCATTCTTTTTCCATGTGAAGGGTATCCTTTATCGCGAAATGTTTGGTATTAAGTTGAAGATTGTCGCGTCTGAACGCTCTAATGATGATGACGACCACGACAAAGATTCTCAGGTGTTCAATGCCTAACTATAACTTTACTCAAATTGGGCTTAAGATCGTCGCGATTACAGCTTTCGGTGCTTTTTCAACAATTGGACCATACCTTTATGAATCCGAAGTGAGACGAGCAAAGAGCTATGGCATAGCAAAGCAAGATAATGTCGAAGAGCCCCCCCATACCGCTGTGAATGTACCGACCGGAACTCCGGACTTTGCTTCTATTTCTGATACTAAACAAAAGAAGCAGAGTTTCTTTGATTTTTTAAGGCCGAGTATAGAGCTTGAAAATGCAAGAATACTCAAAGAACGAAAGTTCCTTGTTAACCTTTCTGAGAATGCACAGCAAGGTTGGTCTGAGGAGCAGGTGCAATATGCTAAGCGTTTAGGAAAGCTATACAATTTACCACTGAGCAATGGTGAGATAACGCAAACGTGGCTTAATGAAATGTTATCTCGCGTGAACGTATTACCCGCTTCTTTGGTGTTAACTCAAGCGGCGAATGAATCGGCATGGGGAACTTCTAGATTCGCGACACAAGCGAATAATTACTTTGGGCACTGGTGTTATAGCAAAGGTTGTGGCTTGGTCCCATTACAACGCAATGAAGGCAGTTCTCACGAAGTTGCAAAGTTTAGCTCCAGCCAGGAATCGGTGCACCGTTACTTCATGAACGTGAATAGAAATAGGGCTTACGCAGAGCTACGCGTTATACGAGAAGAGCTTTTAGCATCCGGTGCCGATCTAACTACTCCGTCTGCTGCAACCGAGCTAACCAACGGGTTACTCAAATATTCAGAAAGAGGTGTAGATTATGTCACTGATCTTCAAGCAATGATCAGACATAATTCGTCTTTCTGGGTCCAATAATTTAAATAGAAATCTAATAATGAAAAAAACAACGCTAGCATTACTTACTATGCTTGGATTTACCTGTGCCTTGCCTGTCGCGGCTCAGGAATATATGTTCACCTATTCAAAGCTTTACACCCAATTAAAGAATAACGCGAAAGAAGGGCACGATGACGTGAAAGTCGGCGTGTTTTTTGTCAATGCCGATACTAAGCAGATCTGTACTATCGAAAAAGCATGGATGGAAAAAGAAGAACATTATGAAGAGTTCGTGATTCCAGACAACAATGAACTTCCTCTGCCAGTAGATAACAACCTTCGCTCGGCAAATCCACTAGTATTCGTCCAAACTCAAGCAGAAGGCCAATGTGACTACTCGCTGGTAGTAATGACGAAAAACAATCTAGAGGGTACGGTGACATACGAGCAAGTAGAAACCTTGCTACCACAAATGCAAGCAATGCTTGAAGATCTAAGCGGTATGTTTTCAAGCTGGTTTACCCCCGACATTACCGGTGTAACGCTAGAATTCGCTAATCAACTGAATGGTCAAATTGAATTATCAAATGGCAAAGTAGTACCGATTGAACAAGGCAAAGCGCAGCTAACATTGGCTGAAATTGGGCAAGGTGGCTCTATGGTTCTACCAAAGCCTACACAACGAGTTTTACCTTTTATTTCCCCTCAGTAGCAACCGGAATGAATAAATGGGCAGCGCGAGCTGCCCATTTTTATTTTGTCGACAGCTAAAGATCGAGGATTGTACTTTACATGCGTTTTATCAATGAGATTGCTTGTTTGGGTTTCAACCTAAATTAAAACACCGTATAATCCGCGCCCTATAACGAATCCCTCTAGGAAATCAACGGCCGAAAACACGGCAGTATGAGTAATCGCAATGAATCAAAAAGATACAAGAAAAGAAACTCTGGAATACAACAAACTACAAAAGCGCCTTAGAAGAAACGTAGGTAACGCAATCATCGATTACAACATGATCGAAGAGGGCGATGTGGTCATGGCATGTATCAGTGGTGGTAAAGACTCTTTTGCGATGCTTGATATACTGTTAAAGCTTAAGCAAGCGGCTCCAATTAAGTTTGATGTTGTTGCTGTAAATTTAGATCAAAAACAGCCAGGGTTCCCAGAGCATATTCTTCCTGATTACTTTGAAACGCTTGATATCCCATACTACATTGTCGATAAAGACACGTACTCTGTTGTAAAAGAGAAAGTACCAGAAGGTAAAACAACCTGTGGGTTATGTTCGCGTTTACGCCGCGGAACGCTGTATTCGTTTGCAGAAAAGATTGGTGCGACCAAAATTGCTTTAGGCCATCACCTAGATGACATCGTAGAGACTATGTTCTTAAATATGTTCCATGGTGCGCGTCTTAAAGCGATGCCGCCTAAACTGCGCTCTGACGATGGACGTAACGTGGTGATTCGTCCATTAACTTACTGCCGTGAAGAAGACTTAATCAAGTACGCAGAACATCATCAGTTCCCAATTATTCCTTGTAACCTATGCGGATCTCAAGAGAACCTTCAACGCCAATCAATCAAAGCTATGCTAATTGATTGGGATAAGAAGACACCGGGTCGTGTAGAAAAGATCTTCAAGTCAATCCAAAATGTAAGCCCAAGTCAGCTTGCCGACAGAGAGCTTTTTGACTTTGTAAACTTACCGATAGACCGAGAAGGGAATCGTGAAGAATATGAATTCACTGAAGCTACGGTATCATCAACCAATATTGATGAATCGATGTTTATTGATGTAACCAATATTTAATAATTTAGAAAAGAAAAAACCAAGCATTTAGCTTGGTTTTTTTATAATTAAAATCGAGTTGTTACGCCACGTGATTCGGATCTAACGGGCTGACGTAGCCTTTCGGTTTAAGTGCTAACACATCACAATTGATTTTATCGATAACGTGTTCTGCAGTGTTACCTATAAACACCGCTGACAAGCCAGTCCTGCCCGTTGTACCAAGTATTACCATAGCGGCATTGTGTGCTTGTACGGCTTCTGGAATCACATCTTCTGGCAAACCTTGTTCAACGATTGTTTGCTCTTCATCCATACCGTGCTTTTGCCTTAAGGCTTTCATGGACGTTAAATGATGTCCACGAACAGCGTCAGTGTATGATGTTGGATCAAACTCAGGTAACTCAATGGTAATATTTGCTGGAGTAACTGGGTAAGCATTAACAATAAATGGCTTAGCATCGAGCCTTCCAGAGATTTCCAACAACCTCTCAACCATCGCATCGTTCAAATCAACATGTGTTTCGTTTTCAGAGCCTACATGAACTGAAGCTAAGATATTTGCTTGCTCCGGCCAAAATGCATTTTTAACAAGTAATACAGGGCAAGGACACTTACGCAACAAGTGCCAATCGGTAGGAGTAAAAATAACTGACTCTAGAGTGTCGTGTTTACGAGTTCCTTTGATGAGAACATCGTGACTATTGCCAAATACTTCAGCAATGATGGCTTCATAAGGGCGATTATGCCAAACCACTTTTACTTCAAACTCGAAATCAACATTATCCAAGTACGGTTCAGCTACTTTTTTCATCCATTGTTCACGTTGACCAATGACACCTCGGCGCATCGCATCTCTTTCATCAACAGAGAGCATTGATGTCATTTCATAAGAGAAGTCATATATAGAAAGAAAGAAGGTAATGCGGCTCTTAGAAACGCTTTTTCTAGCGAGCTGTATTGCTCGGGCAAGGGCGGGTTGCTCATCATCATTAATATCGGCAACAACAAGAATTTTACTATAAATACTCATAACAAAGCCTACTATAGGAACTGAACCATATAGTTAATGTAGCTTAGTTGATTAGAGAAGAAGAGAAATATGGGAAGATTTAGAACAGAAACTTGATGTAGCTCATTATAGAGCTACATCATTGATAAATAAGTTATTCTTTTGAAACACCAGCCAGCTCCATTAGAGCATCGTGGTCTTCGATAGTAATGTATTTACCTTTAACACTTAAAATATCTGCTTTTTGGAAGCGACCAAGAAGACGACTGATCGTTTCAACGGTTAAGCCTAAGTAGTTACCAATGTCACCACGAGTCATCGTTAGACGGAACTCTCGAGGGCTAAAGCCACGTTGAGAGAAGCGTGTTGACAAGTTGTATAGAAATGCAGCTAAACGCTCTTCAGCATTCTTTTTAGATAGCAACAGAATCATTTCTTGATCGCCTTTGATTTCATTACTCATCAAACGCATGATTTGTTGGCGAAGCTTAGGCATTTTGCCTGACAGGTCATCTAAAATTTCGTACGGAATTTCGCATACCATTGACGTTTCTAGCGCTTGCGCGAAACTAGGGTGCATATCTTCAGTAATGGCATCAAAACCGACTAAATCACCTGCTAGGTGGAATGCAGTAATCTGCTCGTCACCTTGCTCTGTAATAGTGTAGCTTTTGATAGTGCCAGAGCGGATCGCATATAGAGATTTAAGTTCATCTCCAGCTTTAAATAGCTCTTGGCCTTTTTGGATAGGCTTCTTACGCTCAATGATTTGATCTAGTTGATCTAGTTCGGTTTCGCTAAGAGTAAAAGGGATACACAGTTGGCTGATGCTACAATCCTGACAATGGATGGCACAACCACCTGATTGAACTCGTTTCGTCACAGGCTTTTCAGAAATCATAATAATCTTTCACTATTTGATATACGTCAATATTTTAGCATCCCTTAATACTAATGGATAGTAAAAAAACGCCATTTAAAGGAGAGCTATGCTGTATAATAAAGAAGCATCAACGCATCGTATCCAGTGTATAAGCCATAAGTTAGGATCAAAAATGCACCAACTTGTCTAAAGACATTAGATTGTTGAAACCTTTTTAGCACAGTTGCTCCGTAGCCTATAGCAAGCATTGCAGGTAAGGTCCCTAAGCCAAACGAGAGCATAATTAGCCCGCCATCAAGCCAACTTCCAGATACTGCAGACCATGTAAGAGTGGAATAGACTAAGCCACAAGGAAGCCAGCCCCAGATAAAACCAAATGGGAGTGCGTGGAGTGGGTTTTTAAGAGGAAGTAGTGATTGACCTACAGGGGAAATGTGTTTCCAAATGTTTTGGCCAAGCTTTTCGATAACAAGCAGTCCGTGCCACCATTTACCAATGTAAAGGGCGAGTAGAATCATAAATATCGCCGCTAATAGCCGAAGCCAGATGAGCACGCTATTGAGCTCACTGAACTGAGCAAGTGAAGAAACAGTCCCACCAATGATTGCACCGATTAAAGTGTAACTTGCTAAACGGCCAAAGTTATAAAAAATGGGGATCGCGAGTTTATTCGCTGTTCCAGTATTGCCAATCGACAGCACTGAAGCGATTCCACCACACATCCCCATACAATGTCCTGCACCAATCAACCCAACGAAAAATGCACCAAGCCAGTCCGCCGTCATTTCTTAACGGCAGCCTTTTGTTTTTCGTCTTCTTCATCGAACAAGATATTGTGACCTTGACGCTCTAAATCTTCGAATTGTTCGCTTTTCACTGCCCAAAGAAAGATTCCGACAGCAACACATACTAGGATGATCGCGATAGGGATTAATATGTATAAGCTTTCCATTACTTACCTTGTTCTTTAAGCAATCTTAAAGAGTTGGAAACTACAATAATTGAACTTGCGGACATCCCTACAACAGCAATGTAAGGAGCAACAAGACCGGCGACAGCCAATGGCAATATCAGAATATTGTATCCTAATGACCAAGCAAGGTTTTCACGAATAATCTTACGAGTTTTTAACGCAAGCGCACGTGATTCGAGCAATTTATCCAGTTTGTCACCTAACAAAATCATGTCAGCAGAAGCTTTTGCCACGTCTGTACCACCGCCCATCGCTACTGAAAGGTGTGCACCAGCTAGTGTTGGGGCATCATTAATTCCGTCACCGACCATCATTGTGATCTCCTTGCTATCGGTATTATTCAAATAGCTCAGTTTATCTTCTGGATTGGCACTTGCAACAACGTCGTTGATACCAATTTTATCGGCGACAGGCCTCGCATTCGCTAACGAGTCACCGGTTAAAAGCGTCGTTTTAATCCCGGCGTCTTTAAACTTTTTAACGAGCTCAGCACTCTCCTTTCGAATTGGGTCTTCGTAAATGAAAGTTGCAATATGCATCCCATCTAAAGAGAGATAAATACCATTACTGACTGCTAAAGAATCGGAGCCGAGAATAAATGAAGCACTACCAATAGCGACGGTCTTTTCATTCCATTTAGCTTGAATCCCAGAACCAATAATATTATTCACGGATTCGAGTTGGACACTAGAATCAAAATATTGATTGAATGCTTTAGCGATAGGGTGATTAGCGTGTTGTTCTAGGCTAGCTGCAAGTTTAAAGCAGGTGCTTTCGTCTAAATCTGACTTAAGTAAAATATCTGCAATCTTGATATTACCTTCAGTCAGCGTTCCAGTTTTATCGATGATCAGATGATTCACTTTACACAGAGTTTCAAACACATGCCCCTTACGTAACAAGATTCCAAACTTGCCCATTCTAGAAGTCGAACAAGTGATAGCTGTTGGGGTTGCAAGTGAAAGCGCGCAAGGGCAGGTAGCAACAAGGACGGAAAGCATAATCCAAAATGCATCTTCTGGGCGCGTATCATGCCAGTAATACCAAGTAGCGAATGCTATGATCAGGATAATTGCGACAAAGTAGCGTGCGACTATATCTGCGATTTCAGCAATACGGGGCTTCGATAATTGAGCTTCATCTTGCAGCCTAACGATATTAGAAATCATTGAGTCTGCTTTCGAAGACACTACTTCTAACTCGAAGGATTCATCACCGTTTAATGTCCCTGCAAATACACTGTCGCCTACTTGTTTTACAACATGGATTGATTCACCCGTTAACATTGATTCATCGATATGAATACGACCAGAGAGGACTTTACCATCTGCAGGAATATGTTCACCGGGTAATACACGTATCTTGTCACCAACTTTTAGCGTCTTTACAGGTATTTGCTCACCATCCAACGTAGTCGCCATAACTGGGATAAGTTTCAACAGGTTTCCGCTCGCAGCAGCGGCTTTTCGACGCGCTCGCATTTCCAAAAAGCGGCCGAGCAGTAGGAAGAAGGTGAACATAGAAATGGATTCAAAGAACACTTCACCTTTATCGGTCACTGTCGCGACTAAACTCGCAAAATAAGCAAACAAGAGCGCGATAGAAACGGGAACATCCATTCCTAAAGTTCGACCTTTAAGGCTTCGCCAGGCGTTGATATAAAAAGGTAGAGCAGAATAAAGTAGAACTGGCGTTGCAAAAATCAAGCTGACCCAACGGAAGTAGTTTCTAAACTCGGGTTCTAAGCTACCAAACACTTCCAGGTACAAGGCTACCGCAAGCATCATAACTTGCATTGTTGCTAGACCAGCAACCCCCAAACGATACAGATATTGCTTCATCGAACGATGATAAGACGCTTCTTGCTTATCTGCTTCAAACGGGGCGGCTTTATAGCCAAGCTCATGAATTGATGAGAGCAAGCTGCTGAGCTTCGCTTGAGACGCATCCCAAGAAAGCAATGCACGGTTGGTAGTGGTGTTAACACGAATTGAAACCACTCCGGGCTGTGCTGAAACCTTTTTCTCAATAAGCCACGCACATGCAGCACACGAAACTCCCTCTAGAGACAAAGAGACTTGAGAAGCGTTCTCAACGTGATGTACAAATTCTTGCTGAACATCTGCATTATCGTAGTGCGCGAGAGAAAGCAGTTGCTCTGGGACCAGATCAGCTTTTTCGGCAGGGGCAGTTCGGTACTGGTAGTAAGAGCTTAAACCACTATCGATAATGGTTTGAGAAACACTCTCACACCCAGGACAGCACATTTGGCGTATCTGCCCCAGAATTTCGACTTTATAATCCGTGTTGACTGGTACATCTTCACCACAGTGATAACAGGAATTACACATAATTAGTTCATTAAATCAATTGTTGTTTCGGTAGGGAAAGTCACACGACCCTGAATTAGCCATTCTTCATTGTGAGGTGTTAATTCGATAAACCAAGGGCCTTGGATTTCTTGCGAAGGCGTAACTCGATACACACCTTTAGCATCAGCAGTTAATAGCTCAGTAAAGTCACGGTCAGGTAGAGTGCGGTGAACGAACATAGCTTTGATTGCAGGGTAGTGAGTTAAGTCGCCTTTATCTAATTGAATAGAGATTGATTTAGCATCCGAGTCAACCTGAGCACTTAGGCCAAGTTCTTTTGCTACATTGACTTTCGAAATATCAATGTTTATTCCTTTTCCTTTTTTATAGTAATCCTCAGTCACAAGGTGAACAGAGTTTTGCGTAAACACTGTTACCGTTATTACAGTCCAAACAACAACAGTAAGTGGGAGCGCGATTAGGAACCACGGCCAGAATTGTTTATACCAAGGCTTTACCATAAAAAAGATCTCAACAGCTAGAATAAGAAAGTTTATAAACTATAGGAAAGACAGCCCCTTAGAAAGGGGCTGTTATTGAAATGTTACTTATTATCTGAGTTGCTTAATCCCCAAACGTATGCTGAAACAAGCTGAACTTTGTCTTCACCTAGAATATCTTTCCAAGCTGGCATTACGCCTGAGCGACCATTCATTACTGTTTCTGTTACGTCAGCGCGAGAATCGCCGAACAACCAATCGCGGTCAGTTAGATCAGGCGCACCCACTGCAGGGTTGCCTTTACCATCTGTACCGTGACACGCTGCACAAACAACAAAGCGAGCTTTACCAGCTTCTGCTTCACGAGCATTCACAGAACGACCCGATAGGCTCAAGGTGTAACTTACAACTTCTTTCACACCTTGATCGCCTAGCGCATCTTTCCACGCCGGCATCTGACCGATACGACCATGCATTACAGTCGTTACGATAGCTTGAGGCTCACCGCCATATAACCAAGCGTCATCAGTTAGGTTAGGGAAACCTTTCTGACCACGTGCATCCGAACCATGACACTGAGAACAGTTTTGTAGGAACAGACGTTGGCCAACTTTGTTAGCTTCAGGATCAGCAGCAATTTCAGGAATAGAGCGTAAGCCATTTTCGTTGTATGCAAGCTGTTTGAACGCTTCGCCGAAATACGTGTCAGCGTCATCAAGTTCTTTTGCGTATTGATCAAGTTGCTTTTTTGATTGAGAAGCCGCAACTGACGCGCGAGACTCTTCAACTGTACGCACAGTTTGATCAGAACTTGTCCAGCCTAAAACACCCTTAAAGTTACCCAAGCCAGGGTAAAGAATGAAGTAGACCACTGCAAACACAAGTGTGCTAATAAATAGGTAAGTCCACCACTTAGGTAATGGGTTGTTTAATTCACGAATGCCATCGTATTCGTGTCCCATGTCTTGACCAGGCTCAACGCCTGTTTCATCTTTAGAACACCAACGAAGCAACAGTGCACAACCTACTAGCGTACCAATAGTGATTACTGTAATCCAAATACTCCAGAATGTACTCATTACTTCGTCACTCCTTGATTGTTAGTTTTTGGCTGAGCTTCATCAGCAAATACCAAGTTCGCATCTTCATCGAAACGCGATTTACGGTTTTTGCCAAAAGCCCACCAAACGATGCCAATGAAACAAGCGAAGACGGTAACAGTCCAAATACTTTGAAAAGTAATAATATCCATAATTACGCCTTATTTCATTGCATGACCAAGAGACTGAAGATAAGCGATGATTGCATCCATCTCTGTTTTACCTTCAACTTCTTGCTTCGCATTAGCAATTTGCTCATCAGTGTATGGAACACCAAACTGATTGCGGAAAATTTCAAGTTTCTGCTGAGTCAATTTGCCATCTAGTACATTATCTTCAAGCCATGGGAAACCAGGCATGTTTGATTCAGGTACTAGTTCGCGAGGGTCAATCAAGTGAACACGATGCCATTCATCTGAGTAACGATCACCAACACGAGCTAGATCTGGACCAGTACGTTTAGAACCCCATAAGAATGGGTGTTCCCACACACTTTCACCAGCAACAGAGTAGTGGCCGTAACGTTCTGTTTCAGAACGGAATGGGCGAATCATTTGGCTGTGACATACGTTACAACCTTCACGGATGTAGATATCACGACCTTCCATTTCAAGCGCTGAGTAAGTTCGTAGGTTTTCTACTGGCTCAGTGGTTTGCTTTTGGAAAATCAGCGGTGTGATTTCTACAAGTGCGCCAAAACTGATTGCAATAACAATCAAGATTGCTAACAAGCCAACATTTTTTTCGACTAATTCATGGCGATTGTTTGAATTTGAGCTCATTCTTTAATCTCCTTATGCCGGCTGTTGGATAGCTTTTAGGCTACCTTTAGATGCAGTAACTGTTTTGTACGTGTTGTATGCCATTAAGAACATACCTGTTAGGAAGATGAAACCACCTAAGAAACGAACAAAATAGAACGGGTAAGACGCTTGTACAGACTCTACGAAGCTGTAAGTCAATGTGCCGTCAGAGTTAACTGCGCGCCACATTAGGCCTTGCATTACACCTGAAATCCACATTGCTACAATGTAGAAAACCGTACCGATCGTTGCTAACCAGAAGTGAACATTGATCAAAGATACAGAGTACATACGTTCTTGGCCAAATAGACGAGGAACTAGGTGGTATACAGAACCGATTGAAACCATTGCTACCCAACCTAACGCACCAGAGTGAACGTGACCGATAGTCCAGTCCGTGTAGTGAGATAGTGCATTAACCGTTTTGATTGCCATCATTGGGCCTTCGAATGTCGACATGCCGTAGAATGATAGAGAAACGATTAGGAAACGTAGGATAGGGTCATAGCGAAGTTTGTGCCATGCACCAGATAGCGTCATGATACCGTTAATCATGCCACCCCAAGAAGGAGCGAACAGAACTAAAGACATCACCATACCTAGTGACTGAGTCCAGTCTGGAAGTGCAGTGTAGTGTAGGTGGTGAGGACCAGCCCAAATGTACAGTGACACTAATGCCCAGAAGTGAACAATAGATAGACGGTAAGAGTAAACTGGACGCTCTGCTTGCTTAGGCACGAAGTAGTACATCATACCAAGGAAACCAGCTGTTAATAGGAAACCTACCGCATTATGGCCATACCACCATTGAACCATTGCATCTACAGCACCTGAGTAAATCGAATACGACTTAGTCAGAGATACTGGGATCGCAAGGCTGTTTACAATGTGTAACACCGCAACAGTGATGATGAAGGCTCCGAAGAACCAGTTTGCTACATATATATGTGAGGTCTTACGCTTAATCATTGTTCCGAAGAACACGACGGCATAAGCTACCCACACTAATGTAATAGCAATATCGATTGGCCATTCTAATTCTGCGTACTCTTTACCTGAGGTAATCCCCAGAGGAAGAGTGATTGCAGCGGAAAGAATAATCGCTTGCCAACCCCAAAAGGTGAAGGCGACAAGAGGGCCACCAAATAAACGCGTCTGACAAGTTCTCTGCACAACATAATATGATGTTGCAAACAGGGCACTCGTACCGAACGCAAAAATAACCGCATTAGTATGCAGGGGACGTAAACGACTGTACGTCAACCACGGCGTATCAAAGTTTAGCTGTGGCCAAACTAATTGAGCGGCAATCAAAACACCAACAGCCATGCCAACAATACCCCAGAGAATAGTCACTAAGGTAAACTGGCGAACGACTGTATAGTTGTAGTTTTGTTCAAGCTGCTTTTCTTGGCTCATTTGCATGCTTCCAATTTCTAATTAACTACACTTTACTTCCAACACGACAAACGTCGTAATGCCACCCAAATCTGCAAAAGAAAGTGAGTTTATTCATAACTTTATTTCTACTTGCTGATTTTGAAAAAAAGTGGCATTTTCAACGCGACACTATACTTGAATTAACAAATCAATGACAGAGTAGTAACCTTACGCTTGGTCGGGATTTGAAAATTTATTTAAAAACTTTGAAGTTTGTTACAAGGAGTAAGGCATAAAATGGCTGCACAGAAGTTAACAAAGGGCAGGCTTGTTCAAATTGTGCTCATGATGGTTGTTTTAATAGCAGCATTCACTTGGAGAACAGTGATATACGAAGAGGGTTATTCTGCTAGCTGCAAGCTAATTGATAGTTGTGAAATTAAAATAGATTCACACAATATTCTTCTTTCAAAGCATAAAGGCGGCTTTTTGATTGAAACATCTGAAAGCGCGACTTTTGATATCTCAGTAGAGAATGTCTCCAGTGTTTCATCATTAAATGAAAAGTCGTGGTTAGTTAAAACAAATGAAGTTGATCCAGTAATAACTGTTACAGATTCGCAACAACAAAAGCCATTTACTATATTGGTCACAATTCCTGGCTATAAGACCGACTAATGTACCAAATCAATACTGAAGCATGCATTAACTGTTATAAGTTATCACACCTCTTAATACTGTCACGAACCAATGAAATTTATATCTTTAACTTCTAGAGCAGCGGATGAGTGGGATGTAGTTAATGATCTCTCACTGAAGATAGCCACTGACAATTTGGCTTGTCTGGTATGCTACTGCACGGAAGAATATGATGCTTCTAGGCTCCGTGAATTCTTGATTCTTCGTTTTCCTTCCTTGCCCATCCATGGCTGTTCAACCTGCAAAGGTGTAATGACAGAAAAAGGCTTCGAAGAAGGGCCAGTTGTTGGAATGTTAGCGGTATATGACAGCGGTATTAACGCATATGGAACGGGACTATGTGAATTCTCTGGCAACATCAGTGACAGTGTAACCAAGGCAATTGATATCGCTTTAGATAAAGCAGACCGATGTGGAGAAGTTCCTGAGCTTATTTTACTTCACTCAACGCCAGGGCATGAAGAAGCAGTTTTAGGCGCAATTGATCAAAAATTTGGCACCTTGGTTCCTATCATTGGCGGAAGCGCGGCGGATAATAAAGTTGCTAAACAGTGGAGCGTCTTCACCGAACAAGCATATTCTACCAACGCAGTTTCACTGACTGTCTTCTTTGCCTCTCAATCTATTTACACCTCTCTTAGTGCTGGGCATGCCCCAACTGCGCACTCAGGCATAGCAACTAAAGTCAATGGTCGAGTTTTATTAGAAATAGATGGGCAACCTGCGACTAAGGTTTACCACAACTGGACCCAAGAGCACGTAAAGGAAGAAGACAATTACCTATTTGAACGTGCCACAATCTATCCATTAGGTAGGTATGTAGGCTCCGATCTAACGAGACCTTACTTCAAGTTATCACACCCAATCCGAGAGACAGCTGAGCACGGCATCGAGGTTTTTACAGATATAAAAGAAGGCGACAAAGTCTATTTGATGTCTGGCTGTAAAGAGCAATTAGTTAGTAGAGCCGCTGACATCATTCGTGCCTCATATTATGAAGGTGTAGAGTTAGAAGAAAAGCTTGGTGGTATTAATATATTCTGCGCAGGTCCAATGATTTACTTAAAACAAGATATGCAGCAAGTATGTGACAGAATCAATCAAGCCTTAGACGGTCAGCCATTTATTTGCCCATTTACGTTCGGCGAACAGGGCCGATTGTGTGGGGGCGAAAGTGCACACGGGAACCTGATGGTATCATCAGCAACGTTTTATAGGTTAAAAGTGTAAATGGATACTCAAGAAACCGAAAAGTTGAACGAGACTCTGATCGAGCTGCAAAGAATGAAGGCTAGGGAAGCTAGGCTATCGGAAGAAAACCGAGCGATATTGGCTGCCATTTCTGCAATCAGTCGAGCGACCAATCGGCATGAAATATTCGAAAGCTTGAATAGTGTTCTTAACAAATATATCGAGTTTGATGACTTTATCGTGATTGCGAAGAAGTCCAACCAAAAGACATTTAAGACGTTGCTATCGACCAACCGTATATTTAGCGACCTAGACTGGCCACATGACAGCAAATTCGCTCGATCAATTAACGGTGAGTGCACAATATTATTTGAGCCATATAAACTGAAAGAGTTTAGTGAACTCAACTCAGTAGTGTTAGATCAAATCGGCACAGTATTGCTTACCGGAATTGAGACTGAGCTTACTCATTCCGTCATTATTTTGATTGGTTCACACGCAAAAAACTTTAGCGTAAATACAAAGCACACTCTCAAACGATTTCGTCCTTTGATTGAAAGGGCAGTAATAGACATTGAAAGTAAAGAGAGTCTTGAACAAACAGTTCGTTTGCGAACTGAGGAGTTGTTTCAGGCACAACTAGAAGCAGAGAAAGCAAACCGAGCGAAATCGGAATTTCTTGCAATGATGAGCCACGAAATAAGAACGCCACTCAACTCTGTTATCGGCTTATTCGATGTACTACAACGAACTCGGTTATCTGAGGAGCAACTAGACATTATTTCTAAGATGGAATTTTCGTCTGAGCTTCTTTCTACCATCATCAGTGACATCTTAGATTTGTCCAAGATTGAATCCGGAAAATTTTCCCTTGATTTACAATGGATTGATTTAAATGACACTGTAACATTTGTAATCGAGGAGCAGCAGCGACTCGCTAAAGATAAAGGGTTGTTTCTCAATATTGTAAACGAAATTGACCCTGAACTAAGCTACTACCTAGATCAAACTAGGGTGGCACAAATACTTTTCAATTTGATTGGTAATGCAATTAAGTTCACTCAGGTTGGTGGAATTACCGTAGAGATAAATGCTTGTTCGAAAGAATTGCGTTTAAAGGTGTCAGATTCAGGTATTGGAATTAGTGCAGAAAAACTATCACTGTTATTTAAACCGTTTAAGCAGGCTGATAGTTCAATAACAAGACGTTTTGGTGGCACTGGCCTAGGTTTAACTATTACAAAGCACTTAGTTCAATTAATGAATGGAGCCATTTCTGTTAGTAGTGAACCAAATGTTGGTACAGAGTTTTTTATCTCGATTCCAGTATTAACGAACTTTTTAGATAAACCAAAGCTAAGTCAGAAGGAAAGCTTACAACCGATAAAGACGCATAAAACTCTTTCAATACTTGTTGTAGAAGATAATCCAACAAATCAGATGGTGATACGACTGATTCTAACTCGTATGGGTCATAACGTTGAAATCGTGAGTAACGGTTCAGAGGCCGTAATGTTTATGAAAGAGAACCACCAATATATAGATTTAGTATTCATGGATGTATCGATGCCGGTGATGGATGGTTTAACGACAACGCGTTACATCAGAAGAGATAGTATAGAGACACCAATAATCGCTTTAACTGCACATACATCTACAGGTGATCAAGAAGAGTGTTTAGAAGCTGGAATGAATGCATTTGTTGGCAAACCAGTAAGAACAGCTGAAATTGAAAGAGCCATCAAGTTTGTTGGGTTGAGTTAACCTAATAATCTTAAGCTTAATCGAAGATTAGGATAGTGATTATTAGGTATTTTATGGTAAATAGATTTATGTTCAATAATGTCAGGCTGATATTCAAGTTAGGGGCTTTTACGCATATCAAACCACCACCGCAACACTCAATTTAACATAATATACATAATACGCACTGAGCTAGGGCTTATTTGGTGGGTTCTTAGCTTCATTCAACGGTTCTAAACGTCGTTACGCCAAGACTTTTACGTGCATGCTCCATTGCTTGTTGGCCTGTCTCATATGGCCCATGGATTTTTACGTTGTGGTTTTCATCTTCTCCAACATCTGCAACCGACATGACCCAGTCACCAACCAAGAATATCTCGTCAGCAAGTTCATTCACTTCTTGGAAGTTTAAGCCGACTACATTCGACACCATGCATTGCACTCGGGTGGCTTCATCTCGAAAGCTGAGTATTATCAATTCGTAGCTGGTTAGACGGCACAGTTACCATCACAACGATGAAGGTTATTCTAGTAAGCTGCTCAGACTTCTAGACTATCTAATTACACACAAAAAGTCACACCGTCACGAACCTAATTGTGATGGCATTTGGTTACAACATAGATCGAGTCAGCTTCCCTGGAGACTTAAATTGAGTTTCACGCAATACTGAGCCAGACATTTGAACTTTCGCAAACCAATAAGGTTTATGTTTATCAGAAAAAGCGTTACTTCGCATAAGGCCATCATATATTGAATACGCCCTAGCCTGACCTAATGCAGCACCATAGACACTACGATGTTCAACTGGAGAATCTTCAATATCTTCGTAAAGAGCTTGCTTAATGTAGTTTGTAGACTGATCCCACTCCAAATGATCCACGAGCTTTCTAACTAATGCTTTTTCCATTTTCTCAATGACATTGGGTATAAACGCAAGGTTTGGGGCAATTTCAGAACATGCATAGTATTCTTCTTTTTTATCCGCTTCTCTAAATTTTGTCATTGTATAGACGAGTGAATCTTCAAAAACTTGTGTGAAATGATTACAAATTAAAAATGTAGGCAAAACTCTTAAAGTACCTAGAAGTATCCCCACGTCGGGGTCTTTAACCTCGGTATCTTGCAAGCGCATTCTAGTGACATTAGATGTAACGATAAGATGCTGCCACATTTTAGGAGCGATAAGCTTCGTGTTTTCGTCTGACCATTTTAATGTCTGTCTTGCCATCAAAATTGGGAACAGTAACCGACAATTTTCAATTCCAATCTGGCCAATAGCGATCTTAGGATCAGACACTACTTTATTAGACTTGCCGAATCGTTCGCTGAATTTAGGTTCAGACACAAAATCAATAATACTTGAGCCCAATTGATGGCTCATAACCGTCATATCGTTTAGCTTTGGAAAGCTTAGTGATGGCGAATACGCAATAGATGCAAAGTGAGCAAAATCAGGCAAGCCACTAAATAGATATTCTATATCAGTATCTTGTAGCTTCTGGCACATCATTTTTTCTGCAACTGAAGCGACAGAATCAATGACGTTTTTCAGGGTTTTCTGCTTATCAGCCAATTTCTGCTGTTTAGCTTTTACTTTTTCCTGTTCGCAGTTGAGCAGTATTCTTTGGTTTCTTGTAATTCTATCTTCTTCATTAAAGATGACGTCTTCGCAGTAGCGTCCTTCTAGGCTCAAAAGTGTATCAACTTGACTCTGGTCTACGACAAATTTTTTAGCCGCTAGCCACTTTGCATGACGCTCTTCCACGTTATGCGAAATTTTGTTAGCTATCTTAATGGCTTCATCTGTGTAGTGTTTATTTGTTAGCAACAACCTGCTTACCTGCTGTATCTTTTTTATATGTGAGGCTTATTCAGAATTTTAATTGAAAAGGTCAATTATTTCACTTAGATATATGAATTTAACTTAAAACAAATTAGTTATAGTGCACTATATGTTAGTAATGTGAATGCGTATAAACTTTTCTTTATATTCATACTTGAATCTAAGCCCCTTCCTCAGTGAACGTTTACTGGCTTTACATAATTTGTAGTCTCCTGATGAGGAAACGCGATGAATAATCGCAACCCTACCTTTATGCCGCATTTCAATCATTAGGTCGCAGTAACCTTCATATACGTCACCATTTAACCTCTTAATCGATTTAGTTACTTTATTTTTGATTTGCTTCGCGACCATATTAGTTTCAGCATCATCCGCCCAACAATTGGTCATCGAAAACCCCATAACAAGCATCAACATATACTTCATACAATACCCTCTAAGAAATTGGTTCGTTCATGTTGAATACAAATCAAATTCTTCCAATGCAAAAAGTAAAAAAACGCTTCCAATGAAGCGTTTTTTTGTAATGAATATGTTGAATCAAAATGATTTATGCTTTCTTCGTTCCTTTGGATTTCAACCCTTGGTGAGGGAAGACATTTCGTATTCTTTGTTGGATTTTCTTAGGGATGCCCTTGGAAAAGTTAAGCTTATAACCCGAACGTTTGCTGTATACCTTCATCACACCATCAAAAGATTGCTTATCTCCAATTTCGATTAAATTGTGTTTAAATGATGGAGGTAAATGACCTTTAAATGATTTGATTTCGCCAGACTGAAACTCAACTTTTAGGATCGGTCTGTCTACGCCGACCAACCAAAAAATCAATATTACGGCAATAATAACGACATAAAGCATAGGCTCTCCTAATCTGACAACAGTTTACTCAAATCTTCTTTCAGGCTTGTAACCGTTTTACTGGCCTTTTCGCTCCTGGATGCCTCACTAACCAAGTACTCGATCGCGTCTGACAACGTGCAACCTAACTCGCTAGCTCTTTGAGAAAGTTTCTCCCAAACACGGTAGTCCAAATCGATCGATTTTTTCTTGGTGTGAACCTGCTCTGCATTAAAGTGACGCTTTCGCTTAGCTCGAATGGCTTGCTTAAGCTTATTCTCCAGCTCAAGAGACATATGATCTTCAATCCACTTGAGAACGAGTGTTGGCTCATGTTCAATCTTCCTAAGTTCAGAAATGGCAACGTCAGCTTCACTAGTATCGATATGTCGTGTTATAGCCTCACCATCTTTCCATTTTTTGATTAAGTACTGCCACTTCCAACCACATTCCAAATTTTCTAGCTGCTGATATTTCATTTTTCCACCCCAAAAACACACCTTGGTGACAGCGTAACCCAAGACCATTCAATTGACAATAAATCCAATCGACAAAGCGACTTAGATCAATATTTATTCCCTTATGCAAGTAAGATTATTCTATTCGATAATTCAATTTTTCTATATACTCTTCTGCTCGATCCTATATACAGATTTCTCGATGACTCAAGTAGATTGGCGCTTTGTCACACCGCAATATGATCAATTTAGCACTCAGCTAGCTCATTACGATCAAATAGAATTACAATCCTTTTTAGATTTACAGCCTCGCGCAAGGTCAGCAATTCAACGCTTCCATGAACTGGATAGCTTGTCAAAAGTGCTAATAGTAAATGCGCCGGATAACGCGGTCTATCGCCAGCTACTTGTCGAAAGCTTACGCTCTAGCGTAACTAGTGAAAATGTCCCGGTGTTAAAGACTGAGTCTTTACGTGCTGAAACCTTGTTTGATCAAATTGAAGTTAACGACAATCAAACTGTTAAGAAACCAGGTCTACTCACCCAGGTCAAAAATGGTTACTTAATTGTATCGGCAAACTTGATATTGGCTAACCCTGGTTGTTGGTTATTACTAAAGTCTGCTTTGCTTGGTGAACCCATCGAAGACCTGAACGTCAACTCTAAACGAATTTCTTCTAACAGTTCTTTTTCTACGTATGACGCCAAGCTTGTAATAGTTGGAGACAGAAATCAGTTAGCCGACCTCGACTACCTAGATTCAGATATTCAAAGTGGCTTTTGCTTGTTTAGCGAATTAGAAATGGCTCTCAAACTATCTGAAGCCTCTATTACGAATTATCTCGGCTATTTAAAGTGGCTAGGTCAAAGGTTCAACTTACCCGAAATTTCATCTAGTGCACTGAAACCAATCCTAATCGCTGGTGCTAGAGAGACTGAAGACCAACATTACGTTCCGCTATGTTTAGTTTGGCACAATGCCTTACTGTCAGAAGCAAAATTAGAAGCAGAATCGGGCTTAATCGAAGAAAGTCACATACTCTCAGCACTTGTTCATAAATCTAATCGAGAAGCATATTTACCGGAAAGAGCGCTTGAAGATATCCTTGATGGCCAAGTGATAATTGAAACCGATGGTGAACAAGTTGGCCAAGTGAATGGCTTAACCGTCATCGATGTGCCTGGTCACCCTGTATCTTATGGTGAACCCGCTAGAATTTCATGCGTGATTCATTTCGGTGACGGTGACATCTCTGACGTAGAACGCAAAGCAGAATTAGGCGGTAACCTACACGCTAAAGGCATGATGATCATGCAAGCATTTTTGGGAAGCTCACTCAACCTTGATGAGCCTCTGCCTTACTCTGCTTCTATTGTATTTGAGCAATCCTACTGCGAAGTCGATGGTGATAGCGCTTCACTGGCGGAGCTATGTTCTCTTGTGAGTGCCCTATCTGAATACCCTATCGATCAACAAATCGCGGTAACCGGAGCTGTCGACCAATTTGGACGAGTTCAAGCTGTAGGCGGCCTTAACGA
This sequence comes from Vibrio profundi, assembly GCF_043642225.1. Taxonomy (GTDB): domain Bacteria; phylum Pseudomonadota; class Gammaproteobacteria; order Enterobacterales; family Vibrionaceae; genus Vibrio; species Vibrio profundi_A. The sequence goes on along the minus strand of NZ_JBHZSF010000011.1, from coordinate 50,201 downwards.
GAAGATTGAAGGCTTCTATGAGGTGTGTGCTCATCAAGGGCTTACCGGTTCTCAAGGCGTTATCCTGCCTAAAACAAACTTAAAGCATCTCGCGTTAAAGCAAGAAGTCGTAGAAAGCATTAAAAACGGTCAGTTTCATATTTGGTCAGTCTCTACAGTTGATGAGGCAATACCACTAATTATGAACAAGCCATTTAGAGATGAAAATGAAGAAAGCGTTCTCAATAAAATTGCGGAACGTATTGAAAACTTTGAAAGACATGAACATCCCCCTGGATTTGTGGAGCGCATCAAAAACTGGTTTGTCTAGTACTGATCGGACTTGTTTAGCGTACACCTGTTCACTAAGATGCACCTATCAAAAATTGGAGTAATTGATAATGCAAAACAAACGTGATTCTTACACTCGTGAAGAACTTCTAGCATCAAGCCAAGGCGAATTATGGCCACAAGGCCCTCAACTACCAGCACCAAACATGCTGATGATGGATCGCATCACTAAAATGTCTGAAACCGAAGGTGATTTCGGTAAAGGTTTGATTCTTGCTGAGCTAGATATTACTCCTGACCTATGGTTCTTCGATTGCCACTTTCCAGGTGACCCTGTAATGCCTGGTTGTCTAGGTCTAGATGCTATGTGGCAACTTGTTGGCTTCTACCTTGGTTGGGTTGGTGGCGAAGGTAAAGGTCGTGCTCTAGGTGTTGGTGAAGTGAAATTTACTGGCCAGATTCTTCCGACAGCAAAAAAAGTGACTTACGAAATTCACATGAAACGTGTTGTGAACCGTCGTTTAGTTATGGGCTTAGCTGATGGTCGTGTTTTGGTAGATGGCAAAGAAATCTACGTCGCAAAAGACTTAAAAGTTGGCCTTTTCCAAGATACTTCTTCTTTCTAGTAAATAAATCTAATTTAGCAGCTTTCGGGCTGCTTTATTTTACTCCAAAATATTTAGTTATAGTGCTTTAGATGCAAGACTCATAAAAAAGGCTCATCAACATGAGCCTTTTTCGAATTCCTTATCATAGTATGTGGGATTATTTGTAGAGACCAGCTTGTTTATCATCTCTGGCATCACGCCAACCGCCCAGCCAATAAGACCGCGAATCCATTTGATTATAAGGGCATGCTTCCTGTGAGCGGCCATTTAGGCCAGCCTTATAACCTTGGGATTGTGCTCGTTCTAAGCGATCACGCTTTTGTCTCTTCATAGTTCAGTCCTCATACGGGTGTTAAATTTACTAACGTACAACTATTAAACTTCTATGGAGGATTTGTTACTCCACAATTAAGAATCGACCACATTTGGGTTTTTCTCAAGACAAAAAAAAGCACAGATTCAAAAATGTGAACCTGTGCTCTAGTTTACAAAAATTAACTATTTTCTACGGAACCCCAAGAAACCAAGAACAGTCAATACGAAGATCCCTACGCCAGCTCCTTGTCGCTCGACGTTTTGAAAATCTGTACCTCGAGTTTGAATGTCAGCAGCCGTCGCACCAGCGATAGGAACCAACTTAACCGCTACAATCTCTTCTACAGCCGATGATGACGCGTTTCCACAATAAGAGTTGTGTGACGTAGTGTCGTACTGCTGTGGTATGCCATTAACTGTACATTTGATGGCTGTAGCAGAAATTACACCAGCATCGTTTATATCTGATGCATCGATAATACGGAAAAAGTTATTCTGGTCTGAGAAATCTTGCCCATCAGAATTAACACCATTGGTAAGGTCGTCTAACCACCAAGCCTTGCTATCAAACAATGCTATTCTTGAAGCATCAGTGCCATCTGCTTGATGTGGATAAATGAAACCACGATGACGACGTTCACTACCATCGACTTCACGGTTTGTGTCTGCATCAACCTGACCTACAAACTCATTGAAGTTATTAACAGCCTTGGCTTCTGAGCCTGCACCAGAGAAAAATATTGAACTTTGCAAATTAAAGTTCGCAGACGGAGAACCGACTTCAATACTCTCAACGATGAAAGCCTTGTTCGCTACTGAGCCATTCTCAGGAACATACCCGTTGCGTTTTGCATAACCTACCGCTAACAAGTTTTTATTAACATCGGTCACTACCGAGTTACTAAATATAGCATCATCGCGCGATGAGCCTGACTTCACCTCAGCTCCAGACACAGATGTCGTTGTCCAGGTAACAGAGGAAAGATCGATAGGTGATGAAAAATCGAGAGCATTACTAACAAAGATACTCGCGTTTAGATCATGAAGATCACCGCTTCCGCTGACAGTATTGTACCCCACACCGTATAGTTTATTGCCAACTTCAACCAAGCCACGCATGCTGCCTTGAGCAAAGTAGTCACCAGTTCGCGATGGATAACTGTCATTGTTACTCCAAGCAATTTGGTTATTTTCTGTAGCATTCCACAAAGAGGCTTTAGAGCTAAAAGTGGTACTAGACGTGCTCGTACCTGCACCTTCTTCGGAAATACTACCGTAATTCAATTCAGTGCCTTCCGAGAGAGTTAAAGCGCCCCAAGCTCTTGATTCAGAGTCAGAAGTTAACGTTACCGTAGATATAGCGTTGTTTCGTACACTATCTTCCCCATTAGAATCGCCTTCTGAAGCGACGCCGAGGGGCTGAGCAGTAGTATCTAACGCGTTGATAACTGAGTTATATTGGCTAACGCTAGACGTTGAACCTTCAACAAATGCTTGAGCATTGACATGTGTCAAGTCATTAATTTCTAGCTTCCACGTATTCCAACGCTGTAAAGCCCAACTTTCACAAGTTGAATATCTCAATTCACGATTACAGTAGTTTTCAAAGTCATTAAATTCTTGGATATATTGAAACGCAGCATCCATCGCAAAAGGGACTTCTTCACGGTAGCTAACCGCTTCTACAGAATTACGAGTTTCGCCCGCTAGCTTATACCCGTCACATTCAGCGCTAGTAGCATTCTCATCAAAACATCCAAGGTTGCCTAGTGCACTTCCAGTTGACGGCTGGATGGCAACACCATAAGTCTCATTGGCATCTATAGGGCTTTCGACTTCTACCACAGTATAAAGCGCAGCATTGGCTTGAGTTGCCGCTAATACTAAAGCGGCAACTGTGGTTAATTTAAATTTAGTACGACTCATCAACGATTAACTTTCCTGTTGTAGTGCTTCGAGCTCTTCCCATCGCTCAAAGGCAACTTCAAGCTCCTGCTCAGTAGCAGACAGCTTATCTAATATCACTTTGGTCTCATCTACAGGCTTACTGAAAAACTCAGGGCTATTCACCTGTTCCTGTAGTGACTCAATTTCGGCTTCCAATTCTTCTAAACGCATAGGGAGCGCTTCTAGTTCTCGTTGTAGCTTATAGGATAATTTCTTCGTCTTAACTTTAGCTGGTGCAGTTTTGGGAGTTTCCTCAACTACTTTTTCAGGCTTTGCCGGCTTTTCAACCTGTCGAGCCTGTAACACCTGAGCTCTTTGTTGCTGGGCATCATGATAGCCACCAACAAACTCTTCGATTACGCCGTCACCTTCAAAGATCCAACTTGTCATTACGGTATTATCTACAAACTGACGATCGTGACTTACTAGAAGTAACGTACCCTGATAGTTGGCAAGTAAATCTTCCAAAAGTTCCAATGTTTCGATATCTAAATCGTTAGTTGGTTCATCGAGAATCAATAGATTGTTTGATTTAAGGAAAATACGAGCAAGCAATAAGCGGTTTTTCTCACCACCAGACAGTGCTTTCACCGGCGTACGGGCGCGTTTTGGAGAAAATAAGAAATCTTGCAAGTAGCTCAATGCATGACGCTCTCGCCCGCCTACCGTGACTTCTTGCTTACCATCCGCTAGGTTATCGATAACCGACTTCTCTGGGTCAAGAATTTCACGGTATTGGTCGAAATAAGCCACTTCAAGCTTAGTACCGCAATGTAGCCGACCAGAGTCAGGTTTGAGTTGGTCCAATAACAATTTAAGAACCGTACTCTTACCACAGCCATTTGGCCCAATAAGCGCAATACGGTCACCACGCATGATATTGAAGCTGAAGTCTTTAACAATCTCTTTGCCTTCAAAGCCAAAGTTAATGTTCTCGGCTTCAAATACAATCTTACCTGAACGCTGAGCATCATCGATTTGAATAACCGCTTTGCCCAGCACTTCTCGGCGATTCAAACGCTCCTCGCGTAGCTTCTTAAGCGCACGTACACGGCCTTCGTTACGAGTTCGACGCGCTTTGATGCCCTGACGAATCCACACTTCTTCTTGTGCGAGCTTTTTATCGAATTCCGCGTTCTGCATTTCTTCAACACGAAGTGCTTCTTCTTTCTCTACCAAGTAGTTTTCGTAATCACCAGGGAAAGAACTCAATTTACCGCGGTCAAGGTCGACAATACGTGTTGCCATTGATTTGATAAACGCACGGTCGTGAGAGATAAAGATGATTGAGCCACGGAAATCTTTAAGGAACCCTTCTAACCATTCAATGGTCGCAACATCTAGGTGGTTAGTCGGTTCATCTAGTAGAAGAACATCTGGGTCACACACAAGCGCACGAGCAAGAGCTGCTTTACGTTGCCAACCACCCGACAAATCTGTCAGTTTGGTTTCTGCGCTTAGCTTCAGAGCCGCCAAAACATTACTTACGCGGTCCTCAAAGCGCCAAGCATTCGCATGATCCAATTGCTCTTGAACACGAGTAAGACGGTTTAGATTCTTTTCACTCGGATCCTTAGTAATGAGATCCAAAAGATCATGATAGATCTTTAATTGTTCGCCGATTTCCGCAAGGCCACCAGCTACGTAGTCATAAACTGTTCCTTGCTCATTACGCGGTGGATCCTGTTCCAAACGAGACACAACCACGTCTTGCGTGATCTGCATCTTGCCGTCGTCCATGATGATGTTTCCAGATAGGATTTTCATCAAGGTAGACTTACCCGCACCATTGCGCCCAACTAAACACACACGCTCGTTTTCTTGCAGCGCGAAGTCTGCTCGGTCTAATAACGGGTGATCGCCAAACGCCAATTGCCCATTATGAATTGTAAGTAATGCCATTCTTCTTTAACCAATCATTAAGTTCTAACAAGCCAAATGGCCAGTTAAGCTCTGAGCTTTGAGAACCGTCAGAGCTTTCAAATTTGAGCACAGGAATAGTGACCCCGTAACGGGAAAAGAGCTCATCGTCGAATGCAATGTCAACAACATTGACATGATGGCTAATGTTTAACTGTTCCGTGAGTTGGAATGCCATCTCACATAGATGGCACCCTTCTGTACTGTATAAAGTCAGCACTATATATCCTTATACAATCTCTTGATTACTTATGTGTAATCAACCAGCAGTTATGAATATGCTTATTACGAGAGAAATCTAGAGGCAAAGTCTTAGAGGAAATATTCTGAGCTTTAAGACCCAGTTCCTCTAATGCTTCTAAATCCATTTTGAAGTGGCGTTTATTGTTAGAGAAAACAATCGTGCCTTCTTCACGAAGCAGACGCTTAAGGTTCTCCATCAATTGAATATGATCACGTTGAACATCAAAAGATTGATCCATACGCTTCGAGTTTGAGAACGTTGGTGGATCAATGAAGATCAGATCATACGAGCCCTGTTCTTTAGCTAACCATTGTAAGCAGTCAGCTTGAACAAATTGATGTTGACGACCAACACGGCCGTTAAGCTCCATGTTTTCTTTCGCCCACTCTAGATAGGTATTAGACATATCAACAGTTGTTGTAGAACGAGCTCCACCCACAGCAGCGTGTACAGATGCACTACCTGTATAAGCAAACAGGTTTAGGAAATCCTTGCCTGCCGCCATTTCACCGATACGACGACGAGTGATCTTATGATCAAGGAATAAACCTGTATCTAGGTAGTCGTGAAGGTTAACAATCAGCTTAACGCCGTACTCATTTACTTCTAGGTTCGATGAATCTTGAGAAAGCTTCTGGTATTGAGAGCGGCCTTTTTGCTTCTGACGAACTTTAAGCACAACGTTATTGGCCTCAACGCCGGTCACTTGAATAGAAGCACGGATGATATCGGTTAGGCGACGTTTTGCTTTCTCTTCCGGTACATCTTTAGGTGCTGCGTATTCTTGAATCACCAGATGACCTGGGTATACATCAATCGCTACATTGTATTCTGGTAAGTCAGCATCGTAGATACGGTAACAATCTAGTTGCTCTTTCTTAGCCCACTTGCCAATTTTGCCAATGTTCTTTTTAAGACGGTTCGCGAAATCAGGAGCAATCATCTGCTCTTTTTGTTCTGTTGGACGCTCTGACATCGGACGGTCGGAAATTGAGTAGTTCTTTTGGTGACACGGTAACGCACCGTTATTCAATTTGAACTGTTTATCTGCACGCATACGCAAGCAGCTTAGAAGCTCGTCTGAGCTAGAGAAGATAGATGCGTTGCAACCACCAAACTCGGCTTTTAGCTGCGCGCCAAATGCGGTGTAAAGTGCAATCAAGCCAGGCTCTGTACCTAGACGCTCACCATAAGGTGGGTTTGATACAACCACGCCATTATCGAATTCAGCAGGACGCTTAACAAGTGCAGCATCGCCTACTTCAAATTGAATTAAATCTTCAACGCCAGCACGACGCGCATTATCACGAGCAGTTTTGATCATTCGCTCGTCATTGTCATAACCGTAGAACTTACACTCTACTTTCTTCACGCCACGGCGACCTTGAACATTCGCTTCTGACTTAATTTCAGCCCATAGCTCAGGTTCGAAGTCTTCTAGAGATTCAAAGCACCATTTCTGACGCTTAACACCCGGAGCCATGTTCGCAGCCATCATCGCAGCTTCAATAACAAGCGTACCTGAACCACACATTGGGTCTAAGAATGGTTTCATTGCATCCCAACCACTACGAAGAAGAATTGCTGCAGCCAATGTTTCACGCAATGGTGCACGGCCTGATTCTGGACGGTATCCACGTTGGTGAAGACCGCTACCCACCATATCCACACCAAGAATCGCTTTATCACGGTGTAGACGAACGTGGATACGAACATCTGGGTTCTCTTTACTAATCGAAGGTCGAGGCAGTGACTTCTTTTCGAAGCAATCGACGATAGCGTCTTTCACTTTCATCGCGCCGTATTGGCTGTTTCGGATTTCGCGGTTAGTACCGTTAAAGTCGACAACAAAACGCTTACTACTGTGGAACTGATTCACCCAGTTAACCGCCATCGTTGAAAGGTAAAGATCCATATCATCTTGGCAGGTGAATTCAGATAAAACACGAACAAATCGAGACGCTAGACGACTCCACAAACAACAGCGATATATTTGCTCATTGGTCGCTTTGAATTTAACGCCTGCTTGAACAGGTTTCGCATTTGAAATCCCTAATTGGGTTAGTTCTTCAACTAGTAAATTCTCAAGGCCATTTGAGGTAACCGCTAGATATTGATTCATAGTGTTCTTGTATTGATAAAAATGAACTCGATTATACCTGACTTTCCTTCCATATCATCACACTAAAGCAGTCTTTTCTTAGTCAATCTAAGTAATTGCTTACCAAATAACCGTTCGAATAAGCATGTTCACTCAACCCCATATTTAGTCACTCAGAGAGTTGGTGAGTACTTGCTCAAGTGTGAGGTGAATAGATATTCACATCAATTTTGGTATATACCAGGTCACATTTACAGCTGAAAGTTAACGACAAAAGCCTTTAAATAGGGAACTTAAGAGGCATATTTGACCAGATCAGGTTCAGAATAGTGGTTACAAAGCACTCAAAAAGTGTGCTATTACTCCCAAATAAATTTTGGCCTTCAAAGGCCAAGGCGGGTTTTCATTTATTTTAAGCAAAAAAAATCAGCCATAAGGCTGATTAAACACTAGGAACGAATTTATTTATTGATAGGAAAAGAGCTAGCCGACGAGGGCCATTGGAACCGACGCTGTCATCGAGTTTGCGCAAACCATTCGGTCATGCATGACTTTTATAAACTCGCCAAACTGAAGCACTTTGCTTCCGCTCAGCGTGAAATCAGCTAGCTCTATTGACGCACATAAACTAGAGCTCTCCCCGACTTCAAGAATAATAAACAAACCAGAACTCATATCATTGCTCAACTGAACGATATCCCCTTCGTTTGGAGAATGATGGTGATTATTTTGAGTGTTGAAAAACCAGCTCTTAGGTTGAACAGGCTTATGAAAACGCTTTGCAGCGACACAATATAAGGTAAGTTCAGCTTGTCTTGGCTCAGAAAGCTCTAAACCGCTTATTCTCTCTTTGAAAGTTTGATAGGAAGATGCGTCATCAACTGTGAATTCATTCTCTTGGAATGCGCATTGCACCAACGTCTTCTTAGCAAGATTAGTTTTGAACAACATATCTTGCCCTAGATTCAGCATTAATGAGCCGTGCTGCTCATCGTAGTACCAATTCCATGTATCGCTGGGTTTAAGCATTGCATCGTCTCACACTGATTAATGTTTCATTAGGTAAAACGCTTAATTACCTTCCTAATATTCGTAATTCTACTAACCAGAAGACAAAAAAAAAGAGGAAAACAATTCCTCTTCTTTTCATTTAAATATGTAAGTTCAAGCAGTTACATCGATAAAATTAAAGATTTTTAACGATATCGCGGACTAAACCAGGGCCTTTATAGATAAAGCCTGAATACACTTGTACTAATTGAGCTCCAGCCATCATTTTCTCTTTAGCTGCAACATAAGAGTCAATACCACCCACACCAATAATAGGTAATTTGTCTCCAAGCTCCTCATGTAGGCGGCGCACTACTTCAGTACTTCTAGATTGAACCGGACGACCACTCAAGCCCCCCGCTTCACTTGCATGCTTCATCCCTTCTACGATACTACGATCTAATGTCGTGTTCGTCGCGATCACGCCATCGATCTTATTTTTGATCAAAGACTCGCAAATTTGGCTGATTTCATCATCACTAAGATCTGGTGCGATCTTCAGAGCTAATGGAACATACTTACTATGCTTTTCTTCGAGTTCTTTTTGTTTTGCTTTCAATTCAGATAGCAAATCATCCAGAGCTTCACCGTATTGAAGTGAACGAAGGCCAGGAGTATTTGGTGATGAAATATTAACAGCGATGTAACCAGCGTACTGATAAACCTTTTCCATACAGATTAGGTAATCTTCAGCACCCTTTTCGATTGGTGTGTCTTTGTTTTTACCAATGTTAATACCAAGGATACCGTCATAGTTAGAACGCTTAACGTTCTCTACAAGATGATCAACACCTAGGTTATTGAAACCCATTCGGTTGATGATACCTTCAGCTTCAACTAGGCGGAACAAGCGTGGCTTATCATTACCTGATTGAGGACGTGGAGTAACAGTCCCTACTTCGACAAACCCAAAACCCATTGCACCAAATGCATCGATGCACTCACCGTTTTTATCAAGGCCGGCTGCTAAACCAACTGGGTTTTTGAAAGTGAGTCCCATACATTCAACAGGTCGGTGTGGCAACTGCTGACGGTACATCAAATCGAGAGGAGTACCAGTGAAACGTTTGAAGTTTTGAATTGCAAGATCATGTGCCTTTTCGGCATCAAGTTGAAAAAAGCCAGTTCTGGCTAGACGGTAAAGCATTGTGCCTCCGAAAGAAAAAAGCCCCGTATAAACGGGGCTGTATTATTTACTCATTTGAGGAACAATTCAAATTTAATAGCATTAATTCCCGTAAAGCGACCGAGAATTTTGCAAATTCATGCACTGAACCGACTTTAAACTCATTCAAGATGCTTTCCCAACGATGCAATGAGATTGAATTACTTTCCATCCACTCATCCAACGCTTTAATAACATCGAGTTCTTCAACAGTACAACCACAGTTAAGAACCTGCCCTGTCAGTTGACGTTGTTGCCAATCTAGATCTTCTCTAAACGCAGCTCGAGCCAATGCTTGCCAGTTGTTGTCCACCGCTTGACTGTTGATTTGCTTCAAGAACCAGTGCAAAGATAGACGGTCACCTAGATTAAAGTACAACTTAGATGCTTGTTGAACCGTTTTACCCGTTTCACGAGCCACTGTGGATATATCCAGTGCTGAGTAAAGGCTAGATAAACGAGCAACATAATTAGCAAGCTTCTCACCAACGCCTTTATCAATCCATTCCTGAGCGATAACGTTATGCTCTTCTACTTCTGATAGAACTAGCATGTCATCTAACGTTTCAGTAATTTCGTGAACATCACCTTGATAAAGTTCAACAAGAGCTTTAACTGACTGCTTACCTTTACGATTTCGTAATAACCAACGAGTTAAACGGCGCATGGTACGGCGTACATGGAAAATCAAATCATACTGAGCATCAGATCCTGCGATATTGTCCAAAGCACGGATTTCTTTCAGAATATCCCCTAAACCATAGATCTCTCGCGATGCCGCATAAGCGTTTGCGATATCAACAATATCTGCACCCGTTTCTTCTTGGAGACGAGTAATGAAATTACAGCCCATTTCGTTAACCATTTGGTTAGCAAGAGACGTAGCAATAATTTCAGCACGTAGTGGATGGTTATCCATGTGCTCCAAGTAGTTACGGCGTAACTCTGTTGGGAAGTATTGTGTTAGTTGCTGTGCGTGGAACTCGTCATTAGCGATGTCATCACATACTAGATCTTCTTTTAGTACCATTTTGCCGTAAGCAACTAATACTGAAAGCTCAGGACGAGTTAATGCAAAGCCCTGCTTCTCACGTTCTAATAGTGTTTCATCATCAGGAATATACTCTAATGCACGATCCAGGTAGCCTGCTTTTTCCATTGTGTGGATGAAGCGAATCTGTTCTTTCACTAAACCAACACCTTGGTGCTCTGTTACCGATATCGATTCAGCTTGGCAATACGCATCATCAAGAACAATTTCGCCAACTTCATCTTCCATAGATTCGAGGATTTGGTTACGTTGCTTAACGGTTAGATCACCGTTAGAAACAAGGCCATTTAAGAAGATCTTAATGTTTACTTCGTTATCAGAACAGTCAACACCACCAACGTTGTCCACAAAGTCAGTGTTAACGCGGCCACCTGTTAGTGCATACTCAATACGACCCAGTTGAGTCATGCCTAAGTTACCGCCTTCACCAACAACTTTCGCTTTTAGATCTTTTCCATCAATACGAAGCACGTCATTCGCACGGTCACCTACATCAGTGTGAGTCTCTGAAGAAGCTTTAACATACGTACCGATACCGCCATTCCAAAGTAGATCCACTTCCATTGATAAGATCATTTTGATCAAATCATTTGGTGCCATGGATGCTTTCTTTGTTCCAAGCATTTTTTGAATTTCTGGTGTTAGCGCAATGGATTTTGCTCGTCTTGAGAAAATGCCACCGCCTTTAGAAATCAGTTCTTTGTTGTAATCTTCCCAGCTTGAACGTGGAAGTTTAAACAGACGATCACGCTCTTCCCAGCTGGTTGCTGAGTCAGGATTTGGATCAATGAAAATATGCAGATGGTTAAACGCTGCTTGTAAGCGGATGTGCTTAGAAAGCAGCATACCGTTACCAAATACGTCACCTGCCATATCACCTACACCAATTGCGGTAAAATCTGTGGTTTGGCAGTTAATGCCCATTTCACGGAAGTGACGCTTAACAGATTCCCAACCACCTTTTGCAGTAATACCCATCGCTTTATGGTCGTAGCCGTTAGAGCCACCTGAAGCAAACGCATCACCTAACCAGAAATTGTACTCATCCGAAACAGAGTTAGCTAAATCTGAGAATGTTGCTGTGCCCTTATCAGCCGCAACAACTAAGTACGGGTCATCTTCATCATGGCGAACAACGCTCTTAGGTGGAATTACCTCACCTTCGATGATGTTATCCGACACATCTAATAGTGCGCGGATGAAGCGTTTGTAACAACGTTGGCCTTCAGCGAAGATCTCATCTCGTCCCGTCATCGTGTGTTGACGCTTACACACAAAACCACCCTTTGCACCAACCGGTACAATCACAGTGTTTTTAACTTGTTGCGCTTTCACTAAGCCTAGGATTTCCGTACGGAAATCTTCTTGACGATCTGACCAACGTAAGCCACCACGAGCTACTTTACCGCCACGAAGGTGGACACCTTCAATGTCAGGTGCGTATACGAAAATTTCAAATGCCGGAACTGGCGCTGGAATTTCTGGGATTTCGCTAGGCTTCATTTTAAGAGCTAGCCAAGGTTTAAACTGCTTATTCGCATCAAGCTGATAGTAGTTGGTACGAAGCGTTGCTGTGATCATTTCCATATAACGACGGATAATACGATCATCATCTAAGCTTTCTACTTGATCTAACTGCTCAGTGATCTTCTTGATCAGGTCAGCCTGACCTTTTTTGCTGCCTTTGTATTTAGGATCAAAACGTTTTTCGAATAACGCAACTAGCCCTTTAGCCAAATCTGTATGTTGCGAAAGAGTCTCTTCGATATAGTGTTGGCTGAATGGGAAGCCAACTTGGCGCATGTATCTCGCATAAGCACGAAGGATTGAGATTTCACGGCCTGATAGACCAGCACCAAGAACTAAGCGGTTAAATCCATCGCTCTCTAGCTCGCCCGCCCAAATTGCGGCAAATGCTTGTTGGAACAAATCACGAGCTTCACGTAAATCGACCGTTTGTTCACTCTTATGAAGCATTGAGAAATCTAGGATCCAATAGGTACAGCCATTGGTTTTGCGAACTTCATATGGAGATTCACCAATAACACGCAAACCTAAGTTTTCTAGCATTGGCATAACGTCAGAAAGGTGAATCGGATCATCACTGTGATAGAACAACTTCAAACGTACTGCTTTGGAGTCTGCCGCCTCTTCTTGTGGACGGTAGAAAAGCATTCCTAGTTTGTTGTCTTCACATAGTTCTTCAAGACGTTCGATGTCTGCTACTGCAGAACCTGGCATCATGTCTTCTTTATATGAACGAGGGAATGCACGTAAGTATTCTTTTGAAAGAGGCAGTCCCTTACTTTCACCAAAGTTTGCGATAATTGATTCTGATAAACGATCATCCCAAGATGAAGATACTTCCATTAAGTTTTGCTCTATTGTCTTAACGTCTACGTCCATGTTGTTGTTATCAACACGTACGATGTAATGCGTTCTTGCTAGCGGGCTTTCAGAAAAGTAAGTTGTAAACTCTACTTCTTGCTCACAGCCAAAGTACTGCTTGAGAATTCTTTGTGTTTGACGACGAAGTTCTGTGTTGTAACGATCTTTTGTCACATAAACCATGCAGCTAAAGAAGCGGCCAAACGGGTCTTTACGCACAAACAAACGTAATAAGTCACGGTCTTGCATTTGTACAACACCGGTACCGACTTCTAACAAGTCTTCTTCTCGAGCTTGAAGTAATTCGTCGCGAGGGTAATTTTCTAAAATGTTGTGAAGTGCTTTATATGAGTATGAACCATCACGATAGCCACTTGCTTCTAATATACGATCTACTTTTTCACGTACCAAAGGAATGGTTTCGACCGTTTGATTATAAACCGCAGAGGTATAAAGACCTGTAAAGCGGTGCTCACCTATCACTTTTCCTTTGGAGTCAAACTTCTTAATACCAATGTAATCCGTATAAGCTGGGCGGTGAATTCGAGATGCTTTGTTACCTTTGGTCACGATCAGTACAAAAGGTTTTTTCGCTTCAAGTCTTGCTGAGTCAGAGAATTCAGACAGCTTAACGCCTCTTACTCGTTCTGGTTTCGCAAAAAGACCCAAGCCTTTGTCTTCAGTCGGGCGCAGTTCAGTGTCACCATCCACACTCACTAGGTCATACTCTTTATAACCCATGAATGTAAAGTTGTGATCACCTAGCCAACGTAGGAAAGCAAGCGTTTCATCAAATCGCTCACTGTCTACTGGAATATTCGCTTTCTGTGCTTCTACCTGGTTTGTCACTTCTTCTAAGCGTTCAACCATAAGAAGCCAATCATTAACCACAAGACCAGCATCTGTAAATATATCCAGTAGTTCAGTTTTAAGCGCTGTCATTTCTGCTTTGCTGCTTAAACGGTCTACTTCGATATGAAATAAAGATTGGAAAACACCGTCATCGTTATTAACACCAGTCACTTCACCACTTGGGGAGCGTTGAATTTGTGTTGGGTTGTGTAACATCAGGTGGGAAGAAAGGTCTAGGCGGTTTAATGCCATTTTTACTGAGTCCACAAGGAAAGGACTATCAGGTACAACAACTTCTACGATGGTATGTGTCGACTGCCACCCTTGGCGGCTTACCGTAGGGTTAAACACACGAACCGAAATGTCTTCCGGCTTCTTTTCATTAATATGGTGCCACAAGCTTACAACAGCGCCATATAAGTCAGATTCATTCCTTTGGAATAGATCGTCTTGAGAAACATTGCTAAACATGTGTTGAGCAAGTTGAGTTACTAGAGGTCGATGAGCAAGGTCAAGTTTGTCCTGAATCAGCTTGTACACTTTTTCAAGTAAAACCGGTACCACAGTTTCACGTGCGGTCATAGTCACACTCCACAATTAGAATTGTATTTTATTATAGGGGGTTTACTCAGAAAACTAGTAAAAACAGATGTTTTTTTAAGCTAACTAAGCAATGGGTAATGCATCTATTTATTGTAAAAGCATTATTGATAAATAGTTAATAAAAATAGCGGTGGTAGGAGGTGAAATGTTTGATTATGTGATTAAGATTCCTTTTAACTCTCTAGAATTCATTGGGTTCACAGAGCTTCTAACTTTATAAACTTATTATTATGGTCAGTTGTTAGTCTAAACTGCCCTTTAACGCCCATTTGTGTAAGAAAAGGTCTGAATCGAGTTGCGGGTAATTGTAAGCGGATTCCATGATCAGTAATCACTTGAACTTGGCTCGCGGCACCTGAATAATGTGAAAGGAAGTGCTGATATGTGATGTTTAAAGTGAAACGATAGTAGTTCATAAAGTTTCTCAAAAGATAAGTGGTGTACTCTCATACACCACTTTATGTTTATAGCCTTAACGCAACTATGCTTCTAGTGCCTTAGTTACTTTTTCAAACAAGTCTTTTGCTAAATTATCCATGGCTTTAAGTGCTTCAAGCTCTTTTCTCATTAGAGCCTGACGCTCTTCATCATAAAGTCTGTACTTTAACAATGGATCGATTAAACGAGACGCAACTTGTGGGTTACTGCTGTTAAGTTCTTTTAGAATCTCACCAGCAAACTCATAACCTTTACCAGACTTATCATGGAACTGAACAGGGTTTTGCGTTAAGAATGAACCAATTAGATTACGTGTGCGGTTCGGGTTTTTCAAGCTAAACGCAGGATGCTCCATCGACGCTTTGATCGTTTCAAGAACATTTGAATCTGGGTTACTGCCTTGTAACGCGAACCATTTGTCCATAACTAACCCATCGTGTTTCCACTTTTCGCTGTAATCTGCCATTAGTGATTCACGACACTCTAACTGAGCACCATTTGCCGCCGACATTGCAGCAATCGTATCAGTCATGTTGTTTGCTTGTTCATACTCAGCAACAACCAAGTCATTACCTAAGTCAGTAAAGGCTAAGTAGCTTAAACAGATCTTACGCAGAGTACGCTTGCCAATCGCATCGTGATCGACAGTGTATTGGGCTTGTACATGGCTGTGGTAAACCGCCACCAGCTCGTCCACAAGTTCTGTCGCCAATGTCATTTTCATCTGTTTCAAGACTAACGCGATAGAATCCACATCTACCTGAGTATACCAACCAGCCACTTCATTTGAATTTGGCAATGCTAGCATTTCTGCAATGAATGCAGGCTCTAATTTGTCGCTTAATAGTACGCCACGGAAAGCATCAACAACCGCATCAGACAGCTCGAATGACTCACCATTTTGAACCCTCAATACGTTGGCACGAATGTATTTTGCCAACAACATCTGCCCTGCATCCCAGCGAGCGAATTCGTTACGAGCATAAACCATCAAGAAAATAAGCTCGTCATCAGAATAGTCGTAGTTCAATTTTACAGGCGCAGAAAACTCTCTCAATAGAGATGGAACAGGCTGTTCAGTGACGTAATCAAATACAAATGTTTGCTCTGATTCAGTTACGTTGAGTACATGGTGCACCGGCTTCCCGTTACATTGTAACTCAATCACATCGCCATTGGCTTTATACAGCTCGATATCAAATGGGATATGCAAAGCTTGTTTAGTTTCTTGCTCATGAGTAGCTTCAGTTTTTTGGCTGATTGTCAGCGAGTATGTTTTTGCTTCAGCATTGTAGCTACTTTCTACATTGACAGATGGTGTACCAGACTGGCTATACCAAAGTCTGAATTGTTTCAGATCTACGCCCGATGCGTCTTCCATTGCAGCGACAAAATCTTCACAAGTAGCAGCCGTTCCATCGTGGCGTTCGAAGTAAAGTTTCATACCTTTTTGGAAACCTTCTTCACCCAGAAGTGTGTGCATCATACGAATAACTTCACTACCTTTTTCATACACGGTCAAAGTGTAGAAGTTATTCATCTCAATCACTTTCTCTGGACGAATTGGGTGAGACATTGGGCTCGCGTCTTCTGCGAACTGCGGACCTCGAATAATGCGCACGTTATTGATTCGATTAACCGCACGAGAACCTAGATCTGAAGAGAACTCTTGGTCTCTAAATACCGTTAGACCTTCTTTTAAACTTAATTGGAACCAATCGCGACAAGTAACGCGGTTACCTGTCCAGTTATGGAAGTATTCATGGCCAATCACAGCTTCGATGCCAAGGTAGTCAGTATCGGTTGCAGTTTGGTCATTGGCCAACACGAACTTAGAGTTAAAGATATTTAACCCTTTGTTCTCCATTGCTCCCATGTTAAAGAAGTCCACAGCCACAATCATGTAGATGTCTAGGTCGTACTCTAGATTGAAACGTTCTTCGTCCCATTTCATTGAGTTGATTAAGGAAACCATTGCATGGTTTGCACGATCTAAATTTCCTTGATCTACAAAGATCTCTAAGTCTACTTTGCGTCCTGACTTAGTGGTAAATTCATCGCGCAATACATCAAAATCACCCGCGACAAGTGCGAACAGGTACGCTGGTTTTGGGTGCGGGTCTTCCCATTTTACCCAGTGGCGCCCACCTTCCAAGTCGCCAGAGTCAAGTCTGTTACCATTACTCAATAAGTACGGGTATGTTTCTTTCTCAGCAATAACTGTCGTTGTGAACTTAGCTAAAACATCCGGGCGATCCATGTAGTATGTAATCCGACGGAATCCTTCCGCTTCACACTGTGTACAAAACGCACCGCCAGATTTGTATAAGCCTTCTAGAGCACTGTTCCCTTCAGGGTCAACTTCCGTCACGATTTTGAGTTCAAACTCACTTGGCAAGTTTGTTAACGTTAGCTGTGTCTCAGATTGCTCAAAGCTTCCCCAAACCTCATTGTTAACTTCTAGTGAAATTAACTTTAAGCCCTCTCCTTCTAATACTAGCGTCGAGCTTTCACCTTCTTGTTTTACACTCGATACCGCGGTAATAATTGACGCCGTATCATGCAAATCGAAGGTTAAGTCGATGTCAGAAATACTATGAGATGGAGATTGATAATCTTTACGATATTTGGCTTGTGGGGTATGCGCCATGTGTTAGTCCTTTTCGATCGTTTACTATTAATTTATTTAGCTTGTCTATATCTAAGGGCGAGGTCAACAGAAGACAAGGTTCAAAATAAAAAAACGAGGTATCTGTGGAAAATACCTCGCAAACTTGCTGTAAAATTATACTGACCCATTATGAAACACTATAAGTATGCACAAGGGCGACATATTTTGTTACTACCTTATCCTGTTTAAAACGGCATACATATCACCTTCTTCTCCCTCAAGGGTCAGAACATCGCTGTTCAAAGTGTAAGTGGTATCGTGCTCTCCATTTTCATATAAAAGAACGAGATGATTACCTTCAGTGTAATAAACACCTCGATGAACAGCCTCACCACCAACATCGTCAGATACCCGGAACATAAACACAAAATCAGGTTGTAATATCAGATCCATTTTTTGAACATTGCTGGCCAATAAATCCTCGCCGGCCAATACTTCGCTCGACCAAATTCCAGCTAGCGCATTCGGTAATGCTTTTGTAAACATAACACCGTTAAGGTTTAGCATGTTGTGATTGCTACTGTAGGCGTAGACTTGAGGCTCCGAAGAATCTAAACCCAATATGATGGTATCTTCGTTTGCTGTATATAAACCTTCCCAATGATCCACACTGTAGTCTTTCTTTTGGATATCTATTTTAAACGAGTAATTTGAATTTAAGCTAAGTTTAATAGCCAGGAAGTTTTCACTTCCTTCGTCAGGATTTTGATTAACTAAATACCAATCCCCTAGTAGTAATGGTTGGTCAAAGTAAGAAAGATCACCTTTATTCGTGCTTTCATTACTGGCTACGCCCAAACTTATGCAGGCAAGAAAAATTAACATCCATCTCATAAGCGTCACCCTCGCTTTTTCTTTAAGCTTAGGCATGGATTTTGGTTAACGCTAAAAATTTGATCTAAATCACTTAATTTTTGATGCAGCTAAAACAAAAAAAGCGAGCTTATTGCTCGCTTTTTATTTTAAAACAATATGTTACTTAGCTTTGTCTAAAAGCATATCAATCATGATAGAAACAGATTCATTTAAATATGCATCCGGAACTTCATAATCTTTAGGCACATCATCTAAGCTTGCGTACAAATCTTCCTTAGCCGCTTTCTGACGTAGGTTAATTCGTTCAAGGCGTAATACATCAGCTTCATCAGACTCTTGCTGACGAATCTTTTCACTCAGAGACAGCTTATTGTCATCTTTGTCTGCCTTGTATTTCAGGATATCATCGGCAATAAAGTTAAATTCCATGTCATTCGCGATACGTTTCTGATGCTTCTCTGTAAGAGATGCGATTTCAGCTTCATTACGCTGTAACACTTCATATTTTGCTTTATCAATACTATCCCAAGGCAGTGCGTTATCCTCAACACTCTCACCTGTATCTGCAGGTTCGATTGGTGTTGGATAGGCAATATCAGGAACTACCCCTTTGTTCTGAGTACTACCACCATTAATTCGATAGAACTTTTGAATCGTGTATTGAACATAACCCAACTCTTTATCGAACAAGTCATAGATATGATTCAAAGAACGATGTTGTTGAACCGTTCCCTTACCAAACGAGTTTTCACCCAGAACAATTGCACGACCGTAGTCTTGCATTGCCGCGGCAAAAATCTCAGATGCAGAAGCACTGTAACGATTCACTAAAACAGTCAATGGACCCTGATAACTGATTTCACCATCAGTATCACTGTTCACCTTAACTCTGCCATAGCTATCTCGAACCTGAACAACCGGCCCTTTCTCGATAAATAATCCAGATAGAGCTGTCGCTTCCGTTAGAGCACCGCCACCATTGTTTCTTAGATCAACGATAATGCCTTCTACGCCTTTTTGTTTCAGTTCGGTAATCAACTTATCTGTGTCTTTAGACAGCCCAACGTAAAAACTCGGTACTTCTAACACACCGATCTTACGGCCATCTTGTTCAATAACCTCAGACTTAACCGCTCTGTCTTCAAGGCGAATCTTATCTCGAACAATTGTGACAACGTGACTTTTTGCATCTTTACCATCAGGTAATATCTGCAGCTTAACCTTCGTCCCTTTAGGGCCTTTGATCAATTGCACTACGTCATCTAAACGCCAACCAATGACGTCGACAATTTCTTCTCCGTCTTGACCAACACCAACAATTCTATCGCCTTCACCGAGTTGCTTGCTATTTGAAGCCGGGCCACCAGCAACTAAAGAACGAATAACTGTGTAGTCATCAGTCATTTGTAAGACAGCGCCAATACCTTCAAGCGAAAGGTTCATTTCTGATTGGAACTGTTCAGCATTGCGAGGAGACAAATAGCTAGTATGCGGATCAACTTCTCGAGCGAATGCATTCATATAAAGTTGGAAAGCATCTTCATTATGCGATTGAGTAATACGCTTCATCGCATTGTTATAACGCTTTTCAAGAACTTCTTGAATTTCAAGCCACTCTTTACCCGTCAGCTTGAGGTTCAACGCGTCATACTTAACACGCTTTCTCCATAACTCATTAACTTCTTCTAAGTTCGCTGGCCATGCAGCTTCACTACGATCTAATTCGATGCTTTCATCAACATCAAATTTGATTTCATTGTCGAGAAGAGATAACGCATATTGAAAACGTTCAAACCGCTTTTGCATCGATAGGTTATAAACATCGAACGCGACTTGATTGTTACCCGATTTCAACTGCTCATCTAAGGAGATTGATCTTTCTTTGAAAGAATCAATATCAGCTTGAGTGAATATGTTGCGGTTATAATCGAGCATCTCTATGTAGCGATTGAAAATAGCTTGAGAGAAATCGTCGTTAAGATTGAAGTGTTTGTAGTGAGAACGAGTAAAACGAGAAGTAACTCGTTTGCTCGCAGTTTCGTGTTGAATTTCTGGAGCGAGGACAGGTAAGTCGTCTTTATTTAGTTTGGCTTCTAGAGCCTGAGCTGAAGCTGCTAGCCATAAGCTAGCAGCAATCAGTGTCAATTTTGAACGGCATTTCATGCGTAGGAGTATCTCCTTTATGCGCGCAAGTGCTCCGCTTTAACAACCATTTGTAGGCCGTTTGCTAGTTGAACACGTACATCTTCCTTATTGATTTCAACAATGGTCGCAGCCATGTTTCCTTTACCCATGTTCACATTTACTTCTTTGCCAGTGATGAACTCATCAGCATTTAGAGCACGTGTTTCTACAGGCTTTTCTACTTTTGGTGCTTTAGGCGCTTGACGACGAGGCTGTTGAGCTTTCTTCGCCTTAGCTTTCGCTTTGCCTTCTTCACGAGCTTTCTGAGCTTGCTCTTTACGACGAGCTTGTACTTTAGCTTTGCTTTCTGCAAGTGTCGCTTTCGCGTGTTCTACGTGTTCTTCTTCAAGTTTGCCACATGCATTACCGTCTAAATCTACACGTTCTGCATCTAGTTTAACACCATGAAGATAACGCCATGATGAAGTGTACTGTCTTAACGCTGCACGAAGTTGAGTCTTACTTACTTTTTCATCTTCACTTAGACGTTCAGCAAGATCTTGAAAAATACCAATTTTAAGTGGCTTTGCTTCACCTTCTAAAGTAAAGCATTTAGGGAAACATTCAGCAATATATGCGATAACTTCTTTGCTGTTTTTTAACTTTTCAGTGTTTTCCATGAGGGTTCCTGGTTGTTGCGGTCTTTCCGCGAGCATTAAGAAAATATTTTTTACGTATTATAGAGAGATGCAAACGAAAAACCACTCTAAGAGGTTAAATTATGCTTTGTTCGCGTGTGAATTGAGCAGCTTTTCCACTTCGAGCATCAAATTTGTTAACCCTTCTTCATCAATTTCACTAAAACGACCAACATTTGGGCTATCGATATCTAAAACACCTGCGATTTTTCCACCGATTGAAAATGGAATGACTATCTCTGAGTTACTTGCAGCATCACAAGCGATATGACCTTCGAATTCATGAACATCGTAAATACGTTGAACTGTATTCGTCGATACCGCTGTTCCGCATACCCCTCGCCCAACAGGTATACGAACACACGCAGGCTTACCTTGGAATGGACCTAATACTAATTCACCTTCTTTCATTAGATAGAATCCAGCCCAATTCAAATTGTCCAGTTCCATAAATAAAAGTGCGCTAATGTTTGCAAGATTTGCAATCAAGTCATGCTCAGATTCAATTAATGCTGCGGCCTGTTTGGTTAAGCGCTGATAATGTTCTATTTTCATATTAACTTCCGTTCAATTGAGACTTCCATTATTAAGAGATCTACGTAGAATGCGTCGCAATCAATCTAAATAGGACTTATTCTCATTATAATGACAAATGCAAATGACACTATTAGCCGTTCCTGGTTAATAACTCAAGTAAAAAAACACAAGTCCAAGCTCTTGTTTGCAAATGGTATTGCCGTACTAGCGACTTTAGTTAGTGTCCCTATCCCACTACTTATGCCTTTAATGGTTGATGAGGTTTTATTAGACCAGCCAGGTTCTGGCCTCGAGTTGATGAATCTAGTCCTTCCGGCCTCAATGCAGACTCCTACCGGCTATATCGCGCTAACATTACTTTTAGTCATATTGATGAGAACGGTTAGCCAAGGTTTCAACATCATTCAAAGCCGCCAGTTTACACTCGTATCCAAAACGATCACTTACCAAATGCGCAGCAAGATGATCGACAAGCTGGGTCGAATCAGTATTCGTCAATATGAAACAAAAGGTAGCGGCGGTATCAACGCCCACCTGATCACAGATATCGAAACCATAGACAAGTTTATTGGTTCTACTCTCGCTAAGTTTGTGATTAGCCTATTAACCGTGATTGGGACTGCTGGTGTCTTATTATGGCTAGAGTGGCGCTTAGGCCTGTTTATCCTACTCGTTAACCCAATAGTGATTTATTTCTCGCGTAAGCTCGGTGGCATGGTTAAACACCTTAAAAAAAGGGAAAACCAATCATTCGAGCGTTTTCAAAACCGCCTGGTAGAAACTCTAGATGGTATCTATCAACTGCGCGCTGCTAATAAAGAAAGAATATTCCTCGAAGAACTTAAACAACAGGCGGACCAAGTACGCCTAGATGCAGATAAGTATGCATGGCAATCAGAAGCTGCCGGGCGAGTCTCGTTCCTTCTATTTCTACTAGGATTTGAATTATTCCGCGCTGTCGCCATGCTGATGGTCCTATTTAGCGATCTGACTATCGGACAAATATTTGCCGTATTTGGTTACTTGTGGTTTATGCTTTCGCCCGTTCAAGAACTATTAGGGATTCAGTTTTCTTGGTATAGCGCTAAAGCTGCGCTTAATAGGATCAACGAACTACTGCAGTTAGAAGAAGAACACCGACCAGTTAGCAAGGTTAATCCCTTCTATGAAGGAAAAGAAGTGGATGTTTCTATTGAAAATGTTACATTCTCTTACAATATAGAAAACACTGTTTTAAATAATATTTCATTAACCATCCCAGCAGGACAAAAAGTGGCGCTTGTCGGAGCAAGTGGCGGTGGTAAATCCACTTTAATCCAGCTATTGATAGGTGTTTACCGAGCGAATGAAGGCCATATTCGTTACAATGGTGAAACGGTTGATGACATCAGTTTCGATGTTATCCGAAACCAAATTGCGGTTGTATTACAACAACCTATACTTTTTAACGATAGCTTAAGGCATAATCTCACTCTTGGAGAAGAGTACGATGAACTGTCTCTGTGGCGAGCTCTCGAAGTTGCTCAGATGCAAGATGTTATTACACAGCTAAGTGATGGTTTAGAGACGCAAATTGGACGTAACGGGATACGTTTATCAGGTGGCCAACGGCAACGTTTGGCTATTGCTCGTATGGTATTAAGTGATCCTAAATTTGTTATTCTAGATGAAGCAACCTCTGCATTAGATACTGCAACCGAAGCTGCGCTTCACAAAGCACTTGGAGAGTTCCTAAAAAATAGGACGACTTTAATCGTTGCTCATCGATTGTCCGCGGTCAAACAAGCGGATTTGATATATGTACTAGAAGATGGTCAGGTTACACAAACAGGGACGCATGGTGAATTGGTTGAACAAGAAGGGTTATATCAAACACTCTATGGTAGTGTGCAAACGCACGCCTAGGACCAAGTCATGCACCGCTCGTGATTGTAATGGGGAGGTCAAATGACCTTCCTTTCCCACTCTCCTCATGAGCAAGAGGCCACCAGAGTTAGGTTATGCCAAGGGTGTGAGCTACCCGTTGATATTGTAGAAGTTCCTAAAGGGAAATCAGCGTCCTGTCCTCGTTGCGGGACGCAACTCTATCGTGGCGGCTCTCCTAGCCTTTCTGGTAATCTAGCAATAGCGGTTACCTGTCTATTGCTCTTTATCCCTTCGCACTTTTTCGATTTCATTAGTATCCGACTAATTGGCGTTATGATCCCAGCAACTCTGCCATCAGGGATGCTCACCTTAATAGATGAAGGTTTTACTCTACTCGCTCTGTTAATCCTGTTTTGCAGTTCGATTGCCCCTTTTCTCGTTTGTTCATCGGTTCTTGTTGCTCACTTTTCACTAGCGCATCGTTTATTTGCCCCTTTTCGATATTCCCTAATACTTATTCAAGATCTAAAGCACTGGATGATGCTTGATGTTTTCCTTGTGAGTATCGCCGTATCGTGTTTTAAGCTACAGGACTATTCAGACATTTTTGTTGGCCCCGGATTGATTGGGCTTTTGTTGCTACAACTATTTAGCGTGTTGTTAGTCAGCAGAATTAGCGTGAGGCGATATTGGGAAGCATGGAAAGCTGAAAGTAGCTATGACTTTGAAATCAAAGAAGTACATTGCCAGAACTGTCACCTATCACAGCCAGAGGGGCATCGTTGTATTCGTTGCCATAAAGGTCTTCATCACAGAAAGCCTAACTCTATCCAGAAAACTTGGGCATACTTGATCGCTGCATCTGTTGCTGTTTTTCCTGCTAACATCATCCCAATTTCCATATTAATAACAAATGGTCAGCGACTCGAAGACACCATTTTTTCAGGTGTCGCCTCTCTGATAAATAGCGAAATGTATGGTATTGCCATCATTATTTTTGTCGCCAGTATTGTTGTGCCTGTCGCCAAGATCCTCGGACTCGGATACATACTACTTTGCATACATTTCAAACGAACGCTTTACCATCGACAAAGAATGACGATTTACTTCGTTGTTAAATGGGTTGGTAAATGGTCGGTTATGGACTTGTTTGTTATTTCTATAATGATGACATTAGTCGATCGTGGCCAAATTCTAAACTTCACCCCAGGCTACGGAGCCGTAGCCTTTGGTATGGTGGTTGTCTTCACCATGCTTGCAGCCGAAAGTATTGACCCAAGATTAATCTGGGATAATTACACATCTAAAGATGAGTCAATGAATGAACGATAAGAACGTAACGAATAAGTCTTACACTCCTGACATCAAAAAGAACAAAGGGGTCTCTCCCCTTTGGATTCTCCCGATTCTGACCGTGCTACTTGCTGGTTGGCTGGTGGTCAAGTCAATTCAAGATGCCGGTCAAAGAGTTCAAATCTATTTCTCTGATGCTGCAGGTTTGGTCTCGGGCAGAACCACAATCCGCTATCAAGGTTTAGAAGTGGGTATGGTACGAGATATTACACTTTCTAAAGATCTCACCAATATTTACGTAGACGCTGATATCTACCCAGAGGCTGCTAAACTACTGTCGGAGCATACACAGTTTTGGCTAGTGAAACCTACTGCAAGTCTATCAGGAATATCGGGATTGGATGCCTTGGTTTCCGGTAATTATATCGCGATACAACCTAGTGACATCGAAGGTGAACTCGAAACGGTTTTTCGTGCATTAGATAAAGCCCCTGCCGATCTGCATACCTCAAAGGGTTTAAACATTAGTCTTCAAGCAAAAGATTTAGGCGGTATTTCCATTGGTTCTCAGATCATTTACAAAAAGATCCCTATTGGAGAGGTTTATAACTACAAGCTTAATGACGATGCTAAATCCGTAACGATCCAAGCGTCAATTCAAGACGAATACAGCCATATCATTACCAATCAAAGCCGTTTTTGGAACGTGAGCGGCCTTGGAGCTAGCATCGGATTTTCAGGTGTAGACGTGCGCTTGGAAAGCCTTAGCGCCTTACTTGGCGGCTCAATCGCTGTCGATTCACCAGACGGTGGAGAGCCTGTCGATAAAGACACGAAATTCAGACTCTACCCAGATCTAAAGACTGCAGGGCGTGGTATCCCTGTCAGAATTTCAGTCCCAGACGATAACAAAATCAGTTCAACTGGTGCGCCAATCATGTATCGCGGTATCGAGATAGGACAAGTAACCGACCTCTCGTTAAGTAAAGGTCGCGAACAGATCATTGCTTCTGCGGCCATACAACCTGCATTTAGTGACCTCCTCAAATCTGGTAGTAAATTCATTTTAGAAGAAGCTAAGGTTTCGTTAACTGGCGTAGAAAACATTGCTAACTTAGTAACGGGCAATTTCTTGACCTTAGTGCCGGGAGAAGGCCAAAAGGCCCGCCATTTTAATGCGATACGTAAGCATGAATTCAACCAAGAGCAAGAGAAATCTATTGTCATCAAACTTACTTCTAACAACTCATTTGGGTTAGATGTCGGTGCAAACCTGCTCTATAAAGGGATTGTAGTAGGCTCGATAATCGACGTTGGCTTAGTCGAAAATGTTGGTAAGAGTAATGTCCAGAATGAAGTCTTCATGGATGCGCTTATCGACAATCAATACGCGCATCTTATCAGAAGTCATAACCGATTCTATGTCACTGGTAGCGCGACGGCCGAGCTTACCGAATCAGGTTTGAGTGTTACGGTACCACCCGCCAAACAGCTACTAACAGGCTCGATCAGTTTCGTAAGCGAAGGCGGCGATAAGGTCAGGAAGCAGTATCAGCTTTTCCAAAGTCAATCATTGGCCGAGCTAGCCAAGTACAATCAATCGGGGTCGCAAACGATCTCACTGTTTGCCAGTGAATTGCCGCCGATTTCAAAAGGAAGCCCACTGCTCTACCGTAACTTGCAGGTTGGTAGCGTTTCAGACTTTTACCTCACAGATGGTGGCGTAAAAATCAAAGCGACGATTGAAAATCGATACAAGCACTTAGTGACTTCTCAAACCGTCTTTTGGAACCGTTCTGGGGTTGAAGTCGACGCATCCCTATCCGGGATCAGCATTAAATCGGCGCCAATTAAGACATTAGTGCAAGGCGGTATCGCATTCGACTCATTACCTGGTATTGATAATAAAATTGGTAAACAGTGGAAGTTATATAAAGATCAAAACTCAGCGAGAAAATTTGGCCGTGCAATCAAACTCACTTCGGATGGAACGGCTGAAATAACAAAAGGCATGCCGATTAAATATCAAGGAGTAAAAGTCGGCGAAGTGACTTTAGTCGTCCCTAACTTCAAGCACGGCGGTATCGAAGTAACTGCGAGAATTCTCCCAGAGTATGTCGATGAAATCGCGATTTCAAATAGCCACTTTTGGGTTGCAGAGCCTGAGATTGGACTGAATGGCATAAAAAACATGTCAGCCATCATTTCAAAATATATTAATGTGCACCCAGGCAAAGGTGAAACACAACTTAGCTTTTCACTTAAAGACGGTCCTTTAACAAACAAAGGAAAGCGATTTACGTTACAAAGCGAAACGAGAGGTTCAGTCTCAGTGGGTACACCAATACTATACCGAGAGATAGAGGTCGGTACAGTAACTGATGTGCGTTTGGGAGAGTTTGCTGATCGCATAATTTCAACGATTGAAATTCAACCTCAATACGCTTATTTAATTCGCGCCAATAGCATTTTTTGGAATGTTTCGGGAGTTGACGTATCTATCGGGCTTTCTGGAGCCAACATCAAAGCCGGCACAGTTGATAGCCTGATTCGTGGCGGAATAACGTTCTCGACACCGGAAAAGAATGCTCTGCAGTCTATCGCCGAAGAAGACCAATCTTTTTACCTTTACCCAACTGGCGAAGATGACTGGAAAAAGTGGCGTACACCTATACCGAAACCATAGAATCTAAATACACTGGCTAAACAAAGGAAATGCAGCACTTTTGCTGCATTTTTCTTGTTTAGACTGATGTGTTTTTCATTTAGAATCCCCACTCTGACTTGTCTAATAAAAAATTGGAACATCCTTTTGCACGCTAACATCCATATCCCAGAAGATTTTCTCAAAAATATCGAAGAAACCATGCCTAAGCATTTAGACATGGAATCATTTATCGCAGCTTGTAAAAGACCTCTTCGTAAGAGTATCCGTGTTAACACCTTAAAGATTAGCGTCAAAGAACTCCTTATTAGGGCCGAGCAGAAAGGCTGGGCGCTAGAACCTGTACCATGGTGTGAAACTGGCTTCTGGATTAACGCAGATGAAAGCATCATTCCATTAGGAAACACCGCTGAACATATGGCAGGCCTCTTTTATATCCAAGAAGCAAGTTCAATGATGCCAGTATCGGCTTTATTTATGAACGAAGATAAATTCAATTCAGTTCTCGATACTGCGGCTGCTCCAGGCTCCAAGACCACGCAAATAGCGGCCAAAATGAATAACGAAGGCGTTTTAGTTGCTAATGAATATGCCGCTAGCCGAGTCAAAGTACTCCACGCCAACATTGAACGTTGTGGTGTTCGAAATGCAGCATTGAGTAACTTTGATGGACGAGTCTTCGGTGGTTGGTTACCTGAACAATTTGACGCCGTATTGCTTGACGCTCCTTGTTCTGGAGAAGGCATTATTCGAAAGGATGCCGACGCCATGAAGAATTGGAGTAGAGAGTCTGTTATCGATATCGCGGCAACTCAAAAAGACCTGATCGAAAGTGCTTTTCATGCACTAAAAAAGAACGGCACTTTAGTTTACTCCACCTGTACACTGAACTTAGAAGAAAACCAGCAAGTTTGTCATCACCTTAAAGAGACATTTGGTGATGCTGTCGAATTCGAACGACTAGACTCATTGTTTGAAAATGCAGATCAAGCGATCACAGAAGAAGGTTTTCTTCATATTTACCCTCAGGTTTTTGACTGTGAAGGATTTTTCGTTGCTAGAATCCGTAAGTTGGCCTCTGTAACGCCACCTGAAGTGAAAAAACGAATGGGCAAGTTTCCTTTTGAAAAAGCGTCCAAAAAGATTCTAGAAGAAATTAGAAGTGAACTTCATGCAACTCTAGATATTTCTCTACCGGATGATTCTCAAATCTGGTTACGTGATAAAGATGTATGGCTATTTCCTGCAGCTTTAGAGCCAATGATTGGGGAATTACGCTTTTCAAGAATGGGAATCAAGATCGCAGAGACTCATAAAAAAGGCTATAGATGGCAGCATCAAGTCGCCACTGCTCTTGCGACCGGACAAGAGAAACATTGCGTTCAACTTTCAATTGACGATGCGCGTGAGTGGTTTATGGGAAGAGATGTTCGCCCTGAAAATCAATCAGGAAAAGGCGAAGTTTTAGTGAAGCTAGAAAATGATGTAATTGGGCTGGGGAAATGGGTTGGAAACCGAGTTAAAAATGGCTTACCCAGAGAGCTAGTTAAAGACAAAAATTTATTCTAAATATTACCTTGGCTCAGCTCTATTTAAGTTTTCCTAGATAGAGCTGGCTATGCCTAACACCTGTACTACACTTACTGAAACAGCGCGTTTTATAAAGCATTCTGGTTGGATTTAGCAAACAATTAAGTCAACAGTCCAAACTTACATTTTAAGTTAGCGCAGGCTCTTTAGGAGCCATTTCCCCTAGGCCCAAAACATGAACGTTTCGGGCCTCTTTTTGTATAGGGCACTATTCGATAAGTGCCCTACCAAAATTATTCAGCGATACGAATACCATCTTTCTCAATCGTGATTTTGCCTTGCTTGTACAAACCACCAATTGTTTTCTTAAAGGTACCCTTACTCGTTCTGAACGCAGAGAAAATAGCCTCTGGTGTTGATTTATCATTGAGTGGTAAGAAACCACCTTTCTTTTCGAGCAAATCGATAATCTTAGTACTAAGGTCATCCATTTTAGCGATGCCCACTTTTTGAAGAGACAAATCAATTTTGCCATCTTCACGAATGTTCTTGATAAAGCCTTTTAAGGTTTTGCCAATAAACAGCTTACCAATAACATCCGAAGGGAAAATCATTCCCCAGTGTTCTCCATTTACAATCGCTTTATAACCAAGCTGGCTTCGCTCAGCGATGATAAGTTCTACTTGCTGATTTGGCTTATAGTTAGCAGGTGTGTTATCTAGCCATTTGTTAAATTTAGTCGTACCAACGATACGACCAGACGCTTTATCTGTGTATACATACACTAAGATGCTTTGACCTTCATGCAAACGACCACGCTGCTCACTAAAAGGAATCAATAGATCTTTTCCTTTCACGCCCCAACCAACAAATGCACCGATACTGTTCACGCCTTCTACAGTCATCAAGCCCCACTCGCCTACTTTAGCAATTGGTGTCTCAGTGGTTGCTGCGATTTGGTTATCAGAATCGATATACAAAAATACTTCTAGAGTTTGACCAATTTCAGTCCCTTCAGGAGTAAATCGTTTAGGCAGCATTACCGTTCCAAATTCACCTGCATCAAGGAATACACCGAAATCTGCTTGTTTTACTACTTCTAGGCTGTTTATTTGACCAACATTAATCATCAAAATTGTCTCTCATTAAATTTGGCGGAGATTATACGTGATCTCTGTTATGCTTTCGCTAGTTTCAATTAATATTTTTCATTATCTAGGAGCTTTAGTTGATCACCGTAGATAAACAGGATGCAATAACTCTAAAAATTAACCATGCCATGGCGAAAACCAAAAAGCTGGACATGGATGTATATCTTTTTATTCCCGGCGAACTTGGACTCTCACCTGAAGTTTTATCTGAAAGTGAATTTTACTATAGCTCTATTACGCAAAAACGCGCTTACTACAGTGACAAAACGCTGTTACCGCTAGTTCACAGCCGACTCGCAAAACGTGGTCGCCTTTCTATTACACAGTATCGTGTTAGTTTGAGTTTGTTCGCATACCAATATGTAATAGCGCTAGATAAAGCAGTTAGTGGCTTGAATAAAACACCTGGTGACAACGTCACTGCAGACGAAGTAGACGAAGTCATCGAACTCGCTTTAGATATCTTAAAGCGTCTAAGGCGTAGTATTCCGTATGAAGAGAACCTAAAGCGCTACTACGCAAATATTGATAACTACTTGTCTTGGTACACTGAACAGAAATTTCTTTCACTTGTCGCTCACCTCCCTCGCGGTGAGGAATATTCGACCATCAAAGAACGCTTAACGACCTTATGTGAAAAAGAAACGGCCCATAGAAAATTAAATCACTATAACTCTAAGCAAGTTCGCGATGACGTAACACGCTTGAGCAACAAAATGCGATTGCTAAGGCGTTTAATTGAACACCCAATCGTTCTTAAAGAAAAAACCACATCGATGGGTAAAAATATCAAGCGCGCCGTCAAAGGTATTGCGACTGGTTTAGTCATGGTATTCGTGACCACTACCGTTATTTTAGCCCGAGACTTCTTAGGAGAAATTACCGCTTCATTCATTGTCGCGATGTCTTTTATCTATGCTCTGCGCGAGATCTTTAAAGATGACCTTCGAGATATTCTCTGGCGTTGGATTCGAAAAGGTAAGCCGAAATGGAAGCGTCGCTACTATGATCCGACGACCAACAAATCTGTTGGACATAAACTAGAGTGGCTTGATTACTCTAGTTTTTCAAAATTAGCGGATAAAATTCAACTGATCAGAAAAAAGCGCGTAGTACAAAGAGAAGAACAAGTGCTTCATTACCGCTCGCACACTGAAATGTCGACGTCTACCTTCATGAGTGGCTATGAAGAAACGCGTGAAACCGTGTCGATCAGCTTACGAGCACTTACCCGCTTGATGGATAAGGGTTCAAATAAAATTTATAGGTTGAATGAAGGTCAAGTTAGCAGAGAATCCGTCGAAAAACGCCATCTGCTCAATTTAATCATCAAAGAAGATAACCATGATTCAGAACCAAATTACTACCGTTATAAGATAGTAATGAGCCGTTCGAAAATTGTTGATATCGAAGAAATCGACCAAGACTCTTAATAATAAAGGCGGTATTCGATACCGCCTTTATTGTTTATGCCACTTTTTTGATGGATAACGTCAAAGAAAATTCAGCCATTGCTTCTTCACCATGTAAGCTTGGACAAGTAGCAATAATAGTAACGTCTTGATTAATACGTTCGCCCGTTTCAAGCGTTGACTCAAGCATGTTATCAATCACACCTCCATCAACACACTTAAAGTGGACATCTGCTTCGGGCCTTTTGAAAAACTCACCTTTAACGCCTTTAAACGCTAAAGATATTTTCTCCCCTTGCTGCTCCGCCTTATTCATTGCCAGAAACCCACCTGCAACATCGGCCCCGACTGCCAATACACCAAAATACATGCTATTTAAGTGGTTCTTGGTACGTCTTTTTAAAGGGATTTTCACCTCGACTTCTTTGTCATCCAGCTTTAAAATTTTCGGTCGGCACAGCCAAATAAATGGGACTTTGAAAAAACCGAACAAGGAAAGGTAAAGGTTAGCTTTTTGAAGAGGAGATAACATGAATCTGGCCTAAAGTTGCAAGTAGTCAGACCAGTTAATTATGTTCACGGCGAGTTGTCAAAAAAATGTTACAAAAAAGAGATACTAACCGGGTCAGTATCTCCACTATTACGAACTACATTACAGTTACGCCGTAACTACAGTATCTACATTCTCTAGATCCGAAATATACCCTTGAAGCTTAGGATAACCGGATAAACCTTGAGTAACTAAAAGTACTGGCTTTTTAGTATGTTGAGCAGCTTTAACCATCATATCAACTAACGTAATCACAGATTCATTTTGAGGATCAAATTGATACTGTTGCTGTTCATTCTGTTTATCTACGCCCAACGCAAACTGAGCCAAGTTATCAACATTGACCACGACACCATCAAAATAGTGCAGCAAGCGTTCCGCCAACAATACCGACGAAGGAACATCACATGAGAATAAAACTTTTAGCCCGTTCAAGCCGCGAGGCAAAGCTTGCTCAGCAAGTAAATCAATAATTTTAGCCGCATCACTTAACATACGAACGAAAGGAACTACGACTTCAATATTCAAGCCTTGCTCACGCAACGTTTTGATCACTACGCACTCTAAAGCAAAAGCATGGCTGTATGCTTCAGTCGCATACAAGGACACGCCTCGTAAGCCCAAAGCTGGGTTCACTTCACTTTCAACGTTTGATCCACCGATCAATGAGTTATACGCGTAACTGTCTGCGCCACTCAGACAAACTCTAATCGTTTTATGAGTTGGAGAAATCGTCCCTTGAATCGCTGACACTAAAGTATCAACAAAATGCTCTGAGGCCGTTTTACCGTTTAAGATTGCTTCTAGTGAGGACTTGTCGAGTTCTGAAAGGGAGTCCAAATGATTTTCGATACTAGGGTGATAGAAGATACGCTCCATCACTAGTTCAGAAAGAGAAACATAAAGGTGGTCTGAATTATTATTATCATCGTAAGACGGTAAGACATCACCAAGCACTAATTCTGGGTGAAGATCGCCTTGATTTTCTTGGGTCATTGCTGCTCCAGCGATTTTTATGTTGTGTGATTCGAAAATACCGAGTGAAGCTAACGAATACAAGCACTAATCATACTTTTAGAGTCAACCAACTGATAAAATAGCCATTATTGTATTAATGATAGATAAGATTGACGTTAAGGAGTTTATTCCTAAGTGCAATTCCGTTATCTTTACTGCTTCGCAATAGAAATAAAAGCTATCACATGCCATTAAAAACTGATGAGTTGAGAACACAAGCCTTAGGGCCAATGCCAACTCCTGCCGAATTAGGCTCTGCACATCCCATTACAGATGATGTTGCTGAACGTATTGCAACGTCTCGTCGTCAAATTGAAGATATTCTAACAGGTCGTGATAACCGATTACTGGTTATTGTTGGCCCTTGTTCAGTACACGATACTGATGCCGCGCTCGATTACGCTGAGCGCCTAAGTAAGATTCAAGAACAATACAATGATGAGTTGTTCGTGGTAATGAGAACTTACTTTGAAAAACCTCGCACTGTTGTTGGTTGGAAAGGCCTAATCACAGACCCTAACCTAGACGGCTCGTATGCGCTTGAAGCAGGTTTAAACAAAGCACGTAAACTGTTGTTAGATATTAATAAACTTGGTCTAGCTACTGCTACCGAGTTTTTAGATATGATCACAGGTCAATACATCGCCGATCTAATCACATGGGGCGCTATTGGCGCTCGTACAACAGAATCACAAATTCACCGTGAAATGGCCTCAGCCCTTTCTTGCCCAGTCGGTTTCAAAAACGCGACAAATGGCAATGTGAAGATCGCCATCGATGCGATCCGTGCTTCTCAAGCGTCTCACTACTTCTACTCTCCGGACAAAAACGGCAGAATGACGGTATACCGTACATCTGGTAACCCATACGGGCACGTTATTTTACGTGGTGGAGACAAGGGTCCAAACTTCGATGCTGACTCAGTAAATGATGCCTGTGAACAACTGGCACAGTTCGACTTGCCACAACGTTTAGTCGTTGATTTCAGTCACGCTAACTGCCAGAAACAACACCGTAAGCAGCTTGAAGTGGCTGAAGATATTGCAGTACAAATCAAGTCCGGCAAAAACCAAATTGCAGGAATTATGGCTGAAAGCTTTATCGAAGAAGGCAATCAACCAATGACTGACATAAACAACCTTGAATATGGCAAGTCCATCACTGACCCATGCTTAAGCTGGGGTGATACAGCTAAGATGCTAGAAATCTTGGCGAATGCTATTAAAGAACGCAATTTAGATTAAGGAACATAGAACAATGCCTTCATTTGACATTATTTCTGAAATCGATACGGTTGAAGTGCGCAACGCCGTTGACAACGCTAATCGTGAACTCGCTACACGTTTTGATTTCCGTGGTGTTGAAGCTAGCTTCGAGTACAAAGACGAAGCCGTAAAGCTTTCTGCAGAACATGATTTTCAACTTAATCAACTTCGCGATATTCTCCGTGGTAATCTAACTAAACGTGGTGTGGATGTTAGTGCAATGGAGTCACAAAATGCCGATCAGTCAGGTAAATTCTGGCACCAAAACATCATTTTCAAACAAGGCATTGAAACGCCTGTAGCGAAGAAGATTGTTAAGCTGATTAAAGACAATAAAATCAAAGTGCAAGCTTCAATTCAAGGTGAGAAAGTTCGCGTAACCGGTAAGAAGCGCGATGACCTGCAAGCGGTAATGGCTTTAGTTCGCAACGGTGAACTAGGACAGCCTTTCCAGTTTGAAAACTTCCGCGATTAACGTAGCAAGTTTCAAGTAAATAAAAGGCCTCTATAATAGAGGCCTTTTTTAATATTCTGACGATACAGTAAGTCGCAGGTCATTTCCGATAAGTAAATTGAACGATGAGTCACCGGGTGGTACAAAGATACACACACGCAAGCTTTCGTTTTTCGCCTTTTCCAATAATGTAGACAGTTCACCACTGCCCTTATAAGTATCACGCTCAGCATCACGTCGGCATAGGTCAATAAAGGAAAACGGGCATTGCTCTGGATATAAAACAAATTCCGCTTCTTGCATTAGCCTTAACGCTTTAATTGATAGCAGCTCAACATCAGCGCCAAAATCTATCCAAGTCACTCTAGCCTTACTATCAATCCCCTGTTCCAACGCCTTTTGGTAAAGCGATTCTAACGTTTCCCTGTCTTGTGCTTGTTCCACCTCAGGTGAAGACAAGTAGCTTTCCCAGAATTTACGCCTTTCATCTACTGTTAAGAAATAATCTTTAATTGAGTTTCGTTTAGACGCACCAAAGTCTGCTAGTAACGATAAGTTTTGGGGAAGCGCAGTTTCAAGCTTTTCGCGAATGTTTCTAACTAGTACCGGAGAAGAGCCACCGCTGGAAACAGCAATTTGTATACGGCCTCTATTTATCATAGACGGTGTAATAAAATCACAATATGGTAAGTCATCTACGACATTAACGAGAATACCCAATTTTTTTGCATCTCTATGAACTTGATGATTAAGCTCTGGGTTGTCTGTCGTCGCCCAAACTTGCAAATAATCAGGAGAGATAAGTTGCGAAGAATAGAAGTTCTGAATCCAGTGTAATTTCTTATCATCTATAAGTGTTTTCAAGTAAGGTTCGACCTTAGGTGAAACAAGAGTTACTGCAGCTCCCGCACGTAACAATGAATCTACCTTTCTACATGCGACCTCACCGCCTCCAACAACTAATATTGGTTTGTTTTCAATATCTAAAAACAGTGGAAAATAACGCATTTTCTTCCTTGAGTCTGATAAATAACTATTCACTCATGCTACCAAATTTGGAGCATATTAATAACACCCAAAGACCATTTAAAACAATTAACGACCAAATTTTAAACTAATTGAAGACCATAACTTCAATCGATTATTACCAAAACAGACTAATCGCCTGATCTATTGATAAATTTAAAATCTAAATCCTGTTGCACCAACAATGTGATCTTTTGCACTATTTACATTCAGTTAACATTTAGTCATTCTAATTGTGTTCGGATTTGTGATTTCACTCAAAAATCTTTTTAAATTATATGTTTGTGAAACTCTAAATCCTTTCCTAATCTTATAAACGGTTGTTTCAAATTACTTCAGGATTCGTAATTTCAAACGCTTAGATATAGTAAACACAACTTAATTGAGCACGTGTATCAGGTGTCACCTGGTTTAACATTGATCATACAGGAAGGATACAAATGACAAATAAACTAACACTTCTTGCTTCAGTAGTAGCTGCATCAACTGCAATGATGGCAACATCAGCATCGGCAGCAGAAAGCACTCTGGACAAAGTTACATCTCAAGGCTTTTTAACTTGTGGTGTAAGTACGGGGCTTCCAGGGTTCTCTAACCCTAACTCAAAAGGTGAATGGGAAGGAATTGATGTTGAGTATTGTCAAGCTCTTGCTGCTGCAGTACTTGGTGATAAATCAAAAGTAAAATATGTACCATTAACAGCAAAAGAACGTTTCACTGCACTTCAATCGGGTGAGATTGACGTACTTTCACGTAACACAACTTGGACACTTCACCGTGATACAGCCCTTGGTCTAAACTTTGTGGGCGTTAACTATTACGATGGCCAAGGCTTCATGGTTAAGAAAGATCTTGGTCTTAAGAGTGCTAAAGAACTGGATGGCGCATCTGTATGTGTTCAATCTGGTACAACAACAGAGCTAAACCTTGCGGACTACTTCCGTAATAGTGGTATGTCATACAAGCCAGTTGTATTTGATACAGCAGCTCAAACCTCTAAAGGTTTCGATGCAGGTCGTTGTGACGTGCTAACAACAGACCAATCTGGTCTATATGCGCTTCGCCTGAACTTGAAAGATCCTTCATCTGCACAAGTACTTCCTGAAATCATTTCTAAAGAACCACTTGGTCCAGTTGTTCGCCAAGATGACGACAAATGGTTCAACGTTGCTAAGTGGACGCTATCTGCAATGATCAATGCGGAAGAGTACGGTATCTCATCTAAAAATGCAGAGGAAATGCTTAAATCTAAAGATCCAAATATTAAGCGTATTCTTGGTGTAGACGGTCCTAAAGGTAAAGGCTTAGGCATCCGCGATGATTGGGGCTACCAAGTGATCAAGCAAGTGGGTAACTACGGAGAAAGCTTCGAGCGTACTGTTGGTACAGGCTCTCCACTACAAATTTCTCGTGGTGTAAACGCACTATGGAATGCGGGCGGCTTTATGTACGCTCCACCTATCCGTTAATAAAAAATCAGTATCAAATTAGGGCGGAGCTTTCCGCCCTATTTATTAAATGGATTTGAGGTTATAGCAGTATGAAACCTAATGAAACTCTTTCTCCATCTCAGGAAAAGCCACAAGCTAAGAGTGCCAACCTTCTTTACAACCCTACCTTTCGATCGGTCGTTTTCCAGCTTATTGCAGTTGGAGCACTCGGCGCTTTCATTTACACCATTGTAAATAACGCACTCACAAATTTGGATGCCCGTGGTATTGCCACTGGTTTTGACTTTTTAACTCAAGAAGCTGGCTTTGGTATTGGCCTTACTCTTGTCGAATACGATGAAACCTATTCTTACGGTAGAACCTTTGTCATCGGCTTATTGAATACCGCTTTGGTATCGGTGCTAGGTATAATCCTTGCGACCGTTGTCGGCTTTACTATGGGTATTGCGCGTCTATCTTCTAACTGGTTAGTTAGCCGATTCGCCGCTGTATACATTGAAATATTCCGAAACATCCCTCTTCTACTACAAATCTTTTTCTGGTATTTCGCAGTACTACAAGCACTCCCTTCTACTCGTCAGAGTATGAGCTTAGGTGAAGCTATTTTCTTAAATGTGCGTGGTTTATATTTCCCTGCACCTATTTTCGAACAAGGTAGCAGCATTGTTATCGCGGCGTTTATAGCAGGCATCATCGCTACCATCATCATCAACATTTGGGCCAACAACAAACAAAAGCTAACTGGCCAACAAACCCCTATGGGACGTATCGCTTTAGCTCTAATAGTAGGTTTACCTTTAGTAACTTACTTTATTATGGGCATGCCGATTTCAGCTGAATACCCTGAGCTAAAAGGGTTCAACTTCAAAGGTGGTATCAGCATTATTCCAGAGTTAGCGGCTCTAATGTTGGCGTTAAGTATCTATACCGCATCATTTATCGCCGAGATCGTTCGTTCGGGTATCAACGCCGTGAGTCACGGACAAACAGAGGCTGCAATGTCTCTAGGTATTCCACGCTCGCGAACTCTTAAGCTTGTAATCATTCCTCAAGCATTAAGAATCATTATTCCACCACTAACTAGCCAATTCTTGAATTTAACTAAGAACTCTTCGCTTGCTATGGCGATTGGTTACCCTGACCTAGTTTCTGTATTTGCTGGTACAACCTTAAACCAAACGGGACAAGCGATTGAAATCATTGCGATGACGATGGGAGTTTACTTAACCCTAAGTTTGCTTACTTCTGCATTGATGAACGTTTATAACCGTAAAGTAGCTTTGGTGGAGAGATAAGATGAGTGTACATCAATTTCAACCTGATCTTCCGCCACCGGCTAATACGGTAGGTTTGGTAGGTTGGCTAAGAAAAAACCTATTCAATGGCCCAGTAAACAGCGTTGTGACTGTAGTTTTAGGCTATTTTGCACTGTCTTTGGTATGGACTGTCCTAGATTGGGCATTTATCAACGCAGACTGGATTGGAACCACACGCGATGCATGTACTAGCGATGGTGCTTGTTGGGTATTTATCAGCGTGCGCTGGGAACAGTTTATGTATGGCTTCTATCCAGAAGCAGAGCTGTGGCGCCCTCGCCTATTTTACTTCACCTTAGCTATTTTCGTTGGCTTACTCGCTTACGAAAGAACACCGAAACGTACTTGGATTTGGCTGTTCTTCGTGAATATTTACCCGTTCCTGATCGCAGGCTTACTCTATGGTGGCGTCTTTGGACTTGAAGTTGTGGAAACCCATAAATGGGGCGGCTTACTGGTCACACTAATCATCGCGCTTGTTGGTATCGTGGTATCGTTACCGATTGGTGTCGCGCTTGCTTTAGGTCGACGTTCAGAGATGCCAATCATACGTAGTATGTGTACGGTTTACATCGAAATTTGGCGTGGCGTTCCGCTTATCACGGTACTGTTCATGGCATCGGTAATGCTCCCTCTTTTCCTTACCGAAGGATCAGAGACAGACAAATTAATCCGTGCCCTAATTGGTGTTGTACTCTTTAGTGCGGCATACATGGCAGAAGTAGTTCGTGGTGGCTTACAAGCAATACCAAAAGGCCAATACGAAGCCGCAGATGCTCTAGGGTTAACCTATTGGAAGAAGATGGGACTAATCATTCTTCCTCAAGCTTTAAAAATTACAATTCCTTCAATCGTAAACACCTTTATTGGGTTGTTTAAAGATACAAGTCTGGTTCTCATCATCGGTATGTTCGATGTACTGGGTATCGGACAAGCAGCGAACACCGACCCTGAGTGGTTAGGTTTTGCAACAGAAAGTTATGTATTTGTCGCGTTAGTGTTCTGGGTGTTCTGTTTTGGCATGTCGAGATACTCGATTTGGCTAGAAAACAAACTTCACACCGGTCACAAACGATAATTAAGAAGATCAAGGACGTATTATGACGCAGCAACAAGACAATAATTCACAAGAACTCATGATCGAATTGAAGGACATGAATAAATGGTATGGCGAATTCCACGTACTAAAAAATATCAATCTTGAAGTTAAAAAAGGCGAAAAAATTGTAATTTGTGGTCCTTCAGGTTCAGGTAAATCAACCATGATTCGCTGTATTAACCGTTTAGAAGAGCACCAAAAAGGCCATATTTTCGTGTCGGGTAATGAGCTGACTGAAGATCTCAAGAATATCGAAGCGGTAAGACGTGAAGTGGGCATGTGTTTCCAACACTTTAACCTTTTCCCTCACCTTACTGTTTTAGAAAACTGCACATTGGCTCCTATTTGGGTGAAGAAAATGCCTAAAGAAGAAGCGGAAGCAATTGCAATGAAATATCTTGAAAGGGTTAAAATCCCAGATCAAGCCGACAAATTCCCGGGGCAATTGTCTGGTGGCCAGCAACAACGTGTAGCTATCGCTCGTTCCCTTTGCATGAGCCCACAAGTCATGCTATTTGATGAACCAACTTCAGCACTCGATCCAGAAATGGTTCGTGAAGTACTGGATGTAATGGTAGAGCTTGCTGAAGAAGGTATGACCATGCTTTGTGTTACGCATGAAATGGGCTTCGCGAAAGAAGTTGCCGACAGGGTGATCTTTATGGATGCGGGGGAAATCATTGAGGAAAATAATCCTGTAGATTTCTTTGAAAATCCACAATCAGATCGTACTCAGAACTTCCTAAGCCAAATTTTACATCACTAATATGTTGTAAATGTTATATCGAAAGGCGGCTTAGGTCGCCTTTTTGTTTATAATGTCGAAAGCAGTAACATTGTGTTACACCTTCAAAAACACTTAACCAGTTATTTTGATTATTATTTTATTTACTCATAGGGAATGAAAGACTTGATTTTCTGAACTTTCAGCCCCATAAATGAACTAATAACTATGAAGTCACCTTACGAGGAAGATTATGAACAGCCCTATGTTTACTCGCACAGCAACTAAAGAAAGTGCTTTGCAAACCAATAAAGTATTGCGTAACACCTACGCTCTACTTTCTATGACACTACTTTGGTCTGCTGTTGTAGCAGGCGTATCTATGGCGATGAACTTACCTCGTCCTGGTATTATCATCATGCTAGTTGGCTTCTACGGCCTACTTTTCTTAACTGAGAAAAACCGTGACAACAGCATGGGCCTAGTCTTTACATTCCTGTTCACGGGTTTCCTAGGCTACACAATCGGTCCAATCTTAAATATGTATGTGGGCGCAGGTATGGGTGACGTCATCCTAACTGCTCTTGGTGGTACAGCACTGGCGTTCATGGGCGCATCAGCTTACGCTCTGACAACTAAGCGTGACCTGTCATTCCTTAACGGTATGCTATTAGCTGGTTTCGTTGTTCTGCTTGTGGGTATGGTTGCGAATATCTTCCTGCAAATGCCTCTACTATCTTTGGCAATGAGCGGCATGTTCATCTTGTTCTCGACTGGTGTTATCTTACTTACAACGCAAAACATCATCCGTGGTGGTGAAACAAACTACATCTCAGCGACTGTTAGCCTATACGTATCTATCTACAACATTTTCATCAGCCTACTAAGCATCCTAGGCATCATGAATAGCGACGACTAATATTTAGCCAGTCACAAAAATACAAGCCCAAGAGTTAACCTCTTGGGCTTTTTTATTCCCGCTGAACCAATAATACTTGGGAAAAGCGCACACGCTCATGTACCCTAAAGATAAAAGTTACAATGTTTAATGGACAATCGCATGTTTGAATATCAAGGCAATCAAATAGAAACCGACGCACAGGGCTACCTACTCGATCACACACAATGGGAAGAAGGAATGATCCAAATCCTAGCTGACGATGAAGGTATCGAGTTAACTGAAGCTCACCTTGAAGTAGTCCATTTCGTGCGTGATTTCTACGAAGAGTTCAACACCTCTCCAGCAGTCCGTATGTTAGTCAAAGCAATGGAAAAGGCACATGGCCCTGAAAAAGGTAACAGTAAATACCTTTTTAAATTATTCAAAAAAGGGCCAGCAAAACAGGCAACAAAACTTGCAGGCTTACCAAAGCCAGCAAAGTGTCTGTAAGCGGTAGTCGCCTACCTATCTATAACTTGTTTAATCTGAAATACTGTAGCGGCTTGGCTCTACAGTATTTCAAATTCAGAAGTCGTTGATTCCAAGCTATCTCCTAACTCTCTAACATTCTCTACCAAAGCGGTCTTAGGCCCAGTTTCAAGCCACTTCCCTAGAAGAATAACTTTTTCTTCTTCGCCATTAGCTAACACCTCCACGTCGCCATTGGATAAGTTTTTAGCATAACCAGTTATTCCAAGTTTCACGGCTTGCTCTCTAGTAAAGTAACGAAAGCCCACCCCTTGTACGATCCCAGAAACGATGTAGAGTTTGCATTTATGTTTCATAACATTGCCTCTAAATTCTCATAAATGATATAGTTATTAAGATCTATTCAAAAATACACTATGTGAAAGCAATACACTGAGAGCAATAATTATGAAAGAAATGCCGTTTCGATGGATTGACAAGTATCTCATTCACCTAAAAATCCAAGAAAAGTTTTACTTACTTTTCCTCCTCCCACTCATCGCCTTAATAATCCTTACTCTCGTTTTAGATAGTGCAGCTGACTCTCTACTTGCACATTTATATCAAGATGAGCTTCAACTCATGAAAAGCTTAATCGAAGCTGGCGATTTAACTCGTGAACAAGTCGCGAATTTGCTAAGAAACTCCGATACGATTTCTATCGGTTCTGGTGCTGGTTCTATTTCTGTAATGAATGGAGCATTTAGCCTAGTCGCAACTCATGATCAAGACCTGTGGACATCTCTGACGACAACTCAAGTCACTATTATTGCTGTGACATTGTCACTGATAGCTTTAGGTGTTTACTACATCATGACGTTCATCGGCGGTGCAATGTTTGCTATGAACAAGTCATTAAATACACTTGCAAGTGGTGATCTCACAAGCCGCATGAACTACTTCCCTGTTAGAGACGAGTTCAGCGAAATCGCAATTACTATTGATAAAGTGGCTGAGCGTGAACAACAAATGGTGCTTTCTATCCAAGAGTCCGTCGCTTTGATGCAACAAATCAGTTCAGATTTAAACCTCTCTACACAACAAAGCTCTGAAATTTCGAACACTCAACAGGAGCATTTGAACGGTTTGGCGAGCGCAACAGAGCAAATGGCAGCAACAATTAGAGAAGTGGCTAACCTTGCTCATGAATCAAGCTCCCAAACTATGGATGCACGTGGCGTG
Source organism: Vibrio profundi (assembly GCF_043642225.1). Taxonomy (GTDB): domain Bacteria; phylum Pseudomonadota; class Gammaproteobacteria; order Enterobacterales; family Vibrionaceae; genus Vibrio; species Vibrio profundi_A. Next base: position 6,994 of record NZ_JBHZSF010000011.1, on the reverse strand, counting down.
GCTCAAAGTGGTCAAGTTAAGGTATCTAACACCCTGAATTCTATTTCCAATCTCTCAAATGAAATTCAATCTGCTTCTCAGGCAGTTGAAGAATTAGATGCAAATGCTGCTCAGATTGATGAAGTTGTAACAACCATCAACGCAATCTCAGAACAAACTAATTTACTTGCGTTAAACGCGGCGATTGAGGCTGCACGTGCGGGAGAGCAAGGTCGCGGTTTTGCGGTGGTAGCAGACGAAGTTCGAGCTTTGGCAGGACGTACGCAGCAAGCAACTGTTGAAATTCAAACCATGATCGAAGCTTTGCAACGCAACAGCCAGTCACTGACCAAGCTAATGGAAGTGACCGTAACTAACGCTAACGAAGGTCAAAACTTAATGGCTGAAGTGAACGTTGAGATTGGCTCTTTAGCAGAGAAAAACCAAACTATCTCTGACAGTAGTACACAAATTGCAACTGCAGCTGAAGAACAAGGCGTGGTAGCTGACAACATCGCACACAGCGTAGAAGAAATTCGAAATCAATCCAATAACGTTTGCGAAATGATCAGCATGACAAATAACAACGTCGATCAGTTACGTAAACAAAGTGATTCTATGGAAGGTCTATTAACTGGCCTAAAAGCGTAACTTACTTTACTTAACAAAAGGGCTGCAATCGCAGCCCTTTTTCATATTTGCTTTTCATCGACGCATCCACGACAATACAGCCCCTTCGAAGACAATTAAAAGATCTAACTATGACTCCAGCAATTTATCTAGCTAAAGGCCGAGACAAATCATTGCGCCGTAAGCACCCTTGGGTATTCTCTCGCGGCATCGACAAAGTTGAGGGCGAGCCAAAACAAGGTGAAACTGTCGATGTTTATGCTCAAAATGGCAAATGGCTAGCTAAAGCTGCTTATTCACCTTCATCTCAAATCAGAGCTCGTGTTTGGAGCTTTGAAAAAGAAGAAATTGACCTAAATTTCTTTATCAAACGTATTGAGAATGCTCAGCTCCTTCGTGAAGATATTATTGAGCGTGATGGTCTTACAGGTTATCGCCTAATTGCAGCTGAGTCAGATGGCCTTCCGGGAATAACTATAGATAAATATCAAGATTACTTGGTATGCCAACTGTTAAGCGCTGGTGCTGAGCTAAACAAACCAACTCTAGTCAAAGCACTTGTTCATTGTTTTCCTAACTGCCATGTCTATGAACGCTCTGATGTGGCTGTTCGTAAAAAGGAAGGACTAGAGCAAGCTGTTGGCGTACTTCATGGCGAAGAGCCTCCAAAATCCGTTGTGATTGAAGAAAATGGCGTAAAGATTAGTGTTGATATCGTTGAAGGCCACAAAACTGGCTTTTATCTCGATCAACGTGATAGCCGTAAGGAAGCAATGAAATACGTAAATGGAAAAGACGTATTAAACTGTTTCTCTTACACCGGTGGTTTTGGTTTATACGCGCTTAAAGGCAACGCAAAACGAGTTATCAATGCAGACGTATCGCAACCAGCACTTGATACCGCTAAACATAATGCCGAAATCAACCAGTTCGACATCTCTAAAAAGCGTGCTGTTTTCTTAAACGCAGACGTATTCAAGTTACTTCGCGAGTATCGAGACCAAGGTACGAAATTTGATGTGGTTATCATGGACCCGCCAAAATTCGTCTCGAGCAAAAACAACCTAACCTCTGGAGCTAACGGTTATAAAGACATTAACATGTTAGCAATGCAAATTTTGAAGCCTGGTGGCACGCTGTTGACTTACTCATGTTCTGGTTTAATGGGAACAGACTTATTCCAAAAAATCATCGCAGATGCAGCACTTGATGCTGGACGTAGTGTGAAGTTTGTAGAACGCTTTGAACAAGCAGCTGACCATTTAACGGACACAGCTTACCCAGAAGGTTTTTATCTAAAAGGCTTTGCTTGTAAAGTGCTTTAATTGTTTACTCCTTCTCCATGCACAAAAATGAAAAAGGGCCTTTCGGCCCTTTTTGTATAAACTAATCTTAGTCTGGTAGATTAATCATCAACGTGTTAACCAGGTTTGTGAGTTCTGCCCCTTCATAAACATTATCACCTCCAGCCAAACCACTTAAGTTAGTAGCCTGATCTTCTAACACGATTTTCTGTGTACCTTGGTCATTTGTCACTACAATTTCGACATCATTACCTTTAATCTCAGCTGTCAGGTGACCTAACAGTTCTTCCATAGTGTTATCGTCGTGTAGAAGTTCTGACAAATCGATGTGGTCTTTTCCAACTTCAAAGTCAGTAATAATATCTTCGTGATTGCTCAAAGGCTCATCTAACCACTTAAAGATATCGTCCCCTTCGTCACCGGTGAGAATATCACTGCCTTGACCACCGATTAAGATATCGTTACCTTCTCCGCCATAGATAGTGTCATCACCCGCACCGCCTAACAAAATATCATCGCCATCAGCGCCAAGCAGGACATCATTTCCAGCGTGACCCAGAATAATATCGTCACCGTCTGTACCTTGGTACTGATCATCTCCAGTTGATGCATTAAATGAAGACGTCGGTGCAATATTAACTTCACCATTAGGACTAAGATTCAAAGTAACAAGCTGTTGTGATTGAACGCCATCAGTGTCTTCAACGGTAACAAGAATTTCAAATGCTACTGCTTTTCCTGCCTCTATAGGCTGACTTTCACTTGAAGGCTGGAAGTAATAAGAACCATCTTGACCGATACGGAACTCGCCGTATCCAGTATCAACAACTAATTCATTACCAACGCTGTCTTTGGTAAATGAAAGACCTGTTGGAAGATTGACTATTGTGCCATCAGAATCAACTTTTTGAATTACTGAAGCTTTTGAATCGTCAATCATAACAGCAACCGCATCCAAACCAGAAAGCGCTAACAATAGCGAACCAGCGATACCAATAGTAGGACGTAACTTCGGAAGCTCAGTAGTTATCAATGAGTCAGGAATGTAAACAACTTTCCCGTTACTACCTGCGACTTCATTAAGCCCGTTAGCTGGAACGTTATTCGCGTTCCCCACGCCGACTGCGGTCACATCTTTATCGGCAATGAAACTATCCCAGTCAGTATTAATGTCACTATCCCAACCGCCGTTGTTTCTACCGTCACTCAAGAAGTAAACAACACCATTTACATCATCAGGGTTCATTGATGAAACTGGCGCAGAGTTATAACCATCGATTGCTGCTTCAGCTGCATCTTCATAATCAGTACCACCCTCAGCATCAAAGATTCCATTGTAACCGTAATCATCAACACCGTTTTTAGCAGTAGTCAGGATTGCAATGGCTTCATCTACTGTTTTCCAAGCGGTACTAGATGCATCTGAATCAAAATCAATCAATTGCACCAATACGTCTTGGCTACCTTCTTGAGAAGCAACATTTTGTAGAAGACTAATGGAAGCATCTAAGACATATTCAATTCGCATGTCCGAAAGCCCACTAGGGGTGCTAGCCATACTTCCAGAGGAGTCGATAATCAAAGAAATAAGTGTAGTAGGAACACTCCCACCTTGATCTGCCATCACATCATTGGTTTCAGCTACGTTGACACTTGTACTAGCAGTCGTATTGTTAGCATCCACAGCAACGACTTCTATATCGAGGTCTAGATTCTCTCCAGACGCACCTGTAACAACAAGGTTGTTATAGTCGATATGTTGTGTCGATTCCCCAACAATATCAATGACCCAGACGGATTCGTTATTTACCGTCACAAAGCCACCAATAACAGTTCCGGTGTCTTTATCAACGATTTCAGCAGATTCCGGAAGCCCAGTTATCTTAATTTCGTCCAAATATTCACTACCGTCAGTATCCGCTACCGTCGCAGTAACAGATAAGGCAACCTCTTGGACAACATTGAATGTTCCGTCTTCATTAAGCTCAACAATGGCATCTGCGAATATCAAACGCTCGATTTGGTATAGCTTGTCGCCAGTGCTGCCATATTCTGGCGTATCACGATTTAAACTATCTACAATCGTCCAATCGTGTAACGTTGTCGTATCACCAACGAAGGTTAGGTCATACTCAGAAAAGTTGCCTTCATAGACTGCGGTGTCAACAGCATCATCAGAATCAAGAGAACCTGTACCGCCAGTGATATGGTCATCGCCATCGCGACCAACGAAGATATCAGAACCTGTACCACCAGGATCGGTATTGGCATCACCAATCAAACTGTCACCGGACGCAACATCAGCACCAACTATCAGATCATTTCCAACAGTTCCGGTCGCTTGCCCGTATTTATTCAATACTGTATGTCCGAGCTCCGAATAATCACTTTGTGTAAACGTAGTATTGGCATTAGCGTTAACCAACTTACTATGTAAAGCATCGCTAATCGTTACGTTCGAAGCCTCACCGAATACCGCAGTTACATTCGGCGCATCTGCTACAGCATTAACCACAAGTGTCGAGGTACCAGTACTAGTATGAACGCCATCAGACACAGACACTGTAAACGGAACACTATCAAAGTGTTTGTCGGTTGCTGGTGTAAACTCTGCCGCAGTAACCTTGCCTTCAGCATCTGTCGTCAATTGAATCGAACCATAAGATGGGGCAACAGTAACGTCGGTAATATAAGTTTCGTCTCCGTCAGGATCGACGATGCTCAAAGTATCTAAAGACAAACTAACGGTCTTGTCTTCATCTGACGCAGTAAATTGAGAGTCATTAACAATAGGAGCACGATTAGTCGAAGCCTGAGTGCTAGACGTTGTAATGGTAATTACACCATCGTCAGTTCCTTTATCGCTGTCAATTGCCGTATATGAAATGTCTTCTGAGACAATCGCATCAACGACTTCAACACCTTGAAGAGTAATGTTTGAGTTAGATACGGTCGATTCGTCACTATGAACTGTATAAACTCGAATTTCATCGAAACCACTATCTAGCTGAATGTTCGCAGTAAATTCACCTGTAGTGTCATAGACAGCAGAATTCGTGTCATGGTCGAATACATATGGATCATCACCAACTTGAACACCATCTTTAAATAGTAAAACTTGAATCTCGGCGTCAGCTTCATGGTAATCCGCATAATGTGCCCAAACACTGCCAAAGTCTATATTAACCTCGGTAACCGTTACGTCAGCGCCGCTGCCTGAACCGACGTTAGAAAAATCAACAGATATATAGTCCTTAGTTGAAACGTCTAATTCACTATCTCCGACACCTAGCCCTGTCTCACCGACTACGTCATCATAATGGAGTGTTTCAGGTGTTAGGTGACTCGAAGAATCTGGCTTATCACCATCAAAACGCCCGCCAGATATTACAACACCGCTATCGAGGCTGTAAGTCGTCTGGCTTCCATCTATATTCGCAAAATCTTCTGAAGCGTTAAAAGACAAATCTGAGTTAACAGTCGAGTCAAGCTCATACACAATCTGTGAGTCTTCCTCTAAAACGGTGTTTTCGTCGACCAACGTACGTGTATTACCCTCGACGACATATAGATCACCAAATTCAGGTAGCTCACTAACGGTAACTTTAATGCCTTTTGAATCAGTACTACTAGCGTCATCTTCAGTATCACTAATATGAGGCTCAAATGTGAATTGAGCTGATTGCTCTGTTCCGAGATCAATTGAGAAGTCTGATGCGACCGGAGCTTCGTTAGTAAACAACGAGTCCGTACTGCTAAACTCACTACCTGCTGGTTGGTTCGGATAAACCAACTCGGCCACAATATTCAATTGACCGTCAGAAACAACGCCTGGGTTGACATCAAATGAGAGAGTTCCAGAGTCAATATCAGCCTGAGTAATAACTTTAGTCTCTACTACTTGACCTTCAACAGCAACTGACAGAGTCGCACCAATAACAACACCGACAGGAAGAGAAACATCATATGATACAACCGAGCGATCACTGTTGATAATGTCATCTTCGTCACGGTCTAGAATTACTGTTGGTGCAAATAGTTCGTCAAATGTCTTAGTTACGTCGGTAAATTCAAAGCTTTCAAATTCAATAAACGTATTAACATCACCATTGCTTTCGGTGATAGACACGGACCCGTCGGCATTAAGAACGACAACTGAAGAATCCAACGTAAAGTCGAAGACCGCTTTGTCTGTACCTGAACCACCATCAACCACTAGTCTATCGTCAGTATCATCTAACGTCGCATTAAACTGGTCATCACCCGCTCCCAATAGAACAAAGTCATCACTCGCTTCTTGCTGTGCTGGATCGAAATCACCATGGTAATAATGAACAGTATTAGATGAACTGCTTGTATTACCGTAGTCATCAACTTGCTTAGCTGTGAAAAACTCATTGTCATTAATCCCAGTATTAGACAAATTCGATATATCTGTACTCCAACTTCCATCGTTTCCAACAATAATCGGCGCTACGTTAACCGGGTTCTGATCTTCATCGAATAGGATAATCGTTGAACCTGGTTCGCCAGTACCGCGAAGCGTAACTATTGAATAATCGCTACCAGAAGAATCATCAGAAATATTAATAATGGCAGGTGCTTCTGGAATTTCAGTAAAGACAAAGTAAGGTTCAGTGCTCGTTGCGATGAAGTTATTTCCTGCCGCATCCGTCCCAGAAACAGTCGCTGTAATGCTAGCGGGGTTACCCATCACTAGGTTCGAGCCTTCAGTAACAAACTTATAAGTATTGTCAGCAAGTACTACTGTTGAACCGATAAGTATTTTATCCACTCCAGTTCCAACGTAAATATGAACAAAGTCACCAGTTGTGGCGTCCCCATCAACTTTGCCCGTTATCTCAATATCAGAGGTAGATTCCTCTGAATTCAAAATCCCGTCACCAGTAATTATATCAATATCTATTTGAGCCCCTGCGACCGTATCGATGGTCACTTCAAGCTCGGTCGACGTCGCGCTATTACCCGCATCGTCCGTTACTTTCACGCTCAAGTCGTAAGTGCCGTCTTCCAGCTCCGCGCTCGGCGTGAAGCTCCAAGTGCCGTCTTGCTCTTCGGTC
>NZ_JBHZSF010000010.1:0-182303 GCF_043642225.1 Vibrio profundi | reverse complement strand
GGGCTATCGCCAAGCGGTAAGGCACCGGCTTTTGATGCCGGCATTCCCTGGTTCGAATCCAGGTAGCCCAGCCACTATTACAACGTTATATTGAGTCACCAATACTCGATACAACTATAAAATTTGCTGCGGTCGTGGCGGAATTGGTAGACGCACCAGATTTAGGTTCTGGCGCCGCAAGGTGTGAGAGTTCAAGTCTCTCCGACCGCACCATCATTAGAAACCCAGCTTTTAGCTGGGTTTTCTTTTATGAGCAAAATGAAAAATTGCTGCGCGCATCACTAACAAACGCTTATCCCCTACTCTTTAATTTCAATAATTTATAAGACAATGGTGTACTCTCGACACCAACATGACGTCTATAATGAATACAATTCCTCTTAGCATCGGCTGCTATACTGACTCACCTAGCTCTAGCGAAGGTATCTATCAAGTATTATTCAACCCGGATACTGGCATACTTTCCTCTCTTAGCCTTATTCATACAGAGCGAAACCCATCTTTTATTGCTTCGACTGAAGCTGGACACTATGTGATTTCCGAAGTTGAACTGGCTTCTAACCCGACTCTGTCGTTTATTCCCAAGCCCGGAGCCGATAAGCCTAGCTGTACATTCAAGATATCAGGAGATCACCCGTGCCATATTTCTCTCGCCCCTTCTGGGAAGTACATCATTACTTCTCAGTACTCTTCCGGTAACTATGATGTTTTCTCCCTGAATATCAACGGCACGATAGACTCTCACCTTTCAACCATTACCCAGAGTGGCTCTGGGCCAAATACTGATAGGCAAGCGGGGCCACATGCTCATCAAGCTGTGTTCTTAAAGCATTCCCCTCATTTCGCAACCGTAGATCTTGGTTCAGATACTGTGAGCTTTTACTGTTTTGATGAAGAGCAAGATGACATTTTGCAACAGCCTATTCTGCAGTTGAACGTTCCAAAAGGAAACGGTCCTCGCCACCTAGTATTTAATCAAAAAGAAACTCATGCCTATGTTGTATGTGAGCTTTCTGAAACGATACTGGTACTAAAGAAAATATTAGGGAAGTGGGAAGTTATACAGGAAGTCGACGCACTACCGAACGAAGAAAAGGGAGAAGCTGCAGCCGCAATTAGGCTTTCTTCTGATGAAAAGTTCTTATACGTATCCTGCCGACACCAGTCAAAGCTCAGTTGTTTTAGTGTTAATCCGAAAGACAAAACCATTCAGTTCCGATCCAGTAGCTCAACACAAGGAAAGTTCCCTCGCGATTTCTATATCACAGAAGATGATCAATGGATCGTGGTAGCCAACCAGCACTCCAATAATCTGACGAGTTTTAGAAGAAACAAAGAGACCGGAGAGCTGACATACAGTGGCCATTCTATTTGCCTTGATGCACCAGTTTGTATTACGGCCATGAAATAGTAAGTAAGTGAGTACTAACGATAAGGCTCATTTTCAGAAAAACAAAAAAGGAGAGCAATGCTCTCCTTTCTCTTACTTATGATTATAAGCCTAAGGCATACTTAAGAACTTGAGCCTTAACAGGGCCGGAGTGTTCTGCAAGCTTTAACGCAGCATTACGGGCAAACTTTAAAGGTCCAATATCATTACTGAAACTCTTGTAGAAAAAGTCCATTCCACTTTGCATTAATAAGTTGTCACCTCTACGGCGTAACTCATATTGTCTCAGTGCTTTATCAGATAAAGTCGATTCATTGCTCGCGACGTCTAATAACGCTGCAACATCTTTAAAACCTAAGTTTACGCCTTGCCCAGCCAGTGGGTTAATCGTGTGAGCTGAATCTCCGACCAAAACACATCTATTTTTATAATATTGTTGTGCGTGTCTACGGGTCAGTGGGAACGAACCTTTTTGTAAAATGGTCACATCACCTAGCTCTGTAGGAAAATGACTTAGTACTTCAGCCTTAAGTTGCGCGTTGTTCATCGCTGATAACTGGCGAATTCGTTTTGGAGAGTCATACCAAACTAATGAGCCTTGCCCTACTTCTTTCCCCTCTTCAATAAGAGAGCTCAGAGGTAGGAATGAACGAGGACCACTCGGTGTAAACTGCTGCCATGTGATATCTTGCTGAGAAGCTGCTGTCTCAACATTAATTAACATACAGTCTTGTCTATAATCCCAAGCGGTAATACCAATACCAGCTTGATTACGAACCATTGAGTTCGCGCCATCAGCACCAATTACCCATTCGGCCGACAGCGTGATTCCTGACTGTAAGATCACATTATTGTTATGCTCACCGAACTCTATAGCGTCTAGTTTTTCTGGACAAAGTAACGTCAAGTTATCGTACGAAGAGAATTCCGCCCATAACCCCAATTGAATCAATCGGTTCTCAACAATATAGCCCAGCTGAGGTAAATCAAGTGATTGCGCATCAAACCGAGTTCGGCACTCAGGGTGTTCCCAAGTTTCAAGGCGCTTATACGGGCAAACTCGCATAGACGCCGTATGCTGCCAAGCACCTAAGTCATTGAGCAAATCAACGGAAGTTTGAGAAATTGCTGAGACACGTATATCTAAAGGCTGAGATGCATCAAATTCGGCAGGCTCCTGACCTTCTATCACCGCAACTCGTTTGCCTTGCTTTGCAAACCCGATAGCCGTTGCTGCACCGACCATGCCTCCGCCAATAACCACAATGTCATAACTGTTCATTTTTCACACTTTATCAATTTGATTTTCCGACTATTTTTCATTGTACGTTTTCATTACTAAATTGTAACCAAAAACCTTATCCCGCTTATGGGCAAATCCCTTGCTAGAACTGGCACGAAAGAGATTTCACACGATCACTAGTCAGTGGGTTTTGAAAGCAGTACAATACGCCGCTTGCCGCCACCCTACAGCTTGAGCAAACCAAATTTATTGCCAATGCAGAGAGATTCGGCGGAGAAACACTGGGCGATTTGCTCCCTTAAATTAAACTAACGATCGAGCGAACATAAAATGAGTAAGAAACTGCTAATTAAAACTTGGGGCTGTCAGATGAATGAATACGATTCATCAAAAATGGCTGACCTGCTAAATGCCGCAAATGGCTACGAGCTAACAGAAGTACCTGAGGAAGCAGACGTACTACTACTAAATACTTGTTCTATCCGCGAAAAAGCGCAAGAGAAAGTATTCCACCAGCTTGGTCGTTGGAAAACGCTGAAAGATAAAAAAGAAGGTGTCGTGATCGGTGTGGGTGGCTGTGTAGCGACTCAAGAAGGCGATCACATTCGTCAACGTGCACCTTATGTCGACGTTATCTTTGGCCCTCAAACATTGCACCGCTTGCCTGAGATGATCAAATCTTCTCTTTCAAATGATGCGCCAGTGATGGACATCTCTTTCCCTGAGATCGAAAAGTTCGATAGCCTACCAGAGCCTCGTGCTGAAGGCGCAACGGCATTCGTTTCTATCATGGAAGGTTGTTCTAAGTACTGTACTTACTGTGTTGTACCATACACACGTGGTGAAGAAGTTAGCCGCCCAATGGACGATGTTCTTTTCGAAATCGCACAGCTTGCTGATCAGGGCGTTCGTGAAGTCAACTTGCTGGGTCAAAACGTAAACGCATACCGCGGTCCAACGCACGAAGGTGACATCTGCTCATTTGCTGAATTACTTCGCCTTGTTGCATCAATCGACGGTATTGACCGCATTCGCTTTACTACAAGTCACCCACTAGAGTTTGGCGATGACATCATTGCCGTCTATGAAGATACTCCAGAGCTAGTGAGCTTCCTTCACCTACCTGTACAAAGTGGTAGTGACCGTATCCTTACGATGATGAAGCGTCCTCACACCGCTATCGAGTACAAATCGATTATTCGTAAACTTCGTAAAGCGCGCCCAGACATTCAGATCAGCTCTGACTTTATCGTTGGTTTCCCTGGCGAATCAGACATGGATCACCAAGCGACAATGAAGCTAATCAAAGATGTTGATTTCGACATGAGCTTTAGCTTTATTTTCTCACCTCGTCCAGGTACGCCAGCGGCAGACTACCCATGTGATGTCTCCGAGCAAACTAAGAAAGAGCGCCTATACGAACTGCAACAAGTGGTGAACTCTCAAGCAATGCGTTACTCACGCCTGATGCTTGATACAGAGCAACGCGTTCTGGTAGAAGGCCCATCGAAGAAGAACCTAATGGAACTTCGTGCGCGTACTGAGAACAACCGTGTTGTTAACTTCGAAGGCAGCGCAGACCTAATTGGTCAATTCGTTGATGTGAAGATCACAGACGTATTCGCAAACTCTCTTCGCGGAGAGCTAGTTCGTACAGAAAAAGACATGGATCTACGCAGCATCATCTCTCCAACTCAGATGATGGCGAAGACTAAGCGTGAAGATGAGCTAGGTGTGGCTACATTCACGCCTTAAGCGAACTATCATCTCCGCTTAAACATAAAGCTTGAAATTACCTAACTAAGTGACCATCTTAGAATTAGGGATATCACCATTAGAAGCCCGGTCTAAATCGGGCTTCTTGCTCTTTTTTTCTTGAAAAGAGTGGGTGGCAAAAAATGAGAGGCAACTTTGAGCAATAAAATCGTTACTCTAGAAATCGATCTAGAACCTGCAGACAACCGCCGACTATCTAACTTGTGCGGTCCATTCGATGACAATATCAAGCATCTTGAGCGTCGTTTAGGCGTAGAAATCAATTACCGCAGCAACTTTTTTACCATTGTAGGTAAACCTCATACTGCTGCCGCAGCCCTTGATATTTTAAAAAGACTTTACATAGAAACTGCCCCGGTGCGCGGCAACTCTCCAGATATCGAGCCAGAACAGATTCACCTCGCGATAAAAGAATCGGGTATTTTAGAGCAGCACTCTGAAGCGCCGATGGAACATGGCAAAGAAGTATTCATCAAGACTAAGAAAGGTGTCATTAAGCCACGTACTCCGAACCAAGCGCAGTACCTAATGAACATGGTGACTCATGATATCACCTTTGGTATTGGTCCTGCTGGTACGGGTAAAACCTACCTCGCGGTTGCAGCCGCAGTAGACGCACTAGAGCGCCAAGAGATCCGTCGTATTCTGTTGACGCGCCCAGCGGTTGAAGCGGGTGAAAAGTTAGGTTTCCTGCCTGGTGATTTAAGCCAGAAAGTAGACCCGTATTTGCGCCCTCTTTACGATGCACTTTTTGAAATGCTTGGATTTGAACGTGTTGAGAAACTGATTGAACGTAACGTGATTGAAGTCGCGCCACTGGCTTACATGCGTGGCCGTACACTGAATGACGCGTTTATCATCCTTGATGAGAGTCAAAACACGACGGTTGAACAGATGAAGATGTTTCTGACTCGTATTGGTTTCAACTCTCGTGCGGTAATCACAGGTGATATCACTCAAATCGACTTACCTCGCGGAGCGAAATCTGGCTTGCGTCATGCAACTGAAGTTCTAAGTGAAGTCGATGACATCAGCTTTAATTTCTTTATGTCTGAAGACGTAGTTCGTCACCCTGTGGTTGCTCGTATTGTTAATGCTTACGAGAAATGGGAAGCAAAAGACCAGAAAGAACGCAAAGAGTTTGAAAAACGTCGCCGTGAAGAGCGTGAGGCGAAACTGCTAGAAACTCAACAATCGGTCCCGACACAATTAGCAACACAAAATAGCTCCGCCGTAGCGGAACAAGGTGATAAATAGATGTCTATTGAACTAGACCTACAGTTAGCGGTCGAAAACGAGCAAGGTTTACCAACCGAACAAGATCTTCAACTGTGGTTAGATAAAACTATCCCTCAGTTTCAAGAAAATGCGGAGCTCACGATTCGTATCGTTGATACGGAAGAAAGCCACCAGTTGAACCATGAATACCGTGGCAAAGATAAGCCAACCAATGTGCTGTCTTTTCCATTCGAAGCGCCACCAGGAATAGAGATTGACCTATTAGGCGATTTGATTATTTGTCGCCAAGTGGTTGAGAAAGAAGCTGAAGAGCAAAATAAGCCTCTGCTAGCACACTGGGCTCATATGGTTGTACATGGCAGTCTTCATCTGCTAGGTTATGATCATATCGAAGACGATGAAGCTGAAGAGATGGAATCTCTCGAAACAGAAATCATGCAAGGTATGGGTTTTGAAGATCCTTACATTGCAGAGAAACAATAACTCATCGAGCCGGTGAAGCATTAGCCAAACTCTGAGTTGTTATGTGTGCTATCACACTTCTGATAGCGTTATTTTTTGAGAAATCATGAACGAAGGTAACCCCCCCACTTCTGAGGGAAGTAAAAAATCTGAAGGTCCGAGTAGAAAGTCCTTCTTTGAACGCCTAGGCCAACTATTTCAAGGTGAAGTAAAAGATCGCCAAGAGCTCGTCGATGTTATTCGTGACTCCGAAATTAATGACCTAATTGACCACGATACTCGCGATATGCTCGAGGGTGTTATGGAAATTTCCGAGATGCGAGTACGCGATATCATGCTGCCTCGTTCTCAAATGGTTACAGTAGAGCGCACCGATGACTTAGATACATTGATTGCTCTGCTTACTGACGCTCAACACTCTCGCTACCCAGTGATCAGTGAAGACAAAGACCATGTGGAAGGTATTCTATTAGCGAAGGACCTACTTAAGTACTTGGGCTCAGACAGCGCCCCATTTGATATTGAAGAAGTGATTCGCCCTGCGGTTGTCGTACCTGAAAGTAAGCGTGTTGATCGCCTACTGAAAGAGTTCCGCGAAGAGCGTTATCACATGGCAATTGTTGTCGATGAATTCGGTGGCGTATCTGGCCTTGTAACCATTGAAGATATCTTAGAAGAAATCGTTGGTGAAATTGAAGACGAATTTGACGACGAAGAAGAACTGGATATCCGCAAGCTAAGCAAGCATACCTTTGCGGTGAAAGCCCTCACCACAATTGAAGAGTTCAATGAAACATTTGGAACGGCTTTCAGTGATGACGAAGTAGATACTGTTGGTGGTATGGTGATGACAGCGTTTGGGCACTTACCATCCCGTGGTGAAGTGGTCGAAATAGAGCATTATCACTTCAAAGTAACGTCTGCGGATAATCGTCGAGTCATTCAACTGCAAGTAACAGTACCTGACGAAGAGCCTCTTCCAACGATCGAAGAATAACGTATCACTCTCTATTGTGAGAGAAAATTAGAACTTAATAGATGACTAAACCTTTTATTCATCGCCTACTACGGCCGCTTGCGGCCGTTTTTGTTGGCGCTATCACGACCCTTTCTTTTGCGCCATATCAGATTTGGCCACTTGCTATTGTAAGCCCCGCGCTATTACTTTTACTCATTCACAATCAAAGCCCTAAGCATTCGCTATGGATAGGTTACGCTTGGGGACTGGGCCAGTTTGCATCCGGCATCAGCTGGGTATACGTCAGTATTGCAGGGTTCGGTGGCATGCCTCTCATCGCCAATTTGTCCCTAATGGGGTTACTCATTGGTTACTTAGCCATTTATACAGGCTTATTTACCTGGGCGCTAAACCGCTTCTTTTCAAAAAACGACCTGTCACGTTTTTTCCTCGCGGCGCCTGCACTATGGCTGATTTGTGACTGGCTACGAGGCTGGGTAATGACTGGCTTCCCTTGGTTATGGTTAGGCTACAGTCAGATAGACGCACCATTAGGGTCTTTTGCACCGCTTGGCGGGGTTGAGCTCATCACACTTTTAATCATGCTATCCGCAGCAGCACTCAGCTACGCAATACTCAATAAAGCTTGGTTAATTGCCGCTATCCCTGCCATTTTAATCAGCACTGGTTTTGGTATTCGCCATGTAGAATGGGTAACACCTAACCCTGAAAAAACGACTACCGTTGCCCTCATCCAAGGCAATATAGATCAAGCATTGAAGTGGCTACCAAGTCAGCGTTGGCCAACCATTATGAAATATGCTGACGAAAGCAGGCAGAATTGGGATGCTGATATTATTGTTTGGCCAGAAGCCGCTGTCCCAGCTTTTGAGCTAGAAATTCCCTCTTACCTGCGTAATCTCGACAGCGCCGCCAAGATGAATGATACATCTATCATCACGGGAATCTTGAACCAGTCGGAAGACAACAAGTATTACAATAGTATTTTAGCCATTGGTAATACGCCTTATGGCGATTACAGCTATGATCTGGAAGAGCGCTACCATAAACACCACTTACTTCCATTTGGTGAATTTGTACCGTTTGAAGACATCCTTCGCCCATTAGCGCCATTTTTTAACTTGCCTATGTCCTCTTTCAGTCGAGGGGACTTTGTCCAACCGAATATTGTTGCAAATGAACGTCACCTAGCACCAGCGCTATGCTATGAAATCATCTTTAACGAGCAAGTTAGACAAAACGTCACGAACGATACCGACTTCATTCTAACGCTTTCTAATGATGCATGGTTCGGTAAATCGATTGGTCCATTGCAGCATATGGAAATTGCTAGGATGAGAGCTCTCGAATTGGGTAAGCCACTAATTCGTTCTACTAACAACGGCGTAACGGCGGTCACTGACCATAAAGGAAAAATCATTGAACAAATCCCGCAATTTGAAACAGCGGTTCTTCGCGCCGAGCTAACCTCTACTGACGGGCAGACTCCTTATCGCGTGGTCGGGACTTGGCCTCTTTATATATGGGTGTTCATGAGTTTATTGGTCGGCTGGCTATTAAGGAAACACGGGCAGAATCTAACTAGAGGCGCTAACCGCTTACCTTAGTAAAGAAAAAGGGCCTTGTTACTCAACAGGGCCCTTTCTTTATGGTTTTCACTAAGGTTTCAACGCTTTTCGAGTAAACCCGGTACTACCACATTTGATGCAAGGAATGATCACCGTTGGGTGGTTATACTCAGTTTGGTGGCCACACTCATCGCATATTAAAGTACCCAGCCCAATCACTTCGTCAGCCTGATACAAACCTTGATGTTCTAGGTCTTGAAACAACTCAACCCACTCGACTTTTGTTCTGTCCGTGATATCCAGTAAGCCTTGCCATATCGAATCTGCGATCATCAAATAAAATGGGCCACTTTTACTTTCTTCATAGCTTTCAGCAAACTCCTTTAAATCAGATTTCACATAAGCAGAAATTAAAGATAGCTCGTCCTTTGTCATATCATTTGCAGCAATGACGACTTTCCCGGAGGTTTCAAGCTTATTATTGATTTCTTCAGGGCTATGCTTGAACGTCTCGATGACGTCTTCAACGATCTCTTCGTAAGCCGCTTTTTTCTTTGGCATATTCCACCTCCATAGCATTGACTATTGTTGTACTACGTTCCTTTAGGTATTCTATGTCGATCTATTAGATTCTGTTCTAACCGAACTCACAAATTCCAAGATAACCGGATACCATCGATGCAAGAACAATATAACCCGCAAGAGATTGAACAAAAGGTTCAACAACATTGGGATAACAGCGAGACCTTCGTTGTAAGTGAAGACCCAAATAAAGAAAAATTCTACTGTCTTTCAATGTTCCCATACCCAAGTGGCCGACTGCACATGGGTCACGTGCGTAACTACACCATCGGTGATGTGGTATCTCGTTTCCAACGTCTACAAGGCAAAAACGTAATGCAACCAATCGGTTGGGATGCATTCGGCCTACCTGCAGAAAATGCAGCTGTAAAAAACAACACAGCGCCTGCACCATGGACTTACGAAAACATCGAATACATGAAAAACCAGCTTAAGCTTCTTGGCTTTGGTTACGACTGGAATCGTGAATTCGCGACATGTACACCTGAATACTACCGTTGGGAACAAGAGTTCTTCACTAAGCTTTACGAAAAAGGCCTAGTTTACAAGAAGACTTCTTCTGTGAACTGGTGTCCAAATGACCAAACTGTACTGGCAAACGAGCAAGTAGAAGACGGTTGCTGCTGGCGTTGTGATACTCCGGTAGAACAAAAGAAAATTCCTCAGTGGTTCATCAAAATCACTGAGTACGCTCAAGAGCTACTAGACGATCTAGACAACCTTGAAGGCTGGCCTGAAATGGTTAAAACCATGCAGCGCAACTGGATCGGCCGCTCTGAAGGTGTTGAGCTGTCTTTCGCTGTTAACGGCGAAGAAGCGCCACTAGAAGTGTACACAACTCGTCCAGACACACTGATGGGTGTTTCATACGTTGGTATCGCTGCAGGTCACCCTCTTGCAGAGAAAGCATCGAAGAACAACCCAGAGCTTGCTGCATTCGTTGAAGAGTGTCGTAACACTAAAGTTGCTGAAGCTGAACTGGCAACGATGGAAAAGAAAGGTATGGATACTGGCCTAACAGCTATCCACCCTCTTAACGGTCGTGTTGTTCCTGTATACGTAGCAAACTTCGTACTTATGGATTACGGCACAGGTGCGGTAATGGCGGTTCCTGCTCACGATCAACGTGACTATGAGTTCGCAACTAAGTACGGCATCGATATCATCCCAGTAATCAAGCCAGAAGATGGCTCTGAGCTAGATGTGTCTGAAGCGGCGTACACTGAGAAAGGTGTATTGTTCGATTCTGGTGAATTCGATGGTCTTGCGTTCCAAGAAGCATTCGATGCTATTGCTGCGAAGCTTGAAGCTGAAGGCAAAGGTAAGAAGACAGTAAACTTCCGTCTACGTGACTGGGGTGTATCTCGTCAGCGTTACTGGGGTGCTCCAATCCCAATGGTAACGACTGAAGACGGTGAAGTTCACCCTGTACCAGCAGACCAACTACCGGTCATTCTTCCTGAAGATGTGGTAATGGATGGCGTAACGAGCCCAATCAAGGCAGACAAGTCTTGGGCTGAAACAACATTCAACGGTGAACCTGCTCTACGTGAGACAGACACATTCGATACGTTCATGGAATCTTCTTGGTACTACGCTCGTTACTGTTCACCACAAGCAGACGACATTCTAGATCCAGAGAAAGCAAACTACTGGCTGCCAGTTGACCAATACGTTGGTGGTATCGAGCACGCTTGTATGCACCTACTTTACTCTCGTTTCTTCCATAAGCTTCTACGCGACGCTGGTTACGTAACGTCTGACGAACCGTTCAAGCAACTACTATGTCAAGGTATGGTTCTGGCTGACGCGTTCTATCACGAAAACGAAAAAGGCACGAAAGAGTGGATTGCTCCGACTGACGTAACGGTTGAACGTGACGGTAAAGGTCGCATCGAAAAAGCAGTCGACGCTCAAGGCCGCGAAGTTGAACACTCAGGCATGATCAAAATGTCTAAGTCTAAGAACAACGGTATCGACCCACAAGAGATGGTAGACAAGTACGGCGCTGATACAGTACGTCTATTCATGATGTTTGCATCACCTGCAGACATGACGCTTGAGTGGCAAGAGTCTGGCGTTGAAGGTGCTAACCGTTTCCTGAAACGTGTTTGGAAATTGGTTCACGCTCACTCTTCTAAAGGTGTCGCTGAATCTGTTGATGCTTCTGCGCTATCTGGCGACCAAAAAGCACTTCGTCGTGATATCCACAAGACTATCGCGAAAGTAACGGACGATATTGGCCGCCGCCAAACGTTCAACACAGCTATCGCTGCAATCATGGAACTGATGAACAAGCTAGCGAAAGCACCTCAAGAGTCAGTACAAGATCGTGCAATTCTTGATGAAGCGCTAAAAGCAGTAGTTCGTATGCTTTACCCAATGACTCCACACATCTCTTACGAAATGTGGATTGCACTTGGTGAATCAAACGTAGATTCAGCAACATGGCCAACGTTCGATGAGAAAGCGCTAGTTGAAGACGAGAAGACTATCGTTGTTATGATCAACGGTAAGCTACGTGCGAAACTGACTGTTGCTGCTGACGCAACCGAAGAGCAAGTTCGTGAGCTTGGTCTGAACGATGAGAATGCTAAGAAGTTCCTAGATGGCCTAACAATTCGTAAAGTTATCTTCGTACCTGGCAAGCTTCTAAACATCGTAGCTAACTAATAACGACGTACCTTACAAATAAGTGAGTTTTCGCGAACTTTCTTAATTTACGGTAGTCTTTAAACAGGGTGCTCACACACCCTGTTTTATTTATTTTAGTGTTTTCCTATTTCTTCAGAGAAAGCCTTAAAATAAGTACTTAAATTCATGAGAGCCTTCAAATAATGCGTCTGATTTCATTATCTTCATTTAAAGTTACTGTAGTTATTTTAACTGTTAGCCTGCTCTCAGCGTGCGGCTTTCATTTACGAGGCGATTACTCGGTGCCAGATGAACTCAACACTATCTCTGTGACCAGTTATGATCAATACAGTACATTTACACGTATGGTAAAGGGTCAATTGAGAATGAACGATGTCAATATTACGGCCCCAAGCTCCAACACACCAAATCTTCACCTACTAGGCGAAAACATTGAAGAACGTACATTATCGCTTTATCAAAATACTCGTGCGGCAGAGAAAGAACTGACTTTCACTGCTTCGTACCGAGTTACGGTTCCAGAGCTTGGTGATAAAACCTTTACGACCAACGTAACTCGAAGCTACCTAGATAACCCACTAACAGCACTCGCTAAGTCGGTGGAACGTGAGATGATTGAAGATGAAATGCGTAAACTGGCATCCATTCAAATCTTGCGTCAAATGGCTCGTCTAAAAGCAAATATCGAAGCGAATGAGATGAACTTGGAAGCACAAGAACAAAACCAAGTAAACGCAATGGAAAAGCAATACGGTATTAAAACGGTAGAGTCTGCACCAAACTCTTCAGAATCTAACGCTACCGAAAATAGCGCGCAATAAGGTTTTTTATGCGTATTTTCGCCGATAGACTTCCTGAACAGTTAGCTAAACAGCTTAACAATGTATATCTCATTTTCGGTAACGAACCACTGTTGTTGCAAGAAAGCCGAGAAGCAATTCAAAAAGCAGCCAAGCAGCAAGGCTTTGAAGAACGTCATCGCTTTGCTATCGATGCAAGCCTAGATTGGAACCAAGTTTACGACTGCACTCAAGCCCTGAGCCTTTTCTCAAGTCGACAAATCATTGAATTAGAGCTGCCCGAATCCGGTGTCAATGCCGCAATTGCTAAAGAGTTACTCGCGCTCTCAGAGCAAATTCACAATGACATATTGCTCATCCTTATTGGCAGTAAACTCACCAAAGCTCAAGAAAATGCGAAATGGTTTAAAGTACTATCGAGTCAAGGACACTGGGTAAGCTGCCTAACGCCCGATATTCAAAGGCTGCCACAATTTGTGCAAGGCCGCTGCCGTAGCCTTGGTCTGTCCCCAGATCCAGAAGCCGTGCAAATGCTAGCTCAGTGGCATGAAGGCAATTTATTCGCTTTAACTCAAAGCTTAGAAAAACTTGTGCTGCAATACCCCGATGGCAAGCTCACTTTAGTTCGACTCGAAGAATCGCTAAGTCGTCATAATCACTTCACCCCTTATCATTGGGTTGATGCGCTATTAGCGGGTAAAGCGAACCGAGCCCAACGCATATTGCGCCAGCTTGAAGCTGAGGGAGTGGAAGCGGTCATTCTACTACGCAGCGTACAACGTGAAGTGAACTTGCTATTACAAATGAAGCAGCAGATGGCTCATATGCCAATCAATCAAGTTTTTGAAAAGCACCGAGTATGGCAATCTAAAAAGCCACTTTATAACGCAGCCCTAACAAGAATTTCAATTCAGGGGCTACACTCTATTTTTGCCTTACTGACTCAAGCGGAAATCACTGCAAAAACCCAATACGAAGACTCACCTTGGCCATTAATTCATCAAATGAGCATTGAGCTTTGTGTGCCAACCGCTTCGATTCCATATCCTGCGTAAAAGCGTGATATGATCAAACTGAATACATTAAAGATTTAAGGACACCCTGTGTTACGTGAAGAACTAAAAGATTTCCTAGCGGATAAAGCTGACGATATGAAAGCTGAATCAATTGTTACCATCAACGTAGAAGGCAAATCTAGCGTTACTGATTTTATGATTGTTTGTACTGGCACGTCTAAGCGCCATGTTGCATCTATCGCAGAGCACGTAGCAAGTGAAGTAAAAAAAGTAGGTCTTGAACCTTTAGGTATGGACGGAGAGCAAGAAGGTGAATGGGTTGTTCTAGATATGGGGACAAGCATGCTGCACGTTATGCAAGAAGAGCACCGTGAGCTATACCAACTTGAGAAGCTTTGGAGCTAACCTTTGAAGATCCAACTAATTGCCGTTGGCACTAAAATGCCGAAATGGGTTGAAGAAGGGTTTCAAGAATACAAACGCCGCTTCCCTCATGATATGCCTTTAGAACTTGTCGAAATTACTGCAGGTAAACGCGGTAAGAATGCAGACATTGCTCGTATCCTTCAAAAAGAAGGAGAGGCAATGTTAGCGGCAGTACCAAAAGGCAGCCGTATCGTGACATTGGATATTCCTGGCAAAAA
Organism: Vibrio profundi; assembly: GCF_043642225.1. Classification (GTDB taxonomy): domain Bacteria; phylum Pseudomonadota; class Gammaproteobacteria; order Enterobacterales; family Vibrionaceae; genus Vibrio; species Vibrio profundi_A. The sequence continues at coordinate 167,949 of NZ_JBHZSF010000010.1, read as the reverse complement.
ATGGGATACACCTCAACTTGCTGAACAATTGGAAAGTTGGAAGCTAGATGGCCGTGATGTTTCTATTTTAATTGGCGGCCCTGAAGGCCTAGCGCCAGCGTGTAAAGCTGCAGCTGACCAAAGCTGGTCTTTGTCTGCCCTGACACTGCCTCACCCACTTGTGCGTGTCATAATGGCAGAAAGCCTATACCGAGCGTGGAGCGTGACCGCTAACCACCCGTACCATCGAGAATAAGCGTTAATGTTACGTAAACGTAGCCAAATTCGTGATTACAAAGCTGAAGCACGACTATTCACTAGTCGTGCTTTCGTTGCATTTATAGGCATTGCAATCATGATGGGGCTGTTAATTGCCAACCTGTATAATATTCAGGTTAATCAGTACCAAGATTACAAAACCCGTTCGAATGATAACCGCATCAAAGTCGTGCCTATCGCACCAAACCGAGGGTTAATCTACGATCGAAACGGCGTCCTTTTAGCGGAAAACCGCCCTGTCTTTAACTTAGAGCTTACGCCTGAAAAAATTAAAGACATGGATGATACATTAATCCGCCTGCAATCCTTGCTTGAAATCTCGCCTGAGCGCATCGAACGTTTTAATAAAGAGCGTCGTCGTACTCGACGCTTCAAATCCGTCCCCCTTCTTACTCAGCTAACAGAGAAAGATGTGGCTATCTTCTCGGTGAACCAACATAAGTTCCCAGGTGTAGAAGTCACCGGCACACTAAAACGTTTTTACCCATATGGTGATGTCTTAACCCATGTCATTGGCTACGTGTCTCGAATTAACGACCGAGATATGCAAAGGCTGATACGAGAAGAAAAAGACGCCAATTACCAAGCAACCCGTGATATCGGTAAGTTGGGGATTGAACGCTACTATGAAGATTTATTACACGGAACGGCAGGTTATCAAGAGGTTGAGGTCAACAGCCGTGGGCGCGTTATTCGAACTTTGAAATTCGAACCTTCTATTCCTGGTAAAGATATCGTACTCAACCTTGATATCAATCTGCAGCTATACGTTCATAAGCTTCTTGATGGCCGCAGAGGCTCAGCCGTCGTACTAGACCCAGAAGACAATGGAGTACTAGCGATGGTTTCGAGTCCAAGTTATGACCCAAATGACTTTGTACACGGTATTTCAAGTAAAGGATACAATGCGCTACTAAACGACAACGACCGTCCTTTAGTAAACCGAGCAACTTTAGGTATTTATCCACCAGCCTCAACCGTCAAACCTTTCATTGCTGTCGCGGCGTTGCAAGAAGGGGTGATAACCCCAAGAACCACACGTAATGATCCGGGTTATTGGAAGATCCCTAATTCAAAGACAAGACCATTTAGAGACTGGTTGCGTTGGGGGCACGGTAAAGTAGACATCAGTAAAGCCATCGAAGAATCCGTTGATACCTTCTTCTATCAGATCGCCTACGACCTAGGTATTGATCGACTCTCTTCATGGATGATGATGTTTGGGTTTGGTGACTATACCGGTATTGATATCTACGAAGAAAGTAAAGCCAACATGCCTACCCGTGAATGGAAAATGGCACGGCACCGAACACCATGGTATCAAGGCGATACCATTCCAGTTGGGATCGGTCAGGGCTACTGGACAGCAACCCCAATGCAGATAGCGAAAGCCACCTCTGTATTAGTGAATAACGGGGAAGCCATTGCACCGCACCTTCTACGTTCAACTATCGAAAACGGGCAGGAGTTCTCAACGCAAAAGCTATCTGAAATTGAAACCTATCCACCTATTGTTGGTGTTCCTCAGAAATATTGGGACATCGCGAAAAACGGTATGAAGCTCGCTAACCACGGTAAAAAAGGGACAGCTCGCCGCGCTTTTCAAAAGATGTCTTACCTCACTGCAGGTAAATCAGGAACCGCTCAGGTCTTTGGTTTAAAAGAGGATCAAGAATATAACGCAGAAGAGCTCGCCGAGCATTTGCGTGATCATGCATTGTACACAGGCTTCGCACCACTAGAAGATCCGAAAGCGATTGTAACCGTAGTATTAGAGAATGCAGGTGGCGGCTCCAGTAACGGTGGTCCTGTCGTGAGAAGAATATTTGATCACATCATTGTTGGCGACGATAACGCTGATAATAAGGCTTCAAAGAAATGAAATTAGATCCATCAACCGGTCAAAACCGAGCGCTCTTTGAGCGCTTTCACATCGATCTTCCTCTGCTATTAGGCATCTTAGTCCTAATGGGCTTTGCTCTACTCATCATGTACAGCGCGAGCGGGCAAAATTTAGCCATGATGGACAGGCAAGCCATGCGTATGGGCTTGTCATTGGGCGTCATGGTGCTACTGGCGCAAATACCGCCAAGAACCTATGAAAGCCTTGCGCCACTATTATTTGCAGGTGGCGTCGTATTACTGTTAGGAGTTTTATTTTTCGGAGAAGCCTCGAAAGGTGCACAACGTTGGCTAAATTTGGGCTTTATTCGTTTCCAGCCGTCAGAACTGTTAAAACTTGCTGTACCACTTATGGTCGCGCGTTACATCGGTAAACGCTCATTGCCGCCGACTTTTCAAACCTTGATCATTTCGCTTGTCATGGTTTTCGTCCCAACAATCCTTATAGCTAAGCAACCCGATCTAGGAACATCTATCCTGATCGCAGCTTCGGGGATTTTTGTCATTTTCCTTGCCGGTATCAGTTGGAAAATTATTGCAGCAGCAGCGGTTGCGGTTGGTGGTTTTATCCCGATCCTTTGGTTTTTCTTAATGAGGGAATACCAAAAAGTTCGCGTGAGAACGCTGTTCGACCCTGAATCGGATCCACTTGGTGCGGGTTACCATATTATCCAAAGTAAGATAGCCATTGGTTCTGGAGGTATCTCCGGTAAAGGCTGGCTACAAGGGACACAATCTCAACTCGAATTTTTACCAGAGCGCCACACCGATTTTATTTTCGCGGTGATCGCCGAAGAATGGGGCATGCTAGGCATTTTATTCCTGCTATCCATCTATCTATTTATCATTGGGCGTGGGCTTATTCTCGCCAGCCAAGCGCAAACCGCATTTGGACGAATGATGGCCGGAAGTGTCGTCTTGAGCTTTTTCGTATATATCTTCGTGAATATCGGCATGGTTAGCGGCATTTTACCAGTGGTGGGGGTTCCCCTTCCTCTTGTTAGCTATGGCGGTACTTCTATGGTTACGCTCATGGCAGGCTTCGGTATTTTGATGTCTATCCACACACATAGAAAAGCATTTTCAAAGGCAACATAGTCAATGTCAGTTAAACCACTCCTCGTTATTTCGAGCTTAGTTCTTATTTTAAACGGTTGTTCCTCAACAGAGCCAACCGGTCGATACTCTATTGACTCGGATATTGCTCCTGATGCGCCTATTTCAGTCGAACACTTAGAAGATGCACACCCACAGTATGAACCTTACAGTTTGGGTGGTAATAGTGATTACAATTTACGTGGCGAAGACTATAAAATTGTCCGAGACCCAAAGGGCTTCACACAGAAAGGTAAAGCCTCTTGGTATGGCAAAAAGTTTCATGGGCATTTGACATCAAACGGTGAAGTGTATGACATGTACTCGATGTCTGCTGCGCACAAAACATTACCTATTCCTAGCTATGTGAAAGTCACCAACACAGACAATAATAAGTCGACCATCGTCCGCGTGAACGATCGTGGGCCATTTCACGAAGGTCGAATTATCGATTTAAGCTATGCGGCAGCCTATAAACTAGATGTAGTAAAAACGGGCACAGCAAACGTCGCAATTGAAGTCATCACGGTGGATATTCCAACCGATGAACGAAAGAAAGCAGCGTTACCTCAATACATTGTTCAAGTTGCCACTTCGCCTCATAAAGATCGCAGCATGAAGCTTGCTGAAGAATTAAGCACCCAACTATCTGTTGGCAGCTTTATTCAATCGGCTGATGACAAACATCGCCTGATGCTAGGCCCATTTCATGACTATGCTCTGACGCAAGAGAAGTTGGAGCAAGTTAAACTTCTCGGTTTTTCGTCGGCCTTTATCAAAAAGCACAACCTAAGCCGTTGACAAATCACACAACTATTTTCTAGTGTTAGCAGATCTGGTTTGCCAGAATGATTCTGTTAAGATATGGACAGTTAACCAAATAATTGCATTCAAAATGAATAAAACTAAAAAACTTGTTAAATCGCTACTCGTTTCTTCTGTTGCTCTTTCTGCAACTTTAGCAGCGTCATCATTCGCCGCTCCGATCGTTGTACCTGATGCACCTCAAATTGCAGCTAAGGGCTTCGTCCTGATGGATTACAACTCTGGTAAAATCCTTGCTGAGAAAGAGATGAATACCAAGCTATCTCCAGCAAGTTTGACCAAAATGATGACCAGTTATGTCATCGGTCAAGAGCTAGAGCGCGGTAACATTAATCTAAATGACGACGTGGTGATCAGTAAGAATGCATGGGCTAAGAACTTCCCTGATTCTTCAAAGATGTTCATCGAAGTTGGCACTACCGTTAAAGTTGAAGACTTAAACCGCGGGATCATCATCCAGTCTGGTAATGATGCTTGTGTCGCGATGGCCGAGCACATTGCGGGTTCTGAAGATGCATTCGTTGATTTGATGAACGCTTGGGCAAGCTCTATTGGAATGGACGACACGCACTTCGCTAACGTTCACGGCCTAGACAACGCAAACCTATATTCTACACCTTACGATATGGCGCTTCTTGGCCAAGCTTTGATTCGTGACGTGCCTGAAGAATACCGTATCTACTCTGAGAAAAAGTTCACCTATAACGGCATTACTCAGTACAACCGTAACGGTCTACTTTGGGATAAGAGCATGAATGTTGATGGCATTAAAACAGGCCACACGAATAATGCCGGATACAGCCTAGTAAGCTCTGCGACAGAAGGCAAAATGCGTCTAGTAGCGGTTGTTATGGGCACAAAAAATGCCAACGCTCGTAAAACAGAAAGCAAAAAACTTCTAAGCTACGGTTTCCGTTTCTTTGAAACGGTGGCGCCTCACAAAGCAGGTGAAACCTTCGTTGAAGAAAAAATCTGGATGGGTAGTAAAGATACTCTTGCGCTAGGTGTCGATGAAGATACTTTCGTGACACTTCCTCGCGGCCAAGCTAAAAACTTAAAAGCGAGCTTCGTTCTTGAACAAGAACTTGAAGCACCGATCAGCAAAGGTGATGTAGTAGGTAAGCTATACTACCAAGTAGACGGTGAAGATGTTGCTGAGTACCCTCTTCTTGCTCTTGAAGATGTAGAGCAAGGTAGCTTATTCAGCCGCCTGTGGGATTACCTAGTTCTTCTATTCAAAGGTTTGTTCTAATTCAGAATTGTCCTTTGACTCTAACAAAAGCCGCCTAGTGCGGCTTTTGTTGATCTTGAGTTCCAAGATATTTACCAGTAATATTCCGCCCCTATAACATCAATGCACTCTTCTTTAGAGTCAACTGTATTGGCACAACGCTTTTCCATTTGGAGCAAATCATGAATATTAATTCTGATGCAAAACTAAAAGATCTCTTAGAATTTCCTTGTTCATTTACATACAAAGTGATGGGTTACGCGAAACCAGAACTAACAGAGAAAGTTCTAGAGGTGATTCAACGTCACGCTCCTGGTGATTACAGCCCAACAGTGAAGCCAAGCGCAAAAGGTAACTACAACTCAGTGTCTGTAAATATTACCGCAACATCAATCGAGCAAGTCGAAACGCTTTACAAAGAGCTGGGTGAGATTGATATTGTTCGCATGGTGCTTTAATCACTTTGCAGCAGAAAAACAGCGGCTTATGGCCGCTGTTTTGTTTATAAGAGGCCAGATAGAATCAAGACGCATTTTCATCCAACAGAAAATGTTAAAAACCTTGCTGTCAGTCTGTAGTTAGAATGATGTTTCGCGTTTATAATGCGTTCACTTTATTTATCCTTGAGGAAGCGCTGTTTTGCAGAATCAGCTAATCGTAAAAAAGTTAGGCCGTCAGGATTATGAACCAGTATGGAAGGCCATGCATGAGTTCACAGACAATCGAACTGATGACGACGCCGACCAAGTATGGTTGGTCGAACACAACCCGGTGTTTACTCAAGGACAAGCTGGGAAAGCGGAGCACGTTTTAAACGCAGGTGATATACCCATAGTTCAAAGTGACCGTGGGGGCCAAGTTACCTACCATGGGCCAGGGCAACTGGTGGCGTATTTCCTAATTAACATCCGCCGCAAAAAATTTGGAGTACGAGATCTCGTCAGCCACATAGAGAACCTCGTAATCAATACTCTGAAAGCTTACAATATTGAATCTGCCGCTCGTCCAGATGCCCCAGGTGTCTATGTCGAAGGTAAGAAAATTTGTTCACTTGGGTTACGTATCCGCCGTGGCTGCTCATTTCATGGGTTAGCGTTAAACGTAAATATGGATCTGTCCCCTTTCCTGCGAATTAACCCATGTGGTTATCAAGGTATGGAAATGGTGCAAGTAAGCCAACTTGGAGGCCCAGAAAGCCTTGAGCCAGTCGAACAACAATTAGTACAAGAGCTTGTTACCTTGCTTGGTTACGACCAAGTTGATATTCAAGCCGACAGTAACATTACAGCAGAAGCATAAAATCATGAGCAAACCAATCCAGATGGAAAAAGGCGTTAAATATCGTGACGCTGACAAAATGGCATTAATTCCCGTAAAGAATATGCCTGCTGAGCAGAAAGAAGTGCTACGTAAGCCGGAGTGGATGAAGATTAAACTTCCTTCAGACAGCCATCGTATCCAAGAAATCAAATCGGCAATGCGCAAAAACAATCTGCACTCAGTTTGTGAAGAAGCGTCTTGCCCTAACCTAGCCGAGTGTTTTAACCACGGTACGGCAACGTTCATGATTCTTGGCGCTATCTGTACTCGTCGCTGCCCGTTCTGTGATGTTGCCCATGGTCGCCCTGTTGCTCCTGAAGCAGAAGAGCCAAAGAAACTGGCGAAGACAATTCAAGACATGAAACTGAAGTACGTGGTAATCACTTCAGTTGACCGTGATGACTTACGTGATGGCGGTGCTCAGCACTTCGCTGATTGTAACCGTGAGATCCGTGAGTTAAACCCTAATATTCGTATCGAAACACTGGTGCCAGACTTCCGCGGCCGTATGGACGTTGCGCTTGATCTACTGAAAGACAACCCACCAGATGTGTTCAACCACAACCTAGAGACAGCGCCACGTCTATATCGTAAAGCTCGTCCAGGTGCGAACTACAAGTGGTCTCTTGATCTACTGAAGAAGTTCAAAGAACAGCACCCAGATATCCCAACAAAATCTGGTGTAATGATGGGCCTTGGTGAAACCAAAGAAGAGATCATCCAAGTATTGAAAGACCTGCGTGAGCACGGCGTAACAATGCTAACGTTAGGTCAATACCTGGCACCAAGCCGTCACCACTTACCAGTAGAGCGTTACGTACCACCTACTGAGTTCGACGAACTAAAAGAGATTGCTCTTGAGCTGGGCTTCACTCACGCCGCTTGTGGTCCGTTTGTACGTTCTTCTTACCATGCAGACTTACAAGCTCAAGGTATGGAAATTAAGTAATCACGATTACTTAACCCCAGATTAAAAAAGGCGCTGAATGACTGTTCAGCGCCTTTTTTCTATCGAGTCAAACAAGCTTATTAAAAAACAACAAGGCCACTCATTAAGAGTGGCCTTGGAGTATAAATCTAATAATCTAGACGCTAAATGCCCAATTAACCAAATGAAGCCCAAATAACCGTCGTCACAAGTATTGGACAAACGAACTTCACGTACACAGGCCATACTTTACCAAACCAGCCTAGCTGGAAGTCTGGGCAGCCTTGTTCAAGCTCTTTAATCTTCGCGCTACGTTTCCATACCCAACCGCCAAACAAACAAAACATTAACGCGGCAATTGGCTGTAAGTATTGTGTCGCAATCATTGCGACTAAACCAAACATGGTAGAGAAGTTATAAACAATGACGATACTTAGCAGAGCAATAACGCCACCTATCACCCAGCTTGTTGACGTTCGTTTGGTGTTGAATCGCTCACTCACTAACGCTACCGGGCACTCAAGCATAGAGATAGAAGAAGTCAACGCGGCAATAGTTAATAGCAAAAAGAACACTATCGAGAAAATCTGTCCTAAGAACCCTAAGCTATCAAACATCAAAGGTAGTACTGTAAAGACTAGAGTGTCAGAGCTCAGTAACGAGCCATCTTCCGCGTAAATTTGTACACCTTTCTGCATCGCAACAAACATAGCTGGCATCACCACCAGCCCGGCAATAAACGCAACGGCCGTATCCACTAACGTCACGTTCATGGCCATTTTCGGTAGGTTTTCTTTTTTACTCAGATAAGAACCATAGATCAGCATTGAACAACCACCGATCGTCAATGAGAAGAAACCCTGCCCCATTGCCGCTAGAATCAGCTGTCTATCCCACACTTTTTCAAAATCAGGAATTAGGTAGTGTTTTAGCCCTTCAACCGCACCAGACTGAGTCATGATATAGATAAACAGCGCAGCAAATAGCACGAACAGTGCCGGCATTAAACGTGTCGACCACTTTTCAATACCTTGCTTTACTCCACCTTGTACAATCAAAATCGTTAGAACATAAAATGCGATGGTACCAAAAGCATTTCTTTCAATACTGAACCCTTTGAACCAATTAGAAGCACTTTCCATACCTACAAGCTCAGCGATTGCCCCCAATAAGAAGCAAATTAACCAACCGCCCACAATACTATAGAAAGCCAAAACAGCGCTTGGAACACTGAGCCCAATCCAACCGACAATACCACCCGCTTTTTTTCCTAACGAATGGTCAGTGAGAGAGCGCATACTATCTACTGGGTTTGCTTGACCAGAACGACCAATCGCCATTTCTACAACTAACATTGGAAAAGCGACGATCAGGATCATCACGAGATAGACAAGTAAAAAGGCACCACCACCATTACTTGCAGCTTGAGTGGGAAAGCCCCAAATATTACCTAGACCAACTGCAGCGCCTGCAGCAGCAAGAATAAAACCAAGACGAGAGCCAAAATGCTCGCGAGAAGAAGAAGTTTGTTGTGTCATACTACTCACACGAATGTATCAATAAACTAGCGAGCTAGTACACTATTATTAAAGTCACTTAAACACAACAATAAACAAGACAAATCAACTCAATAAATGGAATTTAGCAGTTATTCACACCGTAAAAATATCAATACACAGCTTTTATGATTAACAATAAATATACAATTGCTATTACATGAAGTGAGCCGAGAAACAAATGCAACTGATTGAGCATACATGATAAAGCCGTGATATCGAGTTAACATTTATAAACTATTCAAGTATTTACCCGCCAACCTCCCCTTTTTGTCCTACTTATTAATACGTTTAAAACAACTTACCTTAAGGAGAGGGCGATGCGTTCGAACATATTAAGAAGCGCGATCATTGCAGCGCTAGGGATAAGCTATCAAGCACATGCTTACGACTGTACATCTTTAACATTTTGGGACAGTGGAGCAATTTATCATTCCGGTGACCACGTACAGCAATCAAACATTGCGTATAAAGCCAGTTACTGGACCCAAGGAAATGATCCTGAAACAAACTCTGGCCCATGGGAAGCTTGGCAAAACATAGGCCAATGTGAAACCGGGGGAAGCAATACACCGCCAGACGTGTCGATTTCATCCCCAATCAATAACGCTTCCATCCCAGAGGGGAGCATTACGACTATCCAAGCCAATGCTTCTGACAGCGATGGTAGCGTAGAACAAGTCGAGTTTTTTGCGAACAATCAAAGCATCGGAATCGTCACTCAGGCTCCATTTAACATAGACTGGACATCCTCGTTAGGGACATCTTCAATTTCGGCTACTGCCACCGATAATCAAGGTTCTAGCTCCACGACGACGATCGCTATCTCCGTCACTCCGGCTAGTGGATTAATACCACCAACGATCACCCTAACGAGCCCTAATGGTTCGGAACGGCTTACTGCTGGTGACAGTTTATTGATAACAGCCAATGCAACAGACAGTGACGGTAGCATCAACCAAGTTGAATTTTATGTAGATAACACGTTAGTCGCGACAGATACCGCACAACCTTTCCAGCACGCATGGACTGCAGAGAGTGGAGTTCACAGCTTTAAAGCCAAAGCAACAGATAACGACGACCAGTCAACCATCAGCCAAGAAGTCGGCTTAACGGTTTCATCAGGCTCAAGTGGTGGGTGTTCCGACGCACCGACGTATACTCCGGGAACGAGCTATGCCACAGGCGAAGAAGTTCAGAACTTAAATCAAAAGTACCGCTGTGACGTGGCCGGTTGGTGCTCTTCGAGTTCTGATTGGGCTTATGCTCCAGGTGAAGGGTTATATTGGACAGATGCTTGGACTAACTTAGGTGCCTGCAGTACGCCACCAGTGGTATCCATCACCTCGCCTCAAGATAATCAAGTGGTGCTCGCAGGTTCAACATTGACGATTGCAGCAGAAGCACACGATGCCGATAGCAACGTTACTCAGGTCGAGTTCTTTGCCAATGACAATAGCTTAGGTGTCGTCACCCAAGCGCCTTATACGCAACAATGGTCAGCAACCCTCATTGGCAGTAACACGATCAAAGCAGTCGCGACAGACAATGAAAACAATCAAGCTCAATCCAATGTTAACGTCACGGTGAGTGATCAAGATCTTGTCGTGTCACTAACCTCCCCGACTTCAGGCCAAACCGTCGGCTTAGGTAAACCTGTCAACCTTACTGCCGACGCGACATCTCTGAGCTCTAGCGTTAAACAAGTCAGCTTCTTGCTCAATGGTTCTGTTATTGGAACAGATTCCACCGCTCCCTATTCCTATAATTGGGTTCCAGGAGCTGTTGGTCAATTTACCGTTTCTGCTCAGGCGGAAGATACATCAGGAGTGAGTGCCACCTCGGGTGCTGCCGCTATTCAAGTCGTTGAGCAAACCGAAAAAACTCATAAACTCATTGGATACTGGCACAATTTTGTTAACGGAGCTGGCTGCCCAATCCGCTTAGCTGATATGTCAAAAGCGTGGGATATCATAGATATCGCATTTGCTGAAAATGATAGGAACAGCGATGGTACGGTACATTTTAATTTGTACTCAGGTGATATACACAGTAGCTGTGCAGCGCTAGACCCGACTCAATTCAAGCAAGACATGGCGGCACTGCAAGCTGAAGGGAAAAAGTTTGTTCTTTCTCTTGGTGGCGCAGAAGGTACGATCACGCTAAATACCGACCAAGATGAGGCAGCGTTCATCAGTAGCTTGACTAACATTATTAACGAATGGGGGTTCGATGGCCTAGACGTTGATTTGGAAAGTGGTTCAAATCTAATGCACGGCTCGCAAATTCAAGCGCGATTAGGGCGAGCTTTACTACAAATCGAACAAAACATTGGTGGCGACATGTATCTGACGATGGCGCCTGAACACCCATACGTTCAAGGCGGGTTCATTGCCTATACCGGTATATGGGGAGCATATATCCCAGTCATCGATGAGGTCCGCTCAACTTTAGACTTACTGCACGTGCAACTGTACAACAATGGTGGGCTACCAAACCCTTACATGACAGGCGCGGCACCCGAAGGGAGCGTAGATATGATGGTTGCTCAATCTAAAATGCTCATAGAGGGTTTTGAACTAGCTGATGGAAGCATGTTTGCCCCACTACGTGATGATCAAGTCGCGATCGGCCTACCTTCTGGGCCTAGCTCGGCAAACTCAGGACAAGCTCCAACTCAAAACATTCTCAATGCTTTGGATTGTTTAACAAAAGGAGCAACTTGTGGTTCGGTTGTCCCTGCATTCCACTACCCTAACTATGCAGGTGTGATGACTTGGTCAATCAATTGGGATGAACACGACGGCTTTAACTTTTCTGGACCAGTTGGCGATAAGTTAACGCAAATGAACAACGCCCAATAGTTCCTCGTAATAATAAAAAAGAGCGCTTTTAGTTAGCGCTCTTTTTCTTTATTTTTTTCAACTAAATCGTAAACGTTTGATAGTCTTTCAACTCTGGGATTTTCTTATGAAGTTGCTGTTCTTGTTCGGCCATTTCATCCAAAGAGTCACAGAACTCTTCTGTTTGTTGTTCTACTTTTTTCGAATGTTCTTGCAAGCGCTTTGCGAGTTGATCTTTTATCTCGGTCATACTGTTCGCCATTTCAGTCAGATTCAAACCACCCTCCTGATTCATTTTTTCCGACATAGCATTGAAAGCACTAGTAATGAATTCTTCATTAAAGATTTCCATCGCTTTATCAAAATCTTCAGACCAAGAATTAGCCATAGAATCAAAACTTTCAGCTGGCAAAATGAAATCGCCATCTTTGTAATAACGCGCTTCTAAATCAGCATAAAACTGCTTCATCGATGCTTTCACATTATCAAACGCATCTGGTGAATCTAAACTTTTCGCAATATCATCGATCACATCATTGGCGAGCGCTAAACCTTCATTAGCCATTTGTTTGGCTTTAGGTAGGTAAGCGTTCATGCTTTCACGATATTGCTCGATTGCAGCTTGCTGATCACTGTCGAGTTCAATCTTCTCACCATGAATGTAAAGATTGTTCGCGTTATCCATAATTGCCGTGCCACCACTTACTTGGTGGATTTCCACTTGGCTTTCATCCAAATGGATTTCATTTTTTATATCGACTCGGCATTGAGCTGCCATTAAAGGCTGGCTCACTAGTATCGACGTTATCAGTATTAACTTTTTCATAGTATTCTCTCGTATTACCGCACTTTAAATATACTGAATATCTATCAATGCCATGTCAGTAAACTGTTACTATTTCATAACAGAAATGGTTCGATGCCACGCTGAATTCAATGTCATCCCCCTCTTCTTTGCCCATCAAAGCTCGGCCCAAAGGTGCTTGGGGTGTCAAAATTGACACCTCATTTTCATTCCACGTTACAGACAACCCACCAGCAGTTGGCCCGATAAAAAAATGTTTTTCTTCACTGTTTTCATCAATCACAACGATATAGCTGGTCATTGAAACTGAAGCGACTTTTTCTCTTAAGACCAACTCTCGGTATTGGCGAATATCTTCTTCACATTCCTGAACCCGCATGGCTTGTCCATGAGCTAAATAAGACGCTTCTAACGCTAATGTATCGTATTTATGTTCTGGTACCGTTTCTTCATCGGTAGCGGCATCAATTGCTCTCTGAGTAGCAGAATGTGCCACCTGCTGGCGCAGTTCTAGTTGATGAAGGATTATTTGTAGAAGCTCGGACTTATTCATACATTCGTGGTGCTTTTCATTAGGAGCTACAGAATAGAATTAGGTACAATCGGACGCAAGTTTTAAAGGGGAATATACATGATTGATCAAACACTCCAGCGCGTTTTCGGATTTGATTCATTACGCAATGGGCAAAAGCAAGTTATCGATAAAGTCATAGAAGGACGCTCCGCTGCAGCTATTTTCCCAACTGGGTCAGGTAAGTCTCTCTGCTATCAATTACCTGCTCTTGAGCTACCTCACCTAACTCTAGTGATTTCCCCTTTATTAGCGCTGATGAAAGATCAACTAAGCTTTCTACATAGCAAAGGAATCAGCGCCGCATCAATCGACTCTAGCCAAGATCGCCTCCAAACCCAGCAGGTTATGCAATCGGTCAGAAATGGAGACACTAAGATCCTGATGATCTCAGTCGAGAGGTTGAAAAACGAAAGATTTCGTCAATTCATATCACAAGTTCCAATCTCATTACTGGTTGTTGATGAAGCGCACTGTATCTCTGAGTGGGGGCACAATTTTCGCCCAGACTACCTTAAGCTTCCTCACTATCAAAAGCAGCTCAATATCCCCCAAGCTCTACTGTTGACCGCAACGGCGACCAATTCTGTTATTGAGGATATGAAGAACAAATTCTCCATCGAAGAAAGTGATGTCGTTGTCACGGGCTTTTATCGACAGAACCTCAACATTTCCATCCAACCTTGTACCGAAGAACAAAAAGTTGAGGCGCTCGGCCAGATCGTGAATCAGTCTCCAAACGACCCAACCATCGTTTACGTCACACTGCAGCAAACCGCAGAACAAGTTGCTCAGCAGCTTAGAAATGTCGGTGTATCTGCGGTTGCCTACCACGCAGGTCTTAAGCCAGATGTACGTGACGGTATTCAAAAACAATTTATGCAAGATGATGTGCATTGTATCGTCGCAACAATTGCGTTTGGCATGGGGGTTGATAAATCCAATATACGTAGAGTTATCCATTTTGATTTGCCCAAATCTATAGAAAACTACTCGCAAGAAATTGGACGAGCAGGACGAGATGGACAAGTCTCTCAATGCATTTTATTAGCCAATAAAAGTGGGCTTAATGTATTAGAGAATTTTGTGTACGGAGACACACCAGACCAAATAGCCATCCAAGCAGTATTGGAGCAAATCTATCAGCATGACCATCAATGGGAGGTCATGCTCAACCAACTTTCCAAAGAAAGTAATGTTCGTCTGCTTCCTTTAAAAACCCTCTTAGTTTACTTGGAACTAGAAGGCATCATTGAACCTAAGTACAGCTACTTTGCAGACTATCGATTTAAATTCATTCGCTCTAAACAAGAAATACTGGATCAATTCCAAGGTGAGCGTCGAAGTTTTGTCGAAGCAATATTTCAATGTTCGCCGCAAGCTAGAGTATGGTGTCAACTTGACTTTGAGACGCTTTGGAATCACTTTCAGGCAGATAGACAACGCGTGATCACCGCGATCGATTACTTTCATGAACAAGGCTGGATAGAATTAGAGAGCAAACAAATCACAGATGTCTATGCTGTTCTCAATCGGTCAGAAAACCTGTTAGACATCACAGCTCGACTCTCTCAACTTTTTGCGACTAAAGAAAATAACGAAATCAATCGCATCAACCAAATGCTTGAATTCTTTCAAGCTAAGAGCTGCTTAAGCTTCGAGCTGGCCTCGTATTTCGCAGATGACAAAGCCCCTACACATTGTGGTCACTGCTCAGTCTGCTCAGGTCAACAGGCTGTACTGCCCTCCCCGATGATTCATACTATCGATGAAGAGCTTGTTACTCAGTGGGCCAGAGAATTTATTTCAAGCAGTCCACAACTCATCACAGACCAAGCCATTGCTCGCTTCCTGTGTGGGATTGCAACACCACTCTCCACGAAGATGAAAGCCAGTAAAATGGCGGGATATGGTCAGCTAGAGGCGCAACCATTTAAAGCCGTGCTCAATGCTGTTCAAACAGTAGCTCGCTAAGGGAAAGGTATTTGGCAAACAAAAGGTAGCTTAAGTTTCTAGGTCACTGAAGAAGCTTAGCTGCCTCATTTGTTCTGGCGGCTGAAGCATGACATTCAAACCCAATAACCTAATTTCACGCCCGTTCTGCCGCTTTAAAATCTCAACAAGCAGCTCTCTAAAATGGTTCTTGTCTAACGACACTTGAATGTGTTCAATCGTAGTTTGTTGGAAATCCGCAAATTTTAGTTTGATACCTTGCTTGATAATCGCCTTAGTTGGACTCGCTCGCTCTAGCCTTTTATCAAGTTCAGGGAACAAGCGAGTGTCTATGACTTTCCAGCACTCTTCGAATGTTGAGATGTTTTCACTGAACGTACGTTCCACTCCCACCGACTTGCGCTCCCTCTCTACCACAACGTCTCTTTCATCAATACCATGACTTCGTTTCCACAATGAAGCACCTAATCGCCCAAACTTCAAAAGCAGCTCTCGGTAATCACTGGCTTTGATATCTTCACAAAGAAAGAAGCCTGCTTGATGCAGCCTCTCTAAGCTAACTTTCCCCACGCCCGGAATTTTTTCAAGAGGAAGCTTATCAATCACAATTTGTACATCTTGAGGTGGGACAACAAACTGCCCGTTAGGTTTGTTTAGGTCAGAGGCTACTTTTGCTAAAAACTTTATTGGGGCGACTCCCGCCGAAGCCGTTAAATTGAGTTCATTAAAAATATCACGGCGAATCGCCTCCGCGATGAGCGTCGCTGAACCATGACATTGCTTCGAATCTGTCACATCTAAATATGCTTCATCTAACGACAACGGCTCAATCAAAGCGGAATAACGAGAGAAAATCTCACGGATATGCTTCGACGTTTCTTTATATACGTCCATTCGTCCAGGAACGACCAAAAGTTGCGGGCATAACTGTAAAGCTTTCGCCGTAGGCATCGCGCTACGGATACCAAACTTCCTAGCTTCATAGTTACAAGTACTGAGCACGCCACGTTGTTTTTCGTGTCCACCAACGGCTAGTGGTCTGTTTCGATAGGCGGGATTATCACGCATTTCTACAGCCGCATAAAAGCAATCCATATCAACATGAATTATCTTTCTTCCTGCATTCTGCTGTGATGTAGCTGTGACCAAAACATCGCTCCAACTGTATTTATACACAGTATACTTTGAATTGGTCAGATTGAAAATATTATCGATTTCGCACTTATTTAAGATCCTCTTATAGATAAATCCCTAAGAGTTATTATTATTAAAGTAATTAACACCGTAGAGGGTTGCGCTTGAATAAAAGGATTTTAGTCGTCGAGGATAGCCGAGCATTTAGGAACTATCTAAACCAGCAACTTACAACTAACGGTTACGACGTGGTTTTGGCCGAGTGTTTAAATGATGCTAAACAAATACTTGAGCAAGAAAGTGATTTTCTATGTGCTGTTTTAGATTACTGCTTACCAGATGGGCAAGATGGCGAGATCATCGACCTTGTTTTAGAACATAAACACAAAATCATTGTGTTGACCGCCATGTTTAGTGATCAGGTTCGTGAGCAGGTGTTAGCTAAAGGTGTCATTGATTACATACTTAAAGACAGCATGGCGTCAGTGAGCTATTTGCTACCACTTATCAATCGATTGACCAATAATAAGCACCACAAAGCACTGGTCGTAGATGACTCAGCCGTCGTTAGAAACTATATCGTTCAGCTGTTGGAACATCAGTACATTGAAACGGTACAAGCTGAAGACGGCGAGATCGCGATCGAAGTTCTCAAGCGAGATCCTGATATTACTTTCATCATTACAGATCACGATATGCCGAACAAAGACGGTATCTCGATGATCCGCGATGTGCGCATCCACCACGATCGTAATCAACTCGCCATTCTTGGACTCTCCGGCAGCGACGACCGCACAATGACTGCGCGATTTCTTAAGGCTGGCGCAAACGACTTCCTTTACAAGCCTTTTAATCAAGAAGAGTTCTTCTGTCGCATCCATCAACTACTCGATATGAAAGAAGCGGTCGGTAAGCTCTTCCAAATGGCTAATGAAGATGCACTGACTGGGTTGTGGAACCGTAGGTTTCTATTTAGCCAAAATACCAAGCACAGCGCAGAGCGCTGCATTGCTATGCTAGATATCGATTTTTTCAAAAAAGTGAACGACACCTACGGACACGATGGGGGAGATTGCGTCCTCAAAGCTATGAGTCAAATTTTGCAAACCTACTTTAAAGATGACATCGTCGTGCGCTTCGGGGGGGAAGAGTTTTGCATTCAATCTCAACGCCCATTCAATGAGTTTGTTGAGCAACTGGAAAAGATGAGAGTGTATATTGAAGGCACTGACATCAACCACGACGGTACCATGATAAACATCACCATCAGTATTGGCGCTACTGACTTAGAAGCAAGCCTAGATGATCAAATTAAGCTCGCAGATGACAGACTCTACATCGCAAAAGAAAATGGTAGGAACCAAACGGTGAGCGATGCCATTGTCGCTGTCAGCCCAATAGCCAATAGCCAATAGCCAATAGCCAATAAGCCAAAAACAAAAAGCCCACAATGCAAAAACATTGTGGGCTTTATAACTCGTAGCTGAAAAAGTTACGCGATGCGATCTTTTTCCCAAGATGCTAGCTGTTCTTCACGAGCAGCAAGCTTTTCGGCGCGGTACGCTTCACGAGCTTCACGCTTTTTACGCGCATCACAAGGTTCAGGGCAGTTACATACTTTTTCAATACCGACTGCGCCAAGGCCACCACAGCTGCCTTTAACCACTTTTTTCTGAACGATATAGCCAATTGACATTGCGGCAATCACAGCTACAAAAACACCAAATGTAATTAAAAATGTGCTCATCATTGTCTCGCTTATATTACTTTTTAAGGTAAGGCTTGAATGCTTCTGAAGCCATTTCTATGAAGCCTTCGTCAGTTTTCACCACCATAAATACCGGAATATTATGTTGGTTTGCGATTTCCATTCCTGTTTTTTCACCTAAAACCATAAGGCCTGTCGATAAACCATCAGCCGTCATTGACGATGGGTCTAATACTGTTACTGAAACCACTTTATGATTAAGTGGTTTACCCGTTTCCGGGTTGATGATATGTGAGTAACGAACACCATCACGCTCGTAGTAATTACGGTAGTCGCCCGACGTTGCAATTGCCATATCACCAGGCTCTATAATTTCTTGTATCGTGCGCTCTTCAACACTTGGTTTCTCTATTGCAATACGCCAACCGACATTTTCACGGTTTAAACCTTTCAAGCGAATTTCTCCGCCGATCTCAACCATGAAGTTGTGAATACCCAATGACTCAATGTAATCTGCAACAACATCGACTCCCCAACCTTTTGCAATCGTCGACAAGTCTACGTACAAGTTAGGAATGTCTTTAGTCAATGTAGTAGTCGTAGCGCTTAAATGCTGAATACCAACTTTCGCTCTGCGTTGAGCTAATTCTTCGTCACTGGGAATCACTTCAGGCCTTGCTTCAGGACCAAAGCCCCAAAGATTAACCAATGGACCAACCGTAACATCCAATGCACCTTGAGTAAGACCGTTCAAACGAATCGCTTCTTTCACAACTAAAGCGGTTTGTTCAGAAACCGTAAACGCGTCAGAGCCCTCGTATTGGTTGAAGCGGCTTAATTCAGAGTCTTTCCGATAAGTAGACATCTGATCATTCACTTCTTCAAGTAAACGATCCACTTCAGTTTGGATCTCTTTTGAAGTAGGGAATTCATCGCTGTTGATGTACTTAATGTTATAACTCGTGCCCATGGTCGGGCCGCTTAGATGTACTTGTTCTTGAGGCTGCTCACAACCTGCCAAAATAAGTATAGAAGCTAATGCAACAAGCCAATTTCTCACTTGCTTACTCCAATTATTGTTAGTGATTTATATAAGGAAAAGTAAGAGCAACTATCGGTGCCGTTAATATCTTACCCTTTCTTATACAAACGTTATCAAAGCTATTCTTAGAAAAACAAATGGCTGACTCGTAGGAGCCAGCCATAATATCAATCACTTAAGTGGATTAACCACCGAAGTCATCTAGTAGGATATTTTCATCTTCTACACCAAGATCTTTCAGCATGCCGATAACAGCAGCGTTCATCATCGGTGGACCACACATGTAGTACTCACAATCTTCAGGAGCTTCGTGATCCTTCAAGTAGTTTTCGTACAATACGTTGTGGATGAAGCCTGTGTAACCATCCCAGTTATCTTCTGGCATTGGATCAGACAGAGCACAGTGCCAAACGAAGTTATCGTTTTCAGCTTGTAGGCCGTCGAAGTCTTCTACGTAGAACATCTCACGCTTAGAACGTGCACCGTACCAGAAAGACATCTTACGAGTTGAGTTAAGGCGCTTAAGCTGATCGAAGATGTGTGAACGCATTGGTGCCATACCAGCACCACCACCAACGAATACCATTTCGTTGTCTGTGTCTTTCGCGAAGAACTCACCAAATGGACCAGAGATAGTACACTTGTCGCCCTCTTTAAGAGACCAGATGAACGATGACATTTGACCAGGTGCAACATCAGGATTATTAGGCGGCGGCGTAGCGATACGCACGTTCAGCATAATAATACCGTGCTCTTCTGGGTAGTTAGCCATTGAGTATGCACGGATGATATCTTCATCAACCTTAGACTCGTAACGGAACAAGTTGAACTTATCCCAGTCTTCACGGTACTCATCAGGTACATCGAAGTCAGCATATTTAATGTGGTGAGCAGGTGCTTCAATCTGGATGTAACCACCAGCACGGAAAGGTACTGATTCGCCATCTGGGATTTGCAGCTTAAGCTCTTTGATGAATGTTGCTTTGTTATCATTAGAGATAACTTCACATTCCCACTTCTTAACACCGAAGATTTCTTCTGGTAATTCGATATCCATGTCCGTTTTCATTGCAACTTGACATGCTAGACGTTCACCTTCACGAGCTTCACCCTTTGAGATATGGTCAAGTTCGGTTGGAAGAATGTCACCACCACCAGATTTAATTTTTACGCGACACTGACCACAAGAGCCACCGCCACCACAAGCAGAAGATACGAATACGCCTGCGCCCGCTAGAGCACTTAGTAACTTACCGCCTGGTTGCGTTGTGATCGCTAGATTTGGATCATCGTTTACAGCGATAGTGATGTCACCTGTAGGTACAAGCTTAGATTTAGCGAATAAAATCACTAAAACAAGTGCTAGTACAATGATGGTAAACATCGCTACACCAAGAATAATGCTTTGCATTTGTTATTCCTTATTTCTGGGTGCTTACCCTACAGTTGAACACCAGAGAAAGACATAAAGCCTAACGCCATCAAACCTACAGAGATAAACGTGATACCAAGACCACGCAGACCTGGAGGTACATCAGAGTACTTCATCTTCTCACGAATACCCGCAAGAGCGACGATAGCTAACATCCAACCCACACCAGAACCGAAGCCATAAACAACAGATTCAGCAAAGTTGTAGTCACGAGTTACCATGAAAGATACGCCACCAAAGATCGCACAGTTAACTGTGATCAATGGAAGGAAAATACCTAGTGCGTTGTACAAAGGTGGGAAGAAACGGTCTAAAACCATCTCTAGGATTTGCACAAGTGCCGCAATAACACCGATAAATGCGATGAAGTTAAGGAAACTTAAATCGATACCTTCAACAAGCGCGTTTTCTTTCAGAATATGAGTGTAAACAAGGTTGTTTACTGGAACAGCGATTGTAAGTACTACAACTACCGCAACACCAAGGCCAAAAGAAGTTTTAACTTTCTTAGATACCGCTAGGAATGTACACATACCTAGGAAGAAAGAAAGCGCCATGTTTTCGATGAAAATCGATTTAACTAGCAGACTAATATAATGTTCCATGACTACCTTACCCCTTCGCTTCTACTTGTTCTGGTTTGAACACACGAATTGCCCAAATCAAGAAACCAATTAGGAAGAATGCAGAAGGTGCTAGAAGCATCAAGCCATTAGGCTGATACCAACCACCGTTGCTCACTAGTGGTAGAACTTCCATACCAAATAGCTTGCCAGAACCTAGCAGCTCACGGAAGAAACCAACAGTGATAAGAACGAAGCCGTAACCAAGACCGTTACCAAGACCATCGATTAGAGATGGGATTGGTTCAGATTTCATAGCGAATGCTTCAGCACGACCCATTACAATACAGTTAGTAATGATTAGGCCTACGAATACAGATAGCTGTTTAGAGATATCGTATAGGTATGCTTTTAGCACTTGGTCTACCACGATTACTAGTGATGCGATAATTGCCATCTGAACGATGATACGCACACTGTTAGGAATGTGGTTACGGATCAAAGAAACGAAGAAGTTAGACAGAGCAGTAACGAACATTACCGCAATAGTCATAACAAATGCTGTTTCTAGTTTAGTGGTTACCGCAAGAGCAGAACACACACCAAGAACCTGTAGCGCGATTGGGTTGTTGTCCAACACAGGCGCTAAGATGCTCTTTTTAATTTCTTTTGCACTAGACATTAGTTCAGACCTCCGTCACGAACTTTTGCTAGGAAAGGACCAAAGCCCATTTCACCTAACCAGAAGTCAAATGTATGTTGAACGCCAACGCTAGTCAGTGTTGCACCAGAAAGGCCATCTACACCGTGCTCTGAACCTTGAGGAGCGCCACCTTTAACAACCTGAATAGCAGGTTGGTGGTTCTCATCGAATAGTTTCTTACCAACGAATTGAGCACGCCATGTAGGGTTCTCAACTTCACCACCAAGTCCAGGAGTTTCACCTTGCTCGTAGTAAGTGATGCCAGAAACTGTGTTGCCATCAGTTTCTACTGCAACGAATGCGTACATCATTGACCATAGGCCGTTACCGTGAACAGGGATGATAACTTTAGAAGTTTCAGTGCCATCTTTCACTAGGTATACTGTACCAATGTTCGCACGACGAATGATCTTAGCGATGTCATCTTCAGCTGAAAGCTTGATTGACTGTGCTGGATCTTTTGCCGCTTTACGTTGATCGTATGCAGAAGCGTCAGCGTCAACAAAATCGCCAGTAGCGAAGTCAACTAGACGAGGCTCGATGTTCTCTGCGTACAACGCTGGAACGTCACCCGCTAGCTCAATGCCTGCAACTTCTAGGATCTTAGTTTGCTGATCCAGAACCGCGTTAGCTTGTTGCTTAGGTTTAAGAACAACTGCAGCTGTTGAAACGATGATTGAGCACACTAGGCTCAATGCGATAACAACAAACAGCGTCTTTTTAATGCTATCGTTATTACTTGCCATAGCGCGCTAGTCTCCGCTTAATGTTCTTCTCGATTACAACGTGGTCAAACAGAGGAGCAAATAGGTTTGCGAATAGAATCGCAAGCATCATGCCTTCTGGGTATGCAGGGTTAACTACACGAATCATTACACACATTGCGCCGATTAGGATGCCGTACCACCACTTACCTTTATTGGTAAATGAAGCTGATACTGGGTCTGTAGCCATAAAGAACATACCGAATGCGAAGCCACCTAGAACTAGGTGCCAATGCCAAGGCATGCTGAACATTGCGTTCGTTTCAGAACCAATTACATTGAACAGCGTCGACACTGCAATCATACCAATCATTACACCAGCGATGATGCGCCAAGACGCTACACGAATGTACACGATAAATGCAGCACCAATCATAAGTGCAAGAGTTGATACTTCACCAATTGAACCAGGGATATTACCGATGAACGCGTCCATCCAAGTAATCGCTTCGCCAGAAACAGTGTTCACTAGTGCGCTACCGCCGCCTTGAGCCCATTGGCTAAGCGCAGTTGCACCAGAGAAACCATCTGCAGCAGTCCAAACTACGTCACCTGAAATCTGTGCAGGGTATGCAAAGAAAAGGAACGCACGACCAGCAAGTGCAGGGTTAAGGAAGTTACGACCCGTACCACCGAAGATCTCTTTCGCAACAACAACACCGAAGGTAATACCTAGTGCTGCTTGCCATAGAGGAAGCGTTGGCGGAACGATAAGCGCAAATAAGATAGAAGTAACAAAGAAACCCTCGTTTACTTCGTGCTTACGCACCATACAGAACAGAACTTCCCAGAAACCACCAACGATGAATACCGTTGCGTAGATAGGTAGGAAGTATGTCGCACCAAGTAGCATCTTGCTGCCAACACCTGCATCGGCTCCTAAGGAGGCGCCAAGCATTTCGGTTAGCCAGTAGTGCCAGTTACCACTGATAACAGATGCTAGTTCAGCGCCTGCGTACATATGGTTAAGTGCTGCGATAGCTTGGCCACCCGCGTTGTACATACCCCAGAACATTGCTGGGAATACCGCGAACCAAACCATGATCATGATACGTTTTAAATCAACGCTATCACGAACGTGTGAGCTTTTCTTTGTGATAAGACCTGGCGTGTAAAACACTGTCGCTGCTGCTTCGTAAAGCGCAAACCACTTCTCGTGTTTACCACCTGGCTCAAAATGATGCTCGATGTCTTCAAGAAACTTTTTAAGGCCCATGAAAATTACCCTTCCTTCTCAATCGTATCTAGGCATTCACGAAGTAGTTGACCGTACTCGTACTTACCTGGACATACAAAGGTACACAATGCTACATCTTCTTCGTCTAGCTCTAGCGCACCAAGTGCTTGAGCACTATCAATGTCGCCTGCACATAGATCACGAAGCAGTAATGTAGGTTCCATATCTAGAGGCATTACGCGCTCGTAGTTACCAATTGGAACCATTGAGCGGTCACTACCGTTTGTAGTCGTTGTCATGTTGAACAACTGACCTTTAAACAGGTGACCAAGGAATGAACGAGTAACAGAGAACTTGTTCTTACCAGGCATAGCCCAGCCGAATAGGTCCTTATCACGACCTTCACGTAGAACAGAAACTTGCTGATGGTAACGACCTAGGTATGCGTGTGGCCCAGAAGCCTCTACGCCAGATAGTACCGAACCAGAAATTACACGTACTTCACCAGGCATCAATTCGCTGTCTGTTAACTCTTCAAGGCTAGCACCAAGCTGAGTACGAACAAGACGAGGATTGTTTACCACAGGGCCGCCGAGAGAAACAACGCGGTCAGTGTAGATTTCACCAGTAAGGAACAACTTACCGAATGCGATAACATCTTGGTAGTTAATGCTCCACGCAACATTTTCAGCATTTACCGGATATAGGTAATGCATATGCGTACCCGCAAGACCTGCAGGGTGTGGGCCATCAAATACATGTTCTTCAACGTTTGATTGAGATGAGCGAGGTAAGCTAGTACCTTTCTTACAAACGTATACTTTGTCATCAGTCAGAGTTGAAAGAATGTCTAAGCCAGCTAGGAAAGCATCAGATTGCTCATTAATCACCAACTCAGGCTCAGCTGCCAATGGGTTTGTATCCATTGCAGTAACGAAAATTGCCTTTGTTGAAGACTCAATAGCTGGAACCTTGCTGAACGGACGAGTACGCAAAGCGGTCCACGCGCCAGACTCAACTAACTGAGCTTTAACCGCTTCACGGTCTAGGCCTGCTAGTTGGCTAGCTTCAAAGCTGTTGAATGTGATTTGCTCGTTACCAGCGACTTCAACCACTACGGATTGAAGAACACGCTTAGCACCGCGGTTCACTTCAATAACTTTACCACTTGCTGGAGAAGTAAATACTACGCCTGGGTTCTTTTTATCTGCAAAAAGAACTTGGCCTTTCTTCACTTCATCACCAACGCGAGCATGCATCGTAGGACGCATACCAACGTACTCTTCGCCAAGCAAGGCGACTTTAGTGATGGACTTACCATCATTAATCACCTGGGTAGGAGTTCCTGCGATAGGAAGATCCAAACCCTTCTTTATTGTAATCATACGCACTTGCACTACTTTATCGGGAAAAAGATTCTTTTAATTGCGTAAATTTAGGGTGCTAATTATCCACCCTTAGACACGACATTACAGTGTCCGGTTTTGACGTGTTTTAAACATCAAAATCGCAACATCCTATTAATAAATCCATCACATATTTTAGGTGAGATTTATCAGGTGCGATAGTCTAGCATTTTTTGGGAACTTGA
Source organism: Vibrio profundi (assembly GCF_043642225.1). GTDB lineage: Bacteria > Pseudomonadota > Gammaproteobacteria > Enterobacterales > Vibrionaceae > Vibrio > Vibrio profundi_A. The sequence goes on along the minus strand of NZ_JBHZSF010000010.1, from coordinate 142,548 downwards.
TGCCATGACCAATAACTTGAATAGCGCTTTTATTTGGAAGGAATTGAAGGATATAGGCTAGAGAATATTCATAACTTTGACGCGCCGCACAGATAATCGCCAAACATAGCTACTTTTTAAATGGAAATGAAACACCCTGTCACAACTTAAAATGCCCATTCATTTGTTGAAACACTGTTAATAAAAACATTACTCATTATGGGTATTTATGAGAGCATCGTAGTTTCATATAAAATAATAACCACTTACGATTTCAGAGAGTTTTTAAAACGGTGAGCTCACCGTTTTAATAATAAATGATGGGTTAGCCTTTTCCGCCACCCATGCACATTGGGCTTTCTGGTACACCACCATTTTGCTCTTTCCACTCAGCTTCGGTAAATGTATGCATAGACAAAGCATGAATATTGTTCGCAAGCTCTTCTGCAAGCACTGCATTTACTTTTCGATGACGGCCGATGAGTCTTAGTCCTTCAAACTCAGCACTAACAATCACCACTTTAAAATGGCTTTCTGAGCCTGCAGGTACATTGTGCATGTAACTCTCATTCTCAACATTTAGATGAGTTGGCTTTAATTCGTTGCGTAACTTGGTTTCAATGATTTCTTGGATCATGAGAGTGCCCTTTGGATTAGACTTACAATTGGTTTGAGCATTATAAACTCATCGATGAATGCTTCCGACTATTTATTTTACCTAAGGGCTAAAACAACAGTTTCCGCTATCTTGTTCCACTATCATTTGCGACAATAGTCTTGTAATTTCCTATATATAAGTGTCCCAATATCATGAAAACTGAACTTTCACTTCTCGGCCGAGACCTCACGCTACACCGTTTCCCGAAACGCTCTAACGAAACCCTTCAGGCTTGGGATGCCGGTGATGAGTATTTAATCAATCATGTAGAAGAGATGAACCTAGAGCCGGGCAAGCACATTCTGGTTTTAAATGACCATTTTGGCGCTCTTTCTTGTTGGTTCTCAGAGAATCATGAAGTCACTATGATGAGTGACTCTTTTATCTCTCACCGAGGGGCACTAAAAAACTTACAGCGCAACCAATGCAATCGAGTCAACTTCCTGAATACTATGGATGCCATCCCTCACGGTATTGACTTAGTCTTGTTTCAACTGCCAAAAAGCAACCGTCACTTAATATGGCAACTCAGCCAGCTTCGTCAGGCTTTACCTGAAAACTGCCAAGTCATAGGCGTCAATAAGGTCAAAGAAATTCATACATCAACACTGAACCTCTTTGAAAAGTATTTAGGTACTACGACCACTTCTCTTGCAAAGAAAAAGCACCGTTTGGTTTTCTCGACTCCTAATTGCTTGCCTATACAAGAAGTCAATCCAATAACAGAATGGGATGTCGATGGCGAAGATATTCACCTAAAGAACTTACCTAACGTTTATTCAGGAGAAAGCCTAGATCAAGGCGCTCGCTACATGCTCGAGCATATCCCTCAAGATCCAGAACTTCGTCATATTATCGACTTAGGCTGTGGCAACGGTGTTCTCAGTGTCAAAGCTGGGCAGCTTAACCCTCAAGCTCGAATTACTTGTATAGATGAGAGCTTTATGGCGATTGAATCGGCGCGCCAAAACGTTATTGATAACCTAGGTGAAGAAGGCAATTTTCAGTTCATTGCGAACAATTGCTTAGACGGTTTTAAGAAGAACAGCAGTTACTTGGTGTTATGTAACCCTCCATTTCACCAACAGCAAGCGATTACTGATCATATCGCGTGGCAAATGTTCTGTGATGCAAAGCATGTTCTAAGCAACGGAGGGAAATTAATAGTTATTGGTAACCGACACCTCGGATACGATGTAAAACTAGCGCGACTGTTTGGCGAGGCTAATGTTGAAACTCTGGAACTAAACCAAAAGTTTGAGATTTTACAAGCCACTAGAGAACCTGCTAACTTTAATAAATAACTATCTGAAACTTCGCTATAAAATTCAACCACGCCGTCAAACGGCGTGAGTATTTAACAAGGATATAAGAATGAAGAAACTGGTTTTAGCTGCTTCTATTGCATTGCTTACTGCTTGTGCCGCTCCTCAACAAGAGCAGTTAAATGTAATGCCAAAAGCAACATTGAGCTCAAGTGATATTGTTAAAGACGCGACATTTACACTTTCAAGTAAGGATGTTCGAGCAGCTCAGTACGTTGCTCTTGTCGATAGCGGACGTTCTAACATTGAGCCGATTCACGCAAAACAGAACATGCGTATTGCTTTGGAAAATGTATTAGCACAACAGCTAGAGTCTCAAGGTTTCCGCATCAGTGTGAACAGTGAAAACTCCATTGTGCTAGAGATTCAAGAAGCCTTAGTGACTGTAAAACACAGCATTATGGAAAACCAGATGGATGGCAAAGTGACACTAGAAGTCACAGCAGAAACACCACAAGGTAAATTGGTTAAAACATTTAATGGCGTAGCACAACGCACAGGTACGCTTAGCGCATCAAATGATGAGATCGAAACCGTATTAAATGATGTCATCAATTTAGTTTTAGCAGAAATAGCTAATGACCGTGAATTGCAAAACTACATGAAGGAGCGTTTCTAATGCTGCGCTTATTTGCCCCACTGCTACTATTGGTCAGCTTTGCTTCTTGGTCTGCACCTAAAGTCGTATTTGAAACAACCTTAGGCTCTTTCACTGTTGAGTTAAATGAAGAGAAAGCGCCAATATCTGTGGCTAACTTTATTAAGTATGTTGAAGATGGCAGCTATGTTGGCAGCCAATTCCACCGTGTGATTGCCGGCTTTATGGCTCAAGGTGGTGGTTTCGATAAAGACATGAATCGTCTTGCGACTTATGCACCAATTAAAAATGAAGGTGCTAACGGCCTACAAAACCAAACTGCGACAATCGCAATGGCAAGAACTAGCAACCCAAATTCTGCGACTCGCCAGTTCTTCATCAACTTAAATGACAATAACTTCCTAGATGCTTCTCAGCGCCCACCGGGCTACGCGGTATTCGGCAAAGTTACGCAAGGCTTTGAAGTCATTCAAAGCATGGCGAAGAAACCAACGAAAAATGTTGGCCGCATGGCTGATGTACCCGTTGAAGCTATCGTCATTACCAAAGCAACTCTTCAACTATAGATTTATCACGCCTCAATACTATTGAGGCGTTCTTTCATTTAACAAGGACGTATTCTTATGTCATCAGGCACTCAGCCCCTTTCATGGATGCAAACTTTCCGCAGTTACCTCGACAAACGCCTTCTTTGGGTGTTTATGCTTGGTTGTTCGAGCGGCTTCCCATGGGTTCTTATCGGCTCAAACATGTCTGGTTGGCTTAAAGATGCGGGATTAACACGGGCAGCCATCGGCTATTTTGGTAGCGTCTTCGCAGTTTACGCGATCAATTTCCTTTGGGCACCTTTGGTTGATAGAGTCAAACTTCCCGTGCTTCACGCAGTGTTAGGGCAACGTCGAAGCTGGATTTTTCTCTGCCAAGCATTAGTACTTACATGCACTCTATTCATCGCTGGAGTAAACCCTGCTGATGATCTGATGTTTACCTCTATGTTGGCCCTTGGTGTGGCAATAGCCTCTGCAACTCAAGATATTGCCATCGATGCGTATCGTATTGATACGTTTCCAAAATCAGAATCCACTAAATTGCCACAAGCTTCAGCAATGGCCGTAATCGGTTGGTGGACTGGATATTCTTTACCCGGCTATCTCGCTTTTATTAATGCTGACTCCATTGGTTGGAACGGCGTGTATTACGGTATGGCAGGCATCGTTGGGGTATTGATGCTCTTTACTTTACTAGTTGGAGAGCCGAAAACTCAGCGTGAAGCTTTGCAGCAGCAAGCTGAAAACCGACATAATCAAGTTGTGGGTTCTAAAATCGTGGCTTGGTTTAGTGTGACCGTTATTGAACCTTTCTATGATTTCTTCAAACGTAACGGCGTACAAGTAGCCATTACCTTACTTTTGTTTGTGTTCCTATTCAAAATTGGCGAAGCGTTCCTTGGCCGAATGTCGATTACCTTCTACAAAGAAGTCGGTTTTAGTAACGAGCAAATCGGCCATTATTCGAAATTAATTGGTTGGGGTGCGACCATTTTCTTTACTCTGCTTGGCAGTGTTTTTAATGTTAAGTTCGGTATTGTTCGAGGCTTGATGATTGGCGGTATTGCCATGGCAGCAAGTAACTTAATGTTCGCTTGGATTGCCAAGGTAGGGCCAAATGAACACCTCTTCCTTGCCACAATTATCGTCGATAACTTTACAACAGCTTTCTCAACCGTTGCTTTTGTTTCTTTCCTGACCTTACTAACAGGGCAAGCGTTCTCTGCAACACAATATGCTTTACTTGCGTCTCTCGGTAACTTTGGACGTACGACTCTTGCATCTTTCAGTGGGGAGTTGGTTGATTTTCTTAACGATTGGTCGACGTTCTTTATTATTACTTCGTTAATGGTTATTCCGAGTTTGATCATGCTGTATTCACTTCGCCACTACTTTGCAAACTTGCTTGAAAAGGCAAAAAGTAATGATGATGAAGTGACGCGTGAAAAGGTAACCGAGTAAAAGGTTAGCTTTAAGATCATTATTGGAAACAAAATAAAAGGCTTGGATTTCTCCAAGCCTTTTTATTAAAAATATAGAGTTATGGGTACATACCATGCCCAAACATATTGAAGACTCTTGCAACGCCTTGAGTAAACACCATAGGCTCAGATAAAACGGTTAAACAGAGGCAATCTTGTCCTTTCTCGGTACGAGGTGAATGTTTAACGCTTCCGTCTGCAACCAAAAAGTCACCTTTATGGTATTCACCATCCTCATCACTAAAGCTACCATGAAGAACCAAAGTAGACTCTGTGCCTCTATGTGTATGCTGAGGAACTTGAACGCCTTCACTAATGTAGAGAAGATTGACACGTTCAGCCTCTCCTAAATCGATCGTCGAACTAAACACCTTCCCGCCGTAACTTCGCCATTCACTCATGTTCTTTGTAAAACGACTCAAAGATTTGGGAAGCTCAAAAGTTTTGCCATTAACCTGAACCGATGTGATTTTCTTTTCAGATATTTTCACATCTAGCGAAGGCAATTCAAGAATATCCCCCATCATCGAATCGAAAGCTACGTCATATTCGCTGTCAATCGCCTCGATTAACTGAGCTTCTTTTTCCTCTAAGCTAGCGACCATTGAGCGGCAGGATGAACACGTTTCCAAATGCGTGGTAACCGTTACACCATCAACAGCGCTGATTTCTCCGCGCACATACGACTCTAACAAAGCCGCTTCAGGGTGATATTTCATACGTCCTCCACTCTCATTTGATGTCGTAGTTTTTCTACTGCTAATCGTAATCTCGATTTGACCGTGCCGAGAGGAATATCGAGTAACTCCGCCACCTCTTGTTGAGAGATATCCTGCACATAGACAGCTTGCATCACCACCCGTTGGTTTTCAGGTAGTAGCTGTAAAAACTTACCCACTTGTTCCTTCAACATATCTTGCTCGGGGGAGTAAGATTCGACTCTATCTGCAGGTAAATAGTCCTCTGGCCAAATATCTTCAGAGTAAAGTGACACCGACTTCCCTTTTTGCTTTCTAAGCGTATCGAAACACAAATTTCTCGCGATTGTGTATATCCAAGTAGAAAGCGCACTCTTTGTGCCATCAAACAAATGCGCTTTTTGCCACACTGCAGATAAAGTTTCTTGCACCATCTCTGTTGCTACTTGTTCGTTACCCACATGCTTGAAAGTAAACTGTTTCAGCCTTGGCGTATAGAAACGAAATATCGTTGCAAAGGCCTCTTTATCTCTTCCTTTAACCAGTTCCATACAATCAGCCCACTCTTGTCTAGATTGCGGCACTGGATTACTGCTTTGCATAATTGACCCCTACATTTTCCGTAAAAGCGTTCAATTTTCATTTTGTGGGAGCGAAATCGCTCCCTATATTGATAAACCATTAATCGGTGGTTTCACTCACAAGTAAGTTAAAACCACCATTGTTACCATCATCAATGGCGACCACTTGATAAACACTGCCGCTCTCTACACTGACTGGAGCTGAATCTATCGCTACAACGTCAGGCTGATTAGCCACCGTAATTGTCACGTAATAACTTCCCTCTTCAACGTATAATCCGTTGATTGATTCTTTATACGCAAAATCACTAACAGTTGGATCACTTCCGTCAATGCCAGTACTCGTGGTGAGATAAATATCCACTAGGGCTGCTAAGTCGTTCGCCGCACCATGTGTCACATTTAGCACCGCACTCGTGGCAACAGAGCGTCTATTTTCTTCAACCACTAAAGGTTCAAGTGCAACAGGCGTCGAAGTACCAACAGCGTAAACACTGTAATCTTTCCCTGCGTTCAGGCTTACTCCATCTGCATCAATCAACGCAGGACTCGACGTACCCTCAACGTAAACACTCAGATCATAATCATCGGCATCTAGATCTAAGAAGCCTCTAATCTGCTTGAAAGCAAGTGAATCCAAAGGCGCAAACTGCACATCATTGACGTATACATCAACATTAGGTGCACCATCAACTAAGTGTCCAACTCTAAGCTCAGCCTGTTCATCCTTATCATAAATTGTAGATGATCCAGCCCCATCCATAACCATTAACTGAACCGGCGATGCGCCACTGGTTTCGGTACGTTTAACTGCGGCAACCGTGAGTTCGGTATTAGGAGACAAACTGACGGTGCCAGAGTCAAACGCGATCGCGTCATCGGCTGCTGTTTGTATGCGTATTTGGTACTGACCTGACGGGATAGTAAGAACACCAGAGAACCCTTTGTAAGACACAGGGCCTACAGGAGTACTGCTGGCTAGATCTGCACCTGGCTCTGTAACATAAATATTCACGTCACCTACACCTGAAGCGGCATGTACTAGCTGTACATCTAACATCGTAGCCGACGCATTGCCTTCTGCAGGTCTCGTCACAACCAATGCCTCAACCGGATTCGTAGAACCATCGGCGTCCCCTACGACCATCACTGTATAATCCATCTCGGCCGACAGGTTAAGCTTAGTTGTGTCAATCACTGTCAGTGATTGCCCTGCTGGTAGTTGGACGTCGACTTTGACTGTATTTCTGCCATCGTCAACTTCGATAAAACCCGAAGCTTGTGCGTAATCAACACCAGTAAACCGATTTTCACCATTAATAAATACATTCGTTAATGGGGCGTCTGCCGACGCATGTACCGCTTGCAGGTTGGTCTTTTCATCATCTGAATCACATCCAGACAGAAAACCCAAAGACAAACCTAAGACCGCAGATAAAGTAATCGCTTTCATTGCCCTTTCTCTCTCTTCGTTAGAGGTTCTATGGCATTTCTTAAAAAGTTTTTCGCCTGTTCACAATCTTTGGACAGTGTTAGTTGTTCAAATTGCTCTAGGTCTAGTGGCAGTAACTCAAGCCAACGCTGTGTTACCCAACTCGCGTCGTCATACTTTTGCTGCGCATACAGATCACCTAGTTTGGGGAAGTGCTTATAAACTTCTTTCAGTTGATTACTCAAATATCTGTCATCTGAGTCAAATGTTGATTCTGGCCAGTTATCTAAATACTCAACACTAGCCTTTCTCAACCCATCAAACTCCTTCCAAACTTTTTTGACGATAAATTTTTGAGTGCCCTCTACTGTTATGCCTAGAATTCCGTTATCTAAAAGTTCGAAATCGACGATTTTCACCATCGTTCCGATTTCAGAGAATTGATTAAGGTGGTCTGAACTGCGGCCGCAAACTAAGCAAATCCCAAATCCAATATCTTCTGAACAACAAAGCTTCACCATTCGTTGATATCTAGGTTCAAAAATTCTTAACGTCATTCTCCCTTTGGGTAAAACAACCGAATTTAAAGGAAACAAAATTAGCTCAGTCATATCCATCCCACATTTACATATTCCATCATTAGTTACGTGAGAGCGTGAGAAACGATCAGAATTAATCAGCGGACGATAAGAAAAATTAGAGAGAAGTGACCGTTACCGAACGTTCGTCGTATTTTTGTGCCGATACATATGAAATACACAACTATTCACCAAACACCATAAACAACCAATCTCACATAATTAAAATTTATAAGTGCATTGTTTTGATTAACTGGATTAATTAACTAAAACTGTTGGTTAATCGATAAGCATAAAACTTAAAAAATCGATAAGAAAAACGATTAACATCACAAAAAAATAAGCAACACAATGTAACAACAATAAAGTTCCATTGGTATTTACAAAAGTGAGATCCAAATCACTAGATTAGTGAAATATTACGCCATTTATCACTTTTAATTGAGATTTTAATCGTTATGATGCGCTCCATTCGGATTAATACAGCGCATGGATAAGCGTAGTTACATTATTACAAACATAGAGAGTTCCATTATGCGTAAATCACTTTTAACTCTTGGCCTACTAGCTGCGACTTCTGCTCCAGTAATGGCTGCAGACTACTCTGACGGTGACATCCACAAAAACGATTACAAGTGGATGCAATTTAACCTTATGGGTGCATTTAACGAAAAGCCTGGCAACTCAAACCACGATTACATGGAAATGGAATTTGGTGGTCGCTCTGGGATTTTCGACCTGTACGGCTATGTTGATGTATTCAACCTAACTTCAGATCCAGGCAGTGACAAAGCTGATAGCCAAGCAAAAATGTTCATGAAGTTTGCCCCTCGCATGTCTATTGATGGCCTTACAGGTAAAGACCTTTCGTTCGGTCCTGTTCAAGAGCTATACGTAGCCTCTGAAATTACTTGGGATGGCGTAAATACAACTGATACAACATTTGGTGTTAACCAACAGAAAATTGGTCTAGGTTCTGATGTAATGGTTCCATGGTTAGGCAAAATCGGCCTAAACTTCTACGGTAACTACGACTCTAACGTTAAAGATTGGAACGGCTTCCAAGTTTCTACTAACTGGTTCAAACCTTTCTACTTCTTCGAAAACGGTTCTTTCATTTCATACCAAGGTTACATTGATTGGCAATTTGGCATGAAAGACGAGTACAGCGCAGAGACTAGTGGCGGTGCAATGTTTAACGGTATCTACTGGCACTCAGATCGTTACGCAGTTGGTTACGGTCTAAAAGCTTACGAGACAGTTTACGGTCTAGAGGATGGTGGTTTTGCTGGTCGTACATCTGGCGTTGGTCACTACGTAGCAGTAACGTACAAGTTCTAATAGAACTTATACCTAGAGATATTAAAATGGCGCTATACAGCGCCATTTTTTATTGATTTCATTTGCTGCACCGTTATCCTTGCCCTCAGGGTTATGATAAAGGTAAAGCAGTGAACATCACCATCGTAGGCCCCGGAGCTATCGGCTCTTTATGGGCAATCAAACTATTTCAGGCAGGGCACTCTGTTTCCTTATGGAGTCGAACCCAGTCCAGCTCCATCTCACTTTCGTTAGATGATAGCGACGCTATTACCTTCTCCAATAATAATGTTAGTGATTTACAAGCCGCCGATCTTATCCTGTTTACTGTCAAAGCATGGCAAGTAGAAAATGCTGCGACTCCTTTGCTTAAGCATATCCATAAAGATGCCATTCTTATGTTCATGCACAATGGAATGGGCGCCTTAGACAAGATAGAAAAAATCATTAGCACTTACCCAGTCATGATTGCTACCACCACTCAAGCTGCATTTAAACCTTCGACGATTCAAGTGAAACATACGGGGTTAGGAGAAACTCAGTTAGGTGCATTTAACCACCTCGGTAATCAATGTCGCTTTCTTGTCGACGTTTTAAATCATGCGCTTCCCAATGTGACGTGGAATTCAAAAATCCAACACGCTTTATGGAATAAGCTCGCAATCAACTGTGCCATCAACCCACTTACCGGGCTAAACCAAATTAAAAATGGTCAACTCGCAGACAGCCGACATCTTGAAGCACTCAATGATATTTCTCATGAACTTTACTTAGTGATGAAAGCAGAAAATGTAGAGTGTGAATTAGACGCGCTTCGTTCTACAATTACTGCTGTCATCCAGGCAACGGCAAATAATAACTCTTCGATGAAGCAAGATATGTATTATCAACGCAAAACTGAGATCGACTTCATCACTGGCTATCTCATAAGAAAAGCGGAAGAACACGGGATAGATGTTCCTGTGAACCGAGCGCTCTATCAGTCAGTGAAAAAACAAGAGCAAAGCTGGACAGACTAACTAGCGCAACCAGTATCTCGTAAGGACTCGCTCCTGCCATATTAACTTTTTAGGTCACCATTCATGCTTGATTTACGCCATATTCGCGAGCAATTCCCAGCCTTAAAACAAGAGGTTAATCAACAGCCCCTCGTGTATTTGGACAGCGCAGCAACAACACAAAAGCCTCAAGTCGTTATCGATGCGATAAGCCAGTATTACTCCAAACAAAATGCCAATGTCCACCGAGGTAGCCATAGCCTCACAGCTCAAGCGACAAGCCAATTTGAAAACGCGAGAAGCAGTATTGCTCAGTATATTGGGGCTTCAAGCAGCAAAGAGGTGATTTGGACAAGAGGGGCAACTGAAGCGCTCAATCTTATAGCTCAAACCTACGCTCGCAGTTCACTGCAAATTGGCGATGAAATCTTAGTCAGCGAAATGGAGCATCACGCGAATATCGTTCCATGGCAAATCGTGGCAGAGCAAACCGGTGCAAAAATCATTAAAATTCCAATGACTGACGATTGCAAATGTGATCTCAACGCTTTTGAGCAGTTATTGTCTGACAAAACTAAACTCGTTGCCGTTGCTCATATCACCAATGTAACGGGAAGCCGACAACCAATAGAACGCATCATCGAACTCTCTCATCAAGTAGGCGCGAAAGTTGTGGTCGATGGGGCACAAGGTATTGTGCATGAAAAGGTCAATGTTGAGCGCCTCAATGCCGACTTTTACGTATTTTCAGGGCACAAACTCTATGCTCCAGCTGGCATTGGCGTACTTTATGGGAAACTAGCCTTGCTTGAAGCCATGCCCCCTTGGCATGGCGGTGGGAAAATGGTCGAGAGCGTATCTTTTGAAGGGACGACATACTCACAGTTACCCGGTAAGTTCGAAGCTGGCACACCAAACGTTGCTGGAGCGATTGCACTCAATACCGCAATAAAATGGATTAGCCAATTTGAAAGGCAAGAGATAGAAGCCCACTTACACTCTCTGCAAGAAAAAACCTATAACGCGCTATCGAAAATCGAGGATATTAGAATCCTTGGTTACCAGCCAAATGCGAGTGTTATAACCTTCGTGATGGATGGGGTCCACCATCAAGATATTGCGACTTTATTGGATCAGCAAGGCATAGCGGTTCGCGCAGGTCATCATTGCGCGCACCCTTTAATGGACGCTTTACAAGTAACCGGGACGGTAAGGGTCTCTTTTGGGATCTACAATACCCTAGAAGATGTGGAACGCCTTATCCAAGCCGTGGAAAAAGCGGTCGATATGCTATAGCTCACGATCAAAAAAAGGTTGGCATTTGCCAACCCTTTTTTAAATTGCTTGCGCTTTTATTTGTTCGACAATCGCTTTTAAGCCATTGCCACGAGAAGGGCTCAAATGGTTAATTAGACCCAACTTTTCAAAATAGCTATCGATATCGAATGATTGAATCTGCTCTGCCGTTTTGCCATCAAAAGCGGCCATCACTAATGCGATAAGTCCTCGAACAATACGAGCATCTGAATCCGCGCAAAAATACCACACGCCATCAACACATTGGGCGACTAACCACACTTGGCTTTCGCATCCAGCCACGGTTACCTGATCATTTTTCAATTCATCAGGCATCTGAGGTAGTTTTTTTCCCCATTGAATAACTTGACGATAACGATCCTCCCAACCAGTAAAGTTTTGCATCGTTGCACTGATATCTTCACTTGTTATGGTTTCTCCAAACGGAGAGCTAGGGAATTCCATCATTACTGGCTCCAAACGTGGTTTACTTTTTATATTTCAGGACAAGCTTTTCAATGATACGAGAAACTGCAACAAACCCAAACGTTGCAGTGACGACCGTTGCCGCACCAAATCCACTCGCGCAATCCATACGTTTTGGACCTTCTGCAGTCGATTTTGTACCACATACACTGCCATCCGCTTGAGGGTATTTAAGTTGCTCTGTCGAAAACACACAATCAATACCAAACTTACGTTGTGGGTTTTTAGGGAAATTATGATGGCGGCGTAAAGTATCTTTCAGCTTCTTGGCCAATGGGTCTTGGATTGTTTTCGTTAAATCAGCGATTTGAATTTGCGTTGGATCGGTTTGGCCACCAGCCCCACCAGTCGTAATCACTTTAATTTTATTGCTGCGGCAATAAGCCAATAGTGACGCTTTTGCCTTCATACTATCAATCGCATCGAGCACGTAATCGAACTCTTTAGATAAGTATTCCGCTTGGTTATCTGGGCCAATGAAGTCATCTATCAAATTCACCTGGCACTCAGGGTTGATCAATTTGACTCGCTCCGCCATCACCTCAATTTTACTCTGCCCAACGGTGCCAGACATCGCATGGATTTGACGGTTAATATTGGTCACACACACGTCATCCATATCGATGAGTGTTAACTCCCCCACTCCTGAACGCGCAAGAGCTTCAACCGCCCACGAACCCACGCCACCGATCCCAATCACACACACATGCGCAGCTCTTAATATCTCGACTTCACTATTGCCATACAATCGGCGAGTTCCGCCAAAACGCTGGTCATAGTTTTCAGAGGCTGGAGAGGTCAATTCACGCATATTGTCGTCCAATTGGGTTCGATAGATAAAGAAGAGTGCGTTTTATACGCACTCTTTAATAAAAAGTCTAGCATTTGGCAAGGAAGGAAAAGCTATTCCTGCTTCTCTGGAGGAAGAGCCCATGGTGCAGCCGTTGCTCCACCATTTAGCCCCAATTTCCAAACCCGGCCAAAATGCTTGTAGTGCCCGGCTTCGGTACCTGCTCTTGGCCCCATGCCATGGTACAAATCAAGGTGATTCTGCTTTACCGCGCCACCGGTATCCAGAACCAGTAATAGCCTTAATTGATGCGCTCCGCTCCAAGTGCCATCGGCATTGAGCAGCGGTACTTCTGCTAATATTGGCGTCCCCATAGGAAGAATCGAACGGTCGCCTGCTACTGCTGCCATTGGTAATAACGGGATTCCCGCTGTTCCCATAACGGAGGTATCTTCGCGTGGTTGGAAAAATACATAAGATGGGTTTTGCTCAAGCAACTCTTTGACAACGTCAGCGTCGTTTTCCAATACCCATTCTTTTATAGCTTTTAGAGACATTTTTTCACGAGGCACTAGACCTCGTTCAATCAATATACGCCCAATACTGACATAAGCCTTATTGTTCTTACCTGCATACGCAAAATATTCTAAGGTGTCATCGTCTTCGAAATGAACAAAACCGCTTCCCTGAACCTCCATGATGAATGGATCGATACGGTTTGCCGCGTAACCTAGTTCAAGATCTTTGCCTTCAAGTGCGCCATCGTAAATTTGAGCTCGAGTAGGACAATCTTCAGAGCACTTCGGTAAGCCATATACCGGGAACTGGTATTCCTCATTCGACTCATGTCGCAGTTCAATCACCGGAGAAAAGTAACCAGTAAAAAGAACATTGCCTTTACTATCACCACCTCCAAATTGAGCAGCTTCCACACCGAAATTGGCAAGCTCACTAGGGTCGCCGCTTTGAAGGATCCAGGCCTCTAGTTGCTGATACAATGGCTGATAAATTTTAGCCATCGATGGTGACTTACTTACAACCTGTTCGGCTTGTTTAGAAAATGCGGTGTAATCACGAGGCTTATTAGACTCTACTTGCTCCGCTTTATTTAGCGTTTGAGAGAATTCTTCATCTAAATATTGCTGCGCACGGTCTGTTGGTTGAGCACAGCCAAATAACAGCCCTGCCGTAATGAGTGGAACGAGTTTTTTTATCACAAGATTTGTCCTAAAAGTTCTATGAGAGGAGAATGACAAACTCTGGTGAAGAACACAATTCTAAGTTTGTATCACTTTGTAGGAATATCTCAATTATCTCAAGGCTTTGGTATGAACGCCTTTAAGCTTAAATTTGGGATTATAATGCGCATCAGAATCTAAAATCATCTCTGTATTTTCTTGATTCAGCATTTTGTATGAGTAGGTTGTATCCCCAGCCGTATACTCAAAAACTTTACCATTGAATTCAAAATCAGTCGCCACAACGGAACCGTTTATTGTTACGCCTCTTTCACTTAATACAAACTCATCAGTCACATAGTGCGCTACTTTTTGCTCAACCCAAGTGCCATAGATCATGCTCTTCGGTGTAAGGGACTGAACATATTGTGTGTATACGTTACTCAATAGCACAACCACGAAAATTGAGCCGATCAAAGCCACGATCATCAAGCCACGCTCAATAACTTTCCGCTTCTTATTCGCCTTAGTTAGGTTTTCTTCATAAAGCCCTTTGGCGATGTCATCCACTTTGTTTTTTTTCACTGATACTTGCATTAAGTGCGCTACGTATAGGGATTCAACGCCATTCTACACGTAGATTGTTTATGGAATAAAGTACGTTCTAAGATACTTTGCGCTGTATTCCAAAAAACCGCTTGCTCACAAATGAATATAAATGCTAATTTTAAGTATAAATAAACAATAAAAGATATTATCTGTGAAAATACGTAATACCGCCCTAGTAAAAGGGTTCAGACAATCCACCCCGTATGTTAATGCTCACCGCGGAAAAACCATGGTGATCATGCTCGGTGGTGAAGCTTTTGCAGATAAGAATTTTGGAAATATTATCAATGATATAGCATTACTCCATAGTCTTGGCGTTAAAATCGTTTTAGTGCATGGCGCTCGCCCTCAAATCAATCAGATTCTAGAGAAACAAGATTGTCACACTCCATATCATAAAAACACCCGCGTAACCGACGAGCATGCACTCGGCCTAGTTATGCAAGCTGCGGGGCAACTACAACTGGCAATTACCGCACGTCTATCCATGAGTTTAAATAACACACCTATGGCGGGTACTCAGCTTAACGTCGTGAGCGGAAATTTTGTGATTGCACAACCATTAGGTATAGACGATGGCACTGACTATTGCCATAGCGGGCGTATCCGCCGCATTGATATAGAAGGTATTAATCGAACACTCGACCAAGGCTCGATTGTTTTACTTGGCCCTATTGCGAGTTCGGTCACTGGCGAATGTTTCAACCTCCTTTCGGAAGAAGTCGCCACTCAAGTTGCGATCAGACTAAATGCCGACAAACTTATTGGCTTCTGCTCTGAGCAAGGCATCATCAATGAGCAGGGAAATGCGATTGCTGAGCTCTTCCCAAGTGATGCGCAAGAGATCTTATCAACACTCACCAATTCACAAGACCCTACCGAAGACCATAGCTCAGGGACATTACGCTTCCTCAAAGGAGCTGTGTCTGCCTGCCGGGCGGGAATACCGCGTTGTCACCTCATCAGTTACAAAGTCGATGGCGCGTTAATTCAAGAGCTGTTTTCTTTTGATGGTATCGGTACACAGATCGTTATGGCCAGTGCCGAGCAAGTCAGACAAGCTCAAATTGATGACATCGGTGGTATCTTCGATTTGATTCGTCCACTAGAAGAGCAAGGTGTTTTAGTACGTCGCTCTCGGGAGCAACTGGAGCAAGAAATCCATCGATTTACCATCATAGAAAAAGATGGGCTAATTATTGGTTGTGCAGCTTTATACGCCTACCCACAAGATCACATGGCAGAAATGGCTTGTGTAGCGATTCACCCAGACTACAGAGACGGTAACCGCGGTCTACTGCTACTTGATTACATGAAACATCAATCAAAATCGCGCGATATTGACCAAATTTTTGTCTTAACCACGCACAGTTTGCATTGGTTTAGAGAACAAGGCTTCTATGAAATCGGTGTAGAGTCATTACCTATGGAAAAACAAGGACTTTACAACTATCAGAGAAAGTCAAAAATCCTAGCTTTGAATGTATGAGGCTAACAAACTAAAGTCATTCTCAAATGTAAGACAAAGTTATCGCCAAATGTAATCGTTTGCCGCTTGTTTTTTATAAAGTAAGCACTTTCATTCATAATGATTATTGTATAGAATTCGATCGATTTTTATTCAGAGATCAATCTAAATAGATATCGCAACTCATCAACACGGATAGGGTTGCCACTGCACGGATTGCTAAACCAATTGATTTTCGAACCACTTGTTTAAATCGGTTCGAAGATTAAGAACAATAAGCAATAAGAGCAACGTCCATATGAGAACTATCATTTGTAATTCGCTTCAGAGTTTTTGGGATATGGCTGATAACCATTTCTTAGAAGGGCTAGATGTTCATTGTGTATTTCCCGTCAATGACAACTTAAAAGAGTTTATCTTGAATTGTCAGCAACAATACAAGATAAACAAGATCTCTTTTACTCGAGTGTTCGCTTCTACAGAAGCGTAATCAACACTCTAAAATGGCCAAGGATGGTCGTTTAGCTTTCCTTAATCGTTAAGAAACTGACTCACCTAACCGGCTTACTAACCCACTGTTCCTTGTCGTTCTGACTTTAACACCTCGTTTTAATACTGTTTGATCACAAAACATCATTAACCGATTTTTCGCTCGCGTGATCCCTGTATAGATAAGCTCTCGAGTCAGTATCGGGGTAAAATCAGGTGGCAGAATCATCAACGTCAAATCAAACTCACTACCTTGAGATTTATGGATCGTCATCGCATAAGCGGTTTCATGTTCCGGTACCCGACTAGGTAGAATCGATTTCACACTTCCATCAGGAAGTTCAAAGTAGACTTTTAAACGCGGTGTTTCATCCCCACCTTCTTCTGCTGTTCGGTTATCCAACATGCAGATACCAATATCGCCGTTATAAAGCCCTAAACTGTGATCATTACGAGTCACCATCACAGGACGACCGTGATACCAGAGTTCATCATTGGTTGTGATCAGACGTCGCGCCGCTAACGCTTTCTCTATTCTGTTGTTTAGTCCTGATACGCCAAAATCCCCCTCACGAATTGCACACAGCAGTCGGCATTCACTAAACTGGTCGAGCGCAGCTTTCGCCGTTTGTTCTTGGGTTTCAGCTTTATCAGAAGGGTCAGCTGGCGTCTTGATACTCATTCTATTGAGATAACGCCCATATTCAGAGACCAAAGTTTTTAGCATCAAGTTATAGCTGTCGCTTGATAGTGAATGGTTTTCGATATCTTCAAAGCCACTTGCCAAAACTTTATCAAGGTGTTGAACAAACCCAGAGTTGATCGCCTTAGCAAGCTGACCAATCCCCGAACGGGCGTCAAAGCGATAACTTTTTTGCAGCATACAAAGGCTATCGGCGACCGCAGGGGGGGTAACTTGGTTGCCTTGAGGTGATGCAGGCAAATACGAAAAGCCCGTGAGTTGTGAAATCAACTTGCCTTGGTTCGGGCTGTAGCCAACTTGATTGAACGAACAAATATCCCCTAGAACGGCACCGGCTTCTACGGAGGCGAGCTGATCTTTATCACCTAACAAAATGACACGAGCATGCTCCGGCAGGGCATCGACTAATTTGTACATCATAGGCAAATCGACCATTGACGCTTCATCGACGACTAAGATGTCTAAATGCAACGGATTACCCCGATGATGGCGGAACTCAGCTCGATTAGGGATAGCCCCTAACAAACGGTGTAAAGTACTCGATTCAGTCGGAATGTTGATTTTAACTTTAGGAGGTAAAGGGAGCTGCTCTATCGCTTTACCAATTGACTCGGTTAATCGTGCTGCCGCTTTACCCGTTGGAGCAACCAACTTAATCGTTGGAATACTTCCAGCACCCATTGACTGTTCCACCATAGCGGAAAGCAGTTTAGTAACAGTGGTGGTTTTTCCGGTACCTGGACCTCCCGATATCACCGCAAAACGGCGACTCAGAGCCACGGCTGCTGCCACTTTTTGCCAGTTTAGGCATACCGAATTAGGGACTAAAGTATCTAAGCTGTTAAGGTCTGAAGCTGTCGTTGCACTTGTTAACTTATCGTCAATGCTCGACCAGTCTAACTCCCCTTCAGCCACAATATCTAAATGATCACACACTAGCTGCTGTCTAAGAACTTGAGTGCCTTTCCCTGACTGATTGAGCTTAGCAAGGGCACTGAAGAGGTATTGATAGCTACGAGCAAATAAATGATCGAGTGTTTCTGTTAGTGCCACTTTTTGCTGCTGCGTTAATTCAACAGGTGCACTCAAACGATTCAGCGTATTCGCGAGTACGACTTCGTAATTCCAATAACGTTGTAAGTATAAACGCGTCCCATCAAACATTAACGGGGTCGCCGCCCCCAGAGTCTTCCCAACCAGTACAGTACTCTCTAGTAAGCCATACCAATCAATTTGAATCAGCCGTTGATTTAACGTTAAGGCGGCTTCCCCATACAAGCTCAATATCGCAGCAATATCGACAAGTTCCCCGTGTGATTGCTTAAGTTGAATGCAAATATGGCCTTTACCTAACTCATGGCTCACAACCCCTGCAATGAATCCAATTTCATCTTGTGAGCTAGAGGTTTGCTGAGAAATGAAGCGAGCAAATTGATAATCGAGTTGGCGAATCGCCCCTTTATTCGCGAGTTCACGCAAAACCTCTAACAAAGGAGCGGTATTAAAATCGAACGTCATCATTATAAAAGCTCCATTTGGCCAGCTTCATCGCCATCAAGTGTCGATGTGCTTCGATCTATCGCGTGACCATCTATCAGTTGGTCCAGTTCATGAAGTAATGATTGTGAAGGCTTAGCCGAAAACACCCCTTGTTGAGACTGCCCATCGATACCACGTAGAAACAGGTAATACACACCGCCAAAGTGCGTTTCGTAATCATAATCCGCAATGCGGCTACGCAAAAAACGGTGCAGCGCCAATGCATAAATTTGATACTGTAAATCGTAACGATGATCCGCCATTGCCGCCTTCAAGTTGTCACCGTGGTAAAGAGATACATCGTCACCTAAATGGTTCGACTTCCAGTCCAATACGTAATACTTACCTTGATGTTCGAAAACTAAATCAATAAAACCTTTCAACATACCTTGAACAGTATGGAAACCAAGGTCGCCAGCTTTAGCAGAAAGTGGATCATGGTATTGAATGACTCGGTTTAACGCACTTGAGGCAAGCACCTCGATCGGTAATAAAAACTCCATTTCCACTAGCCTTTGGCTCGGGCCTTTTTCGCAAAGCTTCAATTGTTTCCCGTCCAAAGGCGTATTTAGCACTGTATCAACTAATTGCTGCAAGACTGGCAGCCAGTCCTCTTCATATTGTTCAGCTTCAAGCAGCTGTTGGATCACTTGTGTATTTTGCTCACTCGTCGCAGGTTGTGTAAATTCCACTTCTTCGAATAGAGTATGCAAGAATGTCCCGGGGCGAGCGCCTCTTGGAAAAGTAAAAATCGAGCGTTCCGGCTCCAATAGCTCCAATTCATCCTGTTCATCGACCGAATCAATATCAAAACCTGATACTTCAATCACGGCATCATGAGTCGCACCGTGTGAGCCTTGTTTTACTAACCCAGAATAACTGGTAATTCGCCAGTTTCTATCGATATTTGCCTGCAAAGTTTTTGCATTGAGTTCTTCTTCAGTTTCCTGCTGAGGAGTAAACACTGAATCATGCGCAGTTGGAACATCAGCCAAGCGAACATTAGGGTTTGCTTGCGCCATCGCCTGCAGCTTTTGCCCTAGTTCATTGATACCAAGCTCCTCACCGTTTTGCACCAGGTAACCCATCGCACTCAAATGTACGCCTGTCGGTTCTTTGGTTGAGCGTCCCTTTCTTAAAGGTGCCATGCCAATGAAACAGCCATATACAGCTCGAGTCAGTGCTACATAAATCAATCGTAAATCTTCCGCTAAACGTTCTTTATCCGCTTGTGCGAGTGCTGCGTCACTTCCTGTAATATCAAGAACCGTCGTATCTGTTTCATGATCGTAATATTTGCCTTCGCTCGCTTCTCGGTAACTCGCAACAAACGGAAGAAAAACCAAATCATATTCCAGACCTTTAGATTTATGGATGGTAACGATTTGCACCAAATTTCGTTCGGACTCTAGGCGCTGAATATCGTCCTCTCCCCCTCCCAGTCCTTGCTGCGCGTCTGAAATAGATTCAGCTAGCCATCGCAGTAAACCGTAATCGCTGTCAAGCTCCTGCCTTGCCTGTTGAAGCAACTCTCCAATATGCATCAGATCGGTAAGTGAGCGCTCACCTTGAGGTTCTTCCAACAAACGTTCCGCAATGTGCCTTTTACTCATGACACTTCGTAACATAGGTAGCACGCCACGTTGCACCCACAATTTGCGATATTCTCTGAACTCATTTACTGCGTTTTCCCAAACAACTTCATCGTTGTTCAGCTCATCTAACGCAGCGGCGTCCAGTGCAAATAATTCAGAGGCCAAACTCGCTCTTAGCGCTCGGTCATTTTCAGGTGTTAGCACAGCTTGAAGTAGGCGCTGGAGATCTTGTGCTATTGGGCTGACAAATACACTGTCTCGGTTGGATAAATAAACACTCGCAATCCCCTGTTGAGAAAGCGCTTCTTTGACTAATCGCCCTTCACTCCCCGTACGAACCAACACAGCAATATCTCCGGCTTGGATCAGGTCAGGTTGTTTACCCCCTTCCTGCTCTTTACCAGAATAGAAATGAGCATTATTGCTTTGCGCCGCCGTAAGAATACTTTGAATTTGGCTCGCGGTGGCTTCAGCCATGGCGGCATGGTACTCACCTTTTGCTAAAGGCTTTTCTTCCGCTTCTTGCAACCAATAGGTGATCGCTGGCTGCTTTTCACCATTCATTACCCACTGACGTTTATCAGCACCCGGACTTGCATTTACTGCCCAAAATGGGATGTCTTGATCGTAGATAAACGCACTGTCTGGCGTTTCAAATACTTGGTTAACCGCCCCAACAACATCCGCGCTTGAGCGCCAGTTAGTCCCCAAGGTGTAGTGAGCACTAACTTGCTTACGCGCTTTGATATAAGTGAAGATATCCGCACCACGGAAGCCGTAGATCGCTTGTTTAGGATCCCCGATCATAAATAAGCCACTTTGAGGGTGTTCGACATAAATACGACTGAAAATACTGTATTGCAGCGGATCGGTATCTTGGAACTCATCGATCATCGCAACCGGGTAGAGTGTGCGGATTCTTTCCACCAGCAGTGACTGCTCATCGACATCAATCGACGCAGACAACTGAGTCAACAAGTCATCAAATGATAACCACTGCTTCTGTTGTTTTGCCTTGGCGAGCATAGTTCGACAGTGAGTAATCGCATGCGCCAATAACGGAGCTTTCAAGTCGGCAGGGTTATTTAAGAAATCTTCAATCGCTTCGAAAACGGCATGCTGAGGTGCGGTACCTTTCGGTGTTTTCTCGATTAAAGTGGCTTGTGAAAACTTCTCTAATTTGTCTAGATATTGATAATCATGGGTGTCACTTTGCGCCCATACCGTCACCGCCTCTAGCCATGTCGGCAGAGACTTCTTGGTGTAACTGCGCTTGTTCACATCTGAACCTGAGATCAAAGCCAAAAAGTCCGCTTCAGACTCACACCACAGCGCTTTAAGCTGCTTAACTTTATCTAGGTTCTGATTGTGTAGAGTTTGCAAATCACCCGACATCGCGTCGACAGTTAGCTTCAATGGAGAGCCCGTCAGATAACGATTGACGTCTGCTAATAATGCAGCCGGTGAACCCCAGATATTACGAACCTCACCAGCCAGTTGAATCGGCAACGGATAAAACTGCTTACGCCAATAGTCGGCAACCACTTGCGCTTTAAGATGGCTTTCATCAGTCACAAATTCATTATCAAATCGGCTGCCAGACTCAAAGGCATTTTGAGTCAACATTCGCTGACAGAAACCGTGAATGGTGTACACCGCCGCTTCGTCCATTTGCCTTTCGGCATTAAGCAATGTTATGGCTGCGGATGCTCTCTTGGCATCATCGTACTCTTCAAGTAAGTCCTTGATAAATTGATCTTTAGAGTCAACGCAAACGCCTCTACGAAATGATATATATGCAGCGCGTATTTTTTTCCTTATGCGGTCTTTGAGCTCTGCGGTTGCTGCTTCGGTAAAAGTCACGACTAGGATTTGATCTACAGTGAGCGGCTCGTGATGTCGGGTAGCTTCCGCGAGCTCACCTTGTGGTGCTGCCGTGCCGTGTCCGAGCAGTAGGCGTAAGTACAAGCCAGCGATGGTAAATGTTTTACCTGTACCGGCTGATGCCTCGATAAGCCGTGCGCCATGCAAAGGAAACGTCATGGTTTCTAGAGGCGTTGCCTCGGGAGAGTGTGCAGCTGACACCGTTGTCATAAACTTTAGCCTTCAACTAATTGTGATCTTTCCCATAAAACTCAGGGAATATCTGAATATTATTAATTTGTTCGAATGTAGTGCGATCTTACTCACGGTACATCTTGGTTATGGCCGATACTATGCGCGCCATGCAATCGTAACTGTCTCAGAATTAGTACAAACCAGATACGTTACGAACCACCGAATAATGGTCCCTCTGACCTGTGGCCGTACAGCGAACGCCCTACACTAATAATGATTTACTGGCGGCCACTTTAATTCTTCCATTTCGTTATGAATCCCGATCGTTAGGGTCTTGTGCCGCTAATCTTGCGCCTTGAAGCACCAAGGTGCTGTATAAGCGAGCTTGGCTTGCAAGTTCATCATCCCAATTCGGCCAAATTCGAGCGATATAGCTATCTCGACCTTCACCTAAAAAGGCAAAGCTGTCATTAAAGGCATCGGCCATTTTCTTCAGCGATTTTTCTTCATCATCGACCCATTTTCCTCGGCTAAATCCAGCTTCTACACCAGCAAGTGCTGTGCGTGGAAAATAAGGTAATGGAGCGGTCATCCCTTGATAAAACAAGCGTACAATTTCATTTAGGAGTGAGCGTGCTTGTTCAGCACTTTCCATCGGTGAGTAAACCAAGTGAACCACACCATCTTTACGATCGTACCCAATAATATGGGTCGATTTACGCTCCCCCATCGCCGCACAACACAAATGATCGATCCAAGCCGCCAGATAATCTTGTGATCGCACTTTACCACTGCGGTAACGGACCAGTCCCGACTGATAGTTTTGAGTAAGCCACCCTGTAAGATGAACAGGTTTGCCCTCACCTAAGACATCGAGCTCAATGCTGATTTCTTGATCGGCCAAAGGCATGCCACTGACAAAGCGAATCTCTTTGGCTACCTCTTCGGCTTGCACTCGATTGGTCTCAAACTCAATATCTCCAAACGCACCGACTGGCAATTTACCTTGAGCTTTTTGCTCTAAGACGTACTTTTTGATTGCTTGCTCACTGCTTTCTGGATGTTCAATTAAGACATTCAGTAACCCGTCTTTTAATTGAAAGCTTTCCAATCCATTTAATACAAATGGCTCGTCGTCTTCCATCACCGGCAATGGTGGTTCAAAGATCACTTTTAAACGGCGATTAAAAAAGTACTGTACGGGTAGTCGCCAAAAACGTTGTAACTCAACTAAATCCAAATCAAGTGGGTAAGTTGCATCAAGTAGATAATCGTCCAATGCTTTATTGAAATCTCCACTTTGCTGCCCTTGTCTATTTGCAGCAGGTAACCACTCTTTGGCGTAGCTGCCCAAATGCTTACCATTACTGTCTTGGAAAGAAGACGGGCTGAATGGAGTCATGGCATGCTCAAAGCTAATCGCTTGCACCAACTGATTCCCAGACGTATCGCTATCTAATGCTTCTTCACCCGACAAACAGTAATTCTGGTGACAATATTCGAGTAATTCAGACACGAGCACTGACGGAACTCTTTCCGTATTGTCTTGAATTGAGCGGCCAACATAGCTGATGTATAGGCATTGCTGCGCGGATAACATTGCCTCTAAAAATAGGTAGCGGTCATCATCACGGCGAGAACGATCGCCCGGCCTAGTTCGGCCATTCATTAAATCGAACCCTTCGGGTGGCATCGAGCGAGGGTAAACACCATCGTTCATTCCAAGTAAACATACGGTTTTAAATGGAATGGAACGCATTGGCATCAGTGTGCAAAAGTTGACTTGCCCGGCAAGGAAGCGTTGACTTATACGAGCCCCCGACAACTTGTTATTCAAATACTGATAAAGAATGCTCGGTGAGAGCGGCTGCGTATATTGTGCATCCGAAAGCTGCTCTTTTAACTGAGTTAAGGTGTCTCGAATGGACTTCAATACCATTTCGCCCTCTAACTCAACTTCAAAGAAATCGTCAATCAGCTGCACGAGCAAATCTCGCCACTCATCAATTGATTGGGTATTGGACAGCTTCTGGCGGTAGTAAGTGATACGTTCAATGAAATGCGCGAGCTTACCTGCTAATTCAGCGTTCATACCTTGAACTTCATTGTAGGCAGCAATAGTTTCGCTGTGGCTTTCAAACAAACCAGCAGAATCCGACATGGCATAGCCCAATAGCATTCTTTGAATACCAAAAAGCCAGGTATTTTGTTCTGTTGCAGGTAAATCAAATTCAGTAGCGGTTGAAGCATCGACACCCCAACGGATTCCCGCTTCTTCAACCCATTGTTTCGCTTGTTCAAACTGCTTTTCATCAATGC
The DNA here is from genome assembly GCF_043642225.1 of Vibrio profundi. GTDB lineage: Bacteria > Pseudomonadota > Gammaproteobacteria > Enterobacterales > Vibrionaceae > Vibrio > Vibrio profundi_A. The sequence continues at coordinate 117,822 of NZ_JBHZSF010000010.1, read as the reverse complement.
CAAACTTGACCATCATGGCAGGGATTTCAAGTAACTCCAGCAGCTCAGACGCTAAGCAACGCGTGTTTGGTAGCGCCACCAGCTGCATGAACGCCGCGAGAATGGGGCTTTCTTGGTCGGCAGTTCTATCAGAAATCGAATAAGGGATATAACGTTCGCCCGGCGCATTACCAAATACCGCTTGAATTGCTGGGCTGTAAGCATTGATGTCCGCAACCATTACGATGATATCGCGAGGTTTTAAACTTGAGTCCGCATCAAACATGGACAATAACTGATCGTGAAGTACTTCCACTTCGCGCATCGGGCTGTGGCAAGCGTGGACACTTAGCGAACGATCCCCTAGCGTAATCACTTGTTTGTGCTCGCTGGAGTCAAGTTGATGGTCATCTTGATGTTCTTCAAGCTCTAGTATATCGGCTTGAAGCTGATGGAGCAGACTGTCTCTTGGCACATCAATAAAGAATTCATGTTCCTCACATTCCGATTGAGACAATATATAAAGATTATCTCGGCCGAGTTTCCCCATAGAGGCTAACAAACTATTTCCGACCGAAAGCTCAGTATGAAGCTCATCTGAAACATTCGCTTCGAGGCCATCTTTTAAAGGAGAGGCTTGCCCTTCTTGCGTGATCGCACCATTAACCAAAGCAAACTGTTTTCGCTGTTGTGCCTCTAATCTAGCCAGATATTTTCGATCACGAATCTCTCCCCAATAATACTGACACGGATTAGTAAACATTAAGTGGACGTCAATGTGCTCACCTAAGGCTTTGAGCGCATCCATATAACGCGGAGGTAGCGAAGAAATACCAAACACGAACAAGCGCTTAGGCAGATGAGTTAAATCTGTCGCTCTCGTGACAAGCGCTTCAATGAAATCGTGGTACAAATTACCTCGGTGGTACTTAGACTGACCTTGTGCGAGTGTTTGCTCATAAATGGCTTGCCACAAAATGGATTGCCAAGGATGCTCCTGCTGCCCCTCGTCATCCATTAACTCGCTAACTTGTTCACCCGACTCCCAAGCGGCCATCCATTCCGGTCGATACACTAAATAACCATCAAAGATATCCGCGATTTTCTCAGCGAGCTGGTACAACTTAGAGTGATCGTCATCGTTTTCTAAATAACGCTTTAAGGCAATGAAGTCTGGGTGTTCAAGTTGACTAGGCAGAATGCCCATCAATTTCCAGGTCATCGCTTCTTTATTAAAAGCACTGCGCTTAGGGACGTCTGGCAATACTTGGGTAAACATATCCCAAATAAAAGTTGCGGGCAGTGGGAATTCTAGGTTAGCGGCCACGCCGAATTCTTTGGCAAGTTCCATTTTGAGCCACTGGGACATACCAGGGCTTTGAACCAAAATTTGCTCTTTATCGAACGGGTTGGCAAGCGGATCACTTTTGATTAAATGAACCAGAAGAATTTTTAAGGTATCTACCTTATTGGAATGGTAAACAGTAAACAAAGTGCACTCACGCTAATCTCGCCACAATATGGATTCAGATTAGCATAAGTGCGGCTTTTAGATGAGCCTTATAAGCTTATGAAATACCGAAAGGTTAGTTGTTAGTCACAAACGCTTTGCGTCTAGATGTTAGGTGCTGGTGTGGAAGATAATTAAAGTAATATCGAACCGCGACATAACCAACAACAATGGTTGCAATAAAGAGTTCTAGCCCCGCTAACCAACGCACTTGCTCGACATATTGGGTCGCGACATTGACGCTTTCCATCCAACTCGCGGTTTTAAATAAGGCCGTTGCTCCGATTACAATAGGGAAAGTAAAAGCAGCATAACCCGGGCTAAATGGTAAACGCATTAGCTTAAAGAAAGCCGCGTAAATAATTGATGTCATCAGAATTGCGATACCAAACAATAAACCAATGATCACAGGCGATGGGCTTGCACTCACCGTTAAGTAACCAGCCAAAGACAGGCTTGCAGGTGCGGCCATAATCGCAATAGTAGGTTTCGCCGCGTCCGGTACTTCGTGAGTAAATATCAAACGATAAATCATCAAAGGCAGCATGAACGCATAGGCAATTAACCCGAACATTAATGCAAAGTCAGCAACTGGTTTTAACGCAATGGTTCCCGTGAAAGAGACGTCCGCAACAATGATCCCGATAGGAGGAACAAACCAGCTTGGCACCATATGATGTAATTCGAAATTTTGAAAACGGTGATATAAGAAACTCACCAAAAAGACGAAATGTAATACAACGGCTGCTAACCAAAGTGCATCTCCCGCTAATGGGAAGAAGTGACTCACTGAGCTCGATACCACCATGATTCCCATCGCAAATGTCGGAACTACACTACCCACAACTGGATGTGCTAGATCTTGACGAAGCAAGTGCCCGTGAAATAGAAACTTGAACAGTAAAGTTATCAATAATACAGACGCAACGCCTGCACTACCCCACTGAGCGTACCCTTGGGTATCTAGGACATTTTCCCAACACCAGCCTAAACTCGCGATAGCTAAAGCCAATCCAGCCATCGGCGTTGGTGCACCTACTACTACGTTTTTTATCCACTTAATCATCATTGCCTCTCTTAGGGCTACTACAAACCAGCCCGATAAAGCAATATTACGCTTGCACTACGTTCTGTTATATCCAATTATATAAAACACTCGTTAATCAAAACTGAACGCACTAGAACATGGCCAATATTTCGATTAAACAACTGAAAGTGTTTGTCACCATTACTCAACACAGCACCTTAACCGCAGCATCTGAAGCACTATTTCTTTCTAAAGCTGCTGTCAGCATGGCATTGTCTGAAATGGAAAAGCAGCTCGGCCACTCATTGTTTGATCGAGTTAATAATCGACTAATCCTCAATCAAGAAGGGCAAAAACTGCTTCCTTTAGCCGATGAAATTCTTCATCGCGCTTCAGATATCGACGACTTATTTAACCAGCAGCAATCTCTCAATGGGCGTTTGAAAGTGGGTGCGAGTGATACTATTGGTAATCAAGTTGCTCCGTATATTCTGTCAGGGTTTAGAGAACAAACTCTTCATCAAGATCAAAAACTCTTCATTTCGAACAGTGCACTTATCTGTCAGCGTCTCATCGACTACGAACTCGACATTGCATTAATCGAAGGGAAAACATTGCATCCCGAATTGATATCGACTCAATTTAGTGGCGATGAGATGTGTGTGATTGCCAGTGTGAATCACCCCCTAGCTCAACAAGATGTCGTCACTTTACACGACCTTGAAAATAGCCATTGGCTACTCCGTGAACCGGGGTCTGGCACCAGAGAGTTCTTCCTGCGTTCGGTCGCCCCTCGATTGGATAACTGGTATGAATCTTTTGAACTTAATACCACAGAAGCCATTATCAACTCTGTTTCTGCTGGACTCGGCTTTGCCTGCCTATCTCAACTTGCGGCAGAGCCCGCGATTGCGCAAGGCAAAGTAAAAGTACTCAATGTTCCGTTAGATATGCAAAGACGATTTTGGATGCTAGTCCACAAAGACAAGTATCAAAGTCCGCTACTAAAGGCGTTTATGGATTACTGTCAAAACTGGTCGCAACAATCGGGGTAACGTCTCAGACTTCCCTGTTCAGCTAGACTTTTGGCGTACAAAACTGTATAAAAAGCCAGTAAAAATAAATCAAACTTAGAGGATTAACCATGGCTGTTATCGTCAAGTACGTGGTGGAACGCAACGGAGAAGAGAAAATGACTTTTACCTCTAAAGCCGAAGCTGACGCTTACGACAAAATGTTAGATATGGCTGATGAGCTTTTTGAACTATTAAACAAAAGCGAGTTAGTTGAAGACGAAGCGAAGCAAGAAGAGCTGGCTATGTACCTAGCTAAAAATAAAGAAGAAGTTCTTTATGCTCTTGGTGCGAAACGCAAGCCTGCTCCAAAAAAAACAAAAGTAGAAGCAGTTGAAGATCCAAAGGAAGAAGACGCAGCGTAAGCCGCTCACTATTGAGACTTCAAAGTGCAGAACGTTACCAGCTTACTCGTAGTTCGAGTATGCGGGTGGCGTTTTTTTATGCCTAAATCACTCGAAATTCGCTTTCTTTCGCCAACAAAAAATAACTCCTTAGTACTCATTCCTACTGACACAAGAAAACATCTCACTCTCTTATGATAATGGTATCGCCATGCTCAGAGTGATCATTGATCAACACCATTTGAAACTAACAGATTTTGTAAACGAAATTGGTGGGAAGTCTCTTGTTTCTCTAATTCTAAAGGGCGAACGCTCATTAACTATCTCCCACATCAGAAAACTATCAACCCGCTTTCGCATTCCCAAGCACATGTTCATTTAAAGCCTCGCGTCATTTGCATTAAAAACCGGTGGCGAGCCCGCAAGTCGCTTCCTTAAAAGAGCTAGTTTCGGTAACAGTGATGATATTGTTTTTGACCTTAACCGGTGAGATTAAACAGGCTTACAAAGCGCTATTCGTGTAAGCTTCAACGCAGATGTTCGATTTTCTCATAGAAGAAAACTATCGCTAAAAAGACAAGCAATATCATTTTACAGACTTTCTCTTCGCACGCCCTTTCATAACGAGGACGCTCTCTTTATGATGAACGCAATTAAATTAACTTTGCTCACCTTAGGACAATTTGAAACCTAAAGCGTATAGAGCAAAATCAAGACTCAACACATGGAGATTCAACATGGCTTACTTTTCACTAGCCTTTGGTACGGCAACCAAAAACCGCGACAATAAAATCATTGAAGCGTTTTTCCCTAACCCGCTTCTAAACCCAAGCGATGCACTTGTTGCAGCTGTAGCAGAAGTTTCTGGTTACACTGAAGGCAACCAAGCTATCGAAATCTCTGCTGCACAAAGCGCAGAACTAGCGAAAGCATTCTCAGCAAACGACGATGCAGCAAACGCATCTTTCACAGAAAAAGCAGCAGCATCTGAGCAACCACTTGTTCTTGTTGTTCTTGCGACTGACGAGAAGCCAGCTTCTGTTGCTGAAGGCTTCCTAAAGCTACAACTTATCTCTAATCGCCTTGTTCAACCACACGGTACTGTACTAGACGGTATCTTCGGTCTGCTGCACAACATCGCATGGACAAACCAAGGTCCTATCGATCTTCCTGAACTTGCAGAGCGTCAAATCGAAGCTCGTCTTGCTGGCGAAACCTTGTCTGTCGATTGTGTCGACAAATTTCCTAAAATGGTGGATTACGTGGTGCCTGCGGGTATTCGTATCGCTGACACTTCTCGCGTACGCCTTGGTGCACACGTTGGTGAAGGCACAACAGTTATGCACGAAGGTTTCATCAACTTCAACGCTGGTACAACTGGCGTAAGCATGGTTGAAGGTCGTATCTCTGCGGGTGTTGTTGTGGGTAACGGTTCAGACATCGGCGGCGGAGCTTCTATCATGGGTACGCTTTCTGGTGGCGGTACTATGGTTATCTCTATCGGTGAAAACTGCCTTCTAGGTGCAAACGCTGGTCTTGGCTTCCCAATGGGCGACCGCTGTACGGTTGAGTCTGGCCTATATGTGACGGCTGGTACTAAGGTTCGCATGCTTGATAAAGAAGGTAACGAAGTAGAAATCATTAAAGCTCGTGACCTTGCTGGTGTTTCTGATCTGCTATTCCGTCGCAACTCAGTGACTGGCCAGATCGAATGTCTTGCAAACAAATCAGCGGTTGAGCTGAACAGCGAGTTGCACAGCAATAACTAATTGCTCCTGCTTAGAGCTAGAAAAATAGAAAGCCGCTGGAATTCGTTCCAGCGGCTTTTTTGATCCTAACTCTTAAAGAATTACATCCATAAAAAAGCGCAGACCTTTCGATCTGCGCTTTTGATTTTTGCTTAATCTAATTTAGATTAACGCGGTATGATTAACCCACGTTCTTACGTGCGTTTTGAAACATACGCATCCAAGCACCGTTCTCGCCCCAACCTTCTGGAGACCAAGAGTTAGCAACTGTGCGGAATACACGCTCTGGGTGAGGCATCATGATAGTCACGCGGCCATCCGTCGTTGTTAAACCTGTGATAGCGTTTGGCGAACCGTTCGGGTTATTCGGGTATTGCTGCGTTGGATTACCATGGTTATCAACATAACGTAGAGCAACCGTACCTGAGTTTTCAATCGCGTTTAGGTGGTCGTTGTCACGCACTTCTACGCGGCCTTCACCGTGAGAAACCGCGATTGGCATACGAGAACCTTCCATGCCATTGAAGAATACAGAATCAGATTTCTGAACTTCAACTAGGCTGAAACGTGCTTCAAAACGCTCAGATTCATTGCGAACGAAACGTGGCCAGTACTCAGCACCCGGAATGAGTTCACGTAAGTTAGACAACATCTGACAGCCGTTACATACACCTAGAGAGAAGGTATCTTCACGCTTGAAGAAGCTTTCAAATTGGTCACGAGTAGAATCATTAAACAATACTGATTTAGCCCACCCCTCACCAGCGCCCAGTACGTCACCGTAAGAGAAACCACCACAAGCCACAAGGCCGTTGTACTCTTCTAGTACCGCTTGACCCGTTAGGATGTCGCTCATGTGAATATCAGTTGCTTCGAAACCTGCACGGTCGAATGCTGCTGCCATTTCAACGTGAGAGTTAACACCTTGCTCACGTAGAATCGCCATCTTAGGCTTAGCGCCTTTAGCAATGTATGGCGCTGCGATGTCTTCGTTCACATCGAAGCTTAGTTTCACGTTTAGACCAGGATCTGAGTTGTCTTTCTTCGCTTCATGCTCTTGGTCAGCACATGCTGGATTATCACGTAGACCTTGCATCTTATGCGTCGTCTCAGCCCAAATAGTACGTAGTTCAGTACGGTTACGTTCAATCACTACAGACTCACCAGACTTAATCACTAGCTCATCAGACGCTTCAACAGTACCGATTACGTGTGAGCACGCTTCTAGACCGTTTGCTGCAAGCGTAGAAAGAACTGCGTCTAGATCATCGTTACGAACTTGGATTACCGCACCTAGCTCTTCGTTGAATAGTGCAGCTAGTGCGTCTTCGCTGTTCTCTGATGCAGATAAAAGTGCAGCAATATCAGCATTAACACCACAGTGACCCGCGAACGCCATCTCAGCTAGAGTAACAAATAGACCGCCATCGCCTTTATCGTGGTAAGCCACAACTTGGTCGTTAGCAACCAGTGCTTGAACGCCTTCGTAGAAACCTTTTAGCTGTGCTGCGTTGTCTACGTCAGCTGGCTTATCACCAAGCTGCTTGTAAACTTGCGCCAGTGCCGTTGCACCTAGACGGTTTTTGCCGTTACCTAGGTCGATAAGAACTAGTGATGTGTCACCTTTGTCAGTGCGAAGCTGAGGCGTAATCGTCTTACGAACATCTTCAACACGAGCAAATGCCGTGATAACAAGAGATAGCGGAGAAGTTACTTCTTTCTGCTCGCCGTTCTCTTCCCACTTCGTCTTCATAGACATTGAGTCTTTACCCACAGGGATAGTTAGACCCAGTGCAGGACATAGCTCTTCACCAACTGCTTTCACCGCTTCGTAAAGACCTGCATCTTCACCCGGGTGACCCGCTGGAGACATCCAGTTCGCCGACAGTTTAATGTGTTTGATATCGCCGATATTAGTCGCTGCGATGTTTGTGATTGCTTCACCAACCGCTAGACGAGCCGATGCACCGAAGTCTAGTAGAGCTACTGGCGTACGCTCACCAAGAGACATCGCTTCACCGTGGTAAGAGTCGTAACTAGCTGCCGTTACCGCACAGTTAGCAACAGGAACCTGCCATGGGCCAACCATTTGGTCACGAGCAACAAGGCCAGTTACCGAGCGGTCACCGATAGTGATTAGGAATGTTTTCTCAGCGACAGTTGGCAGGCGAAGAACACGGTCAACCGCTTCGTTCATTTCAATACCAGAGCGGTCAATCGCAGGGTTGTTCGCTTTTAGCGTTTTCGCGTCACGGTGCATCTTAGGTGTTTTACCTAATAGGATGTCCATTGGCATGTCGATTGGCGTGTTGTCGAAGTGTGAATCTTCAAGTTTAAGTTCACGCTCTTCAGTTGCTTTACCAACCACTGCGTAAGGAGCGCGTTCACGCTTACAAATAGCGTCGAATGTTGCCATGTCTTTATCAGCAACTGCCATTACGTAACGCTCTTGAGATTCGTTACACCAGATCTCAAGTGGACTCATGCCCGGCTCATCGTTTGGCACGTCACGTAGGTTGAAGATACCGCCGCGCTCACCGTCGTCTACTAATTCAGGAAGTGCGTTCGAAATACCGCCCGCGCCCACATCGTGGATGAATGCGATTGGGTTAGCATCACCTAGCTGCCAACAACGGTCGATCACTTCCTGACAACGGCGTTCCATTTCTGGGTTTTCACGTTGTACAGAAGCGAAATCAAGATCTTCAGAAGAAGAACCAGAGTCCATTGAAGATGCCGCACCGCCGCCAAGGCCGATGTTCATAGCAGGACCACCAAGAACGATTAGGCTTGCACCTACTGGGATCTCTTTCTTCTGAACGTGCTCGTCACGGATATTACCAAGACCACCAGCCAGCATGATTGGCTTGTGGTAACCACGTACTTCTTCACCTGCGTGAGAATTTACTTTCTCTTCGTAAGTACGGAAGTAACCAAGTAGGTTTGGACGACCAAATTCGTTGTTGAATGCAGCGCCACCAAGAGGACCTTCAAGCATGATATCCAAAGCAGTAACGATACGGCTTGGCTTGCCAAAGTCAGTTTCCCAAGGTTGAACGAAGTTCGGGATCTTAAGGTTAGATACAGAGAACGCCACAAGACCAGCTTTTGGTTTACCACCAATACCTGTTGCGCCTTCATCACGGATTTCACCGCCTGAACCTGTAGATGCGCCCGGCCACGGAGAGATTGCCGTTGGGTGGTTGTGCGTTTCAACTTTCATCAAGATGTGTGTTTTCTCTTGGTGGTAGTTGTACTGACGAGTTTCTGGATCTGGGAAGAAACGACCGACTTCAGAGCCAGCCATTACTGCCGCGTTATCTTTGTAAGCAGACAGAACGTGCTCTGGTGTCGTTTCAAAAGTGTTCTTAATCATCTTGAACAATGATTTTTCTTGCTTAACGCCGTCGATAGTCCAATCAGCGTTGAAGATCTTGTGACGACAGTGCTCTGAGTTCGCTTGTGCAAACATCATTAGCTCGATGTCAGTCGGGTTACGTTCAAGCTTAGTGACAAAGCTTTCAAGTAGGTAATCAATCTCATCTTCTGCAAGCGCTAGACCTAAGGTAACGTTTGCTTCTTCAAGTGCTTTACGACCGCCAGTAAGGAGATCAACTTCCGCATAAGGTGCTGGTTCAGCAACGGTGAACAATGCTGCCGCAGATTCGAAGTCAGTGAAAACCACTTCCATCATACGATCGTGAAGAATCGCTTTCAGTTCAACAAGTTGAAGTTCAGAAAGATCAGAAGAAGTTTCAATGTAGAAAGCGGTACCGCGCTCAAGGCGAACGACTTTATCAAGACCACAGTTGTTAGCGATGTCTGTCGACTTTGAAGACCAAGGCGAGATAGTGCCTGGACGTGGCGTTGCAAGAAGCAATAAACCTTCTGGTTTATGCTCTTCAATCGTTGGACCGTAAGTCAGTAACTTTTCTAACTTCTCAACTTCAGACGCGTCTAGGTCTGCCGTTAAGTCAGCAAAGTGTGCAAACTCAGCGTAAATACCTGTTACAGGTAAGCTTAATTCACGACAAAGCTCTAAAAGCTTGTTAACACGAAACTCAGATAGAGCTGGGGAGCCACGCAAAATTCTCATGTGCTTAGGTCTCTTATGCAATTGATTAAGGTGATATTGGAATAAATTCAGTGGGTTATAGGGAAAATCTAACTGTTTTCTTCGAACCTATGCCGATTCCACCTCTCCTTTGCGAGCGCATTATAAAGCAATTACTTTTGTGATGTAACACCAAAAGCAACCGTTTGCGTTATTTTTTTTGTCAACCTGCGGTTACAGGCTTTTTGTCGATTCTGCCACCACTTTTACACCTGCTTAATGATTCAAGCTATGCCAGTGATGCTCGGTTTGGTATAAAGGCACTATTCGTCGTACGGAATTTAATTCATGTCAAAACTAACGTTACGTTTTTCTGCAAAAGCATTATTGTTGCTTTTCAGTATTCTAGGGATCGTGGGTTGTCAAATAGAGTCCGAGCCTAAAAGCGTGCTAGACCAAATTCGTGAACGCGGAGTGCTTCGTGTCGGTACTCTCAACAACCAACTCTCATACTATATTGGTCCAGATGGGCCAACAGGGCTTGATTACGAGCTCGCTCGTGAGTTCGCCAAACAGCTCGGTGTTAAGTTAGAAGTTAAACCTGCTTACCGATTATCGGGGTTATTCCCTGCCCTAAAAAAAGGCGAGATCGACCTCATCGCAACAGGGCTAACCCAAACTTCCAAGCTCACTCGTTCATTCCGAGCAGGGCCGACGTATTACTACGTTAGCCAACAAGTGGTTTATAAAAAGGGTCAATGGCGACCGAGAAATCTAGAGCAACTGATCCAATTTGAGCAAAAGCGTCAAGCTGAGCATTTGGAAGCCAACCAAACGACGCTCGATCCTGCTTTAGTCGTGGTAAAAGAGTCTCACTTTGAACCAACACTTCAGGCCATCCAAAAAGAAAATCCAGAGCTAGAGTACAAAGCGGTCGGCAATGCAGACGTCCATGATTTATTGCGTCGCGTCTCCAATGGAAAACTTCAATTTACTGTCGCTGATTCCGTAGAGCTTTCCCTGGCGCAACGTTTATACCCAGATCTAGCGTTAGCCTTTGAGCTCACCGAAGACCAACCTATCTCTTGGTACTTAAATAAATCTGAGGATGAGAGCTTATATGCGCTGCTAATCGAATTTTTTGGCAACTATAAACAGTCTGGAGAGCTAGCAAGCTTAGAAGAAAAATACATCGGACACATTGGCAGCTTCGATTATGTGGACACTCGCGCATTTATTCGAGCACTAGATAGCAAGCTCCCAAAATGGTCGCCCCTATTCCAACAATACTCTCAAGAGTTTGACTGGCGTTTAATTGCCGCGCTCGCTTATCAAGAGTCACATTGGAACCCAGTAGCCAAATCTCCGACCGGTGTTCGCGGCATGATGATGTTAACGCTGCCAACCGCCAAAAGCGTCGGTGTAACTAACCGATTGGATCCTGAGCAATCCGTTCAGGGTGGCGTTGAATATCTACGTCGTATTGTCAAACGAGTACCAGATTCAATCTCTGAACATGAAAAAATTTGGTTCGCACTCGCGTCTTATAACGTTGGTTTTGGCCATATGATGGATGCGCGCCGATTAACAAAGTCTCAAGGCGGAGACCCAAATGCTTGGGGTGACGTGAAGGATCGCTTACCTCTATTGAGGCAGAAAAAGTATTACAGTAAAACTCGTTACGGCTACGCTCGAGGTGATGAAGCCCGTAATTACGTTGAAAACATTCGCCGTTATTACCAAAGCATCATAGGGCATGTCGACAAACAAACTATGGTAGAGAATCAACAAAATATTGATGATCTTATCGTCATTCCACCGCTTGCAGTATCGGCCTCTGACTCAACAATTAGCGCAGCAGATTCCAGCATTAGTGACGCCTTACCAACACAGTAATGAAAAAGAGCAATGTTCAATACATTGCTCTTTTTTTATCTTAGTTCAGTAACACAAAAATCTGTCACTCAATTCCTGTGTCATACTATGGTAACAATTGAACTCTATAAACGCAGGGAGCTTGATTCATCCAAAGAATAATCAAGCCAAAAACTTTAAGACCACTAAACAATAGGACATCGTCAAATGATGAAGCGGAGACTAAAGACAAAACGCCTCGATAAGACCGTCGCGGCAAACCGTCGTAAACGCATGCTTTCAAACAATAAAAAGAAAATCATTTGGCGCAATCGTGCATTTATGCAAATGCTTGCTTTGTAGCGTTTACATTAGAGGTAAACGGAGAATGAAACGCTTACCTCTTTTTAGATTCCTCTCTACTTAAAGTCTTCTCGTCTTCTTGTTTTTGCTGTTTTCGTTTTTCTTTAATTTCCTTTCGACGCCTTTTAAAAAATGCTTGTAATTGCTCGCGACACTGTTCCTCTAACAAGCCGTGCTCGACGTCGGCATAATGATAAGACGCCTGGCTATCAAACAGGTTCAGCACGGTTCCTGCCGCACCAGCTTTGAGATCAGGTGCGCCAAATACAACCCGCTTTACTCGGCTGTGCAATAACGCCCCTGCGCACATAGGGCAAGGTTCAAGCGTCACATATAAGGTCGTATCCAATAGACGATAGTTTTCTAGCACTTGTCCTGCTTTTCTCAACGTCTCAATTTCAGCATGAGCCGTCGCATCATGCGATCCTATTGAGCGATTCCACCCTTCAGCAATAATGTCGCCATCTTTGACTAAGACCGCCCCAACAGGCACCTCCCCTTCTAATTCAGCTTGGTGAGCAAGCTCTATGGCTCGCCGCATGAATTGTTCATCTTGAGGCGTGAAATTATCCAAAATACAGTCTCATCCTAGTCAATTAACATTTGTGCGATAGCTTATCGCCCTGCTTTAAATTTACAACAAAAAAGCCCGCACTCAGTAGCGCGGGCTTTCATTAACTCTTCACACTTTACATTGTGTAAGTGTATGGCGCGTTAATACCTAGTGGAATACCTAGTGCCCAGTATGCGAGTAGGAAGATAGTCCAACCAATTAGCATCGCGATAGAGAACGGCATCATCAATGACGCTAGTGTGCCGATACCTGTCGACTTGACGTAACGTTGACAGTAAACCACTACAAGAGGGAAGAATACCATTAGAGGTGAAATGATGTTCGATACAGAATCACCTACACGGTATGCCGCTTGAGATAGCTCAGGAGAAATACCTACTGCCATTAACATTGGAACTAGGATTGGACCAATCAGAGCCCATTTAGCCGATGCCGAACCAACGAGTAAGTTAACCGCTGCTGTAAGGAGAATCATACCAACAACTGTTGCTTGGCCAGGTAAGTCCATTGCTTTCAGGCCTTCTGCACCGTAAAGCGCAAGCATAGTACCGATATTAGATTGGCCAAATGCTGATAGGAACTGAGCACAGAAGAACGACATTACAATGTATGCGCCCATCGTCGCCATTGTATCTGACATCGCCTTGATGACATCGTTGCTGTTCTTAAATGTGCCAGCAACACGGCCATAAACGATACCTGGAATAATGAACAGGATGAAGATAAGTGGAACAATCGACTTCATCACTGGTGCAGTAAACGCCGTTAACTCACCTTCAGGTGAACGAAGCGCTGAGTTCTCTGGGATAAGTGCAGCTACAAGAAGACCAATGCCAGCAACCATTGCCCAACCAGCATATTTAAACGCTTTTGATTCAGTTGCAGTAAAAGTACCTAGATCAGGCGCTTCTTCAGCATCTTCATCAACTGGCATTTTTTCTAGACGTGGTTCAATGATTTTCTCTGTTACATACCAACCAATCGCAACAATGATTACTGAAGAAAGGCCAGTAAAGAAGATGTTTGCAAGTGGGTTAATGATGTATTCAGGATCGAGAACGTTCGCTGCCGTTTGCGTAAAGCCAGCTAATAGAGGATCAATACCAGAAGGGATAAAGTTTGCAGAGAAACCACCAGATACACCAGCAAACGCTGCTGCAATACCCGCTAGAGGGTGACGACCCGCTGCGTGGAAAATGATACCGCCTAGTGGGATAACGAGTACATAGCCCGCATCAGCAGCAGTGTGCGAAACAATTGCAACCAAGATAAGCATTGGTGTTAGAAGCTTAGCTGGCGTGAAGTTAAGCATTTTCTTAAGGCCAGTTTGAATAAAGCCTGAAGAATCTGCAACACCGACACCAAGCATCGCCACAAGTACGATACCAAGAGGTGCAAAGCTAGTGAACGTTGTCACCATATTTGCGAGGAAGCTTGCAAGAGCTTCACCAGTAAGAAGGTTGTTTACTTGTAGTGCATCACCCGTTCGAGGGTTGATAAGATCGAATGAAACATTCGACAAAAGTGCAGATGATACCCATACAATAACTAACGCCCAAAAGAACAAGATTGCGGGATCTGGAATCTTGTTACCTGCACGTTCAATGAAGTTTAGAAAGCGATCCATACCACTGGTTTTTCCAGTGTCTGGTGCTTGTTTTACGGCTTGGTTACTCATCGTAACTCCATATGTGATGTTGTTTAATGAGGTCTAATTTAAGTTATGACCATGACCCATTGGTACAGAACATATTCTATTAAAATGGTCATTAAAAAGCACAAGATTCCACCTAATTTTCCATAAATGGAGACATATTTTGCAAAAAAGCCATAGTTGTACAACAAACCAAAAACAACTAAAACACCATTTCATATACATTAATTTAACTAGCACGCAAACAATGTCTGAGAACTGCAAAATATCATCACATTGAAATTATCCAACGTATAAATCAATCGAACTCACTGTATTTGGATAGCATGGTTTCGAGCGTTAAACTCTGAACAGCGTTCAATCTATCGACCCAAGTCACCGTCACGTTAACATTCTTTAATGCACCAGATAACACTCCGCTTACTCCATCGACCGTACAAGAGTAGTCATAGCCAGAACTAGCTAACCCGCTCAGCGAATTGGTGTGACTTAAATTCAAACAGTGCTCCGTTAACTCCAACTCACTAAAATCAATCAAGCCAACAGCGCCGCTTACATTCTCAGCTCGTGTCCTGTAGTACTCCATTTGTCGCTCTGCAAAATGTAATGCTTCAATACTCTGTATGGCATAATCGGCTTTTTGTTCAACATAAATCTGCAACTTCACTAAGCCGAGTGCGGACACTCCAATTAACAGGAATGAAATAAGCACCTCTATCAGGCTGAAGCCTTTTTGTTTACAGATCATTCCAAGAACCTTTTTGCCACGCATATGTTGGGGGGGGATCGATTGGGTTAGCCGCAGAACGAAAGTCTAAATCCATGTCCCCGACAATCGTCGAAACCCCTGCTGGGGCGTCGAAAATCAGGCCTCCAGCTGGTAGCCCCGACGCAAATTGAATACCTACGCTTTTTTTGGGCACACTCGAATCGTGAATAGGTTTGATGAAAGGAGCAAACACATTGGGAGTTGCTAACCCTTCCCAAAAATCATCGATGCGATTCTTTACATCGATATTTTGATAATCAACTAAGTGATAGATAACGCCGTTGTAAGCCATCGCACCATTGAGAGCGAGTACACCATCTTGAATAACAAGTAGCTGAGACACATTACTTATGACTGTCACAGCGCTGTTAATGTGACAATTGCCTTTGATCCAAAGGCCTTTCGTTTGGCCAGCGGTAAAGTGATTAGTAATCTCATTACCACAACTTGTCGCATTGGACAGCACTACACGAGTGAACTTGTCGGTATCTTGAGATAAATCTTCAATATTTTGTGCCGTTTTAGGTAAGCCGAAGAATGTTGGAAACGGGTTCAAATCTTGGTTTGGATTAAAGTCTTTTTCAAACGGAGCTGGATTTGTTCCTTGATGATCAGGGGCATACATTGAATACACGCTTCCGGTCACTTTCGGGATTACCGTTTTATAGTCTTCATGACATACACCATTAAACCCGCTAAATGGTCCATCCGCACTTGGGTCTAGCACCTCTAACCCTTGCGTTTGTCCAGAGTCACCATGGGTAGCGTCATATCGATAAGTAAATTCATCAGCAAACGCAACACTGACACATTCGTATTCGTTGCCAGATAAAGGCGTTGCTTTCGCGGTAGGTTTAATACTAACGGTGCCGATTAGTTCAATAGGCCCTGTAGATTGAATTGCACCAGCTCCGGTCAAAGACAGCTCAAGAACCGTTTTATGTAAAGTATAATTGCTAGCGGTGGCATTCACAGTATAGGCATTAGCCGAACTTGCATCAGCGATGTCTAAGCTAGGTAACGCGGAGTAAGGGGAGCAAAAAGTGGGGTAATCTGTCGCATTCGTAGCTGGTGTTTTAATATCGGAGACAGTTTTGTTAGTTACTCGTAAATAAGAATACGTGCACTCAATCCCCGCTTCGGCTTTCCAGTGAGCTTTTCTTCCACTCACTTCATTTTGAGCAACCTTGATTTGATGAAAAACCGTGCGGTAATGGCCTAACGTTATGATCAGGACTCCAATCAGAAGAACGGATGTCATTAATAGGGTTATGAACCCTCGCTCGATTCCAGATCGCATCACTGCCAATTCCTCAGCTTAACTTTAATGGCGACAGACTGAGATAAGTGCGCAGCAGGAATAGATGCTTCAATTGAGATATCAGCAATCATTGAACTGATCCCACCTTGAGATAAGTGAGAGGATTGCACTAAAAACTCATCAACTTGAATGATCTTCTCATCCAGTAAAGAGTGACATGTAGAGACATCACTGAACTCAAGTAGGTTAGTCGCTGAGGTGGTTCCTTTTTCGCAAACCTGCAGTTTTTTCCCATTCTTTCGATAAACGATATTTCGAAAGTCTTTATTATTGTTTGAGCCTTCTAAATAGTAGACAAACCCAATCGCAGAGCTACCGCTGAGCTGAATGGTGTCCACAGATCCAGATAGTTTTAAGGACTGTCCATTCAAACCATCATAACCCGCTCTTTGAATATCCTCTTTCATCACCTGCATGGTACTGGTCAAATTCTGCAACAGCAGCAGCTCTAAACCTTTGTCTTTCGCAACGCTCTGTCCAGTGACAAAAATGCTCCCTATTATTCCAATCACGAAAATCCCGAGCGTCGAAGAAACTAAAAGCTCAACTAGGGTCGCTCCGTGTTGGCTCGATAACGCCCTCACGTTAACACTTCGGGTAGTCATACAATTCACTATTCGAGCCGCAAACTTTAATTCGCCCCGGAGGGTTAGATAAGACCAAATTTAAGACGTTGTTGGAAGTAGAGTCAGAATTCAACGTGATGTTGCCGGCACTTGGTCGCCCGCGGACCCCCTCAAATTTTATCTTTTGTGAAGAATAATTGTGGCTGATATTAATATCGCTAAAAGGCGTGCCATCTAGCTGGAACAACACTTCATTAGCTGAGTTCATCATATCCAAATACCATTCACCCGCAGCCTGTGGATCATCTTTACTGAAAGAGAACCTCACCCATAAGTCTTCATTTCTACTTACTGCTTCCGCTTTAGCCTGCATTAAAAAGCCGTTCAACTCAGACGCCAACCGCTGAACCTTCACTGTTTTTATGACTGAACTAAAACTTGGGGCGGCAGACGCAAGCAAAATCATCATGACCGAAATAGTGATCAACAGTTCTAAAAGAGTAAACCCGCGAGTCATTTCCCAAAATCCTATGTAATTGAAATTACGATTGAAATAAGCCTTGAAGTGATGCTAGCAGCTATAAAAAATAGGAAGGGTAAATTGAAAGGACTACTAGAAATGATTCGAAAAAATGGCTGCAACACCAACAAAAGGAAAGTGAAAGGAATGACATTGGTCGAATTATTGATAGTCGTTGCAATTCTCGCCTCGTTGGCTGCCATCGCCTATCCAAATTATGCCAATCATGTACTCAGGTCTCAGCGCACAGTCGCCCTTGCTGACTTAGCAAAGATCCAACTACAAATCGAAAGCAATTATCAGACAAACTATATCTCTGCCGCAGAAGGGCTCATTTCAGGAGGAACCTGTACATTTTGCGAGATCGATACATTACGATTTACTCTATCTATCTCATCTTCGTTAACCGCGTATACCGTGATTGCAGACCCGCTTGGAGCGCAAGAGCAAGACCCATGTTTAGAGCTCAGTACAGACAAGATCACCTTGTCCCATGCAGGAATACAAGCGCCCAATGATTGCTGGAAATAGCTAGGAACCGAGTTTCTGTCCATGAAAATAAAAAGCCCGCATAATGCGGGCTTTAATATAGAGCTTAACCAATACTTACTTGGTTAGGTCATCAAAGAAGTTTTTAACACCGTTAAAGAAACCTTCTGATTTAGGCTTATGCTTATTTGCCGCTTCGCCACCACAAGTCTCTTCAAATTCTTTCAACAATTCTTTTTGACGCGCACTTAGCTTAACAGGCGTTTCAACTACTAACTTAACAATTAGGTCACCTACACCGCCGCCACGAACACCTTTCACACCTTTAGCACGCATGCGGAACATACGACCTGTTTGCGTTTCTTCTGGCACTTTAAGATTTACGCGTCCGTCTAGAGTTGGAACTTCTACTTCACCACCTAAAGCTGCCATTGCAAAACTGACAGGAACTTCACAGTAAAGGTTGTTGCCATCACGCTCAAAAATATTGTGCTCTTTCACGTGAACCTGAACATACAAGTCACCTGCTGGTGCACCTGTTTCTCCCGCTTCACCCTCACCAGATAAACGAATACGATCGCCAGTATCCACACCTGATGGGATCTTAACGTTAAGTGTTTTCGTTTTCTGTTTGCGGCCTTGACCATGACATGAGTTACATGGGTCTTTGATGATCTTGCCTTTACCGTTACAAGTAGGACAAGTCTGTTGAACCGCAAAGAAACCTTGGCGCATTTGTACTTGGCCGTGGCCATGACAGGTGCCACAAGTTTGTGCAGACGAGCCTTTTTTAGCACCGCTTCCGTCACAGGTATCACACTCAACCAATGTTGGTACTTCAATTTCTTTTGAGCACCCACGAACCGCTTCTTCAAGAGTCAGTTCCATGTTGTAGCGTAAGTCCGCACCACGTTGAGCACGTTGCTGACCACCGCCGCGACGACCGCCACCAAAGATGTCGCCAAACACGTCACCAAAAATGTCACCGAAATCACCTTGACCGCCGCCGAAACCACCGCCGCCGCCCATGCCACCTTGTTCAAAGGCTGCGTGACCGTATTGGTCGTAAGCTGCTTTCTTTTGAGAGTCAGTTAGGATCTCGTACGCTACTTTTACTTCTTTAAACTTATCTGCTGCGGTCTCGTCACCCTGGTTACGGTCCGGGTGGAATTTCATCGCTAAGCGTTTGTACGCTTTTTTAATATCGCGCTCTGATGCATCGCGGCTTACGCCTAATACTTCGTAAAAATCACGTTTTGACATGTTCTAGGTCACCAAAATAATTGCTACTACCGAATGATCACTTCAGTAGTCTGTGTATCAATCTAGATAAAAGTTCTGCCGGCTGAAACGCCGAATAAAGCTATTATCTAGATCGACAAGTCCAAATACAAATTTACGGGCGTGAGAGTTACCTCTGACGCCCGTATTAACAAGTCTTCAAGACAAATTTCTAAGCAGATAGCTTGAGTTCTAGAAGGAAGCGCGGAGCCTACGCTAGAAGGTGAGCACTTCCGACAACGAAATCAGGCTACTCTGCGACGAAATTACTTTTTGTCGTCTTTAACTTCTTCGAATTCTGCGTCAACAACATCGTCGTCTTGCTTAGGTTGCTCACCTGCTTCAGCGCCAGCAGCTTGTTGTGCTTGAGCTTGCTGTTGAGCGATTTCCATTAGCTTTTGAGCTGCTTGCATAAGTTCTTGAACTTTTGCGTCGATAGCTTCTTTGTCGTCACCAGACTTAACTTCTTCTAGTGCTGTGATAGCCGCTTCGATTTTCTCTTTCTCGTCTGCAGGTAGAGCTTCACCAGCTTCTTCTACTTGCTTGCGAGTGCCGTGGATCATTTGGTCAGCTTGGTTACGTGCAGTTACTAGCTCTTCGAACTTTTTGTCCGCTTCTTTGTTAGCTTCTGCTTCTTGTACCATTGCTTCGATCTCTTCCTCAGACAGACCGCCTGATGCTTGGATAGTGATCTTCTGCTCTTTACCCGTCGCTTTATCTTTCGCAGATACGTTTAGGATACCGTCAGCATCTAGATCGAAAGTTACTTCGATTTGTGGCATGCCACGTGGTGCTGGTTGGATACCTTCTAGGTTGAACTGACCAAGAGACTTGTTGTAAGTCGCTTGCTTACGCTCACCTTGTAGTACGTGAATAGTTACCGCGCTTTGGTTGTCTTCAGCTGTAGAGAACACTTGATCCGCTTTTGTAGGGATAGTTGTGTTTTTCTCGATTAGCTTAGTCATTACGCCGCCCATCGTTTCAATACCGAAAGATAGAGGAGTAACGTCTAGAAGTAGTACGTCTTTAACGTCACCAGCTAGTACACCACCTTGAACTGCAGCACCCATTGCTACTGCTTCGTCAGGGTTTACGTCTTTACGAGCTTCTTTACCGAAGAACTCAGCAACTTTAGCTTGAACCATAGGCATACGAGTTTGGCCACCAACTAGGATAACGTCAGTGATTTCGCCTACAGATAGGTCAGCATCCGCTAGAGCAACTTTTAGTGGCTCAAGAGAACGTTGAACTAGGTCTTCAACTAGAGACTCAAGCTTCGCACGAGTCACTTTGATGTTCATATGCTTAGGACCAGTTGCATCCGCAGTCACGTAAGGTAGGTTTACGTCAGTTTGAGTAGTAGAAGAAAGCTCAATTTTCGCTTTTTCTGCTGCTTCTTTAACACGCTGCATTGCTAGTGGATCAGTCTTAAGATCGATGCCTTGCTCTTTCTTGAACTCATCTACTAGGTAGTTGATCATGCGGTTATCGAAATCTTCACCACCTAGGTGCGTGTCACCGTTAGTAGAAAGAACTTCGAAAGTCTTCTCGCCTTCAACTTCGTCAATCTCGATGATAGAGATATCGAAAGTACCACCACCAAGGTCGTAAACAGCGATAGTGCGGTCACCGCCTTTTTTGTCTAGGCCGTAAGCTAGTGCAGCTGCAGTTGGTTCGTTGATGATACGTTTAACATCAAGACCAGCGATACGACCAGCATCTTTAGTCGCTTGACGCTGAGCATCGTTGAAGTAAGCAGGAACAGTAACAACTGCACCAGTTACTTCTTCGCCTAGGAAATCTTCAGCTGTTTTCTTCATTTTCTTAAGAACTTCAGCAGATACTTGAGGAGCAGCCATTTTTTGGCCTTGCGCTTCAACCCATGCATCACCGTTGTCAGCCTTAACAATGTTGAAAGGCATGATTTCGATATCGCGCTGAACTTCTTCATCTTCAAAACGACGACCGATTAGACGCTTGATAGCGAATAGTGTGTTTTGAGGGTTAGTTACCGCTTGACGTTTCGCAGGTTGACCAACTAGCGTTTCGCCGTCTGTATATGCGATTACAGATGCTGTAGTACGTTCGCCTTCAGCATTTTCAATTACGCGTGGTGCGTCGCCGTCAAGAACAGCAACACAAGAGTTAGTAGTACCTAAATCAATACCAATGATTCGACCCATCAGGCTATCTCCGAATAAATTCTATTTAGTTTTTGCTATACCCACTATGTGGGGGTGGTAATCAGGGATTCAACCCTAATACACAAAATTAAAATGCAATGTTTTGCTTTCGTATGCCCAATAGATAAGGGCGTACGAAGCCATTTCAAGGGCATTTTTTGAATTTTTTTAAATTATTTCTAAATGCTTCAGCATCCACAAAAACGAAAAACGGAGCCGATTGGCTCCGTTTCATATTAAGTCTGTCGCTTAATTAAGCATTAGCTTGAACTGGTTCAGCTGACTCGTCTTTTTCTACGCCGATTTCGTTTTCAGACTTAGCAACAATTGTGTTTACTGCTGTGTCACCAACAACGTTCGAAGAAGTACAGAACATGTCACAAATACGGTCAACAGCAGCAACGATTGCTAGACCTTCTGGTGGTAGACCTAGTTGGTGCAATAGAACACCTACCATTACTACACCGCCGCCTGGAACACCACCAGCACCAATAGATAGAAGCAAGATAGTTAGACCAAGAGTAAAGATGTCTGCTGTGTTGATTGGCTGACCAAATGCGTTAGCGACGAACATAGTTGCTAGTGCGATGTAGATAGATACACCAGACATGTTCATTGTTGCACCTAGTGGAACACCGAAGCCCGCTACAGATTTAGAAACATTCAGTTTCTCTGTCAGGGTACGCATGGTTACAGGGATTGTTGCATTCGAACTTGCCGTAGATAGTGAGAATAGAATTTGCTCACGAGTTGCACGTAGGAACTGCTTTGGAGAAATACCTGTGAACGCACCAACCATTGCCGGGTAGAAGAAGAAGATCCAGAACACTAGCATTGCAACAACAAGTGCTACGTAACCTGCTACCGACATTAGCGTGTTTGCATCTAGTGTTGCACCTAGTTGAATCATCAGCGCGAATACACCAAATGGCGCTAGGCTCATAACTAGGCCGATAAGCTTCATCATGATTTCGTTCGCCATCTTGAACGTCTTGATAGCTGGGCCACCACGAGAATCAAGAGCTTGAATAGCAAGACCCGTCAGAATCGCCATGAAGATGATTTGAAGCATGTCGCCACTTGCGAACGCTTGTACTGGGTTGCTAGGAACAATGTTTACAACCAGAGAGAAGATGTCAGGAGTTTCAGTTGTTGTTAAAGCAATCGTCTCAGAAACCGTACCCGCTAGGCTAGCACCGGCACCTGGCTGGAAGATCAAGCCAATGGTTAGTGCAGCAGAGATTGCGATGATGGTGTTGATAATGTAAAGAGCAAAAGTTTTACCACCTAGGCGACCAAATGAACGAATGTCTTTTAGTTCTACGATACCGCAAACAATTGACACGTATACAAGAGGTACAACAAGAAGCTTAATAAGTGAAACGAACATACCACCTGCGCCTTCAGCTAGGCCAAGTAGGTACGTATCAAATACAGCAATCCCGTTAAATAGATACTGAATAGCAGTACCAATCAGTAGGCCGGCGAACAAGCCTACAAAAATCTTACTTGAGAGCGATTTATCCATCGTTCTTCTCCAGTCTGTTATGTTTGAAAATTGTACTTTTATAGTTATATATGCGAGCTATCTCTCGATATTGCAGAGGATTTTACATATCACGATAACAAATAAAAGCATTTTTTTACAAAAAAGTTACAGATGTGACATTGGAGCATTTCTTCAAAAACAACCAGTTTCATAACACAAAACTCTAAACCACTGTTCTGAATACAAATCACTACCCATTAACCAAACACCGAGTAAATCCCTTATGAATAAAGCCTTGAAAGAATTTGGATAAAAAAAAGGAGAGGCTTATGCCTCTCCTTTAATAATATTTTTCGTAGTCGTTTATTTCGCTACCATAACCATCGCAGGTCGAACCACTCGTCCGTTTAGCTCATAGCCTTTTTGCATGACAAACATAACTGTGTTTGCTTCATGATCTGGGCTTTCTTGGATAGACATCGCTTGGTGGAATTCAGGGTTGAATGCTTCACCTTCAGGGTTAATTTCTTTCAAACCAAATTTAGCGACAGTGTCGACAAACGTTTTATGAGTCAGTTCGACACCTTCAAGCAATGGTTTCACCGCTTCATTTTCAGTATCAGCAGCTTGCATAGCACGCTCTAAGTTATCGATAACTGGTAATAAACCTTCAGCAAATTTATTTAGTGCGTATTTACGCGCTTTATCGACTTCTTGCTCAGTACGGCGACGCATGTTTTCTACTTCTGCTTTCGCACGTAGCACTGAATCTTGCTGTTCTTTTACCTTAGATTCACTAGATAACAATGCAGCTTCTAGTTGAGCAATCTTAGCTTCTTGTTCGTCAGAAGCTTCTTCATTAACTTCTACTTCTTCAACTTTCTCTGCCTCGGCAATGATTTGATCTAGCTCTTCTTCAGTTACTTTGTTTTCTTCGTTGCTCATGATATCTCCAGAATTCAGTTTTCGATACAAGTGACCGGCCTATTTCAGCCCGAAATTGATATAAAACACTCGCATAGACATTCAACTTGCCTTTATTATGGGGATGAAGAATTCTGATTCAAGCCTAATTCGGTTGGAAAACCTATGAAAAAGCCATTTGAAGTCATTGCCATTATTGGTAAACCAAGAGATCAGCAAGCAATTCAGACTCATAAAGAGCTGTTTAACTGGCTAACATCTGAAGGTTATCAAGTATTTATTGATGACAGGCTCGCCAATATTTTGGAAGAAATTCCAAAACAACATTTCTCAAGTTTAGTTGAACTCGGTAAGCTTGCTGATCTCGCAATCGTTGTCGGAGGAGACGGGAATATGTTGGGCGCTGCTCGTATTTTATCTCGATTCGATATTTCTGTTATCGGCGTAAACCGAGGTAATTTAGGCTTCTTAACTGATCTCAATCCAGAGAACTTCCAATCAGCGTTAACTGACGTTTTGAATGGTGAGTATATGGAAGAAGAACGCTTTCTTCTGGAAACAGAAATCCACCGCCATGGGCAAATCAAAAGTCACAACGCAGCGCTAAATGAAGCCGTGCTTCACCCGGGTCAAGTTGCGCACATGATAGAATTTGAAGTATACATCGACGATAGTTTCGCGTTTTCTCAGCGTTCCGATGGTCTGATTATTTCAACGCCGACAGGCTCAACTGCCTATTCTCTTTCTGGCGGTGGACCAATCCTGTCTTCAAGCCTCAATGCGATCTCATTAGTGCCTATGTTTCCGCACACCTTGTCGAGCCGACCTCTGGTGGTTGATGGCAAGCGTCACATAAAGCTCGTTGTGTCACCTGATAATCGTGGCACTCAAGAAGTAAGCTGTGACGGGCAAATCTCCTTACCAGTGTCACCTGGAGATGAAATCCATATCTATCAAAGCCCGAACGTTCTAAAACTGATCCATCCGAAAGATTACAGCTACTATCATGTATTACGGAATAAATTAGGCTGGTCGAGTAAACTCTTCTAGCTTTCCCTATTGAATCCCATTAAAGCCGACTACATTTATAGTTGGCTTTTTTAATTCCCCAATACCCATGCATTCAATAACGCGTCGTAACGCTACTTTCTTCACAAAATTTACCGACACCAACTTTACTGTATAAAGAAACAGTATATACTGTTTTCTTATACAGTATTGTTCAGTTATACAGGTAAATAAAAATGCTGGCTCATTTAAGTGTTAATAATTTCGCTATTGTTAAGTCTTTACAGCTAGAACTTTCTAAAGGCATGACAACAATCACCGGTGAAACTGGTGCAGGTAAATCCATCGCAATTGATGCCCTCGGGTTGTGTCTCGGTGGCCGTTCTGATGCCGGAATGGTAAGGCAAGGTGAAGATAAAACCGAAGTCAGTGCCGCTTTTTTACTGGATAACAACGTCAACGCAACTCGTTGGCTTGAAGATAACGAACTTCTCGATGGCGGCGAGTGCATTCTGCGCAGAACCATCTCTAAAGAAGGCCGATCGCGAGCATTCATCAATGGTAGCCCCGTCCCTCTTTCACAATTAAAATCGCTTGGACAATTGTTGATCAACATCCATGGTCAGCACGCTCACCATCAACTGATGAAAAGCGAATACCAAATGGCAATGCTTGATCAATATGCTGGCCACTTGAACCTCCTGAAATCAACCCGAAACGCTTATCAAACTTGGCGCCAAGCAGACAACCACCTAAAACAGCTCAAAGAAAACAGTCAACAAAACCAAGCACAAAAGCAACTGTTGGAATATCAGATCAAAGAACTCAATGAACTCGCGATAGGCGAAGAAGAATTCAATGAGTTAGAGCAAGAGCATAAACGCTTATCTAATAGCGGTGAGCTCGCTTCAACTTGCCAACAGGCTATTGAACTGATTTATGAAGGCGACGAAGTGAATGCTCTCAGCATTTTGCAGTCAGCAAACCATTCATTAATTCAATTGGCCGAACTCGATGAGAAACTCGTCGAACTACCAAACATGCTTGCCGAGGCGATAATTCAAATTGAAGAAGCAAACAGCGAACTAAGAACGTACCTTGATGGCATAGATGTAGACCCAGCGCGAATGGCTTATGTTGAAGAAAGGTTCTCAAAAGTCATGACGATGTCTCGTAAACACCACGTCTTACCGGAAGAGCTCTATCAACATCATCAAGATTTATTAGAGCAAATTGAGCAATTAGATTGCTCTGATGAAAAGCTTGAAGAAATGGCACAAGATGTAGAAGCGCAATATCAGAACTTTGTCGCCAAAGCTGAAAAACTACACAAATCAAGGTGTCGCTACGCAAAAGAGCTCAACAAGCTCATCACACAAAGCATGCATGAATTAAGCATGGAAAAAGCCCAATTTGCCATTGAAGTGTCTAACAGCACCCACCCTTCTCCATTAGGGACAGATAGCGTCACTTTCGTTGTATCAACCAACCCTGGCCAACCAATGCAGCCTATTGCCAAGGTAGCATCTGGTGGTGAGCTTTCTCGTATATCTTTGGCGATACAAGTCATTACCGCTCAGAAAGTCGACACACCAAGCCTCATCTTTGATGAAGTAGATGTCGGTATCAGCGGCCCTACCGCAGCCGTCGTCGGTAAAATGCTGCGTAAACTTGGGGAATCCACTCAAGTTATGTGTGTGACACACTTACCCCAAGTTGCAGGTTGTGGACACCAGCAACTTTTTGTTGCAAAAAACACCAAGTCAGGCAAAACCGAGACTCAAATGCATAACCTTGATGAAAGCCAACGAATTTCAGAGCTTGCAAGGCTACTTGGCGGTAGCCAAATAACAGAATCCACCTTAGCAAATGCAAAAGAATTACTAATAGCCGCATAACCAAATATTCAAGGTTTAAATCGATAGCACCAAATTTTTGGGCTAAATTTGCAACTTATTTCAAAATTGGTAGTCTCAAACAGTTCAAAGTGCAAGGAGCTTTTTACTTCTTGCGTGAGCTTGTTTATTATCAAGCAGAATTTAAGCGAATTACTAAGATCTGAGACTATGCAAATTAAGAAGTGGTTAGTTGCGGTTCCACTTGCACTAACAATGTTGACCGGCTGTTCTTTACTAGAAAAGATCGTATACCGAATTGATATCAACCAAGGTAACTACGTGGAGCAAGAAGCCGTCGATCAACTCAAGTTTGGAATGACTAAAGCTCAGGTTCGTTACGTAATGGGCTCTCCAATGCTCGTCGAAAATGGCTATCCTGATACCTGGTACTACATTTACCACCATACAAAAGGCCACGATGATTCCATTCAGAAGAATCTTATTGTCAACTTTGACGCAACAGGCACCTTAGTGACCATTGCTGGTGATTTTGACGCTAGCGATGAGTTTTTCGAAAGCTTACGCTAAGTTTATACAAAACAATTAAAAAGAAGGCTCGCGATTGCGAGCCTTCTTTTATTATCCAACACTAAGATTTTTTACTCGCTTCAGCTTTTGCTTGTTCAGCTCTTTTTCGGCGAATTTCTTTCGGGTCTGCCAACAAAGGACGATAAATTTCAATGCGATCTTTATCTCGAACTGTGGCATCAAGCTTCACATTACGGCTAAACACCCCGACTTTATTTTTTGATAAATCAATTTCAGGGTACAGCTCTAAGATACCAGACTGTTTAATGATATCTTCAACCAACGCATTCTTATTCACAACCAAAGTAAAAACACGCTGCTCAAGAGGAAGCGCATAAACCACTTCAACGTGAATCATATCCGACTCAATACTCATCGCTTAGTACACCTGTTTTGCACGTTGAGTGAAAGCACTAACCATATTACCTGTTAGCTCATTGAATATTTTACCAAAAGCCATTTCAATCATTCGACTTGAAAACTCAAATTCTAACTTCAATTCGACTTTACATGCCTGTTCATCAAGCGGAGTAAAATGCCAACCACCTTGCAATTTCTTAAACGGGCCGTCGACCAGCTCCATCATAATTTTCGCACCTTGGGTCAGATCATTTGAAGTCGTGAAAGTTTTGCTAATACCCGCTTTCGAGACATCTACTGATGCAACCATAGCAGTGTCTGAAGATTCAATCACACGCGAGCCAGAACAACCCGGCAAAAATTCAGGGTAACGAGCAACATCATTGACCAAATCAAACATTTGATCAGCACTAAATGATACCAATGCTGAACGAGTAACCTTTGGCATATAGACTCCTGTGAAAGACAGCGTTACATTAAAGCTGTCAACAATTCTAATTCTATTGAGCTAGAGCGCAAACAAAAGGATTCCCCAATAGCGGCGCAATCCGTATAATGAGGCCATTATGGCAAAGAATAAATCAAAATCCAAAGCTGGTAGCAATACCATTGCGCAGAATAAGAAAGCTCGCCACGAATATTTTATCGATGATGAAATTGAAGCAGGGCTTGAGCTTCAAGGCTGGGAAGTAAAATCCTTACGTGAAGGTAAAACCAATATTGCTGAAAGCTACGTCTACGTCCGTGACGGCGAAGCGTTTATCAGCGGTATGACCATTACACCGCTAACTCAAGCGTGTACTCATACAGTGGCTAACCCAACACGCATCCGTAAACTTCTATTAAAACGTAAAGAACTCGATAACCTCATCGGTCGTATAAACCGTGAAGGTATGACGCTTGTAGCAACGACCATGTACTGGTCTCGCTCATGGGCAAAAATTAAAATTGGTGTCGCTAAGGGTAAGAAATTGCACGATAAACGTACCGATATGAAAGAAAAAGACTGGGCTCGCGATAAAGCACGAATTATGAAGAGTAATTTGCGCTAATATTGAGCACTTAAACGCACAATGCTAGACAGGGTAAGCTTTTCTGGTACTATGCGAAGAACACTTGGGGCTGATTTAGGATTCGACAGGAATTTTGAAGTCTGAGGTGCATGCCGTGGGGCGGTTGGCCACGTAAAAAGCCGCAAAAAAATAGTCGCAAACGACGAAAACTACGCACTAGCAGCTTAATAACCTGCTCAGAGCTCTCTTGCCCTAGCTTCCGCTCGTAAGACGGGGACCAACAAGAGATCAAACCCAAACAAGCTAGCGTGGCTTCTCCCACCTGAGAGGAAAAGCGCGAATTCTAATTCAGGTTAGCCTTTAACTAGCGTGTCGGTTCGCAGGTTACTGGTGAAATTAAAGATCGACTAAGCATGTAGTACCAATGATGAATAGTTTCTGGACGCGGGTTCAACTCCCGCCAGCTCCACCAATTGACGTAAGAGGCTGATTTGAAACGAATTTTCGTTCAATCAGCCTTTTTTAATGGCTGTTTGTACTAAAACTTGGTACTAAACATGCGATATCTAAAAGCTTCTAAAAATGGAACTTGGCAGTTTCGATTTCAGATCCCACATAAACATCGGCACTTGTTTTCTGACGTTTCTGAGTACAAAAAAACGCTAAACACCAAAGACAAAGAGCAAGCTACCCTAAAAGCACTTAGGCTCGAACTAGACATTCGGACTGCCATTTACAATAAAAGCTTCTTCACTCCGCCAACAGAAAATCAAACGATTAATCACAAATCTCCAAAGAAAACAAAGCGTATATGTGCTTACCAAGCCCTAACTATGTACAGCGAATCAAGAAAAGACCTAGCTAGTGATAAGACAATTGCAATGTCACACGCCAAAGTAAAAACGGTATTAGCGCTTCTCTCGACGAACAACCTAAGAGATATACGCAGACTAGAGGCAAACAAGGTTAGGCAGCTTTTACACGCATACCCTGTAAATGCAAAGAAGCAAAAAGACTTTATTGGCTTGGAGCCAAAAGAGATTCTGAAACTAAACGAGGTGATTACTTTGCCAACGTTAAGTGTGGAGTCAGTAAAAGACTACATTCAAAAATCCTCATCTTTTTTTGAGTGGTGTCTCCAAATGGAATTAACTGACATCAACCCCTTTAAAGGAATTAAATTTAAAAAGAAAAGAAAGGACTCTGAGGCGAAAAACTCATATACAGCAAAACAACTATCCAGAATCTTCTATTCAGAAATATTCGTTAATCGAAGCTACAAACATCCATACCAGTATTGGCTGCCAATTTTGGGAGTATTTACTGGAGCAAGACTCAATGAACTCTGCCAACTCTATAGAAATGATGTATATGTAGAGAAAGGTATATGGGTAATTAGAATAGATGAGCGTTTTTCAGGACAGAAGTTAAAGAACACATTTAGTCGTCGTGTAATTCCTTTGCATAAGGAAATACTCAGACTTGGTTTCCTTGAATACATCGACAGTTTACCTAACGACAAACTGTTCCCTGAGCTAACTTTAGGGCGAGATGGTTATGCCAGTAACGCATCAAAATGGTTTGGCCGTTACAAGACCAAATTGGGTTTTGAAAAAGGATATGACTTTCACTCTTTTAGGCACACTTTTGCAACCTACCTAAAAAATAATGGGGTTCCTGCAAGCGAGGCGAGTGAACTGCTAGGGCATTCCCAAAGCAACATCACATATGATCGATACGGAAAATCGATTCACCCGTCACGGTTAGTTTCTATCGTTAATAGTATACCTTCAAACTTTTTACCTAAGACATGTGCATGAACGTGGATGGAATCAGGCTTACTATTAAAAGCTCCTAAAGCATAGATATAAATTATTTCGTTTACGATAAGCCCATGCTATTGAAGAGGTTTTAAAAGATATGTATCGTAATACACCTTGGTTGCATATGGTGTTGTTGCTTGGTATTTCAGTAAGTGAAGAGACTCCAAGCCGAATGTAAACTTGTATTTAGCGAAAGGGATCAATGATGAAATATAACGCAACACGTTTATTAAGTAGTTCGGAAGACAGTTTTCTTTCAAAGATAACTCCAACAAAAAGTATGTTATCTGAGTTAAGACAGTATAGAGAAGAAGTAAGAGCAGCTATCCGGAAGACATTTTTGGAAGTCCGTAATACATTTGAGAAAGATACATACGGCAGATGGCAATTAAGAGAAAACACATCTCTCTTGGCTTTAGCTGACCAACTCCGAAAACTCTCTCCGGAACAAAAGCAATCTTTAGCAACTCTTAAACCGAAATTCATGAGTCAGGGTAGCTTTGTATATAAAACTCTAAACTTACCTTGCCATAACCCTCCTCAACAAATTGATTTAGATGACGGGGTATATTTACCTTTAGATATTTTCCGAGCTAACCCAATTATTTCTAAAGACCTCTTTTTCTCTATTGTTGACTATTCGTTAAGCACTCTAGCTCAATCTAAAGGCTGGAAATTTAAAGAAAAAAACACGTGTGCTCGGCTGATTGTCAATGATTTGATCCATATTGATGTACCTTTGTATGCAATACCTGCCGAGCGACATGCAATTATGGAATCGTTGAAAGCGAAAAACAGTAGCTCCAACATAGAATGGTTTGCTGACTCTCGCTCTCTGTTGGATAAAGATGATATATATTTAGCAGTACGTAATAGAGAAAGCTGGATCAACAGCGATCCAGCCACTATCAGTGAGTGGTTTAAAGACCATGTTAGATTTCATGGCGATATATTACGCAACGTTTCTAGACACCTAAAAGCTTGGCGTGACCATCACTTCGCAAAAGGGGGACCGTCTTCTATTGCCCTGATGGCTTGTGTAGTTGAAACATTCTCTGAGGTTGTTTCAGCTCGCGGAGAAAAACTTAAACCTAAGCAAGAAAGTGAAGCTTTGATGCTATGTGCTAATAAACTTCACGACCAATTGGCTAAAGGGGTTAAAAATCCTGTAGATAGTAATAAGCCTGATCTATACCCAGCAGGACTAGAGAGCCATGAGGTGATGCAACATAGAAAAGCTGCTATGCAGTTCTCTCAAGAAATTAATTTTTCGCTTAAAGAAGCTCAAACTAAACAGCAATCTTTGGAAGGGTTTAGAAGGATTCTAGGCTCTAGAGTCCCGAACAGAAATGACTTAATTGTCACTTCAGAAAATATTGTCATGTCTCAATCACCTAAAACCACACCAGCCCCAGTGGTTCCCAATGGCGAAGCAGGATGAGAGATAAACAAGCGGATATTGAAAATGAGTTCTTAGCGTGGGGTTTTAGTTACAAACCTATACAAAGCTCTTACCCACCTATCACAGCTTTC
Organism: Vibrio profundi; assembly: GCF_043642225.1. Classification (GTDB taxonomy): domain Bacteria; phylum Pseudomonadota; class Gammaproteobacteria; order Enterobacterales; family Vibrionaceae; genus Vibrio; species Vibrio profundi_A. Next base: position 85,937 of record NZ_JBHZSF010000010.1, on the reverse strand, counting down.
GAAAAAAGCTACTCTACGAAAGTTGGTGATTTTCTGATCTATATACCTATAGAGGACCCCTCGTTACTTAGACTGCCAAAGCCTCTGGTTAAAAAAATACCGGAATGTTTATCGAATGTCCGCCTTCCTCATTTGGAAGGGAACCGCACTATCTGCCTATTCGATGAGGCAACAAAGAACGTCGATCCATTAACCCCAAGAGCAGTGATCTCTGCATGCCTTGATCAACTAGAGAAGATTATTGACGGCTGGGCCAATGGTAGCAATCTAGGAGATATCGCAGTAGAGTTCGCCAGTTATTGGGAATCTGAACGCACATGTTTTCTTCTTTCTGATGCAATCACACCTCGACTATTCTGCTATGACCGTAGTCCAATATCATTAGAGAGTCTCTATACTGAATATGTAATTGCCTCCAATTCCCACGAAGCAAATGAGTGGAGCATGAAGAGAAATAGTACTTTAGAAGAGTCAGCTCTGCCTAAAGAGCTTTGTAAAGTGCTTAGCGTAAAGGTCAATTGCCTATTTTTCATCCCTTTTGACCAGTCATGGCCACCTCGAAGTCTAGGAGACATAATCGAATGGTTAGGGAAAGTAGACTCAAGGTCTACAAGTAGCTTATTGGATAAACTGCGGAATGAGGCTAAAGAAAGCTCCACTTTTATGGTACTGCTTACGTCAGGTTCGATCAGTGTAGCAATTAGATTCACCTTAACACAGTTGGGAAAAGCAGCATTGGGGGTCTCCTTACCGAAGAAGAAGAAACGACACTACAAGTTACACATTTCTGCACTGAAAAAGAACCACTGTGTAACCTCGTTTCAAAGATTTCGTGTTGACAATGCAACTCAGGAGTACTTCTACACACGTAATAATTCCTCGCCCAGTAATTTAAAAGATAAACGAGTATGTGTGATTGGATGCGGGACTATTGGTGGATACTTGACTCAAGGATTAGTTCAATTTGGTGCAGGATCTGGTCGAGGTATGATCGCACTTTACGATGATGATATCTTGAAAACCGGAAACCTAGGTAGGCATATACTAGGTATCCAGTATTTGAACGAAAACAAAAGTGAGTCACTTGCACACTTCATGAGACAGCATAGTCTTACAAGTGAAATATACTCATACAAAACTTTTACCAAAAAGGATGTGGATCTTGGATGGGATCTAATCGTTGATGCTACTGGCAATCAAAGCTTTTCAATACTATTAGCAAAATGGTATCGGGAAACCATCGCTAGAAAAACTAGCCCTAGCACTACTCTTATACATAGCTGGATTTCTGGCTTTGGCCATCAAGCAAAATCTTTCATTGACCACGGACAAGGCGCCTGTTTTGCATGCCTTTTTGAATACAAAAACAATCCAAGGAAAGACCGATACCCCTCTTTCAAAGACAAGAATACCCCAGATGTTAGTAATACGTTTAAGCGGACATGTGGTGAATCCCACCTACCATTTGGACCGGAAGCTAGCATGGTAGCAACTTCGCTAGCCCTTCGACTAATAAAACAAGAAAAAAGCAAACAACTGAATTTCTTGCAAAAAAACTTATCTGAACTTGCTATCAACTATTCAGAAAAAAAAGTAGATCCAATGCGAAGTTGTCCTATATGTCAGTAATAATTTGCGACGAAAGCGAAACGATTTTTGCCCGAATTGATAATAGTGTACTAGCTGTAATGGAAGAACATATACAAGCAGCTTTAACTACACCTGAATCTGGAGGGATTCTAATTGGTGAGTACAGAGGACCCCACTTAAACGTGGTTAAAATTACTACTCCTTCTCAGGGTGATCTACAATCTAGATTTCGTTTCTTTAGAAAAAGTAAATCACATCAACTAATTGCCTTACAAAACTGGAAGGCTTCAAGTTCGACACAAACATTTGTTGGTGATTGGCATACACATGCAGAAAACCACCCCTCTCCTTCTACTATTGATTTAAATGATTGGAGAAAAAAATTACCAAATAGGATAATGATACTAATAATACAAGGCCAGATTTCTCGATGGTATGGTATTTGGGATGGTAAGAAGATTTTAAAAGCGATTGTTGATGATTGTAACTAATCAGCGAACGCTCTAAATACATGGAAGACTTGAATAACGGTGAAATTACCTATGATTTCGCAGCACACAATACTTGGAATTGAGAGTTTAGGTGAAACGATATGTGGAAAGTATTTCCAAAATTTGGCTTAGCAAAAATAATGATATTTCTCATTTGTACACTAGCGACACTGGGTGTTATTTGGGTTACTAAGGGCTGGTCTGGGATTAACGATTTTTTAAAAGAAGATGGATTTAATATCATCTCCCGTATAACAGTTCCAGTACTTCTCACCTTTGCGGCTCTCGTATGGTTAATAGGCACCTATTTATGGCGACTTGTATGGCGTTTTCCTTATCTAGGGACAAAGTTGCTGAATCAAAATGTTTGTCCCGATTTAAACGGAGATTGGACAGGAGAAGTTATTTCCACTTATAAGGACAAACATGGAGATCCAATAAAAAAGAATGTGAACATTGTCATAAAAGCCTCACTGTTTAGTTTTGACATAAGACTCGTTTCTGATGATCAATATCAAAGAAGTACTGTAGTACAAAGTGAAATATATAAAGACCAACGTGATGGTTCCTTCTACCTTAGTTATATTTTTGAATCTGTAATTGACCAACCAGAATCTACTGACGACTCTAAATTTGATGGCTCAGCCAAACTTCATATTAGATTTGAAGACGATACAATTAAACTTGTTGGTGTTTATTGGACAAACCGCTGTTGGCAAAAGGGTTTGCAAACTGCAGGTAAAATTGAATTACAGAAGAGCAAATAGCTTTGAATACCAAAAACCATTCGCTCACATACTGAATTTCATCGAAGACCAACCTATCATAGTATAGGTTGGCTGATAATTAACTTGGATATAAAATCATAATAATTCTACATCCTTTAGTCTACTTACTTGATGCTTAGATCTAAGCATGACTTCACTCGTCAATAGTTCTTCTATCGCATCAATAATATATTTGACTGCAAAGTCATGGTTTAATGAACCATTTTCATTGATATAATTAGATGCAATACTACCTTTTACCTTCAACTTTCTTATGCAAGAACGCGATACGTTAGCGATTATAGGTACCAATTTTGGTAGCTTCTCTGGTTCTTTCATTACGATAAGACCGACATCAATATATTTGAATATGACACTTAAAATTATCTTTCCTTCCTCCTTTGAAGAAGAGTGATACTTCGAGGAAACGTAACTCTTCAACAATAATTTACTTTTGTTTTTAACAAAGTCATGAGACTCCATTTCATCTTCACGAGTTATATCTTCAATATCCATAGTTGCTTTTTTTATTTCTAACTTTAAATTTAACCTTCTTGTCCTCAGAAACTTCGAGATCACTCATATAAATAGACTCGACTACGTCTCCAGACTCATTTACCAAACAATATTCTTCGCTGGCACATATCATTCCACTATTATCTTCAATTCTAGTAGAAACACTCTCAATCAAATTATCTCTAAACTGCTCTATAACGTCCTTTTCATACCCAAATAAGTTAGTCAATAAATACCTATCCGAAGTATGAGGTTCACTACTCACTTGATACATTCTGTAGCGTTGAGGGTCATATCCACCACAAATATAACTTGTTCTGCGTTTTGATTTAGTAATTAGTCGTTTTAATTTTGTCAGTTCCGTAGAAATAATCTCATAGTCACCACACGACATCTTTTGGATAGCTTCATTGCTGCCTAGAGTGATACTCAGTGACTCTATACCAAACAATATGTCAGACAAAAATACGTTTTCAACACGAGAATCCTCGATTTTCAACTTATCAAACTCTATTTCATAACACCTTTCCTCATCTTTACTAATATTGTATCTTCTAGCAATTTCGCTTGGGATTTTTTTTGGTGCAATAGATAGGTGGAATTCAAATAATCGCTCTTCCTCAAAAGGCCATAAAGAGTTTGTTTCAAATGACCTTTCAACAAGAAGCCTATTTTTAAACACATTTAATATTATACTCATAAATTCAATTCATAATTTTTAATTAAAACCTTTACGCATCCTTTCACTAATAGGTTTTATGTTTGGTGCAACAGTTGAAATTTTGTTGTTAATCGACAACAAACAATCATCCAACTCACTAATTTCTTCATCAGGCAAATTAATATCACTTAATAACAATATAGTTTTATCTAATCTATTCCTTTGTCTTCTAACTTGTTTATAGTCCTTATCAATCACGGCTTTATTAATTTTCTCAAGTTGATTTAAAAAATTATTCTTTAATAACTTCTCTTTATCGAGTATTTCTTTTTCCTTTTCAATCAGCAAAACTCTTTTATCAATCTCGATTTTTTCTCTAGCTAACTTAATTCTCCAAGTTGGAATAGCATGTTTGTTAGCAAACTTCTGTTTTGGCATTCGATAACAATATTTCTCCCACTCAAAGCCACAATATTCTTTTGTAGCATAATTGAATGCTTGCTTGATTCTAGCTGTAACACTTTTACGCTGTAAGTTTCTTAGATAGGTACCATCCATACAGAATTTACCAATGACTAAATGACAATGGTCTCCAGTACCCTGTGTTTTAGAGTCTTGCAACTGCCTATGTACGATTGCTCTTGAAGTCTTAGCCAATTGACGTGGTGAGATTGAGCAAGCCTTGGATACTTCAATCAAACAATACTCAACAATTTTTCTCCATTGTGATGTACTTGGCCTGTACCCTTTCGGGAGGTTTAGCGTAAATTCAATAGCATAACTACTTGGTGGTCGACCTCCTTTTCCTCGACTTGCTTGCTTAACTGCATAACACTCCCCAGCATAAGCCATATTGCTACAACTTCGTTCATTCCCAAATATTCCTAATATTTCCTCGGTACATTTATGGTTATCATGATTAATATTAGCCAGATAGTTTTCTCTTGATGCTAAACCTCTCGTGCCATTTTTTGTTGATTCAGTTCTAACAGTCCACCCTTTCATCTAACTTTTCATTAAACTTAATAAATAGTTTAATGAAATTCAAATAACCTAATAAATTAGAACTGTATTCAAGATAGGCAAACTATTTACATTGCTTCGCCGTAAGTATAGTTTGCCTGCTTGTTGAGGGTTACCCTCAAACTCCCAAGAATAATAAAATTGACAATTTAGTTTTGGTAGATTTCTGAGACTTCTGAGATTTTGAACTTATTACTTTAATAAAGACTTATTTCAACCCTATTCCTTTCTTTACGTTCCACTCTGATTTTTGGTGGGTTAGTCTCTTGTAAATACTTTATTGCTTCAGAAATTTCCTCTTTACTGTGAACACCAGAAAGTTTTTTTGTAATAGGTGTCTTGCCCATTTTTATTTGACTCTTAAGTTCTAATTCAATAATCGAGTAGACCTTGTCTGATACCTTTCTTATCATTTCTTTCTTATGTTTTTCTTTTTCGGTATCAAAAATATATATGACAGAATCATTCCAGTATTCAAACCATTTCAAAGCCGCAATCAAATGCTTTTCCTCTAGCACTGACGTTTTGTCAGTAGCGGCAAAAACCATCGCATACATCTCAACATAGTGAGCAGCACGAGTCATAAGGTTTTGCTCTACATCCCCAGCATCATCAAACTGCCTCAAACCAACATAATGTTCTTTCCAGAGCTTGATATATTCTTCTGTACATTCGAACTTTCTTGAATTTTCATTAGCCCAGACTAGAATTTCACATAATTTTTTTGAATGTTTTTCAATTTCTTCTTCACATACTTCGCTTTTAATTGGTATAAACTTACGATCTGAGCTGTAATAAATTGGAAAACGATTTAAAAAACCATTAGATATATCAACATCACTAATTGCATTAATAAACTCTGATGGTGTTATATGAGCAAGAATAGCCACATGAGGATTTTCACACCCAACTTGATTATACTTAGTTATTTGCTTTAAAGGCTTACCGTCATATAAGTCTCTTATAGCAACACTCAATGTACTAGTATTACTTGAAGATTTTTTAATGATATTAAGCATTTCTGTTTCTACTATAAATAACCTGGAAGCTTTATCACCACTTTCACTTTCGTTCAGGTGAGCAGCGAGCCCTTCTGGGGTAGAGAGACTTCCATCCAACACAGGTGAAACACAGCCTTCAGATATAGACTCAGCCTTTTTGAACAAAATACTAGCTTGATCAGATGAAATTCCTTTGCCAGCACCACTTGGCGCTACAACAATTGCGTTAAGCCTAGCTACAGTTTTTAATGGTCCATATGGTTTGTAAAGCAACTCCGGGTAAATAGACGCTGAAATATGCCCCATTATATGAAGAGCAATACACTTGTCATTAGCTTCATTTCCTTCAGAAAGAAATTTCGACACTTCTCCTATAAAGCCATACATAGCTTCATCTGATAGCTCTGGTTTTACTTTTATTCGATCAAAACTTCGATCTAATTTTGGTTGTGGTTTATTACTCTTGCTACTGTTCTTACATTGATGTTTTTTTCTTTCTTTTGTTCCAAAACCGGAAAATAGTTTCACATTTTTCTCCAATCTTTCTAGTTAATATACCAAAAGTGATTTTTTTATTATTAGTTAAACTTGGTAGCCTTGAAATTGCCACATTCGATGAATCATCTAGTATCTTTTTTTTATACTTTATAGAATATGATTTCCCATACCTTTCAAAAGCAATGCTATTATATGAATGACCAGAAATCTCTGATACAACTGGTAGGCTATATCCTCTCTGTTTCAAGTTATCTATAAAGTAATGCCTGAACGAATGAAACGTATGTTTTTTTACCGAACCCCCACTTATTACTCTTATATGAATACCACTTTGTAACCGAAGTTGCATACCCTGCCCTGCCATAATTTAACTCAGTAAATAACCTATCATTTTTATTAGATATGAAGGAAATAAAACCTAGTCGAATAATGTTTTTTGTTAGTGGTATTAGTCGTACTGAGTACTCATTTTTCACTGACTTGTCATCTGAATCATCATTTATACTTAAACACCAAATATCATCGACCAAGGTAATATCTCTCTTATATAATTGTGCTATTTCATTTTGTCTCATGCCTAGCTCAATTGCTAAAATTGGTATCCAATATTTGTGAGAGTTAAAAAAGTCTTCATTAAAAAATAATTCATCTGAAAAAATTTTATTTATTTGGCTCTGGTCATACTTGTGTCTTTTTAACTCTTTCTTTACTTTTGTCCGTTTTGGAATCAATCCTATAAATGGATTTTTATTAATCCTATTTGATTGAACCAACCAATTAGTAAAGCTTTTAATTGATTGTATATATTTTTTTGCTGTTTCATCTGAGATAGTTCTAAGTTTGTATTTTTCTCCTATGTCAACTATTTCTTTCCCATCAATACCCCTGAGTAGTTTATTCTTACTGGCATTTACAGGGATCTTGTAGATTCTGTAATAGATATATAAAGCATCTCTATTTGACCATTTATATATATGTTTATCTGTAAGTTTAAGAACCTTCCTGATCCTTTCACTGTTCTCTGAAATACTCCTTTCTCTTATTCCCAAAAATCGCTTATGTTGTTCGTATCCTCGAATATCCTCTTCGACACATCTGGTTTTCAAACGTCTTACACACTTATTTTTCATTACTTTAATTTATGAATAACCAAGCTTCGATAAGAATATTATCCGAACTCAATGAATTGATTCAAGACCACTATTGCTCGCTATTTCATATTAAAAAACAAGCATTTAATGCATGCATTTCTCTTTAAGTTATTGGTTCAGATTGTGATATTGGAGTATTTTTCAAAAAATTCATCATTACAAAAATTTGATCTAAATCTCAAAAATTATCATTTTTAAGGAGAAAGACTGTTATCAGGAAGGTATGAATCATCAGAATTCAATGTTTTTTGAAAGTAAAAATCGGCTAGTGGAGTACTTGAGCTGTATAAGGTAAGTGATGGAGAGGTTACAGATTGACCTTCGAAGTGGTACTTAATACCTACGCTTGAATAATGTAAGTTATTGTTTTAAAATGATAAAACATCTAGGAGTCAGCCTCCCGCCAGCTCCACCAAACGTTTGGAAAGGGCCAACTCGCAAGAGTTGGCCCTTTTTGTTTTCTCAAGCACTCTACTACCACAAACTAAGTTAGTGATAGACTTAACTGGAATGCATAAGCTGGATACTGACTAAAGTACAAAATTAGTTACAGTCTTCCGAGCGCAAATCGCTCTAGCCTTTTCATTTGAGTTGGGTTGCTCCTGAGAGTAACACTGGCGATACATTTGGGTATATCGCTCAAACGCACTTATTGCTTGATCTTTAGGCAAAGAAATAAGGTGATTGATAAAGGTCCGAGAACCTACTTCAAAGTGTTGGGTATCAATGGGGGTATTCCAATCCCCGCCCCAAATCAAAAAGCCATGATGAGCAAATACTTCCACCACCTCTTCCGCCATACCTTTACGCTCAATCTGATTACGTGCACGATAACGAGCTCTGTTTACATAACGAGTTGCTGACTTTTCGGGTTTAACAGTAATGCTTCCTGATTCATCAAACGCTAAAAATGGATTTTGTACCGGGTTAATGTCTATCGCGACACCGTAAGCGTGTTTAGACCAACTTTCTCCGCCTGTAACCGGGCGTGCATTGAATGCACTACTATTATTGGCATCCATAGAGACATTATCATTTCCTTTGAATTCTCGCATTAAGCGGGCTGAATGAATCGGAAATCCGCGTTGCTTTAACTCATCAAATATTTGCTCTACAGAGGGGGCAACGACATCAAGTACAATCATACTTCCTCTAAGGGTTTCTCCCTCGAAACTGACATGCTCAAAATCAACTTTTGCCAAGCGGTCGCAACCAATCGGAGCTCCCCCGCTCAGTACACCTTGTTTTTTCATCATGTCACACTGCCAAGATGAAATAGGAGCAACCTTGGCGTAACTAGGAATAGCAAGTAACGCCATCGCTAAACAAACGCTCACTTTTTTCATTCTGTTTTCCTATTTGATTTAATCAGCACGTGAGTATCTATGAATTGATATTCTTTCACTAAAATAATGACTTAACTCTACCTACCTGTCACACCTTCCCAACCTTCTCCCCTACAATTTTCTCAAATTGTGATTGCAAACTAAACTCCTCTAAAAAATGTTGCATTTTAGTTAAATAGAATTAAAACTCTAATTTTATTCATTGGTTTATCTCTACTGCTTTACCGATAAGGAGACAAGTGTGCTTGCTATTTTCCGCCTATTCATCGCTGCTATTTTTATAGTGTTCACAACCCTATTCGCGTTCGTCTATTGCTTATTTACCCCAAGAAACCCGAGCCATGTGTATTTCTTTTGTCGTTGGTTCAATCTACTGCACAAAATGATAGGTTTAACCTTGGTACAAAGAGGGTTGGAAAACGCGCCAACTCCGAAAAACAGCGTGTACATTTCCAATCACCAAAGTGTCTTTGACTTCGTTACCGCGCCGGGAATGCTCCGCCCAAGAACGGTATCACTCGGCAAGAAAGAGCTTATTTGGGTTCCATTCTTCGGGCAGCTTTACTGGATCACTGGAAATATTTTGATTAACAGACAGGATAAATCAAAGGCGAGAGATACTATCCAACAAGTTTCTGAAGCGATCCATAAAAGGAATTTATCTATCTGGGCTTACCCGGAGGGCACTCGAAGTAAAGGTAGAGGACTTTTACCTTTCAAAACGGGCGCATTTCGCATGGCAATAGAAGCGGGAGTACCGATTACGCCAATGTGTGTCAGCACTAACCATAACAAGATAGACTTAAATCGTCGCGATAACGGAGTCGTTATTTCAGAAATGCTTCCTCCTATCGACACTTCTACATACTCTCTCAAGGATGCTCGCTTATTGGCGGATCACTGCCACGATCTTATGGAGAAAAAAATAGCCGAGTTAGATAGAGAGGTGGAGAAGCTAGAACACTCTGCTACCAATACAAATCATCGACAAGAAACCACTTAAACATTACAAAGTAAAAAGAAGTAAACTCACGAAGTGATTGGCGGAAAGATCATCAAATTGAGTTCAAGAGTGAACCGACCATCTTCGAATATTAACGAGGATGGATTAAAGGCAGAAGAGCGTTTAAAGCTCAATGAAAATCAGGCGAACAGAACATGCTCACTTCTGTCACTTACTCAAGGCGTAAGCCGTTAGCAGACCAACCGTTAATGGCATCAACCATAAAACACGCTGGAGCAAAAACTGAGTCAGGCTCACTTTCTTGCGCTTTTTAAGTTTCTTATTTTTTGGGGAGTGTCGAGATTGCATCAAATAAACTCTATAAAAACTTATATATAGAGAACGCATTTTCTCATTATTTACAGAGAATTACACCTTCATTGATATCGTCAATAACACTAACCGATAGCATTGCGACACAAAATTACAACTCACAACAAAACAGCCTAATTTTTCGTCACAATGCTTCCTTTCGGTTCAACTAACGGGTCATTTTTTTCACAAACACCACCACAAATAACGCCATAGTAAAACTGCCCATGAAAGCTTCGAATGCGGCAATAAACCTCGCCGCCCCTACTGGTGAAATGTCCCCATATCCGAGCGTCGTGAAGGTCACAATACTGAAGTACAAAGCATTAAAAAACTCGAGCGCTAAGAACTTGATTCCGTGTCCTTGTGCCGAATGCGCAACCACCGTATCCAACAAAAAATACGCCACTGCACACGTTAAGATCAACACCACAGAAAACAGCACCACTCTTAACGGGGACTCCCCATAACCACAAAAAAAATCGACCATTTTTGAGATAAAACGCTGGAGGCTCCACCTTGGCATTTGATAGCGACGAAACCGCATCTCTTTCTTAAAGAAAGTGCCTGCGGTTTCGAAGAGACCTTGTTTTTCGCACTGCTTACGAATGTTACGGCACACCTCTTCGGCTTCTTGATATAAGTCGATAGCTCGCTTCTTTTCACCTCGACTCAATGCTTTTTTTGCATCAGTTTCTTGCTTTAAATACCGACCCCACTTGACGTTATCTAAGCGAGAACGACCTAAATCGGATCCCAACAAATTGCAGTCTTCCAAGTGCGCGCAATGCAAGTTTGCATGAAACAGCTTGGCTTTCATTAAAGATGAACCTTGCAAATCTAAGCCAAAAAAGTGAGCGTCCGTTAAATCAGCTCGATAAAAGTCTGCTTCACGGCACGAATACCCATCTTTACACCCTCGATTGACTAAATCGATGTCTTTCAAATTTGTTTTGGCGAGCTGGAAACCATCGAGGGGTTTACCATTTAAAGCCCAACGTTCTATTTTTTCTTTTACGTCGTCGCCACTTTTATCAACTTTGGGATCATGCCAATAACACAGGCCTGACTCCCCACATTCTTCTTCACAATGCCAACCGTCCGGATTTACGTAGCCACATGTATTTTTGTCAGTATCCATGACTTACCCCCTACAGTTATTGATAAGTGTAGGAGGCAAGAGAAGACATTTCTCGTCGAGTTTTACTTTTTTAATTCGTGGGGTTCATAGCAACTTGTTGCTTCATCCACAGCGAGAAACACTCTGCAGCACTGGAAGCGGTATGTGACAGTAAAAAGTAGCCTGCTTTGGCGCTGATAGAAGGAAAAGGCGCCACCAATCGACCCGATTTTATTTCATCTTGAATCAAGGCTTCTCTCGCTAACGCTATCCCTACTCCGGCTTCAGCTGCAGACATCGCCATATCCGTTCGATTAAAGAAGTGTCCTCTATCCGTCTCAAAAGATAAGCCATTTTCCCGAGCCCAATACGCCCACTCATAATCTCGTGGGGCGCTATCCCAAGGTTGGGCATCATGCAGCAAAGTGACGTCTTCCCACTGTTCTGTCTGCAGCGTCGGAGCCAGTAACCAATCTCGCTCTCGAAGATATAGCGGGCTCATCACAGGAATCAATCGCTCTTCCATCAGTAACTTCGCCCCTCCCTCTCGGTAAGGTATTTCGCCATAATCAATCGCTAAGTCAAAATCGCGAGATGTATGATCCACTAGCGCCCCCTCAGCAAAAGTCTGCACTTGAATATCTGGGTACTGACGATGGAAACCTTCCAACCGTGGCACTAGCCATTTAAAAGCAAATGAGGGAGTTAGTTTCAAACGGACTTCGGAATGAAGGGAAGACTTAGCCTGTAAGCTGCCCAAAACGGTATCGATGTCTTCAAAGCTCGATAATGCAACGCGATACAGTAATTGTCCGGACTCAGTTAGAGTCACACCGCGAGAGTGACGATGTAAAAGCTGCAAACCAAGATTACTTTCGAGCTGCAATAACTGCTGACTCACCGCCCCTGTCGTTAGGCACTTCGCTTTAGCGGCCTTTGTCAAGCTGCCATATCGCCCCACTTCGACAAAAGTCATCAGTGACGATGCCATATTATTTTTGAGGTACTGCATCTCTAGCCTTTAGAAAAACTATACACAGTTATTAATTCTTATCGATTGTTAGCAGTTTGTAAATTACTCAATAATACCGCTAACGAAAATTGAGGGGTTACAATGAAAGTATTAGTGCTAGGTGGTGGTGTTATTGGGTTAACCAGTGCGTGGTATTTGTCTCAACAAGGCCACGAAGTTACCGTCGTCGATAGACAATCCGAGTGCGGACAAGAAACAAGCTTCGCGAATGCGGGGCAAATATCTTACGGCTATTCATCACCTTGGGCTGCACCAGGAATCCCTTTAAAAGCCATTCAGTGGCTGACTCAAGAACATGCGCCACTCAAAATACAACCAAAATTATCCGTTGAGATGATGAACTGGGCGACCAAGATGCTCCGAAATTGTAGCCATGCAAACTACAAAACCAACAAAGCAAGAATGCTTAGACTCGCGAATTATAGTCAAACATGCCTAACCGAACTAAGGGATCAAACCGGAATTGAGTATCAGGGAAGACAGTTAGGTACTCTACAAGTGTTTAGAAGTGCTAAACAGCTTCAAGCGATTGAGAAAGATATGGTTTTGCTGAAGCAGAGTAATACTCGATTCTCTCTGCTCGACACTAAACAGTGTATTGAGCAAGAGCCAGCCCTCTCCCATGTTCAAGATAAAATCGTTGGAGGGCTTCACTTGCCTGAAGATGAAACAGGTGATTGCTTTATTTTCTGCCAACAACTCATGCAATTAGCAAAACAGTCTGGCGTGAAATTTATATTTGATACCGAGATAAATAAGATTGAACGTAATGGCGCTTCAATACAGTCAGTCAGCACCAGCCAAGGATCACTGCATGCCGATCAGTATGTCGTCGCGTGCGGGAGTTACTCCGCCAAACTACTCAAACCTTTGGGGATTTCACTGCCTACCTACCCAGTCAAAGGCTACTCCTTAACTTTACCCATTAAAGATAGCGACCACGCGCCTTTATCTACGGTGATGGATGAAACCTATAAAGTGGCGGTCACTCGATTTGAAGATAGGTTGAGAATCGCAGGAACGGCTGAATTGACGGGGTTTGACCTTTCCATTCCAGAAAAACGTACCTCCACCATAGATTTAGTGGTCAAAGAGCTATTTCCAAAAGCCGGTGACCTCTCGAAAGCGGAATACTGGACTGGGTTAAGGCCGATGACGCCCGATGGCACGCCAATTATTGGGGCAACTCCAATCAAGAACTTATTTACCAATACCGGTCACGGGACACTAGGTTGGACCATGGCCTGCGGCTCTGGAAAGTTGTTGGCCGACCTCATATCCAAGCGGCCAGCGGACATAGAACACAGAGACTTGAGCATGTCTCGATACTCGTAGCTGACGTCCACTGTTCACTTTGCAACCAACTAGATAGCAGAACACGCTATTTAATTCTGTAAAATAAGAATTAAATAAGTTGCATAACACCCAATATTAACCGAACTAAATTCTGGGAAATGATGCATTACATGAATATATATAGTCAATAAAGCGATATAACCGATCAGATACCAGTCATTAACATTATGATGGTATTTCGTGCTCGCCATCACGCATTAAGGGAAAAGCAGACAAATAAATTAACATTTAAGTTACAAAAAGATTAATATGTCGAACGAAAAATAAACATAACAGTCAATAACAGGGAAAATACTCATGCAGTCACTCGTTGATTTTTTGAATGGAATAATATGGAGTCCAGTACTGATTTACTTGTGCTTGGGCGCGGGTTTGTTTTACTCCATCATGACTCGATTTGTTCAAGTCCGTCATTTCTTTGAAATGTGGCGCTTGCTTCTATCTGGTAAAAGTTCAGCTAAAGGTATCTCATCGTTCCAAGCGTTAGCCGTTTCGCTTTCAGGACGTGTTGGTACTGGTAACATTGCTGGTGTTGCAGCAGCAATTGGCTTTGGTGGCCCTGGTGCTGTATTTTGGATGTGGGTAGTAGCATTTTTCGGTGCTGCAACTGCATTTGCAGAATCAACTCTGGCTCAAATCTACAAAGAAGAAGACGAAGGTCAATTCCGTGGCGGCCCTGCTTACTATATTGAAAAAGCGATGGGTCAGAAGTGGTATGCTTGGATCTTCGCTGTCGCAACTATCTTCGCTTGTGGTATTTTACTGCCGGGCGTACAGTCAAACAGTATCGGTAATGCCGTTGAAGCAGCATTCGGTTCTGGTGACATGATTGAAACCGCTATTGGTACCTTCAGTTTCGCTAAAATTTTCACTGGTACGGTTATCGCAATCATTCTTGGCTTCATCATCTTTGGTGGTGTAAAGCGTATTGCAAACTTCACGCAGATCGTCGTTCCATTCATGGCACTGGCGTACATCATCGTAGCGTTCATCATCATTCTACTAAACATCAGTCAAGTACCAGTTGTTTTCTCAATGATTATTGGCGATGCATTCACTCCAATGGCTGGCTTCGGTGCTGCAATTGGTTGGGGTGTTAAACGTGGTGTTTACTCAAACGAAGCTGGTCAAGGTACTGGTCCTCACGCAGCAGCAGCTGCAAGTGTTGATCACCCAGCACAGCAAGGTTTGGTTCAATCATTCTCTATCTACATCGATACTCTTCTAGTATGTTCTGCTACAGCGTTTATGATCATCATCACTGGCGCTTACAACGTTCACGGTGGTTCTGAAGGCGTATTCCTTGTTCAAAACCTAGCTGAAAACATTGGCGCGAATGGCCCAGTGTTTACACAAATGGCAATTGAAAGTGCAATGCCAGGTATCGGTAAACCGTTTATCGCATTTGCTCTATTCTTCTTCGCATTCACAACGATTCTTGCTTACTACTACATCGCAGAAACAAACATTGCTTACCTGCGTCGTACTATCAAGATCCCTGGCATGATGTTCGCGCTAAAAGCAGTACTAATCACAGCTGTTTTCTACGGTACTGTGAAAACTGCAAACCTTGCATGGGCGATGGGTGATGTGGGTGTTGGTCTAATGGCGTGGTTAAACATCGTTGGTATCATCATCATCTTCTTCATGGCTAAACCAGCAATCAAAGCACTTCACGATTATGAAGAGCAACAGCGCGCTGGCGTGACTGAATACACGTTTAACCCTGTCAAGCTTGGTATTAAAGGTGCGACTTACTGGGAAGAAAAATACAAACGTAAAACAAGCAAGTCTCCTCAAGAGGAAACAAACCAAACGAACCCTGTTGAGCAGCCATCTGCTTAATAGCGTCAAATAAAAAAGGGTTAGCCATGGCTAACCCTTTTTTGTTCCCAAATTATTTTCACACCAACAGGACTTATGCTGCAATCTCTTGCGTCATCACTTGAGGAGCGGCTTTCTTCTCACCGATTGGCATAACAGTGCGGCCATATTCATTATTAATTACTTGAGCCATTGCGAAGTAAATAGCAGACGCACCACAGAAGATGCCTTCAAAGCCTGCGATCATTCCAATAAATTCACTACCTGTGAAATCACGAGCAGCCAACAAGAAGAAAAGAATCGTCAAAGAGCCAAACACCACTTGCTTTGCCACTGGGTAGCAAAGTGAGCCGATAAACATAAAGCCAGTGAACACACCCCAAAGCAACAAGTACCAACCCATAAAACTAGCTGGGCTTGCAGGCAGCCCCATATAAGGCATAACAATCAAGCCAACTAACGTTAACCAGAATAAGCCATATGAAGTAAATGCAGTCGTGCCGAAAGTATCACCACGTTTAAAGCACATCATGCCAACCAGTACTTGGCTCAAACCACCATAAAAGATACCCATTGCCAAAATCATGGAATCAATTGGAAAGAAGCCAGCATTATGGATATTTAACAAAATGGTAGTCATACCGAAGCCCATTAGGCCAAGAGGCGCAGGGTTTGCTAATTTGGTCGACATTACGAATTTACCTTACTCTGTGATTGGTTATCAAAAAAACCGATAAAAATTGTAAGAAAATTTTAATTCATAAGCAGGCAGTAAGGAAAATCAAGAAATCGAAAACTAAGGTTGTACAAATGATCTCACATAAAAAAGAGGCCTCATTCGACCTCTGATTCATTCATAAAAATGATAATCCGTGAGTTAGCTGGCCGGATTCACGACCGTCGGCTGAGAGGCTGTCCGTTTCTTGTCTAACCGTGACAAAACCGTTACGGCAATGACTTGAAGGAACAAAGCGAAAATAACCACTAAAGCACTTGCGGTGATACCTGCGATAACGAAGCACCCAAGCGCAATTGCCCCATTCATCAGTGCATAAGGTAACTGAGTTTTAAAGTGCTCAAATTGATCGCACCCTGCGCCTGTTGATGACAAGATGGTCGTTTCTGAAATAGGCGAACAGTGATCTCCAAATAGCCCACCAGACAGCACTGCGCCAATTGCGACAAGTAACGGCGCGTCAATGGCAACCGCGGTAGGAATCACAAGTGGCATCATGATCGCAAAAGTTCCCCAAGACGATCCCGTCGCAAACGAAATGATAGCTGACAGCAAAAAGGCTACCGCTGGCACTAGCCAATATGGAAAACCGCTTTGAGCTTGCTCCGCGATATACGCCGCTGCACCGAGCTCTTTCCCGACAGTGCTTAACGCCCATGCAAGAACAAGAATGATGGCAACCGGCATCATGTTTCCCATCCCTTTTAGGTACACTGAAATACCATCATTGAGCTTTCTTACCCCGTGAAAGGCCATCAATGACATCAAGGTAATGGCAGCAAAAAAATACGCAGACGACAGCGCAGCTCTGAATGCAGAACCTGCGACTTTTTGAAAAGGGAAACCTTGAGGGACCAACATAGTACACAGCACGACGACCATTACTAAAAGTGGAGCCCACACAAATGATGGCTTTGCATTTTTATGCGAGAACACTTTTAGAGAATCCGACGCTGACTGTGAAATAACACCTAACTTAGCATCGCGCTCCGCTTTTGCCATTGGACCAAAATCCAACTTTTTCAATGACACTAATGGGACAATAAAAATGGCTAGGAACGCGTACAACTGAAATGGAATCGCACCGATAAACGCATCCCAATCCGACATCTCAACTCTTAATGCTGTGAACTCTTTTTGAATTAGGCCCATGATGTAAACACCCCACCCAATGAACGGGATCAGTATCGCGACCGGAGACGAAGTTGAATCAATGACAAAAGCCAATTTTTGTCTGGAGATTTTGAGCTTATCAAATAAAGGACGAAAAACTGGGCCAACGATCAGAGGGGTACCTAAATCTGAAAAGAAGATAATAATCCCGCCAAACCAAGATGATACTTGAGCCTGACATTTTGTTTTCACCCAAGTGGTTACCTTCTGGGCAAACGCTACTCCCCCGCCAGATTTTTCCATCAGCGCAACAAAACCACCAATGAACACCAATAGCATGATCACGCCAGCGTTGTAACTATCAGTCAATTGAGGGACTAAGTAGCTTTTAACCATAACCCCAAAAGTGGCTAGAGGGTTCAATTCACTAAATGCCCCTGTGAGCATTGTGACGCCAGTTAACACACCAGCAAATAATCCCACGACAACATTACGTGTGGTTAGCGACAACATTAAAGTCACAATAATGGGCAGTAATGAAGTTATATCCGTTTGTTCCATAGGTACACCACGCTCCTAAAAATAAACATAGTTAGCAATTAAAAATGAATATATATTCAAAGCAAACATCAGTACAGAACTTTATTCCCTAAACAATAACTTTGGACTCAAAGCCGCATTAAAAAACAATGACATTATGGTGATTTCATACGTATCTCTATGAAATATGCTAAACCTATAAGACAGGACGTAAACTTTAAGCCGAGACAGCATATGGATTTGTTTGCCGATCACCGTGAGCCCTCTCAAACACCTACACCACCAGCTCAAACCAACAAGGATATTGCCCCTTGGAAAGTTCTGTTGGTGGATGATGACGAGCAAATGCATCAAGTCACTAAACTCGTGCTAACAAACTTCCATTTTCAAGGAAAAAAGTTAGAGATCATTTCCGCCTATTCGGGTATTGAAGCAAAAGAGATCCTAAGCCAACAACCAGACATCGCTTTAGCCTTAGTTGATGTAGTGATGGAGCATGATCATGCTGGGTTGGACGTAATAAAATTCATCCGAGAAGAGCTGAAAAATACCAAGATTCGTTTAGTGTTACGAACAGGACAAGCAGGGCAAGCCCCAGAAGATTTTGTGATCCAAGAATACGAAATCGATGATTACAAAGAGAAAACGGAACTGACCACGCAGAAGCTCAAAACCCTCTTGTACTCGATGCTTCGCGCCTATCGAGACCTCACCACGATAGAAGTGCAAAAAGAGGGGTTAAGTAAAGTGATCCAAGCTTCGGCGAACGTGCAAAACACCACCACCTTAAAAGATTACGCGTCTTCTGTGCTGAGCCAGCTGACTTCCTTAATCCAATTGGATGCCTCTGCTTTTTATTGTTTAGTGAAACCTAGGCCCGATGGAGAAGCCTCTCGAGCACTCACCTTGGCGGCAACGGGCACTTATGTCGATTCCTATTCTGAGTGTTTATTTGAAGTGCTCCCAGAGAACGTTGCTGACCGCTGCCAATTCGCGCTCAATCAACAAAAAAGCCAAAGCTTCGACGATGCTTATGTCTTCCATATGACAGATGAAGCCGGTGTAGATAGCCTTCTTTATATCAACATATCAAGCAAGCTCAGTGATTTAGACAAACAGCTTTTAGAGATATACATGCACAATATTGGGTTAACGTTCGAAAACCTTAACCTACTGGTCGACCTTCGTGAGACCTCTAAAGAGCTTGTCTACAACCTTGCCAACGCCGTTGAAGCGAGAAGTAAAGAAACTGGCGCTCACGTTCAACGAGTATCGTTGTTCAGTGAACGCTTAGCCGACCTATACGGTTTGCCGAGTAATGAAGCTCAGATGATCAAACACGCCTCGCCTCTACACGATGTAGGGAAAGTCGCCATACCTGATAGCATCCTTCATAAACCCGGTAAGCTAGATGCCGAAGAATGGGCCATCATGCAAAAACATGTCGAATATGGGGTCGATATTCTCAGCCAGTCCAAACGTAAGCTAATATCTGTCGCAAAAGACATTGCTCAATATCACCATGAAAAATGGGATGGTTCTGGATACCCAGCAAACCTTAGCCAATTTGAAATCCCAATTTCTGGCCGAATTACCGCTTTGGCCGATGTTTTCGACGCTCTCGGCTCTAAACGTAGCTATAAGCAGCCATGGTCTGACGAAGATATTCGTAATGAAATAGTGGCTCAGAAAGGCAAACACTTTGAGCCCAAGCTAGTAGATTTACTGATCGAGTATTGGGATGACTTCATCAAGATTCGTGAAGATCACCCCGACTGATCAACTCGTTCTCTACTTCCCAATATTTTGAGGCAACTTTTGCGGTACTGTGAAAGTAAAGGTGACGCCTTCACCTAACTCAGACTCAAAACTCAACTGACCCGCGAGTTTCTGATGGATCAAATTGAACACCAAATTAAGCCCTAACCCAGAGCCCCCTTCCCCTCTTCGACTAGTGAAAAAAGGTTCAAAGATTTTCTGATGTAATGACTTATCGACACCACAACCATTGTCTTTGTAGACAAACACGACATTGTCATCAACCAAAGAAAACGACAGCGATATTTGCGCTTGGGTCTGCTCTGAGAACGCATGATTGACACTATTGAGGATCAGATTCGACACAACTTGTGTTAATACACCAGGTAAACTATTCATCGTAATAGATGCATTGCCCTCTAACTGAGGAGCGACGGGGATCTTACGAGTTTCAGGGTGTAAGCTGGCAACCAACGCATGCAACGTTTGACTCACGTTAAACTGGCAGCGATTTTCAGAGACTTGGTCTACCGCTGTCTGTTTAAAATCTCGGATCAACTTAGCACCACGGTTCAAATTGTCTTCTAGCAACTCACTGGCTTGTCCCATCTGCTCCATGATAGTGGCGAATTGCTGGCTGGTTAAGGTTTGCGAATTGAACGCACTATTCAATTCATGACACGACTCTTTAATCAGTGACGAAGCCGTTACCGCAATGCCAAGAGGTGTGTTCACTTCATGAGCCACACCGGCGACTAAGCCACCAAGCGCTGCCAATTTCTCTGATTCAATTAACTGCCCTTGAGCTTCTTCTAAACGCTGCATGCTTTGTTCAAGATCCAGAGTTCGTTCTGTAACTTTCTTCTCGAGATTTTGATTCAGGTCTTCCAATCCATGTTGAGCTTGTTTTAAAGCCGTCACATCAATCGAACTTCCTCGAAACCCTTTGAATTTATCATCCTCATCAGCCACACTCATCCCTTGGAAAAACATGTACTTTCTTTGCTCACCAGTTTCAATAATCACTTCACACATGGAAAAATCTTTTTGCTTACTAAATAAAGAGTGCAGCTCGTAAGCGTTTCCCAAGCCAACGACATCTTTAATAAAAGGGTGTTTATCTAATTCAATCTTCAACGTTTGCTGCATGGTTTCCGACACAAAAACCAATCGTCCAATCTCATCTGTTTCCCATAACCAATCAGAGGAAACCGCGGCAAAGTCAGCAAAGCGTTCTTGTTCAAAACGGATATTGTTGTACAACAAACTTATGTTAGAAGTGATTTTATTCGTTTCATCAGCCAACCATTTTAGCTCATCGTCTTTTTCCATCACCCATGGCTGATATGGGAGGTCTAAAGGCTCACTTGGATGACGAGGGTTATATTTCCGTAAATAGGTCGCTACCGCAAAAATACGTCGATTCACGCTCTTGTGGAAAACCATGAGGATCAAATAACACACTATCGTGGTCTTAATCGCATTGATAACCAAAGTGATGAGAAACTGCCTGATCAAATAGGTATAGATTTCCTCTCCACTGGACTCCATATACAGAACCCCTAGCACTTCGACTTCATCATCAATTTGCGAATGGTACTGTAAAGGAAATTCGGCTTTGATCGGGTATTGCTCGACTTGTTCTCCCGCAGAAAATTTATAGCTCCCAGAGCGAATTTCTAAATAATTCACCTTAGGTAAGTTAATAAGCCCCTCTAGTTTTTGTTGAAGCAACACCAGATCATAGCTCCAAAGAGATGCCGCAAGTAATTCAGCATGCACCGATTCTAGCTCTTGTTGTCTTTGCTCCACACTGTTGAACTCACGGTTGTAATCCCAGTAAAGTTGAATGGTGGTACCAAGTAGAGTCACCATGCCACTCAACAACACCATGATTAATATGATGCGTCGCCCTATTCGGCTATAAATCGGATTACTATCGCTGTCTTCAAACTTTTTCGTTCGGCTCATTGCTTTGCGCTCCTTATGCCAAATCGAGGCACACTTTTCAGTATAGAAGCGAATAGCTTAGCTACACTTAAAGCATGGTTTCTCGATGAAATAAATTGCTATGAAAGCCTGCCTATCCTTAATTTTCTGCTTACTGGCAGCTCCTGTATTTGGAGCCAATGTACTTGTGATAGAAAGCTATCACTCCGAATACCCTTGGGACCAAGACTATGTTGAAGGACTATCGGAGACCATAAACCCACAACACCACATTCATACATTTCAAATGGATACTAAACGCCTGCCCGAGAGTGAATACCCCAAAATGGCAGACAAAGCCTACCTTTATTACCACCAGATAAAGCCTAAAGTGGTCATACTAGGTGACGACAATGCATTAAAATATATGCTACCTAAACTGTACAAAGAGCCGATTACCATTGTGTTCCTTGGCATCAACTCCAACCCTCGTAAGTTGTTGTCACGTTACCAAGGGAAAGCAAAAATCACAGGCGTCTTAGAGCAGCCGTTACTTATAAAAAGTATTAATGAAATCGGTAATTTACTGCCCAATAAACAAGGGGAGATTTTGGTGTTATTCGACTCAGGCGTAACATCAAAAATTGCGAAAAAGTTCATATCGCAGAAGTACCAATCCGTAAGAGGCAATTTGAAGGCTGGCGTAGAAATAAAAAACGTTAAAACGAAAGATGAGTGGAAAAATCTTGTCAGCCAAGCAAAACATCGCGGATTTTCGGCGATTGTCATCGGCCTTTATCACACCCTTATTGATAGTGACGGTAACAATGTGGATTCCAATACTGTGATGGCTTGGACCAATCAGCACTCCCCCGTCCCCATTTTTGGTTTTTGGGATTTCTCGGTTGGAAAGGGTATGACAGCAGGTGGTGTGGTTTTATTTGGCAAAAGCCAAGGAGAAGACGCGGGTAAGATGGTCAATCAGGTACTGAGCGGTACCGAAACCAACCAAGTACCGATTCATATCGGTAAACAAGGTAAAGCCATATACAGCCCATTTGAAATGAAGCGGTGGGGGCTGACTCCACCAACACATTGGGAAGCCATTTCGGAATCTGAATAAAAAAGGGAGTGAATCCTCACTCCCTAAGCTAGCAAAAATTAACTATCCATTACTGACAGCTTATCTCATCCCAGAACCAATTAGATTGGACTGGTGATTCCCACACTCCTGGGCCATTTTTCGCAACAAAACACTTACCTTGGTATGTCACTTTATCACCGTCACTCACTTGGCTCACACCTGGTTCCCACGTGATAAATACCGACGGGTCAACAACGACAGGTGGCTCAGTCACCGGCGGTTCTGTAACAGGCGGGTTAGTCACGACTGGTGGTTCAGGTTCTGTTACCGGAGGATCAACTGGAGTTGGGTCGGTTACCACTGGAGGCGTAGGCTCACCTGATACTAATTTCCAAGGACCGCCGTTAGCCGGATCATCACCTTGAGTCCACCACTTCGCTTCGTAAGTCGCACCGTTAGATGTTACTTGATCGCCCGTATTGTAAACTTTATTTGCATCCCAGCCATTGCCACCAGGGTTAGTACCCGGGTCAATTGGATCCAGTTTATCGACAACCTTAACTTCTGGCCAACTTGCGTGCGAACCATAGAAGTTCGTTACACATTTCTCGTAATCACCTGGTACTAGTGCCGAGTACGCAGTTTGGAACCCAACCAGTTCACACTCAAATGAGTAACCTTCAGGTCGGTCTGCATAATACTTCCAGTTACCATCCCAGTTGGTGTACAGCACATCCGTCGCACCATTCAAGTTCAAGCTGCCGTAAGGCGTTTGCTGCCAACAAGTGTTTTTCTCGTCCGCTTCTACTGGGATCTGGTAGTGTACAGCTAGCCCTTCCCAATAACGAATACGGTTAACAGGCTGACCTTTCGTCTTATTCTGTTCACCACACTCAATGCCACCATTAATTACATTGATCGTAGTACCAAACCCGTAACCAATACCGGCATCAATTTCGCGCTGAGATGGGCTCCAAGTGCGGTCAATCACATGCAGCATCGCTGGCTTAGGAGCCTGTGGAGTCAGGAAGAACCAAATTGCCGATGCCAAGTTCAGCCAAGAATCAGCCACCAGTCCCGGGTTATTGAGAAGAACCGTCGCATCACCATCGAACATCACTTCAGAGAACGCGCCGTAGTTAAAGTGGTAAGAAAGTTGTTTAGCACCACGACCGAAGTAACCTTGCCCCGCGGCACATGGCCAGCGTGCATTTTGCCAATCATTTTGGCCACAACCTGTGGTGTAACCTTCCTGACCTTCAGACCACCCCATTTCACGAACGTGCACAAGTGCTTGCTGCCACTCTTCTAACGCTAATGGATTATCCGACGTATTATCAATGGCAATATGGCCGCCTGTCTCTTGAGAGAAATGTGCAAACGCCGTGATGATGGATTTCTTACAGATAGCATCAGAATCACGTCCATCGGTGTACTCGCCACAAAATGCGGGGAACTTACCCACGGCACGTAAGAAGCGTGTATACGTGTATTCAGGTGCGGCCATTTGCGTTAGGAAGTCCCACTCAGATTGAGGAAACACACGCTCGACACGTTTTACGTTGTCTGGGTTTGAAGCTGCTCCCGGAACAATCGCTTCTACTATCGTATTCGAACGGGTTTGTAAGGCTTGTGACCAAATCGCATACATAGGGTCTGAAGTCTGCGCTTGTTCTGCGGCTTGGAGATCCGCTCTTGAAACAAGATAACCAGTAGGATTTTGAGGATCAGGCTGGATATTCATTGCTGCATTGGCAGTCATAGAGACGAAACCACTGGTAGCGATTGCGCATCCTAATGCCGCAGTTAAATATTTAGTTTTAAACATATAGGGTTCTCTTATTTGTCCATAATAAGTCAATAAGAGAGTAGATAGGTCTGAATAATGAAGACAGAACAACAGATAGTAATTGTAAATAAATGCGACAGACTTGGGCTAATTTATAAATTACCTTTCATTGTGCTACAAACTAAATGTACACCTGCTCCAAATAACAAAAAAGCCTCAAACAGTGTTTGAGGCTTCTTATTTATGAGTATGTTATTAGAGCATATTCATATAGTTAGTCGGAATTATTCCCACTCGATAGTTGCTGGTGGCTTACCAGAAATATCGTAAACAACACGTGAAATACCATCTACTTCGTTAATGATACGGTTAGAAACCTTACCTAGGAAGTCGTATGGTAGGTGTGCCCAATGAGCAGTCATGAAGTCGATAGTTTCTACAGCACGTAAAGACACAACCCAATCGTACTTACGGCCATCACCCATTACACCAACAGAGCGTACTGGTAGGAATACCGTGAATGCTTGAGATACTTTGTGGTAAAGGTCAGCAGCGTGAAGCTCTTCAATGAAGATAGCATCTGCGCGACGCAGTAGATCACAGTACTCTTTCTTGATTTCACCAAGAACACGAACACCTAGACCTGGACCTGGGAATGGGTGGCGGTAAAGCATGTTGTATGGAAGACCAAGCTCTAGACCGATCTTACGTACTTCATCTTTAAACAGCTCACGTAGAGGCTCAACAAGACCCATTTCCATATCATCAGGAAGGCCACCAACGTTGTGGTGAGATTTGATTACGTGTGCTTTACCTGTCTTAGATGCTGCAGACTCGATTACGTCTGGGTAGATAGTACCCTGAGCAAGCCATTTAGCATTAGACAGTTTCTTAGACTCTTCATCGAAGATATCTACGAATACGTGACCAATGATCTTACGCTTAGCTTCTGGTTCAGCTTCGCCTTCCAGAGCTTTAAGGAAACGATCTTCTGCATCTACTTTGATGATGTTTAGGCCAAACTGGTCGCCAAACATATCCATAACTTGCTCAGCTTCGTTTAGACGAAGAAGGCCGTTATCAACAAATACACATGTTAGTTTGTCGCCGATAGCACGGTGAGCAAGCATCGCAACTACAGATGAATCAACACCGCCAGAAAGGCCAAGGATAACTTCGTCGTCACCTACTTGTTCTTTAATACGTGCAACTGCATCTTCAATGATTGAAGCTGAAGTCCACAGACCTTCACAACCACATACGTTAAGAACGAAGTTCTCAAGCATTTTCAGGCCGTTTTTAGTGTGTGTTACTTCTGGGTGGAATTGAACACCGAAGTACTTCTTCTCTTCGTTTGCCATTGCAGCGTATGGGCAAGTGTCTGTTTCAGCGATCTTTGTAAAATCAGCTGGAATCTCAACTACTTTGTCGCCGTGGCTCATCCAAACATCTTGAGTAGACTCAAGGTCAGCGAAAAGTGCAGATTCACCAGTCACTTGTACAGCAGCGTAGCCGAACTCGCGCTCAGTAGACGTTGCTACTTTACCGCCAAGTTGCTCAGCCATAGTTTGCATGCCGTAGCAAATACCGAATACAGGAACACCTGAATCAAATACGTACTGAGGTGCACGTGGAGAGTTCTCTTCCGTTACACTTTCAGGGCCACCAGATAGGATGATACCGTCTGGATTGAATTCACGAATATCCGCTTCTTCTACGTCCCAGCTCCAAAGTTCACAGTAAACACCGATCTCACGAATACGACGCGCAACAAGCTGCGTGTACTGAGAGCCGAAATCTAGAATTAGAATACGTTGGTCATGAATATTTTTAGTCATTTTAAGCAGTCTTATAAGCTAAGTGATGAAACGGAGGCGAGTGTACTCGCCTCACATTAACTCTTCAAGAGATAAAGCAAACGTTTACGTTGAGTTTGTTGAACTCAACGTAATCCAATTAACCTAAACGGTAGTTTGGTGCTTCTTTAGTGATTTGAACGTCGTGTACGTGAGACTCTTTCATGCCCGCACCAGAGATACGTACGAATTCAGCTTTAGTACGCATGTCTTCAATCGTCGCAGAACCTGTTAGGCCCATGCTTGAACGTAAACCACCCATTTGCTGGTGAACGATTTCTTTTAGGCGACCTTTGTATGCGATACGACCTTCAATACCTTCTGGAACAAGCTTGTCTGCAGCGTTGTCAGATTGGAAGTAACGGTCAGAAGAGCCTTGAGACATAGCGCCAAGAGAACCCATACCACGGTAAGACTTGTAAGAACGACCGTTGTAAAGGATAACCTCACCCGGTGCTTCTTCAGTACCCGCGAACATTGAACCAACCATCACACAAGATGCGCCAGCAACGATAGCTTTACAGATATCGCCAGAGAAGCGGATACCGCCATCTGCGATTACTGGAATACCGTATTCGTTTGCAACTTCAGCTGCGTCTGCGATTGCTGTTACTTGAGGAACACCAACACCAGTAACGATACGAGTCGTACAGATTGAACCTGGGCCGATACCTACTTTAACCGCACTAACACCCGCTTCGATAAGAGCACGAGCGCCAGCGCCAGTTGCTACGTTACCACCGATGATTTGTAGATCAGGGTATGCAGCGCGAGTTTCGCGGATACGGTTGAGTACGCCTTCAGAGTGACCGTGTGAAGAGTCGATAAGTAGAACGTCTACGCCAGCTTCAACTAGAGCAGCAACGCGCTCTTCGTTACCAGCACCAGCACCAACAGCTGCACCTACACGTAGGCTGCCGCGCTCATCTTTACAAGCGTTTGGTTTACGTTCTGCTTTGTGGAAATCTTTTGCAGTGATCATTCCAGTTAGTTGGAAGTCATCATTTACAACAAGAACTTTTTCAACACGCGCTTCATGCATTTTCTCTTGAACTTCTTCACGAGTTGCACCTTCTTTAACAGAAGCAAGGCGAGCTTTAGGCGTCATTACTACATCAACTTTCTTAGAAAGGTCAGTAACAAAGCGAACATCACGGCCAGTAATAATACCAACCAATTCGTTTGTTTCAGTAACAACAGGGAAACCGGCAAAGCCGTGTTTTTGGGTAAGGGCTACAACATCAGCGATTGTCGCGTCAGGATTTACAGTTACTGGGTGAGAAACCACACCAGCTTCGTAAATTTTAACCTGGCGAACCATTTCAGCTTGCTGCTCGATTGACATATTCTTATGAATAAAGCCAATGCCACCTTCTTGCGCAAGGGCAATTGCTAGGCGTGCTTCCGTAACAGTATCCATCGATGCAGAGATCATTGGGATGTTTAAAGAAATGTTTTTCGTTAACTGAGTGCGAAGATCAGCTGTGTTCGGAAGAACGGTTGAGTGTGCTGGGACGAGTAAAACGTCATCAAAAGTTAAAGCTTCTTTTGCGATTCGTAGCATTTGCAATATCTCACAACAAAGGTGTTAAAAGGAGTAAACCCAACTTTATCGTTTCGCATAATAAAGTGATTTGGATTTGATATTGCAGACGGATTATACGCACGGCGAAATCGCTTGGCTACACATTTTTGTATTTTTAATTTGCATTTACCCCCTTGCTATGTATTATATTGCCGCTATCTTCCATACTCACGCCCTGTGAGATTCTAAGAAAGACCTTCCTTCAAGGAAAGATAGTGCTTTTATGACTAATCCAAACATCTTTACTGTTTCTCGCCTCAACTCAGAGGTTCGTCTCCTATTAGAAAACGAAATGGGAATAGTCTGGCTCGTTGGTGAAATCTCAAACTTCTCTGCACCTGTCTCTGGTCACTGGTACCTCACGCTTAAAGACTCTCGCGCTCAAGTTAAGTGCGCCATGTTTCGTGGCAATAACCGACGAGTCACCTTTAAGCCTCAGAACGGCAATCAAGTTTTAGTCAAAGCACGTTTGTCTCTTTATGAGCCACGCGGTGACTATCAACTAATCATCGAAAGCATGCAGCCAGAGGGTGATGGTAAGCTTCAGCAAGAGTTTGAAAAGCTGAAGATGAACCTCGCTGCAGAAGGGCTATTTGCTCAATCCAGTAAACAAATTCTCCCAGAACACCCTAAATGCGTTGGTGTCATCACCTCTAAAACAGGCGCAGCCCTCTTCGATATTCTTGATGTTCTCAAGAGACGCGACCCTTCATTGCCAGTCATCGTATATCCGACCATGGTACAAGGTGAAGGAGCTTCGATTCAGATCGCTCAAGCGATTGGACGTGCCAATGAGCGCAGCGAATGTGATGTATTGATCGTGGGTCGTGGCGGCGGTTCATTAGAAGACTTATGGTGTTTCAATAACGAGATCGTTGCTCGCACAATTGCAGCAAGCCAGATTCCAATCATCAGCGCAGTCGGCCACGAAGTGGATGTGACGATTGCTGACTTTGTTGCTGATATGCGCGCCCCTACTCCATCAGCGGCGGCTGAATTAGTTAGCCGTGACAACAGTCATAAAGAACAAGCTTTTGCCTCTAAACGTGCTCGCTTAGTGAGTGCGATTCGCCATGTGTTAATGAAGCAAGCGCAGTCGACTCAAGCATTGAAACACCGCTTAGAAAGACAACACCCTAGCTACCAACTGCAAAAGCAAAGTCAGCAGCTTGATGATCTAGACATGCGTCTGCGTCGCGGTATGGCTCAATACCTAAAGCAGCATGCACAGCGTGTCGAACGTAAGCAGCATCAGCTTCAATTGAACTCGCCTGTTAAGCGCTTGAGTGAACAAAAACTGCATCTGCAACGTTCTGAGCAAAAGCTATTAGATGCGATGGATAAGACACTACTAACGACTCGCCACCAGCTAGCCATGGCAGCCGAGAAATTAGAGACCGTTAGTCCACTGGCAACCCTAAAGCGTGGCTACAGCATTACTCATTCAGAATCGAGCAAGACTGTGTCATCGGTTAACGATGTCGAAGTAGGTGAAGTGATCACCACTCAGGTTGAAGATGGCGTGATTAGCTCGCAAGTAACAGCAAGAGTATCTAAGAACTAGTTTAAAGCCGATTCGAATGTATATAACGAGAAAGCCCTATCGATAATCGACAGGGCTTTTTTGTATCTAATAAGAAAACTAAGTGAATGAGTTATTCCACAGGTTGAAACTCGAATTTTACTCTCGACTTAGACTTAAGCTCGTTACAGTCACCATTACAAAAATAGCTCGCAGATCCACACGCTTGTAACTTCTCTAATTGAGAGTCGCAATCAGGACAGTAGGCTAGCTTTGTATAGTGTGTCTTACATTTACCGCACTCATAGCGACCGTTCCAAGTTAGATCCTGATTACACTTTGGGCATTGATTCTCGTTCATATGTACCACTTTGATCATTCTTTTCACTATACTTTACTTTAAAGTTGGCTCGATGTTTTGATCTAACTTCTGTAAATGTACGCCTTGGTGCCTGCCCAGAGCTTTATGCTTTCTTACATCATAAAGATCCTAACTTGATCATTTGCTTTATCTTATTTGATCAGCGATCTACCCTTAAAAGAATATTTATATCACCACACCCCGAAAGCATAAGTTACATGTGCTGCATTTCAATTTTAAATAGCACAAAAAACCTATAAATTATTTAAAAATGAATATTTCAGAGTTTTATAACAATCCAATGTTATCTGGATATTCCATCTACAAAAGTCTGCATTTGAACATTTTGAGCATCGAGCATCGTTAAGCAAACCCTTATACCACTTAGCTCTGAGCTACTTTTCACGTGCGTTCCACCACATGGAATAGAAACGGATCCCTCTCCTTTTATCTCACACTCCCAATAACGGGAGTCAGTAAGAGTTTCTCCTTCCAGTCTCATTGACACGCAAATAATATCGCTAAACCACATTTTTAACTGATTATTCACCTGTAGTTGAATGCCCTCGAGGTCACTCACCATATCTGCGACATTCAAACCACGCTTTCTCAGGGTTTTACCTAGACGATAAGTATCAGTGCACAGATTAGGTGTAACGAAACTTGTTTCTTGAGCGTAACTATTAAAGTCGTAATGCCCTAAAGAGTCTTTACGATCTGCATCCTTCCGCCAATAATGTTGATCCAATACTTTGTTTAATGCTAAAAACGCAAAATGCCCAGCACTATGTCCACGGCTTAAGCTATCTTGATAATCTTGATCAACTACCCACGTAATCGGGGTATCAGCAGTAACCATTGAATTTACTGGCAAGCAATGCACCACTACAAACGCCCACCCTTCCGTATCACGCTTAACCGGGATTGATTCCCCGACATAAAGCTCACCACTTTCCAATTCAATCGCTCCAACCAAGCAATCGATAACTGGATACTGCTGACCGTTCACTTCTCCGTAGCCTCTATCGGCGGGGTGATCTGGCCATATATGGCTAACAGGATGAAATGGTGTGCTTTGGGTGACTACATAAGTCACATCTTCTAGGTACTTCACCAGTTGTATTTGGCTTTCTAATGACCAAGTTTGGTGACAAAACTGAGTTGTGGTTGCTGACATGTTCATTGCTGTCCGTTGTCTTTATTTTTAAATTATTAGTAGGTACAAATTTTACTTAAAAAAATACCCAAGTCGAAGCTTGGGTATTTTCAAATTTTGTTAAGGTTACTTACGACCTTTCATCATACTCATCATACGCTTACGTTTACGCTCTTGAGAGATAGTCAGTTTGTTAGTCTTACCTTCAAACGGGTTCTCACTGTTTTGGAACTGGATACGGATCGGTGTACCCATGATTTCCAATGAACGACGGTAGTAGTTCATCAAGTAGCGCTTGTATGAATCCGGTAATTCACGAACTTGGTTGCCGTGCACAACAACGATAGGTGGGTTATAACCACCAGCGTGCGCATATTTCAGCTTCACGCGGCGACCACGAACCATAGGCGGTTGGTGATCGTCTGTAGCCATTTTCATGATACGAGTCAGAACAGATGTACCAACACGAGTCGTCGCAGATTTATATGCTTCTTCTACCGACTCAAACAAGTGACCAACACCAGTACCGTGAAGTGCAGAAATGAAGTGGATACGTGCGAAATCAACGAAGCCCAAACGGCGATCTAGTTCTTTCTTAACACGCTCTTTCACATCATTATCTAGCCCATCCCACTTGTTAACCGCAATAACGATTGAACGACCTGCGTTCAATGCAAAGCCAAGTAAGCTTAGGTCTTGATCAGAAATGTTTTCGCGAGCATCGATCACTAATAGCACGACGTTAGCATCTTCAACCGCTTTTAACGTTTTAACTACCGAGAACTTCTCAACGGTTTCGTTAATGTTTTTACGGCGACGAACACCTGCAGTATCAATCAGTACGTATTCACGCTCATCACGCTGCATTGGGATATAAATAGAGTCGCGCGTAGTGCCTGGCATATCGTACACAACCACACGCTCTTCACCTAAGATGCGGTTTGTCAGTGTAGACTTACCAACATTTGGGCGACCAATGATTGCAAGCTTGATAGGTTGGTCTTGAAGACGCTTAAATTCAGCTTCAGCTTCTTCTTCAGTGAAATCTAGCTGTTCTGCTTCTTCGTCTTCAAACTCAGTCAAATCACTGATTTCACCATTTTCAGCTTTTAACGCTTCTGCAAATGGGTTCAAAGCAAGGTCAATAAGCGCTGTTACGCCACGACCGTGAGCTGCTGCGATTTGGTACATATCATCAACACCAAGACGCCAGAAGTCAGCGCTTGCAGCATCTGCATCAATACCGTCAACCTTATTTACAACAAGCATTGATGGCTTTTCTATCTTGCGTAGGTGAGCGGCAATCGCTTCATCAGAAGGTGTTAAGCCAGCACGGCCATCTACCATGAACAGTACAACATCAGCTTCATCGATCGCTGCTAATGACTGTTCTGCCATCTTTGTTTCAACACCTTCTTCAGTACCATCGATACCACCAGTGTCAATCACAATGAATTCGTGTTCACCAAGCTGAGCTTGGCCATATTTACGGTCACGCGTTAAGCCAGGGAAATCCGCAACCAATGCATCACGAGTTCGAGTCAATCGGTTAAATAACGTAGATTTACCTACGTTCGGACGCCCTACTAGAGCAACAACAGGTACCATAACAACCTCTACAATTTCTTTTCTTAATGTAGTTATAGGTAAACACTTGCCAGCAAGCTTAAATTTTTACCTATAACCACACGGATTAATCAATTTATCTCAATAAAACGGCTCCTGGCTGTTACCAACCAGGAGCCGATTGTGAATTATATCACGCTTTATTGGCTAATCGTCAGTTTCTTTACATCGCCATTGCGAGTAACGATTACGTAGCCATCAGGTAGTTCAAGAGGGCCTACAGAGAAGCCACTATCATTTACTAGCTGTTGTGCGACAAAATCACCTGTTGCACGGTCTAGCCAATGCAGATAACCTTCGGTATCACCCACTACTACATACCCGTCAATGATCGCAGGAGCAGTTAGCAAACGATGCTCTAGCTTATCGGTACTCCAAAGCTCAGTACCACTTCTTGCGTCTACCGCTGCCAGATGATCTTTATCCGTGACCACAAATAAGCGACTACCATCACTAGCCATATCAACTGCAGAAGAATAATTACGCTTCCAAGTTGGTTTGCCAGACCGTAAATCAATACCAATTAGCTGGCCATTGATTCCAATCGTATAAAGCGTACCACCTAATATGATTGGAGATGCATCAACGTCAACCAAACGATCAATTTCGGTAGCACCCTTTGGTGTTCCTACAGGTTGTTGCCAAATCAACTGACCACGTTCAACAATTGCAGCGGCTAAACGACCATTTGCCGTTCCCCAGAAGACACCACCAGAAACCGTTACCGGCGCGCTATCACCGCGCAATGTTAGGCTAGGAACTTCTGTACTGATCGTCCACTTCTGCTCACCCGTCGATTGGTTTAACGCGATAAGCATGCCACGGCTAGTGTTCACTATCACTAGGTTGTTATCTGTTGCTGGAGCAGCTAGAACTTCCCCATTAACAGCAACTCGCCATAACTCTTCACCTGATGACTCATCTAGCGCAATGACTTCACCATTTTCATTACCAACAAAAATCTTGCCGTAAGCTGCAGTCAAACCGCCTGACAAACGAGCATACACTTCACGCTCTAGGTCAGTTTTCCAAAGCTCTTTACCTGTAGCAGGATCCAATGCTTTAACGATACCGTCTCGGCTCGCAATAAATACTTTGTCGTAAGCGTACTCCGGCATTAACTTCGAGAAGTAATGACCGACACCATTACCAATAGACGCTGACCATTCAGTACTTGGAGTAAACTCACTCGTGACTGTCGGTACCGGCGCCATGATAATAGTATCTTCTTCACTCGCACATCCCGCTAAGATGCCAATTGCAGCAGCACAAGCGATGGCTTTTTGGGCGACAGCTTTATGGAACATTTTCTTCATTTAGAAGTAGCCCTTACTTTGCTAAGTCGTCTAACTTGATTTGTAGTGCTTGGCTTGCATCACTTGCTTGCTGAGCCTCAGTGTAAGCACTGTAAGCCGCATCTTCGTTACCTTGACGAAGGGAAATATCACCACGAAGTTCAGCAGTTCGGCCTTTCCAAGATTCATCTGTAATCGCAGCTAACTCTGTTAGTGCCGCATCAAATTCACCTTTTTCAGCTTGGACGCGAGCAACTCGGTAAGCGACTAGCGGTGTTAACGCTGCATCTTTCGTATTTGCTTTCGCCCATAGCAGTTGCTCAAGCGCAGCATCTAGCTGACCCGCTTCAATTTGAACTTTCGCAAGTTGCATAGCCGCAAGTACTGAGTATTCAGCCTTGCTGTTACCATCAATAAAAGTTTGAACCGTCGCTTGAGCGTCAACGCCTTGCGCCGCTAAGCTTTCCATTGCTGAAGTATATTGCTCAGATGCAGCTTCACGAGCTTGAATTGTCGCATCTTGGTAGTAACGCCAACCAAATAGACCACCTAAACCAACCACAGCACCAAAGATCACTGCTTTGCCATTCTCTTTCCACCAATCTTTAATGGCTTCAACTTGTTGTTCTTCAGTATCGTAAAGTTCCACTTCCTGTCCTCTTCAATTCTTTGCAAAGCGATAGAATCTTCTACCGCTTTAAATTTCTATTGGCTTATCGTTAGATTAGCGCAGCGACTTTCGCTGCAACTTCCGTTTGAGACACGGTTTCTTGCTCGCCGCCAACCAAATCTTTTAGCACAACTGTATTATCTGCAACTTCGTTTTCACCAAGTACCAACGCAACAACCGCACCTACTTTGTCTGCACGTTTGAATTGCTTCTTGAAGCTACCACCACCAAAGTGGCTCATTACACGCACACCTTCAACGGTATCGCGTAATTGATTCGCTAATTGCATACCCGCGATCATTGTACCTTCGCCAGCCGCAACCATGTAAACATCAACACTGCGACGAACTTCTGTTAGCTCAAGCGTTTCCATCATCAGAACTAGACGCTCTAGGCCCATTGCGAAACCAACTGCTGGCGTTTCTTTACCACCAAGTTGCTCAACAAGACCGTCGTAACGACCGCCGCCACATACGGTACCTTGAGCACCTAGGCTTTCAGTGATCCACTCAAATACTGTGCGGTTGTAGTAGTCCAAACCACGTACTAGACGTTCGTTAACTTGATATTCGATACCAACAGCGTCAAGAAGTTCACACAAACCAGCAAAATGTTGCTTAGACTCTTCACCTAAGTACTCAGATAGTCGAGGTGCGTCACCTAAGATAGCTTGAATGTCTGGATTTTTAGTATCTAGTACACGTAGTGGGTTGGTGTGCATGCGACGCTTGCAATCTTCGTCTAGTACATCAATGTGCTGTTCAAGGAACGCAACAAGTGCTGTACGGTAGTTTGCGCGATCTTCAGTAGAACCAATTGAGTTCAACTCTAGACGAACGTGCTTGTCGATGCCTAGCTCACGCCATAGACGTGCAGTCATCATGATAAGTTCTGCGTCAACGTCTGGACCGTCTAGGCCAAACACTTCCACACCACATTGGTGGAATTGACGGTAACGACCTTTTTGAGGACGCTCGTGACGGAACATTGGGCCCATGTACCATAGGCGTTGCTCATCACGATTAATAAGGCTGTTTTGGATGCATGAACGTACACAACCTGCTGTGCCTTCTGGACGTAGCGTTAGGCTATCGCCGTTACGGTCATCAAAGGTGTACATCTCTTTTGAAACAACGTCTGTCTCTTCACCCACTGCGCGGCTAAATAGGTTCGTTTCTTCAACGATAGGCATACGCACTTCGTTGTAACCGTGTGCACTCACCACGTTTTTTACTGCGTTTTCTACTTTCTGCCACAGTGGTGATTGAGTTGGAAGGCAGTCGTTCATGCCTCGGATTGCTTGGATATTTTTAGCCACAATATTTATTCCGTAATTTCTCACGACCAGGTGTTAATGCCATAGGCAACCACACCTCATCGCGTTTTATTAATCTTCTAGGTTTTCTACATCAATGCGATTTGCTTGATCAAGCACTGATGCTTTTGCTCGAATCTTAGCTTCAAGTTGATCAACAAGGTCGTTGTTGTCAAAGCGCTCTTTCTGACGCTTACCATCTTCGTAGAAGGCACTCTTACGTGCACTACCCGCTAGGCCTAGATGAGATACTTCTGCTTCACCTGGGCCGTTCACCACACAACCGATGATAGAAACATCCATTGGGGTAATCACGTCTTCTAGACGCTCTTCAAGCGCGTTTACGGTGTTAATAACATCGAACTCTTGGCGAGAACAGCTCGGACACGCGATGAAGTTGATACCACGCGAGCGAATACGCAAAGATTTAAGAATATCGAAGCCAACTTTGATCTCTTCAACAGGATCCGCCGCTAGCGAGATACGTAGCGTATCGCCAATACCCTCAGAAAGAAGCATACCTAAGCCAACAGAAGACTTAACCGCACCTGCACGTGCGCCACCAGCTTCAGTAATACCAAGGTGAAGCGGTTGATCAATCTGTTTCGCCAGTAAACGGTATGAACCTACCGCTAGGAATACGTCAGATGCCTTAACGCTCACTTTAAATTGATCAAAGTTGAGACGGTCTAAGATATCTACGTGACGCATTGCTGATTCAACAAGCGCTTCTGCTGTTGGCTCTGTGTATTTCTCTTGGATCTCTTTTTCAAGAGAACCGCCGTTAACACCAATACGAATCGGAATATTCATATCACGAGCACAATCAACAACTGAGCGGATACGGCTTTCGTTACCGATGTTACCTGGATTGATACGCAAACAGTCTACGCCGTACTCAGCCACTTTCAGCGCAATACGGTAGTCAAAGTGAATGTCAGCGACCAAAGGAACAGAAACCTGCTGCTTGATTTGCTTAAATGCTTCAGCGGCATCCATAGTCGGTACAGATACGCGAACGATATCAGCGCCCACATTTTCCAAAGCTCGGATCTGAGCAACGGTTGCGGCTACGTCTGTTGTTCTTGTGTTGGTCATGGATTGCACAGCAATAGGTGCACCATCACCGATCGGCACATCACCCACATAAATACGGGTTGATTTGCGACGAATAATAGGAGATTCGTGTTGCATATTAACTCTAAGGTAAGGTTATTCTGGCTACTTTGCCTGAAGTATACCCAGAAAGGTCGACAGGTTCACTTGCAAATGTCATTGATACGCCTTCAGGCGCACCTAACACCACTTTATACGGTGCAGTTCCAGATAGTTTTAAGCTTTGCCCTGCTTTTTTGATGCCCGTAGATAGTGTTTTCCCGGTAGCATCTTTTACTTGAATCCAGCAATCAGCAGAAAACTGAAGCGCAAGTTCATTCTCTAGGGATGAAGGTTCAGCGACCTTTTCCGCAGCGAGTGTTGGTTTTTCTTCGACTACTTCAGGCTCTTCTATAACCGCGACTGTCTCTTCGATTTCAGGGAGCGTTGCTGGCGTTGGAGCTTCTGCAGTAGGCTCATCAACCTCTGCACTCACCGTTTCGCTCACATCACTACTGATATCTTCAGTCTCGGTTTGGGGCTCTGAAATTGTTTCTAACTCGACCACATCCACTGTTGTACTTTCTTCTGCTAATACTTGAGCACTTTCAGCCGACTCACTTAAGGATAATGACAAGGTGTCTTGCTGTTGATTCTGCCACCACCATAGTGAAGAAATACCTGCAATCACAGCAAAGATCCCCCACGTAAGGCTCATGATACGACTGTTGTGTTTTTCAGTTTTTGTCTTGCGAGAGAAGCTTTGCATTTCTTGCTCTTGATGCTGCGCATCACCAGCATGATCAAGTGCATTTAGTACAACCTTTTCATCCAAACAAACCGCTTTGGCATAAGAGCGTAAATAACCTCGAGTGAAGGTTGCGACTTGTCCTGATTCAAACTGGTTGTCTTCAATTTGTTCAATGACAGATATTCTTAGTTTCAATCTATCCGCGATCTGCTTTTGGCTTAACCCTAGAGATTCACGTTTTTGTCTTAACAGAGTACCAGCTTCTGGTTGAGTGGTCGTGTCTTGCGGTGTTTGAATATCTTGTTTAGTGTTCATGCGTGCGAACTTCTAAGTATTATTCCGTAGCATTGAGAGTTTCTTTTTTTTGTAATAACTATCTCAATCGATGCTTACGTCATAGGTGTGAAATTATTTTAGAGACTTGTGCATGCAGCAGTTTCTGAAGAACAACGACTAGTCATATAAGAAATACACTATCGAATTCAGCGGGTAGCCAACCTGAATAGACCTATGCAGCAAGTAACTAACTTATCCTCAGCATAAAGCTGAGCTAGTCTCATCATAAGCCAATGGCCAGACAAGACAAAAACTCTTTCAACAAAATTTACCGTTAGCTCAAGCTTTTGTCCAAAAATTGACGAAATATCTAAGAAAGCATGGGACAAAGCCACAAAAAAGCCTAAAAACAAACAAGCCAGAAGTTTTGCTTCTGGCTTGTCTTCAAACTTATCTTAAACAGCTTTGACTGGGATTGCTTCACCAGTTGCTTTCAACTTGGTTCGCTTGGTTCTGTCAATCACATCCCCCACTAACTGACCACATGCTGCGTCAATATCATCACCACGGGTTTTACGCACCGTGACTGTATAGTCGTATTCCATCAACGTTTTTTGGAATCTGTCGATACGAGAATTACTTGGCTTCTTGTATGGTGACCCTGGGTAAGGGTTAAATGGAATCAAGTTGATCTTACATGGGGTATCTTTCATCAGCTCAGCAAGCTCACGAGCGTGGTCCATGTCATCATTAACATGATCAAGTAACACGTATTCAACCGTTACTTTTCCACGGTTCGCATTTGATGAAGCGATATAACGACGTACCGACGCTAAGAAGTCTTCAATATCCCAACGATCGTTGATCGGCATAATTTCGCTACGTAATTTATCATTTGGCGCATGCAAAGAAATCGCTAGAGCAACATCAATGTTATCCGTCATTTGATCTAAACCTGAAACAACACCTGAAGTAGATACAGTTACACGGCGCTTAGACAATGCAAAACCTAAATCATCGAGCATGATTTCTAATGATGGCATTAGATTTTTCATGTTCAGAAGCGGCTCACCCATACCCATCATTACAACGTTAGTAATTGGGCGACGGCCTGTTTCTTTTTCTAATCCAATTTCACGAGCTGCACGCCAGATTTGGCCAACAATCTCAGAAACCTTTAAGTTTCGGTTAAAACCTTGTTGAGCGGTCGAGCAGAATTTACATTCCAATGCACAGCCAACTTGCGAAGAGACACATAAGGTTGCACGGTCACCATCTGGGATGTATACGGTTTCAACATCTTGGTCACCAACACGCATCGCCCATTTTATAGTACCGTCTGAAGAGTGTTGAGCTTCAGAAACAACAGGAGCAACGATCTCACAGCGACGCTGTAGTTTTTCACGTAGCTTCTTATTAATGTTGTTCATGTTTTCGAAATCATCGACACCGAAGTGATACATCCACTTCATTACTTGATCTGCTCGGAAAGCTTTCTCATTCAATTCTTCAGTGAAAAATTTACGAAGACCTTTACGATCAAAATCGAGTAGATTGACTTTAGCTGTTGTCATGGTGCCTCTCAATGACGAAACAATAATT
This sequence comes from Vibrio profundi, assembly GCF_043642225.1. Classification (GTDB taxonomy): domain Bacteria; phylum Pseudomonadota; class Gammaproteobacteria; order Enterobacterales; family Vibrionaceae; genus Vibrio; species Vibrio profundi_A. The sequence continues at coordinate 46,186 of NZ_JBHZSF010000010.1, read as the reverse complement.
AAGGGCGCGAATTGTACAGGCTTTACGCAACTTCAACAAGGGCTGTAAAACCCTGAGTTTTCTAAGACATTCAAAGTAAAGTGATTAAAGTTTACGCACGTAATAAATAATCTCTTTTTGAACGAAAAAAGGCTTCACATATGTGAAGCCTTTGCTGTCTCTAGTGAGTTTTATTATTCAGCCGGACGTGGGCAAATTTCAGCTTCTGGGAAGAAGAACTCAATTTCACGCGCCGCTGATTCAGGGCTATCACTACCATGTACAGAGTTGTAACGCATGCTGATCGCGTAATCTGCACGAATAGTGCCACATGCAGCTTCTTCAGGGTTTGTTTTCCCCATTAATTCACGGTAACGAGCGATTGCGTTTTCACCTTCAAGTACTTGAACCATGATAGGACCAGAAGTCATGAACTCTTTTAGTGGACCAAAGAATTCTTTACCTTCATGTTCTGCGTAGAAGCCACTCGCTTGCTCTTCTGTTAGCTGAACCATTTTTGCCGCGATGATTTGTAGACCAGCCTTTTCAATACGGTGATAAATCTCACCCACAAGATTACGCTTAACGGCATCCGGTTTAACAATCGAAAACGTTCTTTCTAGAGCCATAATGTTTCCTTTTACTTCATTATTGTCGTTATAAAAGCAGCCCGTAGGCTGCTTGTTTTTATTTTGCTTCTTCTGTCAGTACACGCGCTAGAGTTCTTACGCCCATACCTGTTGCGCCTGCAGACCACTTGTCACTTGCCGATTTTCGGTAAGTACCAGCGCAATCAAAATGCAGCCAGCCTTTTTTGTAATCATCGACAAAGTAAGACAAAAACGCAGCCGCTGTACTCGCACCAGGCGTGTAATCGCCAGAGCTGATATTAGATAAGTCTGCGAAATTTGACGGCAACATACCACGGTGGAAATCAGCGAGCGGTAAAGGCCACAAACCCTCTTTCTCTTGGTTCGCTGCAACGAGTGCTTTTTGAGATAATTCATCGTCAAAACTTAGTAGAGCATGGTAATCATTACCCAATGCGTTTTTCGCTGCACCTGTCAATGTTGCACAGTCGATGATCAACTCAGGGTTCTGCTCAGAGGCATACATTAAACCATCTGCAAGAACCAAACGACCTTCAGCATCCGTATTCATGATCTCGACCGTTTTACCGTTCTTATACGTGATGATATCGCCTAATTTCAGAGCACGACCAGAGATCATATTTTCGGCACAACAAAGAATAAGCTTCACTCGTTTGTTCAAGCCACGCTCAATCGCTAGTCCTAAACCACCGGTAATCGTTGCTGCACCACCCATGTCAGCTTTCATCGCTGTCATGAATTGACCAGGTTTAATGCTATAGCCACCTGAATCAAAAGTGATACCTTTACCTACAAGACATGCGTAGACTGGCGCGTTTTCATCACCTGTTGGGTTAAAATCCAGTTGAAGCATCGCAGAAGTACGCTCAGAACCACGACCTACCGCGTAAATGCCTTCCCATCCTTCAGTGAGGAGATCTTTGTCTTTCACGACTTTTGCAGTAACAGTACCTTCAGGCGCAACCGACTTAATAAATTCAGCAGCCATTGTAGCTAATTGGCGTGGAGCCACTTCTTCCGCTGTTTTATTGATAATGTCACGAGTCCAATCTGTAGACTTGATGCGAGCTTCTAGTTCTTGTTGAGCATCAGCTTCTAATGCAACCCACTCCACTGCATTTTTCTTCTTCGGACTACGGTAACCTTGGTAAAAAGCCCAAACGCTTTCTAAATCCCAGTTATCACCTTCAAGTGACACTGAGACAATGCCTTGACCATCAAGCTTACGAGCCGCTCTTTGAACCGCGCCAAGATCGTGACCTTCACCTAGATGAATCGTCGTGCCATTCTCTGCAAAAGATAAAATAGCTTTGTCACCCCATTGAGGCTGAGCTGGTTCTTGACTTAAAAATACAGACATCTGTGTAGACATGAATTCTCCTTGTCTTTAATCAACGTCGCTTTCAAAGTTGCGGCAACGTTGTTTAGATTATTTTTTATTAGCGGAATGATGTTAGCATTATGTAGAGGTAAAATGTCACTTTGATAAAAAAACGGACCAAAAGGTCCGCTTTTTTTAGTAAAAATTGTTAACTGGGCTGTGTTTTAAAACCAAGCTATTTGAAACGAACTTCACTAGTCCATTTCATCCATCCAGCACAGAATAACGGCTTCTAAGATTTTCTCATTTGAATGCTTAGGATCATCATCAAAATCTTCTAATTCAAGAATCCATTGATGCAAATCCGTAAAGCGAACCGTTTTAGGATCCGTGTCAGGATACAAGTCACAAAGTTCAATCGCGATATCTCGCGAGTCAATCCATTTTAAGCTCATTACTCTTCCTTAGTCAGTTTTTAGTGATCTTCTGACGCAAGGTTTAAGGTGTACTTTGGAATTTCGACCACTAAATCTTCGTCAGCCACTTTTGCTTGGCAACCTAAGCGAGATTCCATCTCAAGGCCCCAAGCTTTATCAAGCATATCATCTTCAAGATCATCACTTTCTTCAAGTGAGTCAAAACCTTCACGAATCACAACGTGACATGTAGTACAAGCACATGACTTTTCACACGCGTGCTCAATTCCAATGCCCGCTTTCAATGCAACATCAAGAACAGTTTCACCCGTCTTTGCTTCTAAAACTGCACCTTCTGGGCATAGGTCTTCGTGAGGTAAAACAATAATCTTAGGCATGTTTTCTATTCTCTAACTATTAAATATTGTCGACAGACTGACCAGACAACGCTGCTCGAATCGATTTGTCCATACGACGAGAAGCAAAGTCTTGACTTGCTTTGTCGGTATCTTTAATTCCGAGCTCAATCGCATCAGCACTATCACCGTTACGAAGCTCTATTAAAGATTCAATCGCTTTCAATAATTGCTGTTTTTCATCTTCTGAAAGTAGCTCATCACCATCAGCTTGCATGGCCGCAATCAAACCTTCGATCACGCGATCCGCTTCTACGCGTTGTTCAGCTAACGCTCGCGCTTGCATGTCTTCTTTTGCAAACGTCATTGAGTCTTTTAGCATATTCGCGACTTCGTCATCGCTTAAGCCGTAAGATGGCTTCACTTGGATTTCAGCTTGAACGCCAGTGCTCTTTTCCATCGCAGTAACAGACAATAGGCCATCAGCGTCCACTTGGTAAGTAACACGAATGTGCGCTGCGCCTGCCGCCATTGGAGGAATGCCTTTTAGAGCAAATCGAGCCAGAGAGCGACAATCGTCAACCATTTCGCGCTCACCTTGAACAGTGTGCACCGTCATTGCCGTTTGGCCATCTTTGAAGGTAGTAAATTCTTGCGCGCGAGCGACTGGAATTGTGGTATTTCGAGGAATAATTTTCTCTACCAGGCCACCCATGGTTTCAATACCAAGAGAAAGCGGGATGACATCCAATAGCAGCATTTCCGAGTCTGGCTTATTACCAACTAAGATATCTGCTTGAATAGAGGCACCAATCGCGACGACTTCATCAGGGTTAATGCTAGTCAGTGGTGTACGACCTAAGAAGTCGCCGACCATTTCACGAACTAAAGGCGTACGAGTCGAACCACCCACCATTACGACTTCAAGAACTTCATCAGCATCCACATCTGCATCTTTTAATGCACGACGACAAGAAAGAAGCGTTTTCTTAACGAGAGGTTTAATGATGTCATTAAATTCTTCGCGGCTTAATGAACCATTCCAACCCAGCACCGATACATCGGTCGTCTCAGCATCGGACAATGCAATTTTAGCTTCCGTTGCCGCATCAAGTAACGCACGATTTTGCTCTGCGGTGAGTTCAGATAGGCCAATTTGCTGTTGGAAGTGCTCCGCCACTAAATGATCGAAATCGTCACCACCTAATGCAGAATCACCGCCAGTCGCCAACACTTCAAATACGCCTTTAGAGAGACGAAGAATTGAAATGTCGAACGTACCACCACCTAAGTCATAAACGGCGATCACGCCTTCTTGACCAGAATCTAGACCGTATGCGATTGCTGCTGCAGTTGGCTCATTTAATAAGCGCAGTACATGTAGCCCCGCTAATTGCGCTGCATCTTTAGTTCCAGCTCTTTGAGCATCATCAAAATAAGCAGGTACTGTAATTACAACACCAGACAAATCGCCGCCTAACGTCGCTTCAGCTCTCTGAGCCAACGACTTTAAGATATCCGCTGATACTTGAATTGGGTTCTTAGTTCCAAGCGCTGTTGATAAAACAGGCAAACCATTATCACTAGATTCAAACTGGTATGGTAGAGATGGGTAGCGCTGCTGAATATCGTTAAGAGAACGACCAATCAAGCGCTTTACAGAGATGATAGTATTTTTAGGATCAGTTTGCGCATGGGAGCGAGCTTCATGACCAGTGGTATGGGCGTCTGATGTGTAATGAACAACAGACGGCAAGATACTACGCCCTTGCTCATCAGCTAAAGTGGCGGCTTCACCACTGCGTACAGAAGCGACTAAAGAGTTAGTCGTGCCTAAATCAATGCCCACAGCAAGCTTATGCTCATGAGGAGCGGCGCTTTGCCCTGGTTCTGCAATTTGAAGTAATGCCATGGATGGGTCCTTTTTATCTCAAACTAGCCAAGAAGTCTGTCTTCGACTAATTCGATTTCATTCTTTAATTTTGCAATAAATTTGAGCTTTCTAACTCGATCTGCCGCGTCTATCCAAGCATTATCAGAGAGTTCTTGTTCTACAGCTTTTAGTTGTTGTTTATACATTTTGCTGACCTTTCCCTCAAATGCAAATAATGCATCTTCAGGGTCTGAGCCAGAGGCGATATCTTCAAGCTCTTCTCTAAGCTCCATTTGCTCCATAAGGAACATAGGATCTTGCATGGTTTGCTGTTCACTACGGATATCAACATCATGTTGAAGCAAGATATATTCAGCGCGTTGAATTGGGTTCTTCAATACCTGATAAGCATCGTTAATTTGAGCGGCTTTTTGAACTGCGAGTAAGCGATCACGCTCTGAAGCGGTCGCAAAATTATCCGGGTGAAACTGACGCTGTAAATCTCTAAATTGAGAAGAAAGAAGGCTACCATCCAGTGAAAACTGAAGTGGTAGCCCAAATAATTCAAAGTGATTCATGTGAAAACCAATCCTAGAATTTAGGCTCGACTCCGAGCCTAATTGCTATCGACACACTTACCAATAGTAAGTGGCACGCTCATATCGAGTAATGTTACACGTTGAAGCTTTCGCCACAACCACACTCGCCTTTCGCGTTAGGGTTGTTGAACTCAAAACCTTCGTTTAGGCCTTCTTTCACATAATCTAGCTCTGTACCGTCAAGGTAAACTAAGCTTTTAGGATCAATAATAACCTTAACACCTGAGTGCTCAAACACCTGGTCCTCTTCGTTTAATTCATCAACGAACTCAAGTACATATGCCATACCCGAACAGCCAGTCGTTTTCACTGCTAAGCGTAACCCGATACCTTTACCACGGTTATCTAAGAATGATTGAACGCGGCTTGCCGCCGTATCTGTCATGGTGATGGCCATACTACAACCTTGTGCTTTTATTATTAAAATAGAACTCAGGAGGGAGCCAACCCGACTCCCTAGACTTTCTTACTGCGTATCAGCGATTAACGCTTTTTCTTGTAATCCGCAACAGCTGCTTTAATTGCGTCTTCAGCAAGAATTGAACAGTGAACTTTCACAGGTGGAAGTTCAAGCTCTTCTGCAATTTCAGAGTTTTTGATTGCAGCTGCTTCATCAATACTTTTACCTTTAACCCACTCTGTTACTAGTGAGCTAGAAGCGATTGCGCTACCACAACCGTAAGTTTTGAATTTAGCGTCTTCGATAATACCTTCTGGTGTTACCTTGATTTGCAGTTTCATTACGTCACCACAAGCTGGTGCACCAACCATGCCGCTACCTACACTTGGGTCTTCTTTATCAAACGAACCTACGTTACGTGGGTTTTCGTAGTGATCAATTACTTTTTCGCTATAAGCCATAATAGTTACCTCGAATCCTCTATATCCTTGAGATTAATGATGAGCCCACTCAACGGTGTCCAAATCAATCCCTTCTTTATACATATCCCATAGAGGAGACATGTCGCGTAATTTGTTTACTGCTACACGAATCTGTTTGATTGCGTAGTCCACTTCTTCTTCCGTTGTAAAACGGCCGAATGAGAATCGTACTGAGCTGTGTGCAAGTTCGTCATTTAGACCAAGAGCACGTAGCACGTATGAAGGTTCTAAGCTTGCAGAAGTACATGCAGAGCCAGAAGATACTGCTAGATCTTTTAGAGACATCAACAGAGATTCACCTTCAACAAACGCAAAGCTCACGTTTAAGTTGTGCGGTACACGCTGGTCTAAATCGCCGTTCACTGTCACAGCTTCTAGATCGATAACGCCATTAAGCAGACGTTCACGCAGTGCTTTTGCGTGTTCAAAATCTTTTTGCATGTCTTGCTTAGCAATTGCAAAAGCTTCACCCATACCAACGATTTGGTGAGTCGCTAATGTACCAGAACGGAAACCGCGCTCATGGCCACCACCGTGCATTTGTGCTTCAAGGCGAATACGAGGCTTACGACTTACGTACAATGCGCCGATGCCTTTAGGACCGTAAACTTTGTGAGCAGAAAGTGAGATTAGATCTACTTTCATTTCTTTTACGTCTAGTGGGATTTTACCCGCAGATTGTGCCGCATCAACGTGGAATACGATTTTGCGAGAACGGCATAGCTCACCGATTGAAGTGATGTCTTGAATTACACCAATCTCGTTATTAACGTGCATGATAGAAACAAGTACAGTGTCATCGCGCATTGCGTCCTGAAGCTTGTTTAAATCAATGATGCCATTAGATTCAGGCTCTAAGTAAGTTACTTCGTAGCCTTCGCGCTCTAGTTGACGACATGGGTCAAGAACCGCTTTATGCTCGGTTTTACAGGTAATAATATGCTTACCTTTCTTACCGTAAAAGTGCGCTGCACCTTTAATAGCTAGGTTATCTGATTCTGTCGCACCAGATGTAAATACAATTTCACGTGGATCAGCGTTTAGTAAATCAGCAATTTGCTCACGTGCATTATCTACTGACTCTTCTGCCTGCCAACCGTAACGGTGTGAACGAGAGGCTGGGTTACCGAAGTTGCCATCCATCGTCATGCACTGAACCATTTTTTCAGCAACACGAGGATCAACCGGACAAGTAGCTGAATAGTCAAAGTAAATAGGCAGTTTCATTTTCTACTCCAATGTAAAAACTGACCGCTAAGAGCGGGCATTAACGCCATGTGGCGCTGCACTAATCGATGTAGTGCTCGTATTTTTCTGTGCAAAACCATGATTGATCGCTAGGTTTATATCCTGACGATCAGAAATTTCTAAGACTTCATTATCTTTCATTAGCTCACCAAGCGTAATGTTATTTAAGAAGTCACTGATGCGCGCGCTTAAATCATGCCAAAGAGTATGCGTTAAACAACGGCTACCACCCTGACAGTTGCCTTTGCCGCTACATTTGGTCGCGTCAACAGATTCATCGACAGCAGAAATAACGGTTCCGACGGCAATATCATGCGCATCAGCCCCTAAGCGATAACCACCGCCAGGGCCGCGAACACTTGCTACTAAGCCCGCTTTGCGTAGCTTAGAAAACAACTGCTCTAAATAAGATAACGAGATACCCTGGCGTTCCGAAATATCAGCCAGAGGTACTGGGGTCTTTTGCGAATGCAGTGCCACATCTAGCATGGCTGTTACCGCATATCTTCCTTTAGATGTTAGTTTCATACCACACCGTATCCACATTGTTTATGTGGTTGGAAGTTTTTCATACCCGACCATTTTGGTCAAGTATTTATTTGACTATTTTAGTCAGGTATTTATCCCTTTTTAGAATAAGGTTTCTATTTTTTGTTATTTGCTTTTTCTATAGAGGTTAAAATGCCACGCAATGTGTTGATTTCCTGAAGCTCAGGACGCGCACGACTAAACAAGCGGCGCAGCTTGTTCATAACCTGACCTGGTTTATCCTGTGAGATAAACTGGGTATCAATGATCACTTTTTCAAGGTGCGTATAGAACATTTCTAGTTCTTTATGACGCGGATACTCATCTTGCTCTTGAGGTGGGTACTGACTAGCAACTTTATTTAAGTGTGCAACTCGAACTTCGTAGCTCAGCGTCTGAACAGCCATGGCTAAATTAAGCGAACTGTACTCAGGGTTAGCTGGAATGCACACATGATAGTGGCATTTCTGCAGCTCTTCATTTGTCAGGCCGGTTCGTTCTCTACCGAACACTAAGGCAACAGGGTGCTTTTCCCCTTCGACCGCAAACTTCTCGCCACATTCGCGAGGTTCTAGCATCGGCCACTCCAATGTTCTAGAACGAGCACTTGAGCCGACGACTAAGCCGCAATCAGCGATGCCTTCATCAAGTGTTTTGACAATCACTGCATTTTCCGCGATATCACCCGCACCTGCTGCCAAAGCCATAGTTTGCTCATCAACCTCACATTGAGGATCAACTAGTACCAGTTGGCTCAATCCCATTACTTTCATTGCACGGGCTGCAGACCCAATATTTCCAGAATGAGAAGTTCCAACCAGAACGACTTTCACATTATCTAACATGCTAAATGACACCACTTATAAATGAACCGCGAGATATTACCACATCACTCAGTAAAATGGTCAGGCCCTTCCCGATATGTGAAATTAACAGTTCAAAAAATAACCACTTCCATTTCTTTGAAACTTTGATATACTCGCCGCCGCTAAAAATCGTTCTTTAACATCTTGTGGGAAAAACCATATGCATCCAATGCTAAACATTGCGATACGCGCTGCGCGTAAAGCAGGCAACCATATTGCTAAATCGCTAGAAACTGTTGATAAAATCGAAACAATTCAAAAAGGTAACAACGACGTAGTTACTAACATTGCTCAAGAAGCTGAGTACATGATTATCGAAACAATCAAGAGTTCTTACCCAGAGCACAGCATTGTTGCAGAAGAAAGCGGTCTTACTGAAGGTAAAGACTCTGATGTTCAATGGATTGTTGACCCACTAGATGGCACGAACAACTTCGTAAAAGGCTTCCCACACTTCTCAGTTTCTATCGCTGTTCGCATGAACGGTCGTACAGAAGTTGCTTGTGTATACGATCCAATGCTAAACGAGCTATTCACAGCTCAACGTGGTGCTGGCGCTCAGCTTAACAACGCTCGAATGCGTGTTAACCAACTGAAAGACCTTCAAGGTAGCGTTATCGCAACTGGTTTCCCATTCAACCAGAAGCAACACTCTGAATCATTCATGAAGATCATTTCTGGTCTATTCATCGATTGTTCTGACTTCCGCCGTACTGGTTCTCCAGCACTTGACCTATGTTACTTAGCTGCTGGCCGTGTAGACGGTTACCTAGAACTTGGCCTTAAGCCTTGGGATATGGCTGCTGGTGACCTGATCGCTCGTGAAGCAGGTGCAATCCTAACTGATTTTGCAGGCGGTACTGAGTACATGAAGTCTGGTAACATTGTAGCTTCAAGTGCACGTGGTGTTAAAGCTATCCTTAAGCATGTTCGCGAGAACAGCAATGAAGGTATGCTAAAGTAATCCATAGCCCGTCACGCTGATTACTGAAAGCCCTGCTCTATGAGCAGGGCTTTTTTATACCTAAGAAAAACACCTTTCAACCCGCCCTTCTTAAAAGTATTTCCGTAAATACCAAATACAAAAAAACCGCCAGTTTCCCAGCGGCTTTATTTGAACCTTCGAAAGCCAAATTAACTCTTATGGCATCTCGTCAAATTCTTCGCCTTCTTTCTCGATTTGAGGTGGCATTAAGTGCTCACGTGTAATACCCAACTTCATCGCTAGGGCTGAGGCCACATAGATAGAAGAATAAGTACCAACGGTAATACCTAATAGAAGCGCGGTCGCGAAACCGTGAATCATTGCGCCGCCTTGAGTAAACAAAGCAATCACAACGAATAATGTCGTACCAGACGTGATCAAAGTACGGCTCAATGTTTGAGTAATTGAGCTGTTCATAACTTCAGGTGCTTCACCTTTACGCATCTTGCGGAAGTTTTCACGGATCCGGTCAAATACCACGATGGTATCGTTGAGTGAGTAACCTACTACCGTAAGCAATGCAGCAACGATAGTTAAGTCCACTTCAATTTGCATTAATGAGAACACGCCTAACGTGATAATCACATCGTGCGCCAGTGCCAATACCGCACCCGCCGCTAAACGCCATTCAAAACGTACCGATACGTAAATCAAGATACAGATCAGTGATACCAAAATCGCAAGGCCACCAGCTTCAGTCAGTTCATCACCAACGTTTGGACCTACGAACTCGATACGACGCATTTCTACTTGCTCGCCCGTACCTTGCTCAATCGCAGATAAGATTTGGTTGCCCAACGTTTCGCCCGCCACACCGTCACGAGGACGAAGGCGAACCATCACATCACGAGCTGAACCAAAGTTTTGAACGGTTGCATCACCAAACCCTTTTGCTTCTAAAGCGCTTCGGATATTTTCTAGGTTCGCAGGTTGTTCAAAACCTACTTCAATCAAAGTACCGCCTGTAAAATCTAAACCCCAGTTCAACGATTTAGTTGAAAGTGTAAAGATTGCCGTACCAATCATGAGGATAGATAAGACGAATGCGACTTTTGACCAACGCATGAAGTCGATCAATTTGTCCGCTTTCATTATTTGAAACATAATTAAATCCAGCCTTAGATCGACAATTTCTTAATACGCTTACCGCCATACATTAGGTTCACGATACAACGTGTACCTACAATCGCAGTAAACATAGAAGTGATGATACCGATAGATAATGTCACCGCGAAGCCTTTAATCGCACCAGTACCTACAGCAAATAGGATGATAGCGGTTAAGAGCGTGGTGATGTTCGCATCAGCAATAGTACTAAATGCGTTCGCATAACCTTGGTGAATCGCTTGTTGAGGATTGCGTCCTTCCCGGATTTCTTCACGAATACGTTCAAAAATGAGGACGTTAGCATCCACCGCCATACCAACCGTTAATACGATACCGGCAATACCAGGAAGCGTCATTGTCGCGCCTGGGATCATCGACATCACACCGATAATAAGGACAAGGTTCGCCATCAGTGCAACGTTAGCGATAAAACCAAACTTACGGTAGTAAAGCAGCGTAAATAACATTACCGCAGCCATACCCCAGATCATCGCCATAATACCCATGTCGATATTCTGTTGACCCATTGAAGGACCAATCGTACGTTCTTCAACAATTGAGATTGGCGCAATCAAAGCACCTGCACGAAGTAATAGCGCAAGGTTGTGCGCTTCAGCCGCTGAATCAATACCTGTGATACGGAAGTTACGACCAAGTGCAGACTGAATCGTCGCTTGGTTAATCACTTCTTCATGTTTATCAAGAATGACTCGACCTTCTGGTGTTTTACGACCGCTGTCTTTGTACTCAGCAAAAACCGTCGCCATTAGCTTGCCAATGTTTTGGCGAGAGAATGCTGACATTTTGCTGCCACCTTCGCTGTCTAGCGAGATGTTAACTTGCGGACGACCATATTCATCAACACTTGAGCTTGCATCAGTAATACTTGAGCCGCCTAAAATAACGCGTTTCTTAAGTACCACAGGGCGACCATCACGATCTTGCTTGATTTCGCTACCCGCAGGGGCACGACCTGAAGCCGCTGCAGCAAGATCTGCTGAGCTATCCACTTCACGGAATTCAAGAGTCGCCGTCGCACCAAGAATTTCTTTTGCACGAGCAGTATCTTGTACACCAGGAAGTTCCACTACGATACGGCTAGCACCTTGACGTTGAACCAAAGGTTCCGCTACACCAAGTTCATTAACACGGTTACGTAGAATGGTGATGTTCTGTTCAACCGCGTAATTGCGGATTTCTTGTAAACGAGCGTCTGTAAAACTAGCAATAAGAGAGAAACGACCGTTAGATTCAGAATCGACAAACAGCATATCAGGGTGCTTAGACTCAAGCAGTGATTTCGCTTTGTCTAATTGCTCTTCGTTACGCAGCAATACTTCAACCGCATCTTTGCCAGATGGGCGAATAGCACGATAACGAATTTTTTCTTCACGAAGTTCACTACGGAATGCTTCTTCTTGCTGACCAACCAGTTTTTCCATCGCAGCATCCATATCCACTTCCATTAAGAAGTGAACACCACCACGAAGGTCAAGACCAAGCTTCATTGGTGCTGCACCAATGGATTCAAGCCAATCAGGAGTCGAAGCGGCTAGGTTTAACGCAACAATTACGTCTTTGCCTAATGCTTCAGAGATCACGTCACGAGCGCTGATTTGAGTATCAGTATCGTTAAAACGAACAAGAATAGAACCGTTTTCGAGTGCAACGGATTTATGGGAAAGGCTCTCTTCATCAAGAGCTTTGGTGACAGCATCCAGCGTAGACATATCTACAGAGGCGCCACGCGCCCCTGTAACTTGAACTGCCGGATCTTCACCATATATATTTGGAAGAGCGTATAGCGCTGCGATAGCGATGGTAAACACCACCATCAAATACTTCCATAACGGATAACGGTTTAGCACAGCGAGGATCCTCTAGCTGTTTATAGAGATTTCAGAGTGCCTTTTGGTAGCACAGCTGTTACGAAGTCTTTTTTGATTACAACTTCATTGTTAGCGTTAAGCTCAATTGAAACGTAGTCATTATCTTCAGCGATTTTAGTGATTTTACCTACTAGGCCACCGCTTGTTAGTACTTCATCACCTTTGCCCATAGAAGACATAAGGTTCTTATGCTCTTTTACGCGTTTAGCTTGTGGACGGTAAATCATGAAGTAGAAGATTACAGCGAACATACCTAGCATGATTAGCATTTCGAAACCGCCGCCTGCTGGTGCACCTTCTGCTGCTGCGTGAGCTTGAGAAATAAACATTAAAACATCCTCTATTTATATTTTATTGATAATCCAACTAATTGGGCTGTACCCTTTCGTTTTCAAGCCCTAACTCCTTGAACAGAGATAGGGCTCGCAAAAAGATACTAAGAAACTATTTACCTAGTGGTGGCACTTCACGTCCCATTCGTGCGTAGAACTCCTCAACGAATTCTTCAAAACGATCTTCATCAATAGATTGACGGATGTCTGACATGACTCGTTGGTAGAAACGCAGGTTGTGAATGGTGTTCAGTCTTGCACCTAGGATTTCATTACAGCGATCCAAATGATGTAGGTAAGATTTGCTGTAATTCTTACAAGTGTAACAGTCACACTCTGAATCTAGAGGCGTTGTATCCGTTTTATGCTTCGCATTACGGATCTTGATCACACCTTCAGTCACAAACAGGTGGCCGTTACGTGCATTTCGCGTTGGCATTACACAGTCAAACATGTCGATACCGCGACGAACACCTTCAACTAAGTCTTCAGGTTTGCCTACACCCATTAGGTAACGAGGCTTATCTTCTGGCAGTTGAGGACATGTGTGCTCAAGGATACGGTGCATATCTTCTTTTGGTTCACCTACTGCTAGGCCACCAACCGCGTATCCATCAAAACCGATTTCAGTTAGACCTTTAACAGATACGTCACGTAGGTCTTCGTATACGCCACCTTGAACGATACCGAATAGTGAGTTCGGGTTTTCAAGCTTGTCGAAGTGGTTACGTGAACGCTCAGCCCAACGAAGAGACATCTCCATTGAATCTTTTGCTTCTTTGTGTGTCGCAGGGTAAGGCGTACACTCATCGAAAATCATAACGATGTCTGAGCCTAGATCTTTTTGGATTTCCATCGACTTTTCAGCGTCCATGAAGATCTTGTCACCGTTTACAGGGTTACGGAAATGTACGCCTTCTTCAGTGATTTTACGCATCGCACCTAGGCTGAATACTTGGAAGCCGCCTGAATCTGTCAGGATAGGACCTTGCCAGTTCATGAAGTCATGCAAGTCACCGTGCATTTTCATGATCTCTTGGCCAGGACGTAGCCATAGGTGGAATGTGTTACCTAGTAGGATTTCTGCACCTGTATCTTTTACTTCTTCAGGTGTCATGCCTTTTACCGTACCGTAAGTACCAACTGGCATGAATGCAGGTGTCTCCACCGTGCCACGTTCAAACTGAAGCTGACCACGACGTGCACCAGCGTTTGTTTTTTTAAGTTCGTATTTTAATTTCACGAAGCCTCCAATATGCCAGAGAAACAATCTGACTGTTAATTCAGAACCTTAACGTTAAGATTCTATGAGGAGCGGTCGCGGATTCCTTGCGAGAGATAAAGCAGCGTTTCTACCCAATCTCCTAGCCTACTGCTAGCACCCGTAAATTCTTATTTATAGCTGGTTAAAATTAGCTCGTTTTCTTATTGATGAACATGGCATCGCCATAGCTAAAGAAACGATATTCATTCTTCACCGCGTGATCATACGCACCCATTACATTTTCATAGCCGGCAAATGCGCTCACTAACATAATTAACGTTGATTCAGGCAGGTGGAAGTTAGTGATCAAGCAATCAACTAACTGATACTCATAGCCAGGGAAAATAAAGATTTCTGTGTCACCAAAGAAAGGCACTAACTCTGTACCATTTTTTAGTGCATCTTGCGCTGCACTCTCTAAAGAGCGAACCGATGTAGTACCAACAGCAATAATACGCCCGCCGCGCGCCTTAGTCTCAGCAATTGAATCGACAACTTCTTGCGGTACTTCAACGTACTCTGCGTGCATGTGGTGATCGTTGATGTTGTCCACTTTTACTGGCTGGAATGTGCCTGCACCCACGTGCAAAGTCACGTACGCAAAATCCACGCCTTTCGCTTTAATTTGATCAAGCAAGTTATCATCAAAGTGAAGACCTGCCGTTGGTGCGGCTACTGCACCTGGCTTTTCATTATAAACCGTTTGATAACGCTCTTTATCTGCGTCTTCATCAGGGCGGTCAATGTACGGTGGTAATGGCATATGGCCAACATCGTTCAAGATGTTTAATACGCTGTCATCTGAAGTAAAACGAATTTCGAATAGCGCATCATGGCGAGCCACCATTTCAGCTTCATATTCATCGTTTTCACCTAAGAAAAGCTTCGTACCCGGCTTTGGTGATTTCGAGCAGCGTACATGAGCAAGAATACTTTTTTCATCCAGCATTCTTTCAACAAGCACTTCTAACTTACCGCCAGATTCTTTACGACCGAATAAGCGAGCAGGGATCACTCGAGTATTATTGAATACCACTAAATCACCTGGCTGAACCAGATCTAATACGTTCTTGAAAGAACCGTCCGTTAATGCACCTGTATTGCCATCTAGTTGAAGCAGTCGGCTAGCGGTACGTTCCTCTTGAGGGTAGCGAGCTATCAGCTCGTCAGGTAGTTCAAAGTGAAAATCTGAAACTTGCATTGTTCTGGTCTTGTCTCGTTGGTAAAGAATATGACGCGAGTAAATTTTTCGCAGTGGGCTAGTATAGGCGTACCCCACGCAATAGCAAGGATTGATGGGGCTGATTATTGTAAATAGGCGTAAAAATTGAGCCGAAAAATCAGTAACAATTTCAAACGAAATTTATTGTCAAAACCTGACTTAAAAATGAGTTAGCTCTCAGATATTTACGGCGGAAGAAACTATAGTTTAAGTAACTCATAATGATAAAGGAGGTCATGATGATCAAAGTTGAAGATATGATGACTCGAAACCCTCATACGTTGTTGCGCTCACACACCCTAGCGGATGCCAAAAGCACCATGGATGCACTAGATATCCGTCATATTCCAGTCGTAGACGCAGACCGACAATTGCTCGGTGTTGTTACTCAGCGAGATATTTTGTCAGCTCAGGAATCCAGCTTACAGAATATCCCTAGTGCTCAGTCTTTTACTCTTTCTACACCACTCAAAGATGTTATGCATACTAACATCATGACTGTCGAACCAAGAGCTGGTTTGAAAGAAAGTGCCAAGTATATGCAGAAGCATAAAGTGGGTTGTTTACCGGTTGTTGAGCACAACGAATTAGTGGGTATTATTACCGACAGCGACTTTGTGTCTATCGCGATTAACTTGCTAGAACTACAAGAAGAAGTCGAGCCTGAAGAATTAGAGGTTGAAAACCAGCAAGTCTAATGACCGTTTCATAAAGCGGTGTCGGTTAAGGTTAGGCAGCCTTCTTTATGCAGAGGGCTTTCCGGTGTGATGCCTAAACCTTTGGGAATTGCCACCTAATCAAATATCTCTCTTACCACCGCCGCTTTGTTTTTTTGATACTTTGCTTTCCTAAATCAAGCAATACTCCAATACCCCGTCTATATTTTACTAATCGTTTTGTTAATAACAGTGTACACCGAGCAGGGTTGCGCTCGATGAAAGGTTACTACGGGAAGTATTGCTATGAGTCTGAAAAAATTACTTACGCTAGGTTTTGGCGTCATCCTTGCGTTAATCTTGGTTATCTCAGTCGTCGCGTCTTTACGTTTTTTTCAGTCTAGCGATGGGTTTAACACATACCGCTCACTCGCACTGACCAGTGTATCGACAGGCCGAGTTCAAGCTAATATTTTGGAGGCTCGCTTAGCGGCACTGAAATACATTAAGAGCCCAAACGGCAAACACATTGAAAATCTCAACAAGCGCATTAGCACATCTCTCGACCTCATCAATGATGTACTGAATTCACACATTGATGATTCTCATAAAAACGACTTCAACTCAATCAAAGACCAGCTAAATCAATATAAACAAGGCTTTGAGAAAGTTGTCCAGTTAGTCAACACACGCAATCAATTAGTATCAAACCAGCTTGATCCTTCCGGCTTAGCAATGAGACAAGCCGTCACTAACTTAATGACTCAGGCGTCAGTGGAAGAAGATTTAGAAGTCGCAATCAGTTCAGGGAAACTGCAAGAGCACGTACTGCTTTCTCGGCTTTACGCCTCTAAGTTTCTAACAGACAACAAGTCTGAAGACGCTATGCGTGCCAATAAAGAATTTGGTCTAGCGATGGAGCTTGGTAAAAAAATTGAATCCCAATTAATGTCATCTCAACAACTGGCTTACGTGTCTGACTTCAACCGTTCATTTAATACCTACAGTGCGACTTTTAATGACGTAGTACAGACCATCAATGAAAGAAACGGCATCATTTCGTCCACGCTTGATGTCGTTGGTGTATCTGCCGCTCGAACCATAGAAACTATAAAACTTTCAACAAAAGATAAGCAAGATTCTGTTGGACCCAATATGGTTGAACGCTTTGCCAATGCCCAAATCATTTTGGTCATCCTTTCGATAATCGTCATCATTATTGCACTTGGGATCGCCGTGGCTATTTATCGCAGTGTGCTCAAAGTTGTTGGTGGTGAACCAAGTGATATCCAAACGATTGTTGAAGAGGTGGCGTCGGGCGATCTCTCCAAACAAATTTCAGTTACCGGCAATGAAACAGGTATCTATTCGAACATATTGCAAATGCGTCAGGAATTACGCCGTATTATCGATGGCTTCCATCAAATTTCGGATAATGTATCTTCGGCCTCAGTCGAACTTGCTGCGGTCATGACGGAAACGGAAAGTAACGCGCAACAAGAGTTAAGCCAAATGGAGCAAATCGCCACCGCCATTAATGAACTTTCAAGTACAGCGGGAGAAGTCAGCCAGAATGCAGCGAACGCAGAAAACGCAGCAACGGATGCTACGTCTAACGTAGAAGTTGGTGGGCGTTCACTAGACTCTTCTGACGAAGTATCTCGGAAAGTCGAAAACTCCATTGAAGAAACTTCAAAAATTGTGAATCAGTTGCAGGAGTACTCTGTAGAAATAGGTACCGTTGTTGAAGTGATTAACTCAATTTCTGAGCAAACCAACTTACTCGCACTTAATGCTGCTATTGAGGCAGCCCGTGCGGGTGAACAAGGTCGTGGCTTTGCGGTTGTTGCCGATGAAGTTCGCTCATTAGCTGCAAAAACACAAAAGTCGACCGTCGATATTCAAGAGATCATCTCTCGATTACAAACCCAAGCAAAAGATGCGAACCAATTTATGCAGTCTAACTTATCACTGGCTGAAGACTCTCGCAGTTTCAGTGAGCAACTGCGTTCATCATTCACCTCAATCAGCCAATCTGTAAGCCTAATCTCAGATATGAATACGCAAGTGGCGACGGCCTCTGAAGAGCAATCGGGAGTGACACAAGATATATCTCAAAACGTTTCTCAAACTTTTGACATTGTTAATCAGAATGTTTCCGGTATCCAAGAAAGCAAAAAGGCCAGCGAAGAACTGTCATCACTGGCCGTCAAACAAAAAGACTTGTTGAGCTTCTTTAAACTATAACCAGTTCATACTTGGTTATCTCCATAAAAAAGGAGCGGCACTAAGGCCGCTCAAATGGATTGATTATAGTTATTATTGGTTAAGAGAATCGTCAATTAAGAGAATTGCTCTTCTTCTGTGGAGCCAGTTAACGCTGTTACAGATGAATTACCACCTTGGATAGTATTCGTCATACGGTCGAAGTAACCAGTACCCACCTCTTGTTGGTGCGCAACGAATGTGTAACCTTTTTCTGCAGCTTCAAACTCTGGACGTTGTACTTTCTCAACGTAGTGACGCATGCCTTCACCTTGAGCATAAGCGTGAGCTAATTCGAACATGTTGTACCACATGTTATGGATGCCCGCTAAAGTGATAAACTGGTACTTGTAGCCCATATCAGAAAGCTCTTGCTGGAACTTGGCAATCGTTTCTTGATCTAGATTCTTCTCCCAGTTAAACGATGGTGAACAGTTATAAGCTAACAGCTGATCAGGGTATTTAGCGTGAATCGCTTCTGCAAATTTACGAGCTTCTTCTAAACATGGTGTTGCAGTTTCACACCAAATTAAATCAGCATAAGGTGCGTAAGCTAGACCGCGTGAGATAGCTTGGTCAATACCAGCATCTACTTTGTAGAACCCTTCAGATGTACGCTCACCTTGGATGAACTCACTATCGTATGGGTCACAGTCAGAAGTCAGCAAATCAGCAGCATTCGCATCTGTACGAGCGATTACGAGCGTCGTTGTACCCGCAACATCAGCAGCTAGACGAGCAGCTACTAGTTTTTGTACCGCTTCTTGAGTAGGGACTAAAACTTTGCCTCCCATGTGACCACACTTTTTAACTGAAGCTAACTGATCTTCAAAGTGAACACCAGCTGCGCCAGAGTCGATCATATTCTTCATCAATTCGTAAGCGTTAAGTACACCGCCAAAGCCAGCTTCTGCATCCGCTACGATTGGTAGGAAATAATCAATACCACCTTCATCTTCTGGAGTCTTACCGCTCGCCCATTGGATTTGGTCTGCACGACGGAATGAGTTGTTGATGCGTTTAACCACTGAAGGTACTGAATCTACAGGGTATAGAGATTGATCAGGGTACATAGTTGAAGCCGTGTTGTTATCTGCAGCAACCTGCCAGCCAGATAAGTAAATCGCTTCAATGCCCGCTTTTGCTTGCTGAACCGCTTGACCACCAGTCAATGCCCCCAGACAGTTCACATAACCTTTCTTAGATGAACCGTTGACTAGCTCCCAAAGCTTGTCTGCACCACGTTGTGCCAGTGTATTAGCTGGTACAACTGAGCCACGTAATTCAACTACTTCTTCGGCTGTGTAAGTACGTTTCACGTTTGCCCAACGCGGGTTTGTTGCCCAATCTTTTTCCAGAGCTTCGATTTGTTGGCGGCGAGTTAATGTCATGGTCTATCCCTCTCATTATGAGCGCTTCTTGCGCTTTGTCGTCCTTTCCTTGATCAGTACTACAAAACCTGATGTCGAAAGCGAATGTTCACGTTATTGGATGTAAAATTGTTATAAATATTATGATGTTACTAGCTTCTATAATTACGTTTACCCAAATTAATCTAGGTAGTCGTAACCTGGAATTGTTAAAAAGTTAACGAGTTCGTCACTGGTGGTGAGGCGAGCCATCAGCTTTGATGCCTCATCAAAACGGCCATTGGTAAAGCGCTCTTCGCCAACTTCCTCTTTAACCACAAGAATTTCTTGTGCTAAATAATCTTCAAAAAGTGTTTTAGTCACGACTTGGCCGTTATCAATCTTTTTACCGTGCTGAATCCATTGCCAAATTGATGCTCTCGAAATCTCGGCAGTTGCCGCATCCTCCATCAGTCCATAGATAGGCACGCAACCGTTGCCAGAAATCCAAGCTTCAATGTATTGCAGCGCGACTCGAATATTGTGGCGCATGCCTTGCTCAGTGATTGCTCCGTCACATGGCGCAAGCAGCTCTTCCGCTGTGATTGGCGCATCTTCGTTTCGACTGATATCAAGTTGGTTAGAACGTTCACCTAACGTTTCATCAAAAACAGCAATCGCGGTGTCAGCTAAGCCAGGGTGTGCTACCCATGTACCGTCATGTCCATTATTGGCTTCCAGTGATTTATCGTTATGTACTTTATCGAGCACCTGTTGATTCGTTTGTGGATCTTTTGCTGGGATAAAGGCGGCCATACCTCCCATAGCAAATGCTCCACGTCGGTGACACGTTCTTACCAATAGTCTTGAGTAAGCGTTTAGGAACGGTTTATCCATAGTGACCACTTGGCGGTCGGGCAACACTCTGTCTGAGTATTTACGTAAGGTTTTGATATAACTGAATATGTAATCCCAACGACCACAATTAAGGCCTACAATGTGTTCTTTCATAGAAAAAAGTATTTCATCCATTTCAAACACTGCCGGTAACGTTTCAATCAAAACCGTTGCTTTAATCGTTCCGGTATCAAGGCCAAAGTAATCTTCTGTGAAATGAAATACGTCACTCCACCATTTCGCTTCATGGTGAGACTGAAGCTTAGGAACGTAGAAGTATGGGCCGCTGCCTTTCTTCAATAGAGTTCGATAGTTGTTGTAGAAATAAAGTGCGAAATCAAACAGAGCTCCAGGGATAACAGCACCGTTAAACGTCACATGCTTCTCACGAAGGTGTAGCCCACGCACTCGGCAAATCAATACCGCTGGGTCGTCAGTTAACTGGTAGTGTTTGCCATTGCTAGGGTTGGTATAGCTAATCGTACCCGCGTTGGCATCACGAAGGTTCACCTGGCCATCTAGCACTTTGTCCCATGCTGGCGCCATTGAATCTTCGAAGTCTGCCATGAACACTTTTACGTTGGCATTCAGTGCATTAATCACCATTTTTCGATCGGTAGGTCCGGTAATTTCTACTCGGCGATCTTGCAGATCTTGGGGGATCCCTTGTATTTTCCAGCTGCCTTCTCGGATATCTAACGTATCTTCTAAGAAGTCCGGCATTTGTCCAGCATCAATCGCAGCTTGTTTCACTTCCCTTGCAATGAGTAGCTCGTCTACTTGTGGCGCGAACTTTTCACAAAGCAAAGATAAAAAGGTTTGGGCTTCTTTAGGGAAAATAGCTTGATGTTCTGGTGAAAGGGTACCAGTCACCTCAAGCATGCCTTCGTTATTTGGCTGTGCACTTTTATTTTTTGTGCTTTCTGGTAAGTGTTCAGTTGATTGAGCAAGCATAGTCCCTTTCCTTTTCCGACATTTGTAAGTTTTAAACCACAAAGATTATTCAATTCCATTTTGGATTCTTTAAGGTTCTTGTCTGTCTACACCTATTAAGTTGACTCAGCTAGAAAGTGTTTACAACCCTTAGATAACTAGACATAAGTCTTAACTGGCATGCATTTAACTTACAACAACATTGGATAGAGTAAAAGTTCTAAAGTTAACAAATGGTTAAATTCAAAGTTTTATTCGGTTGTACTTAACCCTTTGAAAAAGACACCAAAAATGTAACCAATTACGTAATTAAATTACATTAAGTTTTACACTTAAAACACGTTTCAAACGCATGTTCGAAACAATGAGTGTGATATGAGTTTCTTATAAAACAGCAGGTTAGATGCTATATATGGATAACTTTTAAACAGAAATCCAATTTAGTACTGTAAAATAGCGATTGTGAAGTTATTGAATTTTATGAAAGCTTCATCAAAATTTACCTGTAAAATTTTACAAGTTAAATAACACTCTCAGAATAAAATGCTAAAAAGCTCACTAGAACTAGTGAGCTTTTTACGTAAGACCATCAGCTAAAGCAGTTCAGATACCACTTCCGCTAATTGATGAAAAGTTTCTCTTCTTGAGGAGCTAGGCCTCCATACAAGTCCAATATCGCGATATGCCTGCTGGCCAGGAGGGTCAATCACAACCAAATTTTGATTTTCTAGAAGGCCATGATCGATCGCCATTTGTGGGATAAAGGTCGTCCCTAGGCCATTCGCCACCATTTGAACTAAGGTATGCAAGCTCGTCGCTGTAAAAGGGTTTATTTTTTCACGTTCCGTTAATTTGCATGCGGAAACGGCATGCTCGGTAAGGCAATGTTCATTTTCAAGTAAGAAAACTGATTCATCAGGCAAATCATCGTATTTAATAGGTACACGTATCCCATCGACTTGGTTTCGACTAATCACCATGCGAAATGGATCTTGCCCCACCACCTTACTTTCCATGTTCGCGATGTCGACGGGCAATGCCAAAATCAGTACATCTAATTCGCCGTGTCTCAAGGCTGCCAATAAGTTTGTTGTCGTATCTTCGCGTAACAGAAGGTTAAGTTGAGGGAATCGTTGGTTAGCTTCTTGGACTAAGTCGCATAACAGGAATGGAGCAATTGTCGGGATACACCCTACTTTCAATTGCCCTTGCATGGTCTCACCTTGGCAGATCTGCCCAAGCTCAACCAAATCTTGTCCTTTAGCTAACAATTCACGACCATGCTGAACCACCAGCTCACCCGCCTGAGTAAAGACTAATGGACTCTTCTTGTCTTTTTTTTCATAGAGGGGACAGCCTATCAATTCTTCTAAGTTTTGAATCCCTTTGCTTAAGGTAGATTGACTGACAAAACATCGGTCTGCTGCATCACTAAAATGTCGGGTTTCATGTAGAGTCACGAGATAATGAAGTTGTTTTAAGCTCGGCCACTTATTCATGCAATTACTCTGTCATATGAAGGAGATAGTGTGAATGGATTATTGATTATACTTATCGCTTTTTTCGATTAAGTTAATCTATTTAATTCGCTTTTTTCTATAGTAACTTTTGTACTATAGTTTGTCGCGTAGAAACGAAAGCCCAAACAAAGATGTTTGGACATTAATTTTTTAGGAGATTCCAAAATGGTACTAGTAGGTCGTCAAGCCCCTGACTTTACTGCTGCAGCAGTTCTAGGTAACGGTGAAATCGTTGATAACTTCAACTTCGCAGAATTCACTAAAGGTAAGAAAGCGGTTGTTTTCTTCTACCCACTAGACTTCACATTCGTTTGTCCTTCTGAGCTAATCGCTTTTGACAACCGTCTAGAAGATTTCCAAGCTAAAGGCGTTGAAGTAATCGGTGTTTCTATCGATTCTCAATTCTCTCACAACGCATGGCGTAACACTGCTATCGAAGATGGCGGTATCGGTCAAGTTAAGTACCCTCTAGTTGCTGACGTTAAGCACGAAATCTGTAAAGCATACGACGTTGAGCACCCAGAAGCAGGCGTTGCTTTCCGTGGTTCTTTCCTAATCGATGCTGACGGTCTTGTTCGTCACCAAGTTGTTAACGATCTTCCACTAGGTCGTAACATCGACGAAATGCTGCGCATGGTAGACGCACTAAACTTCCACGAGAAGAACGGTGAAGTTTGTCCTGCACAATGGGAAGAAGGTAAATCAGGTATGGACGCATCTCCAAAAGGTGTTGCAGCATTCCTATCTGAGCACGCTGACGACCTAAGCAAGTAATTACCTCTTAAGCCCGAACTCAACACGGGTCAATGGTTGGATGAATCTCTATAAAGAGAAATAAAGCATAAGCTAACAGCGCAAAGCGCACCGCCAATCAGTTAAGAAGTAAAGTCCTTATAAAAGCCCGAAGTTAACCGCTTCGGGCTTTTTTATATCAGCTAATCCTGCCGGTACCTAAAGAGGCTTAAAAGAGGCAGTGAAGAAGCGAAACTTTACCTCTATTCTCCTATCGTGTGACGATGTTTTCCATTTCTCGCGCTGTTATGATCAAGCTTCTGCTCCCTTTTAGACGACATTAACATGCCCATTGAAATTGAAGTTTGTATCGACAATATGGAATCCCTTCACCATGCTATTGATGGCGGTGCTGATAGGATAGAACTGTGTTCCTCACTCGCCCTTGGAGGCTTAACACCAAGTGTTGGCCTGATGAAACGTGCTGCAATAGCCTCGACCGTTCCAGTCTATGCCATGATACGCCCTCGCCAAGGAGATTTCATTTTTAATCAAGATGATATTAAATGCATGATTGACGATATTCATGCGGCAGGACAAGCAAAGCTACATGGCGTCGTGCTGGGTGCCCTCACCCCAGATGGCGAAGTAGACATGATCACGATGAAAAAGCTTGTCGAAGTCGCCAACCACTACCAATTGGGGATAACCTTCCACAGAGCCATAGATCAATGTAGAGACTACAAGACCTCCCTTGAAGCTGTCATATCTCTTGGTTGTGAACGAGTTTTAACTTCAGGGTTAGCAACCACCGCCGAAGAAGGTGTGGAAGTACTGAGTTCAATGGTCAAATTAGCGAATCATAGAATCGATATAATGGCAGGCGCTGGAGTCAATGCCGACAACGCTGAAAAACTACTAACCTTAAGCCATGTACCGGCACTCCACTTATCAGGCAAGTCCACCAGAAAAAGTTACATGACATTCCAGTCAAGCGCTCAAATGGGGAAAGCGGAATACGATGATTACGTGATTCCAATCACCGATTCATCTCAGATCCGAGCCATAAAAACGGTTGTTCAAAAGTACTAAAGATATTCCTATCACATAGCATGACATTGGGTAGACGCAACTCTCTATCAGTTAAGTTAGAATTGCTTATATAGGACTTCACGAATAGTAGACTGATAGCAATGGCAAAGGATTTATTTAGCACTTTAGATCTCAATTTATTGAGAACTTTTTTAGTGGTATATCAAGAAAAGAACACGCGTAAAGCATCCGAAAGGCTGTTTGTCTCTCAGCCTGCGGTAAGTCAGGCTCTGCAAAAACTTCGCCATCACTTTGACGACGAGCTATTCGTAAAGGTTCACAGAGGACTAGAGCCAACATCTTTCTGTGAACAATTGGCCAATAGCATTACGCCTTATTTTGATGGTTTAGAAACCGCTCTCAACGCATCTAACCAGTTCGACCCGAGCGCCATAAACCACAGGATCAGATTAGCTTTATCCCCTGTGGTACTAACGTGTCTTTCCGGAACATTATTCAAACGAATTAAAGCTAAAGCCCCAAATGCCCAGCTCGAACTACTTAGCTGGAGTCAATCCACACAAACAGATATTCAAAAAGGTACCGTAGACCTAGGAGTGAGTTACATCATTCCTAACTCAAGCAAAGAAGTTTACGCAAAAAAGTTGATCGATTTGACTGGTCGAATTTTCGTAAGGGAAGGACACCCTGTCAAAAAATCAGTCATAGAACCTAAAGATATGGCGGGGTACGAAATTGCCTCAATGATATCTCCAGGTTGGAATGACACTTTTAGTTATACCGCCCAATTGTTGGATCGTTACTCAATTGAAAATAAAGTTGGTTTCCGATCTGAGCTGATTATGGCCATTATTGACGTGGTCCTTCATACCGATATGTACATGCCTCACTCCAACCTTTTCCCTGTTGAAAACTATACCGGCTTGAGAGCTATTGATGTTCAGATAGAAAATAAACCGTTTCAAGCCCCAATACATGCGCATCTCCATGTAAAAAATCGTAATGCTCCAATGACTAACTGGCTTTTCGATGAAATTCAGGATGCTCTTACAGAACAGTCCAATAAGCAAAACTTATAACAATTATACAAACACCTACTTAGAATAAAAATAAAACACTGTTTAATATTCTATTCATCGACAGGGAGTCAGTACAAACAGTGCAAACTAAGTAGGGATGCTCAATATTTCTAATACTATTGAGAGTGTATCAATGAAAAAATCAATTATTGCAGTATCTCTAGCCACTGCGTTTTCACTACCTGCATTTGCAGATATCAACATCCAAAATCCAATTGAAGGTACTCCTTCAAATCCGATTGAGCTACCAAACCCAGCTCAGCCGATTGAGCACACACCAACTCAACCTCAGTTGCCAGTACAACCAACTTTGCCAGAACCTAGCAATCCAATTGAATTGCCAAAACCAACTCAGCCAATTGAGCACACGCCAACTCAACCTCAATTGCCAGTTCAGCCGACGTTGCCAGAGCCTAGCCACCCGATTGAGTTGCCAAAGCCATCACACCCAATCGAGAAGCCAACGCCGTCTCAACCGATAGAGCAAACGCCAACTCAGCCTCAACTACCGGTTCAGCCTACATTACCAGAGCCAAGTCACCCAATCGAAGGCGATGACATTGACGTGCCAGATATTTCAGGCCCAACAGAAGCTGAGCGCTCTTCTGCGCTAGAAATGAGCTTTGAAGCAATGGCTGCTGAATACAGCGGCAAATTCAAAGAACATGAAGAACAAATGGATGGTATCCGTGCAAGTTTGCACGCAGTAACTAACGCACGTCCATTTGTTGCTGACGGTGAATTTGCTATCGGTGCTGGTGTCGGCTTCGCGGGCTCTAAAGAAGCACTAGCGTTAGGTGGCGCTTATGGAATCAATGAAAACCTAAGTGTTTCTGGCACGTTCCACTATGAGACATCAGGTAAATACTCTTCTTCAGATGTAGCTGGCGGCGTTGGTCTTCAGTACAGCTTTAAATAGAGCACTCTCTCCCTGCTAGGGACAGCGGGGAACTTCATTATAAGGACGTGACAAACATTGTAGTGCCGGACGCACTATCCACTTATTCCGAGAGTCGCATGAAATTATTCAAATCCATCGCCACAGTCATCACTATAACTGCGGCAACTACCGCATTAGCACAACCCCATTATCAAGGTCACCGAGTCGGCGTAGGTGTATCTACAGGTTACCAAGAACATTACCTATCAAGTTACCCGTCTTCAGATATTGGTAGTGGTTTGAAGCTTGAATACGGTTATGACATTAACCGAATTGTTGGCTTCAATCTTTCATTTGAAAAAAATGCCGACGAGATAACACTCAATAACAACAAGTACGAAACAGACCTCAGCGCATTAAAAGTGGATGCTGATATCGGTTACACATTTAAACTTCAGGAACTCAGTCTAAAGCCTTATGGGGCTATTGGGTTTGCCCACATTAAAGATAAATTGACCGTGACTAGCTCGGGAGGCTCTAGCTCTATCTCGGCCACTGACACTTCTATCCTTAGCGGCATTGGCTTACGCGCCAATTTTGATTTTGGTCTTTATACCGATCTACGGTTCAACTATATGATGATTGACGACTACGACTTGAATCAAACCTCGTTGACTGTAGGTTACAAATTCTAAACTAAACACAAGATCATTGATTGAAAATACAACTATGACGCTACCATTAATAAGCTCAGGTTATTAAGGCTATAACCAATAGCATTTAGCCTTATTTTCAATCCATTCATAAAATAGCGCTATCAACCTGACCACATGAACATCATTCAATGGTAAGTCAGGTATATGGAAATGCAATACGCCACGGTCGGCCATCAAATTAGTCTCGGTGGTAATATGAAAATCAAAACTCTTCTTCTTAGCCTTGCGCTTTCTTCCACTGCGGTATCAGCCAGTGGTTTACACCTTTCCCCTGAACTAAAACTGGGAGACTTCCACGGTTTTGGTATCCAAGTTGGCGCTTCCGACATGCTCGATTTGGATGCCGTGTATTTTAGCTATTCTGAAACTTGGTATAAAAAAAATAGCTATGATGAGACCATCAACACTTATCGATTAGGGATGCAGCAACTGCTTGGCTCATCGAAAAAGCATGGTTTCCAAGCTGAAATTGGGCTAGCCGACTACGATGGTAAAAGAGGCTCAACGAATGAATCAAAAAGTGCGACGGGATTGAGTCTTGGCGGTGCGTATGTGTATCAAGCGACAGAAAATATCGGCTTGAGAGCTGGATTAGATTTTAACTTTTTTGATCACAACAAAACATTCGAGCTCTACGATACGACTGGAAACCTCAACTTAGGCGTCAACTTTAGCTTTTAACCGTTAACTAACGCCTTTTATAGCTCAGTTATTTCAGTACATCATCAATACTTTGTTCGCCTAAATGGCGAACATCTTTTCCCTTCACAAAGTAGATGATGTACTCACAAATATTCTGACAACGATCTCCCACCCGCTCAATCGCACGTGCCGACCACATAACTTGTAAAATATTCGGAATATTTTTTGGGTCTTCCATCATGTAAGTCATCAATTGTCGAATAACAGCTTCATATTCTGCGTCTAATTTATCATCCAACTTATGAACTTCTGCTGCGGAATCAACGTCCATTCGAGCAAAGGCATCTAATACCTGATGAAGCATAGTAATCGCCTGACGGCACAATGGTTCAAGAGACACGTGGAATTGTTGATTCTTCGAAGACGGTGACTCTATGGCAACGCGAGCAATTTTAGTTGCGACATCACCAATTCTTTCAAGGTCAGTAATGGTTTTAATGATCGCCATAATAAGGCGCAAATCCTTCGCTGTCGGCTGACGTTTAGCGATAATACGAGTACACGCTTCGTCAATCGAAACTTCCATCGCATTCACTTTATGATCATCACGTACCACCTTCTTAGCTAATTCATCATCAGCTTTATGCAGCGCTTGCATTGCGAACGAAAGTTGCTGCTCAACTAAGCCTCCCATGGTTAAAACATGAGTACGAATAGATTCCAACTCGACATTGAATTGACCAGAGATGTGACGACCAAATTGCATGTTTGTTCCTTATTCTATGAAAGGGAGTTTGACTATCCGTATCGACCTGTAATGTAGTCTTCCGTTTGTTTTTTCAATGGTGAAGTGAAGATAGAGTCGGTATCTGAGTACTCGATCAACTTCCCCATATGAATAAATGCAGTATGATCACTCACTCGCGCTGCCTGCTGCATATTATGGGTCACGATCACCACTGTATATTGTGTCTTCAGCTCGTTAATCAACTCTTCAATGGTGAGAGTTGAGATAGGATCAAGCGCAGACGTAGGTTCATCTAACAGCAGAACTTCAGGTTCAATAGCTACTGCCCTAGCGATGACTAACCTCTGTTGTTGCCCGCCAGACAATCCAAACGCATTTTCATGTAGCCTATCCTTTACTTCATCCCAAAGCGCCGCTGCTCGTAGCGAGCGCTCGACAGCATCATCTAAGGTACGACTATTACTGATCCCTTGTAAGCGCAGCCCATAAACCACATTTTCATATATCGATTTAGGGAACGGATTCGGCCTTTGGAAAACCATCCCCACCCGACGCCTTAATGTGGCTACGTCGACTTTCGGGTGGTACACATTTTTTCCATGTAGGCGCACTTTCCCCGTAACCTTACAGCCTTCAACCAGATCATTCATTCGATTAATACAACGTAAAAGCGTCGACTTTCCACACCCAGACGGGCCAATGAATGCAGTAACTTGCCCTTTAGGAATGCGCATCGAAATATCATCAAGCGCTTGAGCTTCTTTATAGAACAAGTTTAGCCCTTCAATCGCAATCGCCGTTTGCTCATCACTTAAGTTATTCACATCTAACGGAGCTTGGTAGCCTAGAGTTTCATTAATTGAAAACATGCTTAATCTTGTCCTAAAGTTCGATACTTTTCGCGTAGGTTATTTCGAATGTTAATCGCCGTTAAATTCAACCCAACAATTACCGTCACTAGCAAAAATGAAGTGGCGTACACTAACGGTCTAGCCGCCTCAATGTTCGACGTTTGAAAGCCCACATCATAAATATGAAACCCTAAATGCATGAATTTTCTGTCTAAGTGCACATAAGGAAACTGGCCATCTACTGGTAAGCTCGACGCCAGCTTCACTACTCCCACTAGCATTAAAGGGGCAACTTCACCGGCCGCACGAGCGATTGCCAAAATAAGGCCTGTGATAATGGCTGGGCTTGCCATAGGCAAAACGATCCGCCACAGCGTCTCAAATTGAGTCGCTCCCAACGCCAACGAGCCGTGACGAACACTGCTTGGAATCCGGGTTAACCCTTCTTCAGCCGTGACAATAACCACAGGTAAAGTCAGTACCGCTAAAGTCAGAGATGACCAAAGTAACCCTGGTGTGCCAAAGGTAGGAGCAGGTAAACGCTCAGTGTAAAACAGCGAGTCAATTGAGCCACCAATCGTATAAACAAAGAAACCCAAACCGAAGACACCATAAACAATCGACGGCACCCCCGCTAAGTTAATCACAGCGATCCGAATCACACGTGTCAGCGTATTATTTTTTGCATATTCGTGAAGGTATATCGCCGCTATCACTCCCAAAGGCATAACGATAATCGACATTAGGATCACTAACAAAACAGTACCAAAAATAGCAGGAAAGACGCCGCCCTCTGAATTGGATTCCCTTGGGTTATCTGACAAAAACTTCCAAACTTGCTTGCTCCAATGAACCGTTTTTTCCAACATGTTCATCTGATTCGGATACCAAAAATCGAGTATATGACTCAATGATATTTCAACGGTTTCCCCCGTCATATCTTTAACCAACAGCGCTTCTGTATTCAGTTGCCTTCGCAGCTTATCGAGCTTTGTCTCGGAAGCTAAAAGCTTTTCGTCTAGCTGAGACTTTTGAGACTCGTATGAAGCTAAGTATTCATCCGTTAAGTCTTCATTCAATAACCGCTTACGCTTTTGTAAACGCAGTTGTTCTAACTCCCAACTGACACTACGGATCTCTTGATCAACGATACGTTGAGTTTCATTCCTTAGGGCATCCGCAAACGCCAAGCCCCTTACTAGGTCATGCTCTATATTTTGAGTGCGAACCCCTTCTATCGTTTTAAAACCAACCGGTTTTCCGAAAAAGTACCCACCTCTGCTTCTTTCTATGACCGCCCATTCCTTCGGGGTTGATGCCTCTTGTAAGTTCACCTCTAAGATAGAAACAAAGTCGGCCGAATATAACTCTCGATTCGCTATCTTAATGCTCAGCCTTTTAACGAAACCTTTGTCTAGTACCTCCTCGGGAAGCGTCTTTTCGGCGTCAGCGATTTGCTCAACCGGAATATACTTACGTTCATATAGTTGACCAATCAATACATTCTGTTCAGCCGATGCAGCCCCGTGAGGTAGATCTGCATTGGACTCTACGGCATCGACTTGCCATTGATACAAAGGTGCAGGCCAAAAATAAGTCAGCCCTTTCCAGCCAATCAGTAGCATTAGCCCCAAAACCGAAAGCATACTAATGCTAACAGCCCCACCGGTAAGCCATACCCAAGGAGAGCCTGATTGAAACCACTTAAACATCGTGTGACTCTCTTAAGAAAATATAAGTACCAAAAGGAAATGAACTACAGCGCACGATATTTATCCCGTAGCCTTTGCCTTACCCATTCAGCAACTGAGTTAACCGCAAAGGTAAACACAAACAGTAATAGCGCCGCGAGGAACAGCAACCTAAAGTGTGAGCTACCAACTTCAGACTCTGGTAACTCGACGGCAATCGTTGCCGACAACGTTCTCATTCCCTCTAAGATATTCCAATCCATAATTGGGGTGTTACCCGTCGCCATCAACACAATCATGGTTTCTCCAACGGCACGCCCTAACCCCATCATAATGGCAGAAAATATGCCCGGACTTGCCGTCAACAACACCACATAAATCAAGGTTTGCCAAGGCGTCGCACCTAGTGCGAGGGAGCCATCCGATAAATGCTTCGGGACAGAGAAGATTGCGTCTTCCGCTATCGTAAAAATAGTCGGGATAACGGCAAAACCCATGGCGAACCCGACCACCAACGCATTTCGCTGATCAAAATCGATACCAAGATTCGTTAGGTAGATTTTTAGGTCTCCCCCAAACAAAACCGACTCGATTTGGTTACCAAACGCAAAGCCTGCGATCACTGTGATGATAAGCACTGGAATTAAAATAAGTGCATGCCAACCATTTGGGAACCGCCCAGTCACGTCTTGAGGCAAGCAATGCCAAACCAAACCCACCAAAATCGTACTCAGCGGTAATAACAGCATTAGCGATACAACCGCCGTTAAATGAGTTTCGACAATAGGAGCGAACCATAAGCCAGCAATAAAACCGATGATTACGGTCGGTAACGCTTCCATTAATTCTATTGATGGCTTAACGACTCTGCGCATTTTAGGAGACATGAAGTAAGCGGTATATATCGCACCAAGAACCGCCACAGGCACAGCGAATAACATGGCGAACATCGCGGCTTTTAGCGTCCCAAATGTGATCGGTACTAAACTGAACTTCCCTTCAAAATCGTCATTGGCCGAAGTAGATTGCCATACGTATTGAGGCTCTGGGTAACTTTCGTACCATACCTTCTGCCACAGTGATGAAAAGGATATTTCAGGGTATTCGTTATCAACTTTCGCGATGCTCACAACACCATCAATTAAAGTAGCTAGATGGAGCTCATTTGGGGACATTGCCGCCAGCTGAGGCGATTTAGTGAATGCCCTCTCAAACATCGCCAGCTTTTCACTGGTGGTGTAATGGCTTTGTAAGGTGCCATTTTTATAAAAACTGTAAAAACCTTTCCGATAAGTATCAGGCAACAAAAACTGAACTTCTGAAGCTAACTGAAAATCTCGGATATGAGTCAGTTGACGCTGCTTATCTTTTAAAACATCAAACCACTGTGACACTCGACCATCGATATGACTTACTAACAGTGAATATGCTCCAGACAACAAGTCGATATTTTTTACGGCGTGTTGAGCATCCCCTAAGCTTAAATCCAATACATCTCTAACTTTGAACTTTCCGTCCTCTAGGGGTAAAACGATAAGCTCTGAGCCATGACGTAAGTACAACGTCTGCCCATTAGGAGTCATGAGTAGCTGATCTTGCCACCCGATATCAGAAGATAACATTTGGGATTCAACTTCACGGTACTCTCCATTCAATGCAGCTTGATAAGTTTTTACAACGATCGCCCCGTCATTAAGCTGCGCTGCCACGACAAGTCGCTGGTTACTGACAGAGAATGAGAATTCTCGTACAGGGTTACTCGAAGAGCTGAATGAAATTGGATTACCCGATGGTTGCAGGTATTCAATATTTGAGGTCGGGGTTTGCCCTTGTATACAGAGAGGGTCTGAGAATTCCGGTTGAAAGAGTTGAACCTTGCCTTGCGCATTCGCAAAAGCAAACCAATTATTGGCAGCAGGGCTTTTCGCAAATGCGACTGGCTGGGAGAGTGCAACTTCAGAATAATATGGTGTGATAGATGACTCACCTAACGCCCAAAAATCAGCTCGTCCATTAGCGTCAATAATTAACGCATTAGAGCCATATTCATCTATAGTTAACGCGACAGGCTGTTCAATCGTAACAGGTTTTACGATTTGATCCGTTTCTAAGCCAGTGTCAGAAAAGACAGGAAGAATCACCATCGCAAGGTAAACAAAGATCAAAACTAACGCAGCTAATACACTAACGCCGCCACAAGTCACCGCAAAACGAACCAGACGATCTTTCAACCACCTTTTTTTATCTCGTTCCTTTAATGAAAATTCGGCTGCGGCCATCGATTTCTCTACCTTTTTTGAGCTACTGTCATAGTATGTCGTTTACATGACAATTATATTACAGTTCACATTAAACAACTGAAACTAATAGTAACTTTTATCAGAACCCTTGGCTGAAATAATAACGTAACAAAAACAGCCTACGCTGCTCATTTTTTTGTAATTTGAGAGATATCAAGCTCTTCTGAATGTCTAGGATTGAATCATGAATGCAGAAAAACTCTATATCGAAAAAGAACTAAGCTGGTTATCTTTTAACGAGAGAGTTTTACAAGAGTCTGCTGATAAATCGGTTCCTTTAATCGAGCGAATTCGCTTCCTCGGCATTTTTTCAAATAACCTCGACGAGTTCTACAAGGTACGCTTTTCGGATGTTAAGCGTCGGATTTTAATCAGCCAAGAACGTGGGGGAAATGATAATTCCAAGCACCTGCTCACCAAAATGCAGGCAAAAGCGTTAAAACTGAATCAGCGTTTCGACGAGCTTTATAACGAGCTGATCTTAGAAATGGCTCGTCGCCGAATTTTCCTCGTCAATGAAAATCAGCTCGATGAAGCTCAACAAAAATGGGTAAAAAAATACTTTAAAAAGAAAGTTCTTCCGCACATTACCCCTTTACTCATCACTGAAGATATCGATGTATTGCAATTTTTGAAAGATGAGTACGCTTACCTTACTGTGGAACTCATCCACCAAGGCGCGGCGCAATATGCCCTTTTAGAGATCCCAACGGATCACCTGCCCCGTTTCGTAACTTTACCAGAGCAAAAAGGTAAGCAGCGTAAAACCATTATTTTGCTCGACAATATCATCCGCTATTGCCTCAACGAACTGTTTTATGGTTTTTTTGAGTATGATCAACTCAACTGCTATGCGATGAAAATGACCCGTGATGCTGAATATGATTTAAGCCATGAGGTGGAGCACAGTCTGCTTGAGCAAATGTCGGAAGGGCTTGGACAAAGGCTGACCGCATTACCGGTTCGGTTCGTGTATGAACGAGACATGCCACCAGCGATGCTGGATTTTCTCTGCGCTAAACTTGGCATCTCGAATTACGACAGTTTGATCCCGGGAGGACGCTATCATAATTTCAAAGACTTTATCGATTTCCCTAACATGGGTAGAGAGTATCTAGAAAATAAACCCCTAACTCCGATGACCTGTGCTGATTTCGATCACTACAACAACCACTTTGATGCCATCAAAGCGCAAGATATCTTGCTTCATTACCCTTACCACACCTTTAACCACATCACAGAATTGGTTCGACAAGCTTCTTTTGACCCTGGGGTTTTAAGCATCAAAATCAATATTTACCGTGTGGCAAAAAATTCAAAACTCATGAGCTCAATTATTGATGCGGTACATAATGGGAAAAAAGTCACAGTTGTAGTTGAACTTCAAGCTCGCTTTGATGAAGAGGCAAACATTGAATGGGCAAAGCTACTGACAGAAGCTGGTGTGCATGTAGTGTTCGGCGTCCCTGGCCTTAAAATTCACTCAAAGCTTTTGCTTATCAGCCGCCGCGAACAAGATGAAATCAATTACTACGTGCATATTGGAACGGGTAACTTTCACGAGAAGAATGCCCGTATCTATACTGACTTTTCCTTATTGACGGCAAATCACGATATCGCTTATGAAGTAAGAAACGTCTTCGGTTACATTGAAAACCCGTATCGCCCCGTCAAGTTCAATGAACTGATAGTGTCACCACGCAATTCGCGTAAAAAAATTAATGCGCTGATAGAAAATGAAATAGACAATGCTAAAGCTGGCAAAAAGGCCAAGATCACACTAAAAATGAATAATCTGGTCGACAAAAAACTCATAAGCAGACTTTACGAAGCCAGCTCAGCAGGAGTCAAAATACGAATGATTATTCGTGGTATGTGTTCACTGGTTCCAGGAATAGAAGGAGTCAGCGAGAATATCCAAATCATCAGTATTATTGACCGTTTTTTAGAACACCCAAGAGTCATGATTTTGCATAACGATGGCGACCCACTTGTTTATCTATCTTCAGCGGATTGGATGACTCGTAATTTGGATCACCGAATAGAAGTCGCAACTCCAATCCTAGACGATAGGTTAAAACAAAGGATCATAGACATCATCGAGCTTCACTTTACTGATACCGTAAAAGCTCGACTGATTGATAAAGAGATGAGTAATCGTTACGTTCCAAGGGGCAACAAGAAAAAGCGTCGTTCTCAAATCGCAATTTATGAATACTTAAAGCAAGTAGAGAAACAAACTCGTAAGAGTCGGGAGAAATCAATTACCCATGAGCAAGAACCTTAATCAGACCGTCAGACAAATTGCAGCCATAGACCTTGGTTCAAATAGCTTTCATATGGTCGTCGCCAAAGTCGTAGGACAAGATTTGCAGTTAGTCAGTCGACACAAGCAAAGGGTTCGTCTTGCTCAAGGGTTAGATGAGCAAAAAAACATGAGCAATGCAGCCATTGAACGCGGCTTAGAATGCTTAGCGATGTTTGCTGAAAGGCTCACCGATTTCGCTCCTGACAATGTCCGTATCGCTGCAACCCATACTTTACGTCAAGCCAATAACGCTCATATTTTTATTCAGAGAGCGAAAGAGATACTGCCATTCCCCATTGAGGTCATCCCAGGAGAAGAAGAAGCACGTCTTATTTATTTGGGCGTCGCTCATACACAAACTGAGTCACCTTCCAAGTTAGTCATTGATATCGGGGGTGGCAGTACCGAGCTTATCATTGGTAATCACCTATCTGCTAAATACGTCAACAGTAAACAAATGGGCTGTGTCAGTTTTAGCGACAAATACTTTACTCAAGGAAAGCTAGCTAAAATTAACTTCGTTAAATCGATATTAGCCACCGAACAAAAAATTGAACCTCTTACCAATCAATATAAGAAGCATGGCTGGGACTTAGCCATAGGCTCATCAGGCACCATCAAAGCAATCAAAGAAGTATTAATCGGGATGAACTATTCCGATGGCATCATCACCCCTAAACGCTTAGAAAAGTTAATCGAAAAGTTATGTGAATTTGGTAGCGTCGATAACTTAAAGCTCTCAGGGTTAAGTGAAGAACGTAAACCCGTTTTTGCGGCTGGTGTGGCTATCTTATCCGCCATTCTTCAAGACTTAGAGGTGTCAGAGCTGCATTACTCGGATGGCGCACTGCGAGAGGGGCTGCTTTATGAAATGGAAGAGCGCTTCCACCGCACCGATATTCGAATGCGCACGACAGAGAACCTCGCTGAAAAGCATCATGTAGATATCGAACATGCGAACAACGTGAAGCAGCAAGCTCACCTATTACTAAAACAATCTCACCAGCTCCTAGGCATCAAAAAAAACAGCGAGCTGTTCGATTTGCTCAACTGGGCAGCGTTGTTGCATGAAGTAGGACTTAGTATTGCCTTTCGAGCGTTTCATCGCCATTCGGCGTACATTCTTCGCCACACTACAATGCCGGGATTTAATACTGAGCAACAGTTATTGCTATCTACTTTGGCTCGCTTTCAACGTAAAGCGCTGAAGATCCATGAAATGCCTACTTTCAATTTGTTTAAAGATCAGCAAGTCATCGATTTAATTCGAATTCTTAGGATTGCGATTCTGGTTAACGGGCAACGCAGTGACGCGCCACAATTAGATCTAGCGATCAAACTGATCGATACCGATCAGTGGGCTTTAACGTGCACAAATAAGCATTGGCTTGAAGACAACAAGCTACTCGCCGCGGATTTTTTCAATGAGCAGGTGCTATGGGAAAGCATAGGCTGGCAGCTCTCGCTACCAACCTGATTTCGATAAGGTAAGCGAGCTAAAGCCCAACTTTGGCAAGTTCTTGCTTAGCGAATTCCTTTGGTATCGAAAGGTAACCATCTTTCTCTACCAACTCCTGCCCCTGCTTAGAAAATATAAACGTCAGGAATTCTTTTTCGACAGGTAACAAAGGTTTATTCGGGTGTTTATTTACATAAACATATAAGAATCGAGAAAGAGGATAGGTTCCATTCAAAATATTTTCTCGGTTAGCGTGTACGTAATCATCACCAGATTGGGCAATGGGAATTAATTTAACGCCTGCTACTCGATAACCAATTCCTGAATAACCAATTCCACTAATAGATGAGGCCACCGACTGAACAACCGAGGCCGACCCTGGCTGTTCGTTCACTCGATTCTTAAAATCGCCACCACATAAGGCATTTTGTTTGAAATAACCGTAAGTGCCAGATACCGAGTTGCGTCCAAACAATTGAAAATGGCGATTAGACCAAGGTTCACCTACATCTAATCCAGCCCACGTTTTCATTTTTTCGTTGGCTCCACAGCGGAGCGTTTCGGAAAAAATGGCATCAATTTGCTGGAAGTTAAGTCCTTCGATAGGGTTATCACGATGAACAAATAAGCCAATAGCATCAATGGCGACACGAAGTGCCGTCGGTTTATAACCATGTTCTCGCTCAAAAGCTTCGATTTCTCTTAAGCGCATTGGCCGACTCATAGGGCCAAATTGTGCAGTTCCTTCAGTCAGTGCTGGAGGCGCTGTGGCTGAACCTGAAGCTTGAACTTGAGCATTAATATTTGGGTAATAAGTTTTGAACTCTTCTACCCATAGAGTCGTCATTCCTGCCAAAGTATCTGAACCAACAGAAAGCAAGTTACCCGACACCCCAGGGATCTTTTGATAATTATCTAACTCGTCGGCATTAGCGGCTTGAGTCGCCAATAAGCTGAAACTGGCCCATAAGGCTAGAATTACTTTCTTCATACCGTTAACCGATTAGGTAAAGTGAAAGAAAAAGTACTGCCTACACCAAGTTCACTGTGTATTTCCAAATGGGAATCGTGATGAGTCAACGCATGTTTTACGATAGCCAAACCGAGCCCACTGCCTCCGGTATCTCGTGACCTAGCTTTATCGACTCGGTAAAAACGTTCAGTTAAACGATGGAGATGCTGTGGCTCAATCCCTTCTCCGGTATCAGAGACTTCTAAACAAGCTCCTTGACTGGTTTGATACCAACGCACATTAACTTCAGCCCCTGCCGGAGTGTACTTCACCGCGTTATAAACCAAGTTAGAAATTGCACTGCGTAACTGATCTTCGTCTGCTAACACCCGCAAACTATTATCGATATTAAAGTTGAGCTTATGCGCTTGATCACCACTTAAGCTCGCCGCTTCCTTCTCTAACACTTCCAACATAGCCGGGACATTCACAACTTCATCAAGCTCATGCATTGGTGCTGCTTCAATTTTTGAGAGTGTCAGCAGTTGATTGACCAAGCTATTCATTCGATTCAATTGCTCAGTCATTACACCATGAGCTTTAGGCCACATTGGGCCCACCACCATGTCAGGGTCTTCCGTCATTTCAAGGTAGCCTTGAAGTACCGTCATAGGGGTTCGTAATTCATGTGAAACGTTCGCGAAGAAATTACGTCTCATCCCCTCTAGCTGTTTGAGCTGAGTAACATCACGTACCACCATCAAG
Organism: Vibrio profundi; assembly: GCF_043642225.1. Taxonomy (GTDB): domain Bacteria; phylum Pseudomonadota; class Gammaproteobacteria; order Enterobacterales; family Vibrionaceae; genus Vibrio; species Vibrio profundi_A. The sequence goes on along the minus strand of NZ_JBHZSF010000010.1, from coordinate 6,912 downwards.
TGCTCACCTTCGGTGTAAGGCACAATACGTAGCTCTAACATGCGCTCCACATTCAGTGGTGAAGGCATCTCTAGTGGCTCTGAGAAGTTTTGACGATTGATGTATTTGATAAAATCAGGTGTACGGATGAGATTTGAGATGGGCTGCCCCGAATCATCCGGCCAACGAAAGCCCAGAAGATGTTGCGCTAGTTTGTTGCACCAAACAATGTTGCCTTCGCCACGAAATACGACCACAGCATCGGGTAGAGATTCCGCACCATTTCGGAAACGGCGAATTAAATTCGTCAGCTCTTTACGCTTCTTACGCTGGCGCTGCTGAAGTCGATAGATACCATTGAACAACGACTCCCAGTTCCCCGTCCCAGAAGGAGGAGTAAGGCGTTTCTCATCCCATAGCCAAGCCGACAAACGCATTTGATTATGCAAATGCCATACAAGCTGCAAAGCCGTAGCCACTAAAAGCAGCCACGGCATGTATCCGAATATCCATCCAACAAACACCCAAGGTGCGTAAAAAAAAGCCAGCTCCCAAGCCAGCTTTTTCCAGGTTAACCTTTCAACCATCAATAACTCCGCTGTCGGTTACACAAATCTCAATTAGGCTTTGGTTGAGAAACGGTAACCTGCACCACGCACGGTTTGAATCAACTTGTCATGCCCAGCTGATTCCAGTGCTTTACGTAAACGTCTGATATGAACGTCCACGGTGCGATCTTCTACATAAACGTTGGTTCCCCAAACATTATTTAGTAATTGTTCACGACTATATACACGTTCTTGGTGAGTCATAAAGAAGTGCAGCATCTTAAATTCTGTAGGTCCCATATCAACTGGACCATCGTTCGATGTTACTCGGTGAGAAACAGGATCCAGTTTCAAACCTTGCACATCAATTACGTCTTCAAGTGCAGTAGGTGTCACACGGCGAATAACGGCTTTTAAACGTGCAACCAACTCTTTTGGAGAGAAAGGTTTAGTAATGTAATCATCCGCACCCACTTCCAACCCGCGTACTTTATCTTCTTCTTCACCACGTGCCGTCAACATCACTACTGGAATGTTACGGGTTAACTCTTCACGTTTCATATGTTTGATAAAGTTAATGCCACTACCGCCAGGTAGCATCCAATCTAGTAACACTAGATCTGGGAAAGGTTCGCATAAATTAGTTACCGCCGTATCATAATCTTCGGCTTCTACTGCTTGATAACCTTTTTGCTCAAGAACAAAACACAACATCTCTCGAATAGGTGCTTCATCTTCAACAACCAGAATCCTTCTCGACATAATTGAAAACCTTTGTATTTAATCAACGCATTGCATTATCAGCATTAATTATGACACTTTTGTGACCTTTGCAAACAAATTTTCACATAACTGTCTCACACGATTCACTTTTACTTTTTGAATATCATCTAAGACAAACGATAGGAAATCTCCTATCATGAGCGTCTTCTAAAAAAGGTAAGAGAAATATTATGTGGTTTAAAAATTGCCTAGTTTATCGCTTCAATCGTGATATTGAGTTCAACGCCGATCAGCTAGAAAAACAGCTTGAAGAATTCCGCTTTACTCCATGCGGCAGCCAAGACAAGCAAAAGTTTGGTTGGGTACATGCGATGGGTAAACATGGCGACATGATGACGCACGTTTCAGAAAACCGCATTCTTATCTGCGCAAAGAAAGAAGAAAAAATGCTACCAGCTTCAGTGATTAAAGAATCTCTGAATGCAAAAGTGGAAACTCTGGAAGCTGAAACCGGCACGCCATTAAAAAAGAAAGAAAAAGATAACCTAAAAGAAGACATCATCATCGATTTACTTCCTAGAGCATTCAGCCGCAGTAGCTTTACTTACGCGCTGATCATGCCAAAAGAAGGCTTTATTGTGGTAGACGCGAGCAGCTACAAAAAAGCAGAAGATGTGTTAGCACTACTTCGTAAAACAATGGGCAGCCTGCCAGTGGTACCTGCAATCCCTGAACAACCGATTGAAAACACATTGACTGAATGGGTAAAAACAGGTGAAACCCCTCAAGGTATCCAAGTTCTCGATGAAGCTGAACTCAAAGCGATAGTGGAAGACGGCGGTGTTATTCGCTGTAAGAGCCAAGAACTCTCTGCCGATGAAATTCAAAGCCACATTGAAGCAAACAAAGTCGTAACCAAGTTATTGATCAATTGGCAAGATCGTATCGAGTTTATCCTTGGCGAAGACGGCAGCATCAAGCGCTTAAAATACAGCGATGACTTGAAAGATGAAAATGATGATATCCCACGTGAAGATCAAGCAGCTCGCTTCGATGCAGATTTCTCACTTCTATGTGGTGAATTCAGTGCTTTCTTACCAAACCTATTTGAGTCGTTAGGCGGCCTACCTCACCCTAACGCTTAATAGCTCTCCCTCGCCTAGATACTCTTTCTGGGCGAGTCCTTTCCCGAAATCTCCCCCTCTATTCTCATTAGAATGATTAGGGCTATTCAGCTCAGCGTTTTTAGCGTAGAATTTGCGCCCCTCCAATATCATCTAGTGATATTGGCCTGACTTGAGATCAGAACTTAGAGAAAGAGCAATGACTACACAAAAACCATTTGTACCAGAACTACTATCACCGGCAGGAAGCCTTAAAAACATGCGTTACGCATTCGCTTATGGCGCTGATGCAGTTTACGCAGGCCAGCCTAGATATAGCCTTCGTGTGCGCAACAATGAGTTCAACCACGAAAACCTACAGATTGGTATCAACGAAGCACATGCTCAAGGCAAAAAGCTTTACGTGGTATGTAATATCCAGCCGCATAACTCTAAACTAAAAACTTTCATTCGCGACCTTAAGCCGGTTGTTGATATGGGTCCTGATGCCCTAATCATGTCTGATCCAGGTCTTATCATGATGGTTCGTGAAGCATTCCCTGAAATGCCAATCCACCTTTCAGTTCAAGCTAACGCTGTAAACTGGGCGACCGTTAAATTCTGGGCTACACAAGGCGTTGAGCGTGTGATCCTATCTCGTGAGCTATCACTTGAAGAGATCGAAGAAATTCGCGAACACTGCCCAGAAACAGAACTAGAGATCTTTGTTCACGGTGCTCTTTGCATGGCGTACTCTGGTCGCTGCCTACTTTCTGGTTACATGAACAAGCGCGATCCAAACCAAGGTACTTGTACTAACGCTTGTCGTTGGGAATACAAGACAGAAGCGGCAAAAGAAGACGAGAACGGTCAGATCGTTGAAGCAAACCCAACAGGTGTTGAGATTCAAGACGTTGAAGTTCAAGACGAACGTCCAGACAACACACTAGGTCTTGGTAAACCAACAGACGAAGTGGTTCTGCTTTCTGAATCACACAAGCCAGAAGAGAAAATGGCAGCGTTTGAAGATGAACATGGCACTTACATCATGAACTCAAAAGACCTTCGTGCAATCCAACACGTTGAGCGCCTAACTAAGATGGGGGTTCACTCTCTGAAAATTGAAGGTCGTACTAAGTCTTTCTACTACTGTGCACGTACTGCTCAGGTTTACCGTAAAGCTATTGACGATGCAGTGGCAGGCAAACCATTCGATGAAAGCCTAATGGGCACACTAGAGAGCCTAGCTCACCGTGGTTACACTGAGGGCTTCTTACGTCGTCATACACACGATGCATACCAAAACTACGAGTACGGTTACTCTATCTCTGATACTCAACAGTTTGTTGGTGAATTCACAGGTAAGCGCCGTGGCGACCTTGCGGAAGTAGAGGTGAAGAACAAGTTCCTAGTTGGCGACAGCTTAGAAATGATGACGCCGAAAGGTAACGTTGTGTTTAAGCTAGAAGTCATGGAAAACCGAAAATCTGAAGCGGTTGACGATGCTAAAGGCAACGGGCATTTTGTCTTCATTCCTGTGCCAGCAGACCTAGATTTAGAATACGGTCTACTAATGCGTAACTTGAGCAAAGGTCAAGATACGCGTAACGCTTCTGGTAAGTAATAATGGCACTGCTGATTCAAGATAGCTGCATTAACTGCGACATGTGCGACCCAGAATGTCCTAATGGTGCCATTACTATGGGTGACGAAATCTATGAGATTGACCCCGCGCTATGTACTGAATGTAAAGGGCACTATGATAAGCCGACGTGCCAATCTGTGTGCCCAATAACAAAATGTATCATCACAGATCCTAATAATATTGAGACTGATGAAGAGCTTCTAGAAAAGTTCGTTATCATACAAGGAATGACATAGTCTTCCCTTACTCTCTCAAAAGAGCCTGACAAAGTTCAGGCTTTTTTTTCGCCTTCTTAATGTAATTTGGTTTATCAGCAGGTTGCCCTTTCTTTGGTTTCCAACTTGCAAGTTCTTCACCGCAACCATCACCTTCTGGCGGTTGTGCTTGTTCAATACAGTGTATATCTTCTTCAGAACATTTAAGCCTAATATGCATATGAGAGTGGTGCCCAAACCATGGTCTCACTTTTCTTAGCCACTCCCGTTCATTTGTGCTTTCAGCTGAGCATAACGCTTCTTTAATCACTGGATGGACAAATATTCTAGCCACATCTTCCTTTAGCGCTGTACTCTTTACTATGTCAAAATGGTATGGCTGCCAATGTTGATTAGTCCGATAATTAGGAATATCTACAACACTCGTCGCTCGTGGATTCTCTAGTTCTTTTTCTGACAGAGGTAGCTTTGTAACTCTGAGCCAAACATCAATATCTAAGCCCGTTTGGTGACTACTGTGCCCAAAAGAAAATAATCCCCCCCTGGCCATAGCAATATCAGCGATCAATATTCTAGGTATTTCTTTTTCCTGCAACTCCTTAGCTAAACTTTGAATGAAGGTGATGGTATTAGGGTGAGCGTAGTAACGTTGCCTTTGAGGGCGTATAACCTGGTATCCCTCACCTTGTAAAGGAAGAGTGTCAGCACCAGCAAGGCAACCATTAGCATAACTGCCTATAGATTGAGTGGGTTGTGTAGAAGGTGTGGTAAAACTTTCCCACGGAGTTGCAAAAGTGAAAGTGCTTATAAGCCAACAGCCCAGAAGTACAGTTATAAAACGCAACACAATTAACCTTCCTTAATTTTCAACATTTCATCATAGTCTAAAAATGAATTTTAGGTTAATTCTCACACAATGCTTACCGCAAAATACAAATATAAATTAAAAAATCAGTCGCATATTATAAAACCCCTTCTAAACAACTCACCAAGCATAGAGTGGAATACCTTTAAACAATCTAAAGGACTAAATAATGAAAAAATTAAGTTTGATTGGGCTTACTCTATTAATGGGATGTAACAGTGATACAGAAAACCTCACAATCGAACATTCACCACTCGAAAGTACAAGCTTCATCTATGGTAACTCAGATCTTAGACAATTTGTCAGCGCGACTGCTGGCTATGACTTTATTGGGTTAGGTGAAGCTAGTCATCAGGGCTCTAAAGCCTATAGCTACAGAGCACGGATGTTAAAAGCCCTCCATGAAGAAGGTAATCTTGATTTCATAGCATTCGAAGCAGGGTTATATGATGGATTAGCCGCATGGCAAAACTATCTGGCTGATGAGCAAAATTTGCTGGACGCGGTTACAGGACCTGATGCCAATTATATGTTCGGACACCGCTATAGTGCAGAGTTAGCACATTTGTTTAATTATGTAGATCAGTTACCGAAAGACACTACCCCCCTACTACTCATTGGATACGATGCAAGAATCAACAGCGATCCAGGATGTAGTGTCATGTTCGATGAGCTAGAAAATTATTTAGTCTCCCAATCTTTATATCAAGAAAGCTTCGCCACCATTAAATCATTATCTCCGATAATGATGTGCCCTTGGTATGCAGACCGAGAATTCACTGTGACTGACCATCATCAGCTAACTTCACTTCTATCTGAATTAATCTCCACCCTTACGACTCAGAAAGAACTTGAAATGATTCCAGATTACGATCCGACATCACCTAGAGAATTTAGAAACTACGCATCATTTTGGTTACAGGTAGCGAAAAGCTTATCTGCTCATAGCTACTTCCAAATAAACGGATTAGAAGATGCTTTTACTGATAATCAATCAGCTGAAAACATTCGCTGGTTAAGGGAGGAGTGGTTCAACCTGCCAGATAGCGGGCAAACAGCCATATGGGCTCACAACATTCACGCCATACCTATCCATGGTTCAGTAACAGATGCCATTCATAAACGGTATCCTGATAAATCAACTTATAATGTGATACAACTGACTTACCGAGGGCGTTTAGCCGCTTACACCCCAGATAGTTCGCAGTGGGCAATTAATACCGTGCCTTATTATTCAGAAGCAAGAACAGTTAACCATTCACTATTCAGCTTAGGCTTTCCTGATACTTTCATTGATTTTAAATCTCAATCTACATCAACAGCTTTATTTAATCAGCCTCAAACAATTCGCTTCGCTGGTGGTAGCCTACCTATCTATACTCCGACATCAATTGCTGATGGGATTTTATTTATCCCACAAGAACTTCCTGCTGTTGCTCGATAACGAGAGCAAGAGCGGTGATTGGTGTCATATTTTTATTTGGTATGAATTTGAAAATATCTTGCCATTGTTCTTAAACTTTTTCGAAATATATCGCTAATTTTTCGGGAAGGAAATCGGTATAAAGTGATGTTCTATCAATATTGAGAAGAGCAAACATAGGTTGATAGATGCAAAAAAGCCTCAGCATTTCTGCTGAGGCTTTAAATATGGCAGGGGTGGAGAGATTCGAACTCCCAACACGCGGATTTGGAATCCGCTGCTCTGCCAATTGGAGCTACACCCCTATTTTCAGTTTTAAAGAGCTGAAACTCTGAATAAGTGGCGGAGTGGACGGGACTCGAACCCGCGACCCCCGGCGTGACAGGCCGGTATTCTAACCAACTGAACTAC
>NZ_JBHZSF010000009.1:0-191390 GCF_043642225.1 Vibrio profundi | reverse complement strand
TTTAGTTGTTTGACGCACTAATTATGGCTCTGGCTTTTAGCTAACCCACGATATTGGAGGCTAGCACCTCGTGGGGGTCATTATGTCTAGCTGTTTTAGGAGCAAATAATGATACCTGATGAGAATGTAGTTTTTGAAAATGAATATTGGGTAGTTAATCATAGGATGAACACTACTTATCCAGGTTATTTGATGGTTGCTTCAAAGTCAGAATCAACTGAACTATTGGATTTATGTGATAAATCATTAGCTTCGTTGGGACTGGTGTTAGCAAAAGTTGAAGGGTTACTTCAAACCACTTTTTCTCCTCAAAAGGTAATATTCTCCAAACTTGGTTTCTCGAAGGGCTTCAATTGTCATTTCCATGCAGTCCCAGTTAGTGAAAAAGTAATTGAGGAGATCTGTCGGAGTTCGAGTTATACATTTGATGAACCTGACGGCAATGATGTGATGTTGTTTATAAATCGAGAGTATTGCGAGGATCAGGATCCAGAAAAAGTTAAGGTAGTTGTTAGTGAGTCAGTTACGAGACTTCGGCCCAACAGCTAACTGTTTAAGAGTGATTCCCAACGCTTGGCGATTTCACTTCCAGTTGGGTTAAGTGTCTAAGGTACAATGGTTTAGGTTTGGTGGTTAGCGTTGTTCACCACTTAACGCGGCGTTATATGCACGGGAGAGTTCAGTGGAAGAAAGAATCCGGAAAAGGGAAGTAAAAGTCTGCCCTGTAGTGCTCAGAAAGTCAGGAAACTATCGTGAGTTACTGTTGTTTGAACATCCATTAGCTGAGGTTCAACTTGTTAAAGGAACACTAGAGCCGTCGGATATTTCTATCGAAAGTGCCGCTTTGAGAGAGCTAGAAGAAGAATCTGGGTTATCTAGTGTATCAAGTGCTCACTATCTCGACTGCTGGGAAAGTGGTTTTCAAAATCAACTGTGGCATTTTGTGCTTTGCGAAATAGACCAAGAACTACCGAATAGCTGGAGTTTCTTTACTCAAGATGACGGTGGGCATGAGTTTAATTTCTTCTGGCATAAAGTAGGAAGTAAGCCCGATTTTAAGTGTCATAAAGTATTCTTTGACGCCATTAAGCAAGTCGAAATTCTGTGCACATAACAAGAGACTATGGCGTCAATAGTTAATTTTTGGCGCTATTCTTATCCCACATAACACCGTCTCTTAGCATAGAATTTAGTATCACAACCATCTTTCTCATACAGGCAACGATTGCTACTTTTTTGGGTTTACCTGCCGCAAGTAATCGTTCATAAGTCGCCTTAAAAACAGGGTTACATTGGATGGCTGACATCATAGCCATATACATAACGGTTCTAACTTGAGCTCGCCCTCCTTGTATCATCCGCTTGCCTTTAAAGCGTCCACTTTCTCTTGTTATCGGTGCGACGCCAATGAGAGAAGAAGCTTGTTTATTCGTGATAAGACCCAGCTCGGGCACATTACTAATTAAGGAGGCTGCAAGGACTTTACCAACGCCAGGCATGCTTTGAAGAACTGTATTTTTGGTTTGATACTCAGGGCAGCTATCAATCAGTTTCGCTATCTTTGCTTCTACTTTTTCAATCTCATTTTTTAAAGCGGTAAGAATGGGAGAAATAGTGGATGCGATATTCTTTGGTAGTATTTGTAGTCGGTTTCTTTCCATGGTTTGCATAGCGAGTAGTTGATTACGTCTTGTGACTAAGTCACAAGACGTATGTTTTCACTTTTTAGCTTGGTGAGTTCGGGTTGAACTCGTTCGGCATAATGTGCGATGAGTGCGGCATCTAAGCGGTCGTTTTTAGCGCGTTGACCAATAGCACCAGCGAACTTTTTAATGCGCAGCGGGTTGGCAACAACGTAAGGTAATTTGGCGTTATCACAGGCGAGTATGAAGGGCATTTCTAATCGACCTGTCGCTTCGATAACGACGCGTTGAGGTTTGTGTCTCTTAATGGTTTTGATGGCATCGTGGATGCCTTTTTCGGTGTTCGGGACGGTGAAGTAAATGTCGAGAGGGCGGATATAGATGTCTAATTGTGACTTACCCGTATCAACGCCGACATTAATGTTTTGAAGTGTGTTTGTATTCATAATAAGCTAACTCTTGCTTGCAAATGCGGGCTCGAGACCCAGAAGACTATTCGAGTGTGGTGCTTGGAGTTCTATCTGGCGTTCGTACTTGTTACCGGTCTCTCAATAGAGGAGCCATCGTTTAATCGAACTACCAGATAGAAGAACTTTAGTTGCAGCTAAAGTCTGGGGCTCACTTTACCCGATTGAAGTGTTTATTATCCATACAAGCATTTAAGATGGCCAACCTGTGGCATTTTTGGTTCGGTTTGGCATTTGTGATTACGGTGGCCTGTTTGAGTGCGGTGCAATTGGCAGCAAGTTAAGCGGGCGTTAGCTTGCTACAAAGAATCGGGAAGTATTGAGGAAGGTATGAAAGTAGATATTAGACAAGCAAAGGAAAACGAACTTGGGCCTCTCCACTCTTTAGTCATTTCAAATGATGAATGGATGAAGTTCAATGGCCCTTACTTTCCCTATTCTCACCCATCATTAGAACAGTTTGAAAGTTCTTCATTTCAGCGTTTATTGGCTGGCTCAGACTTACAATTAATCACCGTTGACGATATTCCTGTTGGTACGGTTAGTTGCTACTGGGAGTGCCAAGAAACTCGTTGGCTAGAGGCTGGAGTAGTCATTTACGATGCACAGTATTGGGGTAAGGGTATTGCTGCACTTGCTTTACCTTTATGGGTATCGCATTTGTTCGAAACTAAAGAAATTGAGAGGGTTGGTTTAACTACTTGGTCGGGTAATCCTCGAATGATGTCTTTGGCCTTGAAAATAGGTTTTCAGCAAGAGGCACGGCTGAGAAAAGTTCGTTACTACGAAGGTGAGTATTATGACTCCGTCAAATATGGGGTATTACGGTCGGAGTGGTCAGAACGCAACTCATAATAAATTGAAATAGAATATCAACACTTGGCATTTTGGGTTTGGCTTAGTTGTGCGATTAAGGTGTGATACGGTGGTTTTTGTATTGCGTTGCTTACCACTTAAGCGGACGTTATGTTTTAGGAGGGAGCTTGGAAATTAGAAAATTAACTTCAACGGACTGGTGTAAGTATAAGGCACTTAGATTACTCAGCCTTAAAGAATCGCCCCAGTCATTTGAAAACGGAATGGATGATGAACTCCCTTTAACCGATGAGCAATGGAAAGTGAGAGTTACCCCATCGAATGAATCATTTATTGTTGGGACTTTTGTAAACGGTGAATTGGTCGCTATAGCTGGTTTCTCACGAGGACACAAAAAGAAAACTAGCCACAAATCTTATCTTTGGGGTGTGTTCGTTGACTTGTCATATCGCGGGAAGGGTATGGCTACTGATTTACTTCAGTTTATCTTAAGTGAATTTGAAAACTTGGATGGTGTGGATCAAATTCAGCTGACAGTCGGTTCGGAAAATAAAGAAGCAATAGGGCTATATCAAAAGCTTGGCTTTAAGCATTATGGTATCGAAATAGACTCACTTCGAATAAACGGTGTCTCATATGATGAGCTTCTGATGTGCCGTTCTAGTATATAAACAGAACAAGGCCATCAAGTTTGATGCATTACACTCGGCATTTTTAGTTTGAAATTCAGTTGGCCAAGCAAGTTGAACGTGGCACACCTTTTGGCTAACGCTATGCTTTTTGGGGAGAGAATATGCAGTTTTACAAGGCAAATGAATATCAGGCAAATTGTGAAAACCTCTATCGTAAGTACGAACTTGAGATAGCCGCTTTACTTCCGGGCGCAATAATTGAGCATATTGGAGCTTCTTCTATCCCTAATGCTGTATCTAAGGGAGACCTAGACATACTTGTTGGTGTTAACGGGAGCGAGCTAGAGAATGCAGTCAAGTTACTTTCTACTTTAGGTTTCAACGAAAAATCCAATACATTAAGAACTCCAGAGCTTTGCATGATGGAAAAGAGCTCTGGTGAAGATGTCGCTTTCCAAGTCGTAGCGAATGGCTCTGAATTTGACTTCTTTGTGGGGTTTAGAGACAAGCTCCGTGAAAGCCCGGAATTAGTTCAACAATACAATGAACTCAAAATGTCTTGTACCAGTTGGTCTCACGAAGAATATCGTCGAAAAAAGTCAGCTTTTATTGAACGGGTACTAGGGGCTGTATGAGGATAAACTTAAGACTGACTTAAAAAATGCTTGGCACTTTCTTCTTCTGATGTGGTTTGTGTTGAAGGTACATTGGCTTGGACAGGGTAGTAGCGCTGCTCACTACATGATTAGGCGTTATGCACCAGAAGAAGTTTAAAGTAGAATCTGGCTGTCAATAAATCTATGGGATAAGTAGTAATGCTAGATAATGTAACGTCAAAAGCCGAGTTGTTAATGGGTATCAAACGTGCTGCTCGACGTATCCCATTCAATCCTAAAAGAGACCGTTTTAATCTGACATATAGCATTGATACATGTATCCGTAAGGACTTGAATGCTAATTTTATTAAGGTTGATGGTGAAATAGTCTCCATTGCCACCCAATACCCATATGACCATCAAGTTGAAGGGCAACTTCAATTACTGGTCGATAGTAGGACTCCTGCTTTAGTCGTGCTCGCAAGCGATAAAGACATTAGCCGTGATGATTTACCGGAGTACTTTTCAAAATCGTCTAGGTATGGAGAAATCTCGGTGAAGTCAAAATTGACTGATACGATTGACTTAGGTGACTCCATTGAAGCAAGAACCTATCAATTGGATATTTCTGGCTATCAAGCTACGGTAAGCATTCCTGTTATCCATGTTCATAATTGGCCTGATCATCATACGATTAAACCAGAATCAACACTAAAGCTGGTAAATTTAATTGAGAGTATTTCCGGACATAAGAAAGATTTCTATATCCAAAGGAAAAGTCGAGCAATTTATGACCCAGAGAAGTTAGTACCGGTTATACACTGTCGTGCTGGCGTCGGTCGAACAGGGCAAACAATAGCAGCGATGATGCTACATTCAAAACCTCATTTAAACCTAGCGACAATTACTAAGGATTTAAGAGTTTCACGCAATGATTATATGATTCAAACATTGGTTCAGATGGAGACATTAGTGCAACTAGAGGAAGATGCATAACTAGTATTCAACAAAAGCCACAACGCTTGGAAATTTTGAAACGCTTCCAAGTTAGAGGGGCGCTATTGGTGTATTCTTTACCTCAAAATAGGAGGTTGGGAATGAGCTATGAGAACAAGCTTGGGCGTGCCTTTAAAGAGCTAGAAGCCGCAAATATATGGAAGTGTAACTACGATCCACCGCTGCATAAGTGGTTAAGAAGGGCAGGGTTGAAATTTCGACCTCCATTTTACGTCTCTTTCGCACGTAACCTGCTGATTCGATTCTTTGAGTTTTTCGTATTTTATCTTCTAATTCTTTCATTGCTTAGAGTCGAATCGACCATTTCAAACTTGTTTTATGAATCCATAATCACAAGTGTATTTTACTCATTGGCAATGTGTTCTTACTATCGATGGACTTTTCGGCGGTGTGAATTCACTTGCTGGGAAAAGCTTTAGAAAACTGTTGAACCTAGTGATAGATGAATACAGGGAATTATTAGATGGAATTAAAATGTCACTGCGGAAACGTTAGTTTAGTGCTGCGATCGCTGCCGGAAGAAGTCGGGGAGTGTAACTGTTCTATTTGTCGTCGCTATGCTGCAGCTTGGGGGTACTTTTCGCCAGAGTCAGTTCAAATTACTATGATTGAGAAAACGGCTTTCTATTGTTGGGGAGACAAAGAAGTAGAGTTTCATCGTTGTAACTCATGTGGCTGCCTAACGCATTACAGAACAACACAGAAGTGCTCCGAAGATATCTTGGCGGTCAATATGAGAATGGCTGATTGTGAAGTGCTTACCGGTATTCCCGTTCGTAAGATCGATGGTGCATCGTTCTAATTCACCTATCTAGCCATATAAAGATCAATGGTTCAGGCTTGGAGTTTGGGTGTTAGGTTCTAAAAGGGAATTATGAAGATCAATATCAGAAGTGCCACCATCAACGATGTCCAGCCAATAGCTATGGTTCACGTGGCTTCTTGGGCTGAAGCTTATGATGGTTTGCTGCCTAAATCGTTTATTGAAAGCTACAATATGGAACGTCGGCAAAAGTTATGGACTAACACCCTAGCGAATAATCTAGCCGATGTTCTTGTCGCAGAGTGTGGTAATGAAATCGTTGGGTTCTTAAGCTATCGAGCGCCAAGAGGTGACCAAACGGGTCATTCTATCGAATTAAATTCCCTTTATATTAAATCTGAGTTTTATAGTCTCGGAATAGGACGCCGTTTATTGGATAATTTTGAGAAACGTATCTCTAATAGCTCTTACGAACAGGTAGTATTATGGGTGTTAGATACGAATCAAAGAGCTTTAAATTTTTATCGCAAACATGGGTTTAGCGAAACGGGGCTTAAAGGCAAAGAGCGTCTTGATGGGGCTGTTTTAAATGACATTCAAATGGCAAAATCGATATAAATCTATAGAAAATAAAAAGGCGAACCACTTGGTTCGCCTTTTTCGTTGACCTTACCGGCTTAGTACTGTTACGAATTAGTCTACGTAGTTCTCAATACTTGGGCAAGAACAGATTAGGTTACGGTCGCCGTATACGTTGTCTACACGGTTAACTGTTGGCCAGTACTTTGCGTTTTTCGCCGCTTGAGAAGGGAAGCAAGCAAGTTCGCGAGAGTAAGGGCGATCCCACTCAGCTTCAGAAAGGTCAGCTTGCGTGTGAGGCGCGTTAACTAGAGGGTTGTTCTCTAGTGGCCACTCGCCATTTTTCACTGCTGCCATTTCGTGACGAATTGCGATCATTGCTTCACAGAAACGATCTAGCTCTTCCAAGTCTTCAGACTCAGTTGGCTCCACCATTAGCGTACCAGCAACTGGGAAAGACATAGTCGGCGCGTGGAAACCGTAGTCCATTAGACGCTTAGCGATGTCTTCTTCGCTGATGCCTGTTTCTTCTTTCAGTGGGCGAATGTCGATAATACATTCGTGAGCAACACGACCGTTAGTACCACGGTAAAGAACAGGGTAGTGAGGAAGAAGTTTTTCCATCACGTAGTTCGCGTTCAGGATCGCTACTTTAGTTGCTTCAGTAAGGCCTGGTTCACCCATCATCGCAATGTATGCCCAAGAAATAGGAAGAATTGAAGCACTACCTAAATCTGCTGCTGAAACTGCGTAGTCGCTGCCTTGCACACCGTTTTCGATGTGGCCCGGTAGGAAAGGTGCTAGGTGCGATTTAACACCGATAGGACCCATACCTGGACCGCCACCACCGTGTGGGATACAGAATGTTTTGTGCAGGTTCAAGTGAGATACGTCTGAACCGATGAAGCCTGGTGAAGTTAGACCTACTTGAGCGTTCATGTTCGCGCCGTCTAGGTAAACCTGACCGCCCGCAGCGTGAACTTGTTCACACACTTCTTTCACTTGCTCTTCGTATACGCCGTGCGTAGAAGGGTAAGTGATCATGATGCTTGATAGGTTGTCTTTGTGCTTCTCGATTTTCGCTGCTAGGTCGGTCATGTCGATGTTGCCATCTTCATCACACTTAACAACCACTACCTTCATTGAAACCATAGATGCTGTTGCTGGGTTAGTTCCGTGCGCAGAGCTTGGGATCAGACAAACGTTACGGTGACTTTCACCGCGGCTTGCGTGGTAACGTTGAATCGCGATTAGACCCGCGTATTCGCCAGATGCACCAGAGTTAGGCTGTAGTGAAAAATCATCGTAGCCCGTGATTTCACATAGCTTCTCTTTAAGATCTTTCGCTAGTGCCGTGTAACCAGCCGCTTGCTCTAGAGGTGCGAATGGGTGAATTGAACCAAATTCAGGCCATGTTACAGGGATCATCTCAGCAGCAGCGTTCAGCTTCATTGTACAGCTACCCAGTGGGATCATGCCGTGCGTTAGTGAGAAGTCTTTGTTCTCAAGCTGTTTTAGGTAACGCATCATTTGCGTTTCGCTGTGGTGCGTGTTGAAAACAGGGTGAGTTAGGAACTCAGATTCACGACGGCAAGACTCAGGAATCGCAGCAAATTCGTTAGAAGCGATTTCTGTTGATAGTGCATTTACGTCTTGCTCTACGCCGAAGATAGCGAATAGCGACGAGATGCAATCTGTTGTCGTGGTTTCATCGAAGCTCACACCTAGTTTGCCGTCTAGCTTACGTAGGTTGATGTCAGCGGCTTGTGCTTTCGCGTAAAGCGCGTCAGTTTTGTCACCAGTGTTTAGCGTGATTGTGTCGAAGAAGCTGTTATGAGCAAGTTCATAGCCAGATTTCGTTAGGCCAGCCGCTAGAATCGCAGTCATGTGGTGTGTGCGACGAGCGATAGTGCGCAGGCCTTCAGCACCGTGGTAAACCGCGTAGAAAGACGCCATGTTTGCTAGTAGTGCTTGAGCTGTACAGATGTTTGATGTCGCTTTCTCGCGGCGAATATGCTGCTCACGAGTTTGCATTGCCATACGTAGCGCTTGGTTGCCTTTAGTATCGATAGATACACCGATAACACGACCAGGCATTGTACGCTTGTGCTTTTCACGTGTCGCCATGAATGCTGCGTGTGGACCGCCGTAACCCATAGGGACACCGAAGCGTTGAGCTGAACCGATAACTACGTCTGCACCCATTTCGCCTGCAGGCTTAAGTAGGGCAGATGCTAGTAGGTCAGTTGCAACGGTTACTAGTGTTTTGTTCGCTTGAGCTTTCGCAATAATGTCTGTTAGGTCGCGAACTTCACCAGTGGTACCTGGGTATTGTACTAGTGCGCCAAACACGTCTTGCTCTGGTAAAGACTCTAGTGAGCCAACCAGTACTTCGAAACCGATGTATTCAGCACGAGTTTTCACAACTTCTAGTGTCTGAGGGTGAACATCGTCGGCAACGAAGAATACTTTGCTCTTACTCTTACCTGCGCGCTTACACAGAGTCATCGCTTCGCCGGCGGCTGTCGCTTCGTCAAGAAGAGATGCGTTCGCGATTTCCATACCAGTTAGGTCCATAACCATTTGCTGGAAGTTTAGAAGTGCTTCTAATCGACCTTGAGAGATCTCTGGTTGATAAGGCGTGTACGCTGTGTACCAGCCTGGATTCTCAAGCACGTTACGTAGGATAACGTTAGGCGTGAATGTGTTGTAGTAACCTTGACCAATGAACGTGCGTTTCACTTGGTTTAGGTTTGCGATTTCTTTTAGAGAAGCCAGCATGTCCATTTCGCTCTGTGGAGCGGCAAGAGTCATTGGCTTTTCTAGGCGGATTTGAGATGGCACTGTTTCGTCAATCAGTGCTTCAAGGCTTGCTGCCTTGATAGTGTCCAACATTTTTTGCTGGTCAGCTTTATTTGGGCCGTTGTGGCGTGCAACGAACTCATTTTGAGTCCCCAAATCTTTCAGTAATTGGCTTTGAAGTAATTCAGTCATGGTATCGTTCTACTTTCTCTAGTTAGTAAGCTTGAGCGAGCTCCTAAAATTAAGCTGCTCAAAAGAGCAGCTTTAGATAATGCTTTGTACTAATTAGTCTTCTTCAATTGAAGATAGGTATTCTTCAGCATCTTTTAGGTTGCCTAGTTCAGACGCGTCAGCCATCTTCACTTTAACAATCCAACCACCTTCATAAGGTTCTTCGTTGATTAGCTCTGGGCTATCTTCTAATTCTTCGTTGATTTCTACGATTTCGCCTGTGATTGGCGCGTAGATGTCAGAAGCAGCTTTTACAGATTCAACAAGTGAGAAGCTTTCACCCGCTTCGATCTCGTCTTCTGTTTCAGGTAGGTCAACAAACACAACGTCACCTAGCATCTCTTGAGCGTGCTCAGAAATACCGATAGTTACAGTACCGTCACCGTTGTCTTTTACCCACTCGTGGCTGTCTGCAAACTTTAGTGTATTGTCCATTGCTTATTCTCCAAAAAATTATGAGGTTTTAATTTAAATTGTAATCTTGTAAACAGCTTAGCGGTAAAGAGGGAAGCGCTTGCAAAGTTCTTTAACTTGTTTGCGTACGCGTTGCTCAACTTCGGCGTTACCTTCTGGGCTTTCAACTAGGCCATCAAGTACATCACCGATCCATTCACCGATCAGTTTGAATTCTTCAGTGCCAAAACCACGACTGGTTCCAGCTGGCGTACCTAAACGAATACCAGAAGTAATCATAGGCTTCTCTGAGTCGAATGGTATGCCATTTTTGTTACATGTGATCCCTGCACGCTCTAATGCTTCTTCAGTTACGTTACCTTTCAAGCCTTTAGGGCGAAGGTCAACCAACATTAGGTGAGTGTCTGTTCCGCCAGTCACAATGTCACACCCGCGAGTTTGCAACACTTCAGCAAGAACTTTTGCGTTATCGATCACTGAATCAATATAAGTATTAAATTCAGGACCTAACGCTTCGCCAAACGCTACCGCTTTTGCAGCGATAACGTGCATTAGTGGGCCGCCTTGTAGGCCAGGGAAAACTGCAGAGTTGATCTTTTTATTGATGTCTTCGTGGTTAGTCAGAATCATACCGCCGCGTGGGCCACGAAGTGTTTTGTGCGTTGTTGTAGTAACAACATGTGCGTGTGGTAGTGGGCTAGGGTGAGCACCTGTCGCGATTAGACCCGCGATGTGCGCCATATCGACCATTAGGATAGCGCCTACTTCGTCAGCGATTTCACGGAATTTAGCGAAATCAATAACGCGAGGGATAGCACTACCACCCGCAATAATCATTTTAGGTTGGCTTTCGATAGCTAGAGCGCGAACCGCTTCATAATCGATTTCCAATGTGTCGCGGTCTACGCCGTATTGTACTGCGTTAAACCATTTACCAGAAAGAGCAGGGCGAGCACCGTGAGTTAAGTGGCCACCAGCATCTAGAGACATACCTAGAATTGTGTCGCCTGGCTGAAGTAGCGCAAGTTTTACCGCACCGTTAGCTTGTGCGCCTGAGTGAGGTTGAACGTTTGCGTATTCACAGTTAAAAAGTTTCTTTGCACGTTCGATAGCAATGGCTTCAACTGTATCGACGTGCTCACAACCACCGTAGTAACGGCGACCTGGATAACCTTCGGCATACTTGTTGGTCAAGCATGTACCTTGAGCTTGCATTACTGCTTTTGAAACAATGTTTTCTGAAGCAATAAGTTCGATTTGTTCGTTTTGACGCGCGTTTTCTGCCTGAATACCGGCAAACACTGCGTCGTCTGTAGCAGCAAGTGTAGTAGAGAAAAAGCTTTCTAGGCTATGGTTCTGGTAAGTATTGTTCATTGTAGATGACCTTTCTAATTACTAATGGTGAGTTGTATTTTTTGTCCATTAGTCCTTGCGTTAAATTCTGCACTTGCTCTGAATTGATATGTATTTCAGAGTTTGTAGGGTAAATGCAGTACGTATAAATCCCGAAAAGTGGGTAATAAAGCTGCTTGTGCAAATGTTAAATCAATCATTAGTGCCAAGCAGAAGTAGCATCTCTTCAACTAACAAGTCGATAACATAGCGTCCCACACCTGAACAATCAACCAAAAATTTCCTATAGGAAACAGATTTTCATTTTTTGTTACCGAGAGCACGCTTTATTTTGGTGTGTGCTCTTTAATCAACAAACGGCTTCATGCAACAATGAAAAGATAGACAGGAAGCAAGAAATAGAGGGATGTATGTCAGAAGAGATTTACGATGAATACCCATCTTTAACGTTGGCAAAAGAATCACAAGAACAAACGATTGAGCCGTTAAAACTAGGTCAACGAATCAAAGATATCCGCAGTAAATTAGGCATTACCCTAGAAGAGGCGAGTCAACGCACTGGCCTAGCGAGATCTACGCTAAGCAAAATAGAAAACGAGCAAATATCACCTACTTTTCAAGCTATGCAAAAACTAGCGCTTGGTTTGCAGATAGATATGCCACAACTGTTTGAACCACCAAGAAAAAAGGTTGCAACTGGGCGTAGAGACTTAACGAAAAGTGGGCAAGGGAAACCACACCCTACGCCAACGTATGAACACGAACTTCTCGCGACTCAACTTTCCAATAAGAAAATGATGCCCTTTAAAAGCCGTATTCGAGCGAGAAACTTCGAAGAATATGGAGATTGGGTAAGGCATGATGGAGAAGAGTTTCTAATGATTCTATCTGGTAGTGTGATGTTCTATTCTGAATTCTACGAACCTGTGCCAATGTCAGAAGGCGATAGCGTCTACTATGATGCCAATATGGGGCACATGCTTATCTCTACGAGCGACGATGACGCTCATATTTTGTGGGTTACAGCAAAATAAGCGAACTAAATTAAAATTTCCTATAGTGAAAGCAACCGTTTGCTTTTGTTTTGATTCGCTCCAAACTTGCGCCTTTTTGTTGTTAAATGCATCAAAAAGGCGTTTTTGTTTGGGGTGTAACTATGTTTTTTAATTGTTAAATGTCACATTTTGAACTGTTTTAATCTTGTTAAAGGTATAAAAGTGGGTCAGGCTTGTTTACTATAGTGAACATAGTTTACTGAAGTGGATTTGTGGCTATTTGATTTAGAGTGAAGAAATGCTCTGGTGTAATCGAATAATCAATGTCTTTACCCTTGCTGAATAGCGAACTCTAAATAAGAGATATAAGCAAACAAGCTCGATAGATTCATGTAACCGTGATTGAGCAGCTTAATGGAGAATAACAATGACTCAAGAACACACTAATCAAGACCTGTTAAAAACGCCTCTACATGCACTACACGTTGAAGTAGGCGCAAAAATGGTTCCATTCGCGGGCTACGATATGCCAGTGCAATACCCATTAGGCGTAAAGAAAGAGCACCTTCATACTCGTGATGCCGCAGGCTTGTTCGATGTTTCTCATATGGGGCAGGTGCGCCTACACGGTGCTAATGCTGCAAAAGTTCTTGAATCATTGGTTCCAGTTGACATCATTGACCTGCCTTCAGGTAAACAGCGCTACGCGTTCTTTACTAATGAACAAGGCGGCATCATGGATGACTTAATGGTAGCGAACTTAGGTGACCACTTATTCGTGGTAGTCAATGCCGCGTGTAAAACTCAAGACATCGATCATCTAACCGCTCATTTGCCATCTGATGTAGAGCTAGAAGTGATCGATGACCGTGCACTACTTGCTTTACAGGGCCCTAAAGCGGCGGAAGTGTTAGCTCGTTTCCAAC
Organism: Vibrio profundi; assembly: GCF_043642225.1. GTDB lineage: Bacteria > Pseudomonadota > Gammaproteobacteria > Enterobacterales > Vibrionaceae > Vibrio > Vibrio profundi_A. The sequence continues at coordinate 178,156 of NZ_JBHZSF010000009.1, read as the reverse complement.
CAGCAGTGTCTGACATGTTATTCATGGACGTGCAAAAGCTTGAAATTGACGGCGTGGAATGTATCGTAAGCCGAAGTGGTTACACAGGTGAAGATGGTTACGAAATCTCTGTGCCAAATGAACGTGCAGAAGCACTTGCTCGTAAGCTTACCGCTGAAGCTGAAGTGGAATGGATCGGCCTTGGTGCTCGTGATTCACTTCGTCTTGAGTGTGGTCTATGTCTATACGGTCACGACTTAGATACGACAACAACACCTGTTGAAGCAAGCCTACTATGGGGCATTCAGAAAGTGCGTCGTACAGACGGTGAGCGTGCTGGTGGTTTCCCTGGCGCAGACATCATTCTTGAACAAATCGCAACCAAAGATGTGCAACGCAAACGTGTCGGTCTTGTCGGACAGACTAAAGCACCTGTACGTGAAGGAGCGGAATTATTCGACGCTGAAGACAACAAAATTGGTGTTGTAACTAGTGGAACTGCTGGGCCAAATGCAGGTAAACCAGTTTCGATGGCTTATGTACGTACTGATCTTGCAGCAATCGGCACTGAAGTCTTTGCTGAGGTTCGTGGCAAAAAACTAGCAATGACCGTTGAAAAAATGCCGTTTGTACCTCAGCGTTACTATCGCGGTTAATAATAAATTCAATAATTAAGTGAGCCGTGGGATCTTCCTGCGGCTTTTTTTATGCATATGATTTACTGAATATTTATGCTTAGCCACTGTATGTAAAAACTTCTATACTCAAATCATAGGGGATGGATTATCCTAGTTATCTGATTCCATGGTTGAGAAGGAGTTTAATTTGACCATTAAATCTTTAAGTTACACTGTAATGATTGGCGCGTCATTTCTATGCCAAGCCGATACAGAAATATCTCCGTACATTGTCAATGGTACGGATAGCTCCGTTGCGACTTTTCCTTCGATTGCCCACCTTTTCTTAGACAGTTATGAATACGATAATGTGTATTATCCTGAGCCCTACTGTGGCGCAACCATTTTAGATGAAAACCATATTTTAACCGCAGCACACTGTATTTACGGTGATGAGGCAGTACAACTCTTTACCGTTGTTGTCCCGCAACTGTACGATGTGAATGAATACCCATCGGGAAACATACAACGCGCGCGTATTTCGGAAATCTATTACCGTGATGACTACTCGAATAGCTTAAGTGATCTTCTTGCTAACGATATTGCCATTCTAAAGTTGGAAACATCATTAAATATCGATACGGTCAACGACGTCATTCAAAGGCCAAGCTCTGAGAGTTATCGTAATGACTCGGTAAATACCACGTTTACTGCCGTTGGACATGGAAATACGGTCTCAGGGAATGACACATCGGATACCTTACTTGAAGTTAACCTAAGCCCTATATCGAATTCGTTTTGTGCTGAGCAGTTCGTCGAAGGTGATGCTCTTACCAACAATCAAATTTGTTTTAATGGAACTTACAGTTCAAGTACGAAACTCACTGGAGGAACGTGTCAGGGAGATTCAGGCGGCCCGATATATTGGTATAACGGTTCTGAATACGAGCAGATCGGACTCACAAGCTTTGGACCGTCGACCTGTGGTTACAATGGCGGTGTTACCTCTGTATTTACTGAAATCTATGACTATAGAGATTGGGTAGACAGCGTGTTAGCAGGAAACGAAACGCCAAAATCTACATCGAGTAATAGTCAGCGCGTAGACTACTTGAATGCCAATGGGGAGGTTACCTATTCTGGCGGGACGATCAGCGTGTCTGATGGAAGTTCGCAGTCTAGTGGCGGTAGTGTGCCTTGGTGGTATGTTTCTTTTCTTTTGGTTGTCTCGGCTTTCCGAAGAGTTAGAAAGTAATCTCTTTCCGAATAAAAAAAGCTCCTAAATAGGAGCTTTTTTGTTTTTTTGGAAAATGGCTACGCTTGACGTGTTTTGAACTCAGCGACGGCTTTGTCCATGTCAGATGCTTGCGCAGATACCGAGTTAACCTCATTCAAACAATCTTGGGCAGACTGCATGTTGCTTTCTGAGATTGAGTTGAGCTCGGTTATGGACTCACTCACTTGATTCATCACGATCCCTTGTTCTTCTATTGCGGATGCGATTCTCTCAGAATTAGCTTGAATTGAACCCATGTCATTAATTATCTGACTTAGGCTTTCATCAAGTTTTTCAGAGGCATGCAAGGTATCTTGACCTTGGCTATTACATTGGTCGATATCGGTGACCACGGTCGACATCTGGTTCTGGATAGCAGAAACGACTTTCGTGATTTCTTCAGTTGATTGATGAGTACGGCTTGCCAGTGCACGAACCTCGTCGGCAACGACCGCAAAGCCTCGTCCTTGCTCGCCAGCACGAGCCGCCTCAATTGCCGCGTTAAGAGCAAGTAGGTTGGTTTGTTCCGCAATCTCTTGAATGATATGCACTGCGCCACCGATCTTATCAACGTGTTCGTTCAGAGAGCTGATTGAAGCTTGGCTATTCGCTAGGGTAGAAGAAAGCTCCCCAATATTGTTAACCGTTGTCTTCACGACATTACGACCACTTTCGGCATTATTTGCCGCCTGTTGAACGCCTTCTACAGCAACCGTGGTGCTTTCTGAAATCTCATTGATTGTTGCGACCATTTCTTGGACAGCAGTTGCCATTGTCGTCGTATGATCTGCTTGCACATGGAACTGTTGGATAACGTCTTCTAACTGGGTGTGCATGTTACCAGTACTGCTTGTCAGGCGTTGCGATTTATCCTGAGAACCGCACACCAGTGCCTCAAACTTTTCGAGCAACTTGTTAAAGTGATCACCGATGTTTACCAGCTCATCTCGACCCGTTAGCTCTGCACGCATACCAACATCGTTATTTTCTGAAATCTTTTTAATGACAGCTGAAAGCTTACTCACTTGCAGGTTAATTGAACGCGAAATTTGGAATACCAAAGCGATAATTACAAGTAAAACGATGATGGTAACTGCTTGCTTAATAAAGGCGAGGCTATCTTGTTGGATAGCTTGTTCTTCTTTAAGTGCAGCAGAAAAAGTTTTGAACTGTTCCTCTACGCTATGTGAAAGCCCGCGAGTTTCACCTAACAAGCCCTCGTTATACTTCAGACCAATTACTTTCTTTTGATTAACAAGAGCCTGCGCGGCATTAATCAAGTTAGAGTTAGAAATACCAGAGAGTAACCCTTGGTTTACGTTACCGTTGGATACTTCGTCATCGAATTTATTAAGCTTTAGTAGATCTTGGTCTTGTGCTTGAGATTCAGCACTATTGAAGGCACGGACATAGTCGCCTAACAAGCCACTTTCGTTGCTTAAGCCGTGAGTGTTAAAGGCAGAAACAAGCGCTTCAAAGCCCTTTTGGTAGCGGAGCAAATCTTGTTTTAACAAATTACTGGAAGGTAAATCATGAGTGAGCAAGATCGTTGATAGTTGGCTTTCATAATCTAGAAATAGAGAAATGTTGCCGTTAAATTTATCTAAATATTTTAAATTTTTTCGAAGCAGGAAATCTTTTTCGTTTCTACGTAAATTGAGTAGTCGTATTTCTAGTTGGGAGACCAAGTTCACTGCTTGGTTTATTTCTGCAGATGTTCTAGCAAAATGCGTAGCAGTAAATAACAGCGCCAGTACGCCAAATATGGCGATGAAACCCAACGAATACAGCTTTTGCTTAATATTCATCATAAACCCCTAAATAATCGTTGTGCACTTATAAATTTAGCATTGCATAGTTAAATGTGTACTAAATAACTATCTTATTTGTCAATAGTAAAGTAATGGTATGGTAACCCCAACAATAAGTAATTGATATATATGTAAGAGTTTGTAATTCTAACTATAAAGGTTTGCCTCGCAATTTTTTGGTTTGGCTGCGTTGACTTTTCTTCTCTAGCCTACGTTTTTGTGATCCTTTTGTAGGTTTCGTTGGACGTCTTGTTTTCTGAACTTTGGTCGAGTTAAGGATTAATTCACGTAAACGAGATAATGCATCTTCTTTATTTTGTTCTTGGGTTCTGAACTGCTGCGCCTTGATAATGATTACACCGTCTTTTGTGATTCTGCTGTCTTTTGATGAAAGCAGACGCTCTTTATAAAAGTCAGGGAGTGTTGAATGCTTAATATCAAATCTGAGGTGGATTGCACTGGATACTTTATTCACGTTCTGACCGCCAGCACCTTGTGCACGTATAGCGGTAATTTGAATTTCCCAAGCTTGGATGGTGACTGAGTTGGATATTTGGAGCATGATAAGCAGTATTAAAGATAAGTTAGAGGCATGATACTGTTTCTTGCTTAGACTGGCAGTATGTTTCTTTAATAAAGAGAGAAGTAGTAATAGTGAACTTGGACAAATACGCGGGACTCATTTTTGATATGGATGGTACGTTACTCGATACCATGCCAGCACACTTAGAAGCTTGGGCAATTACTGCTCAGCACTTTGGATTCGAATTTGAACGTACTTGGCTACATAGCTTAGGTGGGATGCCGAGCTTCAAGATCGTTTCGGAGATCAACCGTAAGTTAGCGCTAAACTTGGATCCAGAAACTGTCTCCAAGTACAAAATGCACACCTTTACTAACCTAAAAGACAAAGGCAGTATTATCCCTTGCAGTCATAATGTGCTCACACATTACCACGGCAAGAAAAAACTCGCGGTAGGGACGGGGAGCCAAAGAATAAGCGCGATGAGCTTATTAAAGAACCACGATATAGTGCCTTTGCTAGATTCTATCGTCACTGCTACGGATGTGGTCAACCATAAGCCAAGCCCAGATACCTTCTTAAAAGCATGCGAAGAACTCAACCTGACCCCATCTGAATGCGTGGTATTCGAAGATACCGAACTAGGCAAAAAAGCAGCACACGCGGCTGGAATGGATTGTGTGATGGTGGTGAATGGGGACAAGTTAGAGTTTCACCCTTACTCAGAATAAGTAAGGGCGACCAAAAGAGCTATGAAAGGGTTATGCGATCTCGCTAAGTTCGTTACTTAAGAACTGGCAGATCGTATCTCGACCGTTGGCTTTTGCATCATAGAGGGCGACGTCTGCACACTTATAGTTTTGATTCGCATCGCCTGTAATATTCGTTATGCCTCCACTAATGGTGACTTTGCCTTCTAACTCTAAACTTACGGCTGTTCTTAAACGGTTAAGAACATAATTTGCTTCGCCAACCGCCGTGTGAGGGAGAATGAGTCCAAACTCTTCACCGCCTATACGAGCCACAAAATCGGTTTCTCGACATTCTCTTAAAAGTACTTGTGCGACTGTTTTAATGACCTTGTCACCGTAGTCGTGACCGTGTTCATCATTAATTCGTTTGAAATGGTCAATGTCGACTATCGCAAGGCAAGAGATCTCTTTATCAGGGTATCGACCACTTAAATTGGATTGTTCTCTAAGCTCAATATCAAATTTACGACGGTTCCAACAACCCGCTAGCGAGTCCTTTTCACTAAGTTCTCTTAGTTGATCTTCTAGCTCTTTACGCTTGGAAATGTCGACAAAGGATGCGACATAAAACTGAATGACTCCATCTTTGTCCATGATGGTTTGTATGCGTAGAATTTCGGTGATCAATGAACCGTCTTTACGTCGGTTTACGACTTCGCCTTCCCAAATCCCATCCTGTTGAATCACCTTCCACATATTGACATAGAATTCTTGGTTGTATCGACCGGAAGCGAAAATGGAAGGTTGTTTGCCTTTTACTTCTTCAAGGGTGTAACCGCTAGCTCTAGTAAATTCTTGATTAACTTGAATGATTCTGTTGTTTCTATCAGTGATAACCAGTGCCGACATGCCATTCATCGCCGCTTTCGCTAACTGGCTTTCAATGCTGTTTTTGTTATGGCGGTAGTTCCACCACACAAATATCACTGATATCCCAACGATTATGATGAATAGTCCAAAGGCTTGTTCGTAAGTGGAAAGCAGTTCTTTATCGTAATTATCTTTTAGTTTGGAATCCGTCACTTTCAAAACCATGTACAGTGGATCATGGAACTGAGAAATAGCGGAACTGACATCTGAGTAAAAGTACCAATAATTACCATCAAAGTAACTTCCAGAATCATTTAAGAGGATGCTTTTCCAGAGGTTAGGATGGGTGACTGATAGGGTGTTAGCACGGCGCTCATCCAGTAAATGGCCAAAAGCGTTATCTAAATTTTCAGACATTACAACGTAACCACGCTCGTTAATCAGAGTGGGCAGTGCGCGGTTACTTCTGTCGTATTTTAATCGGGAATAGATTTCTTGCATATCTAGGTTCGCGACAAAATACCCAAGTCGTCTTCCTCTAGATTCGACTGGTGTGATAATTCTTAGTGCCGGGATAATAGGTTGTACGATCGAGCCATTTTCAATTTCTAGATCTAAACCAAAAGAAACGACCTCACGCGACTTTAGCGTTTTAGCTTTCTGAAAATAGTCTCGATTTGACTTGTCCTGTAACTGACTTGGCGCGATAACCGTCGTGATATTGTCTTCGTGGTTAACGCGAATAACCTCAAAACCATCGTTATTGATAAAGCGCAACTGGGAATAATATTTTTGGCCACGAGCAAGCATGGTCCATAGATCTTGGACCGACTCAAAGTTAACAGGATCAGGATTTTCGATTGCGCGTATGAGTGTTTTAGAGCGAGCAATAGTAGGAACTGAGGTCGAAATTTGGCGTATGATGTTCGATAGTTCATGGTAACTGTATTCAACTTGATTGTAGTGAGTTTGCTGAATACTGTCGTTGTACTGCGTGCCAATGCGTTTAAGTTCAGCTGAAATGTATAAAGCAGGTACGATTCCTAAGGCAAATAACGTACAGACAAATTGTCCAGAAAGCTTAGCAAGTTTAATTTTCATATTTCCCTCATAGAGCTAGGGAAATAGTACAGTTTCATATGGTTTTTTAATGTGATCTTCTCCTCAATAAGTTATTCATCTACTTGTTAGGAGATACTTATGTGCTTCAAAACATGAAGGCAGAGTCGTTTACACTGTAAATAGCCAGATAAACGACTCTGCCAAATGCTATTAGCTTAAGCCAATGATGTTGCCTTGTTCGTCTATATCGAGAGACATAAACGCTGGTTTATCTGGTAAGCCTGGCATGGTCATTACATTTCCGCACAGAGCATAAATGAATCCTGCTCCGGCACACAGCTTGAGCTCTCTTATATGAACCTCAAACCCTTTAGGCGCACCTTTGATATGTCCTTCCGTAGATATTGAAAGCGGCGTTTTTGCGAAGCATACCGCGAGTTCTCCATATCCTTGTTCAGACATCATGGCCAATTGGGATTGTGCCGATTCAGAGAGGGTGATGCTCGAAGCGCCATATCCAATTTCGCTGACTGCCATCAGCTTTTCCGGAAGTGATTGTTCAAGGCGGTATAAGGGATTGAAACAATTTGGTTTTTCACATGCCTTGAGTACCTTTTCTGCGAGCTTGGATACACCATCACCACCGTTGGCAAAGGCTTCACTTATTTCTACTTCCACTTCCGAGTCGTATTGTTTTATCCATTCGGCTAACAATGCAAGCTCTTGGTTTGAATCTTGTGGGAATCGATTAATCGCAACGACTGCTGGGATCCCGTACTTATTCACGTTGTCGATATGCCACTTCAAGTTTTCGAAACCCGCAAGTAGAGCATCATTGTCATCCAGAAATAGGGCTTCAGGCAACGCCATTCCAGGCTTAAGGTCATACAGTCCTGAGTTGGCTTTTAGTCCACGAAGTGTCGTTACGATTACCGCGCAGTCTGGCGCTTTACCTGATGCTTGAGCTTTGATATTACAGGCTTTTTCGAAACCCATATCTGAGCCAAATCCACCTTCAGTGACCACATAATCTGAGAGTTTTAACGCGATTCTATCTGCAATAATAGAGGAATTGCCATGAGCGATGTTTGCAAACGGACCCGCATGAATCAGCGTAGGTACACCTTCAAGGGTTTGCATTAAGGTGGGTTTGATGGATTCTTTCATCGTAACTGCCATCGCACCAGCAACTTGGAGATCTTCTGTTGTAATTGGCGAGTCATCAAAATCGTAACCAATGACTATTTGTCCAATTCGAGTCCTTAAATCTGGCAGATCGTGGGCTAGGGCAAGTATGGCCATGAGCTCTGATGCCGCAGAGATATCGAAACCATCTTGTCGCTCATATCCATTAACCGTTTTCCCCTGGGAATTAAGGCCTACATCAACCATACGTAGGGCGCGGTCATTATGGTCAAGAACACGTTTCCACGTGACGTTATTGGGGTCGATACGTAGTGCCTTAAGTCCAGAGCGCTTTTCAAAGGCTTCATACCCTTGGCGTTGTTCATGGTAGATCCTTGCATCTATCGCTGCGGAAGCGAGGTTATGAGCAGCGGTGACCGCATGGATATCTCCGGTCAAATGCAGATTGAGTTCATCCATTGGTGCGACCTGAGAGTAGCCACCGCCTGCAGCCCCTCCTTTCACACCAAAAACTGGCCCCATTGAAGGCTGACGTATGCATGCCATGACTGAGCGATTTAGTTTTGCTAAGCCTTGAGATAAACCAATGGTAGTGACGGTTTTACCTTCACCTAACGGAGTTGGGGTGATTGCGGTAACAACAATCAGTTTACCGTTTGACTGGTTTTCTAGCCGCTTGAGGCAAGAAAGCGAAACTTTAGCTTTATTCTTTCCGTAAGTTTCAAATTCAGATTCGTTGAGTCCACATGAGTGCGCGATTTGAGAAATTGGCGAGAGTGGTGTGTTACGGCAAATATCAATGTCAGATAGCATAAATACTCCCTATGCAGGCTAACTTAAGTTAGGTAAACGTTTGCTTCGTGATAATACTGGCGAAATTGGCTTTGTAAAGTTAGAAGTGTAGTTAGATGTGCTGTAAGGTAGCAGATCTACGCTTACATTGCGCGAGATCAAATCCGTTATGTGCCGATAGCCACAAAGCAAAAAAGGCTGCATAAAATGCAGCCTTTTGAAGAAGCGTATGATTAACGATCCCAGTAGGTTTCTTCTAAGCTATCTTCTCTTTCAGGTAATGCGCGAGAGAGACGAGGAGAGTGCTGAGTCAACACTTCATAGCTCACGCGGTTCGCGTACTTACAAATTTGCGAAAGTGAAGAGTACGTCAAACACGTCTGTTCATGCTTTTCTGAGTTTGGAACGTTAACTTGATGGTAGCTGTTAGCCGCCATGTCATGCAGGAGCGCAGACAAAGCACCGTCACCCGCACCGTTAGTATTTTTAATCTCTAATGGACCACCAAGGTAAGGGCCGATGTGCGAGTAAACTTTAACTGGGTTCGTGCAATCAGATTTACGCATAGCGCGGCTGAATTCGTACTTGTTGAATTCAGGGATGTTACCAGGAAGAAGGGGTAACGTCGTTTCACGTTTATGTGCTTCTTCCGTGTAACCTGCCATATAAAGGCCAATGGGGCCGGCAGTGCAAAGTACTAAATCAACCCACTCTAACGCTTTATTGGATGCAAGAAGTGGATCCTTTTCGCCTGTTAAAGCTTCACCTTCTTCTTCGTTCATCGCAACTATAGTCACGTTTTCTTTTAAATAGTTTTGCCACCATTCAGCATTGCCTTCGATGACATATTTGGTACCAAGTGTTAATACAACAGGTACATTATGCGACTTAGCGTATTCAATGGCTTTTTGAACGGCTTGTGGCATTGGATCTTCAGGCTTACCACGCATCAAGTATGAAGACACAACTAACGCTGAGGCTTTTTCGAACACTTTTTCTGGAATGCTTTCAGGCTTAAGCTGATTCATTTGACCTTCGTTAATTGCGAAGGTTCGCTCGCCATCTTCAGAGATAAGTGTGTAGCAACGACCAATTGGGCCATCTACTGTCTGAAGGTGATTCAAATTCATGCGCGAAGAAGTACGGCATAAATAGCGGTATCCATAAGATCCGACTTCAATATTCTTAGACATTACGCCTAATAACACTGATTTGCTGTCAGCAAGTACCGAGTAATTGTGAAGGGTATTGCCAATGGTATCACCTGGATACTGGTGAGTAATTAAACCACGCTCTACAAGTTCTTCATATAAAGCATCGGCTTTGCTCTCTTCTAGCACTAAAGAGTGGCCTTTACTCAGTTCATACTTTTCTAAGAACTCATTGTCTACACGAGCTTCGATATCAACAATCGTTTGACCAACACCAACAATGGTAGGGCGGTGCAACATTGGAGTTTGTTGAATCTGATTGACCAATGGATCACGGGCGTGAGTAGGGAAGTAGTGCTTAGATTTACGCTGACCAGGAAACTTCATATGAAAAAAGATAGTGGGAAAATTTTGCCGCATGATATCACAAAATTTCCGACTATCTTTCATTTTTATTACATTTGAGTTCACTTGGGCAGCGAATAACCAAATGAACTCATATTTATGACTTTACTGCTGATTTACTGCCGCTGTTGGCTCGACATATGCTTTAGTTCCCCATAGAGGGACCGTTGATAAGCTATGCTTAAAGCTACCAGAAGTCTCTTTCGTTGAATACGATAGGTACATAAGGGTTTGGTTCGCAGGATCGTATATACGGCGGATCTTCATCGCTTTAAAGAAAACACTTTTCGACTTCTTAAAGACGACTTCGCCGGACTTACTTTTGTCTATGTCGGCAAGCATCTCTGGTGTGATTTCGCCAGTTTGACGGCAAGAAATTGAGCTGTCGCTTGGATCCGCAAGGCTAAAGTCGGCCTCAATACTTGCTACGTGGCAAGTCACGCCAGGAACTTCTGGATCAACGAGTGTGTTAAGTTTGATATCTTTCATCGTGAACATGCCTAGAGACACGTCGCCAACTTCATTGTCTGAACAACCAGTGATTAACGCGATAAGTCCAACAGCAAGTAGCGCTTTTTTCATGAAATAGTTCCTTTATGTGGAAAGTTCTAACGATTGTATGAAAGATTATGCTCAGATGATATGAGTTTGCGTTTATTATCAAAAATTTAATCGAGTGATAATTAAAGTGATTTAGGTTGGGATTTAAAATGAAAAAATTAAAAGGCTTGTTGGTTATCTTGATGGTCTGTATGCTTTTTGGCTGTAGTTCGGCTCCTAAGTCGAACATTTGCCTTCCAAATAATTGCGATATTTGGGGCTAAAATCTAATAGGTAATAAAAGAATGAATAACGAAATACCTGCAATTGCCAAACTAAAAACAGATTGGCTTGTTAGTCATGTTGACGTCGCCTTTCCGGCTAAAGAGACACTCTTAGGCAAGCAGCTCTACCTTGACTCACTAACTCACAAAACACTTCAACCATTTACTCCTAACACCTCCACCGCCCCATCACTCGAAATCTTCCTCGTTGATTTTCATAAAATGACCGTCATGTTTGCACTAAGTCAAAGCTCAATGTTTAAAAATGACGGCGACAAAGCAAACGTCTTAGAGTTCTTTACTCAAATCATCTTGTCAGATGAGCATAACCTTTATTTGGCGATGACAGGAGGGGAGGTGGTTGGCTCTGCAATATCAACTTTCGCTTCAGGTGACTTGTTGGTTTCCGACCTCGTCTATAAAGGCGGTGAAGTGGCTGATCTAGCATCTCGTGTCATTGAAGTTTGGGAGCAAGATCATACTTCAACGCCTAATTATTGGCTTGAGTTATAAAACTAGAGGCACAAGCCGTATTCAATAGAGTAAACTTCGAACTTCTTAATTTCTCGAGTTTACTCATGAAAAAGCTGTGCCGATTCGTTCTACTTTTTGTCAGTGTTATCTCGAATCCTGCAATCGCCGACTCTAATATGTGGAAGATGAAGCGAGTGCTGGTTTTACACTCCTACGAACCTTCTTATCAATGGACCGCTGATTTTCAAAAAGGCATTGACCTTGGTTTTCGCAGTGCAGCTGTCCCTACTAAGCTGTCTATCGAATATCTTGATTCTAAGCGAGTCAATAACGAGAAATATGAAGCTAAATTTAAGCAATACCTAGAAGAGAAATACAAACACTATTCTTTCGATGGCGTTATTGTTACTGACGATAAGGCGATTCAATTTTTAGAACATCTTGCCCCACTGATAAAACGTGATACACCAGTCGTTGCCGCTGGTATCAATGACTCTTCTAAAAACTTAATCCGAATAACTGATAGAGGCACGGTGATTTATGAGAAGGATGACATCGAAAGTAACATCAAGCTGATCACTAAAGTCCAACCAAAGCTCCAAACTCTTTACTATTTGGCTGACCGAAGTTTGACGTCAGAGCTTATCTATAACGAAATAACAAACAAGCTAAAACTATTTCCTCAAATCAATGTAATTGCCCTTAGAGATGAACGCCTATCTGATGTGGCTGACTTACTGTCTCATGCTTCACTAAATGATGCGGTGTTGCTTACTCACTACAATACCGAACTGGCCTTAGGCAACTACTACACCTATCGCCAAATCGCACAAACGATTGGTGAAAAAAGCGCGGCACCTGTATTCACCCTGTGGGAATTCTTTATACAAGGAGGGATTTTAGGTGGGTATGTGAATCGCTCAGAGAATCTTGGTGTCGAAGCGGTTATTGCATTAGGGCAATACATCAATCTAGAGTTAGAGCCGTCATTGTCTGCAGGTAGCAATAAACGCTTAGTATTTGATTATGATGCGCTTCAAAGGTTAGGTATGCGTCAGTCACGCATTCCGAAAGATAGTGTGCTATTGAATGAACCACCTTCCTTTATTAAGGAAAACCTAAGGCTGTTAATTATCGGTGGTGCGGTAATTTTATTTTTAAGCACGATTATTCTGATGCAATCCATCACCTTAAAGCAAAAGAAACAACTCGCGGTTAAAAACAAGAAGATATTACGCCTGCAAAAGCGAACATTAAGCGTACAAAAAGAGATGATTCACGTGCTAGGCGAGGCGATAGAATCACGCTCCGGTGAAACCGGTAATCACGTAAAACGTGTCGCCATGCTGTCGGCTAGATTAGCTAAGTTAAAAGGCTTAAGTCATCGAGATGTCGAACTGATTGAAATCATCAGCCCTATGCATGATGTCGGTAAGATTACTGTTCCTGAATCCATACTTGATAAGCCCGGCCGTCTTACCGAAGAGGAATGGGTTATTATGAAGCAGCATACCACTGCAGGTTATGATCTTTTGAATACCAGTTCTGGTGACATTACTAACTTGGCTGCGGTCATTGCTTACGAACATCATGAGAGATGGGATGGCAAAGGGTACCCTAATGGTAAATCAGGTGAAGATATCCATTTATTTGCGCGAATCACTGCTGTAGCCGATGTATTTGATGCACTACTAAGCGCCCGCTGTTATAAGGCACCGTGGTCACTTGACCAAGTGAAAGCGTTATTTGAGCGAGAAGCTGGCTACCAATTTGACCCTCAATTAAGCCGTATCTTACTGCACAACATTGATGAATTTGTTGCTATCAGAGAAGCCTACCCAGACCATAACAACATTCAGAAAACAGCGTAAGATCTCAGTTTTATTATCGAAATTGTTGATAGAAACTAACCATATTAGTGATCTCGTGCATATTTCGCGAAGATAAATAAGTGTCTATCTAAGAACTGTTACCTTACGCCTACCATTAAAGCATTTATCAATTACTATAAATTCTAAGCTTAATGGTTGAGTGATTGTATGGAATTGGAACAAGTTAAATGCGTTATTTTTGATTGTGATGGCACGCTGGTGGATAGCGAAAAGCTATGTTGCCAAGCACTTGTTCAAGTGTTTTCTACATTCAATTGTGAGTTAACACTTGAAGAATGTATGAGCCATTTCAAAGGTGGCAAACTCGCTGACATTCTGCTGGAAACGCAATCTCGACTAGGGCTATATATTTCATTAGATATTCTTGAGCCTCTTTATCGAGAAAACGTACAAAAACTTTTCCAAAGCCACTTAAAGCCAATGCCTGGCGCAAAAGAGCTTCTTCATTTTCTTGAAGAGGAAGGTATCGAGTTTTGCGTAGCGTCTAATGCGCCAAAAGACCGTATTGAGTTGTCCCTAGAAATGACGGGCTTAGCTGATCATTTTAAAGGTAAGGTTTTTTCTGCATTTGATGCGAATAGTTGGAAGCCTGAGCCGGATTTAATCAACTACACCGCGATGAATATGGGGTTTCTTACTCACGAATGCATCTATATTGATGACACTCCAAAAGGAGTGGAAGCAGGCATTAGAGCTGGAATCAAAACATTTAGGCTGTGCTTAGAAGGAAGAAAAACCGAAGAGGTAGACGCTTCGGTTTTAAATATTAATCGATTAGTTGAGCTTCAAAGTTGGATCAATGACAGGCTCTACTTACCGCGTACATCGAACTCTGTGGTTGAGGCGCTATAGGCGCAACTAACCCTCGAGTGATAAGTGTTAAATGTTCTGTGTGAAAACCGCATGAAGCGCATGTGAACTTCTCGCCACTTTCTGAAATCAAATATTCATCGTGTTGGCATAGCGGACAAGTTAGTGTGTTTGGTGCAGTATTAGTATTTTTCATTATGTCACCTGGCAGCAATAAGATAGAGCGAAATTATATAAGCACTTTAAGATTACCTTCATGCTCGAATGTTAGACAGTTTTCTCAGTTAACATTACGTTTTTTGAGAGTGACTTCACTCATCTCCTGACGAATTAGCGAAATCACATACAGTTTGGTATACTGGAATGATGTACCATAAATTATCTGGTGACAATGTGAAACGCTTAACCTCTTTTATTCTTCTCTTATTAATTGCTGGTTGCGAAAAACAACCTGACGTTTCTGAACCTGCACAAGACCAAGTCGTCCGAAGTGTGAAGTTTTTGGAAGCGGTTTTCGATTCGCACACTCAATACCGTGAGCTCACCGGTGTTGTAAAAAGTGCTCAAACTTCCCCTATTAGTTTCAAAGTGAACGGCACGGTTAGTCACCTTTTAGTTGCTAAAGGGCAGAAAGTCGAAAAAGGCCAAGTTCTTGCTCAACTTGAAACGAATGACTTGACTCTTGCCCTCAAAAAGTCGAACGCATCGTATGGCGCATCGAAGGCGGCTAGGTTACAGGCTGAAGATAAATACCGTCGCTCTGCGACATTAAATGAAAAAGGGTTTGTCTCGGACTCAGAACTCAACAGCATAAAAGCGGATTTTGATGCTAAGCAACAACAAGAAAATTTAGCTCAAACCGACTTAGCGAACGCGGAACTTAATTTAGAGAGGGCTAAGCTCTTTGCACCTTTCGCGGGACAAGTTAGCCAAGTATTCATTGATAACTACACGAAAGTAAACTCAGGCCAAAAGATCATCGAGCTAGTGAATGACTACGCTTATGAAGTCGATTTCTTGGTTCCTGAATCGTTGATCCAAGAGTTTTCGTTTGGTGAAAACGTACAAGTAAAGATCCCTGCGTTAAATAACACAATTTTTCTCGGCCAAATTTCAGAGATAGGTGCCGTAGTTCAGAAAGGGAATGCTTACGCCGTTACTTTATTGCTTGAAGAGCCAACCCCGAGCTTACGAAATGGTATGTCAGCAAACATTCAATTTAACATCGGTTCAACGAGCCAGGATGTGGTTTTGCTTCCTTTAGATGCATTTGACTTTGGTGATCGCTCACACAATCAAAGCTCAAATAGTGCGGCTATCTACATCGTTCGACCAGATACAATGACACTAGAAAAACGTTACGTAGAAACGAAGCGCAACATCAACAGCAAAGTCGTCGTGTTGAACAATTTGAACGAAGGCGAATGGGTTGTGACAGCCGGTGTCCCTTACCTTTATGAAGGTCAGCAAGTCACGTTGTGGCAAGGACTATAAGGCAGTTAGCAATGCATAAAATAACCGAACTTGCCCTCAAACATGAACGATTTACCCAAGTATTTCTCGTGATGTTACTGTTACTTGGGATTAATACATTCAAGAACGCTCCGAGTAAAGAGGACCCTGAGATTCTGATCCGAAGTGCCGTTGTCATCGCTCAGTTTCCGGGAATGTCCCCTGATAGAATCGAAAACTTCATAACTAAGCCGTTAGAAAGAAAAATAAAACAAATACCGGAAGTGACCGAAATTAAATCTTGGTCTCGTACTGGAGTGTCTCAAATTACCGTCACGGTTCATGATAAGTACTTTGATTTACAGCCTATTTGGGATTCGTTGAGAAACCGAATGGATAGCATGAAGTCACAGTTACCTGATGGTACTGTTGGCCCTATGGTCAATGACGAATTTGGTCGCGTTTATTCTGCAACTATCGCTTTGTCTGGTGATGGATTTGAAGAACGGGAATTGAGAAAGACAGCGGAAGAGCTTCAAGACCGATTAAGCAGTGTTGAAACCGTTTCACAGGTAGAACTATATGGTGTTAACCAAGAGCGCATTTGGATTAAGGCCAAGAACGGTGCACTAGAAAACGAGAAATTTCAATTCCGTCAAATTGTCAGTACATTGCAAGCGCGTAATGTCGTTCTTCCTGGCGGCAACATCCAAACTGATACCCTTCAAATTGAAATTGAGCCAACAGGCAACTTTAACACTGTAGAGGAGATCCTCGATCTTGACTTACAAGAAAGAGAATCAGGGAATAGTGTCTACCTAAGAGATCTTGCTGACGTTGAACGAGGTTACGAAGACCCGTTTAATACACCAGTCTATTTCAACGGTGAGCGCAGCATTATTATTGCCGCATCCATGGCTTCAGGGAGTCAAAGTGAACACTTTGGGGAAAAAGTCTTAGATTTTATTGCGCAAAGTGAAGCACAACTCCCAATTGGAATGAATTTGGATCTTGCGACATTCCAACCTCAAAAAGTCAAACAATCGGTAAGTTCAGCAACCTCAAACTTAATGCAAACTATTGCTGTAGTGCTTGCGGTAGTCATGGTGTTTTTAGGGTTACGAATGGGGTTGATCGTTGGAAGTATCGTTCCTCTGACCATTCTGATGACTGTAATTGGCATGTCGATTTGGGGAGTTGAACTTCAGCGAATGTCCATTGCAGCGATCATTATTTCGTTAGGCCTCTTGGTTGATAATGGGATCGTAATTGCTGAGTTTATTAAGAGCAAAGTCAGCGAAGGGGTAACCAGAGTAGACGCTGCGATTATGGCTTCTAAGTCAATGGCAACCCCACTGTTAACGTCATCGCTTACGACCATTTTGGCGTTTATGCCACTGCTACTAGCGCAAGACGTGACAGGGGAATATCTACGTTCACTGTCCCAAGTCATTACAGTTGCACTGCTTTCATCATGGTTCTTGTGTCTGTTTGCAACACCGGTAATGTGTGTGTGGTTCATAAAACCAAGTCCAAAATCCGAATTGAACAAACCAGACTCAGCGTTTAAAAACACCTATCGAAAGGTTATCAGTGCACTACTAGGCGCAAGGTTCATTACGTTGTTAACGGTAGTCTCTATATTTGCGGTCGCACTGTATGGGTTCAAGTTTGTTACTGTTCAATTTATGCCAGGCTCAGAACGAAACCAATTTTTGGTGTTCGTCGACTTACCTGCTGGTACCAGAGTTGAAGAAACCGATCGGGTTACAACAAGGTTGAATCAATGGTTACTAGATAAAGAAGCAAACCCTGAAGTGACTAGCACCGTAAGGTACGTTGGCGACGGTGGACCACGGTTCTTCTTAGCTTTATCTCCTGTAGATCGTGCGCCAAACCGAGCATTTATTGTTGTGAACACCACGGACTTTGATGCGGCGGCTGAAATGGTCAAAAAAACCAATAAATTCATCATTGAACAGTTGCCAGAAGCGAGTGGTCAAGCTAAGCGAATGTGGCTTGGGGGAACCGAACTTGGTTTGGTGGAATATCAAGTGGCGGGTAAAGACATTGACGTAATTAAGAATGTTGCGCGAGAAATTGAAACCGCGCTAAGGAAGGTACCCGGAGCGGTCGGGGTGGCGAACGACTGGGAAAACGATGTACCTAAGTTGATCCTGAATATAGACCAAGCTCAAGCGTTACGTGCTGGTGTGACGAGCCGCGACATAGCAACAAGCTTAGACAGCTACTTACGTGGTAATCAGGTCACCAGTTTCCGAGACGATGAAGATGTTATTCCTGTATTGGTTGGAGCCTCTGATGAAGAAAAAGTACTCGATAAGTTGTTCACGACCCAAATCATCGCGTCTGGTGGTGGTGAGGCGTTACCACTGATCCAATTCGCAACCATTGAGGCAACGAGCGAACCTTCCGTCATTCGCCGCTATAACTTGGAGCGAACGGTGACGGTCAGTGTTAAGCATGAAAGTTTGCAGGCAAGTGAGCTAAACAAACTTGTACAGCCAACATTTGATAGCATTGAAATTCCGCCGGGTTATGAAATTACTTTAGGCGGCGAGCTGAAAGGAGCGAGCAAAGCGAATGGCGCGCTTTTTGGTTACTTGCCGCAATGCTTCGGCGTAATGATTTTGTTACTTTTACTTCAATTTAACTCAATCCGTCGCCCGGCGATTATTTTGCTCACAATACCTTTGTCACTGATTGGCGCTGTAAGTGGTCTATTGATTATGGATGCGTATTTCACGTTCCCTGCAATGTTAGGCATTTTTAGTCTGGCAGGTATTATCATTAATAACGGAATCGTGTTGATTGATTGTATCGAGCAAAACAGGGAGAAGGGCGCTGAGATTAAAGATGCGATTGTTGAAGCTTGTGTGACTCGTTTACGTCCTATTGTGATGACAACACTCACTACAATTCTTGGTTTGATACCGCTTGCTATATCAGGCGGTGAGTTCTGGTATTCAATGTCGATAGTAATGATCTTTGGGATGGCAGTTGGTACGTTACTGACGCTCGGCGTAGTACCAGTACTTTATAGCCTATTCTTTAGAGAGCCAAAAGCTAAGGCACAGTTAGCGACTCAAGTTTAGAATCAAACAAAAAAGAGGACTCATTTGAGTCCTCTTTTTCATTTAAGTACTTAAAGATTACGCAGTGCGATAGCGCTCTAATGTGCTTGATAAAGACTGAGACGCTTTCGTTAGATTAGAAACACCAATTGATGAATCTCTCGCGACATCTCGAATGGTGTTAGATTGATTTCTAATATCGTTAAGCTCTGCTGCAATGCTGTTTGCGACATTACTTTGCTCATCGGCAGACGTCGCTATCTGAATGCTCATATCCATTAACGAGCGTGCAGAATCCGCAATCGAGGTAACATCAGAACCAATGTCAGCAATCAACTCGCTACTTGTTTGCGCTTGATGTACGGTCTCGTTAGTAATGTTGGCAATGGTTTTACTTTCACTCTGCAGCTTTTCAATCATCGACTGAATTTCAACGGTTGCCGCTTGAGTACGACTTGCTAACGTGCGTACTTCATCTGCTACGACAGCAAATCCACGACCTTGCTCACCTGCTCGCGCCGCTTCAATCGCAGCGTTCAAAGCCAATAGGTTTGTTTGCTCTGAGATAGCGTTGATCGTTGTAACGACATCGTTAATTTGGCTGGTGTTTTCATTAAGCGTCGTAACCGAAGTCGACGTTTGCTCAATGTAGGAGGATAGTGTGTTTATCTCTGAAATGGCCTTTTGAACTTTTGCATGGCTTGTATCAATGTGCTGAGTATCTTCCTCGGTTTGAGCCGTTGCACGTTGAGAAATGCCGGACACTTCTTGAGCAGAGGCGGTCATTTGATCCATTGCCGTCGCGACTGAATCTAGAGACGCGTGTTGGCTTGAAATCTGTTGTTCGCTCAACTTCATTTCTTGCTCAAAAGAGGCAGAAGTTTCACTTAATGTACTAGCGTTAGAGTTAACGTTGTTCACTAGCTCACTGAGTGTGTCCATCGACTTATCTAAAGCACAACCGATTGTACCAAACTCGTCACGCCCCGGATGAAAGCCTAAACGAGAAGTAAGATCACCTTCACCGATTTTTTCGGTCGTCGTGTATAGCACCCATAGAGCACCACCTAAGAATGTCGCTACCCAATATACGAATACACCAAACGGAATTGCCCAAAGGTAAGATAATAAGAATGAATACAAGGCCGCTTGTTTTTGCTCGTCAAGATCACTCGGCCTAGTAGATAGGGCGTAGTATTGACCATCTTGACCTTTCGCTGATACCGAAACCGTACCGTTACTAATATTTGAAGGCGTGGAGGTTGCAGCTTTTCTAAGCAGTGGATGATTCTCTGGGGAAACACCTTCAACGCTCAGTATACCTGACAGCTGATATTCGGCGTTTTGGATAGCTTGTTGCTGGATTTGTTCTACTGTACCGAAGTAACGTGACCCAGCAACAAAACTAATAGCGGTAACAAAAAGCAGGAAAATGACCCACATTTTGTCGTTGATAGACATTTTAATGAACAAACGATCTATCGTTCTAAACTCTACTTCTTTCATGTTTACCCCTTGAAAGTTTATATAATGGGTACTTTATATATAGACACTCAATAAAAACGAGACAAGGGGCAATAAAATATGAAAAAGACAGTAACTAAGTTTTAATAAATGTGACAGAGATCGGTAGCAATATCACTAACCGAGCGATGGGATGAGTCCCATTGAAATTAGTACCTGACAACCAATAATCAAGAGCCCAATACCGCCGGTTAAAAACAGTGCTTGGTTACCGCCGCGAACTTGGTAAGCCTGTTGGTCATTCACTTGGTGTACTTCGAAGGACTGGCTTCTCACTTTGTAGACCATCAATGCAGGCAATAATACTGCCAATACGGCTAATGCGATCGCAGCATAACCAAGCGCCATGATGAAACCTTGCGGGTAAAAGAGGGCAAAGCCAAGTGGTGGCAAGAAAGTGATTAAAGCCGTTTTGATTCGTTTCGAAGAACCTAAACGCTCACTAAGTGAATCACCCATAAATTCAAATAACCCCAAGCTCACGCCAATAAAAGAAGTGAGTAGTGCTAGGTCTGCGAACACGCCCACAATATGACTTAAGTTAGAGACTTGAACGGTTTGAGACAGTGAAACTAAAAGCGCCCCTAAGCTTGAGTCCATTAACAATTGCTCTTGGCTAACGACACCCAGTGTCACTGATTGCCAGAACACATAAATGATCAAAGGAAGCGCTGAACCAACGATCATTACTTTACGTAACGAACGTACGTTACCGTCTAGGTATTTAACAATCGATGGGATGCTTCCATGGAAGCCGAAAGAAGTAAAAACAACTGGGATAGCAGAAACAATTAACCCTTGTTGAAGTGGCATGCTCAGTAGGTACTGTGAGGTAATGTTCGGAGCGAGAAAGCTCAAAACCAAAACCATAGCGATTAACTTACAAGTGAAAAGTACGCGGTTAACCTTATCAACGCTATGTGTACCGATCGCAACTATGATTCCGACAATTAATGTAAATGCGATTGTCGTGATCGTACCGTTTAATTCCATTCCTGCGATATCAGCAATTCTCTGATTAAATTGCGCTCCGCCACCTGCTATGTATGCCGCACACAGGGCGTAGAATAGAAACATCACCGCGAAACTCGCGACGAACTTCCCTTTGGGTCCCAATATTTTTTCCGCCAACGTATGTAACGTCGCACTACTATCTGCATATTGGTGTAGCTCGACCATTAATAGTGCGGTAAACGCCATCAGAATCCATAAGCCAAACATAATAAACAATGATGTTGTAAAGCCGATTCCAGCAGACGCGAGGGGCAGAGCGAGCATACCAGCACCAATTGTAGTGCCAGCTATGATCAAAGTACTTCCTAAAACCTTTGATTTAGACATGTGTATATTATTCTTTACGTAGTGAGGTTGACTTAGTGTTATTCGTTACGTTTTGTATTCAATAGTAACCTTTAACACTGGATTTGGAGCATTCTGCTTAATAATAATCTTAAAATCAATCGATTGTTCAATATAATATACATGGTGTGTTTATTTTATTTTACAGTTAGTGTGGAAAAGAAAGAGATTACCCATAGCAAACGTTTACTTATGACGCCGGTCATATATGCGACTTGAACCCCTTTATTTATGACATCAAATTGTCATATACAGTAGGTACTAATGGCATATTACCAATTGGATTTCACACGATTTGGATACTTAGTTTTATAAAGGAATAGAGAGGTCTATATGAGTGACCATTACGCTAACGAAGAAAACCTAGAACTACTCGACGCTATGGAAATCGGTTGCAACTTAGCAGAGTACGAACAATTGGCATCAACAGAAACTCAAGAAATATTTGTGACTAACGAATAACCGAACAGAGTCGTATTACCTATCACATACCTCATTAAAGTAAGCTATTATTCACCGTATTCACGCGACTTTAATGAGGCAAAATGAATTATCTTGCACATTTACATATCGCCCAGCACTGCAACAGTAACCTAGCGGGTAACCTACTGGGCGATTTCGTAAAAGGTGACCCAAACAAACAATTTGCGTCTGATTTAAGTGACGGAATTAAGCTACATCGATATGTAGACCGTTTCACCGATTCTCACCCCGTAGCCAAACACTGCAAATCTTTATTTCCGGACGAAACCCGTCGGTTTTCACCGATAGCGTTAGATGTCTTTTGGGACCACTTTCTTGCAAAGCATTGGAAACAGTTTCACGAATCTGAGCTGGCTGAATTTTGCGTTCGCACTCACCAAGAAATCGACAAACAGATGGAGCCTCATTGGCCCGACAATTTTAAGTTTGTTCATGACAAAATGTGGCAGGGTCGATGGCTCGAAAGTTACCAACACCTCGGGTCAATTGAGCTTGTGCTTTCTAGAATGTCCCAGAGAAGACCAAGGCTTGCCCCACTAGAATCGTGCTACCCAGTGCTAGAACAAAAATATGAATTGCTACAACGTCACTTTTTTGAATTATATCCAGACATTTTGGACAGTGCGCGCCAATTCAACCGACAAAATAGTGCCTGATATAATCAGGTTTGCTACAATCCGCGCCTATTCAAATTTGAGCTTTAAAAACTATGTCAGAATCCATCAAGCCTTTTAATCAACTTGGTTTATCCGATCAGTTACTTGAAACGTTGTCAGAACTAAATTTTACTAAACCGACAAGCGTTCAAGAACAAGCAATACCTCTAGTGTTAGAAGGCAAAGATGTTCTGGCTGGTGCGCAAACCGGCACGGGTAAAACGGCTGCATTTGGCTTACCGATAATACAGCGTCTAATCGAGTCAAAAGACAACGTTATCCCTAACCCAAAACTCGTCAGAGCCTTAGTTCTTGTTCCGACTCGTGAACTCGCACAACAAGTTTTTGATAACTTAGTCAGTTACTCAAATGGAACTGGCTTAAAAATCGTTGTTGCTTATGGTGGAACCAGCATGAAAGTTCAAACTGACAACTTAAAGCAGGGAGCCGATATTTTAGTTGCAACACCTGGTCGCCTCATTGACCACATGTTCACTAAAAACATCATGCTAAGCCAAACTGAAACCTTGGTATTGGATGAAGCCGATCGCATGTTAGACATGGGCTTTATGCCAGACATCAAGCGCATACTTAAGCGCATGAATGAAGCTCGTCAAACTCTGTTCTTTTCTGCTACGTTCGATAACAAGATTAAGTCGATCGCTCATCGTATGATGGAGTCGCCAGAAGAAATTCAAGTAACTCCAACCAATAGCACCGCTGACACCGTTACTCAAGTTGTGTATCCAGTAGATAAAAAGCGCAAAAGCGAATTATTGGCCTATCTCATTGGTTCGAAGAACTGGCAGCAAGTTCTGGTGTTTACAAAAACCAAACAAGGCACTGACGCATTAGTTAAAGAGCTTAAACTTGATGGGATCAAAGCAGCATCAATTAATGGTGATAAGAGCCAAGGCGCCCGTCAGAAGGCGTTAGACGATTTCAAATCAGGAAAAGTTAGGGCACTAATTGCTACCGATGTAGCAGCTCGTGGGCTAGACATTCAGCAACTCGAACAAGTTGTTAATTTTGATATGCCTTACAAAGCAGAAGACTATGTACATCGAATCGGACGTACCGGACGCGCAGGTAACTCTGGTCTTGCGGTATCTTTGATGAGCCGAGATGAAGAATACTTGTTAGAAGCGATCGAAACATTGCTCGATAAGCGCTTACCGCAAGAATGGTTGACGGGTTTTGAGCCTAGTTTGATTGAAGAGGTCGAGAATGACCGTTCGCCAAGACGTAAGGGCCGCTCCGCGGACAAAAGAAAGATGAAAGCAAAGCTTAAAATTCATCAAGGTCGCGGCCAATCCAAAAGAAGATAACCAAGAAAAAGCGGACTAACAGTCCGCTTCTTTATTACATTTCCATTCACACTCGACGTTATAAACTAACTCTTCCAGTGTTTCAGGGTGCAATACCCACTCATCAGAAATCGAAAATACGTGAGTCATTTGGTTATTGAACATTTCCCAATGCTTCATGACGCAGACATCAAGATCATCGGTTTCAGAACTCCACGTGTCTTTTAAGAACGGAGTCATACATACGGCAGCATTGGCATACATGATCACCTGCCACTTAATCTCATAGATGTTGATTGCTTTGTCTGGGTATTCGTTGTTATATCGATCAGCCAACTCAGCAATGATTGCTTCGGTATCGCCAACTTGGTCGATAAAGTAATCAAACAGAGCATCCTCTTGACGAACTGCATCAGCGATAAGTTGCATCGGGCGCTTTGTATAAATCATGTTGGAAAACAAGCGCATTACAAATAAGTAAAGCGATACATTCGGCGTCACGCCTTTAGGTAACTCATTGACGATATGTGCAATATACTTTTGAAAATAAACATGCAGATTATCGCTAATGCTGTGCCATATCTTTTCTTTACTGCCAAAATGGTGACGAATCAAGCTGTGTGAAACACCGGCTTTCTCACTAATGTTTCTGAGAGACACTCTTTCATATCCAAGATCGCAGAACATACCCGCCGCGACGGACAGTATTTGATACTTCGTTTCTTCTGCAGCCTTAGCACTTCGTCTGCCTTGTTTTTTTTCTGTCATATCAACCTTTAAATCAAACCTAGATTGTTTTTACCAGATTCTACACTCTTTTTGTCAGAATAAAAAATACTGTACTCGTGGAAAGTAAATCTTGTGTAAATCTTCAAAATACATATACTGCACGACTGTGTAGTAAATAATAATTACAAATTGGAGATTTGCAATGAAACCTTCGTTGTCTATCAAATGGATATTTTCGGCTGCTGCAGTACTTGCGCTCATAAGTACGCTAAGTGGATGTAATAAAGTGCAGTCGGAAGAAACGGACTTAGTCATTAAGCCTGTAAAAACGATTCAAGTTCCCAAGTTAGGGGATCTTAATTTCGACAGCTTTATCGCAAATATTGATGCGACTGAGCGTGCATCTTTGTCGTTCCAAGTATCAGGAGAGATCGAAGCTATTCCTGTTCGGATGGGGCAGGAAGTTCGTAAAGGTGAGTTGTTAGCTAAGCTAGACCCAACGGACTACCAAGTGGCGGTAGATGCGGCAAAAGCGCAATATGAGTTATCCAAGTCTCAGTATGAACGTTCGAAAGAACTGTATAGCAAAAAGCTAGTTAGCGCGGATAGTTTCGACCAAGCACAAAATGCGTACACGGCAGCAGATGTGGCATATCAACAAGCGGCGACCAATCTTAGCTATACCAAGTTATACGCGCCATATGATGGCGTCGTTTCGATGGTATTCAGTAAAGAGTCTCAAGTAGTCGCGAATAAACAAGCTGTATTAAATATCGTTGATGACAAACAAATGGATGCCACTTTTTCTATTCCTGTTTCCAAGCTCCAAAACCAAAGCCTTAATGAGCTAATTGGTTCAACTATGTGGGTTGTAATGGACAGCCACCAAGACATTCAGATTCCAGCCGTTTTCAAAGAGATTTCTACACAGCCAAACCGAGATACCAATAGCTTTCAAGCCGTTGTTTCAATCGATCAAATCGATGGGATTAACCTGCTACCGGGCATGACAGCGCAGGTAAACATCTTAAAACCTAATCAAGACCTTGGGTTCGAGTTAACCGAATCTGCGTGGATCAATAAGTCAGAAACGGAAGGTGAACTTTGGATGTTACAACCGAATGATTTAACCGTATCAAAAATAAAAGTGTCACTTAACGATAATGGGCGAGTGATCGGAGGCGTGTCAGCGGGAGACCAGTTAGTGGTAGCGGGTGCCGATACATTAGTTGAAGGCCAACAGGTGACGACATGGAAACGCGAGGGCGGAATCTAATGAAACTATCTCGATTATCTCTAGTTCTTGGCTCATTACTCGTATTACAAGCGTGCAATTCAGACATTCAACACCGAGAAGCAAACCCATTGACGGTTTCCACTTATGAGGTTGGCGAGCCGGAAGTTAACCAAATCAGAAAGTTTAATGGGCAAGTGATGCCTGCTGAGCTGACACCCTTATCGTTTCGACTTTCGGGTGAACTCAAACGAGTTTTTGTAGAGTCCGGTGACAGTGTCACTGAAGGGCAGGTTGTCGCGCAATTGGTTGACACTAAGTTGCAGCAAGAATTAGTAGACGCGAAGTCTCGTTATGAATTGGCAACCAAGCAATTGAAACGTGCAAAAGAGCTGTACCAGAACAAGATGGTATCAAAAGCCGAATTGGATGAGTTGAGCGCAAATTTCACTCTTTCAAAAGTCAATTTGAAGAAAGCGTCGCTTGACGTTGAATACACAAAGTTGAAAGCCCCATTTAGTGGAATCGTCTCTGATGTTGATAAGAAAAACTATGAGAACGTAGCACCAGGAGAAACGGTAATTAGCTTATATGACGATTCAAAAGTTTACGTTCGAGTTAATGTTTCAGATTCTGTTTTAGCGAGATTCAATCCCGATATTAAATCCGATCGTTATAAGCCATTAGCGCAGTTTTCGGGTTTGAATGAAGAGTTCCAGCTTGAATATTTAGAGCACACCAGCGAACTTCATCCAGAATCAAAGACTTATGAATTTTGGTTACAGATGGCTCAGAACGATAAACCAATACTTCCAGGTACGAGCGCCACTGTGTATGTCGATATGGCGAAAGCGGGATTAAGTGAAGTTCGCGGTTTCAAGGTGCCAATGACGACATTAGAAGCAGGGCAAGAACAAGGTCAATTCCATGTATGGAAAGTGACGGAAGGCAAGGCGTACAAAACTACGGTCCATGTCGACCAAGTAACCGGAAAAGGGGCATTGGTTTCACTCGGTATCAATCAAGGCGACACGTTAGCAAATTCAAATTTAAGAAAGTTACGTGAAGGTATGGAAATTAACGGAGTTGCACAATGAATATCGCTGAGTACTCAATCAAGAACAAAGTGATCAGCTGGCTGTTTTTAGTCATCTTAACCATCGGGGGAGTCACTTCGTTTGGTGAACTGTCTCGTCTTGAAGACCCAGCTTTCACGATCAAAGATGCGATGATTATCTCCACGTACCCAGGGGCGTCATCAACAGAGGTCGAAGAGGAGTTAACATACCCACTTGAAAAGGAAATTAGGCAGTTACCTTATCTGGACAAAATAACCTCGACATCGTCTGAAGGGATGTCACAGATCATGGTCAGCATGGCAATGGATTACGGCCCTGACGAGTTACCTCAGATCTGGGAC
Source organism: Vibrio profundi (assembly GCF_043642225.1). Lineage (GTDB taxonomy): Bacteria > Pseudomonadota > Gammaproteobacteria > Enterobacterales > Vibrionaceae > Vibrio > Vibrio profundi_A. The sequence goes on along the minus strand of NZ_JBHZSF010000009.1, from coordinate 150,573 downwards.
GAAATGCGCCGAAAAATTAACGACCTTCAGCCAACATTACCAAGTGGTGTTCAATCGATTCAAATCATCGACGACTTTGGCGATGTATTTGGCGTGATGATTATGGTGACGGGTGATGGCTTCAACTACGTAGAACTGAAGCAATACGCTGACTATCTCACGCGAGAGCTAGAGCTCGTTGATGGCGTAGGCAAAGTGAGTATTGCTGGTGATCAAGATGAACAGCTATTCGTAGAAATGTCTCTTGAAAGGTTAGCGGCATTAAACCTAGACATGAATACCGTCACAAGCTTACTTTCACAGCAAAATAGTGTTGTCACTTCTGGTGAAGTGATGGTGAATGGTCAAAGCCTTACCATTAAACCTAACGGAACATTAAGCTCAGTCGAGGAACTAGAAAACTTAATTATCCACGGCCGTGATACGGGCAACCTTATTCGTCTAAAAGACGTTGCTGAGGTATCTCGTGGAATCAAAGAAAAACCGAGTAACATCATTACTTACAACGGTAAACCAGCCATCAATTTAGCACTCGCTTTTTCTTCTGGTGTTAACGTTGTAGAAATCGGCAAAGTACTAGAAACTGAATTAGAAAGGCTCGAAAGCATCAAGCCTGCCGGTATTGAACTCAATTATTTCTACAATCAAGCACAGGAAGTAGATAAGTCTGTTGCCGATTTCATTGTGAGTTTAATTGAAGCGGTAGCGATTGTAATTGTGGTTTTACTTTTTGCTATGGGTCTGCGTAGCGGAATCATCATTGGTGTGGTCCTACTGCTGACGGTTTTCGGAACGTTCATTCTAATGGATTACAACGGAGTTGAGCTTCACCGAATCTCATTGGGCGCGTTGATCATTGCACTCGGAATGCTCGTCGACAATGCTATTGTCGTTGTTGAAGGTATCATGGTTGGCCTTAAGAAAGGTAAAACTAAGCTTCAAGCATCAATTGATATCGTCAAACAAACCCAATGGCCTCTTCTCGGTGCAACCGTGATTGCAATTACGGCGTTCGCTCCAATCGGGTTGTCTAAGGACGCTACTGGCGAATTCATGGGTTCACTGTTTTGGGTTTTGTGTTACTCGCTGTTTTTGAGTTGGATTACCGCACTCACACTAACGCCATTTTTAGCGAACCTATTACTGAAAGAAAGTGATAAATCCAACGACGACGAAGACCCGTATAAAGGCGTTCTATTCACTGTCTTTGGCGCATTACTCAAATTCTGTTTACGTTTCCGTTGGTTAACTGTCGCCGCTATGGTGGGTTTATTAGCTGTCTCCGTCGTTGGTTTCGGCATGGTCAAACAACAGTTTTTCCCGCCTTCGAATACACCTATGTTTTACGTCGATATGTGGATGCCAGAAGGCACTGATATCCGAGAAACGGCAAAGCAGACTCAACAAGTTGAAGCATTTATCCGTGAACAAGAGGACGTTGAATTTGTAACGACATCGACTGGGCAGGGTATGCAGCGTTTTGCGCTTACTTATCAGCCAGAGAAAAGTTATGAAGCATACAGTCAGCTTCAAGTTCGTACACACGACCGAGAAAGCATGTTTTCGACATTGGCGCTGCTTGATCAAGAATTGTCTGTAAGATTTGATCAGCCTAGCTTCCAATTTAAGTTGATGGAATTCGGACCTTCACCGGCGTCTAAAATTGAAGCTCGAATTATTGGCGCCGATCCGCAAACTCTCAGAGATATTGCAGTACAGGTCGAGGATGTTCTTTTATCCGATCCTGGTTCGCGTAACGTACGACATGATTGGCGTGAACGCACAAAAGAACTCGTGCCACAATTCAACGAGTCTAAGGCTCGTCGCTTGGGCATTTCAAAAACGGATCTATCGAATACATTACAGATGGCGTTTGGTGGCAGCTCAATCGGATTGCTTCGCGATGGTACACACATGTTACCTATTGTGGCGCGTCTGCCGGAAGAAGAGCGATTTGATTTTGAATCATTGAGCAATATTAAGATTTGGAGCCCGACACTTCAGACTTATATCCCAGTAGAACAAGTGATCGATGGCGTTAATCTTGAGTGGACTGAGCCACTTATTCAACGCAAAAACCGTAAGCGCACGCTGACCGTTCTGGCTGACCATGACGTACTTGGTGACGAGACAGCAGCAAGCTTGTTTGCACGAGTGCAGCCAAAGATTGAAGCGATCGCGCTACCAACGGGTTACAGCATTGAATGGGGCGGTGAATACGAATCATCTAAAGATGCGCAACAAGCGTTGTTTGGCTCACTTCCAATGGGCTATCTGTTGATGTTTATCATCACTATGCTTCTGTTCAACTCACTACGTAAGCCGTTAGTCATTTGGTTCACCGTACCACTATCGATTATTGGTGTTTCCATTGGTTTACTGGGGAGTAACATGCCTTTTAGTTTCACCGCATTCCTCGGCCTGTTAAGCCTAAGTGGGATGATTCTGAAAAACGGCATCGTGTTGCTTGACCAGATCAATAGCGAGCTTGAAAGCGGTAAAGACCCATACTTAGCTGTTGTGGACAGTGCGATAAGCCGTGTGAGACCTGTTTCAATGGCAGCCCTAACGACAATACTAGGCATGATTCCTTTAGTATTTGATGCATTTTTTGGCTCGATGGCAATTACAATCATGGCCGGCCTCGGCTTTGCCACGGTACTAACACTGATTGTTGTACCGGTAATGTTCGCTATCTTTTATAGAATCAAACCATCCACTGCCGGATAAAAGGATTTTTAATCTTGTGATTCTTTTGCCAAGCTCAACCTTCGGGTTGAGCTTTTTTACGCATAGAGGGAAACGATGAAACGCAAGCGAGAGTAGAGGCTAAATTGCGAGTTGGGTATTGAGTTCAATTGGTACAGGCATAGCAAGATGGTAGCCTTGATACATATCGAAGCCGAGCGCCTGCATAGCTTCAAGTTGCTCCTGAGTTTCGATACCTTCTATTACCGTTTTAGCATTAATCTGTTTTGCTAAATCTAATGCCAGGTGAATCTGGTCGTGATTACCTTTCTCAAAATCAATCATCAAAGAACGATCAACTTTCAGTATATTCGGGGTGATATGTCTGACGCGTGCTTCTGTTGAAGCGTTCGAACCAAAGTCGTCAATCGCGATTTTAAAGCCATTGTCAGTCAAGGTGTTAGCTGCATGCTTTAATTGAACTTCACAATTCGCATCCAGCTCGACTAATTCCATGATGATTTGGCTATTGCAGATGTTGAGTTCTTTGAGGCGCTTGGTCAGAAGGCTATTAGAAATATTCTCTGTCGCGAACAGTTCACCAACATCCGGTAATACGTTTAGAAACAGCTGAAGATTACGCACGGTAGACTGGGAAAAGTTACGAATATGTATCACACGGCTTAAGCGCTCGACATTGATTTTGTCGCAAGCGTTAGTCTGAGGTGAGTGAAAGAACTCGTCAGGCCTAATGACATCACCTGCAGAGTTGGTAATACGTACTAAAGCTTCAACACCTACTTGAACCATGTTGTGGTCAAATATAGGTTGATAGACGCTCTTAAGTATCAAATCTTTATATCGAGCAATGTATTGCATATCTAGATCTACTGTTATGCAATTAACAAACTCATTTCTGTCAGATAAAATCATATTTAGTACGCTACAAGTAAAACATGACAATAGAACGAATTACTATCGTCTAACCGTGTGTCACAATATTGACACGTGTGGTTATTTTGTCAATTCATAAAAATATATTATATTTGCCCGAAATTTGACCAAATAACATACCCTCAGAAATCTCATTGGAATTAACCGCAATCCAAACTGGGTCGATAAGATAATGATTTATCGATACAAATCATTTTGAACATTCAAACCATTAATAATTATCTTATGTATTTGTTTATCAATTAATCTGCTATTGAGTAAATACTAAGCGTGAAATAAATGGAGAATAATGGCACTTTATAGACGAAGCTCAAATTTATTTGCCTAGGTAATAAGCTATCACATAAAAAAAACAACCTTGTCACACAAAAATACGATGGGCGTATTTCAATACATATAAAAATACTGTGACACAATGTGCTTATAATGCTGACTCATAGTCGAGAGGATGCGTTGCAAGGGGTTGCATTCGAAGTGGGGCGCATATTGAAGTTTATAAATTAAGTTACCACTGTAATACGGCATATAACTGGATATATTTTCTTACTAATTGCTTATTCGTTGAACGTTTTAAAGGGTGACCAAATTTAATAAAACAAGGACTTATATTAAAATCGTCAGTTAAAGAATGCGCCAATTGCGACTCACTCTTATATAATGTGATGCCTTGTTCACTATATTCATTAATTTGGTCTGGTAATTCCCCCATCCACCAGTGTAATAGTTCACGACTATTTTTGCTTCTTCCAATCCAGTGATCACTGATTAAAATCAGTAAGTCATTTGGTTGTATCGCATAGCCATACTCTAGCTGCCATTCTCGAATATCTCCTAACAATTTCTTACGGCAGGTTTTTCCTGCACTCACCATATGGTGTGTAATTATCCAAACCGTTCCGATATCCGAAGTCACACGATAATTATGGGGTAGATCCGGTGCCTCAATCGTTTCAAGTGAATCGATGACACACGCATGACTAAATTGCTTAAACGTATTTTCCATACGTCGGGCAAACGCTTTTCCTATGTGGTGCTCGCTAATCCCGTGGTTATGGACGGTAGGGTAATGTCTTTCGCAAAGCTTAAGGCAGTCGTCCTGGAAGTGATTGAGGCTATGTATGACAAGATCTAATAACAATGAAAATCCTTATGCATGGTTATTAACGCGATAGGAGAGCCATGATAGGCAACGCAACGGTAAAGTCATAGCGTTAAATCCCCACTTATTGATCTGAGCATCAAATTTATATTTTTCCATTATGTATTAATGAATTAGTTCTAACTATGCTACAAAATCAGTCACATAACTTCTTAAAGGCTTTCTTCACATGACCATAGAGCTAGATAAAAAACAGCAGCAATTGATGACTCAAGAATTACAACGTTACCTCCAAGATGAACTAGACGTAGAAATCGGGCAATTTGACGCAGACTTTCTTGTTGAATTTATCAGTAAGAAATTTGGAGCGGTGTACTACAACCAAGGTCTAAAAGACGCACAAAGCGTAATGGAAAGGAAGATGATGGATATCGCCGATGAAATTTATGAGATTGAAAAGATAGTGGAAATCTAACACCTTGATCGACTTCGTCACTTTGTTCGAAATTTTTGAATGACTTGTTTAATTGATGCAGGTCAACAAAGTGTAAAGCTTAGTAAATAATGTGTCTCAAGGAACAGAGCTAAGGTACATTGCAAATAACTAATTATTCTTATTTGCATTTCAAATACGGTTAAAGCATGAAGACTAATGTAAAAAACTACAACGCACTTTCAAGGGCGTTTCACTGGTTGTCCGCTCTTACTATCTTCGGATTGTTTGGAGTAGGGCTGTGGATGGTCGACCTCACTTACTATAGTGAGTGGTACAAAACCGCCCCTGATTGGCACCGCTCGATAGGGATCATTCTTGCTGTCGTTACCGTGGTACGAATTATCTGGAAGAGTGTGACGGCGTCACCGCCTGTTGAAGGGAAAGCTTACGAAATCTTTGCCGCAAAAGCGGTACACGGACTTATGTATTTAACCATGATTCTATTGTTTGTATCGGGCTACCTAATCTCGACGTCAGACGGTAGAGGCATAGACGTATTCACTTGGTTTACCGTACCGAGCGCTGGTGAGCTGTTTGATAATCAATCAGATCTTGCCGGTCAAATTCATTACTACGCAGCTTGGATACTGATTCTTATGGCTTCAGTGCATGCACTCGCTGCAATTAAACACCACATAATCGATAAAGACGATACGCTACGAAAAATGATAGGAGTTTCAAAATGAAAAAATCAATTATTGCTACTGGATTAGCTTTCGCAATGGCGATGCCTTTCGCAGCAAATGCAGCTGACTACGTAATTGACACTAAAGGAGCGCACGCTTCAATCAACTTTAAAGTAAGCCACCTAGGGTACAGCTTCATTAAAGGGCGCTTTAACAAATTTTCTGGTGACTTCTCATTTGATGAAAGTAACGTATCAGCATCAAAAGTTAATGTGACAGTTGATACTCGAAGCTTAGATTCAAACCATGCAGAGCGTGATAAGCATATCCGTAGCGCTGATTTTATCGATGCAGGTAAGTTCTCTAACGCAACTTTCAACAGCACAAAAGTTGTTGATAAAGGCAACGGTAAACTGGATGTAGTGGGCGACCTAACACTTCACGGTGTAACAAAGCCGATTACAATCGAAGCTGAATTCATCGGTGCTGGTCAAGACCCATGGGGTGGCGAACGTGCTGGCTTCAACGGTACAACTCGACTAGAGCTTGCTGATTTTGATATCGCTGTGATGGGTGCATCAAGCTACGTAGACATGGAACTGCATGTAGAAGGCGTTAAGAAGTAAATCTGACGACTTTTTTTAGAGAAAAACCTCTAGCATAGTTAAAGGCGCAAATTTGTTTGCGCCTTTTTTGATCTCTGCAAGGGGCGGGTTGGACACTAGAAATTATCGAGTAACCGTTACTATAGGGCTGATAACTGTACTCAGCGCCCAACTCAGATTCATAGCCGGTATTAAAGATTGAGATATATACACTCGCGCCTAAGCCAAAATAGGGGCGAACTACCATAGTAGTTGTTAACTGACCAGCCTGAACGATCAGAATGGCTATCTAGTCGCTCATTGGTTTCGAAATAATTGATACCCGCTTTCGCGAATGGAAGTAACCAGTACCAAGGTTGCCTAATGATACCGCCAAGTTTATAGGACTTAATTTTGACAGTAGTCATCGTTTCCCAATCAGTAAATTGGCTTTGGGCCTTTTGAGTAACTGGTTTCAACCCCAAAGAATACTGAAGGAAAGTAGCTATAGCCTAGAGTCGAAGGGCGTAAGAAATCGGCAATGCTGTCATTCTAGCTGTCTGAAAATAAACTACTTTTCTCAAAACCTTCTTTATCAATGCGTACGAAATCATACGCCACTGTAAATTGATGCCGATGGTAGGGCCGGCTAGCACAGAATTTGAGGTGATTGCGACTAATACGCTTAGAAGACTTAACCTTCGAATAAACATTGATACCGTAAATAAATATTTTTGAGAACGATATATGGTAATCGTGCGAAGTTCAAGCAGGGATCTATGTGCCACATATAGAAAAATGCGCAAACTAATAGTTAGCGCATTTTCTATTCTTTGTTGTTCTATGTATCGCTTGTTACGCGGTTTCTAAAACCTTAGTATCAACCACGTTTAGACGTTCGCCATAAATTGGACGCAAGGCTTGCATGATTAGGCTACGTGAAATCACGCCAACTAATACGCCATTTTCCAAGACTGGAAGTACATGCGGTTGACTAACCTTCATTGATTTGGCGCGTTCTTCTAGTGAAAGGCTTGTCATTCTTGTTGCGATTCCCATACTTGAAGTTGGGTAAAGCTGCTCTTTATCGATACACAAGAACTCTGCTACATCGACTAACTTATCGTTTGAACCAATCGCGATCACATCACGGCTCATTAGGTCTACTACTTTTTGATCTTTAACGGGTAGATAGTCTTGGCACCAGAGATCAACCATTACATCGTGTACAGAGAAAAATCCAACCAGACGTCCGGCTACGTCCGTCACAGGTGCGCCAGCAATATTTGCGTCTAGTAGAGCATCAATCGCAACGGGAGTTGGCATTTCAACACTAAGTGTTACTGGTTTAGTGTTCATGATTTCTTTTACTAGAGTAGTAGTATTCATAGGATTTTCCTTAGCTGACGTAATGGTTGTTGTTTGTGTAATTGTTGAAATATTTGTAGCTTTAAGAAGAGGGCGACGGTAAATGCTCCAGTTAGCAAGCCCCACAAGAACCGAGCCGCCCACGATGTTTCCTAAAGTCACGGGCACCAGATTCGCTGTTAAAAATTGCACGATATTTAAGTCTGCATAGGCCGATGGAGTGCTGCCGATCTGGACCCAGAAACTTTCAGGTGCAAACGTCTGAATCGTAATCCCTAATGGAACCATGAACATGTTTGCCACACAGTGTTCGAAACCACTGCTTACGAACATCGCAACGGGTAAAACCGTCATCGCTGCTTTTGTCATCGCGTTAGCTGAACTGAACGTCAGCCAAATTGCTAAACACACGAGCAAGTTACAAAGCACACCTAATGCAAAAGCCTGAATTGGACTATGGTGCAGCTTATGTTGAGCAATGTTGAGCGCGTTCAATCCCCATTGCCCGTGATCCATTTGGTAAAGACCAGCAGCACTAACTAGCGCAAGCAAAAACATCGCACCAATGAAGTTACCAACGTAAACTTTTCCCCAAATCGATAGCATCTTTGAAAACGTGATTTGCTTGTTTGCCCAAGAGATACTTGAAAGCACGGAACTGGTGAATAGTTCACCGCCACAAATCACAATCAGTATTAGCCCCATGCTGAATGCGATGCCACCGGCTAAACGGCTCAATCCCCAGCCTGCATCTTGGCTACCTGTCGTGACAGTGATGTAAAACAAAAATGCTAAGCCAATAAATGCCCCCGCCATGATCGCTAAGCTCAATGTCATGCTGCTGGTTTTATTGGCCTTACTGAGTGCAAACTTTTCAGCCTCAGCCATCATTTCTTTGGGAGAAAATAGTTGATGATTTTCAGACGTGCTTGCTGTCATAACTCCTCCTCAAATTGGTATTCATAACAACTCCTAGTGTTATCGGTAATGTGAAAGCAGTCGGTGTGTTTCCTGACTGCCAATCCAGATTAGGGTGGTTGCACCTACAGGTAAAATTGATAATTTTTAGAATCGCTATCAAATTAATTGATATAGTTTTTGTGCGGAGTAGAATGAAATCAATTGCTCATAAAAACCTGATTAAAAGAGTGTTTATTGGTATCAGTTGGATCATCTAGGGAAGAAAATTTGCGTTATTCATTAAAACAACTCACCGTCTTTGACGCGGTCGCGGATTCAGGAAGTGTCAGTGCTGCGGCAGACAAATTAGCCTTAACTCAATCAGCGACCAGTATGTCGTTGGCTCAACTCGAGAAAATGCTTGGCCGTCCTTTATTTGAAAGGCAAGGAAAGCAAATGGCGCTGACCCATTGGGGAATGTGGCTACGACCAAAAGCAAAGCGCTTGTTGCAAGACGCCCAGCAAATAGAAATGGGCTTTTACGAGCAGCATTTATTAAGTGGAGAAATTAGATTAGGAGCGAGTCAGACACCTGCCGAGCACCTAGTGCCCGACCTCATCAGTATTATTGATAATGACTTTCCTGAGATGAGAATTGACTTAGGTGTAAAGAGTACTCAAAGCGTGATCAATGGCGTTTTAGATTACAAATACGATTTAGGCATTATCGAAGGTCGCTGTGACGACAATCGAATCCACCAAGAAGTGTGGTGTCAGGATCACTTAACTGTGGTCGCTTCAGCTCATCATCCATTTGCGAAACGTGACAGAGTGAGTTTAGCTCAACTCGAACAAGCCAAGTGGGTGTTACGTGAACATGGTTCAGGTACTCGAAAAGTTTTTGATAGCTCGATTCACCATTTAATTGCCGATCTCGATGTGTGGCGAGAATACGAACATGTCCCAGTACTTCGTAGCTTGGTTGCAAATGGCCAATACTTAACGTGTTTACCTTATTTAGACGTAGAACGCTTCATTGATGCGGGTTTGCTCGTTGCGCTCAACGTACCTGAGCTAGAGATGGATAGAACCCTTTCCTTTATCTGGCGTGCAGATATGGCTGAAAACCCTTTGGCTGAATGCATTAAGCGAGAAGGGAAGCGTATGATGAAGAGCAAACCATCAATTCTATAAATAACCCTATAACTGTTTCTGTTGATTTATCGATTGCATCACAAAACCATTTATAAAGTGACACTCTTATACATTGCAAATGTGACTATGATCACCTGAATTTTGCGCTCGTTACCTTAGTATACTTCCTTGATTTCTTGTGAGGCTAAGTTCAGTAGTTCTACTGCTTAGAAAAAGTTATGAGTACATTAGTCGCGATTTCGTTAACAACGGGTATTTTGTCTGGCATCTGGGGATGGGTAGCCATTTCTTTTGGTTTACTTTCTTGGGCCGGATTTTTAGGCTGCACCAGTTATTTTGCTTCACCAACCAGTGGAATAAAAGGACTTGCGGGTAGTCTGTTGACGAATATGAGTGGTGTATTCTGGGCCATGGTCATTATTCATGGTTCAACTTATGCGAGTTTAGAAATTCTTGGTTACGTAATCACTGCTATCGTTGCATTCTTTATGTGCATACAAGCAAAACAATCTTGGCTAGCCTACATTCCAGGAACGTTTATCGGCTCGTGTGCAACATTTGCAGCAAATGGAGACTGGCAGCTTGTCATTCCTTCATTAATTGTTGGCGGCGTGTTCGGTTACTTGATGAAAGCGTCTGGACTTTGGCTACACCAGAAATCAACCCAGTCTTCGGAAGATGGTAAGCAATCAATCAAAGTGTCTGCAAAAAAACTGCAAGCATAATTGAAAGCATGTTATTGAATGGAAGATTAACCCCCAATTAATTTGTATAAAGTATTTGTACAGGCACACCGTTTTGGTGTGCCTTTTTTTATTAAAGTACCTATCAAATTTATTTAGGTATTACCGTTGGCCATGGTAATGACGCGCTTGAGTGTCCAGCGAAGTAATAATGGGATACATTCTTGGCCTTGGTTTTCACAGTGGGAAACGATCGCAAGAGCAAGATCCGGTTTGGCGTGCTTCTTGAGCACCCTAGTGACCACTTTTTTAGGTGGAATAGGATGATCGTGTGGGATCTTGACCATATCTTTAAAGAAATTCTCAAACCCATTCGAATACAAAAAGTGTTCGATATCCTTATCAGGTAATTCCGTTAATCGGTGACGTGCTTGATCATTGCCAAGTTGAGAGAGAACCGCAGCGGCGTATTTCTTCCCTGCGGCATCTCCATCTGTGACAACATGCCAATCTATGCCAAATGCCTTAGCAACCTTTATCAATGCTTTTAGCCCTGACTGAGCAAACTCTATGATTTGGACACCTTCAGCGGCCAAATTAAAGCCACACTGATTGGCGAGTTCATTAAACAGCCATACTTCCGTTTCACCTTCAACCAATAACCAACATCGCGCGAACAGCGCTCCTGAACGGTGAAAGCGAATATGGAAGCCAATGCGTCTCAGTTCATCTTTACAAAATTTGTTGGTGCTTAGCTGAGTTGCAATGGTTTTGTCTGACTGTCTGACCAAACGACGAATAGACTGGAGAGGGACTGCTGCGAGCAATTCACCACTATTAGTCGTGAGAATTTTTTGCATCGGCAATTGCTGCAATAAACTCCATGCTCTTGCTAAATGAGTAGGGTGGAGTCGTCCTTCTGGATCTTCGAGGATCAGTAAAGGCCGGGCACAACGGCGTAAATCGGTTGGACCTTTTGCTTGCAAGTAAGCATTGAGCAGCCCCATAAACAATAATCGGGTTTGTTTATTACTGGTTTCTTCAACAATTTGGTGAACGCTTTTATCGTTTGGCGCCACGGAATACAACAAACCATCGCGGGGCTTGCGTGGATTCTTACGAGATTGACTCTTAAATGAAAAGTAGTGGTCCACTAAACTCTGCATTGAATTCAAGCTACTGCGCATTTCACCTTTATTCACGTGTCCAGGAATCGCTAGTAAACGGCGGCATGTGTTATCAATACGCTTTTCTGCACGAGCATTGATACTCGCACCGCTCTGAGCCACTTGAAACGGACGATCAAAATAGCGAGAGTCACGTAAGCGAATAACCGGATGCAGCGTCATTAGCTCTTGCGCGAGTTTTTCTGAATGGTGAAGCTTTAAAGGATTACCTTCTAAGTCAAGAAACGCATAGTGAGTGGTGGTTTCGTATTGCTCTAATGTGGCACTGATACGGTAGTAGATTCGAAACGTACCAAATTCATCTTCAATCCATATCGGTTTGAGTCGACGATAGCGTCCTGCGTTCAATTCACTTTTGTCGTTTGCTTTCAGAGCAAGAATGATCTGCAGGTGTTGAGACTGAGGGTGAGAAATCGAATAATCGACATGAAAATCTTGCATTTCAAACTGATAAGGGACGCCATCGGCAGGCAAGACGACCGACAGTGCATCTAATAAAGAAGACTTACCCCATGTGTTTTCACCGATCAGTGTCGTAAGCTCATCAAAGGCCAAAGACATTCGTTTGATACCACGGAAGCCAGAAATCTCTATTCTTTCTAATTGCATAGGCTGCTCCTTACGGGCTGATCTGCTAATTCATTGAAAGCTAACAGATATATTCAATCATAATAGATAATTGGCAATGGTGTAGGATTCATCGTCACAAATCAGAGCCATTTATGATTGAATTTATGCGCCTATATAATGTGACCGTGGAAAAAGATAACAAATTTCTTTGCATCTAAGTTTCATAAAATTCACGATTCTGTCATGATTCTCAACCTAGTATGGAAGGGTAAAAGAGAGAGAAATTATGACTAAAAAGAATAAGCCAGTGAAAATGCTGCTGGCACATATTAATGATACCCATTCATACTTTGAACCAACGTCATTACAGCTATCACTAAAAGTGAACGAGAGCATCATTGAACCTTATGTGAGTGCTGGTGGATTTGCGAGAATAGCGACCCGATTTAAACAGTTGAAGCAAGACGCAAAAAGGCAAGGCAAGGGCACCTTATTTCTGCATGCCGGTGATTGCTTTCAAGGCACACTTTACTTCTCGCTATTTAAAGGCTTAGCAAACGCCGATCTACTTAATGCTTTGAATATTGATGCGATGACACTCGGCAATCACGAGCTCGATATGGGTAATGAGCCCGTTGCACAATTCGCACAAAAAATTCAGTTTCCTTTGTTGGCGGGGAATTGGGACCTGACAAACGAAGACACTTCGAAACAGTATCGATTAGCGACTAATGACAAAATAAAGCCTTATATCGAAGAGTCGCAAAGCGCTTCGTTCATCATCAAAGAGTTTGACGGTGAACCGGTAGCAGTATTTGGTCTATCGCTCGATAAAATGTCGGACATCGCCAACCCAGACCCAGACACACCATTTATTAATGCCATTCGTACTGCCAACAATACGGTTGCTGAGATCCGTAAAGCAGGGATAAACAAAATTGTCTTACTCAGCCATTTAGGCTACGACGCAGATTTAGACTTAGCCAAACAGGTATCCGGCATTAGCATCATTGTAGGCGGGCACAGTCATAGGTTACAGGGTGACTTTTCTGATTTAGGGTTAGCAAAGGATGACGACTACGGCGTGAGAATCAATGATACCTACGTCGTTCAAGCTGGGTTCCACTCCATGAGCCTAGGTCACTGTGAAGTTGAGTTTTCTGAAAACGGGACCGTCAATCAATTTAAAGGTAAGAATGAACTGCTTCTTGGTCGTCGCCTTTTCTTAGATGCAAACTTAAGTCAAATGGGTAACGATAGTGCCCACGGTTTAGCGTGTGACTATCTCAATCAACATTTGAACGTCTCAGTGTGTAAAAAGGACAAAGACATCCAAAGTATTCTCGTTGACAAATACTTGCCTCGTGTACGTAAACTCCAAAAGCAAATCATCGCTAAAACAGACACGAAACTACGCCACGTCCGTATCCCTGACGAGAAAGGCCCTAGTCAACTGGCTCCACTAGTGGCCAAGTCGTTTGTGCACAGTATGAACAAGAAAGGCTATGCCGCTGACTTTGCGATTCACAACGCAGGGGGAGTACGAAACTCACTTAACGCCGGCGAAGTATCGGTGGCAGATATTGCCGGAAAACTGCTACCTTTTGCCGTTCCTATCGGTGTTTACAAAATAAGCGGCAAAGCGTTGCAACAAACGCTTGAAGGGGCAATTAACAATGCCCTAGATAATGGGGTTGTCGGGACGGGGTCAGGCAGTTTTCCGTATACACATAATTTAAAATACACTTATGTGGCTGATAACCGCATGGGCGAGCGAATTACCAATTTAGAGGTCTTAAACTCTGAATTAGGATGGCAAGCGGTCGCTCCTGAGCAAGAATACCTCGGTACTTCCTCAGCCTATACGATGAAGGGCAAAGAAGGCTACGATTCGATACTAGAAAAAGAAGAAGAGGGCGTCGTGACTAACATGTCAATGGCGGACTGTTTTATTGAATACTTGAAAGACAGTCCTAACGGGTTAGCAGAACCGTTAAGCTTCGATTGCTTACGTTCGTCCTTGGTATAGGATTTGCTATAGAGAACTCACTACCTAGAAAACAATGATGTTGAACTAGGTTAGGGAGTAAGCATGTGGAAACAAGATTGGGTTGATACTGCTGTCGTCGTGGCATGGGTATCAGCATGGTCAGCACTCGTCTACTTTGTACCAATAGCAGGCGTATAGTTAGCATGGGAATATATGCTTTCAATAAATAGTGTTAACCGACTTAAAACATTAAAGGAGCGTTTCGCTCCTTTTTGTTTTTATCGTTCAAATAAAGCTAGACGCACTCAAAATTCAGGAATACTATCCACTTGTTTGGGGAGTAGTTAGCGCAAGTTTACTTATCGTCATCTCGTTAAGCGAAAGCTTATCCGGTAAGTAAAGGTGGATTTTTCGTCCACTTCAACGAGACCAACGCATTCAACACCTTAGTACTATCGTACTGGGGAATTTTTGTATGCGGAAGGTCTAACTAAACAGTTCTTCCGCCCGGAGGAATGATGAACTCAACACAATCCTTATCTGTTATCAGCACAACAGCTGAACAAACAATCCATACTTCTAATACCATCACATACGTTGGGTTTTTCCTGCTGACGCTAGTATTAGTCGCAATCGATATATATCAAACCCGTGGTGGCAACATTACTATCCGAAAAGCTGCAATTTGGAGTGTTTTCTGGTTTTTGCTTGCATTTGTCTTCGCTGGTTCTATCTATCTGTTCTGGGACGTTTACGCACCAAATAGTAGCTATACATCAGAGAAAGCCGTGCTTTCTTTCATTACTGGCTATCTATTAGAAAAGTCGTTAAGCGTTGATAACTTATTTGTATTTGCGATCATTTTTTCGCAATACCAGGTGCCTGAGCACTTACGTCCAAGAGCATTGCTTTGGGGGGTAATTGGTGCGTTGGTGCTAAGAGCAATAATGATAGCGGTTGGTGCGCAGCTACTAGAGCAATACCACTGGATACTTTATGTCTTTGCGGCATTCCTTATTTGGACAGGTATTAAACTCGCATTTGATAGCGAGGGGGAGTCGGTAAGCCCTTATCCAGAAAAGCTAATCCGTAAGTTTGCTAATGTGACGGACACATACCATGGTAACTCGCTCGTAGTAAAACAAGCAGGGCAATGGTTTGTTACTCCAATGGTTCTGGTAATCGGTGTTATCGCAGTTATGGACGTGATGTTCGCATTAGATTCGATACCGGCAATATTCGCGGTGACTAGAGAACCATTCTTAGTATTAGCGGCTAATGTATTCGCCCTACTTGGACTAAGATCTTTGTACTTTGTTTTGCAAGGAATGATGGATAAGTTTGTTTATCTTAAACCAGCGCTATCGTTCATTATGATCTTCATTGGTATCAAAATGACATTGGTGGGAACAGCATGGGAAATCCCAACGGTTATTTCTTTAGGCGTGTTGGTGTCAGTAATGACCTTAGCGGTTATAGCGTCGATTTATAGTAAAAGAAAACCAATTGAAATATCCAATTAATCGCTAGTAAAACTAATCCTAATAACCAAGTAAACCTAAAAATGGCATCACAGTTCAAAATTAATAGTGTTAAAGAATTGTGATGCCAGTCATCTTATAAAGTTTCTTATTTATACAATACTCACCCACTTAGCAGTATTGTGAATTTTTATTCAAGTTAAGCGAGTCGATATGGCGACCCGTTGTTAACACCTTGTTTCATTAGAAAATGTAATGCGAAAGTTCAAATTTTGTCATTTTTTAACCGCCATATTTTCTCTTATTATTCTTACCAACAAAACGAATCACGTTAACAAATTTATAGAGAGGCAATCATGGCTCAAGCAATGCAAATGAATACTATCGCTGTTCCAAACTCTATGGATAAGAAGACCTACTCGGTTAACTTCAAAGGATTGATTGCTCACATTCTAGATGTACTTTTCGTAGATAACAGCGCTCCGCGCAGCTACTACGCAAATGACTTATCTGGTCACATGCAAAAAGATATCGGCCTATACCGTTAATCTAAACGCATTAGAATTATTAAAAACGCTAGCATTTTGCTGGCGTTTTTGTTTTGTACTTAATATTCATTAATACCCTCCATTTACCATTTAAGCTACACGCTCTGAAAGATAATATTTGCAGCAACGGTCTAGCTAGTCACCTCTGTTCATTCTTGGTGATCTATGAAACTACTGTTATTGCTTTCAATTACGTCGCTACCTCTCTATGCGCAGACGTGGATCCATCAAGGCCCACCAGCGCAAATCATCGAGCTATTTACCTCTGAAGGGTGCTCCAGTTGCCCGCCTGCTGATGAGTTTTTAAGTGAATTAAATGACTCAAATGCACTTTGGGAGGACGTCATACCAGTTGCCTTTCACGTTGATTACTGGGATTACCTCGGTTGGCAAGATCCTTATGCTCAGCCATCATTTACGCTAAGACAACAGCTCTACAGAAAATATGGTGTCGTCAATAGCGTTTACACACCAAGTTTCGTCGTCGATGGTCAAGAATGGCGTGGTTTCTTTAACTGGTTAGATAGGGAGCTTCCAGACACCCCCAGCGTCAGCGCTAAACCGTTAGTCATGTCGCTCCACAATAACGAAGTCACGGTTGAGTTTGCCGAGACAGGGACTTTTGACCTCACACTCTTATTGATCGCCAACGAACGAATCAGTTATGTAAAAGCAGGAGAAAACAAAGGAAAGGAGCTGAAACATAATTTCGTTGTATTAGAGCAACACCAACAACGTAGTAATGACAGTTCTTGGAGTTTGGAGCTAACAAATAATGAGTTTGACACGATCGCCGCTTGGGTTACGACGACAAGCTCATTTAAACCAGTGCAAACCGTTGCTGGCAATGTTTCTAAAGAGCAATAGGTTTCTAAAGAACAATGGCTTTCTAAAGAAAAATAGCGCACTGAGTATGCTAAAGATCCCGCTATACTTACTCTGTTAAAGACATTGCAGCTCAGATGATAAGGACACTTTCACTCAATGAGCTAAGGAGGGTCTATGACAATTTCCACAAAACTTAATCGGTATTTACAAGAACACGATATCGATTATCAGACAATCGAACATGTTCACACCAACGGTTCATTAAGTACAGCCGTGGCGTCTAGAGTACCGCTAAACCAGGTCGCTAAAGCTGTCGTCCTACAAGATCATGATGGACACAATATGATGGCGGTGCTACAGGCCGATAAGAAGATCAGCATGTCAGCGTTAAACGCAAAATTTAATGCGAAGTTCCACCTAAGCCGTGAAAAAGAAGTATATAAGATGTTTTCCGATTGCGACGAAGGCGCTATACCTCCCATTGGAGAAGCATACAACATGATGATGGTTTGCGATCAGCTACTCGATAACTTAGACGAAGTTTACATTGAAGCTGGTGACCACCAAACGCTCCTCAAAATCGACCGACAAGACTTCAAAAAAATCACATCACATGCGAAGCACACGCGTTTCGGTAAAGAGGTTTATCATTAATACTTCTGTGTTCTATAAAAGGCGCCGGTGAGCGCCTTTTTGAGCATCGCCACCCAGCGCATTCCGTTTAATAATCCCTATGAACTACTATTAGAAGGTGCCTCTTTTAGACAAATACAATTTGTCAGCACTAACACGGGTTACTCCCTTGAGATGAATACAGATTATTTGACCGACATTATCATCTTACTTTCCGCTGCCATCATTATTGTCCCCATTTTTCAATCTTTAGGGTTTGGGTCAATAACCGGCTACTTAATGGCGGGGATTATTCTTGGGCCGTCCGGCTTATCTTTGATCGATGGGCTAACAGAAATATCCCACTACGCTGAATTGGGCGTTATCTTTCTATTGTTTGTCATCGGAATTGAGATTAGCCCCTCGCGATTATGGCGGATGCGAGAATTAGTGTTAGGGCTCGGGGTTTTGCAGGTACTGGTTACTGGTGGTGCTTTAACACTTGCCATTAAGTTGGCATTTTTGACTTCTTGGAAAATCTCGTTACTTCTTGGACTCGCCCTAGCGCTATCTTCCACAGCAATAATATTGCAATTACTCACGGATAAAGAGGCGCTTTCAAGCGAATACGGGAGGCCTGCGCTAGGAGTCTTGTTATTTCAAGATATCGCGGTTGTGCCGTTACTCGCACTCGTATCATTCATAGCAACGCCTGAATTCACCATTGTTCAAGATGTCTCTTACGCTCTATTGGAAGCCTTTGTCATACTGACACTGATTGTCATTTTAGCGAGGTACATTCTCAACCCCTTGCTCGCACTCATCGTAAAAGTTCGCTCACCCGAAATATTCACTGCATCAGCGCTTTTACTCGTTCTTGGGGCGGGGCAGGCTGTTCAAAGTGTCGGGTTGTCGATGGCAATGGGGGCATTTATTGCAGGTCTATTGATTGCCGACTCTCACTACCGATCACAAATAATCTCCGAGATTCAGCCGTTTAGAGGCCTGTTGTTAGGGTTATTTTTTATATCGATGGGGATGTCGCTAAGTATCGAAACATTTTTGGAACAACCTTGGGTTGTGATTGGCGCTACGGCCGGGTTAGTCACCATAAAGCTAATAGCACTATGGCCATTGTGTCGACTATTCAAAATAGAGAAGAAGGCATCCATCGCTGTAAGCTTTTTATTGGCACAAAGCGGGGAGTTTGCTTTGGTTATTTTTGGCTTGGCAAAAGGGCTCGATCTTATAGAACTAGACTTGTATCAAACATTACTTACTGTCGTACTATTAAGTATGTTTGCGACACCGCTATTAGAGCGCATAGCGCACAAAGTATTTACGAGTAACATCCATTGATATTCTCAACCGCTAGATACAAAAAAGGCGCTAGACAGCGCCTTTTTTACAGTAAGAATGTTTTCTACTTCTTACGACAGAACTCTGCAATAACGTACATTGACTGACCACCATTCGTCTTGCCCGACACAAGCTTCGGATCGTCACCAACGCTGATACCACGAATCACGGTACCTTGTTTAATAACTTGGTTCGTACCTTTAACTGGAAGGTCTTTGATTACCGTTACGTCGTCACCTTTTTTCAGCTCAACGCCATTTACGTCCAGTGGCTTGTCGTCAGCTGACATGCCAATTTGTGCCCAAACCGATGTTTCTTCTTCCATGTACATCATGTCTAGCGCGTCTTGAGCCCAGCTTTCAGTGTTAAGGCGAGTCAGTTGGCGCCAAGCGGTAACTTGCACTGGAACTTCTTGACTCCACATGCTGTCAGTTAGGCAACGCCAGTGGTTAATATCTTTAGGATCATCGATCTCACCTAAACACTTATCACATACCATAATCCCGTGGTCCACAGTAACGTGGCTATGTGGCGGTACTGCGTATGCAGTAAGAGAAGAATCAGAACCACATAGTTCGCATTTAGATTGGCAGCGTTCAAGCATAGTTGCTTCAGAAGACATAATGAACTCACATTTTATAGGTATTAATAACGGGGCTATTATGCACTTTATGAAAGAGATTGAAAGAGGTCGTACGGTATTCTGTCTTGATTAATTTTGATTGGAGAGGTTTTTAGGTGATGACAGAATCAAAGTACCCATATTTATCCGAATTGGCACTAAAAATAGGACGAAAACGCCAGCAAAAAAAGCTGGCGTTTGAATTATCTTAGATCTCGCTGATTATTCTAAGATAGAACTACTGTTATCTACTGAACCCAAATCGTTATCAAGCATAAAATCAACCAATTGAGTTTGCATTCCAGTGTGGTGAGCAAAATCTAATGGCAGTGGTGTACTGTCATCTTGTGGAGCCACAAATGTACTGTGTTCCGCAACCTCACTAAACTTAACAAAATCCTTTACACCATTAGGGCTAGTGCTTGATGAATCGACTACCGTAAGCTCGAGCTTCGTCGCTAAAGGTGTAGTCCCTGCAAACGGTGCACCATCGACAGTGTTTGGTACAGTCTCGTCACCCTGCGCTTGACCCATATAGATAGGTAACACCGGTTCGCCAGAACTCAGCAAATGGCTGGCGTTAGTATATGGATCAATTGTATCCAGTACTGTCTGCGCTGCGTAAGCAAACTGTTGGAACGCTGAGTCCATCACTGCTAATTGCTCTGTCGTGGCTAAACCTTCGAAGGTTTCGTAGCACGTCTTATCATCCAGACTACCACAGTTGTCAGATGCAAAGCTTGCATATTGGCTTGATGCGCTCGATGCGATGCTATGTTTAACCTCAGGGCCAAATTCCGTCGAACCTAGTAATAAATTAGATATCTGCCCACCAGAATTCTGGATTGAAGCCGCAGCAAATGTATAAAGCGCATCAGCTTGATCGCTGCCTAGCGTACGATTTGCTGTTGCTACCGCTGTGGTACCCACTATTCCGCCCAATGAGTGGCCTAGTAATTTGACTTCAGATGCTGGAGTAAAACCTTTTAAAGGTGATGCGGCTAGCAGGTTGGCGCTATAAGAAGCAGTAAGGGAAGTTCTTAGCCCCATAACATCCAATACACTTTGGCGAACATTGTCACGGGCAACAGGAAGATAAGTCAGGTTCAAATACGCCGACGTATTACTATTGGCTGAGCGAGTATCGTCTAAGCTACGCGTACCGTGGATAGGTAAGTCAATAGCAAGAACGGCAAGGCCTGCGTTAGCCATGTTATAGGCAAACGCATACGCATTCTCTTTAGCTGAAGTAATACCGTGTTGGTATATCACCACGTCGGTAGGATCTGAGCCATTTGGTGTAAATAGCAAAAACTCTACAGTTTCTAAAGACTTAACTTGGGGAACAGGTGAATATCTAGTGATAACTCTTTCACTATCTAGCGCTGTACCATCCACTAGAGTCAAATTTAAACCAATCAGCTTCAATTGCTCTGTTTGACTTGTGGCTAATAAAGTCGGATCTATTCCCGCTGTCACTAACTGAGTCGCCATATGTGTTGCTTCTGCAGGATCCGATAACGCGCTGCTTACTTTTGCAAGGCTTGGCATTGCAGACTCAAATGGCTGAGAATTCCAACTACTTTCACTTTTCTCGAGGTAATGAGGAAGCTGAACGAAACCTTGTGTCACATCAATAGTCGCGCCAGAGCCACCATATAAAGCGTTTATCGATGCTTTCAAAGTCGCCGTTTTAGCTGCGTCACCCTCGCCTATGTACTTGTCAAAATCTTCATCAGTATTTAACGCTGCTGAAAACTCTTGCGTCGCACCGAACTGCATCGCGTAGGCAGTACTCAAATCCACGTCATTTGGATTAGCGCTATCTTTCCAAACATCGTTTAGACCAGTCCCACCAAGCCCTGTCGCTGTCGCCGCTTTTGTCGCATATAATGAGTCACCAACGGATTGTGTGCTAAACCAGCTTGAGTAAATAATTGTTGTAGGATCGCCGACTACACCCGAAAGGCCAAAAATGCCTTCGACTCCTTGTGTAACTTGCTGCGCTTGAGCAAGGCTACCTTCAGAATACATGGTTGATGTAGATTTCAATGCCGCATAACTCGAAGACATACCTACAGCATCACCATTTGCATCTACAACATCGTTAGTCACAGCAAAAATATATTCGCTCGACGCGTTCAAATCTTTTGTAAAACTAATCACTAAAGATGTACCGCTACTAACCACTGAAAAATCAGTACCATTGGTTAGTACTCGTTCGACACCAGGAGACCCAGTCATACTTTCCGTTAACTCAATAACGTACACACCATTGGAGACCGCTGCTGTTGCAAAACCTGCGCCCTCAAAGGTTAAAATGATTGGCATAGTTGTCGAGTAACCATCAGCGGTATTCATAGCAGCCAGAGGGTTAGTTAATGCATCGTCGCCACTTGTTGGTATACCTAATGTCCCATCGGTTGAATCCATTAGCGCAAAGCTTGGTAATGGAACCGAAGCGTCAGACCCACTAAGGTTGAATTTAATGTTAGTTGGTTGGCTTAACGACTCTTGAATGTGGGCTTCATACTTAGAAGTAGATGTAGCACCTGTAGATTCCGTTTCATCACCACAACCAGCTAAGAAAATCGCAGTAGTTAAAACTGAAAGTTTGAAAATATGCTTCATAATTATGTCCTAACTAGTTAAATGTGTAATTCAGCTGAACTGCAGAAATGTACGCGATGCCTTCTGCATCGAACTCAAGCTCCGGGTCTCCTGGAACTTTATTTTCTTCAGTAAACGACCCCGATTTACTTTGAACGATTGCAAAACCAGCATCCATAGTTAGGTTAGGTGTCATTACGTAAGTTAAGCCGGCGCTATACCAAAAACGATCACTATCAGGAATACTCAAAGTAGCTTCGCCAGCTTGCTCGTCATAGGCAAGACCTGCACGAAGAGTCCAGTCAGCATTAAGTTGGTAGGTGGCACCGAGAGATAAACGATCATTGTCATCGTATTTTTCTGACTTGTAGAAACATTGCCCAGCAGTGCCATCATTACACTCGGAGCTTGTCGCTTTTAACTCTTGGAATGTGCTCCAATCAGTTCGCTGCCACCCATAATGGATTGCCCACTGATCATTAAGTTGATGGAACGCTGATATCTCAAAGATAGACGGCAGGCTAATTTGTAGGCGTCCGGTCGTTTCGTTACTCGGGCCTTGTACTATACCGTTTCCGTAGTCATTAAATTTACCTTCATCGAAATCCAGATCTACGCTAGAGCGGTAAGCAAAAGAAAATCGATTCGATTCGTTGTATTCGTACAATGCGCCAACATTCCAACCGAATGCAATTGTTTCACCTGTCATGCTGACTAATTTTGTTGAGTAAGGATGGCCGCTTATATCGCCAATTCCGCCTTCATGCCTATTGAGTTCAGCTTCTGCGTACACAAGGTTTACGCCTGCGCCAATACTAAATTTATCGTTAACACGATATGCAAGGTTAGGGTTCAGGTTTACCGATAACAAAGAGGTATCACCAGCTACATCGCCAGCATAAATATCATCAGGGTAGTCAGTCGCAACGCCATAATTTGTAAACATGCCGATACCCCAAGCCCATTGGTCATTGATCGGGCTAATGTAATAAGCTGCAGGTACAACCTGCATAGGAGCGACATCATTTGATTTTTGATCATTGGTCTTGTCGTAGACATTAACCTCAGGATCGACGATCGATAGGGCACCGGAAAACTGTGCTGTATCAAACAGAGTCATCGCAGCAGGGTTACGTGCTAGCACACTTGCGTTATCGGCTACTGCGCCTTCACCAGAGAAAGCACGTCCTAAACCAGATGCTGAATGCTCAGCTACTTGGAAGCCTGCAGCCTGAATATTACAAGCAAACAGGATTGAAACGGACAGTAGAGAGCGTTGTACTGTTTTCATCCTTGACCCTCCTAGGGCATCAAATCTCATTATTATTTTGGAAAACCACTCTGAGCATTTAGAGTAAATACTGCTCAAATGTAAAAAACATGTTAATTCTATGTTTATTTAAAAGTCAAAGAATCAGATTGCATTTTGTGAACTTATATTTCGAAAGCGCGCGACTCTACCACCAATATTATAAATACTATCAATGGTTTATTTGTGGTTGGAGGTGTGACCAGAATTTTTTCTAACCAGTTAGATTAAATATGCATCTAACTGGTTATTTTTTAACATCTTAGTTTCTGTTTTAAAATATGTAGCAAATCGGCATAATGTGACGTCATTTTCTACGTCACTCAATTGGTAATAAAACTTGGAATTACTGGCTATAGAATTTCTGGGAAAACCTCTTCGCTTAGAAGGGTCGATGGCAGGTTGGCAACAACTATTTTGGGATAATACTTTAGTTTCTCAAATCGACGCAGACTCAGACGAAAACGCGCAACGGACTCACAACTTCAAACTATTGCATGGGGAGCAGGAGCTTCACTGTGAAGTATCTTCAAAGGTTCAGTGGCAGCCTTTCGAGATGGAATATTCCGCTTTGGTAAACGATCAGGTTATCGCGCAAGGCACGAGAAATACGAAAGATATCGAACAACAAACACCGGTTGTTGCGCCAGTGGCTGAGAAACGCTTTAGCTTAATTGGGTTGATCTCGTTAGGTATGAAAGCACTCAAAAGTGCCAAGCTCATCAAAGTCGTCCTAGCCTCGGCGAGTTTAGCCGCATATTCCTGGCTCTTTTCTATCCAATTCGCCCTCGCACTGATCGCTTGTTTAATGTTTCATGAATATGGACATATTCGTGCGATGAAATACTTTGGTATGAAAACCAAAGGCATTTATCTCATTCCGTTTTTGGGCGGGTTAGCCCTGTCAGATGAGAAAATAAACACTCGCTGGCAAGATGTGGTGATCTCTATCATGGGCCCATTTTTTGGTCTGATTTTGTCCGTCATTTTCCTAGTATTGTACTGGGCGACAGGAGAAATGTTTTTTGCCGGGCTTGCCGTTTTCAATGCACTGTTAAATCTATTTAACTTACTACCGATTCTGCCATTAGATGGAGGACATGTACTGAAAAGTATTAGCTTCTCTATGAATAGTACTTTGGGTATTTTGTTATGTGTTATCGCGGCAATTGGTGGGGTAATACTGAGCTATCAATTGAACCTCACATTGTTTGGGTTCTTACTGATAATGGGTAGTATTGAGATCTTAATTGAATGGCGCGGCCGTCATCATAGCCATTTACTGCCACTAGATAGATATGGTCAAATTATTTCGACTCTTTGGTATGTCAGTTTGGTCTCTGGCCTTATTGGGATCATTTGGTATTTCGCTTCCACAGGCGATGCGCTGCTTAGCTTACCAATGCAAATATTGGGTACGTAGCACCAAGCTTTCGAGTACAAGGTTTAACGAAAAAGCCCAGATTAAGAATCTGGGCTTTTTTCTTTGCTGTATCACTATGCCTTGCAGTTTGGTCGCTGCGTTCCATAGTTAGGCAGAGTTTTAATCGTGGCCTGTAAATCTTTAATACGAGTATTGTGAGAAGGGTGTGTCGACAATAGCTCCGGAGGCGCGCTACCACCTGAGGCTTTTGCCATATTTTTCCACAGATCGACACTTTGATTTGGGTTGAACCCCGCTTTCGCCATGTAATCTAACCCGACAATATCCGCTTCAGACTCTTGAGTTCTACCATATGGGAGGATAACGCCATACTGCACGCCAAGCCCAAGAGCAGCCATCGTCACCCCTTGGTATTGCTTGTATTCTGAAGCACCAACCGCAATGCTGGTTAATTGTAGGCCAGTATTGGCAATCTGAGATTGCGACAAGCGTTCATTACTGTGATCCGCAAGAACGTGAGCCACTTCATGCCCAATCACCGTCGCCAGTTGATCTTGATTCACTGCAACTTTCAGTAGGCCGGTATAGACACCAATCTTACCGCCAGGAAGGGCAAACGCGTTGACTTGATCGCTATCGAAGACGACAACTTCCCATTCACTGAATCCTTTCTGCTTAGGAATGTGCTGAGTGATGCTGTTTGCCACACACTGAACATAGGCGTTGGTTTTTGCATCTTTGCTAATAGGTTGCTCTTTCTTCATCTGCTCGAAAGAAGTCGCCCCTAATTGAGACATATCTTGGTCAGAAAAAAGTAAGAGTTGGTTGCGTCCTGTTGGAGAGGCACTACAGGCGGTTAGGCCAACGACGGCAAGCAAGGTAGATGCTTTTATCCATGTCGTCATACAATATCCTCATATATTACGATAGGTAGCCATGTTAACATCAACTGGCGTGATAACTAAAACAACGATTAAGGATTCATACGTGAGTATTTGGAAAAAACCTTTAGATTTAGAGTCGCTTAACGCTACTTCCAAAAATACTTTGATAGAGCACCTCAATATTGTTTATACCCAAATTACAGAAGATTCACTGGTCGCAACCATGCCCGTCTGCCATTTTACTCATCAACCTCTTGGCATGTTACATGGCGGCGCATCGGTGGTACTCGCTGAAACCCTAGGCTCGTTAGCCGCCAATTATTGTGTTCCGGAAGACTCGTTTTGTGTGGGCTTAGACATCAATGCCAATCACGTAAGAGCAATGCGCGAAGGGCATGTGATAGGGGAGGCGAAGCCAATTCATTTGGGTGTCTCAACTCAAGTATGGCAAATCAATATTACTGATGAGCGTGGACGTTTAGTCTGCACTAGCCGACTGACCATCGCAGTAAAAAAGCATAAAAGATAACTTATCAAATACTTATTTAGAGAAGGCAACTCCTTGGTTATAGATTTTAAAAGCGGAAAAATTATCGCTACCCCTCACGAAATTGTGGTTCGATTAGACGGAGAACATCGCGTGACCTTACAAGCCCAAACCGATGCTATTCAGCTAATCGGAAATGGTGCGAATGTTATTTCTGTCAATGGTGCAGAATGTAAGTGGTCAATCAAGCTCGACAATCAAGAACAGCTCACTGTACTGGCGGACGCCATCGGCATAGCGATTCTGTAATTCCCTTTCTTTCTGAACTCTAATTTTCGTTCCCACCTTGCTAAAATTCATAAAAATGAGGAAACTATAATATTCTTCTCTCGATTATGATTTCCTCTTTATGAGTAGCCCAAGACTTAGAGTTCAGTTTGAAACCTTATTTGAACATTTCGACGGAAAAGATACCGGCATCCAGCTTGAAGATATTACGGATATCTTGTGCTGCACTCGCCGTAACGCTCGGATAGTCTTAAACAAGCTCGCCGAAGAAGGGTGGATAGAGTGGCTCCCAGCCGCTGGGCGAGGAAAGCTTTCTCAACTGAAATTCAAACGTAACCGAAACGATGTCAGTGAGAACCTTGCTCGACGCTACCTTGAAGAAGGAAAAATTGGCCAAGCGCTTACGGTACTTGACCGTGATGCTGCTAAACTAACTCAGGTCATTCAGGGCTATTTAGGGGTTCAATATCAAGAGGGCGAACAAGTCGTTCGATTGCCTTATTATCGCCCGCTATCCATGCTTGATCCGCTAAAGTCGATGCGTCGTTCTGAGCAACATATCGCGTGCCAAGTTTTTAGTGGACTCACAAAACTAGACGATAACGACCAACTTCAGCCCGATCTTGCTCATTCATGGCAATCTTTGAGTGACACTCACTGGCGTTTCTATTTAAGACCTGGCGTTCGTTTTCATAATGGCGAGCCGCTCATTACTGAACATGTCGTTGAGTGCCTAGAGAAATTAGAATCTCTAAACATGTTTTCGCATATCAGGGAAGTCACATCACCTGCGGTTTGGGTGGTCGATGTTTTCCTTACAAGGCCCGACAAATACTTCCCATTAGCGCTCACTGAATCTAACGCCAAAATCACTCTACCTTACAGTTTAAGAAGTGATGATTACGACACTAAACCAGTCGGAACTGGGCCATATAAAGTCGAAGTCAATAACGAAAAACGGCTTATTTTGCATGCCTTCGATGGGTACTTTGGCTTTCGGCCTCTAATGGACAGAGTCGAAGTGTGGGTGGTTGATGAAGCGTATTCTTCGATGGTTTTTCCTAGCCTGACTAAGCCCACCATTTCAGACCGCGGTTCTAGCGATGAGGTTGGACTTGATCCTGGATGTACTTATCTGCTGCTAAATAGGCGCAGTGGCATAGCTAAACAAAAGGAGTGGGCAGAGTTTCTATCTAATGCATTAAATGCGTCGAATCTATTTGCTCATATTCCACAATCGACCGTCATTGAACTTGGGATTTTGCATGCCTACGGATTAAAACCTGGCTGGTATGACGTAATGCCCAACAATGCTGTATTTGTTCCACAAACGGACAAAAAAATATCAGTCGCGTATCAGCCACAGCATCCGATGTTTCCGACGCTTGCCAAGGCGATTGCGACGATATTAAAGACTTACTCAATTGAGGTTGAATTCATCACCTATGATCATACACACCCAAAACCAGAAGATGTGGACGTGTGGATCAAACCAATGGGTATTGCAAACAACCGAAATGATGCGCTAGCCGGATGGCTTTTAGATTACAGCGATGTTCAAAACCTGAGCCCACTCGACGATTTCGATCAGTGGTGCCAACTTGTGGATCGATGGAGGTCCGGAGAGTTTGAGCAGTTCCCAGCTAGAGAAATAGGCAAAGAACTGGTTAGCAGTAATCAAATTGTACCTATGTTCCACTGTTGGTTAGGCGTCAATAAAGACCAATGCGGAACGCTGCAAAATGCCAAATGTAATGCACTAGGCTGGTTCGATTTCAGCCAAGTGTGGGTTAAACCGGAAATCAATAACTCATGAATAAAACGCTCATCTACACGCTCGTCGCGCTTATCGCATTCGCTGCGAATTCCGTTCTGTGCAGATGGGCGCTAGCAGATCAAACCATCGATGCTTACAGCTTTACTTTAATACGGATTGTATCGGGCGCTGCGACACTATTATTCCTAATCAGTGTCATGAGACCTAAAATCGAAGAAAGCCAAACTATATCTTCCTATTTCAACCCGATATCGACACTCGCATTACTCGTGTATATGTTTGGGTTTTCCTACGCCTATATTGCATTGGGAGCTGGGCTAGGGGCGTTGATTCTGTTTGTCACCGTCCAATTTACGATGATCACTTATCACGTACTGAAAGGTAATCGCCTTTCAATGTTAGAATCGATAGGAATAGCCAGCTCAGTTATAGGCTTGAACTATCTGCTTCTGCCAAGTACTACTGATAAAAGCTCAGGTGTATTGCCTTTAATTTCGATGACATTGGCAGGAATAAGTTGGGGCGTTTATACGTTAAAAGGCAAAGAGAGCTCACAGCCACTCTTATCAACAACCATCAATTTTGTGCTAGCCACTCCAGCGGCATTGATACTGTTCCCTGTATTTTCGAGTACAAGTTTTCTCACGACTGAAGGGGTTATCTACGCCGTTTTATCAGGTAGCGTCGCCTCTGGTATCGGATATGCAATTTGGTACTGGGTGATGGGGCGAATCAAGACCGTTGTTGCCTCAGTATCACAGCTTTCTGTGCCAGTATTCGCGACCGTCGGAGGAATGGTTTTCTTAGCTGAACCATTAACGCTGCACTTTACAATTTCAGCAGCCATCATTTTAGTTGGTATCGCTATTGTGATACTCGCGCCTACCATTCAAAACCGAAACTCAAAATAACCAAACGAACATGGCAAAACCAAATAAGAAGCAACCGACAAAGACAGTTCAAGTATTATGTGCGAAATGCAAAACTCAACTGTTTAAATACCGAAAAGGCGGGAAGGGAGCATTAGTCAAATGCTTTAAAGAAAGGATCGTCGAAGATTATACTCAGACATCTTGCCATTGCCCTAGCTGTGAGCAGGAGTTTGCACGAGACACGTTAGTTCGCGGTACACCTGCCTACAAAATGATAGGCGGAAAGGTCACCATGAAATAATGACCTTTCCTTGAAGTTTACTGCAGTGTTATATAAGAGTTGAGCGACCTATCTTTAACGCACCACCCTTAAACTACAGCCTTTAAAGCGAGCGTTTCGTAAGGATTAAGTGACAATGTCACACTTGTTTCATCAATAGCTTTATAGTTACTAGACAGACATTTCACCGTACGATTCTGTAACAACTCAGGTAACGTGACTATTTGTTTCTTTTCAGAAAAATTACTGAATACGTAAATTCTATCGCGTTCATCGTGTCTGATATAAGCCAGAACCTCTTCATGACTTTCAAGTAACGGCATAAAGCCGCCATCAACGATACACGGCTCAGTTTTTCTCAATGCCACTAAATTCTGATAATGATAGAAAATCGAATTAGGGTCGTCTAATGCACTTTCAACATTAATCGACACATGATTTTTATTCACGCCTAACCACGGGTTACCATCGGAAAAACCACCGTTTCGAGCCGATGTCCACTGCATTGGTGTACGCGCGTTATCCCGGCTATTTTCGTGAATAGCCTCAAGCATAGAGTCATGGCTCTTTCCGGCTTCTGTTTTCACTTTATAGAAATTTAATGTTTCGATATCTTTATAGTCGCTAAGATCATCAAAACTGACGTTCGTCATACCAATCTCTTCGCCCTGATAAATGTATGGCGTGCCTTTCATAAAATGGAGTGTCGTAGCAAGCATCTTCGCTGATTCGACCCGATACTGAGTGTCATTACCATACTTAGATACAACACGAGGTAAATCGTGATTATTCCAAAACAGTGAATTCCAGCCCGTATGTTCGAGTTCAGATTGCCACTTAAATAACACACGCTTTAACTCGGAAACATTGAAAGGTGAAGGGGTCCACTTATCTCCGTTTTCCCACGTTAACGTGATGTGCTCAAACTGAAAAACCATCGAAAGCTCGTTACGGTTTGGCGCGCTATACAGTTTTGCAATGTCTGGAGTTGCCCCCCAAGTTTCACCAACCGTGAGTAAGTCTTTATCACCAAATGTCGCTTGGTTCATTTGTTGAAGCAGTGGATGCAACCTAGGTCCATTGCCCGTGATCCCTTTATCAATTTCTTTGCCGATTAAATCAATCACGTCTAATCGAAAACCACCAATACCTAACTCAATCCACCAGTTCATCATGTTGTGAACTTCGGTTTGAACTTTAGGGTTTTCCCAATTCAAATCAGGCTGTTTTTTTGAAAACAAATGGAAATAGTATTGCTGAGTATGTTCATCCCATTGCCAAGCACTACCACCAAAAATGGAACCCTGATCATCAGGAGGGCTGCCATCTTCTTTAGCATCACGCCAAATATAAAAGTCGCGGTACGGGTTATCCTTACTTCTACGAGCCTCCTCAAACCAAGTATGTTCATCTGACGTATGATTAACCACCAAGTCCATGATGACACGAATGCCTCGATCCTTTGCTTCATTCAGTAAGCGCTTCATGTCCTCTAACGTACCGAACTCTTCAGCAATCGCCTGATAGTCGGAAATGTCATAGCCATTGTCATCCATTGGCGACTTATAAACAGGTGATAGCCAGATTACGTCGACACCTAAAAGCGCAAGGTAATCGAGTTTGGATATCACACCAGCGATATCGCCAATTCCATCCCCGTTTGAATCGTAGAAGCTTCTTGGGTAAATCTGATAGACAACCGCGTTTTTCCACCAAGTTGAGTTCATCTTCTTTTCCATCGTTCATGCACTGATAAGCATCATAGACGTTGTTAATTGGGCAATAAAATAGAATTAAGAAGGATTGTTATAGTTTAAATCTATATCTACCGTATATAACCCCCGATAATTTTCTAACCATTATGATTTAATCTGTATTAAAATCTATATCCAGCCTAACAAAGGAATCCCCATCATTGTGAAAAAGTCTGAGCTCTATTTTTTATCCGTTGCTGAACTAGGCACTCTAAAATCCGCAGCCGATAAGCTAGGTATCGCGCAACCATCGCTAACGAGTGCCATCAAAAAGCTTGAAACTGAACTTGGGGTGGAGCTATTCGTTCGCCATCCGCGTGGCGTTGAACTCAGCGAATATGGTAAGCACTATCACCAACATGTATTGAAGCAGAAGCGAGAGCACGATCACTTAATTCACCATCTTTCAGAAATGAAAGCGAGGGAACTAGGAAAGCTTAAACTTGGGGTAGGTGAAGCATGGTGGGAGCTATTTGTTCGAGATTCACTTATTAATCTTCAAAACACTTCAAACCCTCAATCTTTGCATATCGAATTTGGTAATAACTTAAGTTTGATGAACGCTTTGGCGTGTGGCGATATCGACATGTTTATTGGGCACGAGATTCAGGGGCTCAATCAGCAATACAGCGTTAGGTTTCATCCAATGTTTCAGGAGTTTGAAGCGCTTTATGTTCGTGACGGTCACCCCTTACTGAATCAAGTTCCCGACAAGTTCAAGTCTTTCACCAAGAGCGGTCAAGACGATTGGATAGCAGCACAAAGTCAACCGTACCCACTTTTAAGGGTAACGTCAGATCATGCAAGACATGAAGCGATGATTAAAAGCAGCAATGGGCAACCTAAAGATAACAGGGTGACCTTTGATATTGACTCACTCAATGCTGCCATTGATGTTTTAAGCTCGACTGATGCGATCATGCCTTACACGTCCAAACTCAAAAACTGGTTAGGGACCAAAGGCATTAAGATGTTGGTGTTAGAACGATACAAAATAGGAAATGTAGGTATTTACACGCAGGATTCAATACTCTCGGAACCGATTAAAGAATGTATTGAATCATTCAAGCAAAGCTATAGGAACACACTAAATGGTTAAGCAAGCAATAACCGAGTACAGTGCCATTCTAACGACAGCACCGAACTCAGATCAGGCGAAGCGTATTATCGACGCATTACTTAGCGAGAAATTAGCGGCGTGTATTCAAACCATCCCAATTGAAAGTCATTACGTATGGGAAGGGGAAGTGTGCAACGACAATGAAATACTGCTAGTGATAAAAACGACCAACGCTTTATTCAGAGAAGTAGAACAATCGATTTGTGAGCAACATGAATATGACATTCCACAAATTGTTCAACTACCGATCACAGACGGTTTTAACCCTTATCTTAGTTGGATTAGTCAACTAACCCGTTAGTCCATTGACGAAAACGCCCTTGTACTTGCATCAGCAATAAAGAGGCTAGGGCGCCGGAATGATTTCAGCAATCTAAACCGCTCTTGATGCTGGCTCCAATGCTGAAAAGCAAGAATGGCGCTATATATCGCCATTAAATAGAGAAGAACAGTATTTTTACTTGATATTAATTTAGCCCTTACTTTGTTTTGGCCACTATTGCATGGTTTTGTACGTCGTTCAATTGTGATAGACATTACCAATTGTGTTGAAAAGCCAACCAAACGCGCACAATTTCATCTAACAAAACTTCACATTTCATTAAAGTTTGATTTACCCAATGAGCAACTCTAAAATCACCGCACAATTACTACAAAACAAGAAAGAAAGTCATGAAACTGGAAACTGTCGATTATCTTGCTGACGACGCAGCAGAACAATTTGTAAAGTCACTTCGCGAAACTGGATTTGGTGTTTTAAAGAACCACCCGATCCCGAAAGAGCTAGTGGAATCTATTTATGAAAATTGGTACCAATTTTTCATCTCTGAGCAGAAAAATGACTTTCACTACAATGTAGAAACACAAGATGGCTACTTCCCACCATCTGTTTCTGAAGTAGCAAAAGGTCACACTGTTAAAGACATTAAAGAGTATTTTCACGTTTACCCGTGGGGTCAAATTCCAGAGCAGCTGAAAGAGCAGATTTTGGATTACTACCAACGTGCAAATGCTTTTGCTCAAGAACTATTAGGTTGGGTTGAAGCGCACGCTCCTAAAGACGTTCAAGAGAAATTCTCTATCGCATTATCTGAAATGATCAATGGCAGTGAGCAAACTCTATTACGTGTTCTTCACTACCCGCCAATGCAAGGTGATGAAGAGCCAGGCGCAATCCGCGCTGCTGCTCACGAAGATATTAACCTGCTTACTGTGCTTCCAGCGGCGAATGAGCCAGGGCTACAAGTTAAATCTCAAGAGGGCGATTGGTTAGACGTACCTTGCGATTTCGGTAACTTAATCATCAACATCGGTGACATGCTACAAGAAGCGTCAGGTGGTTACTTCCCATCGACAACTCACCGAGTAATCAATCCGACAGGCGCACGCCAAGAGAAGTCTCGTATTTCACTTCCTTTGTTCTTGCACCCAAAACCTGAAGTTGTGTTATCTGAAAAGTACACCGCGAACGAATACTTGATGGAGCGCCTAAGAGAACTTGGCGTTATCTAATTCAACCTATGAGTTATCTAAAAGGTCAGCATTTGCTGGCCTTTTTTGTTGCTTGGTTCAAGAAAAAGAAAGCTAATTCGAATCCTACTCGACAAACCCGAAACAATAGATTTCAATTAAAAGAGCCCATCTCCAAGGTATCACTAGGTATGTCTGAAAATCTTAATGTAAGTGCAACTTTTCAAACTTATATGGAAAACCCATTGCTGTGGCCCATATTAGAAGTATTGCGTAAGCAGCCAAGTGGTTGGAAAGTGCATACCTTATCCGCGCATCTCAATGAACTTGGACTCGTTCCTATATTGGATGTCGTGCCAGAAAAAGACCTATTCAAACGCAACTTCCTTATCATGAACGCGTTATACCAATTACAGGAAACACTTTACCCAGACAACTGGTTACAAGTCTGCGCGATGGACATTGTCTTGATGCCTAGTCACCAAGCCTCAACTCATGCTGTTGACCATGAAGATCCTCTGCGCGATTACTATGTCCATTGGCATAACTATGAAGCGGAAGAAGGGGAAGTGAAACGCTTACTCAACGAGTTTTGGAGTCGCTACCGTAAGTTTGTTGGTAGTACGAATGGCGTCGATATGGATAGAGCCAAAGCCTTGAGCCTATTTGAATTGCCTCATGATGCGACTCAGCCAGATATTCGTAAGCGATGGAGAAAGCTCGCTCTCAAATGGCACCCAGATAGAGATAACGGTAATACTGCTAAGTTTCGTACCTTGTGCGAAGCTTGGAATGTGTTAAGACACTAGCAAGTCATATTTGTATTAACTAAGAGCCTCTTCACTACGATGAGGCTCTTTTTACTGGAACATCTAAACCAAACAAACGACTTTGTGGTTTGAACAACGCAGGCTTTGCTAACTCGAATGTGAAAATGCGTAGTCCAGCACCTTTCGTATATAAGGAGCGCCGACCTTCGAGCCACCATTACCATGTTCAATCACGACTGTCGCGACATATTTGGGATCATTATACGGTGCAAATGCCGTGTACAGTGCATGGTCGAGCAGATGCTTTGACAGCTCCTTCGAGTTATATACCTGATCTTTACCCAAATCGAACACTTGAGCAGTACCAGATTTCCCACCACTAACATAGTCTGCGCCTTTAAATGCTCTTCTACCGCTTCCATGAGAGCCATGATTCACAAGCCTCATTGCATTAATAGGAATATCCCAGACCTTATCTTGCACCTCATGAATCGATGGCAGTGGATTAACGGGTATAGCGACCTGCTGATCAAAATCTTCGCCATGATCAAGCGTCGCCTTTAAGATATGTGGAGGCATCACTTTTCCATGATTCACCAGTACTGAAGTAGCTTTAGCTAGCTGCATTGGAGTGGCGGTCCAGTAACCTTGGCCTATCCCGATAGGTACCGTATCACCTTGATACCAAGGAGTTCGATAGCGTGACATTTTCCATTCACGAGTTGGCATGTTCGCATTGCTTTCTTCATAGATATCAATGCCTGTAGGCACACCAAAACCAAAACGATTCATCCACGTCGAAATACGATCAATACCGAGATCGAATGCGGTTTGATAGAAAAATGAGTCCACAGATTCTTCAATCGCCTTAGTCACGTCAACGGGGCCATGACCCCAACGCTTCCAATCCCGCCAAGCTTTAGAATTCGAACGAGAGCCTGGAATTCGCCACACTCCGTGATCGTTTCTTACCGTGCTCTTATCAATCACATGTTCCTGTAAGCCCGCTACCGCCATAAATGGCTTAATAGTTGAAGCTGGTGGGTAGACTCCCAAAGTCGTTCTATTGACTAGCGGCCTAGCAGGGTCATTCAACAAACGTTGATAGTTTCTACTCGAAATCCCATCTACAAATAGGTTTGGATCATAGCTCGGGCTCGAAGCCATTGCTAAAACACTATTATCCTTAGGATCTAATACGACCGCGCTACCAGTGCGATGGTCAAGTTGCTCAAACACATATTTTTGAAGCTCTAGATCAATATTGAGAACAATGTCTTTTCCCGCCACTGGTGGTACATACTCTAAGGTTCTGACGACACGGCCACGACTATTGACTTCAACTTCCTGATAGCCTTTTTGTCCATGGAGAACATCCTCATAATAACGTTCGACACCAAGTTTCCCGATGACTTGAGTTGCTTGATAATTAGCGTCTTTACCTTCTTCTATCAGTCGCTTTAAGTCTCTGTCATTAATGTGTGCGACGTAGCCAAGTACATGTGTGAGCACTTCACCATTTGGGTAAAAGCGCTTAAGGTTAGTATCGATTGACAGGCTAGGGAACTGGTACTGATGAACGGAAAACTTCGCGATTTCAACTTCCGTCAAGTTATCAAGAATAGTCACGGGCTTAAAACGTTTTACTTTACGATACGCACGTTTGAACTTTTTAACTTCGCTAGACGTTAGGGGAATGATGCGGTTCAATTTTTCAAGCATTTGTTCCACATCATGAGTCTGCTCGGGAATCATGGTGAGAGAATAAACAAGCTTATTTTCCGCCAAAAGTTTCCCATTTCGATCGTAAATAAGGCCCCGAGTAGGAGGGATGGGTAGCACTTTGATACGATTGCCGTCAGCACGCGTTTGATAGTTTTCAAAATTGTTAACTTGTAAACGATATAGATTACTAATAAGTACCAGCGTCAGTAATAAGATTCCTGAAAACGCGGCGACTACTCGACCTTTAAATAGCCTTACTTCGCTCTTATGATCACGTAGCTTTACACGTTGATGCTTCACCAGACTCCACCTTGTTACATTTAGTTACACTCGTGAGCCATGACTCTATCTGAATATTTTCAACAGATTGTAAAACTTATGTCAGGTTCACAAGTTTCCTTCCATCTCATCGGTACTAACTAAAAAATTCCAAGGTGTTCAGACAACTGCGGATACTATTATGATCGGTTTAGATACAAAAAAGCCTAGCATCGAGCTAGGCTTTGATAATCAAATCGGTAAATTAGATAGATGGCTTAAACTGAGACTTTCTCATGCGGTTTAAAGCAGCCATTACATCCAGTGTTCGAGGTTTGGCTAAGTCACCGTAGTTAGGCATTTTAGTGTGCCATTCAGTGTCTAACAGCGCTTCCATTTCTTTAGCTGGGTTATTCGACCAACCTGGTAGTTGAGCGAATTGGAACCAAGCCCAACCAATTGCGTTGACTTCAGATACCGATTCAAGCTGCTCTAACGCGGAAAGATCCGCAAATTCTTTACCAAAGCGCAGGGAATCTTTTCCTTTTGCACTGACACGGAACTTACCGTCAGTCAAAATATTCATCAACGCAGCACGGTTAAATGAACGCGGTACAAACGTGCTTAGCTCACTTTCACACTCATTGGTGCGTTGAGTAGGGTGCTGCAGGATCACTTCTTTTGCTTTTTCAGTGACATCTACCGCTTGATAGTCGTGCATTTGAATCACGGTATCAGCAACATCAAGGTAGTCACCAGAACCACCCATTACCACAAGTGTCGAGATTTCCATTGAGTCACGAAGTTGGCCGATACGATCAACAAGTGGAGTGATCGGTTCATCGCCTTTCGCTACCAGTGCTTGCATTCTCTCATCACGAATCATGAAGTTTGTCGCCGATGTATCTTCATCAATAAGTAAAGTTTGGACACCGGCTTCGATCGATTCTTGCAGCCATGCCGCTTGTGATGTTGAACCAGATGCATCTTGAGTCGTGAAGTCACTAGTATCTTTACCCATAGGCAAATGATTAATGTAGTTAGACAGGTTCAAATGGTGAACACAGCGACCATCTTCTGCACGGATCTTCATCGCGTTAATGTTGGTCACAATGCCTTCACGGCCATCGCCTGGAATATGGTTGTAGATAGAGCGCTCTACCGCATTAAGCAGCGTAGATTTGCCGTGGAAGCCACCACCAACAATCAAGGTAATACCTTTAGGAATACCCATGCCTTTAACTTCGCCTTTATTTGGCGCTTTCAAAGTAACAGTCAGTGATTCCGGCGCTTCAAATGCAACCGCATCCTTCATTGGAAGATCACAGTTACCGGCAATACGTGGAAGCACACTGCCATTCGACACAAATGCCGCAAGATTATGTTGTTCTAACTGAGCACGTAGCGCTTCTTGATCTTCAATAACTTGGCAATGTTCCACCAAAGCATCAAAATCCAGTTCTCTTTCCAATGTGGCACGACGAATAAACTTAGGTAGGTAGAAAGTGATAATGTTAATCGCTTTTTTTGCCAAGATGCTACGGCCGTCGGCAGGCAGGTTGATACGGAATCTCAGTTCAATGCCTTCGTCGGTGAAGACAACGGCGGTGTTGTCTAAAACCGTCTGACCGGTTAGAGCAATTGAGACTGTTGATTCTTGCTTGGCAAATTCGGCAAAACTGCGAGCAATAAAATCACGTGCGGCGACTTGATAAGCTTGAGATTTACCTCGAAGCCACTCTAAACCAGTCAGCGACCAAGCGCGCGTAGCACGGAAGCGAGAAGCAGATGCGTATGGGTCACCTTGAATATGGTCAACATGCAATTCGAAATCACCGAAGTCGTACTGACCTTTAATTTGTTGATATGCGCGGTAGTTCTGTTTTTCGAGCTTTTTAAGCTTTGCAGTCAACTGATCCATAACGATGTGTGCCTAATTATAAAAGAGAAAGGCGGCGATTATAGAAACCGCCACCTATAGAGTAAAGAGAAACTGAGGTTAATTTCTAAGTGTAGGCATATTGAGCAGTACCCAGGTAGTTTTGATTGATTAAACTATGCTCAAACTCTTGGCAGGGCATGGGTTTTCCATATAAATAGCCTTGTCCAACTTCACAGCCTTCTTCAATGATAAACTGCTCTTGAGACTCAGATTCAATCCCTTCGATAACTACTTTTAAATCCAGTTTTTTTGCAATTTGAATGATTGAGCGAACGATTTCTACATCATCATCAGATTTATGCATTTGGTCGATAAAGCTCTTATCAATTTTTATCGAATCAAAGGGGAATTTCTTAAGGTAACTAAAGGATGCATAGCCAGTCCCAAAATCATCAAGTGACAATGTCACCCCTATTTCGTGAAGATTTTCAAGCGTGTTCTTAGCGACGACTTCGTCAGCGATTAGGCCACTTTCCGTCACTTCAAGCTCTAAAAAATGAGGCGGTAAGTGATAGGTATCTAAAAGGTGGGTAACTTGTTCAGAGAACTGTGCGTTTTTCAGCTGAATCGCAGAAACGTTAACGGCCATTTTAAAATCATCAACATAATTCGACCACTCTTTGGCTTTTTCAATCGCCGCTCTTAGTACAAAGCTGCCCACTTCAAATATCAATCCATTTTGCTCCGCCATATGGATAAGTGTTTCATTAGAAATGTCGCCAAGTACTGGATGACGCCACCTCAAGAGCGCTTCTGCTCCGATCCACTTGTGAGAAACCGGGCAAACCTTGGGTTGGAAATACAGCATTAAGTCGTCATTTCTTACCGCTTGAAGTAAATAGCTCTCAAGCTGGTTAATATGACTTTGGTTTTCGGTGTGTGATTGAGAATAGTAGGCGTACTTCTGCCCTGAATCTTTGCAAGCAAGCATGGCTTCACTTGAGTTTTGCAGAAGTGATGAGGCTTCTTGCCCTTTATGGCTTACTGCAATGCCGATGAAAGCATGTAAGTGAACTTTGTCGTTATCAATTAAAAATTCAGAATGCCCAATTTCGACAAGATGTTTACATAGCTCATCAAGACGATGCTGTAGGTCTGGTGCGCTGAAGGCAATGGCTAAGTCTACCGAGGTTGGCCGGGCAGTAATGACTTCAATATCATCAATACAGCCTAGGCGTTCACGGTATTCTATCAGTACTTTATCTAGCCCTTCATAACCATACCGTGACTGGATACGTCGCCCATTTGTAAAGCCAATATGAACAACCGCTACTGAGCGATTCGATTTGGTTTGTGACGGTAAAAGCAAGTGATTAAGTTGGCTTTCAAACGCGTTTCGATTAAAAAAACCGGTGCCTAAATCGTGACTTTTTTGGTACGAGATTTTTTGTTCGGCCGCCTTACGTTTATCGATTTCTTGATTTAACGAATAGTTCAAACTGGCAAGATCTTTGGTTCTTGTGTGAACACGGCTTTTAAGTTCGTTATTTAGGTTCTGAAGCTTTGCGTGTTGATAGAGAGTAGTGAGTTGCGATTCTATTGAAATACGAAAGCTTTCAAGCAATTTGATGTAGGTTGGCGTGTAATGATTTTCTTTGTTATCCAAAATACATATGGTGCCAAATGATTCACCATTAGGCCAAAGCAGGGGAATACCACAATATGAAATCATTCCGAGTGCTATATCTGGATTATCTTCCCAATCAGGATCTGATAAAGCGTTAGGGACTTTAAGGCGACTTTTCTCTTCCAGTACGGTTTCACAATATAGACCATTGCCTAAACCTTCCGAATCACCTTGGCTATATGGGTTCCCTTCGCTATTACTTGTTGAAAAGACTTCGATGGACTCAGAATGAACACGCATGATCAATGCGGCTGGGACTTTCGTGATTTGTGCAAGTAAGTCGACAATATTTTCCCAACCTTCCTTCATGTCTTCAGGAATATCTAATTCTATTGTATTAATTTTTGTCATATTAGCTCTCATTCCTTGACGCGATTAAAAACACTTCCTGTGTTGAGTTGCGTAAGATTTAATGACGACGTTGTTCCGTAATAATTTTAGTATAAGAAAGCGAAAACGAAAAAGCCTCAGCAAATTCACCAAGGCTTATAGAGTTTGACAGGGATCTCACTTATGAGACCTTCCACTCCTCAAGGGGTTAGCTTTATAAAACTATCAATATCCACTTCTTGTGAATAATCGACATTAGCCAATCCAAATCCATTGAGTTGCATAAACTCTTTCTTAAAGCCTTCGTAGTCTCCAACATGAGTGAAGTTGCTCTCATCCATCGTTTCAAGCAACTCAGACACATGTTTCTGGATTTCTGGATCAAGCTCCCATTCATCCATACGCAATAAACGCTCGCCATCCAAAGGTACTAGTTCTTGACCATACAGTTTGGTACTAAAGAGTCGCTGCATCTGTTCAATACAGCTCTCGTGTTTGTCTTGAGCTTTCATGACTTTATAAAGCGCGAGAATATAGGGAGATAGAGAAGGGATGAACACGCTTGCTTTTGTCACTAAAGCTTTACAAACCGTAGCGTAAGCGCTGCCATTAAAGTTAGCGAGCTTCAAATTTAAGGCATGACTAGTTTGGTGAAGATCTATTTTTGCACGTCCTAGTGTGCCATCAAGATAAATAGGGTGGGTAATTTCTGGTCCTACATATGAGAAAGCGATAGTTTTACAACCATCCGCAATAGACTCTGAATTGATCAGCTCATCAATCCAATTTTCCCAATCTTCGCCTCCCATGACCTTCTGAGTAGCGAGTTCCTCTTCAAGCGTTGCGGCATTAATTGTTGTTTCGCCCCAAGAATCGTCTTCAAGGGAAATAGTCGCGCCAGTGACAGACTGACCAATCGGCTTGATGGCAGAACGCCAGAACTCTCCCGATTCATCTTTAGGACGCATGCCCGCAGCCAAGCTATAGATGATAAGGTCTACTTCACCTTCAAAATACGTTTCTATCGCTTCTACAACTTGTTCTCGAATATCATTAGCAAAGGCATCACCGACAATATTAACAGCTAGTCTTTGTTCTTTTTCTGCTTCTTGCTTAAAGAAAATATTGTTATACCAGCCCGCACTACCAAATGACTTTTCGCTTGGACCTCTTTCAAAAGAAACCCCAATTGTGTCAGCTTGCGCACCACCAAAAGCTAGAGCAATCCTTGCCGCTAAACCAAAACCAGACGAAGCACCAATGATAAGAACTCTTTTTGGCCCTTGTTTGATTGGGTTGGCATTTTTTACGTATTGGATTTGTTGCTTTACGGCTTCATGACAGCCTACAGGGTGTGCATTCTTTGCGACTACGCCTTTAATTACTGGTTCAATTAGCATAAATAACCTTACATAAAACGGGTGATATGCATCTAGGCTAGCGTAAAGCTATGTAAACTTTATTGAGCTAGACACGTATAACTCAAAGATACTGGTATAATTTTTCTGCCACGAAATCAGCAATCCAAGGTTGAGCCTCTGGCTCAGGGTGAAGTCCGTCACTCATCATCCATTCATCTTTAAGAATAATTTGCTCTAAAAAGAATGGAATTAATGGAGTGCTTGTTTGGTCAGCTATTGATGGAAATACGTTTTCAAACATTTGGTTATAGCGTTTTCCGTAGTTTGGCGGTATACGTATTTGCATTAGCACAGCTTTTGCACCCGATTGCTCAACCTGATGAATGATTTGTTGAAGGTTACTTTCGATAAGCTTAGGTGGGAAACCTCGTAAGCCATCGTTAGCACCAAGTTCAATAAGAACAACGTTAGGTGAGTGTTCTGAAAGTAACTGAGGAAGTCTGGCTAATCCATTACCTGTCGTATCACCTGAAATACTGCCGTTGATCACTTCGACGCTATGGTCATGTTTTTCAAGCGATTTAGGGAGTAATGTCGGCCAACTTTGCTCTAGCTCCATGTTGTAGCCAGCGCTTAGGCTATCACCCAATACCAGAAGTGTTTGCGCTTGTGCAAAAGTATGAGTAGAAAATAATAAAACGAGAAATAAGGAAATCAGTCGCGTCATGCATACATCCATAATAAAAGCCAAATCTGTATCCAAACTAGTTTCCACTAATCAAGAACAATTAACAATCCTAGAAGACGTCAGTTTGGATATTCTTGAAGGGCAAAGCGTTGCGATTGTTGGTACATCCGGAGCAGGTAAATCAACGTTGATGACTTTGCTCGCAGGGCTCGACGTCCCAACTAGCGGAGAAATTAACCTGCTTGGCAAGCCACTCTCATCACTTGATGATGAAGCGCGCGCAGCAATTCGAAGCGAATCCGTAGGTTTTGTATTTCAAAGCTTTTTGTTAATTCCAAGCCTCACCGCCTTACAAAACGTAACGCTTCCTTGTCTGTTAAAAGGCGAAAAAGAAGATACCGCACGAGCAAAGGAGCTACTAGAGTCAGTCGGATTGAAAAATCGAATCGATCACCTCCCATCTCAGTTGTCTGGAGGCGAACAACAACGCGTTGCGCTAGCTCGTGCCTTTATGATCAAGCCTAAAATTTTATTTGCCGACGAACCGACAGGTAACTTGGACCAGCAAACCGCGACTAAAATTATTGAGCTACTTTTTGAACTCAACTCTAAACATGGCACTACGTTAGTGCTGGTCACTCACGATTCCAAGTTAGCCCAGCGTTGCCAACGGACTTTGACGATGCAATCTGGACATTTGGAGGAGTCGTAAATGAACGGACTAAATAAACGACTCTTCTCATGGAGCGTAGAAGAAATACGTCACGGTCAGTTGTGGCCGGTGTCTATCGCATTAACACTTA
The DNA here is from genome assembly GCF_043642225.1 of Vibrio profundi. Lineage (GTDB taxonomy): Bacteria > Pseudomonadota > Gammaproteobacteria > Enterobacterales > Vibrionaceae > Vibrio > Vibrio profundi_A. The sequence goes on along the minus strand of NZ_JBHZSF010000009.1, from coordinate 107,084 downwards.
TCATTGCTTGCGTTTTTGCGTTAACGGCACTGGCTGAGCGCATGGAGCAAGTCATCGTGAAGCAGGGTAAAGATGCTCTAACTGCAGACAGCGTTTTTATTTCAGCTAATCCTCTTCCCGAACCTTTACTGGAACTGACGGATCGTTCTTCTCTCAATCAGTCTAAATTAACTCGTTTCTCCACCATGGCATTTAGTGATAGCAGCATGCAGTTGATCACGGTGAAAGCAGTAGATACATCGTATCCACTATTAGGAGAAATGGTGTTAACTAGCCAAAGTGAAGAAAGACACCAAGTCAATGAGGGAGAATTATGGCTAGATGAACGTATATTTGCTCAGTTGGAGGTTAACATTGGTGACAATGTCACAATTGGTGATGCTGACTTTGTTATTTCTGGTCGTATTACTAAGGAGCCTGGGCTTAGCTTTAATCCATTTCAGCAAATGCCATCGGCTTTTATCCACCAAAATGACGTAGAGAAAACCGGTGCGATTCAACTAGGTAGCCGCGTCCAATATCGATTATTCCTAGCAGGGGATGATAATGAAATCCAAACCATTAAGGACACAGTAGAGCTTACTGCAAGTGACCGATGGAGAGATCAAGACTCTGCTAGCCGCACTAACGAAATGTTCGAGAAAACCACACAATACCTTTCTTTGACCGTGGCGATCGTTGTCATTATGGCGGCAACAACTCTTGTGCTGACATGCCAGCATTATGTAGCAAGCCGTAAAAAGACCATCGCTATGCTCAAAAGCTTAGGAGCGAGCAGACAATGGATTATTCGTTGGCTGACGATTCAAGTGCTACTTCTTGTATCAATTGCCGCCATTTTAGGAGTGAGCATTGGTATTGGATTAGAAATACTATTACGCATTCCGTTGGCAGATCTTCTCCCGAGCCCACTGCCAGCTTATGGTTTTCAGCCTGCTTTAATGTCGATTATCTCTAGTATATTGATAGGCATCCCAGCTCTAGGAATCCCATTGATTGGCTTGATCAACACCTCAGCTGCCAGCGTTATCCAGACTGGGCATTCTAATCAAGATAGTAAGTGGAAATATAGCCTGTTACTCGTGCCCACCGTACCGATGCTTTTGGTATACGGTGATAACCTATTAGTTTGGATCGTAATTGGTGGCATTGCGTTGCTCTTTGGTGTTTTGGCTCTAGTAAGTATGCTTCTACTAAGAGGGATAGCCAAACTTCCAGTCTCTACATCAATGCGCTTAGCTCTGAGCAGAATCAACCGTTCGCCTTTTGCCACTAGTATTCAATTTGGTGCCTTAGCGTTGTCTCTCATGCTCCTTTCAATCATTTGGCTGGTAAGAACCGATCTTTTGACTGATTGGCAGCAAACATTGCCGGAAAACGCTCCTAACGCGTTTGCGCTTAACATTGCTACCTATGAAAAAGATAACTACTTGCAAACGTTAGACAGTGCAAACGTCGAACGTTCTGAAGCCTACCCAATTATCCGAGGACGACTCACATCGATTAACGGTGTAGAGGCGGTAGAATATGCGAAGCAAGCGAGCACCAGTGATACAGACGCACTTAAACGCGAAATCAACTTTACGTGGGGCGAAGCTCTCCCAGATTACAATGACCTGTTGTCTGGTGACTGGACTTCAACAAACGGGGTATCAATAGAATCGGAAGTTGCAAGAGAGTTAGGCATTAAGATTGGTGATGAATTGACCTTTACGATCAATAGCCAAAAGTTCACGGCGATCGCTAACTCCATCCGTAAAGTAGAATGGCGAGCAATGAAACCAAACTTCTACTTTATCTTTACACCTGATGTATTAAGTAAAATCCCTTCGACTTGGCTAGTAAGCTTTAGGATAGATGATCAGCACAACAAGTTACTTAACGACTTATCGCGAAATCACCCGACAGTTAGCCTTATGGATATCCGTATTATGGGCAGTAAAATTCAGCAGCTACTACAACAAATCGTTTGGTCGATTACGGTACTTGCGGGGTTAGGAGTAGTCGCTGGCTTACTGCTTATTTTTACTCTACTCAGATTAAGTCTCTCGCAACGTCAACAAGAAATCCGACTATATCGGACTTTAGGCGCGAGTAAGAAACGAATTCTGAACACGGTTTGGGCAGAGTATGGACTAATGGCATTAATTGCAGGCTGCATTGCAAGCTTAGGAGCCGAAGTGAGTGTTGCAAGTGTAATGAAATACGGGTTTGAGTTAACACCATCACTGCACCCAACTCTGTGGATAGTGTTACCAATCTTAACATTTTGTACATTAGCAGCCGTCGTTAACAGCCTTCTAAAACGCCTGCTAGTCCCTGTAAATAAAGACTTTGCGTAAAATCAAAACAACGTTATCAACAGTTATCCACAAAATCGGTGGATAACTTTAGGGATAACTCATTAGTTAAAATTTAAGGCTTCTACGCAAGGCTTTATTCCGCGCCACTTCGGGCAAAATAGGGCATGATTGTATGGTCAAAAATCTGAAATGTTAGGATTGAGTCAAGAAATAAATTCAGTTTTTTTTCACTGGTCTTAGCACTGACAAACTAAGACCTTGAAAAAAATGTGATTTAAATCGTCTTGATTCGAAAGTAGAATACTGGCAGCAAAAAGTTACTGTATAGAAAGCAATGACATCAAAACAACCGGATAAAATTCAACCATCTATCGCAATCGTCGGTGGTGGAATAGCAGGATCGACAAGCGCGATTCATTTTAGCGAGCTAGGGTATCAAGTCACTCTTTTAGAGAAAGGCCCGAGCTTAGTTAATGGGCCGCCTATTTGCCACCTTCACGCTGGGGGCAATCTTTATCGTGATATTTCTGAGCAGCAGTGCTTAGATTTACTGAGGCAATCAATTGATACCGTTCGATTGTATCCGCATTCTTTAAACATCCGCCCAACCATCATTGCCGTTCCTTTGAGCGATGGAGGCTCACCAGAAGAACTCTTGCCTCGTCTTAAAGTCATTTCTGAAGCGTACAAAGCATACACAAAGCTCGATAGCAAAAATAAAGTACTCGGGGAGCCAGAGGACTATTACAAGCTTTACAGTAAAGAGGAGCTTCTTAAGTTAGCTCAACTTTCACAACCTAGATCACCTCAATCTCTCGATGAGTGGACAATCCCATTTGCTCAGCATACTGATTTAGATTCATTAAAATACCCAGTAGTTGTCGTTCAAGAATATGGACTGAGCGTATTCCGTCTATCGGCAACCGCGCAAATGTCACTGGATAAGCTCGTAAATTGTACTGTCCTGACCGAATCCAAACTCCTAAGTGTCGATTCGAGCGATGAAAGGTGGGTTCTGCATTACAGTGATAAAAATTATCAAACCGCTCAACTTGAAGTCGATTACTTAATCAACGCGAGTGGATTTGAAACAGGCATAGTTGACGACATTGTTGGCTCTAAACAGCAACGTCTTGTTGAATTTAAAGCCGCCTACGTCACTCAGTGGACCGAAAATCGAGATCAGTGGCCGGAAGTCATTTTCCACGGGCCGAGAGGCACTCCACAAGGAATGGCTCAGTTAACACCATACGCAGATGGATATTTCCAACTCCATGGTATGACAGAAGGCATCACCTTGTTTGAAGACGGCTTAGTCGCGTCGTGTGATGTATCTTCCCAGCCCAAGCTTCCGCAAAGGCTGATTAAAAAAATTGTTTCTGGCTGGACTCATGAACAATTAAACGAACGCACTTGTGCTGCGATTGACCACATGTCCCAATTCGTTCCAGAGTTTTCTCATGCAAAAGTAGGGGGTAAACCTCTATTTGGCGCGCAGCAGATTCCTGGAGAAGATCCGAGTTTACGTGCCGCCGATGTTTCTTTTTGTGGCTCTCGCTACGCAAGAATTGAAATGGTAAAGGCATCCTCTGCGTTAGAGGCCGCCGGAAAAATTCATTCTCAATGGTTTGGAAATAAAACTTCAAAACAAAGAGATATTGAAAAAACACACCCTGTGACAATGTCACTTGAATTAGCACAAGTTGAAGAACTGGCTATTGCTCTCACAGAAGAAAGAGGCTACCCAAGCGCACTGGCTAAAGTCTCGGGTATTGCACATAGCAATTGATAATTAACACTTAGCCGCGACGCTAGGCGCTGCGGCTAAGTTAGTTTTCCAAATGATGACCAATTAATAACCAAAAAAGTTCGCCCACTGACACCATACATCTTGTAACCCCAGACGATCTCCTTTTACAAATTGTACTTTTTGGCCGGGCTTGGCTTGAGCTAGCCTTGGAAGATCAATACGAGCAACGCATCCAACTTTAGGGTACCCCCCGATCGTTTGCCTATCATTGAGCAATACAATCGGCTGGCCGTCTGCAGGCACCTGAATGGAGCCGAGCGCAATGCCTTCTGACAACATGGTTATTTTTGGGCTCTCCAACTTAGGTCCGTTTAATCGATATCCCATTCGATTGGAATTCTGATCCACTTGATATTCCGAGCCATAAAAAGTGGATTTAGCGTCACTTGAAAACTCATCGCTTTTGTATGACTCTATCACTCTCAGTTTTAGTGGTAGGTTGTAATCAGGTTTGAAACGGAACGTCAGGCTGACTGGTTTATAGTCATTAGGAATAGGATGGTGATGAAAAGCTAACGTCTGCGATGCGGCCAGTGATTTTCCATCTTCGAAACCACCTAAATGATCCCGTGTTACTGTTGAAGAGCTTCCCAAGGTAAGTGGTGTGATAAACCCTCCCTTTACGGCTAAATAAGCTCTTAGCCCATTCTTTGGTAGCCCAAAACTTAGTTCTTGTCCTTTTCGTGCGACAAATGTAGACCAGTTATCGACAGGCAAGCCATCTAGTTTTGCATTCAGATCGCCACCACAAATTGCAAGAATGCAGTCGTGGTTGACCTTAAATGAAACCTGACCGAGTGTTATCTCTACCACCGATTGATTAACAGGGTTATCAAGTAAATGGTTAGCCCAGCTGTACGCGTAGTCATCAACAGGGCCACCTTGTGTGATACCTAAATGACTAAGCCCAAACCGACCAAAATCTTGAATGAGGCTTAATTGACCCGGTTTTACAACCGTTAAAGCAGGACTTATATGACTACCCATTCAATTCTCCTCCTAGCTCGATAAACGTTGCTCTATCTATTGCTTCAAACTTTACTTTATCGCCAATACTAAAAAGAGAGATCGAATCTACAGACTCTTGAGTAGCATTCGATATATCAAACAAAGGAATGGGGCAGTTGCCGATAATATTCCAACCCGCTGGCGATTGTGAGGGGTAAATGGCGGTTTTAGAGTCAGCTATCCCCACACTTCCTTTCGGAACCGACAATCGAGGAGTCGTTAAACGCGGCATTGAAATCGAGTGATCGACATCAGACAAAAAAGCAAAACCTGGAGCAAAGCCAATCGCACTCACACTGTACTCCTGACGAGTATGAGTCTCGATGAGGTTAGAAAGGCTCACACCACGATCAACAAACCTGAATAGATCAAGCGCTGTTTCCTCTGCATAATAGACTGGTAGTGTTATCACGTTGTTCTTCATCATCTTCGAAGAAAACACATTCATGAAACATTGAGACAGTTTATTAAGCTCATTGATAAAGTGGGGTTCTGTCACTCTGTATGGCAGGTAGTCAATTAAGATAGAGTTGTAAGAAGGCGTCACATTCATTATTAAATGACCGAATTCACTGCGTATTCTTGTTGCCAAAGCTCCAATTACCACTGAATTCTCTGCTCTTACCTCCGCTTGATATCTCAGCATCAAACTGCATTCAGCTATTGGTTCTATTGTGATTTTTGCATTCTTCATCGAGATTTCCATATTTGGTTATGCGCTATTCAGTGCCTGGCTAATTTTTTGAATCAATGCGATGGATTGAGGGTTATCACCATGGACACAAACCGTGTCGGCTTCAATAGATAAAACAGTCCCATCTATTGATGTCACGCTGCCAAAATTCGCCAACTGCATCACTTGGTTAAAAATGTCATCCGCGTTGGTCAACACTGAATGCTCTCTGGAACGGGGCACCAGTTTGCCGTCATTCGAATACGCACGATCGGCAAACGCTTCAAAGAGTAAAGGCACGTCATAGTTATCAGCGATATCTAAATATTTTTGATTATCACCAGTCGCTAAGATCATTAAAGGCAAATTAAAAGATGAAACTGACTCGATGACTGCTTTGAATATTTCCATGTTAGCCATCATGTCGTTGTAAAGTGCACCATGAGGTTTTACATATTCAACATCGGTGTTGTGAAATCGGCATAGTGCTATCAGTGCGCCAACCTGATAGGTGACGAGTTCAGTTATTTGCTGAGGCAAGTGGGGAATCGAACGACGACCAAACCCCTGAAGATCTAAATAACCAGGGTGCGCACCGATTTTAGTATTGTAATGTTGTGCTAGTTTGATCGTCTTGGACATCACATGAGGATCGGATGCATGAAAGCCACAAGCGATATTTGCCATATCTACCCATGGCATCACTTGTTCATCTTCACCCATCTTCCAATTGCCAAAACTTTCTCCCATGTCGCAGTTAAGTTGAATTCTCGTGCTAGTCACTTGCTATTTATCCATTAGCTTCTGTAAGTTAAGACATTCTAATAATTATAAGTATTAAACAGTGATCCACTTCTCTATTTTAGTTATAAATACCTAGCAGAATATCATTTCGTATATACTGACTCATTGATTAATAAGGCTAAGACTATCCGCCAAACTGGTTATTTCATGAAATGTCCTCCGTTGCTCCTCGCAATGTCGATTTGCACCTCTCAGTTTGCTAGTGCTGAAGAAGCGTCCCTCGATTTACTCATGTCTATGAGTCTAGAAGAACTGACCATGCTCGACATCGAAATGGGAACCGCAACAAAATCAGCTCAGAAATTGACTGATATACCTTCCTCGGTTTACGTCCTTTCCAATGAACGAATTCAGCGTAGTGGCGTTCGTACCATTGCGGAAGCACTCATGCTTGTTCCTGGCTTAAAGGTCACTAAGTTTAGTGAAACCGAATGGTTTGTGTCGGCGCGAGGTTTCCACGACGGGCTATATAATAAGATGCTTGTCATGATGGATGGTAGAAGCTTGTTTAGCCCAGTCTATGGTGGAACATACTGGACAAACATTGATTACATACTCGCAGACATAGAACGAATTGAGGTGTTAAAAGGGCCTGGTGGTTCGATCTGGGGGGGAAATGCGGTTAATGGTGTCGTCAATATTATTACTAAGTCAGCACCAGAGACTCAAGGTACTTATGTTTCAGGCTTAACATCAGGTAGTGATGATTACGAATTAAGCGTTAGACAAGGCGTACAGTTAAGCGAGACGGTTTCAAGCAGAGCGTTCTATAAACACAAAAAAGAACCTCGATATAACCACGAACAGTCAAGTATCTGGCAAAACGAATCTGCTGGAATTGTTTTAGAAAGTAGTGATGATTGGGTGTTGAGAGTCGGAGGAAACAAAACCTCCTACTATCAAGAGTGGGGCTATTTTACTTACGATCCAAATGGCATCGCTGTTGATTACACGGAAGACAATTTTGATATTGAAAGCCGATCTGCCTACCTCCAGTTTGATAGTACTCGCGATCTCAATGACCAAGCGAGCTTGTCTTACTCAATATGGGCTCAAAATAATGAAGACAATGCACCAGATGCTCCCGGTGAATACACAACTATAAACCTAGATTCCACTGTTACCTATCAAGCTAATGACACCCACATGATCACAATAGGTGGTGGTGTTCGGTACATGAACCTAGATTTTAGTTCTAGCCAAGTCGACGACATTGAAAATGAAGTAGAGTGGTATCGTCGTGCGTACAATATAGAAAAAGCATCTGACTTTATCCTAAATGCTTTCGTCCAATCACAGTATCAATGGACGGAACAATTGAGTACGACTGTCGGTGCAAAAGTTGAACATTTTGAGCAAAACGCGTCGACCGAGCTCTCCCCACAAATTAGAGCGCTTTATAAACTAAACCAACGGCATAGTACATGGTTCGGGGTCAGTCGTTCTGTTGTATCACCTTCCTACATGGATACGAATTCCAGTTTTTTCACGACCTATTATGACCCTACGTGGGGTTATTATTATTGGGAAACAGTTGGAGATTCAAACCTAGAAAATGAAAATGTTGCAACCGTTGAAGCGGGATACCGATATAACCTAGGTAACAATTTCGAACTCGATACTACCGCGTTTTATAGCCAGCACTCCAATGTGAGAGCCATTGACATTGACTACGATCATTCCGTATCACGTTTAAACGATGACTACTCAGTAGAGACTCAAGGAATAGAGGTTGGTGCCAAGTACTCATTACTAGAAAACTTAGAGTCCTACCTTTCATATTCTTACTTAAACTCTAAAGGTAACAAAGAACCTGGGGCCTATTCGACTGAAGAATCCGCCAAATTTTTCGATATTGATCACGAACACATTGCGACACTACAAATCCTCTGGAACATCACGTCAACACTTCAATTTGATGTGTTGAGTAAGTATCACAATGTTCAATATGGTGAGCACAATGCCTATGAGGCGCAATACGGCAACATAGATCCAAACCTCTCGTTCGATGCTCGTTTAGGCTGGAAAAAAAGCAGTTCAGCTCCGTTATTTGAAGTTGTTGTCGAAAACATAGGGGAAGATGAGGGGCATCAAACAGATTGGTCCACCAGCAAAAATGTAAATCAAGAATCTGTGTATGTGAGGGTTTCACATGAGTTCTAGATTGAATTGGCTGCTGCTTGCTTTTCTCTTGTCTACGCTACCGTTCGGGATCAACTCGGCGAATGGAGCGACTTTCAAGCCATATCAGATCAAAGCCGTTTATATTTTTCGTATCGCTAACTTTATAAAATGGGACGATGAGTCTGAAAAGCAATCCTTACGCTTTTGTGTTGAAGGCAGTAACAAGGTAAAAGAAGCGCTGGCATCCATCATTCAAGGTAAAACCATAAGAGCCTTAAACCTAGAACTTTTGGAAACGAGCCACCCCGACGATTGCGACATCATTTATCTTTCAGCCTCCAAATACAAACAAGCGACAATTTATGGCGAGCATAGTGTCACGATTAGCGATCACAAAGGCTTTGTTAGAAAAGGGGGAGTTATTGAGCTTCAAAGCAAAAACAATAAGATAAGGCCACGCATTAATTTAAACAACGCAAACCTAGACGATTATACAATAGGATCTAGCTTACTCCGCATCGCAATCATGGAGGATAAATAATGCTGTCTTCCATCAAGCATATGTCTTTGAAAAATAAGATACTTCTTCCTATATTGCTTTTTATTGGCATTACGTTTATCGCGACGCAACTGTTAAATTACAGTGTCACGTATGAAAGAGAAAAATCCAATCTGATCCAACGCGTTAAAGTGTTAGCAGAAGGGGTCGCGTATAACCTACAAGCTGCTATCTTGTTTGATGACTCAGACTCAGCCAATGAGATTCTTTCAGCTTTCAGTGCAGATAAAGACATCATTCGAGTTAAGTTATACGATCTTGAACGCAACTTATTCGCTATGTATCAAAAGGAAGGTGAGATCCCTCCCGTACCGAATAATGAACAACGAGCTGAGATTACTAAAAACCAATTTTCAATTTCTGCGAATTATATATTTTTGCTGGTTCCTGTCACTTTAGAGCAAGAACCTATCGCATATTTACGAGTAACCATCTCGACAGACAGCTTTAAACAAATCTTATCAACCATTGTTAAGAACAGCGTCATATACCTAGGGTTACTTCTAGTACTTGGTTCATTACTCTACAAACTAGTCCAACGCTTTATCATTGAGCCAGTCTTCGATTTAAATGAAGCGATGCAGTCCTTTGTTGAAAAGCGAGGAAAAACTCCAAAAATCTCCGCCCGCTCAGACGATGAAATTGGCGACTTAGTGAACGCGTTTAATACAATGTTACGCAGACTAGAGCAGCGCGAAAAACAGGTATTTTTCACTCTAGACAAACTCGAGCAAGAGAAGTCTTTCGCTAACGAAGTCGTTGAAACGGTACAACACGCGTTAGTTGTAACGAATGACAAAGGCGACATCATTCACTCAAATGCGACAACCAAAGACGTTTTCCGCTGTACATCAGCGTACTTGGACGGACTGAGAATTCATGAACTGATCCCAACCAAACAAAACGATCTTCTTCAATCAGCGCTAAATTCTGTCATCGATCTTAACGATGAACTGATTGAGTGCACCGACGTATTTGGTAACAAACAACTGTTACAGATTAGTAGCAGGGGGCTTTCTAAACCTGGACAGACATTGTTCGCGATTCAAGATGTCACTGAATTAGAAGCAGCAATGAGTAGACAACGTCTAGCGGCGGGCGTTTTTGAAAATAGCCAAGATGGATTAGTGGTCCTTAATTCTGAAGGCGTTATCACTATGGTGAACCCAGCAGTAAACCAATTACTGGGTTTTGATACAGAGGATCTTGTAGGCCGCTCGCCTCTGGAAGTTTTCGAATGGCGTCAATTTGCATCATTAATGCCTACGATCGTTGACTCGATTAACAATTACGGCCAATGGCAAGGTGAGGTCTGGGAACAGCATAAAGATGGTCATTTAGTGCCAATGTTTGTCAAAGTAAATCGAATCACAACTGACAAACAAAGCAAAGATTACGATATGGTATTAATTCTCTCCGATCTTTCGAATGTCAAAGAGATGGAGAGGCTAGAGCACCTAGCTCACCATGATGCATTAACCGGTCTTGCAAACCGCGCTCAACTTTATCGTTTCTTAGACGAGGTGATTTCATCAAGTCACTATTCCAGCAGCTTATTTGCCATAATATATCTCGACTTAGATGGATTTAAAACGGTCAATGATACCTACGGTCACGACGCTGGCGATGAAGTATTGAAACAGATTTCTAGCCGTATGTTATCTCAAGTGAGAGTCGGTGACTTGGTGGCTCGCCTGTCTGGTGATGAATTTGTCCTCGTTATTCAGCCTACAGACAAAATCATGATCACCAAATTAGCCGAACGATTGTTAGGTCTGATTCAAGAACCTATCATATACAAAGAAAGAGAGTTAAACGTCGGGGCAAGTATAGGCATCAATCTTGTTGAAAATAGTGAACGAGAATTAGACACAATACTTAAAGCGGCTGATGAAGCGATGTACCGTGCGAAAAAATTAGGTAAAGGTCGTTTTGTTTTCTCACTAGATAATTCGGTTGAAACCCTTTAACCTATTGTAAATAAATTATAATTACAGAAATCTTAGATTAAGGCTTAGTAATGAATGTATTAGTCACAGGTGGCATGGGCTACATTGGCAGCCACACTTGTATCCAAATGTTAAAAGCTGGCATGACTCCAGTCATTTTCGATAACTTATACAACAGCAAACCAAGTGTATTAGAACGCGTTGAAAAAGTAGCCGCTCATCGGCCAACCTTTATCGAGGGTGATATCCGCGATCGTAAACTGCTAGTTAAAACTTTAAAAGAAAACCAAATTGAAGCCGTCATTCATTTTGCAGGCCTCAAGGCTGTTGGTGAATCCGTAGAGAAGCCCCTAGAATACTATGACAATAATGTGAATGGCACGTTAGTACTCGTGGATGCAATGCGCGAAGCTAACGTTAAAACACTCGTTTTCAGTTCATCGGCGACTGTATACGGCGATCCAGCAAGTGTACCTATTACTGAAGACTTCCCAACCAGTGCTACCAATCCTTACGGTAGAAGTAAATTGATGGTTGAAGAGTGCTTAACAGATTTCCAAAAAGCCAACCCAGATTGGAGCATCACACTCCTACGATACTTTAACCCAGTCGGTTCACATCCAAGTGGCGAGCTAGGTGAAGACCCTCAGGGTATTCCAAATAACTTGATGCCATTCGTTTCTCAAGTAGCGGTAGGACGTCGTGAGTTCTTATCCGTGTTTGGTAGTGATTATCCGACTAAAGACGGTACTGGCGTACGCGATTATATTCATGTGATGGATTTGTCTGACGGTCATGTTGCCGCACTTGAAAAAGTAGGCAAGAAACAAGGACTACACGTTTACAACCTTGGTACTGGTAACGGGTACAGCGTTTTAGATATGGTTAAAGCGTTTGAGCAGGCGAGTGGTAAACCCGTTCCCTACAAACTCGTAGACCGCCGCCCTGGTGACATCGCCGAATGCTGGGCAGATCCAGCCAAAGCACAAGCCGAGCTAGGTTGGAAAGCAGAACGTACACTTGATGAAATGACACTTGATACGTGGCGTTGGCAGTCTGCAAACCCTAATGGTTTCCCAAGTTAACGATAAGATAATTTTTATCGAAAAAATTTAAAAAGGTGCCTTAGCGCACCTTTTTTGATCTAAATCCAAAAAAAAGTAACAAATCGGTTAAAAAGTATCATTAGAAAATAAACATGTTAGACTACGCACGCTTACATTTTTTTACAGTTAACTTTCTTCGGGGTTGTTCATGGAACTTGGTCTTATCATTGCTTTTATCGTAGCTTCAGCAGTTATGGTTAAGAAAGAAATGGCAAACAAGTAGTTTTCACTTTTCTTCTTTTTACTCATTTTTGAAGTGAATACTAAAAAAGCCAGCACAATGCTGGCTTTTGTTGTTGTTAATATCTATTAAAAGGCTAATTTCGCGGTAATCGCATAGTTTCTCTCAGCCTGAGAATTTGCTTTGTACAACTCATCATCACCACGCACATCATTCCAACGATAGTATTCTTTATCCGCAACATTGAAGATACCAGCTCTGATCGTCAGATCTTTGGTTGGTTTGTAGTAAGCCGTTACATCAATAACTGTCGCACTTGGTAACTCAACTTGGTCAGCATTCCCACCATTGTCTTCATCTAGGTTTATGTCGCTCAGTGATTTATCCGCTGTGTAATTAAATTTAACACTTGTACCCCAGTTAGTACTTGGTGCATCAAAGTTTAATGCAAGTACTGCATTCCACGGGTTAACACTATTTAACGGGTTTCCGTTGCCATCTTCACCTTCAGTATATGATGCAATGAAATTAGTCGATAGGCCACGAGGGGCACCAATCAGACCATCTAACAGTAGTTGGTTAGAAAACTCAGCACCCTTTATCGTAGCGGAATTCATATTAATGTATGAGTAATGACTGACCAGACCCACTTTTTCTGTGACCACTTGCTCGATGAAATCGTCATAGTCACTGTAGTAAACAGAGAACTCAGACGAAGTTGAGGCTGTATTGTGGCGATATCCTAGTTCATAAGATACGCTAGTCTCCGATTTCAAATCTGGGTTAGGGTTATTAACGTAATAATGCGCTGGGTTATCATACGTATAATAAAGCTCATCAAATGACGGAGCTCTGAAACCTTGGCTAATTTGGCCAAACAACGTCCCCGTTTCATTTACCGAATAGTTAGCACCGATTCGACCTGTAACAGCAGAATCAGAAAACTTATCTAAATCTTCGCCAGTATTGTCACCCGGATCAGTAGAGAAATGATCAAAACGAATGCCAGGGGTCAAGATTAAATTTCCACCGGCAAAGCTGATTTCATCTTGCAAAAAGATGCCGAGCTTCTCTTCCTTTGCATCAGGTGTATACACATAAAGTACATCGTCTTTACTGTCGTTATACTCCATATTGGTGTTACTAATATCACTAGTAGAATACGTTGCGCCATAAACAAGGTAATGATTCCCTAGCTCTTTATCTAGCTGTGTTTCTAGCTCAAGCTTATCTTCGGTATAGGTGTAATCTTTACGCTGGTTATTTGCAGCAACTGGCCCGAAGCGGCCCATATATGCAGGGTTGTAACGGTTGGTGACCCCATTTTCATCTTTTGTAAGATAAGATACTTTTGAGGTAATTGAATCTGCAATAGCAGCATCAGCGAACCAAATATGTTTAATTGCATAGCGGTTCTGCTGAGTTTCATCAGCACCAGTATACGTAGGGTAAGTAGAGTGATAAATATCTGAATCTGACGTATCTTCAATGAGCTCGGCTAGGAACTCAACCCGGTGATTTTCGTCAACTTGGTATTGCAACTTAACCAATAAATTGTCCACTTGCGTTTCTTGGCTTTCAACATCGTAGTTTTCAAGTGCGTCAGTATTTCTGAAGTTTTGTACTTCTTCTCCATCACGGCGAGTGTAAGCGACTAACGTTTCCAAGTCTCCAAATCGATTCGCTAGTGCGACGTGCTCGCTGAATGATTTGTCCTCAGATGAATACGTCATCTTTGCCTGACCACCATAATTCGCGCCGTCTTTCAAAAAGTCACTAGGATCTTTGGTTTCAAATGCAACGACACCACCAATCGCATCGCTACCATGTAGGCTTGATGCCGCGCCTTTTATTATTTCGACACTCTTTAGCATATCAGGATCAACCGTAATGCCGCTCGAATTAATAAAGGCGTATGGTCCGCCTGAAAATGCTCCTGGTTGGGAGGAACCATCAACCAGTATTTTTACACGTTTTCCTTCCATGCCACGGATATTGATGGTTTGAGCGCCTTGACGAGCACTGGAATTCATCGTTACACCCGGTGTATATTCAAAGACATCGTTTACATCTTTTACCATGTTTTCTTCAATATCTTTATCAGTTACAACTGAAACTGATGCTGATGTATTGTCTAATGTTTGATTTGTGCGAGTTGCAGAAACAACAACTTCATCGAACGTGGCAAAATCTTCAGCAAATGAAGTACCAGAAAGCGCCAAAAAGACAGCAGTAGAGAGCAACGTTTTTTTATACATTTTTTTGAAACCTTAAAATCCTAATAGGTGACTTGAGCGGATGGCATTCTATTGGATCTAAATGATAATTACTATCGTTATCATTGCACTTATGGTGAATTCATTAACCGAAGGTTTCAAATTTTGAATATAACAATTAATATAAATCAACAACTTGTAATGATTTAACTAATTTTAGAAAGTTAATTTATAAATAACATTACGTGACAAATATCACATAAATTCGCAAGGAGCGTGTTTTGCAAAGTCCGATAACCTTAGAAGCATTACATATACTTGATGCCATCGATCGACGGGGGAGCTTCGCATCTGCGGCAAACGAACTCGATAGAGCACCGTCATCGCTGAGTTATCAAATTCAAAAGTTAGAGCAAGACCTAGACATCATGATATTTGACCGATCCGGCCATAAAGCGAACTTTACTGAGGCAGGCAAACTCATACTCGAGCAAGGTAGGGTGATATTAAGTGCAACAGAACGATTGGTTACTGATGCATCTATCTTGGCAAATGGTTGGGAGCTAGACTTAACGATAGCGTTTGATGGCATCATTCCAGTCGAGAACTTTTTCAACTTGGTGGATGAATTAGGCAAAATCAGTAAAACACGAGTCCGTTTACAAGAAGAAATTCTCGCGGGCTGTTGGGAAGCGTTAACCGATGATAGAGCAGACTTACTTGTTTGCCCTAAAAGTGACTCTATACCAAACGATATTAAAGCTGAAACAATCGGCAAACTTAGCATGATGTGGGTGGCGGCAACTGATCATTATGTTCACAAGCGAGCAGGTGAGTTTGATCAAGCCGCGAGGGAAAGTTACAGGGTAATTGCAATTGCAGATACCGCGAGAGATCAGCCATCTCTGACAGTAAATATCCTTGAAAAGCAGCCAAGGCTTACGGTTACCAATTTCCATACAAAAATTGAAGCACTCAAGTCTGGGTTAGGGATCGGTACGCTGCCAACAACCGTAGCCATACCGCTCATAGAATCTGGTCAACTCAAAGCTATCGAAGGAACGGAGCAACAGTCCATTGATATCATCTTGGCTTGGAGGCGCAATAAGATTGGCGATGCCAAATCTTGGTGTATTCAGCATCTTAAAAAACATTGGACGATGAAATAACAGGAGTTAGCGGCTTTCCAATCGCAATAACATGTCTGCGGTTCCATCTTCAAAACTGACATCTAGTTCAAAACCTAGTTTTTGAGCTAGCGTCAGCATCCCACGGTTTGAAGGCATTGTCATACCCGAGATTTGGGCTGTCTTCTTATTACGGCAGTAATCTATGATTTTCGTCATTAGAATTCTTCCTAAGCCAACGCCTTTCAGGTCCGAACGAATTAGAATCGCAAACTCAGCATCTGTGTTGTCTGGGTTAATTAGTGCTCTAGAAACACCAATAATCGCATCTTCACCGAGCTCTTCTCTGACCGCAACAAACGCGATTTCTCTATCGAAATCAATTTGAGTCAAGTTCGCCAAGGCTTCATGATTGAATTCACCAACATCACTAAAGAACCGTTTGTATAAGTCCTCTTTTGAAACGTTTTGAATAAAGTCGGAATGCAGAGGTTCATCTTCAGGAAGTATTGGCCTAAGCAAAATTGTACTCCCGTCTTTGATCTCGTGAGTTTCTTCCAGCTCAACCGGATAAGGTCGAATAGCCAAACGTTCTTGTGCGTCACCTTGGTATCGTTTGAGTACTATATCAGCATCAAGAATCGTAAATTTATCGCCATTAACTAATAAAGGATGAATATCTAATTCTTCAATCTGCGGACAATCAACGACCATTTGTGAAATTCTAACCAAAAACTCAGACAAACCTTCGATATCAATTGGACTCGGAAGCTTCTGCAGTCGTATTTTTTCACTCTTAATTGCCCTGATGATCAAATAGCGCGCTAACGTCATATTGAGAGGAGGGAACGCGGCGGCGGCATCTAAGCACTCATCCCACTCAGATCCTCCTTGCCCTAGCAATATCACAGGTCCGAATGTAGGGTCTGTCGTAACTTTAATTCGAAGTTCTTGTCCTCCCGCAAGCTTAGCCATGCCCTGAACCAGTAAACCATGAATATGAGCCGTAGGATAAGAGAGCTGAGAACGATCGAGTATCGCCTGGGAGGCACTCGCGACCTCTTGACTGTTGCGCAAATTGAGCATGACACCTTGGACATCTGATTTATGCGCGATGTCCGGAGAGCGAAGTTTAACCGCTACTGGGTATCCTATTTTTTCTGCAATATGGACCGCTTCACTTGGATCGCTCGCAATCCAAGTTGGAAGCAAATCAAGGTTAAAACTATTGAAAAGCTGACGAGTTTGGTGGGTATCGAGCGAAACACAATCTTGTTCAGACAACTGGCTGTCTATCCAACCCTTCGCTTCTTCTAGGTTATCCACATGAACCTTTTCGGCAGTGGTTGGGGTTTCCATAAGTTGACGCTGATTTCGTCGATATTCCACCAAGTGCATGAAAGCAACGACCGAACTTTCCGGCGTGCGGTAAGTTGGGATGCCTGCTTGGGTAAAGAGTTGTCTCGCAGGTTTTGCGGTTAGCTCACCAGACCAATTAGTAAGAATATTAAAGCGCTTATGGCGAGGATGATTTTGAATGGTTTCGATTATTTTATTTGCGGTTTCAGTCGATTGAGCAACAGCAGAAGGGCTATGCATAATAAGAATGGCATCAGTCTCATCACCATCTAATAACGTATTGAGAGTATCAACATAGCGCTGTTGGTTAGCGTCACCAACGATATCAATCGGATTACTGTGTGACCAACTTTCAGGCAATAATGAATCGAGCTTTTGATAAGTATCTTCAGAAAGTTCGGCCAGCTTACCGCCACGCTCAAACAACGTATCCACCGCCATAATAGCGGGACCACCACCATTTGTAATAATCGCTAAGCGCTCGCCCCTTAGCGGGACTGAGTGCGTCAATGTTTCAACCGCAGCAAACAATTCATGCATATTTTTAACACGCAACATCCCACTACGGCGAATAGCTGAATCATAAATAATGTCGAGCGTATCATTACCGCCATTATGGGCTACCGCCGCGACACGTCCACGCGCTGTCCGACCACTTTTTAATACCAATATACGCTTATTACGAGAAGCGGCACGAGCAGCTGAAATGAACCTGCGAGCGTCGGTTATGGTGTCAACATACAACAAAATGGCTTCAGTATGTGAATCACGACTTAAGTAATCAAGTAACTCGGAGAAGTTAATATCACAGCCATTACCAATCGAGATATAAGCAGAGAAACCAATGTTTTTGTCATTTGCCCAATCGAGGATCGTTGTACAAACCGCTGCAGATTGGGATAGAAAAGCGATTTTACCTTTAAGAGCACCAACAGGGGAAAAGGAAGCATTCATTCCAATCCAAGGTAAAATAATTCCTAAACTATTAGGCCCAAGAATGCGGATGTTATGCTCCCTAGCAATTGCTTGACAGCGTTCAATCACCGTCACGCCTTCATCATCTTTTTGATGCATATCCGAAGATAACACCACTACAGCAGGTATTCCTTTTTTCGCAATCTCTTCGAAGAGAGTAATATTACGCGATGCATGGGTACATAAAACGGCGAGGTCGGGCACAATAGGTAAAGCATCGATATTAGCGTAAGCGAACACACCAGAAACGGACTTATACTTCGGAGTAACCGGCATTATTGCGCCAGAGAAACCGCCATTTAGTAGGTTACTCATTACAATATGCCCAGCTCGAAACTCCCTTTGTGATGCGCCAATCACGGCAATAGATTTAGGTTTAAATAAGGAATCTAAATTGTTCATATGCATACCTTTCATATCGATTCTGTTAATCCTACCTTACAATGAGCTAACAAATTGTAGGAGATTTCATCTATTTGATTTTGAATTGCACTCAGAGGTGAAAGTTTGTGAATTGAATCACTTCACATTGGTATATAATGATAAAGTTAGCTTGATTCTAAACGCCGCTATCGGCATGATTTATAGTAATTTATTATTAAGGACTTCTGGGCATTCCATGAAAAAAATTGCAATCGTCAGCATGCCACTGCTTTTAGCTGCATGTGCTTCTGAAACTTACATTACAGATGTAACTTCTGAAAGTTATAAGGAAGAGTTCAAAACGGCTGCAGTAGAAGCGCCTGTGGTATCAAAAACAGAAAGTGTGGCGAGCGGTGTAACTGAAGAGAATGTCGCGGTCAACGTTGTCAAGCTTTCACCAGCGGAAGAGAAGACCGTTGTTAAGTTAAGCCCAGCAACGACAACTAAAGTTACGCCTCCAACGAAAAAGCAAATGGATATGAACCAACGCTTCGGTTATACCATTCAAGTTGTTGCGGTTGGTAGCCAGGCTAAAGTTGACTCATTTGTAAGCAAGCTTCCTCGTACAAGCCAACCTGTGTGGGAGAACTACAAGGTAGTGAATGGCACTAAATGGTTTACTGTTCTTTACGGAGATTACGCTACTCGCTTAGAAGCGAAGAAAGCGATTTCAACTTTATCGACAGAGTTTCAAGATTTACAACCATTTGTCAAAAGTATTGATGATATCAAAAACTCTGATTACCCAACGCTTAACAAGCTAAATTAGATTACATTATTTCAGAAAAAGGGGCTTACGCCCCTTTCTTTTTGCCCAATAGTTAAGCATTCAAACTTCCTCACTCAAATTTTACAATCAAAACACTGTACCTATCTAATGAATTGTTTATGATTAAAATTGAATGTTTATCACGTCTCAAGGACCGATTTCTCCAATGAACAAAATTAAAATACTTTTACTTTGCGGTGGTGGTTCCTCAGAACATGAAGTTTCGATTGTTTCTGCAGGATATTTGTTTGATCAACTCAATTCCGTAGAAGATTTTGATGTCATTCGAGCTGAAATTAAAGAAAATGCTTGGTTCTTAGATTCAGGTGAATCGGTTTACCTCGACATCCATACTAAAGCGCTATGTGGTGAAACAGAGCAGCATAATATCGATTTCATTGTTCCATGCATTCATGGATTCCCTGGAGAAACAGGGGACATACAATCACTATTTGAGCTTGCGAAAATCCCTTACCTAGGTTGTGGGCCTGAAGCGAGTACAAATAGCTTTAACAAAATCACATCCAAACTTTGGTATGACGCCGTCAGCATCCCTAATACACCGTATTTGTTCCTATCTGAAAACTCCCCAAAAGCGCATTGTGAAGCTCGTGAAGCCTTTGAGAAATGGGGTAGAGTATTCGTCAAAGCGGCAAGGCAAGGCTCGTCAGTAGGATGCTATAAAGTCGATGAGTTATCCCAACTAGACAAAGCAATTGATGACGCATTCGGTTATTCAGACCAAGTACTAGTTGAACTAGCCGTTGTTCCGCGTGAACTTGAAGTTTCTGCTTATGAATACGATGGAAAGTTGTTTATCAGTAAACCTGGTGAGGTCATTGCACCCAACGGCGCTTTCTATACCTATGAAGAAAAATATGGAGCGGACAGCCACTCGACCACGGAAGTTGAAGCGAGCAATCTAACTGATGAGCAGAGACAGGTCATCCAAGAGTGCTCTACCAAAGTGTTTAAACAAATGAAGCTTCGTCATTTATCGAGAATTGACTTTTTCCTAACGGAAAAAGGGGATATATACCTAAATGAAGTCAATACATTCCCAGGTATGACACCGATCTCAATGTTCCCTAAAATGGTGGAACATAACGGACATAAATTCAGTGACTTCCTAGAAAATTGCGTACGAACTTCATTAAGTTAATCCCACGCTTTAATTGATCTAAATTTAGTTTTCTCTAGCTCTGCATTGCTATGGTTACCAATATATTGGGTTGGCATTGCAGGGCTTAACCACCTTCCATAATCCTGTATCGCTTTAATATTCATCCCTTGCTTAGATAGCTCTTTAACCGCTCCGACACGCAGTGATTGACCAGAAAACTTCAGGTTTTCAGGTAATTGGAGTAGGGAAGATGCATTTCGAAGTATTCGGTAAATCGAAGAATCATTCATTACGTTACTACTAATATTTCCGTGTCGATCAATAGAGCGAAAAACTGGCCCTTCGTGCACAGGCAAACAATTTAACCACCTTCTCAGATATTCACTCGCATCCTTAGACAACTGGTAAGTTTTGTCACTAAGAATAATGTGCGCCAAACCGTCGTCTTGAAAAACAAACTGCTCAAAACAAAAATGTTTTAGTTCTGAACGCTTCAATGCACATTCAAACATCAAATTATAAATAGCGACATCACGTATAACTTTAGTGCCCTTATCATTGTTAAGTAGCTGGTTTAGTTGTTGTAAGTGCTGAAAGGTAAATGCATTAGTCTGTTTGGCATCCGCACCCTTTAACGCATGCAGCTGGTTCAACGTAAACTTAATCTGTCGATGATTGACTGGATTTGGTAACCCTAGGATTGTGTGCATCAAACTTAACGTTGCAGCGTAACGTTTCAACGATGCAAACTTACGATGATGTGATTCTCGCTCAAGAAAGCGTCGTACAGCAGTAATTGAAGCAGGAAGAACATTAATATGATGAAGATGACAAAACTCAAGATAATGGCGCCAGTCGGAATAAATAGCGAGCAGAGAGTTGTGCGAATATTGAGACTGAGTTAATGCTTGAAGATCCTCTAAATCTGCAGAGATGCTTAACTTACTCACCATTTCTTTTACGACAGTCTGATTTGTGATGACAGGTATTTTTTTTCGCATTCTAGTGCAACATAACCGAATTTATTCGTATTTTATCCTTGATATCATACAAAGTACACTTATGATTAATATAGATAAAACAAAACGATGATAGCAAAGTATGGCAAATTCTATGTATAGAGGCATACCGTTACAATCAACGGATGCTACAAACAAAACTTGGCAAGCGAGACTAAAGAACCGAGTTATACAGGGTAATTTAAATGCTGTTAAGAAAAGTATAGACTGGTGGCTAGACACCGCTTCAATCATAGACCCAAAAGAGTTCAGTTCCCTTAATAAAGAACGTACTGCAGCAGGCCAGAAAGAAGAATTCAATGGTTTTACAATATCGAATGATACAGGCGAGCCGAACGCGTGGTACTGCATGTTCAATGGGCGCTTGATCAAAGGTGGTAAAATCGCAATCCAGAAACATATTGAAGCTTATCTGTTAGCGAAGCAGAAAGCAGAACAACAAAAGAAGTAATAAATGAGCTTAGTATATTCAACAGAGACTGGTCGCATTAAACCAGAAGAAGAAAAAGTACAACGACCTAAAGGTGACGGTATTGTACGTATTCAACGAGAAACAAAAGGACGCAAAGGTAAAGGCGTGTCTGTTGTTACTGGTCTAGATCTTGATGACGCACCTTTGAAGCTAATCGCAGCAGAACTCAAAAAGGTCTGTGGCTGTGGTGGATCTGTTAAAGACGGAAACATCGAGATTCAAGGTGATGCAAGAGATAAAATTAAAGCTCATTTAGAAAAGAAAGGCTTCACGGTTAAGCTAGCTGGCGGTTAGAGCCAGCATAATATCTAGTGTAGAATCGCAGATTGTAAAACTAGATATTAGCTATTTTATGGTAAATACTGATTATCGTTAAATAGACTAATAAGAATGATACCAGGCAAGAGTAGTACTCTTGCCTTATTGCACGAAACGGAATTTAACATAAGATAGATAATACGCACTGAGAGGTTTGGTTTACATATAGGGCTAACGCACCACAAGCCATCGAAATACTTGATAAACCATGCCTTTTCGATGCTGCTCCACAGTGCCTGTGCTTCGTGCGTTTTCGACTTATCCAACGCCAGTCCAACTAAGGCCTTTTTACCTTCACCAAATATGAGCCACTTGTTTACCAAACTGGGTCTAGACAAAGCTCCAGCGTATTCAATAGTTGGCAATGACAGTAACCTAGCGATGATTATGCCAATATACTACGCCGGTTACTAAGCTTCTCCTGATATCTCGGATGATGCCATGTTACAAACTAGGTACTACTGAAATGGTGGTCATTTTCTATATGGCCATACGACCTATTAAAAGTGAATAGATTACGTCATCAAGCGTTGGAAACGAAAATCCACGTAATTCCAAGCATATAACCTATACTTGTTTACATGTAAATAACTGAAATGGTTACTGAGATGTCAGAACAAAGTGTTGGGCAAATATTACAGGCTTTCAATAGCATCGAATCAAAACTACAAGAGCAAAATGGAATGATTCGTGAGTTAACGGCAAAAGTAAGCTTGCTGGAGGGACAAAATAAAAAGATGGAACAGTTACTCCACCAAATACAATCACCATCAAATCAACAAAACACTGAACTCGCGAAAAACAATCATGAGTTTCAAGAAAAAGTCACGCAAAGTTTAAGAGGCTTAGAAGATAAATCCAAAAAGACACTTGAGCTAGTAAAAGAAAACAGTAACAGCAAGAAAAAAAGAGCTTGGCCTTAGTTCATGCCTCTGCGCCAACACCTGGGGCTCTTCTGGCAGATAAAAATAAATTACAACGTAACTCCACAATAAGTTACAGTGCAACTAGCCACTTTCTAGAACTATTTTTCATAAGCTCCACTATCTGATGCTTTTTGATGATGTTGATAGACACCACGCTTTCTAATTTCTAAAATCCCTTTATTGAATGCTTCTATCAAGTAATTAGCGCGAGGGTGTTTTTTAGAAATGATCAAAGAATAAGACATCATACTCAAAAGCTTAGGGTTCATAACTATTAGCTCTTCTGCATCGACTTTAGAAATAAAACGCTCTCCTACTTTCGGATATTCAAACAAAATATCTATACGCCCTGACAGCAGTTTGTGATAGTTACCAAGTTGATTGTCGATCCTCTGAATTGTAAGAACTCCAGCTTCTTCCAAGTCTTTAACACCGTAGTCGTAACCTAAAACACCACCTATCCTATATGGGCCTAAATCTTCTAATTTGTTCCAAGTAACGTTCTCACCCTTGCGATGAAAAACAGCAATCTGGACAGAAAGAATTTCCTCAGAAAACAAGACATACTTTTGTCGCTGTTCGGTGTGAGAATAAACAAACGACCCATCAAGCCGACCAGATCGGACTTCATTGAATCCTCTGGCCCATGGTAAATAGACGAGCTCGACGTCTATCCCAGATACAGCAAACGCGTCTTTTACTATATGAGCGACATAACCACCTTCCCTCAAGCTTTGGGATTGATAAGGGTACCACTCACCAGACGCTAAACGTATGGTTTCACCGGCAGCTAAAGAAACCGAGTGAAGAAAACATAGAATTAATAATACAGCCAATCTCATAGTATTAGACCGTGTTGCCCGACTAGTTAAATTTTAGCACTTGTTCTCGTATGTGGTTCTGTTAGGACGAAGACACCTCTATGGCTTACAAAATATAGAAGTGACAGTGCAACTGACTTTTATATTCGAACTCTAACAGAAAATACTACTAACTATCGGCCACTACATGTTGCCAGAGACAGCGTGAAGCATTAAATGTTCAATATAAACAGCAACTTAAACTAACAACAAATTGAGCGCCACTAAAAATGACACTGATAATTCAACCTTAACGACCTATCTGTACCACTTACAGGTTGTATTGTAATTTAATTACAACCTTTATTATAAAAACCTAACCATCAGAACTTTCCTCTGACATAAGTCACTGTACTTTCTTAACTTAACTATTTACCAGCGTTGATTCTGACTAGATAAACTGAGTTTATGCTCGTCTTAGATAAAAAACCTATTGAATACAAAACTTTAGTTATAGTGCATCAAGGTATTCAGATAAAAAAGAAGGGCTATACAGCCCTACTCTTTCTCTTTTATTTCTTTTCGTATTTCTTCAGCAACAATCTTGATAGCTTCTGCGGTGCTAATCCCTTGAGTCATTAGCTTTTGAATTCTTTCTACTGCTTCTTGCTGTTCGGCGTGGGTTAACGTTGGTAAGTCATCTAACATGTTCTACTCCTAATGTAAGGAGCAGAACTATATAAGGAGTGTTAGTAGCTAGCAAGGAAATTTATTGAAGCGCCCATTGCATTTTCATTGGTATAGTTTGCACTAATATCTAACTGAAATAGATTTAAAGGTGAGATCCCTACCCCGGCAGTGATTGTACCCTCAGAATCTTCATACGCGAGATTTTTATAGTAACCTCCACGTAGTTTCAACTGTCGTAGCAAGTCAATTTCAGTACCCACACGAATCATTTGAGTGTTGTCGTTAAATGAAGCGAACTTATCAGCTTCATTTAAATCATAGTCAACACTTGCTGTGAAGTAATCAGCCACGATACCAGCGCCAACGGTGTATACTGGTCCAAGGCTGTAATCATATGAAGCACCTACTGTTCTTGTCGCTGCGGATTGACTAGAAGATAAGGTTTGCGAAGCAACTTTTGTCTCAATATCTCGACTAACTAAGTTCTTAGCTGAAACGCCGACTCTAAAAGGCCCGTAAAACCAAATTGCACCAGCATCCATGTTAAACATAGTATCAGCGGTTTCGTTTTCTCGAACATCACTCAAATCATAACTACTCGCACTAGCAATATAGTTATAGGTGTAAACACGCTGCAGTTTTGGAGACACACCAAACGCAATATGTTGTCCCATGAAGGTTTGATACTTGGCGATTGAAATACCAACCTCGGCGATCCCAACTGTTACCGCTTTGATAGCGGTTAGCTCTGCATCTTCTACAGAGTTAACACCACCACTAGCGACATCTGGTGTAGCATAGGATTCAGTATAAGCCTTACCAAACACGTTCATTGCTAAGAACTTATTTGGGATACCAAATGCAACTACACCACCTAGCTCTAGTTTCACGTCTGTGCCTTCCAAGGCTGGTAGTGCGGTGTCTAACGCAGCGATATCAGATGCATTAATTGCATCAACGACAGCGTCAAGCTTATCGACAAACTGATCTTCATCGTTATAAGTCACACCGAAACTTGGAGTAATCATGCCCACATCATCATTTCTTCGATAAAGAGCGGTCAGTGCAGGGTTATAGAAAGGAGCGGTAAGGTAACTAGCAGAAACTACGCCTACTCCACCCATCGCGTCACCTCGGGCTTCAATAGAATAGTTACCGCCAGCAAATACTGGTAAGCTTGCCAATGACAAGGAAGCTGCAATTATTTTAGTAGAATTCTTCATGCTGATTATACTTTTTTATATCCTTATCTAAGTTAACGGCACTAGTGTAATTTACTTTAATTCCTCTTCGCTAGATATATCATACGTTTTACTAATACTTTGAGTTTGTTCGATTATAATATCGCCTTGCCACCTTGCATGGTTCATCGAAACGGCTAATACATAACGATCATTAGTAAATTTATTCGTATCTAAAGTTACAGGGTAATCGGATTCATATGTCTTACCCCAAACTTCTTCATACTTACCATCTACGTAATCATACAAACCAACATCCAATGTTGGTAATGGACAATAAGGATTAAGTAGCTCTTTTTTATCGATGATCCACGAATCCTTTGACGCCCACCGCACTTGTTGACGGATAGAGAACTCCCCCAATACGATCCAAGTGCTCCAGCTCTGTGACTTTTCACCTTTAATACTCAAACGATAAAGGCCGGACTCTAGAGAGTTTGCTAAGTTATAACGCTTGTTATAAATCTTGTTGCTGTCCTGAGGTGTGGACTTAATTGTAAATTCACTATCGGTAGAGACTGTTCTATCAACCCATTTAGTCAGCTTAATATCCGATACTAAGTTTTTGGACTCGACATTTATCACTAATCGATAAGTATCACGCCCCGGGCTTTGTATAGAGTGACGACGAACTGTAATGGTGGAAAGCCAATCAGGTATTGAGGGTTTTGATAAGCTTTTTCCACAATCCTTATTTAAGGATTGTGCAAAGAGCTCATTCAAATGATCGCGATTTTGCTTAGACTCACTACTTTGCCAAACTTCAACGAGTGAAGTAAACATAGTTGCTAAGTCATCATCCAAAATATGTTTATGAACTTGGGTTAATGAATCGCTTTCTTTGAACCATTCATTGGCTTGTGCATTGCTACACAAACCAATAAACAAGATAAGTGGGATAGACTTTCTAAGCATTATGCCTTCATCTTATAGCCAACACCGCGTAAAGTTTCGATCTCCAAGCCTGGTAGCTTTTGTCGAAGTTGAAGTACGTGCGTGTCAACAGTACGCGTCGTTGGAAAATGATTATAGCCCCATACATGATCAAGTAGTTCATCACGCGTAAATACTCGACCTAAGTTGCTTGCAAGGAAGAGTAATAGGTCAAACTCGGTACGCGTCAATGTCACCGCTTCTTCATTAAAAAACACTTCGCGGGTTGCTTTATCAATAACTAAATTTTCTGTTGTAACTTTAGCTGAATCTGCTTCTTCTGCATCTGGCAAACGAAGTTGTGCGCGAATACGAGCAAACAGCTCCGCTTCAGCGAATGGTTTGGTTAAATAATCATTCGCGCCAGAGTCTAAACCTGCCACTTTGTCTTTCACTGTCACTAGTGCAGTAAGCAAAATAACCGGTACGTCCTTTTTCTTTTTCCATCCAGCTAAATGTTCAACTGAGTCGCCATCAGGTAACTGCCTATCTAATACGACTAGATCGGCTTGCTCCCAATACGCTTCTACTTCAGAGATTCTTTCAGCATGAAGGCAATCATATCCCGCTTGCTCTAGGCTAACCAAAAGTCCATCAGCTAAGTTTTTATCGTCTTCAACGAGAAGCAGTGTCTGTTTCACAAGGTATCTCCAAAATAAATGTCGTCGGTGGGCCAACAAGGGTCATTTTACCCCCCATTTTCCCAACCATAGATTCTACGATTGTTAGGCCTAACCCTAATCCACTTTTACTCACAAAGGGTTTTCTTAGTTGGCTCCAATCTTTGTGAGACAAGTCTCCATTATCTATTACTTTAAATGTCAGACTCTTGTCAGAAGTATTCAGCTCAAGAGTAACAGGAGCAACGCCATATTTCACTGCGTTGCGTATCAGATTGTCGATGCAGGTACCTAACCAATACACATTCACTTTTGCAGCGATGTCTTGACTAATTATGAATTCAATCCCTGGTTCAAACTCTTCTTCAATTTTGTACTCGAGCCAGTCTTGTACACTCGGGATCCATTCTGTAGCAAGAGGCTGATTATCTGATTGCAAATAGTCTTTACTCGCCTCAGCTAACTGGCGTAAACGCCGAGTATCTTCACATAACCTGCGAAATTCATCGTAAACCGACTCAGGAAGATGCTCAAACTCTCGTCGGAAACCTTCAACCGTTAGAGAAAGGCTAGCAATCGGCGTTCTTAATTCGTGGGTAAGAATCTGAAGTACCAACATGCGACTTTTTAATTCTTGTTTCTTACTGTTCCAACGATACAGTGCCCATCCAATCACCAAAAGAATATTGGCGATCACCAGCACGATCATACTGATCCGAAGGACTTCGGAGTGATCTTCAACATCCCAACAGATATTACCTCGCTGGACAAAGCACGTACTGCCTTGCGACGACAGTGTAAAAGTCAGCCCAGCTATCTCAGCGTTATTTTTCAAAATACTATCGTTGTACAGGTAGTATTTGTCACCACGCCTTAACCAAAGTTCGTCTTGTTCAACAAACATACTCGCACCAGAAATCAAAGCGGTAATCGCCTCGTTATCCATATGCTTAAGGCGACTTAGAAGCTTATCGTTTTCTAGGTTCTGCCTTTCTTGTATGTGCATGAACTTTTTTAGTGATTCAAACTTATCTGGATATTTTTCGACATATCGAGCCGCATATGTACCCCCACCAGGGTGAATGAGACCACTTCTACTGAACCAACGTGTACCAAGCTTGGTGCCTTTACATAGGGCCCGTGTAAACACTAGAGGTTCGGTAATTAGTGGGCTTAATGGCAACTTGCCGCTACAAGACTTGGATAGTTGGTATAAGCGCTGAATGTCTTTTAGAGGGTACTTAGCCGTTTGTGGCAGCATCGATGCTGGGGTCAGCAGCTTGGTTGGAAAATCAGCTTGTAGAATACGAATGTCGTAAGATTCTAATGCGTTTTCAGGTAAGAACTGATTACTAAAGTTATCGATACGTTCTGGCAATGAATCGGCGTTTACATTCGCCGAAAGCAAAATAAGTAGAGCTGTAAAAATCTTGTTTCGCTTAATCGTCACTGCAAACCTGAACCAATTCATACAATTAAATCAAATATATACTATATAAGTTAAAAGTGAAAATTGTTGTTATCTCGCCTATGATTAAGTGTTAGAAATTTAACCACCTTCCAACATATAAAAAGCCCGCTTTCGCGGGCTTTATTAATAAATCTTAGCCAAAATCTATTTGATCAGAGCGCTTTAGAGATCGCATCTACACTTGCTTTTGCATCACCAAATAGCATTTGCGTATTGTCCTTGAAGAATAGTGGGTTTTGTACACCCGCATAACCAGTGTTCATTGAGCGTTTAAACACAATCACGTTCTGAGCATTCCACACTTCTAAAACAGGCATTCCTGCAATTGGGCTGTTAGGATCTTCTAGGGCAGCCGGGTTAACCGTATCATTTGCACCGATAACTAAAACTGTATCGGTTTCACCAAAGTCTTCGTTGATCTCATCCATCTCTAGAACGATGTCATACGGCACTTTGGCTTCTGCAAGTAATACGTTCATATGTCCAGGAAGACGACCCGCTACTGGGTGAATACCAAAGCGAACTTCAATGCCCTGCGCGCGTAGCTTTTCAGTGATCTCATGAACTGGATATTGTGCTTGTGCAACCGCCATACCGTACCCAGGAGTAATGATTACAGACTTTGAGTTTTTAAGCATGTCAGCAACATCTTCTGCGTTGATCTCGCGGTGTTCACCTTGCTCTTCAACTTCACCAGATGATGAAACTTCTTGTCCAAAGCCACCAGCAATTACACTGATAAACGAGCGGTTCATCGCTTTACACATAATGTAAGACAGGATCGCACCTGAAGATCCGACTAATGCACCTGTTACAATCAGAAGATCATTGGCTAACATGAACCCTGCTGCCGCTGCTGCCCAACCTGAATAGGAGTTCAACATAGACACAACAACTGGCATATCCGCACCGCCAATCGACGCAACTAAGTGATAACCAAAGACGAACGCAATTAATGTCATGACAATTAACGCGAACATACTCCCGTCAGAAGAGACAAAGTGGTTCATCAAGAACGCTGACACTACAATCGCCGCCAGATTCCATTTGTGCTTATGAGGAATATTCAAGGCAGACGAAGAAATCACACCTCTTAACTTACCAAAAGCAACAATGGAACCAGTAAAGGTCACTGCACCAATGAATACACCTAAAAATACTTCTACTAGGTGGATAACGTGCTCTGCATGAATATCTGCTGGGTTAACAGAAACCGGCGCCGGAGGAGCGATATAGCTGTTATAGCCAACCAATACCGCTGCCATACCAACAAAACTATGAAGAATTGCCACAAGCTCTGGCATTTCTGTCATTTCAACTTTCTTAGCGTAGTGAATACCAATACCACCACCGATCACCATAGCGATGATGATCCATACCACACCTTGAGAATCTGGGCCGAAAATAGTAGCAAAAAGAGCAATAGCCATACCCGCGATGCCGTAGTAGTTACCTGCTCGTGCAGATTCTTGCTTCGACAATCCAGCTAAACTCATAATAAAGAATACAGCAGCAACGATATAAGCTGCTTGTACTAATCCTGCAGACATGTGTTACTCCTTTTAGTCTTTACGGAACATTTCAAGCATACGTTTGGTAACAGTAAAGCCACCAAATATGTTGATGCTTGCAATCAGAATAGCGATAAACGATAAGAACGTGACAACGCCACTTCCTTGACCTATTTGCAGCAATGCACCGACCACGATGATCCCTGAAATAGCATTCGTTACCGACATTAAAGGAGTATGGAGTGCATGGGTTACATTCCAGACTACGTAATAGCCAACCACACAAGCCAATACGAAAACCGTAAAGTGAGCCAAGAATGCCGCAGGGGCAACAGATGCAACCCAACCAAACGCAACAAGTCCAATACCAAGCCCAACAAGTTTCTTAACGGGAGAAGTTGGCTTTTCTTGAACAGGCTCTGCTTGTTTAGGCGCTTCAACTTTTGCTTGAGGCTGAGCAGATACTTGAATTGGAGGAGCTGGCCAAGTCACTTCACCCTCTTTGATTACCGTAACACCACGTAGAACGACATCTTCAAAGTTAATATCGATATTGCCGTCTTTCTCTTTACACAACAACTTAACCAGATTTACTAGGTTAGTAGCGTACAGTTGAGACGATTGAGTTGGTAAACGTCCTACCATATCGGTGTAACCCACAACTTTGACACCGTTTGCCGTCGTAATGACTTGATCCGCAACTGTGTATTCACAGTTACCACCATTAGCCGCTGCTAGATCGACAATAACGCTACCCGCTTTCATGCTATCGACCATTTCTTTGGTGATAAGCTTAGGTGCAGGTCGACCTGGTATCAGTGCAGTGGTGATGATGATGTCTACGTCTTTAGCTTGAGCCGCATACAGCTCTTCAGCTTTCTTATTAAACTCATCAGACATCTCTTTGGCGTAACCATCGCCAGCACCAGTATCTTCTTGGAAATCGACTTCTAAGAATTCTGCCCCCATCGATTCAACCTGTTCTTTTACTTCAGGTCTTACATCAAATGAGCGAACAATCGCACCAAGGCTACCTGCAGCGCCGATTGCAGCAAGCCCTGCAACACCCGCACCCGCAACAAGTACCTTAGCTGGTGGGACTTTACCCGCAGCGGTAATCTGGCCCGTAAAGAAACGACCGAATTCGTGTGCCGCCTCTACGACTGCACGATAGCCAGCAATGTTAGCCATTGAGCTTAATGCATCTAAGGCTTGTGCTCTCGAAATACGAGGAACAGAGTCCATCGCCATTACGTTAATTTTGTTACTTGAGAGCTGCTCCATCAATTCTGGATTCTGAGCCGGCCAAATAAAACTTACAAGACTTGCGCCCTCCTTTATCAGTTCGATCTCATTGATCCCGTTAGCTTCATCAACTAATGGTGCGTTTACTTTAAAAATTAATTCTGAATCCCATGCTTCTTCTTTTGACACAATTTTTGCGCCAGAAGCTTCATAAGCCGAATCATCAAAACTCGCTAGCGTGCCAGCTTGCGTTTCAACACAAACTTCAAACCCTAACTTCAATAACTGCTCTACAGATTTAGGAGAGGCAGCAACTCGCGTTTCACCCGCGAGGACTTCTCTTGGTACACCAATTTGCACTTCGTACTCCTTGTGAACTATATCTTTGTATAACCTTGGTTGTTGTTCGGTCAAACCTATTAACTAGCAGAGTTCAATCGACCGTACCTATACATATAATTTAGGCATGTAATGACATTACTCGAAGATAGACTAAAGTGGTACTGTTCAGATCAATTTTTCATTAAATGAAATCGATACTTCATATAACCAAAATTTACTTATTAGTTAATGAGTTACGAAGCAAGCGTTTTAAAGGTGGTTAGACCAATTCGAATGTTAAATGAACGTTAACAGCTATTCTCCCATTGTATTCTCAGGATGCCCAGATAAGTGACAATGTCACTTGTTGTGGTCAATTTTATTTAGTGAACGTTTAAAACAAAAAAGCCGCGAGGAACATCACTCGCGGCTTTACCATTACTAAAAAGTTTTAAGAGTTAGATCTTAAATAAAGATATCGTCACCCATTTGGTCGATAAACATCTGAGACTTTTTCAGCATTAACTCATTTGCATCATCTTTATTAGATACGACGTCAGACCTAATGAACCGATGGCTCTTAACCTCTCCATCGATTTCTTTTGTAATACGTCCGGCAACTCTAAATTGTCCTGAATCAGGCATAGCCTCTTGGAAAATTTGGAAACCTTTATACTCAACTGGCTCAACGGCTTCTACTGTCTCTTGTTTTTTATCTTTACCGCCGAACAACATTGAAAATAGTCCCACTTATCTCTCCTTACATTGAACTCATGAATTACGTTGAGTCAACAATGGTTTCTCAAACCACTCTAACTCAACATCATCATCAAAACTTGGGTGCGTAAATATAATAGGTATGTCATCAGAACGGTTTTTACGCCTGTCGTCAACGATCATTGACTCTGCATTTTTGATCGCAATCTCACTATTCTTCTTATACAGCACTAATTTTTCTTCAGGTAAAGCTGATAGGAAGTCGATATCGAAGCGAATATAGATGGGTCTTAACTGGCAAAGTGCCAAACAGGCTAAGTCGGCAAGCTGTTCATTATCGTATTTTTCTACATATTCTTCAGTCGCCAATACATGGCCTACGAGTGTTTCCATATAATTATGTACATCGACACTGATTTGCATTTTGACCTCTCGTCTGTAACTACCTAACACATATATACTATTTAGCTCTCTTAAAGTGTAATAGCAAATGGAAAGTTATATGGATAAAGTTGATGCTTTTTCAAACTTGAACCATATTTTTATTTAGAAATGCAGTAAAAAGCTTGGAAATTTTGATTTTGACCGTATGCTACGTAAGCTTTCTGCAAAAAATTATAAGATTATCAGTTGAGTTAGGCGCTTTATTTAAATGGCATCATCTTTTGTAACATCGAGCTTATTTCGCTTCTTTTTCCCACTTTTGCTTTTGGGAATGATTTTAGGTGGAATGAGCAATGTCATCTTAGTTACTGATGCGAATATTGGAATAGCGAGTAATTTGCCTTACATCCTTCTTCTGGTGGCAGTGATTTTATGCCATAGCTTTAAGCAAGGTCGCATGGCAATGGTTTCGATGACAATGCTCCTCGCATACGTTGTTATCCAGCTTAGACTGCAAACACCTCTCAGCAGTGGAACTACCTTACTAGAGCTCTCTCTACTTGCAGCTTTACTCCCCGTAGCCTGTTTGATTGTCTACCTATTCCCAGACACTGGAGTCAATTCAAAGGGAGTGGCTTTCTACACTTCAATCTTGCTGTTATTCGTATTTT
Source organism: Vibrio profundi (assembly GCF_043642225.1). GTDB lineage: Bacteria > Pseudomonadota > Gammaproteobacteria > Enterobacterales > Vibrionaceae > Vibrio > Vibrio profundi_A. The sequence continues at coordinate 73,236 of NZ_JBHZSF010000009.1, read as the reverse complement.
GGTCACACCTCACGGTTACTCACTTTAATGATGGTGGCTTTAAAACTTGGAGCGATGACGTCCTATTCACCATCCCTGCAGTGTCCAAGATACCGTTTGTGCTTGTGTTGTATGGCGTTGCTCTCACTGGAGTCACATCAATACTGGTTCTAGTACAAAACCGCCCAATTGATGTCGTGGTTTATAGCTCTATTCTGTTAGCTTCAACGACCTTTGTATTCTTTGATACACAGTATATTTCTAGCACCATGTTTTCACTTTCGGGCATATTAATCATTGTCTATGTCATGTCAGCAAGCCACGCTATGGCATTCAATGATCAATTGACTAATATTCCAGGCCGTCACGCCCTTGAAGTCGAACTCAAACATCTGGGACGAAAGTACTCTATTGCGATGCTCGATATCGATCACTTCAAACGTTTTAACGATACCTATGGCCACGACACGGGTGACGACGTACTCAAGCTTGTCGCAAGCCGCCTTAAGTTGACCAATGGTGGCGCAAAAGTTTATCGCTATGGTGGTGAAGAGTTCACGATCTTATTTAAGCGTAAATATTCCCATCAAGTAGCGAAGCATCTTGAAGCGCTAATTGAGGATATCGAAAATTACGACATGGTGATCCGAAATAGCCGTGCACGCCCAGACAGTGACGAAGCAGGCATTAAAAAACGTGGAAAGATTGGCAGTAACACAGAAACGGTAAACATTACCGTGAGTATTGGCTTGTCAGATAGCCGTACAAGCCGTGCACCAGAAGAAGTCATCAAATATGCCGATAATGCATTATATGGCGCAAAAGATGCCGGTCGTAATCAATTAGTCGTTCATCAGTCCTGATTAAAGAACATTACCAAACTGCCCCCACGTAACGAGCTACCATAGTTGATGGTAAGACCTACACCCACGTTTTCAATCCAGCTACTTTTGAACCATGGCGTGATAAGCCATCCTAAGCTTGTTTCATAATAATGTTGCGTTCCAAAAGGCTGAGACGTATCGCCACCTAAATCAACTCGTCGTAGACTGGTATACATCGAAGAGACCGAATTCCCCCACCGTGTCACATCGTAGAAAAGCTTTGCTTCATTCGCCAAATACCAGCCTTCAGGACGTCCGATATTCCCATGGTTGGCTTCGCCCCAGCCAACACCATTAAAATAGTGCCAACTGCTCGATAGCTTCCAACGTCCCCAGCTTTGAGGCTGTTCAAATCGAAGTGCAATACTTGGTTCAACAATGTATGCCCACGCATAAGTATTGACGTAAACGCCGTCCAGTTGATCGCGATAAGGGTCTAACATGTCTCCCAAGTAGTTAAACTGACTGTGATAATACGATAGATGATTCCCGATAGTCGTCTTAACACTCCACTTATCATCAAGCTGAGAGGTATTACTGATATCAATATAGCCCGTTACAACCACTTCTCTATGATTATCAGAAACGGTTACATTACCGATTGATACTTCTTGATCCGCTTGCAACGCAGAGAACTTAACAGTTATCTGCTGGCGATTTTTCTCTGAAGCCTCATCAAGTTCAAATGTATAAGGTAAAGTCGACACTGCAATCTGTTTACGCAAGCTTAGTGATTCGCTAGTCCCTATGTTTTCTTGCTCAAGGTTGAACCATTCATTAGGGTCAAAGTCATGAAAGCCGACGGTAAACACATCACTATCGGTTAGAATTACCGAGGTCGAAAAAGCGCGTTCAAGATCTTTTTGAAAGACCGAGGATGCAAAAGAGGATTGCGAAAAGAGAAAGCTAGAGCAAATAGACAGGTAAACCAGTTTCACTGAATTCCCTAATTGAAATGAATGTGCCACGAATAGACTCTCAATTGAGTAATTTTAAACAGATACGAACGTATTACGCCCATTTTGTTTAGCTTGGTATAGCGCCGAATCCACCACTTTATAGACACTGTTAGTGGTTTCATTACCCGTGGGCACAAAGCTATACACTCCTTGTGACACCGTCACAAAATCTGCCACTTGAGAATAGTCATGCTTACAGGCTACTTGTTCAACAATATCTTTTATTCGCTTAGCCTGCTTTAAAGCTTGTTCACTTTCAGTATCACTTAAAACGATGGCAAACTCCTCACCACCGTAGCGCCCCACATACTCACCAGCTCGCCCAAAACTCGTTCTAAAAGCTTCCGCAAGCTTTTGCAGACACTTGTCACCTTCTATGTGCCCATAGTTATCGTTATAGGGTTTAAAAAAATCGACATCGAGTAAGATCAAAGTAAGCGATGCTTTTCTTCTTCCATGCCAACCGATCATTTCCTCTAATTTTTCATCCATATAACGGCGGTTATAGACTTTGGTTAGCCCATCCTCATTGGCTTGGTGTTGCAGTAGAGTGTTAAGTGTCTCAAGCTGAGCTGTGGTTTGTTTTAATTCCCTACGCATGAATGCGATGCGCTGCATGGCAATGAGTTTGGAATTAAGTACGAGTTTATTTACAGGCTTGATTAAGTAGTCATCGCCACCAGCATCAATTGCCTTTGCGATCATTTCAGGCTCTTCATGACTACTTAAGAAAATGATTGGAACCCACTCAGGAAATAGCTTCCGAATTTCATTAGAAACTTCAAACCCATCCATATCCGGCATGCTAATGTCGAGAAGTACCAGTTCTGGGTCAAATGAAGGATAAACGTCAAGCGCTTCTCTACCACTAGCTACAGCCTCAACATTGTGCCCAAGTTGCTTCAGGCGAATGGCAAGCTGCATTCTATCGAGTTGAACATCGTCAACCAGTAGAATTCGCATTGATGATCCTTTCACTGTCATATTCGCCTCATATAAAAGTCGCTAACTAACAAGTAGATATATCAATTATAGTAATTATTCTCGACCTATTTCTCTTATTTTATTGACTTTTTTCCAGATCTTTTTAGCATTGTTTCTTTTTGCAGAGAAATACTATGTCAGACGCGACAAACAACGAACAACAAGTAGTCGATTTAACCACCATTTCACCAGAGCTTCGCCAAGTTATCGAGTTTGATGAAGTACCTGAAGCAATGCATCACATGGTTACATCAATCCACGAAGTGTCTGAAGAAGCTGTACGTGAAGCATGGGACAGCTTGCCAGCAAGCGCACAGAATGTACTGGATAACTTTGAACAATTTCACGCTTTGATTACTGTAAGCCAAGGTTTTGCCGGTGTTAATGTGATGGAAGAGTTCCCAACTCTGAAGCTTCCAGAAGGTATGACAGACGAAGAAAAAGAAGAGTACCGTGCTCAATTGCTTGATCAAGTTCTTCATAACTGTGTTAAAGATATGGTTAAGCAAATTAAGAAAGCTCGTCGTGATGCTATTCTTAAACGTGACTTTAAAGAAGTTTTCGCAAAGTAATTGCCTAAACCTTTAAAAATAATGCCGCTAAGTTAGCGGCATTTTTTATTCTAGTGACTAACGGCAATGTCTCTTTGAGTGACACTTACCCCTTTAACCTGCGCGAAAACCGCTTGCCCAACTTCCAATTTTAGTTCTTCTAGTGCCCAAACCGTAATGGTGGCTGCTAGAATGCAATTTTCCGATAACTCCAATTCAATCGTTGCGCTTTGCTTATCTTTCCCGTGAGATTGGGTTTCAATTCGACGAATCTTTGCTGGAACAATGTTCCTAATCGAGGTCTGATCCGGTTTACTGAGTGTAATGGATACATCATTGGCGCGAACTTGAAGGCGAACCGGAGTACCTATATCACTTTCTATCTTTTGCACCCATAAAGACACATCTTGCGTAAGTTTGAGTTTAGACAACGCATATTGCTCGTTGTGGAGTTCAACATGAGCTTCGAACAAAGAGCTGCGTTCCGAGAATGATTGCCATGGTCTCATCGCCTGTGAAGACCATACTTCTTCGATAGTTCCGGAATTAATTACTTTGCCACCATCAATAATCACAAGATGGTTGGCTAACCTTAAGATCTCATTAATACTATGGGTAACATACAAGATTGGAATATTGACATTTTCCGCGAGCTCTTCAAGAAATGGCATGACCTCACGTTTTCTAGGAAGGTCGAGCGAAGCTAACGGCTCATCCATTAACAAAATAGCCGGTTTAGACAACAGCGCACGTCCTATAGCAACTCTTTGCTTTTCCCCACCCGACAGCGCAGAAGGGTATCGATGCAACAAATTAGTAAGAGCAAGCAGTTCGGTGATTTTCTTAAAATACTCCGCATCAAACTCTTTAATGCCATACTTCAAGTTTCCAATCACACTAAAATGTGGAAACAGTCTAGACTCTTGGAATACATACCCGACATTACGTTTATGTGTCGGTAGATTCACCTGTTTTTCAGAGTCGAACAGTACCTTGCCATTAATTTCTATCGTACCCATAGCAGGCTTGGTCAAGCCTGCGATAACATTAATCAGCGAAGTTTTCCCTGCCCCAGAACGCCCAAAAATGGAGGTAATCCCCTTGTTAGGGAGAGTTAACTTAATGTCAAAATCGGTATCACCTAGTGTTTGTTGGTAATCAATGAGTATTTGGCTCATGCGCTCGCCCCTAGGCGTTTAGCCGATTTCTTTGCTAGCCACTCAGAGAACACAAGCGACGCGAGTGCGATTACGATAGAAATAACACACAAACGCGCAGCTTCCAGTTCTGAGCCCGGAGTCTCGATAAAGGTATACATGGCCAATGGTATTGTTTGAGTCTCACCTGGAATATTTGAAACAAAGCTGATCGTTGCCCCAAACTCCCCTAAGCTTCGAGCAAAAGAAAGCATTGATCCTGTAATAATTCCCGGAATCATTAGCGGTAAGGTAATCGTTAGGAAAACTTTAAATGGTGATGCACCCAATGTAGCGGCAGCTTGCTCAAGTTTGCTATCGACGCTTTCAAGGCTCAATTTAATTGAACGAACCATCAGCGGTAGCGCCACTACCACACACGCAAGAACAGCGCCTTGCCAACTGAAACTAAATACAATGTTAAACGTGTCAGCTAACCAACTTCCAATCACACCCTGTCTTCCCATCACAACAAGCAACAGATAACCAATAACGACAGGAGGCAGTACTAACGGTAGATGTACAACGCTTTCTAGCAAACTTTTCCCATAGAACTGCTTTTTAGCTAGTAACCAAGCAAGTGCAACCCCTAAAGGAATAAGCCATATCATGGCATAGCCTGCTACTTTCAAGCTCAATAGCAAAGCTTGAGCTTCGTAGTCAGACAGGTAAAACATCGACATTCATTAATCCAAGCGTTCAAAATTTCAAAGTCATGTGGTAGCTCGATTAGGGATTCAGCCTAATCGAGCCTAATTGCGCTGAGAGTGATTTATTTGATAAGTTCAGGCCACAATAAACCTAGATCTAGGTACTTCTCGATGGCATCAGCAATTCGGTCAATGCCCTCTTCTTTTAACTGTTCGTGATTTACCTCAGCCACGTCACTTGCTCCGGCCCACTCACATATCAGACTCATACTATCAGAATTATCAAATATACCATGTAGGTAAGTACCAAGGATTTGATTACAATCACTTAGCGCTCCATCCTTTATCCCATCAGATAGCACAATCGGAGATTGATCATTAACGACAGTTTGCCCGACATGAATTTCATAGCCTTTTACGGCAATCGTCTTACCATTGAGTGTCAATTCACCCGTTGTGTTGGTTAGTGTTTTATCACGAGCCAACAGCGTTGTCGTGTCCAACAAACCTAAGCCAATACTATTACCCTTCTCACCTTCAACGCCGTCTGGATCTTCTATTAACTTACCCAACATTTGATAGCCGCCACAAATACCCATTACCTTTCCACCAAACCGTAAATGGCGTTGAATATCTTTGTCCCAACCTTGAGAGCGCAAATACTCTAAATCAGCCCGCACTGACTTACTTCCAGGAAGAATAATTAGGTCTGCATTGCTTAAAGTTTCGCCCTTACCTGCATAGCGCAAATTGATGTCTGGATTTAACCTAAGGACATCGAAATCAGTGTGATTGCTAATACGGGTAAACACTGGGACGACAACGTTCAGTTTCGTTTCCTCCCCTGATACCTGCTCTGCGGTGATTGCATCCTCCGCCTCTAGATTAAACCCATGCAAATAAGGTAAGACTCCAATAACCGGCTTCCCAGTTTTATCTTCTAACCATTCTAAGCCAGATTGCAAAAGCGAGATATCACCGCGAAAACGATTAATCACAAAACCTTTGACTCGTGCTTGCTCCGACTCAGATAACAACGCGAGCGTGCCATATAAATGCGCGAATACTCCGCCACGATCAATATCAGCAACAATGATAACAGGCACATCCGCTTCTTCAGCGAATCCCATGTTTGCGATATCATTTTCACGTAAATTAATCTCCGCCGGGCTTCCCGCCCCTTCAATCATAATGCTCTGATAGCGCTCGGTGAGCTTAGCGAAGGAATCAAGAACCGTATCCATCGCTATCTTTTTATAATCATGGTATCCGGTAGCATCCATATTAGTGACCACTTTTCCCTGTAAGATAACTTGGGCACCGGTATCGGAATTGGGTTTCAAAAGCACAGGGTTCATATGGATGGAGGGAGCTAAATTACAAGCTTGGGCCTGAACAGCCTGCGCACGCCCAATTTCACCGCCATCAGAAGTGACCGCACTATTAAGTGCCATGTTTTGTGGCTTGAAGGGGGCAACTTCTATACCTTTTCTAGCCAGCACGCGGCACAACCCTGCCACCAATACACTTTTGCCTGCATCAGAAGTCGTGCCTTGAACCATCAAAGCTTGAAGTGGAGTTTTCATTATCTAATATCTTCCCTAAATCACGTAGCACCTATAGTAACGACATTAAGAAAGAGATGCTTCTATAAATGAATGGAAAATGAATGTGTTACTCACGCTCCATTCAATCGAATCGTTGTTTAATAGCCTTGTCGATTAAGAATACCAACAAAGGAAAAACTCATGAAAAAGTCTATTATCGCGCTTGCAGCTACTATGATTCTTGCACCTACCATCGCATTAGCAGGTAATGATGATCACAAGGACAAAAATTCATACATTCAATACACCGGCCCTGTAGAATCGGTTTCAGTGGCATCGTTACTGGAAGACAGCAGTATGTTTGCTGAAAAAAATGCTGTCGTGGATGGGAAAATTGTTAAGCAAGTAAATAAAGATAAGTTCATTTTTTCTGATGGACAAAGCGAGATTCAGATTGAGCTAGACGATGATATCAAGCTGGACCAGCCCCTGACCGCTGATACTTCCATTCGCATTTTTGGTGAATACGAAGGTGGAAAAACACCAGAAATCGAAGTTGACCATATTCAATTGTTATAAATTTTATATGTAACAACAAATTAGATAACAAATTCAGAAAATGGCCTGCATATTGCAGGCTTTATTGTATATACTCGCAATATTACATGTTTTTCTGGAGCTCCCATGTTTGGTACTGCAAACAATAAGTTATTACTCGGTTTAGCCGCTTTATTTTCTTTCTCTGCGCAAGCGAATAACTTCAACTACAACGCCCTAGAGATCCGCATGGGATCGAGCCCTAGTACCTTTGGTGGCGAGTTCACCACTTACTTTACTGAAAACACCCATTTTGTCGGACGTTTTGATAGCGGATTCAGTGGAGACTGGGACTTAGCAGGTGGCATCGGTTTTAACGGTCCAGCGGGTCAATTTGCAGATATCTATGGCCAAATGCTACTGCATAACATCAAGTACGAATCTAGCAGTAAACTTGGTGATGAGTTCAAAACTGAGATTAACATAGGTGCTCGTGCATGGTTAATGGATGGAGTAGAAGTCAACATCCGAGGTGGACAGCTAATGGACAATGACGGTACAAGTTCAATCTTTGGTATTGGTGGCCGATTCCACTCAACAGAACAATTGTCTCTAGGCGTAGACCTTCGTAATAATGGCGTCTACGGCCAACAGATCATAATGTCCGCGCGCTTCGGTTTTTAAGGCAACTGCATAAAAAACATTAAATTGAAACGTAATTGCCAAACAGTTAGATGAGTAAGTTCAATTGTTTAACTACTAAAAGAGCTAAAAACCTAACAATCCAATGAACAAAAAGACCTCCATTAAGGAGGTCTTTTTTTACATCCGCATAAGACTATTTAGTGATTTTGTCTTGAACATACTTTTGGCCAACATCAACAACGGCGATATCACGGAAGAAACTACGACCTAGTAATAATGGGAAGGACAGATGGGTACGATCTGCAAGCGTAAACTCGGTTTTTTCTTTAAGATCACCCAATTGGATCCAGGCTTGAACAACCGCTCGTTTCTGGCTGCCATCAGCACTTGATTGTTTGATGTTTACCCAACGTTCTACCGGCAAGCTTAATTCTTTGCTATTTATACCATCGTGCTCAATCTTAAATTTCACCCAATCTTTGCCGTCACGTTCAAATGGAACGATATCAACGGCACTAATTGAAGACGTTGTCGCGCCAGTATCCACACGCGCCTTAAATGTCTCTTTTAAGCCAGGAATGAATACCCATTCTTCTTCACCTAGAATTAATTTGCCGTCAGCCGTTTTTTTCGGAGCCTCTATAACAGGAGGTTCAGGCTTAACCGGTTTCTCAACTTCAGGTTCCGCTGGTTTTTCATCTGGCTTGTCAATTGGTGTTTCAACAACGACTTCTGTAGCGCCTTCTGACGGAGTATTTTGATCTTTACCAGTATCGACTGGCGCAGTGGTTGAACATGCCATCAATCCACCACTCATCATCAGCGCAATCAGTGCCTTTCTTTTATTCATACATCCACCACTTAATTAGAAACTTTTGCAATAGCATTAGCAACATATGGGATATGAGATTCTGAAAGTCCCGCGATATTAATGCGCCCATCGCCAACCCCGTAAATACCATACTCTTCACGAAGCTTGGTCATTTGAGATTCACTGAATCCAAGTACAGTAAACATGCCTTTATGACTTTCAATAAAGTCAAAATGCTCTGTGTTATGTGTGTTTCTCAACTCACTACACAGCGTGTGTCTTAGGTTAAGTAATCGCTGCTGCATTTCACTTAATTCTTGTTTCCAGACTTTAGTGAGCTCTTGATCCTGAAGGATCGTTTTAACTAACGCAGCACCATGATCAGGTGGCATAGTATAAGTAGAACGAGCTAGTGTTAGCAGTTTACCTTTGGCATTGCCCACACTTTCACTGTTCTTACCAATAACAATCGCCGCTCCTGTACGCTCACGGTACAAACCAAAGTTCTTTGAACACGACGTTGTAATAAGCATCTCTTCAACGTTGTCAGCCATGTATTTCAGGCCTTTTGCGTCTTCTTCCAAACCATCACCAAAGCCTTGATAAGCGATGTCAACGAAAGGAATAAAGCCATTTTTCTGAGATAGCTTAGTGATTTCCTGCCACGCTTCAAAGTTGATGTCCGCCCCTGTTGGGTTATGGCAGCAACCGTGAAGCAGCACTACATCACTTGGCCCAGCGGTAGATAAATCAGCCATCATCTTTGTGATATCTACTTGCTTTGTTTCAGGGCTAAAGTAAGAGTAGTACTTAACCTTCAGACCTGCTGCTTCCATCACTGGCTTATGGTTTACATAGCTTGGGTTTGAGATCCAAACAGTTGTATCCGGCTGAGCTACCTTCATCAGATCGCCTAGCATACGTAGCGCCCCACTTGCCCCAGGTGTTTGAATCGCTGCAACACGACCAATAGCAGAAGTGCCAGTTAGAAGTAAATCAACCATGCTTTGGTTAAATTCTTCACACCCTGCTAAACCGACATAAGCTTTGGTTTTTTGAGTTTCAACCACGATGTCTTGAGCCATAGAAACGGCTTTCATGATTGGTGTTTCACCTTGGTTATTACGATATACGCCAATACCTAAATCGACTTTATCAGCGCGATTATCACCTCGGTATGCAACGGAAAGAGAGAGAATAGGATCTAATGTTGGTTTTGGTAGATGTGAAAACATGAAAGTCACAACCCTTTGAAATTCAAGTAATGTGTTCACGTTAACATTATCACAGCAAAATCCGAAACATTTTTTATGACAAGCGTTACGTAACCTTACCTCGTAGACAAAATAGAAAAATCAGCTCAATAACCTCTCAAAGTACCAGCTTTGGTTGAGCCCTAATCGTTACTGTCCATTTTGTTTAAATTGACGTGGCGTCATTCCGCACCATGCTTTAAATCGAGTACTAAAGTTTGCCGCATTTGGGTAACCAACAATTTCACCAATATGTTGAATCGACCAATCACTCGATCGGAGCAACCTAGCGGCATACTCCATTCTCATTCTCATAAGGTGGTGCATTGGGCTATGAGAAAAATACTGCTGACAGAGCCGATGAAAATGTGGTTCTGAACATGGGAAAATTGCGGCGAGCTCTTGGACATTCCACTCTTTGTGAAGCTGTTTTTGAACACTATCGAACACTCGGCGGAGTCTGACCAAGTTGCGAGATTGCTCCTGCGGAGCTGGGGCATTAATCATTGCCTCTATTTGGGCAACACTGTGAATGGCGATTTCCCCTCCTAAATCGATAGGTAAAGAAATACTTCTTAATAGTGTATGGATGCATGAATACATCACATCGGCAGCTGGCGTTAATGTATATTGAATATCTTCACCCACAACCCCTTGCCACTTTTCGCTAGGAGAAAGAAACACCCAAGCAATCTGCCAAGTTTCTTCTTCAATACCAAATCCATTTTCAATGCCAGCCGGCACAACAATTAGGGAACCGGGCTCGAGCGTATATTTACAAATATCACTTTCAAGCCAACCCTTACCCCGAACGGTATATAGCAGCAAGTGTTTTTGTTGATTCTTTCTATGCACAGAAAAGAACTCGCGGCATGTAGCAATACCGCATTGAACAAGCCCTAGTTCTTCAAACGCCAGTACATGTGTTTGGTCGATAAACTCTTGGTGAGTTTTGTCTGAAATATCATAGCGTTCTTGCTTTTCATTCATATTGATAGTTTGGCAAAAGTTTGTGATGAGTTTGAATAATACAATTCTCCCGATTGGGATTACACTCATTGCACATCATCACTAGGAGTTTTGCGATGCTTTCGACATTCCAACATTTAGACACTTCATTCTGGCGAAAGCTCATTTCTATTGGCTTACCGGTTTCTCTTCAGTCAATGCTGTTCTCGTTACTGGGTGTCATTGATATTTTTATGGTCAATCAGCTTGGAGACTCTGCCACGGCCGCCGTGGGTGTAGGTAACCGCATTTTCTTTTTCAATCTCATAATGATCGTAGGAATCAGCGGTGCGGTAAGTGTGCTAGCTTCACAATACTTTGGTGCCAACGACTTCAATGGGATTAAACGAACATTAGCGCAATCTTGGGCACTATCAATTGTCGCGATCTTACCCTTTATATTGCTCTATCTTTTGGCTCCTGCTTCAGTTGTCTCTGTAGTGGCCTCAGATCCTGAATATATCCAACTGGCAACGGATTACCTATGGATTACAGGAGCCAGCCTTCTTGGTACCGCACTTGTTGTGCCTCTTGAGTGCGCATTACGTTCTGTCGGCGAAGCTAGACTCCCAACAGTCGTTAGTATCATCGCAATCTTCTTTAACGCAGCACTCAATGCATTACTTATCTTTGGTTTGTTTGGCTTCCCGGAAATGGGAGTAGCAGGGGCAGCAGTTGGCACATTGCTATCACGAGTATTCCATACAATTTTGCTCTTCGCTCTGGCTATCAAGCGTTACGCTCATCTGTTGCCTAAAGCAGAAAACTGGTTAGAAGGATTAACGCCTAAATACAGAAAGAGGTACTTTTCCGTTGCACTTCCCATGATGATCCATGATACCGCTTGGGCTGGTGGACTCGTGATTTACAACATCATTGTCGGCCAAATGGGTGTTGGGCAACTGGCAATCATCTCTTTGTTGTCACCTGTTGAAAGTATTTTGATCTCTGCCTTTTTAGGCTTTGCTGTGGCAGCTTCAATTATCTTAGGTAACGAGATTGGTGCGAAAAACTATCAACGAGTCGAACAAACAGCATGGGGCTATGTTCTAGTCAGTTGCGGACTTGCAGCACTACTCGCTTTACTGTGTTTTATGGCCAAACCATTGATAGAACAGCTTATTGAACTTACTCATTTAGAATTTAAAGACACTGCCATAAATGTTTGTTTAGTCATGGCATTAGGAATGATCCTGCGAGTCTTCAATATGGTCGGTATCGGTGGAGTGTTAAAAAGTGGCGGCGATATTAACTACAGCATTTTTATCGACTTATCAGGGCAATGGCTTATTGGCATCCCACTAGCCTACTTCACAGCGATCGTACTAGCGTGGCCATTGGAATGGGTATTATTGATTATTCTCGTAGAAGAGTTCGTAAAGATCATTCTAACGAGTCATAGAATTCAATCGAAGAAATGGATCAACAACTTAATTGAAGAACCAAACGCACTAGCCACATCCAGTTAAGTTCGTCCATTCCGATTACATAAAGAACTCACACCAAAAGGGCTTTGTCATTCGCTATTCGCGATGATCAAAGCCCTTTTTTTCGATACGTTACTTGTTAGGTTCAATTAGATATCGGTAAACCTATAAATGATCTGATTCGAACTGCCACGCCACTCTAGACTTGGATCGGCTTGCTCTTGCACAAACTTACCATCAATCAGCGTATCCACCAGCGCTATTACTTCACTTTGTTCTGGCGTCAACTCTTCCAAGGTGTATCCGGTCCAAATCCAAATGTCTTTTCCTGGACACTCTTCTTTCACTCGCTTAACTAACTTGAGGATTTCACTAACATTCGCTGGATGCAATGGGTCTCCCCCCGATAGTGACAAGCCTCTTCGCTTTATTCGCGTGTCGTTAAGATCTGCAATGATGTGATCTTGCAGCTCCTTGGTAAATAGATGACCAGAATCCAATTTTTGAGTGGATTGGTTATAGCAGCCTCGACATTGATGGACGCAACCAGAAACAAAAAGTGTACAGCGCGTTCCTGGCCCGTTAACCACGTCAATTGGATGATACTGATGGTAATTCATAGTGTTTCAATACTAGTTATAAATGCTTAACGCGACGCTTAACTTCTTCTTGCTTACCGAAGTTAAACGGCCTTGCATCTGGGCTACCTAAATAGCCACACACACGTCTTGTCACCGATACTTTAGTTGAGTCATGATTGCCGCATTTCGGACAAGTAAAGCCCTTACTTGTACAATCAAACTCACCGTTGTAACCACATTCGTAACACTCATCGATAGGTGTGTTGGTACCATAATATGGCACCCTCGTGTAGCTGTAATCCCAAACATTCTCTAAAGCTTCGATGTTATTCTGCATGTTAGGGAACTCTCCATAGCAGATAAAGCCACCACTAGAAATTGGAGGGTAAGGTAACTCAAAGTCAATTTTGTCGTATGGGTTAACTTTTTTCTGTACGTCTAAGTGGAAGCTGTTGGTGTAGTAGCCTCGGTCTGTAACCCCTTCAATTACACCAAACTCTTTGGTATCAATTCGACAAAAACGACTACATAAGTTTTCACTCGGTGTGCCATACAAGCTAAATGCATAGCCAGTCTCTTCAGTCCATTCTTGAACCGTTTGCTTCATGTGCTCTACCACTTCTAAAGCCTTCGCACGCATGTCAGCATCATCGTAAAGATGATCTTCTGTGCCAAACAGTGCCGTCATCGCTTCATGAATACCAATGTAACCTAAAGAGATAGAAGCTCGACCATTCTTGAAAATGTCTGCTATTGAGTCGTCCGCTTTCAATCGAACGCCACACGCCCCTTCCATATATAAAATAGGTGCAACACGTGCTTTCACATTTTCCAAGCGAGAAATTCGAGTTTCGAGTGCACGGCGCGCCAGTTTCAGCTTCTCATCAAGTAGCTCATAAAACTCAGCCATGTCCCCATTCGCTTTGATAGCGATGCGAGGTAGGTTCAAACTTACTACGCCTAGGTTATTACGACCTTCATGGACCAATTCACCGTTTTCTTCATAGGTTCCTAAGAAACTACGGCAACCCATTGGCGTTTTAAATGATCCCGTCACTTCAACCACTTTGTCATAGTTAAGAATGTCAGGATACATACGCTTAGAAGCACACTCTAACGCCAGTTGTTTGATGTCATAATTTGGATCTTCTTGCTTGTGGTTTAAGCCATCTTTGATCGCGAATACCAACTTCGGGAACACCGCTGTTTTGCGGTTTTTACCCAAACCAGCAATACGATTTTTAAGGATCGATTGCTGAATCAACTTCGAACCCCAACTTGTACCCAATCCAAACCCAAATGTAACGAATGGCGTTTGCCCATTAGCTGTGTGAAGTGTGTTTACTTCATATTCAAGAGATTGGAAAGCGTCATAACACTCTTTCTCTGTACGAGCGATAGCAAACGCTTCTGGGCTGTGAATATCCCAATCTTTCGCTAATTGAAGGTGCTTTTCGTAACTTGCCTTGACATATGGCTCTAGCACTTCATCAATGCGGTTAATCGTGGTGCCGCCGTAGATATGACTTGCGACCTGAGCAATGATTTGAGCGGTAACCGCAGTAGCAGTTGAAATCGATTTAGGCGTATCAATTTCAGCATTACCCATTTTGAAACCATGCGTAAGCATGCCTTTTAGGTCAATCAGCATACAGTTAAACATTGGGAAAAATGGTGCGTAGTCTAAGTCATGATAGTGGATGTCACCATCTTCATGCGCTTTAACAATATCACGAGGTAAAATGTGTGTTTTAGCATAGTGCTTAGCGACAATACCTGCGAGCAAGTCACGCTGTGTAGGGATTACCTTACCGTCCTTATTGGCATTTTCGTTGATCAAGTCAACGTTGCTTTCTTCAATTAAGCCTTCAATTTCACGGGTTAAGGCGCTTTGCTTTTCGCGCGCGATATCTCTGTCATGACGATATTCAATGTACGAGCGAGCAAGCGACTTATAAGGCCCCTGCATTAACTCATTTTCGACCATGGTTTGGATTTCAGAGATGTGGACTTCATCGTAGTCTTCAAGCTTTAGCTCAACAGCTAATGCAACATTTAATGCATATATTGCAATTTCTTTATCTGCTTGTTCCGATGCTGCTTCAACTGCTGCTTGAATGCGATCCCTGCTAAACGGAGCTCTTGAGCCATCACGTTTGATTACGATTGATTTCACCACTTCTCCTTACCCTACACGTATTCACAGACTTATCCACAAACACACTATATAGAGCGATTTATTGTTCGAATAACACAAGATGTTGTGGCGTATTTAACGAGAAGCACCCTAATCTTGTATTGATCTGGATCAACTAAAATAGGCTGTAGAGCAAGATCAAATCGATCTTATTGCTCAAGCTCCCATTAGAAAAAGAAACAATGAAAATTGCATTTATTGCGTTTATTTCGCTTGAAATTTTTCAACTACTGGTAGGATAAAGGCTTGCACAAAACTAGCTGAGAAATATTAATGAAATGGACCCCGTTCACTCAATTATCCACTGCAATATTCGTCATGGCAATAAGCCAACCAACTTTGGCTCAGTCGCTCAATATTTCGACGTGGAATATCGAATGGTTAACTACTACTCCGGTTTCCAATGTGGATGAAAGTAAAAGAGACAGGTCCGATTTCAAACATCTTGGTAATTACTTTAATCAACTCTCCCCTGATATTCTAGCTTTTCAAGAAGTAGATAGCGAAGCAGCAATCACAAAGGTCACAGGCGCCGATTATCGAATCGTCATGTCTGATCGGGCTCTTCCATATAACAGCAAGCATCAATTCAGTGATATCAATCAATACACTGGGTTTGCGATAAGAAACAACATCGAATTTAAAAGCGTACCCGATTTAAGGCTAGATACAGGAAACTCTAGCAAGCTCAGGTTTGCTAGTTATGTCATTTTAAACCCTAGTGCTCAGCAACCAATACACATGTTGTCAGTACATTTGAAAGCACGCTGCAACAGTGCCTTTAGAAATAATCGCCATTGTAAAACGCTTAAATCTCAAACCAAGTACCTGAACCAATGGATAAAACAACGAGAATCTCAAGGCCACACCTATCTCATTATGGGAGATTTTAATCACAACCTCTCCTACAAAGGTGACTGGATGTGGGAGCAACTTTCCGCTTCCACACATGCAAACCTATCTACTCGTTACGTCCAACCTAAATGCCGCGTCAAATCCAAACGTAATAAAGGGAAAACACGTACGTATCCATCGGTCATTGACCATATTGTTACCAGTCAACAAATCGCCAGTACCCATTCCACCCAACATCTATTTGACGAAAAAGCCGTTCTTAGCCATCGACTCAGTGATCATTGTGCTGTCTCTGCAAGCGTTTCTTTGAAATAAATAAACGCACCAATTTAGTTTATGCTCATCTTTAAACTAAATTGGTGCGGTTCTGTTGGGTTTAAGTAATCGGTTTATCTAACGTTATACTCTACTCACGGAAGATTGACCCCTCTGAAACGGTATCGATACGTGCTTGGCTATTGTCATTCCGACAAGCATCATCATGATGAACACGACAATCTCCATGCTTCCACTACTCAAGCTTGTAATCGCAGGACCAGGGCAAATCCCAGCAATTCCCCAACCAATTCCGAAAACGGAAGAGCCGACAACTAGCTTACTGTCCACTTTAGTATTCGTAACCAGATCAATAGGGTCGCCATTTACCGCCTGTTTACGGCCTTTTATGAATAACTGGTAAAATGGCGCGAACACCATCAAAGCTCCGCCCATCACAAATGCTAAACTAGGATCCCAATCTCCAGTAATATCTAGAAAACCGATCACTTTAGTTGGGTCGACCATGCCAGAGATAATCATACCTGCGCCAAATAGTATTCCAGCTACTAAACTCACAGCTGATTCAATTATCCATCTATTCATTTACAATACTCCCCACGATTGTTTTACGAACACTGTTAACATCGCTGTTCCCATGAACACTAGTGTTGCAAAGATTGAGCGTTTAGACAGCCTGCCCATCCCAACGATACCGTGCCCACTGGTGCATCCATTCGCTAATCTGGTTCCAAACCCAACCAGTAGCCCCGCAAATGCAAGCACTCCAATATTTGACCCAGCTAGATTAGGGGTTGAGAATCCAAAAGGAGAAACCAAGTAAGCACTAAACAGCATGCCAATAACAAACATTAATCGCCACAAATTACGCTTTGAGGGGGCGGATAATAACCCAGACGCAATACCACTTATTCCAGCCACTTTGCCACTCATCAGCATCAATATCGACGCAGAAATACCCAATAACACTCCACCAAATAATGATGTCCAAGGAATCGAAAACTCCATCACTTCACCTCTAAATTTACTCTGCGCAATAAATGCTGTGTAGACAACTGATCAGTTTTGCTGCTTTTGGATCGGATAACGAATAGAACACTTGTTGAGATTCCTTTCGTGCTTTGATTAATCCATGCTTTCTTAACACTGTGAGGTGCTGTGAAAAAGCCGACTGCGTTAAAGCCGAATTACGCTGCAACTCACCGACTCCGATCTCGCGCTCTGTTAATTGGCACAGCACCAGTAGTCTTTCTGCATGCGCCATGATCTTCAGTAAATCTGTCGCTTCATGAACAACACCATGCATTTTTTCGCTATCTAACATTTCAGTTTGCATAACATCCTTACCATTAACTCTTACTTAATTAGAACTTACTAATAGATTTTAAATTAGTCAACCCTAAATTAGAGAAATCACAATTAGATCAATTAACATTAGACAACTCTAATTAAAGGGATTATGGTAACGTTACTTTTCGAGTGAATGAACAGACAGAGCCTCTTTTACAGTAGCGGCTTGAGGATTAGAGATGACTAAGATAGTAATTATTGGTGGTGTCGCCGGTGGCGCTTCAGCAGCAGCGAGAGCTCGTAGGTTGAGTGAAGAAGCCGAAATCATCATGTTTGAGCGCGGTGAGTTTGTATCATTCGCAAATTGTGGTCTTCCCTACCATATTGGTGGTGATATTGTAGATCGCAGTAAACTTCTACTCCAAACACCAGAAAGCTTTTTAGCTCGGTTCAATGTTGATGTACGCGTAATGAATGAAGTCATCAGTATTAATCGTCATCAAAAAACAGTGACGGTCAGAAACCTGATTGATCAAACTGAGTATGAAGAAAGCTATGATTTCTTATTACTCAGTCCTGGCGCATCGCCTGTCGTTCCGTCGATCAGTGGTATCAATAACCCACTCACTCATTCGCTCAGAAACATCCCTGACATGGATAGAATTCTGCACACCCTTAAGCAAAATAAACCAAAACACGCGACGGTTGTTGGTGGCGGCTTTATCGGCTTAGAAATGGTTGAAGCATTTCATCAACTTGGTATTGAAACATCACTTATCGAAATGTCTGAGCAGGTCATGGCCCCTGTTGACCGCGAAATGGCGGGCTTTGTTCATGATGAAATCAGAAACAAAGGGATAGATTTAAGACTGGGGAAAGCTTTAGAGGCAGTACAACATAATTTGGAAAGTTCGTCTCTTACGCTCACTCTCAACAATGGAAAAGAGCTGGAAACTGGGGTGTTGATCATGGCGATCGGCGTGCGCCCTGAAGTTCATTTAGCACGCGAAGCCGTCCTCCAGATAGGTGAACTTGGCGGGATCTACACCAATAGCACACTGCAAACTAGCGACCCATCTATCTATGCGGTTGGTGATGCAATCGAAGAACAAGATTTCGTGACTCAGTCGTCAACATTAGTACCGCTTGCAGGCCCAGCTAACCGTCAAGGCCGCATGGCTGCTGATAACATGTTAGGACGTACTGAGCATTATCAGGGAACACAAGGCACCGCAATTTGTAAAGTTTTCGACCTTGCTGTGGCATCAACAGGACAAAATGAAAAACAATTGAAACAGAATGGCGTTAGCTACGAAAAGGTCTATGTACACACCGCAAGCCATGCCAGCTATTATCCTGGTGCGGAAACCGTATCGTTCAAAATGCTATTTGATCCGAACTCGGGAAAGATCCTTGGTGCTCAAGCGGTAGGTAAAGACGGCATAGACAAACGTATTGACGTGATGTCAGTGGCGCAGCGAGCAGGTATGACAGTCGAACAACTTCAACATTTAGAGCTGACTTACGCCCCTCCATTTGGCAGTGCAAAAGACGTCATTAACCAGGCAGCCTTCGTAGCCAGTAACATCATTAACGGCGATGCGACTCCAATTCATTTCGATGAAATTGAACAACTCAATGACAATCAAGTTCTTTTAGATGTTAGAAACCGAAGCGAACTGAAAAATGTAGGTTACCTCGAAGGCGCGATTAATATCCCGGTGGATCAGCTAAGACAAAGAATGGACGAACTTCCGAAAGATAAAGAGATCATTATCTACTGCCAAGTGGGCTTGCGAGGTAACGTTGCATACCGTCAACTAGTTAACAATGGCTACAAAGCGCGGAACCTTATAGGCGGATATCGAACCTATAAGTTTGCTAAGGCCTAGCTACAGCCGCGCATTTCAATAAAAAAGCACCCTAACTTGGGTGCTTTCCATTTATTGGTGCTTATTCTTTTCAGCAATCCATTGAGACATATATTTCGTACTTGTCATAGTGTGGTGCTTCAACATTGACCCAGTGAAGTTATCTAACCGGTGCGCAGTAAGGTTTGATTCTATCTGAAGCAAACGTCCCACTAATGACTTGCCAAGAGGCTGTGCGTCATAGCTTTTAGTCAATAATTGATGGCAGCGCTCTTGAGCTTGTAACCAGCGTTCTTCATTAGAATAAAGATCGACAGCTTCTTGGACAAACTGATCGACCGATTCAACCGTTGCACCCGGCCATTCATCAGCGTTTTGCGGTAGCATTCCTTCACTGCCAATAGCGGTAGTAACGCTTGGCGTCTGGACTTTCATTGCATCCAAAAGTTTACCTTTGATCCCCGCGCCAAACCTTAAAGGTGCAAGGCATATTCTTGCTTGCTCAACCACTTCTTGAGCATCTTTTGCCCACCCCTTAATATGAAAACCAATTTTAGGGTTGTGAATCGCCGTTGCTTTGGGTGGTGGATAAGAGCCATAGATATGAAGCTCTGCTTCCGGCAACTGTTTGCGAATTTTTGGCCATATCGTCTGAAGTTGTAGTACCGCATCCCAATTTGGCGCATGTCTGAAGTTTCCAATCGTCATAAAGTGCGAGCGTTCATTAAAGCCTAACGAGGTTTGAGGCACAGCATTTAGGTCGACCATGAATGGAAGATGGTGAATCAAAGAAGAGTCAACGTTAAACTCCTGAACCAACAATTCCATTTCATAGCTAGAGATTATTAACGAAAGATCACAACGTAATATTGCCGCTATTTCGCGCTTAGCAAGGTCACCAAACAGATCGGCTTTGGTCATTTCACGATCCGCTTTAACTGCTTGATGCCTAGCGTTACGCAAGCACTGTAAATCTTCAGTGTCTAGAATCTTAACCGCAGTAGGACAACACTTCTCGACTCGCCAGCCAAATTGTTCTTCCATCATAAATCGGTCAAACATCACCATATCGGGCTGAAGCTCAGTCACGTATTCATCAAAGCTATCACAGTTAAGTTGAATGCTTTGGTTTGTAATGCCTTCGCTTGCCAAATCCACCATATGTTCAGTTTCTTGCGCTGGCGTCGCAAACTCTACTTGCCAGCCCTGACTTTTGAATAAACGTAGAATCGACATCATATGGCTGCCAGCAGCAGATGAATTCGGTTCCGGCCAAACGTAACCAATTGCGAGTATTTTTTTCACTAATTCTTTTCCGTTATTCCAAAAAGAAAGGGACTGAGTCATCCCAGTCCCCTTTCATTCTTTCGATTGCTGTTCAGATTAGAACAATCAATGTATCACTTACAGACGTTGTTTCAGTTGAGCTGCTGGAACATAACCGCCAACTTGATGGCCGTCCATTGTAAAGATTGCCGGAGTGCCCGTCACGCCCAACGTTTTGCCAAGCTCGTAATATTTGGCAACCGTTGCTTCACACGCTTGTAACTCATCAGCGCTCAGTCCCGCCTTTCTTTCAGGCTTTGAGTTCGATACTTTTGTCTGGTGCAGTGCGGCCTTTCTGTCTTCAGCACAATAGGTGTTAACCAACATTTCATAGCCCGGACCTTGAGTTCCTGAACGTGGGAATGGCAAATAATGGATATTTATCATTTGTTCTTGGTATTGATCCATTTCACCATGTAACTTTCGGCAGTAACCACAAGTTGGATCGGAAAAAACAATCACGGTATCTGCGTTCTTCGCATCTTTCGCGTCGTAGGCAATGACATCTTTTTCATCAATCGATGCTAGCAACGGAGCGGCGAACAAAGCATCAAAATCTTGAGTAATATAAGAACCTGATTTTAAGTCTAGAATGCTACCGTTTTGGTGAATTAGTAGTGACTCGATATCTTTCATGTAAGTCATGGTGTAACTCCCGTTACCATCACTTAATTTGAACATGTAGTTATCAGAGTCGCTAAGCTGAACCAAACCGTTAATTGAGATTCCAACAGAAGGCAAATTAAACGCCTCTGTCATTTGTTTCTTAAGCGATGCTGTGATTTGTTTTAATTCAGACTGCTCTGGCGCTTTTAACTCAACGGCTGCATTGGCCGTTAGGCTTAAGCCTGCCAACATTGATATTACAAACTTCTTCATTAGACACTCCAAAAAGTAGCGAGGTTAACCGCTACTTTTTTTATTCTTTTACTGGTTATTAGGGCTATTCTTACAGTGCTCAATCGCGTTAGCTAAAAGCTCCAATGCAGTCTTATCTGTCGGTGGTAGTTCTACATCAGACTCACCCAAAGGTGTTACGCGGTCACCCCATTTAATGTGCCCTGCTCCCCACGTTAGGCCTGCGCCAAACGCAGCGGTAAGAATGTTGGCATTAGGTTTAATAAAACCTTGCTCAACGGCTTCACAAAGTGCGATTGGGACAGTAGCCGCAGACGTATTACCATATTGCTGAATGTTGACAAACGCTTTCTCTCGCTCAATTCCTGCCATGTCACATAACGTTTGGATGATTCGAATATTTGCTTGGTGAGGAATCACAACATCAACATCATCCGTTGATAATGCCGATCGGCTTAACACGGAATGAGCCGCTGCCCCCATGCCTTTCACTGCACGTTTAAAGATCTCTTTACCAACAAAGTTGAAATCCCAGTGACCATTATCCGCAGCGAAACGCTCCATTGACGTTCCGAATTTAGGAATTGCCAGAATATCTCGACCTTCTGCATCGCAGCCGATTTGAGCCTGTTGCAATCCAACTTGGTCTTCAGTACGGCTAACCACTACCGCACCGGCACCATCACCGAATAAAACTGCGGTATCACGCTTGGTCCAATCGATGTAGAAAGACAAACGCTCTGCACCAACAACAATCGCATTACGATAGTTACCAGCTTGAATTAAACGCGTCGCAGTTTCTAAACCATATACAAAACCCGTGCACGCCGCATTTAAATCAAAGGCAGCAGCGCCTTTCACGCCAAGTTCTCGTTGTACTTTTGAAGCAATATTAGGTAGCAATGAATCAGCCGAACAACTTGCGATGATGATCAAATCAATATCTTCAGCTGTTACTCCTGCACATGCCATTGCGCGTTTTGCCGCAACCGTCGCTAGATCAGATGTATTTACATGGCTGATACGGCGGTTCTCAATGCCGGTGCGGCTTTTGATCCATTCATCTGAAGTTTCTAGAAAAGTACTTAAATCATCGTTGGAAAGCGTTGCTGGTGGTAGGCATTTTCCCCAGCCAGTAATCTCGGCATAAAAATTTGTCATTATTAACCTATTTATTGTTTGTTTTTATTTGCGTATCTTAAGGCACAGTTCAATTAGTATAAGCGTTCAGCAGTACTCTCGTAAATCGCGAAGGCATGCTGAAGCAAAATAAAAAGAGAAAGTTATGTCTACATTTAATACCCGCTGTTCATCATGTAATGGTGTAAACCGTGTTCCTTCAGAGCGAATCTCAGAAAGCCCAACCTGTGGTAAGTGCAAAGCCCCACTACTTGACGGCTCTCCAGTTGAAGGGACAGACCTGAACTTTCAAGCGCTGCTAAATAGCGATCAGCCTGTCGTCGTCGATTTTTGGGCGACATGGTGTAATCCATGTGTTGGGTTTGCACCAGTGTTCAGTGATGTGGCCAAAGAGCGTTCAGGAGATGTTCGCTTTGTAAAAATTGATACTGAAGCCCAACAACAGCTTGCTGCACAATACCAGATTCGTAGCATTCCAACGGTGATGGTTTTCAAACAAGGTAAACGCGTCGACATGATAAACGGCGCCCTTCCTAAGTCTCAGTTTGACCAATGGCTCAATCAAGCAATTGCCAAATAAGGCTTAATTGTTCCCCTAGAAAAAGGGGAACCAAAACTGAATCGTGGCGATAAAAAATCGTTATCGTCACGAGCAAAATTATTCGATTTACCCTCTCCTCGATTTCATCCATAGTCGCGCCAATTACTTAATTCCACATTAGTTTTTAGAGCCCACGACATTGGAAAACACACGACCAACAACTCGTATAACTGTACCAGTTATTGCGCTATCCCTATATGCCATTGCCTCAGGCTACCTCATGAGCTCAATCCCGCTCATGCTTCCAGCGTATGGACTGAATAGTGAGCTAGCGAGTTGGTTAGCCAGTGCGTTTTATGCCGGTTTACTTTTGGGCACTATTGCAATTGAGCGCTTTGTTGGACATTTCGGTCATAAGCAAGCGTTTGTTATTTGCCTGAGCGTTTTTATCGCTTCAATCTTAGTATTACCAGCACTGCCAATTGACGAAATTTGGCTTCTAGCACGGCTAGTCGCAGGGATTTCGGTTGCGGGGATTTTTGTGATTGTAGAATCATGGTTACTGGTTGGTGATGAATCGCAGCGTGCTAAGCGACTTGGCATTTACATGTGTGCACTTTATGGCGGCACCGCTTTTGGTCAATTAGGCATTGGCTATTTAGGTATTGAGGGTGGCGTTCCTTTCATTGCGATGTTTACTTTGTTATTTGGCGCAGTGATTGTTTTGCTCTTTGGCAACGCAACATCGCCAGAACTTAGCCATTCGGCTTCTTTATCCTTTAAGCAAGTTATGAAGTTGAACCACAGTGCGCTAATTGGCTGCATCGTGTCAGGGCTAACCTTAGGGGCTATTTACGGGTTAATGCCGATCGAGTTGAGTAACAGACAAGTCATGCAAGATTCTATCGGTGGCTTAATGGCGTTGATCGTTTTAGGCGGAATGGTCGTACAGCCAATCGTACCTTGGTTATCTAAGTACATTGGGCACACGTTGTTGATGGCACTATTTTGTTTGCTAGGTGTAGCCGCCATTGGTTTAATCGCGTTAGTTGGCGAGTTTCATGTTTTAGCGGTAAGTTTGTTCTTACTCGGCATGGCAACATTTGCTCTTTATCCAATTGCGATAAACTTGGGGTGCAATAAGATTGACTTGCAATACCTAGTCTCTGTCACACAAGTCATGTTGTTCTGTTACAGCATTGGCTCAGTCGCAGGGCCACTCATCGCAAGCACATTCATGAATAGCAGCGCAGGATTATTAAATTACTTGTTCGCTTTCTTGCTAGCAACCACCATCTATATGTTGATAGCGAGCTTGAAGCGCTCTAGCCTACAAGTTGCTGGAGAATAATAAGAAGGAGGAGAGCTAAGGCTCTCCTTCTTAATCACTAACTCATCGAATTAAGATACTATTTTACCGAGATTCTTCCTTTTAAACGGATAACCACCACACTCGAAGATACGTCTTGATCATCTTTAGTTACTTCGATTGGCTGAACAATCACGTCAGCTGGGTAAACGAACTCCTTACAGATTAAGTTCACTAACTTACATTCTCCACTCACCCTTTCTTTCAACTCATTGCTCTTATAGAGCCAAGTCGTGACATCAGAAGTTTCTGATGAGAGGTTCGATGTAAATAGCTCTAATGGCTGCCCAATTATAAGTGTTTCACACACACCAAACCATTGCCTAGCCGCTGGGTTTGCGTAACAAATCGTTCCCCGAGTATTGACCGTGATAATGATGTCTCCGATAGCATCCACCAGCACTTGACTGAATTGGTTTTGCTGAGACATTGAGATATAGACTTTCTTAAACTTTTCATACACAAGTGCCAGCTCTTGAGGCAGTAATTCATTTAAATCCAAAGAATCAGAACGATTCGCGAGTTTTGATTCTTGGGACATCAAACCGGTAAGCGTATTCATCGGTTTTATTACTCTTCGAGCAAATGACGCCCACAACAAAACCGTAAGCAGAATCACAAGTAGCGCTGATATGGCGGTCAATACAATAGGATTGAAGTAACGATAACTATGATCATGAAAACGAATGAGAAAGTTAGCTGGCTGAACTCGGCCATCGGTCATTGTCACCTGATATTCCGCTTCATAGCCATTTCGCTTTTCTACCACTTGGTGTAAAGAAACGTTAAAGCCTTGATCGTAACTAACCTGCGTCAAACGTAATCCGGCAGAGGTATAATGAAAGTTAAAGTCCTTACCTAGCTTTTGACTAATCGACATCATGATTTCAGAGTCGACCTCTTTCAATGAGGTTAATAATCCAATGGGTTTTGCATGATTCATGATCAGCGTGCTACTGAACATAAAAATGCGCCCTTCAATAAAATTAGTGCCACGCCTTTCCGTTAGTGGGAATGGTTTATGGTCAAAAGGTTCATGCAGCGCTTTAAGGTCTCTCAAGTATTGGTTGCTCGTCCGTCCAATTGAAGAGACTAGCTTGCCAACCATATTTTGCACGACAACAATATCAGCGCCATCTTCTGTCATTGGAATACTACTCCAATCATTAGGACCTACGTTGTCAGTGACAAGGTTTTGTGCAGTAACTGCATTTCGAGCCAGAATTCTGCTCTGTTGTGTAAGCAAATCAAATTGGTTAGTCATTTGTAACACAGCCAACTTTTTGTAGTCTTCCATTTGGTTTGAGCGCCAATAGTCACGCTCAATACCAACCGCGACGATTATCGAGCACACGCAAATCGCCAACGAGAGAATACAATTCTTCAATATTGTTAGGTTTAAAGATTGGGCTATCGATCTTACTTGTTTCATGCGACTTTTAACTCTTCGCAATATTGAGCGATCTCTTCACCTAAAATCGATAGAGCACGAGCAATGAATTCGATTCGACTTTCACTGTTGATCAAACGCGCACTCGCCGCCTCCGCTTCTAACGCTTTCGCGACCGTCGCTATCGGCTCATTACCCAAGTACAAAGCGCTGCCTTTAATACGATGGGCGGTATCCCTTATCGCGCTCGCATCCTGGGACGCACCAACGGATAACAACTCATCAATATCGTTGAGATAGTTATTCAGAAACGTTTCCAGAATATCTAATGCTATGTCTTGGTCATCTCCACTCATTGCCAGAACGTGCGAAGGCTCAAAACTTTCAGTATCAGGCAAACTAAAGTTTGAGTTGGCTACTTCCTCGCTATTCGCGACATTAATACTTTCAATGCCTGTGATCGGATCTAAATCGAATTCATTATGTTCGCCATGACTGCCTGCAAGCCCGCCATGTTCGAGTTCAGAAAAGAAATCGTCGCTCAACTCACCATCTTCTGCGTCCTGAGCAACCGACAATTCAAATTGTGCTAATTCACTTTCAAATAACGCGACTTCATCCAAGTACGCTTGGTTTTGTTCATCTTCTTTTGAGGAATCACTCGTTACGTTTGATGACGCGGTTTGCGCAATTTCGGCCCCCAAGGTTTCATAAGGTTCGAATTTACCGTTGTCATTTTCGCTGTATTTTTGAGAGAGAGAGAATTGCTTATCATCGAGCTCGATATCGGCGATGTTCTGGTGGATTTCCTTCCAATCAAGCCCATCGTCATTCGGTGGTATTTCCACTTCAAACGTCTTTTCATCTTGTAGAAGCTCGTCTAGCTCAGCATCAGGTTCACTTCGTAAATCGGAGCGTTCCAACCAACTTTCCAAACCCGGTTCTTTCTCATTAACGTCTTCAGAAAGTGAATTCTCGTCTAACCAGTTAAGCAGCTCATTCTCTTGTTCAAAGTCTGATTCTTCTACCATGGTGACATTCGCCGCCTGCAAAAGTTTGTTTTCCAATACGTCAAGTGGGCACGGCTTGGAAATATAGTCATCAAAGCCTGCAGACAGGCAGCGTTTAGCAGCCCCACTTAACGCATCAGCCGTGATAGCAATCATCGCAGGCTTGTTGTCTGCAAATTCAGCGGATATGGTTTTGGCCAAAGTAAAACCATCCATTTCTGGCATGTGGCAATCCGACAAAATCACATCGTAAGTCGGGTTCTCCGAATACTTGTCGTAAGCAATACGTCCATTCTCGGCAATATCAAAATTCACCCCTAAACGTTTCAACTGACCGCCAATCACTTTACGGTTCACTGCATTGTCTTCGGCGAACAATACTTTTAACTTACCTAACTGGTTAACTGTCGGCATCGACCCTAAAGCGTCATCGTGCTTGATCACTTTCTCCGCTTTATCCACCAGCAGCGGTAAGGTGATACTAAATAAGCTGCCATGTCCGATAACGGAAGAAACTCGTATTTCTCCCCCCATCTCTGCGACAATTTCGCTACAGATACTCAAACCTAGCCCCGTTCCTCCAAAGCGACGAGTAATATCACCATCGGCTTGAACAAACGGGTCGAACAAGGTCTCTAACTTATCTTTTGCGATACCAATGCCGCTATCACGCACTTGGAATCCAATTAAGTCGTAATATTGCCCATCAGCATTACGCTTGTAGTCTGAGGCGATTAACTGCGCGCTTAGCTCTACAAACCCATCGTTTGTAAACTTAACGGAGTTAGATACCAAGTTATTCAGTACCTGCATCAAGCGTGTTGAATCACAAAGGTAAGCCTTGTTTAAGCTGCGGTCGATGCGGCTATCGAAACCAACTTCTTTAGCATTCGCTTTGTGCTTAAAGTTACCGACTACACTCGACATTAACGACTCTAAGTCGCAATGCACTTGTTCAAGTGTGAGTTTGCCGGCATCCATCTTTGAAAAGTCGAGCACGTCATTAAGTAGCGCCATCAAGTTTCTGGCTGATCCATTAAGAGTGTGTAGCAGATCTTCTTGTTCATTACTCAGCTGTGTAAACGAAAGTGCTTCTGCCATTCCCAATACACCATTCATTGGCGTTCGTATTTCATGACTCATTCGAGCAAGAAAGTCTGATTTGGCAAGCGTCATCTCTTCCGCTTCTTTTTTCGCTGTTTCGGCTTCGTGAAGTGCTTTCTCTAAGGTAGCTTGGACCTCTTTTCGGTTTGCAAGCTGATAACGATAAAACACAAAGCAAAACAGTAAGAACATGATCAATAACCCGCTAGCAAGCATAATCTTTTTATATAGCTCTCTAACACGTTCTGTTTCTTGGCTAAATACTAAGTGTTCTTTCCATTTAACTTGTAGATCTTGCTGAAAGCTTTCACCTAAGTTGTAAAGCCCTAGGTTCAGCAAACTCACCCATTTACTTTCCGACTTTGGTAATGCAATTCTCGGCCAATACTCATTATCGAGATCTTCCGCTTTGTGTAGATTAAGCGTGTACAGCTTGTGCTTGTTAAGCATGTAGGCACTATTGAGTAGCTTGCCGACATACGCATCTGCACGCCCTTCGGCTACCGCACGCATGGCTTCTTCTGCAGTATCTAAGTAAATAATAGGGTTGATTGGCAGTAACTCAGACAGCAACTCGTTTTCGTAAAGCCCTCTAACCAACGCGAGTCGCTTTCCTTTAAGTTGAGAAATAGCGTAATAGTTTTCTTCACTTGCTATCGCTAATACCGTTCTATCGATATCAGACGTAAAACTCAGGCTGCTTAAACGTTGATCTGTTTTATAAATGCCAGGGAAGATATCTACTTCTTGGTTTTTCACGGCGTCTAAGGCATCTTGAAAAGAAGAATAAGGCTTGGCTTCGAACGTCACTCCGAGCTTCTGACTTAAGTTACGCATAACATCCACGATATAGCCTTCCATGAAGAAGCCTTCAGTAATGAAATACGGTTCTTCACCATCAACAATATAGGCGTAACTCTTAACTGGCTTTTCTGCTAGCAGACGTTCTTGGTGGATATTAATGTTTGGTAAATACGTGCCTGAAAGTGGTCGAAAGCTATTGTCTCGCCTTCCCCCAACGCTTAACCACAACTCTTCAGATTGTTTTGAAGAAATAGAGCGAATACCTGAGTTAACTTTAATCATTAGCTCCGCATCTTCGCGTTTGGTCAGCGCCCTGATCGGTAAACCTTTGATGGCCGTTTTCTGGACATAAAACTCGTCTGCCACTCCCGCTTGATCGAGCTCAACTAGAAAGTTTTTTGGTGACCAAGAATAGACATAATTCAACTGGTCAATTTGATTGAGCAGTTTGTTGGATTGAGTACTGTGAACAGTGACAAGGTTCTTCGGATTGAAATCGGCAGGCAACAGTGTTTTTGGCATGTGCAAACCGACACCTCCTCCTTCAATTGAGTCACCAATCCTTTTCACAAGCACACTCTTTGCTTCGATATATGGCAGGCTGTAGCGCACCCATGACGTCAATTTTGGATTGTGTGTCGTGATCGCTAGTATGTCGAGCTGCTCTAACCCCAATAATTCATACAAAGCGTCATATTCACCAAATTTGAACTCGACCTGGTAACCATACTTTTCTCCCCAGAACTTCCAGTATTCAACCAGGTAACGTCTGATCGTGGCCACATCGGAAGGAGCATCATGGTAGGCCCTATCAGGCTCTGACATAGGTATCCCGACAATTAATGTTTGTATGGAATTAGTATGGCTTGGCTTATCGCTAGGTGAACGCTCTTCATCCACAGTGAAGTCTTCAGTTAGTACCGATGCGTGAGCGGAGAACGCCACTAGGCAACATAATGAGAGAAATATTTGCTTTATGAATTTGAGAGCCATTTGCAATTTATCAACTTACACCAATAGGAATTGCATTCAGTATAATTAATAAATTCGCGCAGTTCTGTTCTTTAGGGAACAGACTTCTGTATATAAATTGTAAATAATAGCCATGATTCAATTTATAGCGATGTTAATCCATGCCATTTAAACATATTGATAATTCACGACCGGTACTGATTGTTGACGACAGCTCCATGTACCGAACGGCTGCGAAAGGAATGCTCCAAAAGCTCGGTTATAAGTCCGAACTGCTTCATTTTGCGCAAGACGCCGCCGAAGCTATTTCCCGTTGCCGAATCAATCAATATGGATTGATCTTCTTTGACTACAACCTTGGAGACAAAGCGAACGGCTTCCAACTGATTGATGAACTGCAAACTCGAGGGTTATTGCCTGCGGATTGTGTCAATATCATTGTGACTGGTGATGCTACCACTGGCGTTGTCCGTGGGTTTATGGAATTAAACCCCGATGGCTACCTGTTAAAACCACTTAACTACTCGACTCTCAAAGAGCGTCTGCCTGGATTCATTAGAAAAAAGCACATTCTGTCAGATCTTCTTGTGAGCTTTGACAAAGGCAATCACCAAGACGTCATCACCAAAGTCGACGAAACCTTTTATCAAGAAGACGACATCATTGTCTTAAGTGAACGTATCAAAGCAGAGTCTATGATGGCCTTAAACCAATTAGATGACGCACGAAACGTTCTGATCAATCTACAAGGCAGCAGTGAGAACGGAAAAGTAACGTTGAATCTCGCTCGAATTGCACTTAAGCAAAGGCAATACAAGCAGGGGTTGTTTCTGTTGAAGTCTTTGCATAAAGACCCGTTCCATGCGGCATCTGCTGCTGAGCTAAGCGCACAAATTAACGTCGCCCAGATTCAATTTGACCGCGCACGCGAAGACATTGATCGCGCCATTAAGATCTCACCTAAGATGATTCAGAGACACCGCCTTAAGGTGTATCTCAACATGGCTCTGTTTGACCTGCCAAACGCAATTACTAGCTGCAAAAACATGATACTGGAGTCTCGTCACTCATTTCGAGAATCCGTCGACATGTACCAACTTGGCGCTCAGCTCGTCCTTGACCAAGCGCAATTTTCACCAAGAGATAAGCGTGCGATCCACCTGTCGACATTGAGTAAATGGGCGGAAAGCTGGCGTGCGAAGTTTCCTAGAGCGCAATACAAGTCATTGGAATTATTGATCTTTGCTCGTGGCAATATATTGCGTGGGGATATCATCAAAGGTCGTCAGCTTTTGCAAGAATACCAAAGCTACACCAAAGAGATCGAAGACTACCAACCTGCGCTTTTAGAGCGAATAGAGTTATCACGCGTTTTTCTACTTTTAGGTAAACAGGATGAATACCAAGCGCTTTCTGAAGTGATTAATATCGAGTTGAAAAGTGATCCCTTCACGACTGAAGATAAAGCATTACTCGCCTACCTTTCCCAGTGGCGAAACAAAGTTCAGAGAATGCGCGAAGCGTCTTTGAAGCTCAAGCAAGATGCGCTGCGCCTTATCGAACAAAAAAACTTCGAGAAAGCATCCACATTACTTGCCAGAGCAATGGATACCCAATACACCGATCTCGATATACCGAAACTACTGATCGGGGTATTAACACGTGCATGGCCACAGAATTGGAGCAAGCGAGATGTCATACATTTAGCGATTCGCTGCAAAGATCAAATGCATGACAGTCCATTTATCCAAAGCAAAGAGTTCGCCAATCAAAGCCGAATTCTTGCCCAGCAGCTCGACTATGCTGACTTAGCCGTACCAACGGGGGTCGCCGCTTAATATGAATATCTGCCACATTCTAATCATTGAAGACGACCCTTTTCAAAGAAAGGTACTTACTTCAATGCTCTCGTCCATCTGTAGCGCAAGCATTACCACTGCGACCAATGGTAAAGAAGGGTTAGAGCAAATTTCATTGCAACGCCCCGATGTGATCTTCTGCGACTTGTACATGCCTGAACTTGATGGCGTAGAATTTGCCCGAATACTCGCTTCAAAAAGCATTCAAACGCCTTTGATCTTTACCAGTAGTGCAGCGGAAGACGTACAAAATGCCGTTGTGGATATGTCCAAATCGTACGGCCTTGAGCAAGTTACCAATCTCGTCAAACCGCTAAAGCGTGCTCAAGTAACAGAGCTTGTCGACAAGCTCATTCAAAACAAATTGCTAAAAACATCCCGCTGTCAGCCCCTCTCAAATATCGATGGTCATGAAATTCGACAGGCTTTGACTCATGAGCAATTTGAGCCTTTCTTCCAAGCCCATTTTGATGCGAAAAGTGGAAAAATTGTTGGGGCAGAAGCGTTGATTCGCTGGAATCATCCCACGTTAGGCATACTCACTCCGATCCATTTTTTGGATAAACTTTTATCAATGGGGCTCAGCTACCAGCTAACTTGTCAAATGCTACGCAAATCCATTGAAGTAGCCGCATCTTGGCTAAGTAATGGTTGGCCACTCAATGTTTCGGTTAACGTAACGCCGTCTGATCTTGGTAAACCAGACTTTGCCGATAGAGTCTTACAAATCATCGATGAAGTTCGCTTCCCTCCTCACAGGCTGACTTTAGAAGTGACGGAAACTGAATTGTCCGTTGACTTAGCACGATCTCTTGAAAATACGAGCCGCCTAAGAATGCGTGGGGTGTCGATTTCTATTGATGATTTTGGTACCGGGCACTCGTCTCTCAGCTTATTGATCTCAAGCCCGTTTACCGAACTGAAGATAGACCAATTCTTCGTCAATAAAATGTTAGATAACCACAAGCACCTAGCGGCAATTAAATGCGCTATTGCATTAGGCAAAAGTCTGGATTTGAAAATCGTCGCAGAAGGTGTCGAAACACAAGACCAAGCTAAAAAACTTGTCCAATTAGGCTGTGATGTACTTCAAGGCTATTACCTTGCCAGACCAAAAAGTAGCGACCAATTTTCACAACTGTGCCAACAGCACTTTATAACCAAGGCCAACATCAAACCGAGGAGCTTGCTTACCGCCTAAAATTGCGAGCTATAGAAAGCATCGATTGAATCTCGTTAAGCGCACGCGTTACACTATAGCGAATAATGCAAGGTGAGTAGTTGAGTGAAACGTTTTTCTTACGATATTAAATGGCCATGTGAGTTAAGTGCAGAGATCAAAGCCTTATTGCTTGAATGTGCGATTGAAGTGAATGGCGTACCTAAGCGTAATCCAAATAGTCGCGCACAGCAGGGTGGCGTTTTTTATGTTACGCAAGGGATTATGTCAGTCACCTTCTCTGCAGACAAAACCAATACCATGAATGCCGGGCTAGTTGGGTCTGGCATGTGGTTTGGTGGGACACTGATGTCTTCAGACATCTCGTTTAACGCAACACTTGATGAAATCCTACCGATCAGCTTTCTTTATTTCCCTAAAGAGAAAGTAGATAAACTCGCCCAAGCCAACCATGAAGTCTATAAATGGCTTTACTACAGTACCGTCGAAGTGCAGAAGGACTGGATTCAAGCACAAATTTGCTCTCTGTATGACCGAGAATCTAGAGTCGTATTTTCAATATTACAGATCGCACAGCGCTTACCTTCCGTGCAAGGTAGCCTAATAAAGATCGACATCTCGCAGAAACAACTGAGTCAAATTACTGGAATCTCGCGACCAAGATTAAACGAAGTGCTAAAAGCATTAGAAGCACAAGGTGAAGTGAGCCTAGAAAGGGGCAGTATCCACCTACTAGAGTTAGACGCACTCCAACAAAGAGTCGCAAAGCTCACAACTCACCTTCAAGTTTGAGTACAGGCCAGCCGATCAACTTGATTTTGATAACCGTTTGGTTTTACGGTACTGGCTTGGTGACTGCCCAAAATGCTTACGAAATCGATGAGAGAAATTATACGGATCTTTATAGCCGAGACGTTGGGATATCATCGAAATCGACCATTCTTGCTGGTTAAGTAAGCTCACCGCTTTGTCCATTCGCAAGTGAATCAGTTTACTTCTGGGTGATAATCCAAATAAAGACTTACATATTCGATTGAGCTGCTCTTCACTGATATAGACTTTTCCTGCCATTCCACTGACCGACCAAGGCAAATGCAGCTGACTTTCTACTTCATTGAATAATGCCTGCACCCTTGCCGATGAACCTGTTGATTTTGGTTCGAAACCGCTTAGTAACCGGATAATTTCACTGACAAGTAACTTGCGAAAACTAGTTCGCCCATTGATTTCTGCATGCATGAGATTCAACAGCGACCAAACCTGTTCGGTTTCATTGAATGAGACAATGCATTGTCCAAACTCACGTAAAAATTGCCACTCTTCCGTGTCATAAGGAAGTACCCAAGCCATCTTCCAATGGCCAATCGCAGGGTTAAGCTCAAAACGAAAGGGCGTTTCGGAGGGTAAGATCACCAAACTATACGGTTCGATGAGTTCAACCTTTTCGCTGGTGGTTAGTATCCCGCCGCCCTCTTGCGTAAACAGTAAAGTGTGGACGGAAACACTTTGCCTTTCGACATAATACGTTTCTCTAAGCTCCGCTAATCCACCCATAAAAACATTCTTGGCCAGTAGTTCTGGAATCTCATCGGTGGTTAAGAATCGTTCCTTGCATGACTCCGCCAAAAATACCTCATCATACCACTCTGACTTAGGCCTCATTCGATCAATGACGGATTTGCACAGGTTTTGTTGTTTTTCACACATGTTCATATTTACACCTAGCCACTATATTTTACGGCCAATTGAGGAGCTATTATGGCCACTAACACTATTCCAAAAAACACTAACAACACTCACCAAGAGTCTATTCTAATTAGAATAGTCAAGCTCGGTTTGCCTGTTGCACTGCAAAGCGCGCTTGTGGCTATTCTAGCACTAGCCGATGTTCTCATGGTGAGTGATTTTGGCATGGAGGCAACAGCCGCTGTGGGAATTGCATCAAAATGGCATTTTGTTGCAATCATGATCATGGCTGGCTTAGCGGCAGCAAACGGAACACTCGTTGCGCAATATTGGGGTAAAGGTGATCAACGAAGTGCCAAGACAGTCACCTCTCTTGCACTACGGTTTGGCCTAAAGGTATTACTACCAGTCACTTTAATCATCACCTTAGGCTCAGAATTATTAATGACCTTGCAAACCAGTGATGAAAGCGTCATTTCACTTGGTACGACTTATCTTTGGTATGGCTTCCCTGTTCTACTTCTGACACACCTTGTCATTGTAGTTGAAGCAAGTATGCGCTCATCAGGTGACACGGTTACGCCATTGTTACTTGGTGGTATGACAATAGTGCTGAATATCGCGCTAAATTTCGTACTCATTAAAGGCATGTTTGGCATCCCAGCTATGGGCGTGGCGGGCGCGGCATTAGCCACGACACTTTCTCGTCTGATCCAAGTGTTGCTGATGTATAGCTATATGCGCGCAAAAAAACACTGGTTGATTGTCAGTGAGAGCTCAATGGATCGCCCGTCTCTTTGGCTAGCATATCGACGTTTGGCACTGCCTTTAACGTTAAACGCAGTGTTATGGGCGGTTGGCACTATGGCTTACCAAATGATTTTTGGGCATATGGGAACGACCGAGCTCGCAGTATTCTCGATGCTTGGGCCATTTGAGTCTTTGTGCTATTCCGTATTCTTTGGGATTTCTGTCGCTTGCTCTGTATTACTTGGCCACTCACTCGGGCGAGACGAATTCGTTCAAGCGATGGATATGGCTATGGTATTCATCAAGGCCGTGCTGCTTTTTGGGATTGGTGTCGGTACGATTTTGTTCCTGAATAGAGAGACGATTTTAGATTGGCTTAACCTTAACCAACCTGAGCTTTACGCTCTTGCCTCACCAGCAATGATGATTATGTGTTGCGCTATTTCGATCCGAATGCTCAATATGGTGATAATCAACGGGGTACTGCGTTCAGGTGGTGATAATGCGTTTTGTCTGCGTATGGACTTTATCGCGATGTGGATGATTGGAATTCCAGTGTGTGCTTACTGTGCTTTCATCGCGGGTTGGGATTTCAAATATATTTATGGGCTTATGCTAGTCGAAGAAGTGGTAAAGCTAGGACTGTGTTCGCATCGCTACTTTAGTCGCCACTGGATCAACAACCTTACCGTGACAACTACTGCCTAGCCTTTAGTTATTATATTGATTCATTCTTTGGTGTCTGTTTGAAGCGTGCTTTTCTGGTTTTACTGGAACTGTACGCTTTTCATGAATTAGGTGACGTACCGCTAATATTGGGTGTTTTAAAAGCATACGAGGCCCTGAATAGCGCATCACCAATCGCATGTGTTCTTTCGGCTCAGGCTTATAACAGTGAATCGGGCATTTATTGCATGTTGGCTTTGCTTCACCATATGGGCAGCGATCTAAGCGAGTTTCTGCATATACCAGCAATTCATGGCACTCTTTACAAAGGTTGCCCTCTAAACGCGTCTTTTGATGATGATCTCGACAGTAAATATGAACCATGGCTATCACGGTTTTGTATTCCGTCGCGAGTCCACCTTTTAAAATATCATTGTGTTTGAACATCAAGTGTTTCCTAACGATAACGCATATAAGTTAAGGGTTGTCGTTTCCGAAAGTTTTTCTTCTATTCGTTCGAACCCAAAACCCAACCTTTCAAGCAGGTTGATACTGCGAATGTTATCAGAAGTCGTAATCGCGACTATATGATCAATATCAGGATTATGCTTCGCTTGCTCAATAATTGCCTGACTAGATTCGTAGGCGTATCCCTTCCCATACTCGTTAGGTAGAAAGCCGTAACCTATGTCGTAAGCATCCAAGCTATCACGTTTGATCAAGCCACAAACACCAATAGCTTTGTTGGTCGCGCGCTCTACCACAACAAGTAAACCGACACCTTTACTCGCGTGCATACGAAGGATGTTATTTTGGATATAATCGAGGGCGGCTTGCGGAGTTGAAATACCCTTGTCACCGATGAACTGATAGAAGTCATCACCGCTATATAGCTCATGGATAAAATGGGCATCTTCTTTGGTCGGCATTCTAAGAGTTAATCGTTGTGTCTTAGTCTCGTACATCGTGTTTTTCCTACTAGAAACTTGTTTCAATCATTGAGTTCTAACGCCAAAATGATTATCCTCCTCCGCCTAAACCATTTACAAGGCTATGCAGCAATGAACCGTAAGAAAAAAATCAACGAGATCCTAAAGAAGAAACAAAAGAAAGCGAACTCTAAGCTGCATAAAAGTAACAAACCGCGTTACATTTCCAAAGCCGAACGTGCAAAGATGGAAGCTGAAGAAGCGCAAAATGCTGAACAATTAACAGAAAACACAGACGCTAGTGAGCAAACATCTGCTGATTAACCAGCTAGCCTCACCTGCTCTATCGATTCTAAAGAGATACCAGCCAATTTAATTGCCTGGTATTTTTTTATGTTCAAATAAATTTGGTTTTGTCTCTTAACTTCTTTCCCTACTCTTATTTTTCGTCAAGTATCTAATTATTAATCACTAATTTTTAGTCGCGAAAAAATTTCAAAAAATCATATAATTTTTCCTACTAGTTTAGAAAAACTTTTTATGCAAATGCAAAGTTTCATAGCTTGATATGAATCAATTAAATGCTAACTTTAAAGTGTGATTACAAGTTCATAATGAGCGTCATATCACAACAATTGATGTGGTTTTTTCGCTAAACAAAATAGTTAAGTTGAAATAACTATCAGATCGTTTTCCTGATAATGATCAGTAGGTTCCTCTAAGCTCTTCGTTGTCTCGAACGATACCCAAAGTGTAAGGACATACTATGAAAACATTAATAGCTATAGCGTGTGGTCTACTTGTTGCCTTTAGCATATCTGCAGCGCCCCGCAATACCATACACACAAGCTCTACTTTAATGACTGATGCCTTCAGTTCTAAAGCGGATGCAATGGACGCTGGCTTTAATATGTATGAGTCACTTGAAACTGCGAGTGACAGTGAATTACGTTGGAAATTGAACAAAACTGGTGGTGACATTGTAAGTGGCAGCATGACAATTGATAACGCGAGAGTGAAAATCGAAGAAAATGTCGTATCTCGCGGAAGCATTGAATATCGTGCTGTTGTCGATGTCGACTATCACTATAAAGAGATTGAAAATGGCAACGACTAAGGATTGACAAGAAAGGAGAGATAGAAAACGCCGGTTGTAACTGATATTACCTTAGTGCGATTAATACTTTAATTTTTTAAATCAAGCACATGGACCAAACATCTGGCTAAACAGTTATAGCCAAGTTAAACGAATAAATGAAAACCCTGAACATCGTAAAAATAAAGGTGAATAACTCGTACATGCGCTGGTTATTCACCTTTTGGGTTTATATGTGTTGGAAATACTCGAAGAGAGTAAAGCTGTAACTTAGTTAAAACGAACGTTAACCAAGTTTTGCTCAGATTTTTGAAGGCTTCGACTTGCTTTGTACTCTTTAAAGATTCTATCTAGCTCAATAAATGCGTAGCTATGTTCAACATAATCAAATACGTTCAACGAAATCGCTAGCTTATATACAGACAATGCACGAGCCGTGTCTCCCTCGGCAATATAACGTTTACCTAGATAGAAATACGCTTCCGTTAAACGCTGAGCCATTACTACGTTATTCTGCGTGCTTTCCATGACTCTATTAACCGCCTCTTCCTCAGAGATATCTCCAAGCATAATACCAACAAGCACCCAACCCCAATCGTCATTATGATTCAAGCTTCTCGCTCTTAAGTTCTCAAGTGCGGTTTGCTCATCAAGTTCGCTTTCCATGATTGATAGCCACAACACTCGAAACGGATCATTAGGATCTTGGTTGTAGTGCGTCACCATGTCTTCAAGTGCCAAGGTAGTTCGACCACCATAATAAAGCGCGACTGCACGATTATAGACGGCTTGTTGATTCTGAGGGTCAAGATCTAGAGTTGAGTCAAAAGCTTGATAGGCGGTATCAAACTCGCCAATTTGAGTGAAATAAAGACCAAGTAAATTGAAAATTTCAGGTTGTGCAGGATTAATCTTTAGCGATTGGACAAAATCAATCTTAGCAAGATCTCTCAGCCCAAGTTCGTCGTAGTAACAACCACGCTCATAAAGCGCTTTAGCACGTAATTCATCGTTAATTTCAGGGTGGTGAAGGAGTTGGCTCAACTTTGCTATTTGAACCTCATTCTGAACTCTAGGCTGCAATGGCACGGCCATAGCCGGGTATACTGGATTGTGCTCGTCCTCATGATTTACATCAGTTTTTACCGAGCTAACAGAGCTACATCCTGTCATCGCAACCAGTATACTTACACTAAAAATCTTACGCCATTTCACCATCATATCTCTCCCTTATACTCCTAAAACTTCATATGGAAGGAGTAATTTCAAGCCCCTTTATAGCACACTTTTTAATCAATGCGACATTTATTGACTTTTTTATCATTAAAAGTGAGAGATCAACGAATGTGAAATTCCGTTAGTCGATATTAATAAAAAAGTCGGACAATCCCGATGATATATCCGACTTAACACTATTTGCCCCATTTTTTAGAGATTAATTTGCCAACGTTCAAAAGGCTTAACGCTATCTATACCTTTTGAACCCCAACGATCAATCGGATCAACGACTAAGATTCGATGATTAGGCACGAGTTCAAGCAGTAGTTTCGATGGTTTCCTTGACGTCACGAGCCATAACGTTTCATCTTCAGTGAACTGGGCTTTAAGGTGTTGTTTTTGTGTTTCACTCCATTCCAATTCAGCATCAAAGAAGCGATCAGCGACAAACAGCTGACTTCCAGAAACAAAATCCTCTAGCGTTTCAGAAAGCAATACTACTGAATCAATGTCATTCTCAAATATTGTATCTTGCTGAACATTGATAAGTTCTCGTACTTCTAACATCATTCGTTGAAGATTAGCGTCAATCACAACGAAATGTTCAGGCCAAAGCTTTTTCAGGTCGTCAGCAACAATGGAAGACATTCGTATCAAATTAGTCGGATTCAACCAAGAATACTTAGAAATCGAACCATCATTCAATGACAATGCAGCAACCCCTTGCGCTCTCGGCGTTAATGCTTGAGCGGCATCAATTTCGACAAGACGAATATTCCCTTGCCTCGCATAAATGAACGTCGGATCCGCTTGCCAAACCGAACTAATGCTAATAGCAACAGTGGCACTTTCCCCGGCTTTTGCCACTGTTTTACTGCCTTTGGATTCGAACCAATTAGGGAGCCTTTCGATGCCATAACGTTTTGGCGGAAGGTATTGCGTTGTCACCTCAGTACCTTTCATTAGTTCAGAGGCAATTGCATAAGTGACAGGTGTACTGGTTAATATATCTTTAGCCGCTGTAATTCCACTAAAACCAAACACTGCAATGACAGATATAGCCTTGATGGTCTTCTTCAAAGAACGTTTCATGATTATGCCTTTCTGATGATTCGATACATGGTTGCAGCTAAAAAGAATGTCGCTGAAACAATAATGATTGACGCGCCCGAAGGTACTGGCAGTTCTAATTCCATAGGAAGTACAGTTCCAACTAAACAAGCGATAGTCGCCAGTAAGGCTGACAGTAAAACAAAACTGCCCATCCTTTTGGTTAACAAACGCGCTGTCGCACCGGGAATCAATAACAACGCCCCCACTAATACCGCACCGACAATTTTTACAGCTGCGATAGTGACTAAAGTGATCATCATGACAAACAAATAATCATAGAAGCTGGTGTTATAACCTCTGACTTTCGCGATATCTGGGCTTATGCAGGTCAGCAGGATTCGGTTAAACGTTGGGATAAGTAATAGCACTATGAGTAAACAGCTTAGTGCCAAGATGGCTAAGTCTTGATCTGTCACAGTTAGAATTGAACCAAACAGAACGTTCTCAAGCATGTGAATGTTTATCTTCCGCGCCACATACATAAGTAGTGCGGCTCCAACCGCCAAGGCCAGCGCAAGAAACACCCCAACAAGCGTGTCGTAAGGAACATTAGTTCGATTTCGCACAAAATGGAGCAGCAGTGCGAAGATCATACAAAAACTAAACAAACCAATGATTGGGTTCTCTGGCGGCTCACCAAGCAGTACGCCGATTGCAATACCAGTTAATGCAGCATGTCCTACCGCCTCTGAGAAAAAGGCCAACCGCTTCGCTATCACTAATGTGCCCAAACCACCGAGCAACGGGCCCAACAATAACGCGGCGACTAACGCGTTAACCATAAACGCATATGAAAAACTTTCGCTCAGCAACCCAGCCTCGACGCAGTTCAATGCCATTGATCTCAACCAATCCATTACGCCACCTCCTTCGATGCGACGGCAGCCGACGTGTAATGCTGGAATAAGCTTTCTATCTTTGATGGGTGGAGTACGTCTCGATGATAGCCGCTTTCGACTAAACAACGATTCACCACATGTACATTCGCCTCAAGGCGCCTAACAGCAGACACATCATGGTGCACAGCTAACACCGTTCTGCCTTCCGATACGCACTCAGTGATCAATGACTCTAGATAGCGAACACCTTGTTCATCCATGCCCGTCGTAGGTTCATCGAGTATCAATAAACTTGGGTTATCTAGTAATGCTTGGGCAAACAGTACACGTTGCTGCTCTCCCCCAGAAAGTTGCCCCATACGGCGATCATGACGTGTTGCCATACCAACTCTGTCTAGCTGTTCTAACGCATACTGATGTTGCTTGGTTTGCTTTCGCCAAAATAAAGGCATTCGAGTTTGATTAAGCAACACAAAGTCCATAACGGTAAGTGGTAAGCTTGCTTCAAAGGTTGCCTTTTGAGGCACATAACCGATGCTTGCGTTACTTGGCCAATGAATTTCGACATCTCCTTCGAAAGGCGTGAGTCCCAGAACCGAACGAAGTAGCGAGGTTTTACCTCCTCCATTCGGCCCCATGATCACATGACATTTTCCGGCATCGAAAACTGTAGAGATGCCTTCAAGTATGATGTTGTCATCGTATTTTAGTGTGAGTGCGTTTACCTGAACTGATGGCCCAATCATTACACGTCACCTTGCTTGGTTTGATTTCCAGCGGCGAATTTCATTGCTTCGATCAAAGTGTCCAAGTTGGCTTTCATTTCGACTTCTACTTTCTCTGCTTCATATTCACCATGAGTCATGTGAGAGAAACGGTACAACTGCACACCTGTCTCTGCTTCAATCGTGTCGACAAACCGATTCGGCATGTTGAGTTCGTAGAAAAGTACATCAATACCAGATTGACGGATCTTCTCGATGGTACCTTGTAGTTGGCTGGCGCTTGGTTCAACTCCATGTGCAGGTTCAATAACCGCAGCCACATCAACACCGAACTCTTGTAAAATGTACCCATAAGCATTGTGTGTCGTCGCAACTTTCATTCCTGAAGTGTTCAATTGCCCTAAAGACGCCATCGCATCTCGCTTCATTAGTCGAAACGTCTTCGCGTAACGACGAGCGTTTTTTCGGTAGTATTTGGCGTTATCAGGGTCAATAGCAGACAGCTCATTCGCAATGGTGTAAACCTTTTGGATCGTGGTCGATAACCCTACAAACGTATGCGGGTTCACCGCGCCTTGACCAACAGACTGACCCATTGCCGGCAGTAGTGGCACTTCCTTGTTAGCTTTGATGACGATTAGATCGTCTCGTTGAGAAGCGTCGATCACTTTCAAAGCAAAGTCATCATGACCAATACCATTAACAACAATCAAATCCATCTGGTTAAGACGTTTTAGATCATTTGGTTGAGGTAAATAGTTGTGGGGATTGAAACCAGCATCGACAAGCGGCACTATTTTCGCCTTGTCACCAACGACAGCTTTCACATAGCTGTAGTAAGGCTGTAATGTAATTCCAATTGACAGTTTTTCTTTAGCCACAGCATTCACAGGAAACGCGAACACTGCCAAAAGCGCAGCAAAGTGCAAAATCTTACGCATATAAGGGGTCTCTTATTAGAATTAGTGTGAATGTGTGTCGTTATTGGCCGTCATGACCACTTGCTTCCATCCTTGACGAATCAAGTTACCTTTTTCAAATTCAAACGCGATTAACTGGTTTTCTAGCTGCTCTGAGGCCGACACATTAATCCATATATCGGCAGCCACTTTGCGACTGTCTAGTAATATCGGCTGCGCAGAGTTTAAGTGCGTAGGGAACCCTACATACATTCCAGGTGCGACGTTCTGCCACTCATGTTCACCTTTACGCTTCCAGCTTTGATCTTTAACAAACGGCGCGATCCAATCGGATTGTAACGCTTCAATTACCGGCCAATTTTTATTCTGATCGAAACTCAATTCTTGGGATTCAGCGTATAAGTCCCTAATCTCTTCATGAGCCAAACGTAATTCCGCTATCATCGCGAGGTTTTCTTGTTCAATATCCGTGATCAACAATTGGTGCGCTTCAACCGTTTGCACACCGGAACCCGCTTGATGAAACGGGATAGCGATGGTCGCGAACAATAGAACTGACGCTATGATCAAGCCAACCCATTTCCCTTCACGACTTCCACTGTCTGAGCGAACTCTTTGAATCATCATTTCTCACTGATCTCAACGATATCAACTTCAACAGGGCTTTCGTGTCCCGCATCGAACACCAAATAAAAATCGGTATTTGGATGCTCAAACTCCGCAATAGAACGTTTGTCTGTCATCGTTTTAGCAATGAGGTTATCTTCGTAGTCGAACATTTGAACCGCGTACTCTTCGGCAGAACTGCCGTCTGAATACCCAGCTTCACAGATCACTTTTTCGCTTTCGAACCAGCATCCCATTAGTGGGAAATGTGCAAGCGCAGGAAGCGAAATCATCCCAAACGCCACGCCCATGCTCGCTTGTAGTACCAATGTTTTTTTTGTTTTTTTCATTGTTAAGTTCCAGTGAAAGACAGCAAAGGGCTCAAACCGAG
Organism: Vibrio profundi; assembly: GCF_043642225.1. GTDB lineage: Bacteria > Pseudomonadota > Gammaproteobacteria > Enterobacterales > Vibrionaceae > Vibrio > Vibrio profundi_A. The sequence goes on along the minus strand of NZ_JBHZSF010000009.1, from coordinate 29,243 downwards.
CCCTAATTTGGATTAATTTGAGTGTCGTTTATTGAAGCAAAGCTTCAAATGTTAGATGAACGTTCACACTTGCCTTATCAGCAAGCGGATGATTCTCTAATTCGCCTTTAAAGTTTGCTTTCATCAAGTAACGACCAGCAATGTCTGGCGTGAACGTTACTTCGCCATTTTTGTCACTGATTACGTCGATTTGCTCTTGGTGGTTGCGGTAAAGTGTTCCTTCACGAGTAATTTCAGCGGTCACGCCTTGTTGAGGTTTTCCGTTGTAGAAAAATTGGAATGTCACTTCTTCGCCTTCAATAATGTCTGCCGGGTGAGTCACGGGCTTCATCTCCAACAACTTACCTTCGATCTCCAACGCTTTTTCAGTTGGTTTTCCAACGGTGATGTAGCTTTCTGCACGCGTGTAACTGATCTGCGTTACAATGTCACGAGCCTTTTCTGGCACAATATCAGCACGTTCCGCTTTGTTTGCTTTAACCCACTTCACCGTGTCTCTGCGACCCGCTTTATATTGTGTGTAGTACGTAGGCTCATTATTGATCGCGACTTTATGCGTACCTTCCTCTACAAAGTAGAAGTCAAACATCGAGCGACGCTTACCTTTAACAACAAAGTTCGGACGTTCGTTGCGTCCATCAGGCATTACGACAAAAGCTTTATCACTGCCCGCTGGTTTGTCGAATACGAACGTACCGTGAGAAGCCGTCACATCAAACGTTAACCAATCCCCCCCTTCTTTCGAAACGGTAAAGTGCGAAGGAAGAACCCAGCGCGGATGCGCCTGCGCAGTTGTCGTTGCTGCTAAGCCTAAAGCGACTACGCCAGCTAATGTCAGCGCTTTCAATTGTTTTTGTTTCATCATTTCAATTCCATTATTTATCGCTAGATACCGCACCCTTCCGAGTTTAAAATGCGATTCCAATTCACTAGTGAGCCAGTTACTTAATTTGATAGTCGAGCGTGATGTTCCCTGTTTCATTGGTTGGTTCGATCACATATGAGTTCGCCACTTCAAATAGCGCTATCTTTTGTCTTAGGTAGTCTCGACCACCATGTTCACGAACTACTTCAATATGTAAGGTGTAATCGCCTTGTTCTAAGCGCTCACCGTTATTGTTGGTGCCATCCCATACAAAACGATATTGGCCAGCTGGACGTGTCGCCGAAGTGACTGCATCAACCAATTCACGGTCATAACGACCAACCTTTCTCCACCAGCTACGTAAGTCCTTGAGCCACTCATCTTTTCCTACCCACAGCTCAATCGTTTTAACCGGCTTACGTTTACTGTCCTCAATCCATACCGCAACGTAAGGACGGGCATACATAGACGTTTCAATTTTGGGTAGCTCAAACTGGATATCCAAACGGGCAGAGTCTGGTAAAGGTTTTGCCCACGCCAACAAAGGCGCACAGGAAAGCGCCAACAACGCTTTGCTCAAAGCTGGTATTTTCATTAGTCTTTTCTCATCTTAGGTAATCTGTTGTTATGGAACGGCAACAAAAAATATTGCGAGTGACACTGTCGTTCCTAACAGAGTCCACTTTAGGGAAGTCATTAGGGTTTTCTTTTTTGGTAGTAGTAAGCAGACGCCAGTAAGCACAAAAAAGACCATCAGTAATGCCGTGATATCGATGAACCACTTCCACGCTTCACCACTATTCCGCCCTTTATGAAGATCGTTCAGCAAGGCAACTAGGCCATAATCTGTCGCTTCTACTTCTGCAATCTGCGTGGTCATATCAATGAAAACAGCCGCGTTATAACCCGGAGATTTAAAATCTAGCGCGACTTCCCCTATCACTAACTCTCCATCTTCGTACTCTGTGTAGATATCTAGATTCGAAGGCATACCGGAAACACCCGCTTCACTGAGTGCGTTTAGCAAATGTTGACGATCGGGGGTGATTTTCCCGCCTTCTCGATTAAATACAGAAAGTGGAAGAGTGAACTCAAATTGGTCAATTCGGGGTTGGGTCAATTCAAAAAGTTCTGGCCTATTTAAAGTGACTCCCGTGACAGAAAAAAATAATGTCACCAAGAGTAATGCCATAGAGATGTAGATATGAAGACGGCGAGCCCAAAGCTGTGCAGCTCTGTTTTTTAAGAACATAAACAAGAATACCCAATAAATTATCACGCTAATTTATGTGATAATCATTCGTATTGGCATTTAATTTACATTGTTTACGTTTGTTTCGAATGTAAAAAAACCGCCCTAAATGGCGGCTCATTAAAATTTATTTCTACTCTGATGTTACTAGAACAAGCTGAAGGCCTAGGCATGTTTGTTTGACCAAGATTCAGCCTTTTCTAACATGCATTGGTAAATACCTGCCTATTACTCTCTAATTTAGGGCAATCCCCGCACAGTTCCCTACCTTCACATTTATATACTAAGCAACAACTTGTTCGTACCAGCTGCAAAGTGTTGTTTTGCGGGTTTACCTTCAACCCCTGCAAAGCCGTTACTGGTAAGTTCGCGGCATCGATCCATAGCTTCGCTTGTTGAATCAAATATTCGTTAGGTACATCAGGCTTGAAGTGCTGTATTTTTACAATGCAATTAAGAATGGCATCGGCGAACAGAAAACGAGTAAAACCCGGTCGAATGCGCGTCCAATGCCCAATTTCATCTCTATAAAATTCAAACATGTCATTGAGGTCTTTGGCAGCAAGTTGTATCAGGCTTTCATGACTGCCTTGTCGGTAGCTTTCACTATTAATCTGATAACCTGCAATAAAGTCTCCTTTGATCTGCTGAGTCATCCCCTTTATGTCAGGTAAACCATTACAACCGTATATTGAGATAAACGAAATGTAGATAGGCTGCCAACTTAAAAGATCCCAGGTTCTTGTCAGCCAATAGGCTTGTTTGGCTTCTGGAGAGCATTTTGAAATCGTATCGTACACACCTTTAAGATCGGCACTGCAAGCGTGATCAAACGTAATCGTTGAGGCTAAAGGCTCAGCAATAGAACCTAACTTACCCACTAATGATGGACTAACGGCTTGAGAGTATTCAAAAAGCAGGTCAAAAGAAAAGGACGTATTCATCAATAAAACAATTAGTTATAAATTTTACATAAGATTAAATGATTTAACATTTATTGCAAATGATTATCAGTTAACCGCAAATTTAAAACCCAAAAAAGCCGCTGCAGGAATACCATGCAACGGCTTCAAAGGGTTAGCTGTTAGCGTCGATTGAGCGTAACTGAGTCAGATATTTAATCCACACTTTGGCCTCTTTCGAGGTTTCCAAATTCTCCGCTCGCTTCGCTTGAATTAAAGCACTTTCCAACTGATTAAGCTTATAAAGTGCCCTGACTCTCGCGAGAGCGACATCCGCTTGCTTGCCTTGACCTTTGACCCGATCTAACTCTTTCAATGCTTTCTGGTAGTAACCTTCTTGGACCATTAACTGAGCGACGTTCCAATGATATTTAGGATTAATCTCTGCCGCTTTGGACCATACTGAAATCGACTTATCCCACTCCTTAGCAAGTTGCCAATAAGTCGCTTGCTCAGCTAACAATTGCTCGTCAGAATCCACGTCTTTTAACTCACTCAACTCGATAGCGGCTCGTTCAGGGACCCCGCGTTTTGCGTATAGCTGAGCTAACAGCCTCTTATCAGATTGAGACAATTCCAACCCCTGCAACTTAGCAAGAGAAAGCGTATTTAGAGCCGCTTTATTTCGCTCCAAACGCAGTTGGATACTGACTAACTGTCGCCACCAATTCAGCTTTTCTGGCTGTAGTACAATCAAACGCTCCAACGTAGGAATAGCATTCTTCCATTGTTTTAACTGTAGTTGTGCGCCTAGCTTTAATGATAACGGACCAAGTTCATCTGGGTGGTTATAGGTATCGTAACGTTTCAATGCCGACAGTGTCTTTTTCCACTGCTCTAGCTGATATTGTGACTGAGCGATACGCATCCATAATTCATCTTCTTTTTGAGTCTCAGGGACCGACTTCACTAACTGATAGTAATGCGGCAACGCAGAACGAAACTGTTGCTCATTCAACAGAACATCCGCAAGCATTCTTTGAGTAATCCATGCTTGCTCATCCACCAATAGTCCACTTTCTACGGCATAGGTAAGCTGTTTAATGGCCGACTTTACCTGCCCATCCTGCCAGTAAAATACACCCAACATTCTCGCCACAAACGCTTTATCGTATTCGCGAGAAATATCTAAGCCTTCCAGAGCAGAAATCGCCTCCGAGACTTTTTCATCCTGCGCTAACTGATGCGCTTTTTGTACGCGAACGGCGGTATATTGGCTTAGCTCACTTGCAAACAAAGTATTAATCGATACAAGAATCAGAGTAAAAGCAGTGAATACATTTCTAATTAGTCTGTTTATCATTTCGCTAATTTAAACTCCAATCTAACCGTTTGATTAAGCTGAGCAATCGCTTTTCCATCAATGACTTTTGGCTGATATTTCCACTTTTTCAAAGCTCGAACAGCTTCACGTTCAAACATGCGCCTTGGGTTCGCTTCTAGCACTTCAATATCAATCGGTCTGCCAGTTTCATCAATAGTAAATTCCATTACCACAAAACCTTCAGCTCCTCTTTTCAAAGCTTTAGCTGGATAGCGAGGCTCAACTCGATAAAGTGGCATAGCCTGCTGGTTTGCTCCAAAGTCTGAAAATGTCGGCGCATTGATTGCTAGTCCGTCTATCGAGGTATCCAAACCTAGTGCTGGAACAGATTTCATCGGCGTAAGCGGTGTCACTTCCGCTTTCGACTGCGACAATTTTGCATCTGGTGGCGGCTCAGGCGCCTTTGGCTGTTCTGGCACCGTTCTTTGACGTCGCTGCACTTCCTGCTCAGCTTCAACCATAACCATATTAAACGTTAAAGACTCGCTACTTTCAGGAGCTCGACGGTGTCCATTGTCAACCATCCATGCCATAAACGAAAACAAGGCTAAGCCTAGCGCTCCCGCTAATGGCAAAGCCAGTAAGAACCGAATCATTATCGTTTCTCCGCTGCTAGCGCGATACTTTTCACACCAGCACCTTTCGCAGCATCCATCACTTTAACAACGGTACCATTGTAGGCATGCTCATCAGCTTGAATAACCAAAGACGCATCTGGCTGTTCTAATAATAAGTGTTCTAGCGTTGCTTGAACTCGCTCAACATCAATCATGCGTTTGTCGATATAGATATCATTTGCAGAGGTAATCGCAACGAATATACCCGCATCTTTTTGGCTCACAACATTCGACGCTTGAGGGCGGTTTACCTCTACACCTGATTCTCTTACAAACGAACTCGTCACAATGAAGAAGATCAGCATGATAAACACGATGTCGAGCATGGAAGTTAAATCGATCTGAGCCTCATCATTTTTGCTCTGACGTCTACCGAGTCTCATTGCTGACTCCTTAATGATTTCTCTAATTTCATTTCTAATAAATTACATTTCTTCGCTAAACGAGCGTGAACAAACATCCCGGCAAGTGCAGCGACCATACCCGCCATAGTCGGTAAGGTCGCTAACGAAATGCCAGACGCCATCAACTTAGGATTACTGCTGCCCTGATTAGCCATCACATCAAAAACGGAGATCATGCCAGTGACCGTTCCCAGCAAACCAAGCATTGGACAGATAGCAACAAGCAACTTAATGAAGTTCAAGTTTTGGTTTAGCGCCATGTTGGCTTGCCCTAACCAGCCCTCACGAATGGCTCTCGCATGCCATGATGAATGTTCACTTCTACGACGCCATTGCTCAATCCAACCAGCCCTTAGCTTTGGAAAGTAGAACGCAATGTACAACACGCGCTCTACGACCAAAAACCAGTACACAACAACGACTGCTGCAAGCCACCACAAGACAAAGCCGCCCTGCTCCATAAATTGGGATAATGAAAGCAGCCAGTTTTGTCTCAGCAATTCATTTTCGAATAGCGAAATTGGCAACAATGATTCCATTAAGCCGCCGTCCCTACAGAAGTCACGGTTGCTTTCACGGGCATGTCTTTTTCTGCCTGTTCAGCAATAAGGCCAATACCCTGCTTTTCTAGGATATTACGAATATTTTCAGCTTGTGTACTTAGAATGTTGTGTGCAAGCAATAAAGGCATCGCGGCGACTAGACCCAATACTGTTGTCACTAGTGCCATAGAAATACCACCAGCCATCACTTTAGGATCACCATTACCGAACTGTGTGATTACCTGGAACGTTTCAATCATACCTGTCACGGTACCTAGTAGCCCAAGCATCGGTGCCAATGCTGCAAGAAGTTTGAGCATCGATAGGCCTTTTTCTAAGTGCGTCTGCTCATCAACCACCACCTCTAGTAAGCGCAGTTCTAATGCTTCGACTGAGCGATATTGCTCTTTGTCGTACACAGCTAACACGCGGCCTAGAGGATTGTTTTTCGGTTGAGAAGGGTTCTTCAGCTGTGAGCGTATCTTTTGGCGAGCGATCGCCAACGAAGTTCCACGCACTAAGGCGATAACCAGACCCACTAATAGCAAGCCAAGGATAACTTTACCGACAACACCACCCGCTTGTAATCGTTCTTCGATCGTTGGAGTCAGTGCTAATTGCTCCAACATAATGCCTCGTGATGGATCAACGACTAATGGAGTGATTTCACCATTATTTAGGCGCGCCAAACTATTTAAAACCGGACCATTTTCTGGCTGCTTTAGATAGGCAATTGCGTCATGACGCTTCGCATTCCAGTTCACATAGCCACTTTCCGTAACAAGGCCTAACGAACCAATTCGAGCAGCATCAACGGTTTGTGTATTGCCCTCTCCATCAATAAATTGAATTGGAGTATGGCTCAGTTCACCGCTCGCTTGAATTTGATCCACCATGCTTAGCCACAGAGCGGTAAGCTGAGGCATTGAAGGCAATGATTTGGCATCTATAATGCGATCAACCGATTCTGTGTATTGCCCACGGTCTACACTATTCACTGAAGTATGAAGCTCAGCACCTAGCTCTTTGGCGTTTTGACGAACAACACCAAACAACTCCCCCAAGCTGCCCGTCTCTAAACGTAGCTTTTCTTCCAATCGTGCAAGCTTGTCTTCATTTTCACTGAAAGTTTGAGTGAGCTTATCGGTTTGTTGTTGTAGCTTCGCTCGTTTCGCTTCCAGTTTTGCTTTCTGAGCTTTTAATGCTTTTTCCGTCTGTTTGAACCCGGATTCACGTGCGATATTATGCTGTTGTTGGGTTTTACTTTCTGACGCTGCGCTTTTTACAAGATCAGTCGTGGCATATGAAGAAAAAGACAACGTGGCGGCGCACAGGAACGTTGCTAAAGGTTTGAAGTTCATTATTTAGCCTCTGCAATGTTAAGTGAAACAGGTAAGGTAATTAGGCTTGGTGCGACCTGTTGGCTGGCAATGCTGTACGCTTTGTCCAGTTCTGACTTTAGTTGCTCTTCTAATGGTTGCCATTGATTGGTTACCTGATTCCAAGCCCAATATTTGTCACCACTTAAATTCCTCGCCACTAATGAAACACGTCCAAGGTGTAAGATGTCCGCCTCAATAGATTGAGTATTGCTTAACGCCATGCGTCCTTGGTAAATGCCTAACTTAGTGCCGTAATCCATTTCAATTTGGTACGCCTCTAAAATACGGCGGTATTTTTCTGCGTCACTCACATCAGCACGTGACATCATGGTTTTGAGCTTTTCAACACGAGCTTGACGTTGTTCAAATTTAATTGGCATATCAGCTTCAATAAGCGTTTGAAGGCCATCAATCATGCGATACATCAAAGGGACAACGCCCTGACGGGTATATTTAATTTGGCCGATCTGATCATCAAAGCTTTGCGCTTCTTTGTTTTGGCTTTCTACCAAGGCAGCAAGGTGATCATGGTAAATCTCAAGATTTTTTACTTCTTCTTGTAATTGCTCGATTTCGGCTTTTAGAGCTAACGTAGATTCAGCGCTCTTATCAATGGTTTTCTGGCTTGAAGCTGAAGCATTATGGGTTTTATTTTGAATGGCTTGTGCCTTGTCTAAGCTATTCGCAGAAACAGATACAACCCAGGAGCCAATGATGAAGGCAAGGCTAGTTTTTAGAAGGTTCATAATAATCGTCAATTACGTAAAAAGATTCGAATGAAGTTTATTGATAAAAGCTCTCATTATCAATAAAGCACATCCATTTTATACGTTACTTCCTAAAATAATGAGAAGAAACGCGAATGGGGAAGACAAAATCTTCCCCATTAATTACCAATTATAAGTTAGTATTTTACTTGTAAGGTCGCCATGTAGTTACGGCCTTCGCCTACAACAACACCACTTGTACTGCCACCTTCTAGGTATTCAGTGTCAAACAAGTTCTCGACATTGAAGCGAGCCACGAAATCTAAGTTCTCGTCATATTTAATGGTATGAGCAATACCCATATCTACACGAGTGTACGCATCTTTCTTAAATTCGTTGGCACTCTCAGTGTAACGTTCACCAACATGGTATACACCTAGGTTTACGTCGGTACCCGTATTAAATGAGTAAGTTGACCAAATGCTTGCTGTGAATTCAGGTACATCAGCAGGTGTCTTACCTTCTAATTCTGGGTCGTTCTTGTATTCAGCATCTAAGAACATAGTTGAAGCGCTGATCGAGAATGCATCCGTTACGAAGCCTGTCGCCGCTAACTCAGCACCAGTGTGAACTTGCTCACCAACTTGCGTTGTGCGTGCATCTTTGCCGCCGTTGTTTGCAGGGTCTAAATCTTCCGTTACTTGCATGTTTGATTGAGTGATCTGGAATAACGCACCAGACACAAGTAAGCGTTCATCAAACAATTCCCACTTAGAGCCTAGCTCATAAAGCGTACCTTTCTTCGCTTCTTGAGACTTACCGTAGTTCACATCGTCTTGATCTGTGATTTCGCCTACTGGTTCAAAGCTTTCAGAGTAAACGGCATAAATTGAACCATTTTCTGCAGGTGAATAGATCACTCCAACTTTTGGTAGGATGTTGTTGTAGCTTTCTTCTTTGTCACTGCTGCTGATGGTTTTGTCGTAAGCAAAACGTGCACCAGCTAAAGCTTGCCATTGATCATTGAACGTCACTAGATCTTGAACGTAGAAACCGTAATGTTTGCTTTCTGAGTGCGATACTTCATCATCATTGTGGTAGCTGATGTCAGATGGACGGTCAAAGCCATTGCCACACTCTTTAATAGCATCAGCCTCAGTTGCATTCACACACGCGTAACCAGAATCGTACAGGCGCTTGTAATCGTAATGAAGGCTATTCGCGCCAACTAGAAGTCTGTGGTTCACGCCAAGTGCATCAAAGTCACCAGTAAAATCAACGTAAGCCGTATCAAATGTCCATTCGTCATGACGATCAGACACTTTATAGCCGTATTCATTCGCTGAACGATTAAAATCTACGGTGCTATCCGACTCAGTACGCTGACGCTCGTAGAACTGACGGCTGATCCCTGTCTTTACAGACCATGTATCATTCAAGTTCGCAGTAATCGCGGCGCCGTAATTCGCAACATCGTTATCTGTTTGTGCAAAACGCTGATCGTTAACAATAGACGGGGCGATTGCTTTGCCTGTTGTTGTGTCAATTTTCGAACCGTTGTCTAGGTCGCCTAGCTCTTGTGTACGGTCGTAATGCAGAGAAAGCATGATGTCTTCATTGATATCGTAATCAACAAACAAACCACCAACAAAACGCTCAGTTTCGACGTCAGTACCATCGAAACGTGTACGCCATGAATCTTGATTCTCTTGCGAAACAATCGCACGAGCGCGCAGTGTCTGAGCGTCGTTTAGTGAGCCACTTACATCCGCAGTTGTACGAGTGTAACTGTCTGAACCAACATCTTGGCTGATGTTTACTTTGGTATCATAAGTTGGCTTTTTAGAGATCATATTCACTAAGCCACCCGGTGTAGACTCTCCGTACAGTAGACCTGCAGGGCCTTTTAGTACTTCTACACGCTCTAGTAATTCGATCGGCTGACGATAGTGAGACCAATGCTGAACACCATCTCGTAGGTAGCTTGAACCACTATCCAACGAGAAACCGCGTAGATTGAAACGCTCACGGTTAGTCGACTTAGAACCCGCAGAAATAGATGCATCATTCTTCAGAACATCACCTAGTGTGCTTGCACGCTGCTCGTCGATGATTTGTTCATCGATTACCGATACTTGTCCCGGAGTCTCAAGTTGAGTCGCCTCCATACGCATAGCGGTAGAATTAGTATCAGCCTTATAGCCGTAATCACGACCTTCTACGACCATGTGTTCATCTGTCTTCGATGTTTCAGCTAGTGCTACTGGTGATGCCAATACGGCGCCAATCACTAAAGCCAATGGGCTTTTTGAAAACATTATCCTTTACTCCGACTTATTCTTTTTTATACGAGAGCGTTAATTTAGAAAGCTAAACTTAGTTCTCGCTTGTCCGTTTCCGGTACTACTGAATTATTTCGGAGGTGAATATAAGTGATAACTATTACCATTTGCATTAAATTTACATTCTTTGCATTCGTAAAGTTTTGTAAAGAATCGGTAGAGAAACTAACAACACAGTGGCAGATATAAAAAAAGCGCCCGTAGGCGCTTATTCAATAGGAAAAAGTAAGCTAACCCTTAGCCCGCCATCCTTTCTATTTTCTGCAATTACCTGCCCATTCATCATGAGCATTGCTTCTTTCACGATCGCCAACCCAAGGCCATACCCACCAGACTGCTTATCACGAGCAGACTCTAACCGCGTAAATGGATCAAAGATTCGCTCTAGTTGATCGTCTCTAATACCCGGCCCATCATCTTCGATGGTGATAACACTGTACTCATTCCGTTCGGTTAATTGATACGTGTTCACAACGATATTGGCATGCTCCCCGGCATACTTAATCGCGTTCCCAATCAGATTACCAACGACTCTTAACAGTAACCGCTCATCAGCATGGACCATAGGTGTTAGGCTTGGCAACGCAGCCACTAAGGTTTGACCTGGCTTCAGATCCGCCTGCATTTGCCCTACCTGCATCGAACAATACTGTTCAAGCTGGATTGATGTAAGTTGCGCATCGTATCGGGAATTTTCAAGTCGACTAAATTCGAGTATCTCACCGACTAAGTTATTCATTTCTTCGGTTTCTGACTCTAAACGGTCTAACAACGCTTGTTCAGGTTCCGAGATCTTGTTTCTTAACAGATGTAAGGCTAGATTTTGGCGTGCTAACGGTGTTCTTAGCTCGTGCGAGACATCCCGAATAAGACGACGCTGCTTTTCTGCTAACGAGTGAATCTCGTTAGTCATATGATCAAAGTCTCGCGCTAACTCGTTAAATTCTCGCGTTTTAGAGTTCAGTTCAGAAGTGACGCTAACCGAAAAATCTCCCATTGATAGTCGTCGGCTTGCTTCTCTCAAACGGTCTAATGGTTGCTGTAGACTACGCGCCATAATTAGAGAAAAAAGCGTAAGGATCACCAACGCTATCAACGCTTTGATTAGCGAAAAATAAAGCGGAAAATACTGAGCAGGGTGCACTTGGTGAGGCAGTTGGATGACTAACGTATTCCCTTTTACAAGCTCGATACCGAAGATAGGCTTGTTTACACGCGCATCCAGTTGATGGTCTAGGTTTCTCAAATAACGCAACTTAAACTCAAAGTGCGGGTGCATATCTCGATGTGTGATTGGGTGGTTTTCGCTATCGAGAACGAACAAATAGTAAGGCTGAGCATTTCCCCAATCGGCCAACTCATCCATGTCCCCTTCTTCAATGAGTACATTGGCTTGTTGCGCTAGGCTGAGCATATCAACCTTTACGTGCTCAGGGACTTTGAGCAGCGCTTTCATCAATGCTTTCTCAGCGATCCCCTGAACGATTAGAATAGAAACAAGAATAATCGTCAGGTAACTAAAAAGCTGAAACGCTAAACCATCTTTGCGCTTCGAGATAAATGTAGGGCAACGAAACCAAGACTTCATTTATGCACCTACCGTTTCCATATAGCTGTAGCCTTTACCGCGAACGGTTTTGATATGTTGCTTAGATAACCCAGCCTGCACCAACTTACGTCGAATATTGCTGATGTGCATATCAAGATTTCGGTCAAATGGGCAAAGTTCTTTTTTGAGTACCCGCACTTGCAAATCTGCTTTTGAAACGACTACACCATGGTTCTTGATTAAGTAATCTAGCAGATCGGATTCAGTACCAGTTAGAGGCAGGCGAGATAGCTGCTCATTCAGACCTTGATCGTTATTCGCAATGGACTGCCTTTGTCGTTCTAAACCAACACGTCTTAAGATCACCTTAATTCGGGTAAGCAGTTCAGGCACTTTAAATGGCTTTGCAATATATTGGTCTGCGCCTGCTTGATAGCCATCCAACATGGAAGCTTCGTCATTTAGCGCCGTTAACATAAGAATTGGAGTAGCAAAACGCTGGCAAATACGACGAGCCACTTGAAGCCCATTGAGGTTCGGCAACATCACATCGAGTAAAACTAAATCGACAGGGTTATTTTGGATAAACTCTAAAGCACTTTCGCCGCAGTGAACTGCATGGACGTGATAGCCCTCTTCTACAAGGACTTCACTTAGCAGCTCACACAACTGGATATCATCATCAACAACTAATACACGTGACATGAACACACACCATTAAATAATAATGGTTCGCATTTTAATTATCAGTTATATCAAATACAATTGAATATTACGTATAAACCTTACAAAAGTAAGTCTTTTTCAATTGGAATGAATTTGGTCGCTGAATCGATGAGATTTTGAGCGGTAAGTCCAGGCACGCCAAAGACTTCTACAGGTTTGTTATAACGTTGTTTAATCCGTTCAACCAAGATTTCGAAATCTCCATCACCGGACACTAGAATAATTCGGTCTGCCGTTTCTGCTAATTCGATAGCATCGAGTGCAATACCGACATCCCAATCGCCTTTCGCACTTCCGTCACGACGCTGAATAAAAGGCTTCAGCTTAACTTCAAACCCTACCCCACGAAGAATGTGGTGAAACTGCCTCTGTTTTGGATCTTGGCTAGAAATGGCGTAAGCATTAGCAGCAATCACTTCGCGCCCTTCTGTCGCAATATACCAAAATTGATTGTAATCGAAGTTAGAGCGGTACTTGTCGCGAGTGGTGTAGTAAACGTTTTGAACGTCGACCAAAATTGCTATTTTTTCCATGTGCTTATTCTGCCTTTTTCAAAGTACGCTTACCCTATTCGATTCGCACCATAATTGCGAGTCGCTTTAATCAATTAACTAGGCTCTCATTGACTATGCTTACTATAAGTATGTCTTTTTTAACTCGAGGGTAGTAATGTCGAAATTAGTGCTAGTTGCGCTGGCATTGAGCCTACTGAGCTCGAAAGCGCTCAGTTATCCAGCTTACAGCCATCCTTTACCTCACAGGAGCGTTATCTATTTCGCTCCGACTGAAGATTCGATGGTAAAAGAGTTTCTTAAAGGCGTTTTGATTAACAATTGCCAACTGGACGAACGTGACATTGTCACCATGGTGATTACCGAGGATGGCTTTACCATTCCACCTTGGTTAGTTGAAGAGTTTAATCTAGAAGCAGTCACAACCAACTACAACATTCCAAAAGGGTCGCACACTGCGATCTTAATCGGTAAAGATGGCGAAGAGAAATTTAGGTGGGGTGGCACAACGGATTGGCGTGGATTGACTGACTTAATCGATAAAATGCCAATGAGAAAACTGGAAATGCAGCGGCACAAAAGCCGCTGCAATATCTAAATAGGTCGCTATTTGTTAAACCAATCCAGTTTAGTATGTAAGCTTGTCACACTGCCAACGACTATAAGCGCTGGGCTGACAGCTTGTTTGGCTAACTGTGGCAATTCAGATAAACGACCGTGAAAGACTCGTTGCTCTGGTCGAGTACCATTTTCAATAATTGCACACGAAATATCTGGAGATAAGCCATTATCTAACAGGTTTTGTGTGATAACCGGGCTTTGCTTTAACCCCATGTAAAACACTAAGGTGTTGTTCGCTTGAGCTAGCGATGACCATTCAATTTCTTGCCCATTTTTTTGTAAATGGCCCGTAATAAATTGCACGCTTTGAGCATGGTCTCTGTGCGTGAGAGGAATACCTGCATAAGATGTTGCGCCTGCGGCTGCGGTGATCCCAGGGATCACTTCAAAGCTAACGCCATTTTCTGCCAGCTCTTCTAGTTCTTCACCACCTCGGCCAAAGATAAATGAATCGCCGCCTTTTAGCCTAGCAACATGTTTCCCTTCCAGCGCTTTATCTACTAACACTTGATTGATTTTGTCTTGAGGGACGAAATGGAAATCCAATTTCTTCCCAACATAAATCATTTCGGCATTTTCATTTGCGAGCGCTAAGATTTCTTTTGACACTAAGCGGTCGTATACCACCACATCCGCTTGTTGAATAACACGAGCACCTTTAACGGTCAGTAAATCAGGATCCCCTGGCCCTGCCCCAACTAATGATACAAATCCCTTTTTTACTGCATTCTCATTCGATTGTGACACTTCTGACATGCTGTACTCCGACTGTTGGCTCGATTCATTCGAGCTCTCTATCTGTTTGGCAACCAGCAGCTACTCGCTATCACTGGGATAACTCACTGACTCGTTACTAAAATTCCTACTCTTAAGACTATCAGTTGTTAAAGGGAAAAATCACTTTTAATTCGAACAAAGAAGGAAATAAATATAACAAAACAATCTATTACCAAGCTTTGAGCACAACGACTGATTTTCTGTCTTTGGTAGGACGAATAAAAAAGCCTCAAGTAATAACTTGAGGCTCATGCGTATTCTTTAACGGATTCGCTTATTTAGCATCAAGAGAAGGTGCAGTTTTCGCGTGAGTTAGGTAAAGCGGGATACAAGTCATAATCAGACCGCCAACAATGTTACCTAGGATTGTTGGGATTAGGTTGAAGTTCAACCAAGTCGCAATACCAAAATCAGCGCCTAGAATCATGCCTAGTGGGAATAGGAACATGTTTACTACCGTGTGCTCGAATACCAGTGCGAAGAAGATGAAGATTGGGAACCACATCATTGCAACACGGCCAGGGACTGTACGTGCCGTCATGTTACCGATCACGCCTAGACACACCATTAAGTTACAGAAAATACCGCGAACGAAACAAGTGATCCATCCATCCATGCCCATGTTTTCAAAACCTAAGCTACGACCAGTCGATACTGCAATGAACTTTTGAACAACAGCGTTTGGCTCTAGAGAGAAGTTACCTGTTAGTGACACAGCGACTAAGAATGCAACGATTAGAGAACCGATAAGGTTACCAAGACCTACAATACCCCAACAACGAAAAATGCGGCCCCAAGTAATACCAGGGCGGTTATCGAATTTTGCAAGAGGAGCAAGGCCAAACACACCAGTCACTAAGTCGTAACCCATTACACTCAGAATGACAAAACCAACCGGGAACACTAGTGCGCCAACAATACCAATACCAGTTTGCACAATGGTAGTAATGGCAACGACTACCGCTAGAGAGAGTATGATACCAGCCATAGTACTGCGAATAAGAAGATCGCGAGTGCTTGTTTTAGTTTTCGCCTCACCCACGTCGATCATAGTTTGAACGAATTCAGCTGGTTTAAAATCAGTAGACATAAATTGCCCTTCTTCAAAAGTTATAATTAAAAGTTAAAATTGGATAGGAAAAGGTTCTAGCTGCCTTTAAGGCAATGTGGGCAACTAGAACCCTTGAACTATCGAATCTCAGCTTAAGCCGCGATTTCCACGGTGCCTTTGGTCACACGAGCTTTGTACGCTTTCACGTTGAACTGCTCATCTTCCATACAAACGCCAGATGTCAGGTTGAAACGCTGCTTTTTAAGCGGGCTTGCTACCCAAAGCTCACCTTGATGCTCAACAATCAGACCACGTGATAACACGTTAGACTGGAAGTAAGGGTCGGTGTTGCTAATCGCGAATACTTCTTCAGCCTTAGTTGGGCGGAAGACTGCTACTTGCTCACCACCAACCAACGCACAAACACCTGTACCTGGAATAATGTCTTCGATCTTACAAACTTTGGTAAATGCCATGATGTCGTCTCCCAATTAAACCAGTTCAACGTGAAGGATATCGCCCTTCGCTTCAGGGTGTTTCTCGGTGAATGTCGCAGGGCGGTGTTGTTCACGGCCATCTTCAACAAACACTACGTTTTCGTCACGGTCATCAGCATTGATGAAGTGTGCAAAGCGCTTAAGTTGAGCTTCGTCGTTGATTGTATCTGTCCACTCACAAGCAAAGTTATCCACTAGGCCAGCAATGTCAGTTTCAAGTTGGTCATTGATGCCAAGCTTGTTGTCTACAATCACTTCACGTAGGTAATCAACACCACCTTCTAGGTTGTCCATCCATACCGAAGTACGTTGAAGTGGAGCAGCCGTGCGGATGTAAAACATCATGAAACGGTCGATGTATTTGATCAGCGTTTCTTGGTCTAAGTCGCTTGCAAGCAAGTCTGCGTGACGAGGTTTCATACCACCGTTACCACACACATACATGTTCCAGCCCGCGTCAGTCGCGATGATACCTAAATCTTTACCTTGAGCTTCAGCACACTCACGAGTACAACCAGACACACCAAACTTCATCTTATGAGGAGTACGGATGCCTTTGTAACGGTTCTCGATCATCACACCTAGGCCAACTGAATCTTGAACGCCGTAACGACACCAAGTAGAACCTACACATGTTTTAGCCATACGAAGTGCTTTTGCGTAAGCTTGCCCCGTTTCGTAACCCGCAGCGATTAACTTCTTCCAGATAGCTGGTAAGTCATCTTTCTGAGCACCGAACAGACCGATACGTTGTGCACCCGTGATCTTGGTGTACAGGTTGTATTCTGCAGCAACATCAGCAAGAACGCTTAGTGCTTGAGGTGTTACTTCACCACCCGCCATACGAGGGATTACAGAGTAAGTACCGTCTTTTTGCATGTTACCTAGGAAGTTATCGTTGGTATCGTGCAGTTTCACTAGTTCAGGCTTAAGGATGTGTTCACCCCAGCAAGAAGCAAGGATAGAACCCGCTAGAGGCTTACATACTTCACAGCCGTAGCCTTTACCGTATTTCTCTAGTAACTCATCGAACGTTTTGATTTCTTCGATGCGAATTAGGTGGAAAAGCTCTTGGCGAGAGTAAGCAAAGTGTTCACACACGTCGTTCTTCACTTCAACACCAGCTTTAGCAAG
Organism: Vibrio profundi; assembly: GCF_043642225.1. Classification (GTDB taxonomy): domain Bacteria; phylum Pseudomonadota; class Gammaproteobacteria; order Enterobacterales; family Vibrionaceae; genus Vibrio; species Vibrio profundi_A. The sequence goes on along the minus strand of NZ_JBHZSF010000009.1, from coordinate 11,979 downwards.
TTCAGCGTTTAGTACTGAAGTCACTAGTGGAATACAACCACCACAACCAGTACCTGCGCCAGTCACGGCTTTAATATCACCGATGGTGTGGTGTCCTTCAGCAACTGCTTGAGCAATCTTGCCTTTCGTTACATCGAAACAAGAACAGATAACGGCAGATTCAGGAAGAGAGTCCGCACCTAGTGTTGGCTTTTCTGCACCAGCGTGAGCTGGAAGAATTAGTGTGTCTGGATGTTCTGGCAAGTCGATTTCATTCAGCATCAGCTGTAGAAGGTCGCCATAATCAGAAGTGTCACCGACCATTACCGCACCAAGCAGTTTCTTGTTGTCTTCAGAAACAATTAGGCGTTTGTAAACTTCTTGCTCTTCGTTTTGGTAAACGTAGCTCTTACAACCTGGAGTACGACCATTAGCATCACCAATCGAACCTACTTTTACGCCTAGAAGCTTAAGCTTCGCTGACATATCGGCACCTTCAAATTGGCTGTCATTCCCTACTAGGTGATCAACCGCTACCGTCGCCATCTTATAGCCAGGAGCTACTAGGCCGTAGAAAGTACGGTTCCAAGAAGCACACTCACCAATCGCATAGATATTCTCATCTGTCGTTTGGCAGTTGTTGTTAATCTCAATTCCGCCACGAGGTGCAATACCCAGACCCATTTGACGAGCAAGTTTGTCTTGTGGGCGAATACCCGCAGAAAAGACGATGAAGTCAGTTTCTAGCTCAGTACCGTCAGCAAAACGCATTACGTTACGCGCTTCTTTGCCTTCAGGAACAATTTCTAGCGTATTTTTGCTTGTATGAACATTTACACCCATGCGTTCGATCTTTTGACGAAGTTGGTTACCACCTGCTTGGTCAAGCTGTTCTGCCATGAGTTTCGGAGCAAATTCGACAACGTGAGTCGTAACACCTAGTGCTTTAAGTGCACCAGCAGCTTCAAGTCCTAAAAGACCACCACCAATTACCACACCAGACTTAGAGTTTTTAGCTGTTGCTTCAATGGCTTTAAGATCTTCAATTGTACGGTACACGAAACAATCTTTGCTTTCGTTGCCTTTGATTGGCGGTACAAATGGGAAAGAACCCGTTGCAAGGATCAGCTTGTCATATTGAATTTCACGGCCAGTGCTAGAGTAAACCACTTGTTTCTCACGGTTAATGTTAATAGCACGTTCGCCAATTAACATATTGATACCGTGCTTCTCGTAGAAGCCCTCTTTCACAAGAGAAAGTTCGTCAGCAGTATGGTGTGAAAAGTATGAAGAAAGGTGGACACGATCGTATGCCACACGAGGTTCTTCACAGAAAACAGTAATGTCCATTTCTGATACATCTGTTTTCTCAACTAAATCTTCGATATAGCGATGGCCGACCATGCCGTTACCGATGATGACTAGCTTCATCTTGCTCATAAGGATTTCCTGAATTGTTATATTTTTCTACTGAGCAAATAATGAATTATGAAAGAAAATGAAAATATGATGTAAATCAATTACGAAATCAAACTACCCTAAAGGGGTAGAACAAAAGAGGTAGAAACGCCTAAAACTCGTACTAAACCTATTAATAGTGTGGATATTGCAGCAATGTTATAAATGTTAGATGCACTTAATTGAGTATCGATTATGTTGCTAACTTACAACCAAGCTCAGTGCAAATGAAATTCAGTAACATTTAGCCATAAATGCGGCTGATATTACAAAAAGTAGAAACTTAATCAAAGAAGAAACGTTTGCACATCAAAATATAAAAAATCACCAGCGATTGCTGGTGATTTCATTGCCAATGAAGTCGTACCGATAGTTATACTTTAAATGAGTTTACTAAGGAGTTTAGATCTTGTGCCATACCACTTAAATGCTCACTAGATTGGCTGGTTTGAGCCGTTCCAATTTCGGTTTGCTCCGCTACAGCAGCGATATTGTCTACGTTTGCACTTATTTCGACAACTTGCTTGGTTTGTTCTTGCGCTGAACTACTGATCTCACCGGCCATCGCAGACAAAGATTCAATGGAACGTTGAATATTCTCTAGTTCACCACCGCAAACAATTGCTTTCTCAATACCTTCGGCAGTATAAGTTTCACAGTCACGCATCACTTGTACTGTCGTGCTCACATCAGCTTGTAGTTCAGAAATAATATTCTGAATGCTGCCTGTCGACTCCTGCGTGCGTGATGCAAGCGTTCTTACTTCATCTGCTACAACCGCAAAACCACGACCTTGATCACCCGCACGCGCAGCCTCAATCGCCGCATTTAATGCAAGTAGATTTGTCTGCTCAGCGATTTGCTTGATGACTTCAATAATGTCGCCGATTTTGTTTGAGGAATCTTCAAGCTTCTCAGCATTTGCTACAGCGCCATTCACTTTAGACGCAACTTCTTCAATGATCTCAATGTTGGCATCAATACTTTGGTTACCGCTTTTCGCAGCTTGAGTTGCAACATCAATTTCTTGCAAGGCAATAGCCGCTTTTTCTGTCACGGTGTTAGATGCATGTTCAAGGTGTTGAACACTCATCGAAACCGCTTCAGTTTGCGCTTTTTGTTCAACGACGCCACCTTGGATTTGCGTGGTGACCGTTGAGAGCTCTTCCGCTTGAGAAGCCAAAGAACTAGTGTTCATATTTATGTTAGTAATCACGCCCTTGATGTTTTTATTCATCTTATTGAAGGCAGCAGCCATTACTGAAAGCTCATCTTTACCTTGGCTCTTCATCTCAATAGTCAGATCTTTATTCTCAGCAATCTCTGACATTGTCTTGGTGATTTTCTGCAGGGGACGAACAATGTTACGAGAGATCACGCTAGAAATCGTTACCAGCACAAGTAAGATCAAACCACTGTTTAACAATGAAGTCAGCAATTGCTCTTTGAACGCTTCTTCAACGTCTGAGTAATATACCCCTGTCCCCACAACCCACGGCAGAGAGGATGTTTTCTTCACGTATGAGATTTTTTTCTCTAATTCGTTACTACCTGGAATTGGCCAATCGTAAGTAACAAAACCCTCTCCATCGCTTTTCGCGACTGCAATGAAATCGCTGAACGCGTTTCTAACGAAAGACTTAGAATTTGCGAGCATATTTTGATCATCCAATTGAGGCTTAATCGGATGCATCACCATTGTTCCGTCTAGATCGTTAATAAAAAAGTAGCCATTCGATGAGTAGCGTACCGATTTAACGATATCTTTGATGCTCTGAACGTTCTTCGCTTCATTGTTACCCGTAGTTGCAATGAAGTCGACTTGAGCCACGATAGTTTCCACTAAAGATTGCGCAGCGTTCATTCTCTCATTCAGTATCTCTTGCTTAAGTTTATAAGCAGATAAGAACTCTAAGCCGATAATAAACAAGCTGGATAGGAGGATAATGAGCCGAATTTTTGATCCGACTTTAATGCGGTTTAATAAGGAATTAATGAACTTCATGACTATTCTTTCAAATGATAACTATTCAGTGAATGTCGCATTCTAGAGACAGCTTATATAAATACAACCACAATATATTTAACGGAATACTACAAAATCCATACGCATTTAATTTAATTGCAACATTTTTCACCTCCATTTATTGCTACTTTCGTTCCACAATAAGAGCATTTAAAACATAGACTTAACAATTACTTCAAATCTGTGACACGTGATTAGCCATATAGAAAACCACACCTAACTCCAATCAAATTTGCATGAGTTATAAGAAATTAAATTAAAATAATTGCGATTGATGTTCAGTATTGCACACGTATAAGTTTCCCTTAGAGCATCCAAGCACAATGTCTTTATTACCTCAGATGCATATTCTAACTATCAGTACAATCACACTTTCCTTGTAACAAAAATGAGACACTGCTTCAAAAAGTACTTTTCTTTGTCTTGATTTCACGAATAGTTATTTTGCATGTATCAATAAGGCAAATACATACAAGCAATTGATTTCCATCATGAATACCAATAATTAGTCGTGTTATTTATAAATATTTCAATAAAACATATAACTAACGAGTGAAAGTAAAAATGAGCACTGAAACCACGGCCAATAAAACGTTTTCTCCAGCTGAAAGCCTAATTTCGACCACAACTCCAGATAGCTATATCACTTACGCTAATGATTCATTTTGCGATATCGCAGGATACACGTCTGGCGAACTTATTGGTGAGCCCCACAATATGGTTAGACACCCTGACATGCCAAAAGCGGCTTTCGAACAAATGTGGTCGTACTTAGCAGCTGGTAAAAGCTGGATGGGGTTAGTGAAGAATAAATGCAAAGGTGAAGAACATTACTGGGTGTCTGCTTTTGTTACAGCCGTTAGAGATAAGAATGGCAACATCATCGAATTTCAATCGGTTCGCTCAAAACCGAGTGAAGCGCAAATCAGCCGAGCCACATCCCTCTACAAAAAGTTATCCAATAATATCAACCCACGTGTTCGCCGTTTTTCTATGACAAAAACAACACTTGGAATTACTATCGCCAATTTGTTCATCTTGCCTATAGTCCTGCTTAGCTCAACCAGTGTCATGCTTCAATTGGGCGTATTAGCTTGTGTGAATTTGCTGTCGTTATTTTGCCTATTGCGTCAACACCAACGTTACAAAACGGTTTGTTCCCTAGCGAAAGCGTCATATGACAATGAATTGATGGAAGTGCCGTACACCGGGCATAAAGACGACTTTTCGCAAATTGAGTTAGCACTTTTAATGAAGAACGCAGAGCTTCGGGCAGTGTCAGCAAGGGCCGAAGACACCACATCTCAAATCCTAGTTTCAGCAGAGGAAGAGTTCGCTACCATCCAATCCATTTCTGAGAGTGTTGATTCACAATGCTCTGAAACAGAACAAGTGGCGGCCGCAGTAGAAGAGCTCACTCATTCCATTAATGAGGTTTCAAGCAGTGCTTCAGCGTCATCAAAACTTACGTCGGAAGCTAGCCTTCAATCTAAGGAAGGGTTAGACAGCATTAGTGATACCATTAACGTGGTCGACTCTTTAGCGATAGAACTTGTCGAATCCCAAAAAGTCATTAATCAGCTTGCGCAAGATAGCCACAAGATTGAAAGTATTCTAGAAGTCATTAGCACAATCTCAGATCAAACCAATTTACTCGCACTTAATGCTGCCATTGAAGCAGCACGAGCAGGTGAAGCTGGGCGCGGATTCGCAGTGGTTGCCGACGAAGTTAGAAATTTAGCGTCTAAAACGGGCTCGTCAGCAAATGAGATCCATTCGATGATCGATCAACTGCAAACGACGGCTAGGAAGGCTGTCCATGCTATGGAAAAAGGCGGACAACTGTCCGAACAATGTAAGCAGCAAGCAGGTCAAACAGGCAAAGTGCTTGAACAAATTTTCGAGAAACTAGAAAAAGTGACTGACAGCAGCCATCAAATTGCCGTCGCCGTAAACGAACAGTCTGATGTGACTCAAGAAGTAAACATGAATGTGGTCAAAATCAGAGAATTAGCGGTTGCCACCGCGGCTACATCCTCACACTCCATAGAGCGCACAAGTAAGCTAGTGTCTGATATTGAGCAGCTTCAACGCCTAATGAAACAGTTCACAAAAGCTTAAAATATCGAATAAAACCCAAACTAAAAAACCAGCCACTTGGCTGGTTTTTTAATCGCTATAACGGGTTTAAAAATCACCAGAGACAGAGAAAAAGAACTGCTCACGACCTAATTTTTCATCCAAACCATTGGCATAACCAAATGTCACGGGAACCGTTAAGTTATAGCCCAACTTCATTTCAAATGTTGTCGATAGGCCAATACCCGTTAAACCTTGATAACTGCCACTTTCTTCCCATGCACTGCCTGAATCAGCAAAAACAGTCGCTGACACATCCCCTAAACCGACCGGCCACAAGCCCAAGTTTCGCTCCACTCGGGCTATCCAAGCGGAAAATTCCAAACGTTGGGTAAAGTAGTGATTACCAGACTGAACCGTTTCATCGTACCCTCTTAACGCTTGGGTCTCCCTACCAAACAAAGCAATTTCATCACTTTTGTCACTTCCACCAACACGAAATCTTTTCGCGGTCACGTCACCGTAACCACCCGCTAGCCTTAAAGAAATAGTACTTCGCCCAGGAAGATCAAAGGTAGCGCGCCATTGCGCTTGGTATTTATTACCTTCATAGTCACTACTTAACAGATCGTTCGTTTCAACAGTCGTATCTAAGTAATGCCCCCAACCAAACCCCAGAACATTTAAGTAACCTTCCCTGTTATCAAAACTAGCGGCTAGGCCAACCAAAGTCTCTTCACGCTCAATATATGGTTCCACCTCGATACTTGGCGCTGCCACTTCGCTCTCTTTTTCCCAGAATAAACCGCCAGACAAAGAAAGCTGGTCTTCAAAAGCAATAAAAATATGATTGCGTTGCAAAAGCGCATTATCACTTTGTTCTATACGCTTAGATTCAACGCCACTACTTTCAAACGTAGAAAAATCATGGCTACGGCTTATCGAGGCAAACCAACGATTGTCATACAGATAACCGACGTTATATTGGCCTAAATCGTTATCGGTGTCCCAAGCCAAGTGGATCATATAATTATGACGCCCCAACGCATCTGAACCATTGGTCAAGAGCCCTGCGCGCGATTGATTTTCATCCAAACTATACCAAGGAACCCAAGTTCTCGGCCGTAAACTTGCCCAAGGTGAGTATTCAGTAGCTGTGCTTTTCGTAACGGAGTCTGGGGCGGGATTCGGATAATCGTACTTACCGGTAACTTGAGATAATTCAATTCGACTCAGCGCGTTCGATTCCATCAGTGAACGTAATGTATAACCCTGACTGTCGTAGCTTTGATAAACCAAACCAAGCTGCGTCGACCACTGTGGAGAAAATGCCCCACCCACTTCGCGTGTTAACTGCTCTGTGTTACCAGTAAGTAGATCGAGGCGGTATATATTGAACACTCCATCATAATCTGCACTATAAAGAATGGTAGTTTCATCAAGATAAGTAGGCGCATTCTCTAACGATCGTGTTTGCGTCAACAGTTCCCAACGTTTCATAGATAGCGAGAATCGTTCTAGGTTCCAACCTTGCTGTGGGCGCTTAACGCTCGCCACCAAACTCTCCCCGTTTGGCGACACATCATATCCACCGATCACAGCATGTTTTTCACCACGCCAAAGCAGTTGCTTATCTTCTGGCGAATTTACATCCATAAGCCAGAGTTCACTAAAACCATCTAGTTTACGGCTAGCGACAAATTGCTCTCCTTTGGGTAGCCAACGAACATTGCGAAAACGCTCGCGCTCTGTCAGTTGCTGCCACTCACCGCCATGAAACCAAAACAAATCCGTGATACCACGCCCATCCGCGTAATGGACAAGACGTGAAGCTAAAATGCCTGAGTCGCCATGGGCATCCATCGCGACAATACCTTTAGTTGGAGTGACTTCCTCAATCGCCCCATCATAACGGTATGCCACAATTTCATTTCGATCCTCGCCATTTCGACGATTGACCAAAACCCCACCATTTGGTTGTGCGGTCAAGACTTGCAGGAAAGGCATAGGATCATTGAGCGCTGCACCCGAAACACGCGCTTTCTCAAGCGTTAAAAGCTCTTTTTCAAATTTCCTCGTTAGATAATCTTGAAACTTTGGCCACTGCTCTTCAAAAGACTGTCCAAATGTATTTTTTGCTGTTCGGTTGAGTAGAAAAAAGGGTAGCAATCGGTGGCTATAGTCGGTGAGAAATTGTTGAACCTTGTCTTCTCCATATTGTTCAACAAGATACTCTACGAAATATGCACCATATAAATATTGGTAACCTAAAGGGAAATGCTTACTGGCAACGACCGCTTCGTTTAAATCTTTCAGTTGGCCAGACGCGACCTCCATACGCATTTCCATTGGGTAAGTAGAACCTTGCAAGCGCCCGTAGCCTAACTCTTTGTTCGTCTCTAAATAGACGGCTAAACCTTCAACAATCATCGAAGGTGTTAAAGCATGTGGGTAAAGTAGAAGGTTACGACCGAAAATTTTTCGTAAGAATTCTGGCGCTCCCCCACCCATTTCTAAGTGCATAATATGCGCGTATTCATGACGAATGAGCAGATGAAGCCATTCGTCATTACTTTCCAAACTATTCACCTCGTCGGGAGGACTCATATAGAGACGAATTTGTGGATAAGGAATGACCGTGGCCCAACCGTTCGAATAGTCAAACTCATCGACCAATACAATTTCAGTTCTCTGGGTAGGGAGGTAGCCGAAAAATGGGGCAAGTTCTTTATGTACTTGTTCCGCTATATCTAATGAGCGCGACGCTTGCTCTTGATGCCCAGACCGGAATTGGATGAGAAAATGTTCTGTCTGTTGGGTTTGCCAAACTTCATTTTGTTGGTCCCAAGCGACGGAAGTGGCATGAGCATCGATAGAAAAAATTGGATATGCCAGTAATGCAGAAATCGATAAAGCCTGTAAGGTTTTTTTCATTACAATGAGGTCCATTCACTGAAATAAGAATTGTTATTTACCTGCCAAATGTACACAGAGTGGTTAATAATTCAATAAGTATAGGATTTACATCCAAAATGTGTTTCCGTTCAGATGGGCTTTCAGTTAAATTCCATCTCGAACCTCCAAGGCTGAATAGCGGGTAAATTCGGCATGCCCAAATTACGCATTTATATAGAACTAAATCTTATAGTGCTCTTACTACTCGCACTCTAAGGAAATAAAAAATCCTCATCTGAAACAAAAAATTACAATAGATATAAAACTCTAAAACATAGGAAACTTGTACCATTTGCGAAACGAATCACATAGTTTGATTCCTTGTAACTACAATATGCCAACTCAATCGCCTTTGTTCTTTAAAGAACCAAAACAATACACTTTAAATTATAAAATTGACCAAATTGATAAATTTGGAGGATATCATTTTGAACAGACTTAATTGTTCGATACCAAGTCTACTTGGGTCAAACACAAGAAATTCCGCGCGAAATGGTTTTATACTGCTGTGCGCCGTTACATTATCTGCCTGCGGTGGCGGAGGTGGTGGCGATAGTAGCAATGGTAATCAAGCGCAAAACGTCGCGCCAAATTCGCCAAACAATTACCTACCGACTTCCACTGATACTAAGTGGCACTACAGCAACAGTACTGATAGCACTTACGCGACTACCACTCAAATAAGTGGAGAAACGGCACAAGTAATCAACTACCCGACCGGAGGCAAAGAGTACTTCATTGCAACTGAAGACAGCGTCTCTTTTGCTGGTTTTTATTCCCCATCGACAAGCGTATCTGGGGTTGGCAATTTTAAAATTGATTTTCGTTTCGATGAATCGGTACAACTACTTGGTAGCGCAACTCAAATGTCGCGATATATATCCTCTACAGGTACCGCCAATATTCAACCAACCTACGGCAATCGATCAATAAACGTCTTCGGTACTAGTTTTGTAAATGGAACAGAAAGCATTACCGTCCCATTTGGTACATTTGATGCCACTCACGTCACTCTTAATCTGTCGATCAGTTCTACGATTGACGGGTATTACTTTGAAGTGCCATGGAATGTTGATCTGTGGTTTGCGGAAGGTGTCGGAATAATACGACGAGTTCAAGATGGTCAAGTTATTGAACTAACCAACTACAGTGCCCCTGATATCGAACCAGACAATAATGGGGCACCAGATAACAGCGGCAATCAAGATGGTTCTGGTGAAGACAATTCAGGCGACAATGGTACTTCACCTACTGAGCCTACTGAGCCTACTGAGCCTACTGAGCCAGCATTAGACACCGATAATGATGGCGTACTAGATATTGATGACCATTACCCTTTAGACCCAACTCGGCACGATAAATTAGCAGCAAACTTATCCAGTCTGAGCCTAAGTCATACGATTGGTTCATCGATAAAAGGCACCCAACAGTTCTCAATTACCGGGACTAATTTAGACTGGTTATTAGTCAGTAACGACACTTGGTTAACCGTTGATCAATACTCAGGAAATGGTTCGTCTTCGATTGAAGTCTCAATCAGTGATTTTAACATGGCTCCTGGCCAGTATGATTCGACCTTAACGCTGATCAACAAACTGGACGGTGCTGAAATTGATATCAAGGTTTCCGCAGATCTAAAACTGCCAAAGTTAACCCTAAGTAAACACAGCTTAGTATTTGATGCATCGGATAAGTGGAAGCGTTTGTCAGACAGCCTTGAAGTAAGTTTAAATACCGGTTCGCATACTTATCCAGTGTCGGTGACGAGTTCCAATAACTTCGATGCTTCAACTGCCTATGCGTCTGCTATCGCCAAACCACTCAATATTTGGCTTGCGTCATCTGCGGATATTTCTGAAGGAGAAAACCATTTTTCTGTCGACGTCTCGGCCAATGTAGAAGGACATATCGTAAGCGAGAGTATAGACATTCAAGTGTTAGCCTCACGTCACGCCCTACTTGTTCCTGATAGAGGGGTCGCGTTAACTAAATTCGTAACCAAGAGTCGACTGTCCGCTGATTTGGATGTTCTTGATAGTTACGATCTGACAAACACGCCATGGGTCGCAACCACAAATGTGGACTGGTTGACGATTACACCTTCAGGCACAACCTCCGACAAATTACGTATTGAAGCGAACGTTGACGGCTTGGCTCATCAAACACTGCATCAGGCGAAAGTTATTGTTAGTGCTTCTAACAACACCATCTTAGATAGTGAGAGCATTAAGGTATCACTTTGGATAGGTGACACCGACCCTGAGTTGAAGACAAACATAGCCGGTGAATACCACAACATCGCGGCTGATCCAGTTAGACCTTATGTTTATGTCAGCGATGCATTACAAGATTCTGCTGAAATAAGCGTCTACAACAGCCACACTCTAGACTATGTGGCAGGCCTTGAACTTGGTGGAACTCACAGATTTGGTGACATCAAAGTCAGTGAAGATGGCCGCTGGCTTTATAGCGGTATTGATAACAACAGCATCGCTATCTTTAACTTAGAGACATTTGCTCTCCATAGTGTTTGGAAAGGTAACGATGACCTCGCTGATATGTTTGATCTCGCAGAACCATCAGGGAAACCATTAATAGTTGCACCTGGTGGCAATGTCTATGATGCTCAATCAGGTAAACGTCTTACTATACGCGGTGACGGACATTGGTATGCATACAGCACATGGTATACTCGTGACCATTACGTTGATGTGAGCTTATTTGGTAATCGTTTCTGTGCAATAAGTTTTTATTTGTCCCCCTACACACTTAATTGCTATGAAATCAACTACAACAGCTATCGTGATGACGTAAATATAAACCACATTGGCACCGCACCACATGGAACGGGTTCCAACGCACGCGCCGTTGCAGTTAATAGCGCCGGCACCATCGTCTATCCCGCTAGCGGTTGGCCATATACTTTCCCTGCGATTGATATCAACAGTATGAAAAAAACTGATTCACTGTCTGCAGACGCTTACCCGAACGGTGTCACTATCGGTGAGAATGATGAGGTTCATGGAATCGTTGAAGCCTATTATGGTCCAAAAGACTTATGGATTTACCAAGCGGACGGCGCTGAACGTTTCAGCGGCTATGCGTCTGGTGGATACAACAGTTTGATATCGAATGCGCTTGCTGTTTCTGGCGATGGTTATCAAACCTATGTATCAGACGGGCAACAGCTCATCATTATGAATACCTATTAAACTACAAACCCAGTCCTTCGACTGGGTTATTTTTTTGATTCCGTCTAACTATAACGCCAATACGAAAAAGCCCCGACATTGCTGTCGGGGCTTCAAATAACTCGATTTATTAAGCATATAACAAGATAAATGCTAGCCGCTTGGTCGCTCTAACATATCACCTTTCAGTTCGTTAGTGAACCACGCTCCTCTAAACTGAGGAAGTAGATGGTGCCCCGGGCCGGACTTGAACCGGCACAGCGCGAACGCCGAGGGATTTTAAATCCCTTG
>NZ_JBHZSF010000008.1:0-209912 GCF_043642225.1 Vibrio profundi | reverse complement strand
AACTCAGAAGTGAAACACAATAGCGCCGATGGTAGTGTGGGGCTTCCCCATGTGAGAGTAGGACATCGCCAGGCTTTGATTTAGTTACTTGTTTAACAAGTAACAACCTCAACAGTGTACTAATCTGTTGATGACAATTTGTTGGAGGGATGGCTGAGTGGTCGAAAGCACCGGTCTTGAAAACCGGCAACCGTTAATAGCGGTTCTAGGGTTCAAATCCCTATCCCTCCACCACATTGAAAAGCCCGCTGAGAAATCAGCGGGCTTTTTTACATTTGTTTAACGGGTAACTTATTAATTAGGTCTGTGCGAAAAGGCTAGGAAGTGTTTAGTGAACGCTTTGTGCTTGTCTAATTTCGTGTGCAAGTGGGTGAACGTTTAAGAAAACCACTTGAATATGGTTATCTGGTAGGTTGATGAAGCCAAGGGCACCTTGTCTTCGTAATAGTCGTTCGTTGACTAGCTCTGTATTATGGACTTGGATGCGCAATCGAGTTGCACAATTGTCTATATTTCCTTCGACAATGTTTTCCTTACCACCTAGCCCTAAAATGATCTTATTCGCTTTTGCAGTTAGATCGCCTTTGTCTTTTATCATGATCGTTTTTATCTCTGTAGAATGGCAAAGCACCACTTTACAGTGGTGCTTTCGGATCGTTAGTTCATTGAGACTTTGTAAGATGCGTTGATCTTGGTCTCACACGTCGCTATTTCTGTTTGGAAGCGGTCTAACCATTTCTTACCTTCGGCATCAGCCGTGTTTGCCCAACTGTCCACAACAGGCTGGGTGGCTTTTTTAAAGGCTTCTTTCTCTTTTGCAGTTGGGTTGTAAATCTTACCGTTAGCTTTTTTGAAGGCTTCATAAGAAGCGTATTCATTATGTTTTGGATAAGACATTAGGTATTGCTGCTGTGCTTCAATCGCATCTAATACAACTCGTTTTAGTTCTGGTGAAAGCGACTTAAACTTCATGTCAGACATGAGCCAAGCGCCTCCCATGTAGGCGTGTCCGTCTAGCGTTAGGTAGTCCAAGCTTTCGTGGAAACGGCTTTGGATGATATCAACGATGCCATTTTTTGTTCCTTCAACCACCCCTGTCGATAGCGCTGTGTATACTTCTGGCCAAGCAATTGGAGTCGGCGAACCATCGAGTTCTTTAACTAGGTCTTGTTGTACTTTTGCCGGTACGGTACGGATCTTCATGCCTTCGACATCTTCTGGAGATTTAACCGGCTTTTTCGTCGTAGCAAAGTTACGCCAGCCACCAGAGTTTGCGACCATCATTAATCGGACGTTTGGCGCTTTTTTCAGTACGTTCCCGCGAACATCAGAGATGAATTCATCATTGCCATAGACACATTCTGCGATACGGTCATTTGGTAATAGGTAAGGTAGATCGAAAGATTCAGCAGGCTTCCAGTAGTAAGCAATTTCTGAAACCGTTGTTGGGAAGTAGTCAAACATTCCCGCCTGAACCCCTGCGATACACTCTTTGCCTGAGCCACATAGTTGGCCTGAGCCGTAGATTTTTACCGTGAGCTCTCCATTTGAACGGGTCTCTAGGTGATTTTTAAATACCAACAGCGACTGGTGGTTGTAGCTGTCAGGTGAAGTAAGGTGTACTACGTTAAATTCTGTCGCGGCTAGTGATGCACCAGAAAACATTAGCGCTGCAGTGGTTGCTAAACCTAAGATTGTCTTTTTCATTGTTCATTACCGTGTAGAGAGTTATTGGTGGCGCCATGCAATGACGCTCCGTATTTATTGTATTAATGTTGTGTTTACATGATTCCGAATAGCTGTGGTAAGCCAATTACTAGTTGAGGGAAGCAAGAGATCACGAAGATCAATGCGACTTCTACCAATAAGAAAGGAATGATTTTTTTCGATATTTCAGAAACTGATACTTTCGATACGCCTGATGCTACGAATAGAACCAGCCCCATCGGTGGCGTTGCTAAACCAATAGAAAGGTTGGCGCACATGACCACCCCAAAGTGAACTGGATCGATACCAGCATTGATCATGATTGGCGCAAATATTGGAGCAAATATCAGAATTGCTGGGCCTGCATCTAAGAACATTCCGATAGCGAAAAGCAGAACATTGATGATGGCAAACAGTAAGTACGGGTTATCGGTAATTCCGTTCATGAAGTCTGCGACCATGTTTGAGACACCGGATAAGCTGATAAGAGATGCGAATCCGCTAGCCGCAGCGACGATGATCAGAATAGATGCAGCATTTACCGCTACTTTTGCAAATAGTGCGTATGTTGCTTTGACATTTGTAACTCTAATAATGAAAAGAGAAACACAAATCGCGTAGGCAACGGCGACGGCTGCCGCTTCTGTTGGTGTAAAGATACCGCCATAAATACCACCAAGAATAATGACAGGCGTCATCAGTGGTAGAATCGCCAGCTTGAATGCTTGGTGGCGTTCCATCGCGGGAGCTCTTTCCATAGGTTGGACTTGCGGGTATTTACGAATTTGATAGCGATTCATCACCATCAAACCGATACAAAAGATAATGCCTGGAGTGACACCTGCTAGGAACATCGCCGCTACTGATGTGTTCATGACGAACGCATAAATCAACATGATCCCTGAAGGCGGTATGATGTTACCAAGTACTGTCGCCGCAGCCGTTAATGCTGCTGAGTAACCGGTATCGTAATTGTATTTTTTCATCTCAGGGATCAGCATTCCGCCAATCGCTGATGTAGCTGCGACTGCTGAACCTGTTAAAGCACCAAAAATTGTCGCTGCAAGAATAACAACATGGCCAAGGCCACCACGTAGGTGCTGTACCATAGTTTGTGCAAAAGCGATGATTCGAGGGGTGATACCGCCCGCTGTCATGCACTCGCCAGCCAACATAAAAAACGGTAGCGCGAGAAGTAAGAAACTATCTAAACCTGAATACAAACGCTGATACAGCATGTTAGCGAAAAGCATTTGATCGTTTTGGAATAGAGTAATGATTGGTGATAGCCCCAGAGTAAATAAAACTGGAACACCAACGATAAGTAAAACTAGGAAATAGACTAAAAATATTGGAGAAACCATGCTGACCTTCCTAAGACTCTGTTTTCAATTCAAGCGGCTCTTCGACAAGAGGTGTGCTTGTTTCTTCATTGGGCTGACAACCTTCGTATAGCTCTGCTGTTTTCGAAGTGTTAGAAATGTCTTTAAAATCTCCTAGGACTCCTCGGATAGAAGCAAGGGATTTTTGAACGGCATAAAGCATGGTGACGGCCATCATGACGGGAGGTGCGATGTAGACGAAGTACATCGGTATTGGCAAACTATCTGCCATTACAGAGCCTGTTTTAAAGAAGTTCCAACCGAAAGTAATCCAGATATAAAACACCAACATGGCTGAAATATGTCCGATCAGACAGAAAGCGGAATAGGCTCTTGGGGCTTTCTTTTCAATGATCTCGGTGACGAATGTCATTGCGATGTTTTTGTCGGTTAGATAGACGAAAGGCAGACAAAGATAAGTCATATAGATCATTAAAAATCTCGAAGACTCATCCGTCCAACTTAATGGGATATTCAGTACGTATCGGAATAGAACTTGGGCAACGACAATGACCGTCATCGTCAGCAGTAAAAGCCCCGCGATATGACGTAAAACCTTAGAAAGAGGTGTTGTGATTGCATTCAGTGTTTTTTCAATGGCTCTTAACATAGAATCACCATAAAACTAGTATTTATATAATTATTAAAACGACACACTGCCTTACTGGTCTGTTGGCTGCTCATTGTATTGGTCACAGTCGCTGCCTTTGGTATGAAAGCTGTGTGTCGCTTTTTGTAGGGTTAGTTCGAACCTAGGGCGAGTTACGCTTTGCCGTTAGAACCGAATAGACGAATCTTGTGCTGTACGACTTCTTTCATTGAAGCTATACCTGTGTTCATGACATCTGCAAGGATGTAATCTGACTCGTTTTCTTTCCAGTGTGCTTGTACACCATGAATAAAGCCTTGGCGTAATTCTGTGTCTACGTTGATTTTGGCTACGCCACGTTTCACAGCTTCAACAACTTGGTCATCAGGAACACCAGAGCCACCGTGCAGTACGATAGGCTTCTTCACTGCTTCTTTGATTTCAGATAGGCGTTCGAATTTTAGTTCTGGCGTTGTTTTGTAGACACCGTGAGCCGTACCGATGGATACCGCAAGGTAATCAACACCTGTACGCTCAGAGAAGTCGAGTGCTTCTTCTACTGTGGTGATCATCGCGTCTTTTTCATCAACAGTGATGTCATCTTCTGTACCGCCAATCTTGCCTATTTCTCCTTCGGCACCTAAACCAAGCGCATTTGCAACTTCTACTACTGCTTTAGTAATGCGAATGTTCTCTTCGAATGGAAGTGCAGAGCCATCAAACATCAATGATTGAAAATCACGTGTCGCGGCTTCGATGCACTGCTCAAATTTGCGGCTGTGATCTAAGTGGATACAAATTGGAACAGAAATTTCATGATGTTGGATCAGGGAATCTACTGCATTTCGTAATGGTGCCATGCCGATTTCATTGATCGCCTTTTGGCCGATTTGAAGCATGATTGGAGATTGCTCTTCTTGAGCGGCAAGTAGGACTGCTTTAATTGTCTCTAGGTTATGAGCTGTGAATGCGCCGATCGCGTAACCATTGTTCCACGCTTCGTTAATCATTGTTTTACCAGACACGTAAGGCATGTAAGTTTCCTCTATAGTTTTGTTGTTCGTTGTTGTTATGTGTAAATTACCAGTCGATAACTTACAAAACTGTTATTTGCATATCACTTTGTGACAAAAGCGGACATAAATAGACAAATTGAGTGCTGGCGCACACAATGAAATGGACAATTTTGAAACGAAGAGAAAAGAGAATGAAAATGGCAGCCATATTGGCTGCCATTGAATTGATATCTAGATTGGTATTTGCGAGTGAACTTCTTTAGTTTACACCTTGGTCTAGAAGGCCTGCTGCCAGCGCAGGCGCTAGGCCAGGTGTTAACGGGAGTCTTGGGATAACTAAGCAGTGCATCAGGTGATAGATGTCTTGTTTTCCATCCCATACTTTACTGGTACCAGCTTGATTGTTTACATCTAGCTCTTGCCACCAAGAGCAGCCTTCATAGTCAATCAAATAAGTGCGGCAGTAGTCCCACCAAATGCGATAGAAGTCTTCGTACTTCTTATCTCCTGTCACCGTATATAGAGCGTAGGCTGTACCGATAGCTTCAACAGGCGCCCAGCGGATACGTTCGCGAACGACAGGCTTGCCATCCCAATCTACGGAATACACAAAACCAGGAGCACCATCAACTGACCAAGCATCACGCACAGTTGCGTCGAACAGGCCGATAGCATCTTCTAATAGCCAATCAGGGCAATCGGCACCGATTTCCAGAAGCGTTGCACGTAAGTGGCAAATTAGGCGGCCCCACTCAATCCAGTGCCCAGGTGTGCCTCCATAAGCGCGGAAGTGGCTCGCAGGTGTTTCTTTGTTGTAGTCAGGAAGTGGATTCCACTCTGAATCAAAATGTTCATTGACACGATAGCTCAAGCTTTTGGCTGTCTTGTTAATCATGAACTCAGTAATGTTGAGTGCACGGTCTAACCATTTCTTGTCTTTCGTTACGTCATAGACGATCAGGAAGGCTTCTACAGAGTGCATTGCAGCGTTACCACCACGGTAGTCTTCTGTTTCTGTAAATGATTCATCCCATGATTCAAAGCACATCTGTTTTTCTTCGCACCAGAAGTGGTTTTCATACACGTTAATTGCTTCATCAAGTAGAGCTTGAGCGCGTGGGTGGCCCGTAGTTGCAGCGCTTGCTGCACCTAATAAAACGAAAGCATGCTGATAACCTTGCTTAGATGCATCAACGATTCCTTGCCCTTCATTGTCAATGGTGGCGTACCAACCGCCATGTTTTTCATCTTTTAGCGGGCCTTCAAGAGCAGTGATGCCATGCTCTACAAGGTCGTATGCACCAGGGCGTCCCATCAGAGCTGCAAGTGAGTAGCAATGCAGCATGCGAGCGGTGATCCAAAGGCGCGTTCCCATTTCTTCGCGAACGTTGCCATTGTTACCAACCCAGCCAAATCCATTCGGTACGACAGCATTACGACCGAATTCAAAGATGCGGTCGGTCTCTGTGTCTAACCAAGCATTATGGGATTTAGTATTGATCCATTTCATAGGGAGTTTCCTCGTTATTATTTTATTACTGCTGAAATTATCAGTCAGTGGATTTCAAATCTGTTAGCGATGTAGTGTTTGTTACAATTTCAATCAAAAATGGACATTTTTGATAATTAAGACACAACCAATGACTAAAAGAAGACTATGCACGATGTGATGATAGTTAATTTTGTATTTTTGTAAGAAGTGATAGCCGACCATGCCACCGGTCATGCCAATCAAGAAGGTTGGCATAGAGCTTGTGACTAAAGCGGTGACTTCCTCTGTGATTAGCCCTTCACTCCAAAAGCTGATGATTGCTCCAATCATTTGCAGCATAAAAAAGAAGGCCAGTGTGGATTTAGATTGATCGGCCGTCCAAGGCTGCATCGAGGTATAGGCGATAACTGGCGGCCCAGCTTCCCCAACGCTTGCCCCTAATACGCCTGAAGTAAAGCCCGCACCGACAGTGATCGGGACAGATGTTTGTTGAAATAATGGCTTAGAAGAACGCATTGAGTGCAAACTAGAAAGAACAAGCACGAAGCCCATTGAAATTAGAATGTACTGCGATGGCAGGCTTGCCAGTAGTTTGGCGCCCACAAAAGAAGCGGGTAATGACCCTGCAACTAAGATAAGCCCGGCCTTATATTGAATGGAATGACGCATTTTCCATACGATAGGAAAGGTGACTAACCAGCCAAAAATACCGGCAATGGGCACAGCCATCTTTGCATCGACAACGAGTGACAGTAAGGGTACTGATACGAGAGCTAAACCGAATCCAGTTAACCCTTGAGTAAAGCCACCTAATGCAATGATTAGTGCGACTAGAATGACGGTGATGTCCATAACTAAGTCCTAATGAAGGGCTTGGATTCGCCCACTCATGTAATTGTGTGTGAGGTTATTTCACGGAGAAACGATGGATAGTTTTCTCTTCAAATAACTCACCGGGGTTTAAACGTGTGCTAGGAAAATGAGCATGATTTGGGCTATCTGGATAGTGTTGAGTCTCTAAACACAGTCCTGAAAAGGATTCATACTTGTATCCCTTTCGGCCAATCCATGGTTTATTCGATAGCTTTGCACCGTTGTAAAATTGAACGGCCGGTTGAGTGGTTAAAACAGTCATAAACCGGCCGCTACTAGGGTCGTAAAGTTCTGCTGCGTAGTGGTATTCACCTTGACGTTGTTCGCGTTCAAGGATGAAATTATGGTCAAACATACCACCTGTGAGCGTTGCTTTGTTTTCACCAATAATTGAAGTATTGGTGAAGTCCAACCCTGTACCCAACACAGAACGAATCTCTCCAGTTGGAATCGAATCTTGGGTAACGGGCGTATAAAAACGAGAAAATAACTTGAGTTCATGGGCGTCGACAGAGCCTGAGTCATGCCCCGCAAGGTTGTAGTAGCTATGGTTAACCAAATTGATGACGGTTGGTTTATCAGTGGTCGCTTTGAAGTTGTAATGCACTTGATTCTGCTCGTCTAAGCCAATTGAGTGCGTGACATTCAAAGTGCCACCGTATCCAGATTCACCATCGGGAGAAGTCCGGCTTAAGTGAATAAAAATAGCATGTTGTTGCTGTTCTATTTCAAAGTCCCATACGTATTTGTCGAAACCTTTGGCACCACCATGTAGGTGCTGCCCCGTGGGGATTTCGTTGGTTTCGAGCTGGTACGTTTCACCATCAAGTTGATAGCGACCATTTCTGATACGGTTAGCAAATCGGCCTGCGATCGCACCGAAAAATGGATGCCCATTTAAGTATTTCTCTAGACTGTCATAACCCAACACCACATCGGCGTTGTTACCAGAGCGATCTGGGGCTTCCAACGAAGTAACAATGCAGCCATAGTTAGTGATCTGCAGCTTTATGCCTTGGCTATTCTCAAGAGTAAACCGTTTTACAGGCAGCGTTTGCCCTTCGACTTCGCCCCAGTCTTCAACACTTAGTTTCACGTTATCGTCTCGTTTTTATAAATCGTTATTTAATCTTTGCTTCTAGACCTGAGGTTACGCGCAGTTGCTCAAAGACAGATGTCCAGTCTTGGCGGCCTCGTCCTGCAGCTCTTGCGATGCTGTATAACTCGCGGGATGCTGCGCCACACGGCATTGGAACGTTCACTTGATTTGCTAGATCAAGCGCAAGGCCGAGATCTTTATGGGCAAGGTCTAGCATGAATGCTGGAGATAAATCCCCGGCTAGTACTTTACCTGGCCAAGTTGTTGTGAAGTGGCCTTTTCCTGCTGGCGTGCCACTCATAACTTGAAGCGCCGTTTCAAACTCAAGACCGATCGCTTCAGATAAAGTAGCGGCTTCCGCTGAAAGCGCATTTAGGGCAATACTCATATAGTTGTTGATGATTTTTACGCGTATTCCTTTACCCGCACCACCTGCGTTGACGGTTTCAGAACCCATACAATCAAAAAGAGGTTGAGCTCGAGCGATTTGTTCGTTGGTACCGCCAGCTAAAATGAGTAGCTCTCCTTTCACAGCATGATCGGAAGTACGACCAACAGGGGCTTCCATCATAGAAAAGCCCTGTTCACTCATTTGACTAATTAACGCGTCGGTTTCGAACGGGTGAATAGTCGACATATCAATCAGTAATGCGTTCTTATCTAATGTTGAGGCAATACCGTTCTCACCAAATATCACGTTCTTAACCAAATTGCCGTTTGGCAGCATAGTGACGACAAATTCTGAATCTAAAGTAGCGTCCGCTGGTGAAGAAGCTGCAACCGCGCCTTGGCTTACCAGTGATTGAACTGCAGTTTCGTTGATGTCATAAACTTTGACTGAGTGACCACCCTTAATGAGGTTTAGCGCCATTGGTGTGCCCATTTGACCTAAACCAATAAATCCAATCGTCGACATTCGTATTTCCTTCAGTGTTTGCTTGAGTTGTGACTAATATAATCACTAATAAACATTTTAACTGTAATAAGTGTCACATTTTGTTGTTTTGTGTCTGTTTTGGTTGTTTTGTGATTGTAATCCCAACCAAAAAGTAAAAAATAGATATACTGAAATCAGAATCTTGCTAGTTAGCAATCCAATAATGTGAAGAATTAAGAGAGTCATCATGACAATTGCATGTTTAGGAATTACGGTTTTAGATCGAGTCCAACTGGTTAATCAATTGCCAACCACTGGCGGAAAATTCGTATCTAAAGATTACTTTGAAATTGGCGGAGGCCCAGCTGCAACGGCGTCGGTTGCCGTGGCGAAGATGGGACACAAGGTTGAGTTTATCGGCCGAGTCGGGGGAGACAGTGTCGCGACCACAATGATAGATGAGTTGAATAGCTATGGCGTCAACACCAATCACATCGTGACGGTTGAGCAAGCGTCTTCTTCTTTTTCTAGTGTCTTGGTTGATGATGAGGGTGAGCGTATGATCATAAATCATCAAGACCCGCGTCTAAGCCGTGATATCTCAGCGTTGGAGTCTGTTGATTTCCGTCAGTTTGATGCTATCTTATGCGATGTACGTTGGCCTGAAGGCGCTAAGTACTTATTACAAAAGGCAAAAGAGTACAACATACCGTCTGTTCTAGATGCGGATATCTCCCCAGAACCTATCGATGAGTTGGTTGCGTTAGCGGATCATGTCGCTTTTGCCGAAGAAGGCTTGTCCAATTTTGTCAATACGACAGAAATAGAGCGCGGACTTCGCCTTGCACAAGAAAAAACGGACGGAAAAGTTTACGTCACTGTCGGTAAGCACGGCTGTTATTGGCTAGTAGATGGCGAATTGTTCCATGAACCTGCTCCAGTGATCGATGTTGTCGATACAACTGGTGCGGGAGATACTTTTCACGGTGCGCTAACCGTTGCTGTGGCAGAAAAGATGGAAAGCCGACAGGCGATTAAGTTTTCAAATAGTGTCGCTGCTATTAAATGTACTAAGTTAGGGGGCCGAGAGGGGATCCCAACTCGTGAAGCAGTGGACCAATATATCACTCAATAAGAAGGTTTAGCATGACTAACCCTAGACAAGACAAGCTCTTAAAGTTAGTAATTGATGAAGGATATTATACCGTAGAGGAGCTCGCTGAAGAGCTAGATGTCTCTACGCAAACTATCCGCCGTGATATCAAGAAGCTCAGTGATGAAAAGCTCCTCATTCGTCACCATGGTGGTGCCAGCTCTCCGGCAACGAAAACGAACCTTGATTATGAGATTCGAAAAAGTGCAGAGACTCATGAGAAAGGTGCGATAGCCAAGGCGATTGTTGAATTAGTGCCAGATAACTCGACGGTGTTTATTACAATTGGTACGACAGCCGAGACGATTGCTAATCACTTGTTATCGAAGAATAACCTTCAAGTAATCACTAATAGTTTACGAGTTGCCAATATACTTCATGCGAACAGCACATTTGATGTGTTGATCCCAAGCGGTAAAGTGAAAGCTTCAAACGGCGGGATTGTGGGCACTGAAGCAATGGATTTCATTTCAAAGTTTCGATTCGACTACTTGCTGACAAGTGCAGGGTCTTTAGATGCTGATGGTACGCTATTAGAATATGACCTGAATGAAACTGAGCTAGTGCAAGCGGTGATGAAATCTGCGCGTCATATCTACGTAGGGTTAGATTCGACAAAGTTCGTTCCAAAAGGCTCAATTGCACTGTGCCATATTCGTGAAGCGACGACTTTGTTTACCGATAAGCCACTGCCTAGCGTGCTGGCGCAAAATCTTCAAAACGAAGATATTCTGATCGAAGTATGTAAGCCTTAAAGTGTTAGATAGAATTAATGATTAGAAAGCCTGCTTAGAAATAAGCAGGCTTTTTTTTATTTGTTGGCAGTATCGTCTTTGGCGAGGAGGGAAGACTGAACAACAGTTAGACCAAGTACTGCGTGTTAATTCAAGGTAGCCGGTTGTACTAATACAAATAGAGCGACTAATGCGAGACTGCCTCCAAACCCACGGTTGACCCAAACTAACTTTCTAGGAGATTGAATCAATCGGTTAAGCATGGTTCCAAAGTATGCCCAAGCTAACATGCCCAGCACGCCGGTGATGACCATTACGCTAATAATGATTACCACTTGAGTAAGGTAGTGGTAAGTGGGTGAGATGAACTGCGAAAATACCGTTAAAGATGCGACCCAACTTTTCGGGTTGAGGATCTGCACGAGTACTCCTGAAATGAATCCAGATCTTTTTACTTCGCTAGAATCATCAAGCTTGGTGTTAGCGATGCCCCACGCCATATACAACAAGTAAGCGGCGCCTAGCCATTTCAAGATAATGTATAAATCTGGGTATAGGCTAAATAACCCAACAAGCCCGATGCTGGACCCTGCCAATATAGCAATCACTCCTACCGCGCACCCTGAGACGAAAGGCAATGTTGCCGTAAAACCATATCGGCTAGATAAGCCAATTAGCGCGACATTGCCGGCACCTGGTGTCATTGAAATTGTGACAGCAAACAGTAATAAAGCTGTCATTAGTTGAGCGCTCATTGGCTCACTCCCATTTAAACTAAAGGTTAATATGGGAGATAGTTTACCTATCCATGTAGGAATAACGTTGCTATCTGAGTTAGTATTAGAGTTAAATTGAGCAAGTAATTTCCAAATTAGATATGAAAAAGAAAGAATCCACTAATTTCCTTTTAGATGACACCGACATCAGTATTCTTGGGCACATTCAAGAAGATGGACGCATGAGTAACAGTAAGTTGGCCGAACAAGTCAACTTGAGTGAAACACCCTGTTGGCGACGTTGGAAAAAGATGGAAGAAGAAGGTTACATCGAAGGGTATGCCGCGAAGCTAAACCGCAAAAAATTGGGCTTTCAAGTATCGGGGTTCACTTTAGTGACTCTTGGAAGTCATGAAGTCGAAAATACAGAGCCGTTTGAGGATTTTGTTGAGGGCGCGAACTGGATCTTGATGTGTCACTGCATTGCTGGTGGCGCGGATTATATTGTCCAGGTCGTCGCCAAGGATTTAGATGAATACTTTGAGCGTATTAGTTCGATGAGACGCGTTAAAGGGGTCAGTGCCATTCAGTCCAATGTCTCCGTTAAAGAAATAAAAAATACGTTTCAACTCCCGCTGGAGTGATGATCATTGTCAGAATAAGAAGAGCCCTATATACAGTAACCTAAAAGGGCTCCTGGTTAACCCCTTCATTAGTTGCACGCATGCCTCAATCAAACTCACCTTTTAGTTACCCTCTAACTGAGCTTAGCGTTTCTAATCGTTTATTGGCTAGATTATGGTAGTACCTCTCAAACCCGCGTTATTTTATTTACTTATCAGTAATTCATTATGTGATTATTTAATTTCTAAACTGATATCTGTGCTTATAGGTATAGGGAAGCGCAATTTTGTCGTAGCAGTTGTTTTAGGGAGCAAGGATATGCCGACCACGGAAGAGATTCAGATCAGCCAAGAGCAAGTAAGAAAAAACAAAGCAAAAGTTTTGGCGAAGATAAACCAACAAGGGATCATGTCGCAGGGGTTTCGTTTGGTCAATGTGGAAGACTACAATCATCGATTACAGGCATTGAAACATAAAGTAGAGAACTTCGAGTACCTTAATGAAGCGAATAGAAATCAAGACCAAGTTATTCTTGATATTATGACGCAGAAGGAAAAAATCCATAACTACTTAGATGCATCATCAAGTGCCAAGCTAGCTGACGGTAATCTTGATTTTGGCTCAAGAAATCAGGTCGCGAATGCGAACTTGAAGAAAAAGCAGTTGTTCATGATGTTTATGGAAACAGTGGAAGCGCAAGAAGCCTTGAAAGAGTACGCAGTGAAAGTCGCTTCCGTTTGTAATGGCACGTTAAAACAACCGCCGGGTGCGTACTTTGGGGTCAAAGATTTTCATGGAGCGCTGGATAAGATCACTAACCGTAAACGTCATTACGATATTGGTGATTTGAAAGATGCGGCGCGCATGACGATTGTCTTCGAAAATATGGAAGATATGATCGCAGCTAAAGCGATGATTGCTCTGACGGAAGAATTTGTAAAGTTGCAGCATCACCAAAGCGCAATGAAAGACCGTTATGGTACTAGCCAAGGTGATAATGCGAAATTTAATTGCGGTGCGACCGAAGCCGGCTATAAAGACATTAAGTTCTTCTTGAAGATGGCTAATGGTCATATTGGCGAGCTGCAATTGAATACTAAGAACATGATGGTTGCCAAGAAAAATGGCCATATTATCTATGACATTCTTCGTGATGGTGGCTTACTGGATAAGCCATTTACGATAACTAACTCAGAAGTCTTAGCGAAAGTCAGTCGGAATATGAGTGAAAAGTGGTTCAACTTTATTAGCTCCCGTGTTCCAAAAGCGAAAGCCGATATAATCGAAGTTCAAGCGCTCGTCGATCGTTTAAAAAATAATATGGCGACGGGCAAAAACTCGTTAGTCGTGAGTTTGAAAGAGATCAAAACCTTGTCTCGCGTAAGCTTGTGTATCTACGAGCAAGGAGATAACGGTAGGGCGTTACTCGATTGACGTTTCCCTCGTTCTAAATTGGTAAGGCAGAGCTTCCTGCCTTACCGCTACCCTCGTGCATTTCATTTGTTTTTCTGTTTCTTTTTTCTGTTTTATTTTCTATAAGTTTTAACTACTTAGTTGTAAATACCATTTCTTTGATTTATTTGCCCGAATTCCCAGCTTCGTTTATTGATGTTTTTATCTATAGTTATTGAGTGCGATCTAAAACTTAAGCATGAAGTGACGAGATCAATAATAATTCTAAAGAACTAGCTAGGTGGGCTCGATGAAGAAGTTACTG
Organism: Vibrio profundi; assembly: GCF_043642225.1. GTDB lineage: Bacteria > Pseudomonadota > Gammaproteobacteria > Enterobacterales > Vibrionaceae > Vibrio > Vibrio profundi_A. The sequence goes on along the minus strand of NZ_JBHZSF010000008.1, from coordinate 195,933 downwards.
TTTTACTCTCATGATAGTTATGGTTTAGGTAACATTCGACGGATGGTCGCCATTGCGGAGTATCTGGTTAACCACAATCAAGATGTCTATATTCTGTTACTCACCGGCTCGCCTATGCTTCATGCCTTTCGAACTCACCCTCAAATAGATTACATAAAGTTACCCTGCCTACAACGCTCACAAGACGCTGCTTATAGCGCAAAGCTTGAGTGTTTTAACATCGACTCGTTAATTCAGATGCGTTCAGCGCTTATTCGATCTTCCATTGAAGGGTTTCAGCCTGATGTGATCTTAGTCGATAAGAAGCCCGAGGGATTAAGTGGCGAGCTAAGAGAAACGATTGATAGTTTAGAGAACCAAACTAAAAAACCAAGACAGGTTTTATTGCTGAGAGACATCTTAGATGACCCGCATGTCACGCATTCCATTTGGTCCAAAAATCGGTATTTCAAATTGATCGACGAGTGGTACGACGAGGTACTCGTGGTGGGAGAACAAGCGATTTTTGATGTTTCAGAGCAGTATCAGTTCCCTGCGAGTAACCGCAAGAAAGTGACGTATTGTGGGTATTTAGATCGAACGAGAAAGTATGGCCCTTCACAAGGCTTAGAACTGAGTGAACAAGACCAAAAACTCATCATTGTAGCCGTTGGTGGGGGCGATGATGGGCGAAAAGTACTGGAGTCATACATAAATGGCTTAACTGATGTTGCTTGGCATGGTGATGTCAAAAGTATCTTGTTTTACGGACCAGAGATGGATCAACGTGACTATACTCATTTGGCAGAGTTGGCTCAAAGCAAAGAAAACATCGAATTGAAAGAGTTTACCAACGAATTTGAGCGTTATCTGGAACACTCTGATTTGGTTATTTCGATGGGAGGATATAATACCGTTTGTGAGGTGCTGTCGTATCACAAACCTATGATTATTATTCCTCGCGTCGCACCGGTTTCAGAACAACTTATTCGTGCACAATGTTTTTATGAAAAGGGCATTGTGGATTACATTCATCCCGACGTGTTAACCAGTAAAGTGTTAATGAGCAAAGTAAGTCACATGCTCGATAAAGACACTTCTGACGGATTCTCGAGAGAACTCAATATGCACGGGATGGAAGTATTAGAGCAAAGACTATTGCATATATAGTCGAATAATAACGTATAAAAACAGCAGGCTAGGCTAACGAATTATAACGCCATAACAGGGAGTTAGGCCTATGCGTGTTGCCTATATAGTGAAACGTTACCCACGCTATTCTGAGACATTTATCGTTAACGAGATATTGGCACACGAGCAAGCTGGTGCTCATGTGTTCATTTTTGCATTGTTACCGCCGCAGGATGCTCATTTTCAAGACATCATTTCCAAAGTTAGAGCACCTATTAAATACTTGTCGTCAAAAGCAGAACGCGCGTCTGCATTTTGGGAGGCTCAGAAAAAAGTCGCTCAGTTGTTCCCAGAATATTGGCAAGTGCTAGGGCAATTCCCACATGCGAGTGCCCGAGAAATTTTGCAGTCTTTAGAGCTGAGTTTATATGTGGTTAAAAAGAGAATTGACCATCTTCATGCTCACTTCGCCACCACTTCAACTACCGTTGCACAAATCACCTCAGCCATAACAGGAATTACTTTCACTTTTACCGCTCACGCCAAAGATATTTTTCATGAAGATAATGACTTCATTGCGTTGAAAGGAAAGTTTCATGACGCCGCGTGTGCGATTACTGTGAGTGATTTTAATACTCAATATTTGAAAGATGATTTAGGGATCTCTCCTAGTGAGTTTGTCCGTATTTATAACGGATTAGACTTAAATCAGTTCCACTACCATGAGCCCGTCGAGCGCGCTCCGTTGATTTGTGCGGTTGGCCGGCTGGTGGAGAAAAAAGGCTTCAGCTATTTGCTCGAGGCGTGCCGAATACTGAAAACTCAACAAGTCGATTTTCGCTGTGAATTGATTGGCCAAGGAGAAGAAGAAGAGGCTTTACAAGCACTAATATCTGAGCTCGATGTTGCCGATGTCGTGACGATGCGAGGTTCTCTGCCTCAAAATGAAGTGAAGGAATATTTAAAGCAGTCGGCTGTGTTTGCGGCGCCTTGCGTGGTCGGGGAAGATGGTAATCGGGATGGTCTACCGACGGTGCTGCTTGAGTCGATGGCGTTAGGAACGCCATGTGTCTCGACGGATGTGACTGGTATTCCAGAGGTCATCATTGATAAACAAACAGGGCTAATGGTTGAGCAAAATAATTCTGTCTCTTTGGCTTACGCCTTAAAGAGGTTACTGACCAATGGTGAACTTAGAGTCACGCTCGCAAGTAACGCTCGCCGCTTGATTGAAGAGCATTTCGATATTGTCGCGAATACTCGAGAGATTAGAGGGTGTTTTTCCCAGGCCGTAGCCTCGGGCTCATCAGCAACGAGGAGCCATCAATGAGAGGAGCATACGTTTGTTCAGATAGAGGAGTACCTGTTTTTGGCTCAAAAGGCTGTTCATTACATGTCCAAGAAGTCACGCGAGCCTTTACTCAGTGCGGTATCGATATCAGTTTATTTGCGTCAGCGATAGGAGATAGTTGCCCACCTGATTTAGCCGCGATTGATGTTCATAAAGTGAAGCATGCCAAGTTAAAAGATCGTCAGTTAAGAGAGCAATCAGATATAAGAGATAACGACAAAACTATTCGAGAGCTGGAACATTCTGGGCCTTTTGATTTTGTGTATGAACGTTATTCACTATGGAGCCATGCAGGTATGAGCTTTGCTCATGAAAGTGGTATTCCAGCGATTTTGGAAGTGAACGCGCCACTTATTGAAGAACAAAGACAATATCGAGGTTTGATAGATGAAGTTGCCGCAGAGAAGGTAACCAGGCAATGTTTTCAGTCTGCTAGCGTTATTCTCGCAGTATCCGATGAAGTTGGCCGCTATGTTCAATCATACAAAGAAGCCCAAGGAAAAGTGCATGTGCTTCCTAATGGCGTAAATACAGAAAGATTTTCGTCTGTTCACTCTGGTATCCACCCATCGGATCATGATTTTACGATTGGTTTTGTGGGCACACTCAAACCTTGGCACGGAGTCGAAGGCTTACTGGAGTCGTTTTGTCATCTACATCGAGACTTCCCTAAAGCGCGTTTACTGATTGTGGGTGATGGACCTCAAAGAGAAGTTATCCAAGACTACATTAACGCTCATCAGTTAGAGCAGGTCGTGGATCTTGTGGGAGCCGTCCCAACTGACCAAGTCGCGAAATATTATGAACTCATGGATGTAGGAGTTGCGCCTTATCCAGAAAGCAAACATTTCTATTTCTCACCATTAAAAGTCTATGAATATATGGCCGCAGGTTTGCCTGTTATTGCCAGTGATATAGGACAGATTAAAGAGGTCGTGGAGCAGGATGTTTCCGGAAGCTTGTACTCGGCAGGTGATATTGGGCAACTGACCCACTTCCTTGAATTTTATCTAACTCACCCAGAGGCGAGGCAACATTGTGGTGCACAAGCGAGACAGATAGCCACCGAATACCACAGTTGGGCAAAACGAGTAGAGACGATTCTCGATTGGGCTGACTTAAGAGAGGGGAGCTAAATGGCGAGACCTAAGGGGCTTTCACAAAGTTTACCCGCTCTGTTTCAGTTTGGTAGATACATTGCACCTTTCGTTAAGCAAAGGAAGTGGCTGATCGTTGGCGCGTTTGCAGGGTTATTTGGACAAACTTTGGTGAGATTGCTAGAACCATGGCCCATTAAATTCATTATCGACAAATTGGTCACCCCTGAACAAATCGAAACGGGACTATTAGAATCACTTAACCAAGTCGATAGTTCGACATTTTTCATGTTTATGGCGATCGCACTTGTCAGTATTACCATTGCTCGTGCTTTGCTGACGTACGCCACTACGATATGCATGGCTCTGGCAGGCAACCACGTCATCATCAGCCTGCGCGAGAAGCTATTCAAGCATCTTCAAGAGTTATCTTCTATCTATCACCAAAAGCAGCGAAGCGGTGACTTGGTGGTCAGAATCATTAGTGACATTGGCCTTATTAAAGATATCGCAATTACCGCTGCAGTACCGCTTATTGGTAACGCGTTTATTTTCGTCGGCATCATTGGGGTGATGCTGTGGTTGAATTGGCAGTTAGCACTCATCGCATTATCAACCCTCCCTTTACTTTGGATAATTACCTTAAAGAAAAGCAAACGCATTCACAAAGTAGCCAAGAAAAACCGTCAGAGAGAAGGGGTGATGGCGGCCACTGCATCTGAATCGATCAATGCAATCAAATCGGTTCAAGCCCTGACGCTTGAAGATCGTTTTTCAAACATATTCAGTGACGCTAACAAAAAAAGTTTGAAAGAAGGGGTGCAAGGAAAGCGACTTGCCGCCAGTTTGCAAAGAAGTGTGGAAATTTTAACGGCAGTTTCAACGGCCTTAGTGCTTTGGTTTGGTGCATTAAAAGTAGTGGAAGGGGTATTAACTCCAGGGGAACTCATAGTGTTTGTTTACTATTTAAGACGAGTATTTAGACCTGTGAGAGATTTTTCCAAATATACTGCAAGGCTGGCCAAAGCTTCGGCAGCAGGTGAACGAGTATTAAAAGTCTTAGATCAAGAAGTGGATATCAAAGAAGACAGAAACGCAAAGGAAGCGGGGACGTTGGACGGCGATATCCAATTCTCGTCGGTGCATTTTTCTTACTTAGAAGACAAATACGCTAATCTGATAGATATTAATTTCAAGGTCGGAGCTGGGCAGAAAGTGGCGATTGTTGGCCCTTCTGGTAGCGGAAAATCCACGCTAATTAGCTTGCTGATGCGGTTACATGACCCTCAAAGTGGAAGCGTGCGTGTGGATGATGTGGACATTCGGGATTACCGGCTCTCTAGCTATCGTAAGCAGATAGCAGTGGTCATGCAGGATACGGCTTTATTTGCGACCAGCATTGCAGACAACATTACTATTGGCCAAAGCGATGTCACCGAAGAGCGTATGATGCAAGCCGCAAAACTCGCTGATATGCATGATTTTATTCAAGGGCTGCCAAATGGTTACGATACTGAAGTGGGCGAACGGGGGGTAACACTATCGGCAGGGCAGAGACAGAGAATTGCGATTGCAAGAGCCGCCCTGAGAGATGCACCCATCCTGATCTTAGATGAGCCGACAACAGGCTTAGACCCGGCCACAGAGCAATCGATCAATTTGGCTTTAATGAAGTTAGCGCAATCGCGCACCACCTTGATCGTTACCCATCGTAAAGACCTCACGCTGCAGTGTGATTCGGTGATTTTTATTCGTAATGGGCGAATTGCTGAGCAAGGTCAGGTTTCTGAGTTGGGCAAAGAGGATTCTGAATTCTCTAAGCACTTTGCCTCTTTTCATTCACAACTAAATGCGGGCTGAAGGTATGCAAGAATTTGAGCGAGCTTTGATTCAAAGAGATGGAGTGATTGATGGTTTGCCAATCATTTTGGATGAAGCGCTAATGTTAGAAACTTTAAAAAGCTTGCGTCCTGAAGACAAATTTCAATCGGCTCAAAAGCAATACATCCGTTACAAAAAAGGCACTAATTGTATTGTGAAATATCACTGTGTAGCCGCGGAACAAAGCCGCGACTACTACGCCAAAGCGTACCGAGAGCAAGATGAAGACAAGTTAGCAAAAGTGACGGCGTTGGGCAGGGCTGAGAATGTTCAAAATGTAGAAGTCTTAGAGGCTGCGCATTTAGCGCTATTTCGATTCCCATACGATGGAAAGCTTAAACCCCTGCCTCTTTTATTTGATAAGAATGTCCAAGCTACCATTATCAATCGTGCCTTGTTCAGAAATGATTGGGTTGATGTAGAAAGCATTGAAACGCTGCAATACAAACCTGAACGCCGATTTGTCGCGAAGCTGAAATTATCCGATGGGACTAAAGCGGTGTTGAAAATGTATACGCATGAACGCTTTCAAACCGCCATGTTATCTAATCGCCATCGTCTAAGAGGCGAACACTTGATTTCATTGATTGGTCGAAGTCAAAAGCAACGCATTCTCTTGTATGAGTGGGTTGAAGGGGAGAGCCTAACTAAGGTCTATCAAGACAGCTCTTTTGATATGGAAAATATATTTGATTGTGGAAAGGAGCTAGGGAACCTTCACCAAACAAAAGGCAAATATGTCCAAGCGAAGAATGATAATGAGTTTGCCCGCTCGCTTGAAGAACTCGCGAACGGTATTAGCTATCTTATTCCGGCGCTGGGCGAACAAGCTCAAGCACTTGCGAGCGAACTTAACTTAGCGGTTCAGTCATTGGCTTCTCCTCACTCAGTCATCCATGGAGACTTTTATTCTAAGCAAGTCCTCATCACAGAGGAGGGCGTTAAGTTCATCGATCTTGATGACGTATCGGTATGGCACAGTGCGTATGATATTGGTGTTTTTATCGCTCATCTAGAACGCGACTATCTGCTTGGCTTGCTACCTGAAACAATTCTTATTCAGTATTTCAAATTATTGCTTGATGGGTATACCAGTGTTCGATACCTGGAAGCGGAGCAAGTTGAACTTTTTACCGCGGTGGCACTATTCCAATTGGCTCACCACCCTTTTAGAAACGGCTCTGATAACTGGGAAAAGGAAGTGAGGCGGATTATGGCGGCCGCTCAAAGCCGATTAAAACGTTACCATCAACAAAAAACGCATAATACGTTTACCGCTCCCCCTCAATTAGTGGATGAGGCGATGCCTTTTTTAAAAGATATTGCGGATTGTTCACGGCTTGCACCGCGGTTGCTAGCATCGCTATCTGACACCATTCACCATGCCGAAAGCTATGTGCTAACAGGCAGTAACGTGATTCGCCATAAAGTCGGTAAACGAATTTTGTTTGAATTGAATATTGAAAACCGTCTTTCGGGAGACCGAATAGTCATGATAGGAAAAGCGCGCGCTAAGGGGTTAGATAAAAGAACCTATCAGTTAAACCATTTCCTTTATCACAATCGGTTCACCCCAGATAGTGAAGACGGTATTCAAGTCCCTAGACCTTTAGGATGTATTCGTCCCTACCACATGTGGCTGCAAGAAAAAGTCGCTGGTGAGACGATTTTTGAACCTTTTTGCAGTCGGCAAGGGAAGTCGGTGGCGGTTAAAGCAGCATGTGCGATTTATAAGCTGCACACTATGGATACCGAAATCGTCAGGCGTCACACGATTGAAGATGAGCTGTTTATACTCGAATCTAACTTAGATAGGGTCGCCGCTAAGCATTCTGAATGGAAACCTGAACTGACAAAAATTATGCAAATGAGTCGCTCTATTTCGAAAAAGCTACCGTTTACCCATGCTTCTTGTATTCATCGTGACTTCTACCATGATCAATTACTGATCGATGGCAAGAAGTTATACATGCTGGATCTCGACCTTTGTTCGTTAGGTGATCCTGCTTTAGACATTGGAAACTTTGTCGCGCATATTCAAGAGCAATGCCTACGCTTGAAAGGAGATTTAGATTACGCACATGATCAAATAGAGGTTTTCTTAGAGACTTATCAAAAATTAATTGGGAGGGATAGTCGACAGAGTGTGAAAATCTATACGATTCTGAGCTTTGTCAGGCATATTTTTATTAGCCAACGTATTCACGATAGGCAGCCTTTTACTCGACAAATAATTGAATATTGCCATGAAGAGCTTACTCAATATTTGTCTGAGCAAGCTCGGTAAACCCTAAAATCTTTTAGCCATCTGAGCTATCCGCAGGAAAACGAATACTCACTTGTTGGCGCATCTCAGTGGTGATTTCGGATGTCATTAACGCTCGTGTATCGCGCTGAGTTTGATTGTTCACGATCCTGTCTACAAACGCTTGGGCTTCATAATACATGGAGTTTTCCGCTTGAGGTAAGCTCAAATCTTCCACGGTACCGTCTCGGTATTCAATGGTCACCTTTGTGCATTCAGCGATATGGTCGATGATAATAGAACCGTTTTCACCTTGTATTTCACTTGGTAAGTGAGAGTCGGTGACCTTGGAGTGAGACAGCAATACATTGTAATCGCGGTAGCAAAAAATCGCCTCACCATGACCATCGACACCTGAATCTAATAACTGCCCAGTAGCCAACGCTTTTTCTGGTTTGCCGAATAACGCGATGGCAGCCGATACACAATAAAAACCGATATCCATCAGCGAACCATTGGAAAATTCAGGATTGAATGTATTCGGGTTTTCTCCATCGAGATACTTTTGATAGCGGGAAGAATATTGACAGTAGCTTAGGTGGGCTTTATGGATCTTTCCGATTTTCGACATCCCATGCTTAATCTGACCAAAATTCGGTAAGAACTCTGATTTATACGCTTCGAAAAATACCAATCCACGTTCTTCGGCAATCTGCACCACCTCTAGGGCTTGAGAGAAGTTTGAAGCGATAGGTTTTTCACAAATAACGTGTTTACCATGATTGAGCATTAACATCGCTTGCTCGGCGTGCAATGAGTTAGGCGAGGCAATATACACAGCATCTATGTTGGGAGATTTTGCTAGTTCGGTGATGTCATCAAATAGTTCTGCGGTGTTGAATTCATCTGCGAACCGCTTTGCGCTTTGTAGTGTTCGGGAATACACCGCCGCCAAAGCTATCTGTTGAGTGTCTAGCGCTCCTTGCACAAATTTACTCGTTATCCAGTTCGTGCCGATTACAGCGAGTCTAATCATGTATCCTTTACCTTCCGTTCATTGGATATGACCAATATCTAAATCTGCGCATGAAAGTTTGCGCTCAACTTATTATGCTAGATATCATTGAATTATCGAATCATCAGAGTACTTAATTGATGAGTTACTCGCTAGAGAAAAGGAGGATTTGATATGTTTGTATGCCGTTTTTTTAACGCGCGTCATTTTGCTATAGAGACTCGCTCAAGAAATATCGTTATCGCGCTGCGATAGTCCGAGCTTGAGCGAAACTTAGAAAAGCATTCATCCCGTCAGGGACACGTTCTACAAAGAGTTCTCTTCACTCGAGCTCTAGGATTGTTGTCAGCACTAGTTTGACAAGGGTTTTTTATGCCCATAATTCTTGAGTTTTTTATGAGTACTTTACTTTCAGCACAATCTATTTCTATTGACCTTACTTCGGGCACTTTGTTTGAAGGGATTTCGTTTACCTTGCAAAAAGGGAATCGTGTTGGCCTTATTGGCCACAATGGTTGTGGAAAAAGCACCTTACTTAAAATCTTAAGCCACCAAAACGACGACTACATAGGGCAACTGTCCCAAGCTAAGCGTTGTGTCGTTGCATATATAGAACAGCACCTGCCTTATCACCTCGAAAGCGTCAGTTTATTGGATGCGCTTTGTGACCAACTGCCAACCTCGATAAAAGAGGAGGAGCAATGGCGTGCCGAAACCTTATTAGTTGAAATGGGTTTTGAACAACACCAATGGGGGCAACTTGCAGGGCAATTGAGTGGCGGCCAACACATGCGTTTATTGTTGGCTCGAGCCTTAATCCAACAGCCTGATCTATTGCTCCTCGATGAGCCGAGTAACCATTTGGATTTGCCTACCCTGTTATGGCTAGAAAAGTTTTTACTTAACTGGAAAGGCAGTTTCGTTTTGGTGTCACATGATCAAACCTTATTGAATAAGGTGACGAACACGACTTGGATCATGCGTGATAAAACTTTGTACCACTTTGATCTTGCTTGCTCTGACGCGAGAGAAGCATTAGCCGAAAAAGATTCTTCGGATGAGCAAAGGCGCAACATCGAACAGAAAGAAATTGACCGAATTGCCAAAAGTGCGAAGCGTTTAGCTGAGTGGGGCAAGGTTTATGACAACGAGGATTTAGCGCGTAAAGCCAAACATATGGAGAAGCGCAAACAGAAGTTAGAGGAAAGCCAAACCCAGTTAGGGGAAGGAACACCTTGGACATTGTCTTTAAAAGGGCAAGCATTGCCAGCAAACCGCCTGATTGATTTCAAACAGGTCATGGTTACACCTGCTCCAAACGCATCTTCTTTATTTCAGGTGTTAGATAAACAGGTGAAAAGCGGTGACCGAGTCGCGATTGTTGGGCGAAATGGTTGCGGTAAATCATCATTGCTGAGAATGCTGTTTCAGCGGTTTAATCAGCTTGATGGGAACCACCTTTCTGGAGATGACTTTGTGTTCCACCCTCAATGTCGGTTGGGTTATTACGACCAGAGTTTGCAGCAGCTACAAGATGACGAAATGTTGCTGGAGGCGCTCCGACCGTTTGCTGATTTAGCCGATGAGCAGAGAAAAATGGCGCTGATCAGCTCCGGCTTTTCTTATGACAGACATACTCAGAAGGTAAAAGAGTTAAGTGGCGGTGAAAGAGCAAGGCTACTATTTGTTGGGCTCACGCTCGCTAACTACCACTTACTGTTTCTTGATGAGCCGACTAACCATCTTGACTTAGAAGGTAAGCAGGAACTTTTTGACACATTAAGTTGTTTTGAAGGCGGCTTGATGGTGGTGAGCCACGATAGAGAGTTGATCGAGACTTGTTGTAATCGATTTTGGCTGGTTAGCGACGGAGTATTTGAGGAGCACCACGATGTTTCAGAAGTATATTGCCGCCTAAGCGTCGATACGAAAACGGATCAGAGGGAAGGTGGCCTTGTTGTTAAGTCTGCCGGATCTCAGCTCGAGTCTTCGAGCGTTTTGGATGAAGAGTCTTTGCTAGCTGAACTATTAAAATTAGAGCAGCTTCTAGATGATGATCTTAACCGAAAGGTGAAGCACCAAAAGCCAGCAATGCAGCTAGAGTGGCGAGACAAAATCAGTGAGATATCCAGTTTACTCGAATTAGATTAATCCCTTTTGAGTCATGAAAAAAAGAAGGCTACCTTAGCCTTCTTTTTTATTGATTTACTTTTCTGATGTAAGCAAAAATGTCGCTCACATCGGATTCAGTCAAGATCTGTCCCCACGCAGGCATACCTTCATTGCCATTCATCACGGTATCCATGAGCTCGCTTTCGGACTCCCAAAAAGACGTTAGCCCATCGTAAATATTGGATGGCTGTTCTGGCAGAGCGCGCCCAGCAATGCCGTCACCGTGGCCGAGATCACCGTGGCAAGATACACAAAGTGTTTTGAACTGTGTTTCACCATTGCTTAGGTCTGCTGCTTGTGTCGCGATAGGCAATATCGTTGCACTGCTGATAAGTAAAGTGAGGATCGTTGATTTCATGAGATTACCTTTTCATCTTGGGTACGGAAATAATCCCACGTTCACCGTGAATAATTCGTGAAAATCCATTCACCGATTAAAGATATTCTGTATTTTCTTTGCTATGGTTCGAATGTTACCTAAGGAAAGCCTGTCTATGCTCATTCGCTCTGCTCAAGTTCACGATATCCAAGCCATTCTTGTCCTCGCCGACCAAATTAACCAGCAACACTTTGAAGGGGCTCCCAGTGTGTTTGCTGATCCACAAGCTTCACATGAAGGAAATGAGGAATACTGGCTAGGGTTGATGCTTGAACCTAACGGCACATTTATTGTGGCTGAATTAGAAGAACGAATTATCGGTTTTGTCGTCGCGAGAATTACTCAAAACCTTGATATTAGCTTTATTCAAGATCATAAAGTGTGTCGTGTTAATACCATAGTGGTCGATGATTCAATTCAAGCACAAGGTGTAGGTAAAGCCTTAATGGCAAAAGTCACCCAGTGGGCAACTGCACAACAAGCGACGGAAATGCGGTTGGAAGTGATGGCGTTCAATGAAAGAGCGTTAGGGTTTTATGAGTCTTTGGGGATGCAAACCCAATCTAGAATCATGGCGATGCCTTTAGAGCCTTAGAATGATGTATTTTAGCTTTGCTCGTTGTTTCGCTGTTGTCGCTGTGATTGTCACCAGTTTTGCCCACGCTGAGACGCAGCAGACCGACCACGCCACAGAACCCACCATCACATTAGTCAAAGTCGATAAATCGAAACGACGATTGTACCTAATGAGTGGAGACCGCGTGATTCGAGAATATCGCGTTGCGTTAGGGAAGTACCCCAAAGGGCATAAGCTTCATGAGGGCGACAACCGTACACCTGAAGGCCAATATCGACTGGATTATGTGACCGAAGAATCCAATTTCTACCGTTCCATTCATATCAGTTATCCTCACTTGCAGGATGTAATTAGAGCTGGAGAATTTGGTCTATCCCCTGGCGGGAACATCAAAATTCATGGTCTAAAAAATGATGAAACTCGCTCGCCCCAATTTATCCAAAGCTTCGATTGGACAAACGGATGCATTGCGCTAACCAACCAAGAAATTGACGAATTCATCGCGCTTGTCGAAATGGGTACGCCAATTCATATTGAATGGTGATTGTTATCTTGAGGGCTGTCGAACGCCTAAAACCTTCCAAGTGACGATAACCCCACAAGAATATTCACCTTAAAGTAGAACTCGCGCGGCACTCACCGAAGCAATCACAAGCAGCAGTACAATTGTGACGGGTTTGAATTTTTCTCCCCCAAACCTATCGAAAAGTTTTGCACCTATATAGCCCCCGAACATGCTGGCTGGCAGTAAAGCGATGGTCAGAACGATGACCGTCCAATTTACGATACCACTGACGGAAGCCGCCGCAAAGGCACTGGAATCTGCCAATACAAAAAAGGCGATTAAGCACGCCCTAGCCACATGAGGCGCAATGGGACTTGCCAATGCGTGAGCGCCAATAGGTGGCCCAGACATTGAAGCTGCTCCATTCATTAACCCTGCGAGGCCACCCAATAAATATGGCGCGAACTTAGGCTCGGTTTGATACTGAAAGCCTTGTTTGATCATTAATGCGGAAGCAAAGATAAACCCGCTGATGATAAGAATGATCGTATCTTGGCTGACGCTTTTAAGAACTAATAAGCCAATCGGTGTAAACAGCAAGCATGGGATAAAGACTTTTCCAACCCAGCGCCAGTTTACGTAATGTCGCACCTTAGGTAATAACTGAACATTACCCAGTAGGTCGATCAACATGAATACTGGCACCAGTTCAATCACAGGCATGAAGAGTGCGCTTAATGGTAGGGCAACTAAGGTGAAGCCAAAGCCGGAAAATCCGCGAACGATTGCTGCGAAGATAAAAATAGCGAAAAGAGCAGGGAAGATTGGGCTGAAAATCAGTTCCATGGGAGCATTCTACCTTAGAAATATTAGGCGCGAATGTACTCCTAATATTTCTAATCTGCTACAAAAAATGCACAGGTTTTGGCAAAACTTTCAGGGATTTAACAAAAGCGTGTTGGGTAATCAGTAAACACGGCATTTACTTTATTGAGCAATGGGAATTCACTCGGTTCGTTAACGGTATAACACCACACTTGAAGGCCCGATTTAATGAGGTTATCGATATCTTCATCGGTGGTGTTTTCATGGTTAAGGTGGCAACTAAACGCGTTGACAGTGTGGAGCATTTGAAGCTCTTGCTCTGATAGTTTCTCGGAGATCAAACCTAAACGATAATCTGGAATTTCTTGAGAAATAGCGGTCACGACTTGGTGGCTGAAGCTAGACAGTAAAACCTGATCTTTGGAAATCTGAGAGGTGATCAACGCTTCTTTTAGCAAGATAACGACATGCTGAGTGTCATGTTTGTCGACCTTGACCTCTAAGTTGAGGTTCAGTTTGGTTTCTTTCGCTAGGTCTAACAGCTCATGCAATGTCATGATCGGTTCACCGTTAAAGTCCGGCTTTTTCCAGCTTCCAAAATCCAGAGCTTTAAGTTCGGCTAAGGTGTGGCTATCGACACGACCTTGCCCATTACTGCAGCGTTCTAGCGTATGGTCGTGGCACACAACAAGAATATTGTCCTTGGTCGGTTGAACGTCCACTTCAACCCAAGTTAATCCAAGAGCAATAGCTTGCTCGATACTTGAACGAGTGTTCTCTGGATGGGTCCCTGCGACTCCACGGTGGCCGACGATAATTGGTGACATGATATTTCCTTTTAAAATATTGCCGACTGGGCAACCACAAACTCTACTTGGTTTCTTCGACATAATTGTTGAATATTATCGGGTGCTTCGTCTACAAACATTCTTTGCATTTCTGACAACTGCCCACTCACGATTGGCGCGTATCGCCCTAATTTTGTTTGATCAGCCACTAACCAGCATTGTTCGCTCTGTTCAATGATGGCTCGGGTCAGGTTGGCTTCTTCTGGTGTAAAATCGAGAAGTTGCCCATTTTCCCCTAAGCCGCCCACACCAAAAATACCGATTTTGATATTGAATTGACGGTAGAAGTTAGTGGCCGATTCGCCAATAGTGTCTTCATCCGACGAACGTACCGCCCCTCCCGCTAGGAAAACCGAGATATTAGGATTGCTGCTTAAGGTTAGTGCGGCATTAATGTTGTTGGTGACCACCGTTAGCCCAGGGTGATCAAGCAATGCTTGAGCAACGTGTTTAGGTGTAGTGCCGATTCCTAGGAAGATACTTGTGCCTTCAGGGAGCGCTTTCACCACTTCTTGAGCAATGCTCTGTTTCGCTGAGAGATTAAGGAGCTCTCTATTACTGAATGATAAATTGTCATTAGCACTAGGGAGCGAGATCCCGCCATGAACACGGCGGACTAACCCTTTATCACTCAACTCATTCATGTCTTTTCTGATCGTTTGAACAGAGACAGTGAAACGTTCAGACAACAGCGCACTGGATAGTACGCCGTGTGATTGCTGAAGATAAGTGAGAATGTCTTTTTGTCTCGATGATAAACCCACGGCGCGACCACTTATGCAATAGCTGAAGACAGTGTTTGAGTGACCTCTTCATTGGTATTTAGAGAAGAAAGTGGCTCTGAAATCGTCTGTTGTAATGGGGAAATACGTTTACTGTCTTGACCAAATATGTGCAGATTGTCTTTATTAATCACTAGCGATAAGTCGACGGACTGATCGAGTTCCATTTCGGGAGTCACCGCAATGAACGACGTTTGATCGACTTTGCCGTGTACCAGTTGATTTGGCCCCAGAGGCTCGACAACCGAAATCCGCAAGTTAAGGCTTAATGGGCTGTGATTCAAGCTCTCGGTTTTATTAGAAAGAGACTGAATCTCGGCGTGTTCTGGCCTGATGCCAAGCGTCACCGTTTCATTTTTTAGATGCGCATAGTTCGACAAGTAAAGTTGCTGTTCGCCAACCGTTAAGTAACCCTCATCGATGACCGCTGGGATGAAGTTCATTGCCGGGCTTCCGATAAAGCTTGCTACAAATGTACTCGCTGGCTGGTGGTAGACCTCGGCAGGTGTACCGACTTGCTCAATTTCACCTTGGTTCAGCACCACGATGCGGTCGGCAAGGGTCATGGCTTCTACTTGGTCATGGGTTACATAGACACTTGTTACGCCTAGCTCTCGTTGCAGCTTTTTGATTTCTAAACGCATGTGGGCGCGAAGCGCAGCATCTAGGTTGGAAAGTGGTTCATCAAATAGAAACAACTGCGGATCACGCACGATGGCTCTGCCCATTGCGACTCGTTGACGCTGACCACCAGACAGCTTCGCAGGTTTTCGGTCGAGGTATTCTTCAATCTTTAGAGTTTTGGCAACTTTCTCAATTTTTGATTGAATCTCTGACTTACCGACTCCTCGGTTTTTCAGTCCATACGCAAGATTGTCGTAAACACTCATATGTGGGTAAAGCGCATAGTTTTGAAAGACCATCGCGATGTCTCTTAGCGCTGGTTTTTCTGTATCGACTCTGCGCCCACCAAGATGGATTTCACCACTAGAGATACTTTCTAGGCCGGCAATTGAACGTAAAATGGAAGACTTGCCGCAACCTGATGGGCCAACGAGAACCAGAAATTCGCCCTTATGAATGTCTAGGCTAACGCCTTTGACCGCTTTGTGCCCGTTTTCATAAGTTTTGACTAGTTGCTTAATACCTAGCATGGTTGGTTCCTTTCTGATTTCAATTACGTTGTGTGACGATGTGTTTTGTTTCGAGTTGTTGGTGGTAGCCATCGATGGCGTATCTTGTTTATTTTTCACTTTCGACTAACCCTTTTACGAACCATCGTTGGAATAGTACGACGACTAGAATTGGCGGTAGCATCGCGAGAATGACCATGGCAAATGCGTAGTCATAACGCGGTAAACTGGTCTCATTGATATTGTTGAGGACTTGCTTAATTCCCATCACAATCGTGTTGTAACTTTCGTCTGTCGTCATCATGATTGGCCATAAATATTGGTTCCAACCCACCACAAACATGATGATGAAAATAGCGGCGATCATCGTTTTCGACAGTGGCAGAAGTATGTCGATGAGAAATCGAAATGGCCCAGCATTATCGAGTTGTGCCGCTTCGAGTAACTCATCGGGGATGGTTTTGAAAAACTGTCGGAAGAAGAACGTGGCCGTGGCAGAGGCAATGAGTGGCAAAATTAACCCAGTGTAGCTGTTCAGCAGCCCCAACCCCGCCACCACTTCATATGAAGGGATGATGCGGACTTCAAGCGGTAGCAGAAGGGTGACAAAAATCAGCCAAAACCAAGCCGTCGCGTATGGAAGTCTAAAGTAAACCAAAGCAAAGGCTGCCATCATTGAAATGACGATCTTTCCTATCGCAAACCCTAATCCCATGATCATGGAGTTGATGATCATACTTTTCGCGGTCACGGCGTCACTAAAGCCTAGGCTCTTATTCCAAGCTTCATCGTAAATCGCTGCCATATTGTCGCCAGGCAACCATTGCAAGCCATCGCTGACGATGGTGTTTGGGTTGTGTGTGGAGCTTGCAAAAATCAGCCAAATTGGGATTAACATGAATAATGCTCCCACGATTAAAATCAGATGATCGGTGATCTTATTACTCTTCATCGGTATCACTTCCTAAAGCTAGAGTTCGTTAGTAATGCACGCGCTTTTCAACAACGCGGAACTGGATAAATGTGAGAGTGAGGACAAGCAGAAGTAACACGACAGATTGCGCCGAGCTTCCCCCCAAATCCGCGCCAACAAAACCATCACGGTACACTTTGTACACAAGTGAAGTCGTGCCTCCGCCCGGACCACCGTTTGTCATGGTATCTATCACCCCGAAGGTCTCGAAAAATGAGTAAGTTAGGTTGATCACGAGTAAGAAAAAGCCTGTTGGGGCAAGCAGCGGGAAGGTGATGGTCCAAAATCGTTTGGAGTCGCTGATGCAGTCTAAGGTGGCCGCTTCTTTGACTGCATAAGAGATAGACTGTAAGCCCGCCAAGAAATAGATAAAGTTGACCGAGACTTGCTTCCAAACTGAAACAATGACCAACGCGACGGTGGCATCTACCGGATCGGTTTGGAAGCTAAACTCCCAACCTATCGTGGCAAACAGCTCGGTGAATATTCCGATATGAGGGTTGAAAAGAAAGCCTCCAATCACGCCAGCAATCGCGGGAGCAACCGCATAAACCCAAGTTAAGGTGACTTTGTAGGCTCCCTGACCATGAATAATGTTGTCTGCTTTAACGGCGAGCAGTAACGCTAATCCTAAAGATAGGAATGAAACGACTACGGCAAACATCAGTGTGAAGCCAATCGATGATAGATATTCCGCCGACTCGAATAGAATTTGGTAGTTCTCAAACCACACAAACAGCGATGAGGTACCCCATGGATCCTCAAGCATGAAAGAGAGATAAACCGCTTTTGCTGCGGGATAAACAAAAAAGACCGCAATGATCAGGATCTGTGGTGCTAAAAACACATAAGGCAGCGGCGAGTGAAAAAATTGCTGACGACGTTCCACGAAGTAATTCCAAAAATTGATGAGTAAGTAAAAGTGACTTCAACGCACAAAGAGATGTGACAACGGTTAAGAGAAATCAGGGTTAGCGTTCGCTGTCGGCTTACTCAGCGGGGTGTTGCCTCACCAAGTAAGCCGATGTGTTTGAGGCTAGTTCATCGTACGTGCGAAACGTTTCAGTAACTTGCCGCTTTCGTTTTCTACTTTGTCTAAGCTCTTCTCGACACTCGAGCGTCCTGCAAAAATGTTGTCGAATTCACGATGCATCACTTCGCGGATTTGAGGGTAGTATCCTAGACGGTAGCCTTTGGTCCACTCACCTGACTTAAGGCTTAGCTGCTTAACGCCAACCTCAGCATCGGGTTGTTCTTGATAGTAGCCAGACTGTTTAGCCAAATCGTAAGCGGCATTGGTGACTGGTACATAGCCAGTGGTTTTATGCCAGTAAACCTGAGTCGCAGGCTTCGTTAAGTAATCGAAGAACGCTGCTACGCCTTTATCTTGGGCTTTTTCATGACCATTCAGTGCGAACAGTGCTGCGCCACCAATAAAGGTTAAGCCCGCATCTGGGTTTACTGATTCCCAGTAAGGTAAGTAAGTCGTACCTAGGTCGAATTTCACTCGGTTACGTAGGCCGCCAAATGAGCCAGAAGAGCCCATCCACATTGCCACTTCTTGGCGCTCAAATGGGGTTTGGTTCGCATCCCAGTCACTGCCGTAATACTTGTAGTAGCCTAAGTCAGACCACTCTTTCATTTTGCTTACGTGCATCATCATGTCTTTAGTGTTGAACATGATTTTGGTCGATAGCCCGTCGTAACCATTGTTTTGGTCTGAAACCGGTAGGTTGTGGCGAGACTTAAAGTTCTCGAACATAATCCAAGGAGTGAGGGATTGTGAAAAAGTGATGTAGCCTTGGGATTTAAGTTTTTTAGCCGCAGCTTCAAGCTGTTCATAGGTTTTTGGCGCGTCTACACCGACTTTGTTAAGAATGTCTTTGTTGTAGTACAGCACAGGTGTCGAGCTGTTAAATGGCATGCCTACCATTTTACCTTCGCTATCTGCGTAGAAGTTGCGAACGCCCGCCAGGTAGTCGTTTGAATTAAAGCTGTAGCCTGACTCAACAAGAATATCTTGAACTGGTTTCGCGACGCCTTTCGCATTCATGATCGTTGCAGCGCCAGCGTCAAACACTTGCAGAATATTCGGCGCTTCGCCCGCTCGGTATGCGGCGATACCTGCGGTCAGTGTTTCGGTGTACGAACCTTTGTAGATTGGTGTGATTTTGTAATCATCTTGAGAAGCGTTGAAGTCCGTTGCGATTTGATTAACGGTTTCGCCAAGTTGACCACCCATAGCATGCCACCACGTTACTTCAGTTGCTGCTAAAGAGGGTACTGAAACGGTTGCAGAAAGTACGCCTGCGAGCCATAGCTTATTCATCATAGTTTCCTTGTGGATGAAGATCGTTACTGGTTGATTACGTATTAATTGAATCTGGTTTCGAACGAAACGGGCTGCATCGAATGTTATTGGCCAATCAATCTAGTCAGTGACATTGAGGTGGCTAAACTTTCGTACGAGACCACAGGTGTTTCGTTTGATGCTATCTTGGCGGAGGTTTGTTTCAGAGTTGTTACTCTAAAGCTTCAAATAGATGAAGGATTTATGTATCACATATGTGTTATCACACTTTTGAGCGGGACAGGTTTCAAGGTATGTCTGATTCTTTAAAGGGGAGGGCTTCGCCACGTAGAGTACGTGGCGGTTAAATCAGTGAGCAATATCGAGTTGGTTATTTTTGACGCCGTTAATGCGAAACCAACCTGCAATGCTGAACCTTTCGCGGTTGGTTGGTAACACTTCATGAGGAAACTGTTCGGACAAAAAGACAAATAGTCGCCCAGCCTTTGGCGGTAGTGTCGTCACTTTCTTATCATTTAAATCGTAAACTACGAGCTCGCCACCATCTTCTGCTGACCATTCGTCATTCATGTAAAACACCGTGGTGAGCCGGCGGTTTTCATTGCCTTGAAAACAATCCAAATGCTTTTGATAAAAGTCGCCTTTTTCATATTTGGCGAAGTGCGCTTCATATTCGAAGAGCCCCAAGAAAAACGCTTGGTTCGCTGCTAAACGAATTTGCTCCATTTTATCTAGAAATAATGAAACGGGCTGTCCCAAATCGCGGTTAAGCCATTGGATCTTATCGCTACGAATGTCAGCCTTTCGTGTCACTTGATCATTACGTCCAATCCTTGCTTGTTTCCAGTTTTCAGGAATGCTCTCTCTTAGTGCTGACACTTCCATAGGGGACAGAAAATCATCCCAGACGAAATATCCTTGGGTAGCAATTGCTTCTATTAGTCGGTTCATGTGTAGCGCTCAGTAAAAGTTCGGAGCGTCTATATAAGGGAAGTGCAATGAGTCGGCAATTCGACTCTTTTGTCGTGACGATAAATGGGGAAGTTAAGGGCACGATATGGCGATGAACTTAATAAAGCATTAGAGAAATACTGCTAATGTAACTCTGTTCATTTAGGGGAAAGATGAGCGATTTGGGCAGCCTTTTTGTTAGCTCTATCAATTTGTGAACTTAGAATTGTTAACAAAATGATCGAAATAGAGACTTGTTTGCTATGTTATAGGTCTGACCAGTTGTTGGGTGAAGACTGGTCACGTTGATTTAGGCTAAACAAGGATCGGTTTTGCAACTGCACACAATTAAGGGTTATATCCAAAACATGTACTTGGTGGAGTATTCTGACAAGTTATTACTTCTGGACGGTGCTTGTCGCGCGGATATACCCAACCTACAAACTTTTATTGAGACCACTTTGAATCGTGACTTTAATGATTTGCACACGGTTGTGGTGACTCACATGCACCCGGATCATGCCGGTGCCGCGCATAAATTAAGATCATTAACCAACTGTAAATTGGTGGCGGCGGATCGGGCGAAAGATTGGTATCACGGTTGGGATGGAATACTGATGCACCTGACCGATTTAGCGTTGGCTCGGTGGATGGCAAACCGTTTAGGGAAACCTAAAGCAAATTTATGGTACTCACGAAAGCTCAAGCCGGATTATAAGCTGTCTGATGGTGATACGATCCCTGAGTTTGATGATTGGGTGGTACTCGAAACTCCGGGTCATACTGATCGAGATCTTTCCGTTTATTGCCCTTCTCAAAGTTTGGCGTATGTGGCGGATCTTATGGTGGAAGTGAAGCAAAAACTTATTCCTCCTTTTCCGATTTTCCACCCAAATCAATATCGAAAATCGCTTGAGCGTATTTACAAAATGGATGTTGAGACCTTGCTTGCTGCTCATGGTGGGAAAGTCGATTTGAATGAAGAAGCCTTTGAACATTTGCTGAGAAGTGCCCCGCGCAGCCCGGTGACTCATTGGCGTGTTACTAAAATTAAGCTGAAAAGCTTAATCAGGTCGATATGGCGCTTTGGTCTACAAGCTAAAAAGTGAAGCTCATAAAGTAGAAAGTAGAAAGTAGAAAGCAGAAAGGCCAGCGTAATAAGCTGGCCTTGTTTTACCTTGTTAGTGAGCTAACAGGAAAGATTCACTCGGGTCGACAATCACTCGGTTACTCATGCCTTGTCTGCCGAGTAGCATCATGTAAGTCATGTCTTGACGATTACTTAAAGTGACGTCGATCATCCATTGCTGTCCACCAAGCTTTAGCAAAGTTTCAATCATACAGCGGTGCTCAACTTCCCCGTTTGAAGATTTGATCTTACGGCTCGCTTTCAACTTAGCTTGGCTACGAACTGTGTGTTCAAGATCGTAAGCATCTGGGTGTAAGTCAAACTCGACGTATTTTTCACCGTCTTTTTTAAAACAAATCAAGTTGTCGACGTGTAATGACGAGGTTTTTGCACCAGTATCGACACGTGTTTGTAGCTGAGTAATCCCTAACTCTGGTAAGCAAACTGCTTCCGTATTTCCAATGATCATTTTTGAATTCATGTTCATTTCCAATCAGATTCTGTTTCGATATTTATGCGTGCTTAACCTTTGCCACGAGTACGGTTCGCATTAGGCTTCGCGTTTTTTTCAATAAACTCGAAAATCATGTCAGCAACGTCTTTTCCTGTTGCTTTTTCAATGCCTTCTAAACCCGGAGAGGAATTCACTTCCATCACTACAGGGCCATTCTTTGATTGTAGGATATCCACACCACATAAGTTCAAGCCCATGATTTTTGCCGCGTTGATAGCCGTTGCACGTTCTTCTTTGCTTAATTTAACCAACTGAGCGCTACCGCCACGGTGCAAGTTAGAACGGAATTCACCTTCACCCGCTTGACGTTTCATTGCAGCAATCACTTTGTTGCCTACCACGAAGCAGCGAATGTCAGCGCCTTTGGCTTCTTCGATGAATTCTTGAACCAAAATGTTCGCTTTTAAGCCCATGAATGCTTCGATGACACTTTCTGCCGCTTTGTTGGTTTCAGCGAGCACAACGCCAATACCTTGAGTGCCTTCTAATAGCTTAATCACAAGTGGCGCACCGCCCACATTTTTGATTAAGTCTTGAATTTTATCAGGGCGGCTCGCAAATCCTGTTTTCGGTAAGCCGATACCTTTACGTGAAAGCAACTGCAGTGAGCGAAGCTTATCGCGAGAGCGGCTGATCGCTACCGACTCATTCACGCAGAATGTGCCCATCATTTCAAATTGGCGAACCACTGCTGTTCCATAGAAAGTAATGGAAGCGCCAATACGTGGGATCACTGCGTCGTATTGAGGTAGCTCTTCACCCATGTAGCGAATCTTCGGATTGTTGCTCGTAATATCTATGTCACAGTGCAACGTGTCGATCACATCGACTTGGTGCCCACGAGCTTCTCCAGCCTGCTTTAAGCGAAGGGTAGAGTATAGATTTTCGTTACGAGAAAGAATTGCGATACGCATGGCGTTTCCTTAGTAAATACCGATATGGTAACTGCGAATAATAGAGTTCTTTTCCAAGCTCACAGCCCAATTGATTGAGCGGTTGGCTTGCTTCGGGGCGAACCTTAAGGCTTTTCGAGTGACTAAGAAAACGAATTAAATTTGTCGAGTCGACAACAAAAATTTATTAACGGTGTGAGTTATTGGTACAGCAAGGAGAGCAAACGTTATCTGCAGTTTGAAAGCGCAGATAACGAATGAAAACTGAGCAAAATTATTTTAAATCTATAGATTTACATTGTTGGAGTAGGCAGATTCACCGCTATTGTTTGTCGCTTTGACTCGATATCTATGGTCTGAGTCTGACGGTGTAAAATGATACTGAGTGGTGTTTTCCGGTACGGTAGCAAGCACAGAGTATGGGCAAGTCTTGTTTCTTCCTTTTCCTTGCTCTAGGCAGTGTTCGACAACAAATTGGGTCTCGTTATTGGAGTTGTCGTCCCAACTTAATGTCGCGCCAGTGACGACTTTATTTCGCCCTTTCCCTTCGGTTTGCTTAGTGGCCACCAAATTGGTTGGTGCAGTAGGAGGCGCCTCGACGGGGTCTGAAACGGTTATCGAACGGCTGGTGGAACCGGTTTCGCTGCTGTTGTCGCTCACCAGTAGAGAGACCGAGTAAGTGCCTGCGTTAGCGAACGTGTGGGTTGGGTTTTGATCTGTTGAGTTTGAACCGTCTCCAAAGCTCCAATCCCACGATACAACACTGCCGTCTGAGTCCGATGAAAGATCAGTAAAATCAACCTGTAACCCATTGATGGCTTCAGTGAAGGCTGCGGTTGGCGGACTGTTAGGAGCGGTGACGGTGACCTCTTGGCTTGCAGTGTTACTTGCGCCGTCGTTGTCGGTGACCATCAGTGTGACATCGTAAGCCCCTGAAGCGGAGTAAGTCCGGTCTGGGTTTTGGCTCGTTGAGGTTCCTCCATCACCAAAGTTCCATTGCCACGCCGCGATAGTGCCGTCGGAATCACTAGACGTATCGCTAAAGCTGATGGTCAATTCGTTTGGTGTCCAATCAAAATCTGAAGTAGGTGGTGTATTTTCCGGAGCGTCACTGTATTCGATGTAGAGCCTTGCGGACAAGTGACTGACACCTTCGTATGCTTCGGCCGTTCTTGTACCTGTCCCTTCTATCATAAACACCAAGCTGTTACCGCTGTTCCAACCGATACGGTTGACGACGGACTGAACTAGACCGTGAATGCCTGGAGAGGTATGGCTATCACCAACAGAATTCCACTCGGGAATGTTCCAATTCACAGTCGCGGCTGTCGGTACTCGAGAAGACACATCAAAGGCGTTGGAAGTAAACGCTAGGGCATTATCGGAAGCTTGGATGGAAATCTGCACATCGGTGGCGGCTGAGCTCGTTTCATCCACTGAAAATTCCAAATAGGCTAAGTCAATGGTGGCACCTTGAGGGATTGTAATGTTATTGAACCGTAGTCCGACGATTTGCTCGCCATTTGAAGATAGGTCATCCACCAGTTCGATGTCGCTACTATTGATGTACATGCTGCCGTCACTAAGGGTTTCTTCGACATCATCACTACCACTTGATATTTGACGGGATACAAAGTTCGTTTCGGAAGTTGGAATGGCATAACTGTCGATGAGTACCCCATTTCGAGTGATGAATTCGAATAGCATTTGGCTGTTATTCGCAAAAATACGCATGGCGCCATAATCACCGTTGTATTGAATTTCACTGCCGATGATAGGATCCCCGAGGCCATATAAACTTCGTCCGCCTAGTCCATTCACGAAATAGGGAATGCCGTTGCGGATGATGCGCTCGTATATGTGGTCGTGCCCTGCAAACACGGCATCAGCGCCCCATTCCGAAAATGGCCACTGCATACTCGGATCCGATCCATGGCCAGAGGAAGATGAAAAGGCCGCATGATGGAAAAACACCACCTGCCAAGGGGAAGTGGAAGCGGCGAGTTGCGCTTGTAACCAAGCCTTTTGTTGTGCCATATCGGTACTGCTAATACGGGCATTGTGGCTGTCTATTGAGAAAAAGTGTACTGGCCCTTGGATGAAATCGTAATAACGTTCGTTGCCGGATGTGTTGCTTGTGGTGATATCACTTCCTGGCAATGTGAAATAACTAAGGTACTCCTCAATACCTAGGCCATCGGTATAGTCGTGGTTGCCCGGGGAAGGAAAAAACGCATTCGTTTCACTATTACCACCTGCGCAAAATGACCCAGGTGTTACATCGGTAACGAAGTCACAATAAAATTGACCAATGACGGTATCAAAACTTCTGTCGCCGTATCGGTTATCTCCCGCAGTAATAATGAAATCCAAATCCCATGTACCGACTTGCGCGGCAACATCTCCTGAAGCAGTGCTTCCGTCACCAAAATCACCTAACATTGCGAAAGTCACGCTGTTATCGAGGGGAACCACTGTGTCCCTGAAGAGGGCTGAAATTGGCCCTGTGACTTCGCCAGTTCTTGCGTTGTCTCTTTGATCAGCAATCCCTGAGGCAACGCCGTTATATATGATGTCGGGGTTAGAGATTTGTTGAGCTCTAGGGCATCCATTTGGACATTGCGCGGAATAAGACATCATGGTGCGATATGAGCCGTTGACGTAATGGGCAAATGACCAAGGGAAAGAGGCGGTACTTGACGTTGCGGAGCTGTTTTCTGGATTGTGCTCCATCCCTAAATTGTGTCCATGCTCGTGGCCAAATGTCAGGTTACCCACTGCGCAGTCAATATCGGTGGCTTGGAATGCCCATGGGGCAAAGCCCGTACCGGGGTTTCTTTGCACATAGCCTGTCCCACAAGATCCTGGGGTGTCAACGATGACAGAGACCATATCGGCACCATATTGATTCCTCAGGTCTGCAACCTCCTGATCACTGTCGACCCAATAAAGATCGTCTGTCGTATTTCCTGCAGTGTTGTAATTGACGTGCTGAGTATGAACCAACCGATAACGTAGAGTCATTTCGCTGTTGATAAAGGCGTTATTCGATGCATCAACGGCAGCTTGAGCAATTGCCTCCATTTGCGCCGTGCTACCTGCATCAGCTAATGCGTCGTTAGAATAAACGATCAGCAGGTCGATGATCGTTATTGCTTCGGATGCCGTTATATTGTTTAAAGTGGGCGCACTGTCTTGTTGTTCTTCTTCAACCACAACAAAGTCAGCATCAAGTTCAGGGAAAGCGTTGTTATCGAGTAACTCAACAGTGAGTTGTTTATTGGGCGTCGACATCAATTCGTAGACGTCAGTACTCACCCGAACGCGACCAATCACAATACCGTGTTTAAGAGTGAGCGTTACTTCGCTGTCTGGTTCGTCTTTAACCACGCCAAACCAGGCGACTTCACCTTTGGCTCTCCGCTCAAGATGCTCTCGAACCAAGATAAGTTCACGGTTATCGGGAACGATAATGGATAAGTGAGTGACGCCATTTTCAATGCTTTTCGAATTCATCGCACCAATTACGGAAGATCTCGCATATTCACTTCGATTTGCGATAGCTGGGTGAGATACAAAAATGGGGTGATTTAATTGGGGGGAATTCGCAGCAGCAAGCATAGGTATAGCGCTGATATGAAGTGCAAGAATGGTAACGAAGAGAGATGAACTCACATAAGCCCATAGGCAAGACAGAATACGCATTTCTAACTCCTTGAAGCACGATCGCAAAACCTGAGTCTGCAATCTGACCCGGGAATGTTGCTATTGATGTATTTATCAGTTTAGCTTCTGGAGTAGAATTCGGCAGACGAATCCATAAGCATTTTGTGAGTAATTCTTAGTTGCTGGCTAAGCTATTATTTTTATTGTGAAGATATGAGTAAGGGAACTCGCTCGCTTTGTATGATTTTTTTTGGCAATAGCGAGCGATACGGTGTGGGCTAGATGCCTCTTGCTGCGAGTGGGTGAGTCTCGCTTAGTTGCAGCAGATCCCATTGATTGCCGTATAAATCCTTAAAGACAGCGACGGTGCCATAGTCTTGCTCCTGCGGCTCTCTTACAAACTCGATGCCGTCAGCACACATACGGTGATAGTCACGCCAAAAATCGTCGGTATTCAAAAATAAAAATACGCGTCCACCGGATTGGTTTCCAATAAAATCAAGCTGCTCTGGCTTAGAAGCACGTGCGAGTAGCAAGGTTGTTCCGTTGGAACCAGGCGGTGACACAACCACCCAACGTTTGTCTTGCTCCGGTTGATAGGTGTCTTCTATCAGCTCAAATTTGAGTTTGTTGACATAAAAATCGATGGCTTCGTCGTAATCTCGAACAACTAAAGCAATGTGAATAAGGGATTGTTTCATTGCTGATTATCTCTATTGAATCTGGAGGGGGGCAGCTTTCGGTTATCAGGTTGTGCGAACTAACTTACGCTCGATGACATCCAGCCTAACACCATCACAAGCGCCACAATCGTGAGGCCAATGTAGGATACCCACTTCCTTAATTGAGGCACATCTTGTTTGTTTCGAGGGAAGAAGTACATGAAGGTAAAAAGCACCGCAGTTGCAAGGAAGGTTAACGCGCTAACGTTGTCGCCTTTGGCAAAAAAAGTCGCACCGAAGAATAATTGAATAGGGATTAACACCAGTAATCCACGCCGCGCTTTTTGTAACTTATCCATGTTTTACTCCTTTGAACGATATCCTGAAAGAGATCAGAATCATCACTTTTGATTTGTAGCGGACTTACTTTCTCGCCAAGACCAGTCCGTGATTACTCGACCCAAGTACAGATGGCTCTTCGCAAGTCGCCAAATGGTAATTTAGCCAGGCTTGGTATTGTGAAGGAGTAAATTGATTAACGCCATCAGAAATATAACGCCCGATCCCATCGGTCGCGACATGATTGGAAATCTCCATTTCTTGATCAGTTAACAGATTTTCCATTTCTTCAGGAGTTGAGAAGTAGCCGACATTGAAAAATGAATCCGCCTTTGGTGAAGAAACCGTTCCTTGCGTTCTCAGTTCTTTTAGAACATTGGGAGTCATCAGTTCAGGAAACTTTTGCGCGAACATTCCAGCAACAAAATAGCGAGAGATGTAAGCAACCGCGAGTGTTCCCCCTGGTTTAAGGATCCGTTTAGCTTCGCGTATTGCTTGTTCTCTTTCCTTCGAAGATTGTAGGTGATACAAAGGGCCGAGCACGACGCAGAGGTCTTGGGATTCACTTGCGATGAAAGGAACATCACAGGCGTTTCCTTGGTAGACATCGAGCGTTAACGACTGAGACTCAGCATTCTGTTTGAGTAATTCAACTTGTTCCGGTACCAGTTCAACTGCTGTCACCTCACACCCTTGCTTGGCGAAGGTGAGCGAATACCTGCCGGTAGCAGCACCTAATTCACATACCTTTGTCCCTGACGTAATCAAACCTTGCAACGTGTGCATGGTGGTATCGAATTCCATTTGGGTGATGCACTGACGGGTTAATCGGGAGTCTTCATTGGCGCCAGTGTATTGGGCGATTAACGCTTTCATTCGATTGTCCTTGATGTGGTGAATTGGGGGGTAATTAAAAGTTCAGGCCGAGTTGCTTTAAATCTTGCTCACATTGCTGGGCATTGATGAACTGGATCGCGTGTATCCCTTGCTGCTGCGCGCCAGTGACATTATGTGGCATGTCATCAAGGAAAACGGTTTCACCGGCTTGTATAGAATGCTGTGAAAGGAGCGCTTGGTAAATTTCAGGTTGGGGTTTGAGTAAACCGAGTTCGGCGGATACCGTCGCGCCATCAAATAATGGCCAAAAGTCGTATGTGGCTTTCAAGTGTTCGACGATTTCTCTGACATTGTCTGTTAATGCATATACACGGTAACCTGATGTTTTCAAACGTTTCATCAGTTGAATTGTGCCAAAAATGAGTAATTGAGAATGTTTTACGTAATAGAAAAGTTGTTCGCATTCATTAGCTGTTAGCCCATATTCACTTTGATATTGCTGTTTGGATTGTTCTTCGGTGAGTAACCCTTTATTTAAGTTCAGCCAGTTTTCACTTTGAAAGAGTTTTTTTGCCTGCTTTTCAGCGTCGATATCATTGCCGAAAGTGAGTCGAACTATTTCAATCGGAGACCAACGAACAATGACATTACCTACATCGAACACAACATTTTTTATAGCAACAGTTTCCATGATTACTCGCTCGTGGTTTATGCAATAAGTTACTGACACTATCGAAAAATAGCAGCCCTAACAAGCGGTAAGCTCTGCTATTTGTTAAACATTATATTTTGATTTTTCATCCATATATCGGTCATTCGTTTGGCGCTTTAGATTCAGCCTGTTAGTTCTAAACGGTTACCCTCAGGATCTAAAACCACACTTTCGTAATACCCATCCCCGGTTCTTCTCGGCCCGTCAATAATCTCATACCCATCTTGAGCTAAACGTTGGGTGAGCGCGTCGACATGGGCTTCACTACCTAGGTCAAACGCTACATGGATGAACCCATGAGCTTGTGAGTAGATGTCGTTTTTTGATTGAGGGATGCTATCCATTTGCATGAGTTCAATTCGGGCACCTTCATCGAAACTCAAAAAATAAGAAGAGAACCCTTTACTAGAGTTGGTGTATTTCACGTTGGGCTTGGCGTCGAAATAGTGTTGATAAAAGTGCTTCATTAGCTCTAAATTTTGTGTCCACAGCGCGATGTGTTCTATTTTCATCTTGGCCTCTTGTACGTTAGAAATGAAGCGGACTGATAACAACATTCATACATGGGGGAGGAGCATAAACATGCTTTTCAGCCCGCTTCAATTATGGGTAACACGCAATTAATACTGGTTGCCTTGAACCGATTAAGAACGGAGTATTAGTACTCGCATTGCAGATAAAGCTGGATGAGCATTTGCAAAGAAAATCGTTCTAAAGGGTGGCGAGAGTTATTGAGCTTTACGCGGTAGTAATCGAGCATTGTGGTGGTGGCTTTCATGTTAGTGACCTTTGCGATTTCCGTGTTGATGTCGCTATTTTTGTCTAAAATAAGGAAGCTAAAAACAGATTGTTTTTTAAGTTAATGTTCCTGTTAATGGGTTTTAGATACAATTGTTGGTGTTTTTAAGAAAATACGCTGAAAAGCGGAACTGATATTTCAAGAGGAGTTCTACATTTGTCTGACTTAACCTTAATGCGTTATTACTTGCGCTTGGAACCGTTGGGGAATGATGGTGCCGTGAGCGTCTCTCTCACAGAAATATCAGAACTGTTATTCACGAGCTTAAGGCATGCCAGAACCTTATTAGGAAAGATGCATTCAGAGGGGTGGGTGATTTGGCAACCAAAACCCGGCAGAAATCAAAGATCGAGCATTACGCTCCAATACACGAGTGATGGTTTGAAGCAGCATGTGGCTGCGTCATTGATAGAGATTGGGC
Organism: Vibrio profundi; assembly: GCF_043642225.1. Taxonomy (GTDB): domain Bacteria; phylum Pseudomonadota; class Gammaproteobacteria; order Enterobacterales; family Vibrionaceae; genus Vibrio; species Vibrio profundi_A. The sequence goes on along the minus strand of NZ_JBHZSF010000008.1, from coordinate 165,806 downwards.
ATTATGAAAAAGCGCTTAACGTGTTGGAGCATAATCGCGAAGTGTTTGGCTCTTTGCTTCAACAAACGTCTGGTGTCAGCATGCGTGAGGGGCTTTTGCATGTTCAACTGACTTATAAACGCAAGTTTGAAGCGCTCTTTCCTCATCATGTGCAACGCAGTAGTGAACGGTTTTTGCTTCGTCAGGTGTTTTGCTGCTTAGTGAGTTGCTCGCCAACGGGTCAATTAGAGCCGCAATTAGCCCACCATTGGCATTACGATGAAGAATCCAATCTTTGGACGTTTTATTTACGCCCCGGGTTGACCTTCCATGATAACCAACCGATAGATGCCAAAACGCTAGTGGTGCTTTTTAGTGAATTGCAGAATTTGCCCTTCTATCAATCAGAGCTCGCTCATGTGGAAGAAATCTATTCCCCCCAGCCGCTACGTGTGTGTTTCCGTTTGTCGCAAGCTGATAAAGGCTTTGGAGGCTTATTATCGGGTGTCAAATATTCCATTCAGCCACTTAATCAGCTCAAAAATATTGACGTGAGTAAGGTGGTCGGGAGTGGGGCGTTCAAAATTGGCGAGCATACAGAAGACAGATTAAAGCTGGTGGCATTTGAGCAATATTACGGCTGCCGTTCATTAACCGATGAAGTGACGATTTGGCAGTTTGAAGAGCAAATGTCGGGAACGGCTCGGTTTGACGACAGCCAAATGCAATTGGCCGAGCAAGGGGAAATGTCTTGTTTCCACCATCTCGGAAAATCCGATGCGAAAGAGCAAGAAAGCGACTTACAGTCTAGCCGAATTGAAGATGGTTGTTTATTTACGTTATTTAACCAAACTCAGCCTGAGCAATTATTACAAACTGACCAAAGAAAGTACCTTAGCCAACTGTTAAGCCCTGAAGCAATTCAAACTCAGCTCGTTAAAAATGCGGGGGCGTTTAGCGTCGAATACGCTAGAAACTTGCTACCGAATTGGCAAAAGCTATTGAGGCCACCAGTAGAACCGACGAAGCTACCGAAAAAGCTATCGATCGCCGTTTATAACTACTATGCCTTGTATCGTTGTGCGATTAGCATTGGAGACATCTTAAAGCAGCATGGTGTCGAGGTTGTGGTGAATACGTACAGCTACCGAGAATTGACCCTCCAATGCGAACAAGGCTCGCTGACCGAAGACATTTTGCTGTGCAATATCAACCTTGACGACAATGCTCAATCGTCACTGTTCTCGTGGTTAATGAATAATCCGGTACTTCATTTTGGCCTCGGGGCGAGCCACAGTGATTGGCTACAGCAGCAATTGAATCAGCATAAAGCGCGTGTCGAACTTGCGGACTACTTCCAAGAGTTAGAGCCGATCGGAAGTAGCTTAATTAATGAATACTGGCTGTTACCTATGTTTCATCATCTTCAAACCGTACGTTTTCAAGGCATATTGAAAGATGTCGCGATTACAAACTGGGGATGGCCGGAATTTAGAGACGTTTGGTCGGTGGATTGAGGAGAATCTCGGCAAGCAAAAACCAATTCCGTTGAGCTTCCGGCTTGAATAGTTAAGCCGGAAGCTTAAAAGTTATCGCCTAAACGTTCATCTGATGATTTAGCGTTGCGCTTCGGCATAGCTTTCTAATTCAAACCCTTCGTCAATCCAGCCTGTGATGCCACCAATCATTTTCTTGACAGGGCGGCCCAGCTTCGCAAGGCGAATCGCCGCTTTTTCTGTTCCATTGCAATGTGGCCCGGCACAGTAGACAACGAACAGAGTATCGGCAGGAAATTCGCTTAACGTTTTCTCATTGAGTCTCGGATGGGGGATATTTATTGCCCCTTGAACATGTCCATCATTGAAGAGCTCAACGCCTCTGACATCGAGCAAGACAAAGTCCTGTGTTTGGTTTGAAGTAGCGTGGTGTACATCCCAGCAATCTGTTTCAAACTCTAATAATGCACTGAAATGGTCTAAGGCTCGTTGGCTACTCGCTGCTGAAATTCGTGATACGGCAGATGACATAATGATTCCTTTTTAATTACTCGTTCCATAAACGTCATCAGTATGTATTAGGTGAATCGGAATCGATATTGGCTTTATAGACAGGGTTCGATAACTATAAGCCAAGTTGTTGATGGGGAGGCAGAGAAAGGAAAGGCCGCATGATGCGACCTTTTTATCGAATGGTGGTGAGATATTAGAACTTAAACTGCGCGACCAAACCTGAAAGGTGTTGGGCTTTGAACCGCAATTGTTCACATTCCTGTGCAGTGCGTTCAACCATGGCATCGCTCTCGCGAGCGATTTCAGAAATGCTTGTGACGTGCGGTGAAATTTCGTTGATCACGTTAGATTGCTCGCTGGTGGCCGAGGCAATTTGCATGTTCATCGCATTCATTTCGTTGACGTTGTTTGAAATTGCCGACAATTGTTCTTCCGAATTCGACGCTTCAACTTGACAGTTTTTTCCAAGTTCTGAACTGGTGCTTATGGCATGGACGACCTCTTCTGTTCGTCGCTGCAGTTTCTCGATGATCGCACGAATTTCTTCGGTAGAAGCTTGGCTGCGTGAGGCAAGCGTTCTCACCTCATCAGCAACGACCGCAAATCCTCGACCTTGTTCACCCGCACGTGCCGCCTCGATGGCTGCGTTTAGCGCCAACAGATTGGTTTGTTCAGAGACCCCGCTGATCACATCAAGCACGGTATCAATGGAATTCGCGTCTTGAGCCAATTGGGTGACTACGTCGGTGGTATCACTCAGTTGTTGGTTCATGGTTTCAACACTTTCAGATGTTGCGGTGACCGATTTTTGGCCGATATCAATGGCGTCAGAGGCTTGAGAGGCACTGTCTGCGGCACCATTGGCATTTTGCGCCACTTCATCAGAGCTTGCGCCCATCTCGTGGATCGCGGTGGCAACTTGTTCGATTTGACTTGTTTGTTGCTTGATCTCTTGCTCCATTGATTGTGCCATTTGATCAACCGTTTGAATGGATGCGGTGATCTCTTTTCCGGTATTGGATACATCTTGAAGCAGCGTGCTGAGATACTGCACAAATTGGTTATATCCTTTGGCAATTTGACCGACTTCGTCGTGGCGAGAATCGTCTAAACGCTGTGTAAGATCGCCACCGCCTTTGCCGATCCCTTCAAGCAATTCTGCGACTTGTACAAATGGAAACAGAAGCTTATTGGTTGCCCAAGCGGCGATTGGTGTGTAGATCGCAGCGATGATCAACGCCATAAGGATAACGGTTCGGCTAAACCCTGCTAGGTCGGCGAGTACCTCATCGCGTGGGATTTGTGTAACCAGAGTCCACCCAATGCCTGGCATAGATTTCGCACCAATGACTTGATAATCGCCATTAAGCTGGGCTTCTTGAACGAGAGGTCTTTCACTGCCGAGTAAATTGTTGGTATCCATGCCTAGCGAACTAAGCGATTGTCCTATCATTGATTTATTCGGATGGACTTTGATTGAACCTGAGCTGTCGACCAAAAATACAATTCCGCTGTCACCGATTCGATATTGGCTAATTAGTTGCGTAATACTCTCTAGTGTAAGCCCGATCCCTGCGACACCAACGCGCTTTCCTTCGCTGATCACCGCGTAGTTAACGAACATAGTTGGAATACCCGTTGCGCTATCCGTGTCAAAAGAGAGTTCGAATTCTTGGTTGGAGTTGATGAAACGGTAGAACCATTGATCTCCACTGTCGGATTGGCTGATGTTCTTAAGAATACCGCCATGTGTGTAGTAAGTACTGTCTTTGCCTGAGACGAAATACGCGGTAATCGCATTAAATTCGTTTTTTACAGAGGTGAGGTATTGTTGGATTTCTGCTTGATTTTGATTGCCTTGATATTGGGTGATGAGTGGTGAAAGCGTCATCATTTTCGACGCAATAATCGGGGTTTCTAACTGCTTATTTAGGTCATTGCTTACTTCACCTAATACAGCGGGCAACTCCCTTTGAAAAGTCTTTTCGATCAAGATGCTCCGGCTAGATTGAAAGGAATAGACACCCATAACGGTAATTATCGCAAGGGCAGCAATAATGGTTGCCAATATTGCTTTTAGTCGAATAGTTAATTTCACCTCAGAACTCCTTTCTAAAATATTACTACCCAGTATGGATGTAAAAATAATGTTAATTAATAACTGACCTTTGGGTCAATTATTAAGCAGGTGAAATGAGATGTTGTACATCATTTTTCTATAATTTGTATCCAATTTATAAATCTCATGAAGTCTAGAGAGGTTTCGTGCCAGTTTTTGGGAAGCAGGGCTTATGTAGCAGCATTCGGTTTGTATAAAAATTACACTTGATAGTTTACTTTTGTTTTAAAGTTAGTAAACTGCTCAGTGTAGTTTACTTTTAAGGTCTATCTGATTTTGAATGACGAACAGAGAAGCTCAATGAAAAAATATTTATTGCCCATAGTAGGAGTATTTGCCATGACTATCGCTGTAACGACATGTTCTAGCCGCGCACAAGAAGATGCAGGGTTACCTAAAAAATTTGTGAATAGTGAATTGGAATACAAATCTGGGATGTCAGATATTTGGTCAATTCTGAAAGCTTACGTGACCACAAAACGTGAGACTCCGGTACCAACGTTTGATTTGCCAATGGCTGCGATGACGGCAACGCAACTTCTCGATGAAAAAGAAGATGTGTTGTACCGATTAGGTCATTCCAGTGTGATCATGAAGTTAGATGGTCAATTGGTTATGGCGGATCCGGTTTTTAGTGACAGAGCTTCTCCAGTTCAATGGTTTGGCCCAAAACGTTTTCATGCCACGCCAATTGATTTGGAGGCGCTTCCAAATATCGATGTGGTTGTCATTAGTCATGATCATTACGACCATCTAGATAAAGCATCGGTAAAAGTGTTGGCGGAGAAAGTGAGCACATTTATCGTGCCTTTAAGGGTTGGCGGGTATTTGAAAAAATGGGGTGTTAAAGAAGAAAAAATCATCGAATTAGATTGGTGGCAGTCAACCGAAGTGAATAGTTTGGCCTTCACTCTGACACCGACACAGCATTTTTCTGGTCGTGGGGTTATGGACCGAGACGAAACTCTATGGGGAAGCTGGGTTATAAAAAGCAACGATGTGAGCGTCTTCTTTAGTGGTGATTCAGGTTACTTTTCCGGCTTTAAAGAGATTGGCGACAAGTTTGGGCCATTCGATCTCACGATGATTGAAACCGGAGCTTACAACTCATTGTGGGCAGACATTCATATGTTTCCCGAGCAAAGCGTTCAGGCCCATATCGACTTACAAGGCGAAGTCATGATGCCCATTCATAACAGTACGTTCGATTTGTCGTTACACGATTGGCAAGAACCGTTAGAGAAAGCGTTTCAATTAAGTGAAGAGCGAAATGTTACGTTAGCCAGCCCAATTATTGGTGAACGATTGGTTATCGCGAATCCTGCGCCTGCAACTAAGTGGTGGAACAAAGGTTAGATCGCTACAAGAAAAGGCCAAGTCACTCTTGGCCTTCTGCTTTATTATCTACTGATTCAACGAGTGCGACGCTTTAAGCGTGTCTCCGAACAAGGACTCAATCATCAAATATCGATTGGGAAGTTGACGGTTCTTTTTACGTACCAAATACAAGGTTTCCTGAACCGGTATTCTTGGTGTCGCGATATGCAGCGTGTCTTCACCGGCAAAGCTATTTACGGCACTTTTTGGCAGAACGGTAAAACCGAGCCCTTTAGATACGGGTAATAAAATTTGCCCGACTTGATTGATGTAACCTGAATGAGGAAGCTCTGCAATGTTGGCTTTTTTTAGGTTGTCGTCGCCGCATCGGTCAAAATAAAGGGATAGATAGTGCTCAGCGTCTGGGTGCTTTACCAAGCCGGTTTCTCGAAGCAATTCTAGTGAGATGTCCTGGTTCTCAAAAGCTTTCGGTAACACTAAGCAAAGGGCTTCCTCTCCAATTTCTTCACTATCAAACAAACTGTTATTAGGCTGATGGGTGACAATCCCGATATCCACTTGGCCTGCTTGAATATCATTTAATATCTTTTGGTTAGGGGCTGCTTCTACTTGAATATTTAACCCTGGGTAATGTTGTTGAAGATTGAGCAACAAGGGGTAGAAATACAAAGCCATCGAACCAGAACAAGCAATCGTGCAGTCACCACTATGTGGGTCATCAAACTTTAAGTTATCAAGTAACTCTGCTTCTTCTCGGGCGACTTTAATAGCGTAGTGGTAAACCAGACGGCCTTGCTCTGTTAGCTCGAAGCTCTTCTTTTCTCGCGTAATAAGCGCGTGTCCGCAGGCTGATTCTAATTTACGAATGTGTTGGCTCACTCCTGGCTGTGTCATAAACAGCTTTTCTGCCGTTTGAGTGAAGTGCCCAACTTCGACCAAGGTTTTGAAAGTGTTAAGCCAGAGTGGGTTTAGCATCGAGTTTTCCAAAGAATTGATAATCAGAAATTATTATATTGGCTAAGTATGATAAAGGCGAGTTTTCATCAGGGCTTCTTTATGATGCAAAAATACGTAGTAAGAGTGAAACGAATTGGTACAGCACTTCCTGAGAATCGTTTAGAACTGTTCAAGTTTCTTCCCAAAACCGACTCAAACAGACTTCTTACTAAACAAAAATTAGTGGGATTTTTTATAAAAAAACCCGGTCTAGAGATAATAATGTAAATAACACATTTACAATTTGAATGATTAGTTCGAAACTAGCGTTATTACATATAACAATAATTATTTGACAGACATTTTTACGGGGAATCGGATGCGTATAAAAGTATTTAAGCGCAAAGTAAAAGACACCTTTTTTGGCAAGACCACGAATACCGCATTAGATGTTCAGCTGCTCGAGATGGCGGATGCGCGAATGGGTGCGATGTATATGCTTGCGAATACTGAAGTCAACAAAGTGTCGTCTTTTTCAAATAGTCACTTTTTCGAAAACTTTGTGATAGGCGCTGAACCATTGAGCGACTTAAAGTCGATTTCTATGGGGTTATTGCAAAAAACGGACGCAATGGCGAAGTTTAAACAGACCAAAGTCGGTGGAAAAGTCGCTAAGGCCGCCAGTGTTGCGGGAGAGGCGACGTCAGCGGTGATCCAAAAGATCAAAGCCATCATTTCTGAGTTCTTCAGAAAGCTCGTGAATAAAATGAAAATGGTTTATGGCGAGGCTTTATGTGGCGCCGAATGGTTTGCTGAATTTGGCACATGGCTAACGGCTGAGTTCGCCGGAAACTTCTCTAGTTTTATTCCTGGTTGGGGTTACGTTCAAAGCGCTGCCGATATTTATTCTGGTGTAAAGCAAGCGGCATTTAAGTCGTATGATTTAGTTACTCAAATGTACGCCGGGCGTGGGGTTGAGTTATTAGGTGGTCACCCGAGCATTATTGCAAACGCCCTAGCTAGGCATTCCGCTGTTGGTGTAATGGGTGGCTTAAAAAGTGCAGCTATTGGGGCGACTAAAATCGGGTTAGAAGCTGCCGGAGACGCATTCGCTGGCGCTGGGGTTTTAGTGAGTGCGATTAGTGGTTTGTTTGAGCGTGTGGTTAAGCTCGTTGACTATATGGTGCAGCGTTCTCTAGTCGGGAAAGTGCTGAAGCGAGCGAAAAAAGAGTGGGTAAACCGTGATTCAAACTCAAGCTTAGTCAAAGATCATAAACGTTTCTCTGAATGGTTCCAAACCGCGGTGATCACAACACCGATCATTGCCGCAATTGTTATGGGGAGTGGTTTTGTCGCCCACCCTTATAAATTCATTCAGCTATTAACCCCCACGCTAGGAGTGATCTCTCAAGGCGAGTTTAATAAAGGTGTTGTCTATATAGAGAAGCTCAAAGCACTCTCGACTGGGTATGTTCAAGAGTATGCCGATGGTTACTCCGTCAACTTTACAAGCTCGGACGGTCTGGTCAATGCGCGACTCAAAGAATTGATGGAAGGGAAAGGGATACTCGATGGCCATGAAGTGGCTGTATCGAGTACGACGCCGTAAAGTTTACTAAATAGCGAGACTGAAGCGGGTTGAAATAGTAAGCCCTTAATCAAGAGTATGGTTAGGGGCTTTGTTGTTTAGTTTGTTGCGCTGTATACGTAAAAAGAAGAACGAGTAAAGCGTTAATCAACCAAGCCGTTACGCTTGAGCCCACGGCGTACGTTTTTGCACAGTTTTCCAAACTGCCTGATCTCTTCAAAATTCGGAACGATTCCTCGAGATAAGCTGTGCTCCCAATACGTCAGCTCTGTATCCACGAGTTCCAACAGCTTTTTAGGGCAACCCACGCATTCACCTTGCGGCCCGCAAACAAACGTTTCTGGATCTTCTAAAGGGAATTGTTCTTTCACGTCTGCGATCAGTTGGTGCATCGCCGTTTCTAGGTTTGGTTTGGCCATAGTCTGATTCTTCACTCGGGGTAAAGGCGGTGTTCGCTGGAACTGCAGATGTTAAATGAGATGATAGAAAAACGAAGTTGATCGAAGATAAGAAAATGGTTTCTATATCCGAAAGGGGTAGGCTGTCGTGAAATTCACAACAGCCTAGGTTGGGTTATTCGCTCAACTAGAAATCGGCGTCAACTTGAAAGGTGAGCCATTCTTTTGTGACTGGATGTTCTAGCTCAAGTTGTTCGGCATGTAAGTGTAACCGGTTCGCTTTGATCCCATAAAGGTCATCCCCTTTGATCGGCATATGCAAACCCTCGGTGTGTGAACAGTGGACTCGTAACTGATGCGTACGACCTGTTTTTGGGTATAAATGGACTTTGGTTGTGGTGGCGTGACGCTCAATGACTCGCCATTTGGTTTCTGCGGGTTTGCCATGCTCGTAGCAAACCATTTGTCTTGGTCGGTCGTTAATGTCCCCACGTAAAGGCAGCGTGATGATCCCTTCATCTTGCTCTAGAACACCTTCCACTAAAGCAACATATCGCTTTTGTACTTCCCTTGCCATGAACTGTTTTTGTAGGCTTTTGTTCGCACGTTTTGTTAAGGCGAAAATTAAAATACCAGATGTCGACATGTCTAATCTATGAATGACAAATGGGCCTTCAACATCGGTAAACATTTGTTCGATTCGATACGCAGCAGAATCTTTAATTGTTCGCCCAGGAACGGATAAGAACTCGGCAGGTTTGTTCACCACGACGATGTGTTCATCTTGGTAGATGATATCGAGTTCTTTGCCTTCAGCGGGGTTTTCAAGCAGAGGGTTTGGATCGATGGTCATGCCGCCTAGCATATGTCCTAAGATAGGCTCACATTTGCTTTGGCATGAGGCATAAAACTTCTTGTGTTTTCTCACTTCAGATTTCGGAGACACTCCCCACCAAAACTCGGCCATACAAATCGGGGTTAGGTTATTCAAAAACGCATACTGAAGCAGCTTAGGCGCTGCGCATTCACCAGAACCCGCCGGTGGGATTTGGTTCGGGGTGTTTTGGAAAATGTCGTTAAGATCTTTTCGTTCACCGTTAGCATTCAGAAAAGCGTAGTGAGCAAATAGCTTATGCTGTAACACGTTAGAAAGCCGAGCGCGTTCTGCTTTGAGTGCTTCAAGCTCGTTTGTGTAAACATCCATCTCAGCTTGCACTTCAGCGAGGGTATTCTCCCAATCTAGCTTTAGGTATTTTTGTTGATTTTTTTCCGCGACGCTTTCTTTACCTAAGTCGGCAATGAGCTGTTCTAACGCTTCCCCATTTAAGGTGTTTTCAGCTTCAGCACGTTGTATTTTACGACGTTTACGACCTTCGATTATACGTTGGCGTTGCGCTTCAATTTCAAGTTCGGCCTGAGCGGTTTTCTGCTTTAGCTCTTCAGTTAAGCAAGCAAGTTCCGGGTGTGCAAGTAGCGCTTTGTATTGATCGCTTACTTTGGTCACTCCTGCTAACTGACCACGGTAGAAGCTGCCTTCCGCTAGCATATCGAACACAGGTGGAACGAAGCCTGGAAGTAGGTTTTGATCGGCAATCTTTCCTGAAAAGGCTGACAAGAAACCAATTTCTCCTTGAGGGTTTTGTACAACTAAGACCCCAAACATCTTGCCTCTTTCTTTAGTGGCTTTTGAGCCGTCCCCCTTTAATTGAGATGGTTGATCCAAATCATCAAGCCCAAAGTCATGGTGCCATTGAGCTTGTTCTAAGAGATGAGCCTGCAACTGTTCTGCAGCTAACTCACACAGTGGGTGTGGTTCGTAGTAAAAGGGGAAGGTAAAACGTTCAGGAAGCGAATAACCATCAATAGAGTGAGAAAAGGGGGTAAAACAAGGTTCTGAAGATGGCATAAAATATCGACTTACTGAAAGGTTGGAAAGCAAACTAGAGGAGATCCTCTCTACTATTGGCGTGATTCTACGGATTTGCATGGCATTCGTCATCTTTTGATTTCGTTTACCCCGATAGTGACGAATCCCTGAGTTTCCAGCTTGCATGAAACAAATTTACCCACTTTTGACATAGGAATAAGAATCGCGATTTTACACTGACTAAAACGTAATAATGGGTAGTGAAAGATGTTAACTGAAAAAGAGAAGATGTTGGCGGGAGAGCCTTATGATGCATGGGATGAAGAGCTTTACAGCGCGCGGATTGCATGTCGAAAATCGATGCGCACACTCAATAATAGCATCCCCGATACCGAAGAGTGGAAATCCGCAATCAAAGCGCTAGTGCCCAGTGCTGATGACACTACCTATTTGGAACCTCCATTTCGTTGTGACTATGGAACTAATATTAAGATAGGTAAGAACTTTTACGCCAATTTTAATTGCGTGATCTTGGATGTGAATACTGTCGAGATTGGTGACAATGTTATGTTTGCACCAAACGTACAGATTTACACAGCAGGCCACCCCATTGATGCTAAATCTAGGGTTGAAGAAGGGATAGAGTTTGGTTACCCGATTACTATTGGTGACAATGTGTGGCTTGGTGGCGGCGTCATTGTATGCCCGGGTATTACCATAGGTGCAAATACTGTGATTGGTGCAGGAAGTGTCGTCACTAAAGACATTCCAGCCAATGTGGTGGCTGCTGGTAACCCATGCAAAGTAATTCGAAAGATATAGGTCCACTGCTTTAAATTCGCCAAATCTATGGGTAGAGGTTGATTACCGTTAAGCAAGAAGGCAGAGTTCATAGGAGCTGACAGTTGAGTTTACTCTCAATTCATGGAACATCACTGGCCTGTGATTAGAATCATCTCACTGTCATGATCGACCTTATTTTAGCGGCTTAGGAGAATTAGTATGGATCTCGCTACAAGGCTAGAGTTGTTATTGGAAGTTTCAGAGTATGGCTCTTTTGCCAAAGCAGCCGATGCAAGGGGACTAGATAGATCCGTTCTTTCTAAACAAATAAAGAAATTAGAAGATTCCTTGGGCTTAAGGTTGCTTAACCGTTCTACGCGTGCACTTTCTTTAACGAACGCGGGTGTTGAAATCGTAAAGCAAGCGCAGAAAGTCAGAGATCTATTGGATGATACTCGTCAATTAGCAGATACCTTCCATGATGAACCCAAAGGGCGACTAAGAATCTCGACGTCTACTATGTTTGGCCGAAAATACTTACAGAAAGCGACCGAAGCATTTTTAGAGAAGCACCCATTGGTGAGCATTGAAACCAACTTAGATGATAGAAAAGTCGATATCATTAGCGACCGTTTTGATGTCGTGTTTCGGATAGGAAAACCGCAAGATTCCAATCTTATTGCGAAAGTACTCGCGGACAACCGTTTAGTTTTGTTGGCTTCAGAGACGTTTCTGGAAAAGCATGGTTATCCCCAAACATTGGAAGAGTTAGCCGAGTTACCAGCGATCACTTACGCCAACGAAGCCTTTTCCTCCAATAAAATTCAGTTAGTCCACAACACGGATCAAAGTAATAGTTTCAGCTTTTTGGCTAAAAGTCGCTATACCGTGAATGAAGTTGAATTGGTGATGGAAAGCTTAGTCGCTGGGTTAGGTTATGCGATTGTTAGCCAATTTATGCTTATGGATACAACAGAGAATTTAGGGCTAGTGGAACTGTTCCCTGACTATCACATACCTTACGAGGGCTGCTTATACGCACTGTACTCGCATCGCAACCAACCGCCATTAGTTAAAAGCTTTATTGAAACGGTGCAAGAAACGATAGGGACTCCTGCTATTTGGGAAAGTTATCTCCCCTAGTGTCTGACGTTTTTTACTATCTGCCTGATAGCTTGCTTTCATTCTACTGAGAGCAAGCCACCTCATTCAGGCGTTTTGGGGCCCCTAAATCCGATAATCATTTATCTCATCAATAGAATCTTTTCTTTCTCCTCACTATTAAGTGCCTAATATGATTTTAGTGATAAAAATCACATAAAATGTAAGTTGCTGATAGTTAGGTGTTTTAAATTAATTTTTCTATTGGTTAGTTAATCTAGTCACGTTATTGGTGCTAAAAATTCCATAATGTATGGTTATAAAAGTCATTTACTACACAGTTGTGCAGTATAATAATGACCCCATCGAGCAAGACATACTTACTTAGCTCTGACCATATTAGAAAACAATATCTAAACAAAATAGAGAGAACCATTATGAAAACAGTACTAAAAGCGATTGCACTTACCGCCCTAACTTCAACGATTGCTTACGCAATGCCAGCTAGTGATTATTCAATCCGTGTTAATGCAGACCGCAACCGCGCAGATGTCACTGTATTAAAAGCAGGTGAGCCAGCGAAAGACGTATCAGTGAAAGTTATTGGTAACGGAACCAAGACATATGTGACAGGTTCGAACGGTACATTTATGGCGGCAAACCTTTTTGACAACGGTCGTTCTTTTACCTTTGAAATTACAGATGAAAATGGTCAAGTCGTTCGCGAGCAACGCTACCTATCATCATTCTAATTAGAGTATCGAACATTGATAAGAAAGCCTAAATATCTATGAAGGCCTTCTAAGTAAACGTTATTAGTCCGCTGTTTTGAAGAAACCTTCCTTTCATAATCACGGAAAGAATAGGTTTCTCAATACAGCCGCTATAACGGTTGTTATTACAGAAAGACAACCTCCTAATTTAGCCTGAGGTGTGATCAAGGTGACTTGAACGATAATATTATTACGGTCTATAATCTCGCCATCATATCTTTAGGAGCCAGCGCCATAATGAATTACTAACTTCCTGACAGTCATTAAATCAATTATTTAGACTCTCGGGGTTAGTGGGCGTTGCTTCGTCATATCTACCTTATTATTCTTACGTGCTTGTTCGCAGTATTTCCCTTACTTGGCGTAATAATATGACTCAAACCATTATGTAACGCTCGGCGCATTTTATGTGTTTTTGTAGCATTGCCTCTTGAGGTGAAGCTTAAAACTCTTTTTAACGCGCGGCCCCTTTTGCTTACATCGTAAAAGGAGGTATCTCATGCCTGCATTAATATCACATCAACTTTCCTTTCAGTTAGAAACTGGAGAATGGTTATTTAAAGACATCAACTTTAGCTTGCCCGTTGGAGTCACTGGGCTTATTGGCCGAAATGGATCCGGAAAGTCTGTTTTTTTGTCTTTGTTAACTGGGGGGCTAACGCCAACGCAAGGTTCGGTCTCGAAAGTGGGCTCTGTAGGGCACTATTCCCAGTTGCCTTCAGAGCTATTAAAAAGCCAAATGACGATCGCTCAATTTCTCGAAATAGACCAAAAAAGAGCCGCGCTTGAGGCAATAACCCAGGGAAGTTGTGAACCGAGCTTATTTGAGATTGTTGGTGATGATTGGAATCTTGAGAATCAGACTCTAGACATCCTGCATAGCTTACGTTTACCTGCCGATTTGGACACCAAATGCTGCCAGTTAAGTGGTGGTCAGCTCGCGTTATTGCAACTGTATAAGTTGTTTAAATCTGACGCGCAAATGTTGCTGTTTGATGAACCAAGCAACCATATGGATAGTGTAGGAAAAACCTGGCTCATTGAAAAGTTACGCCAAGAGACGCGCCCGATTTTGTTAGTGAGTCATGATCGTCGATTATTAAGGGAGGTCGATAATATTTACCAGTTGTCATCCCTAGGTATGGCGAATTTTAGCGGTAATTATGATGAGTTCGTAAAGCATCAATCTCAACAGTCATTAGCTCTAGATAAAAGAATTAATCAGCTAACGTCAGAAAAGAAAAAGATCGAGAAACAAGCTCAGATTAACCGGGAAAAAGCGCAGCAAAGGGAGTCTCAAGGAAATCGTAAGCGACATTCAGGCAGCCAGCCAAAGATCTTGATGGATGCGATGAAAGGGAAAGCGGAACAATCTCGCTCAGCGGCGATCACGAACCAGCAAAATCAACTCATACGAAATCAAAATAAGCTGTCGGAGTTAAAGAAGCAGCAAGAAGTACTTAAGCCGCAAACCGTATATTTGAACAATGCCCAACAAGTAAAAAAGCGGACGTTAGTTAGCTTGGATAACGTAAGACTTGAGTTTGGATACCTTGAACCAATCACTCTGACTATCAAACATATGGAGCGCTGGCACATTGAAGGTGACAACGGTTCTGGCAAATCAACGTTGCTGAAGGCCGTTCAAGGTCAGCAACCGTGTTTCCGGGGGCATTTAAAACGAATGACTCAAACGGTCTATTTAGATCAGTACTTTGGTTTATTAGAACCATCCCTATCTTTACTCGATAACCTGATGAAATACTGCATCACTTTATCTGAAAGTGAGGCACGTATCCTGTTGGCTGGGATTGGGTTTAGGAGAGACACGGTTCACCGAAAAGCAGACGACTTAAGTGGGGGAGAAAAAATGAAGTTGGCGATGCTGGTGGTGAGTCATATTGAGGGCGAACCATTATTGTTACTTGATGAGCCAGATAACCATTTGGATATTGAATCCAAGCAGATTTTGGCCGGTGCGCTACTTAAATATAAAGGCAGTTTTGTGGTGGTCAGCCATGATAAAGACTTTGTGTCGGAATTAGGTATCAACCGAACTTTAGCGTTGAAACCAAGCTAGCGAGACCGTTGAATTTGAAGTGGCTTGGAATCACTGTGCGCATTTATTGGGGCTCATATTAGGAATCGCAGTGCTTCAGTCGCTTTGGTTGGAATTATCTCTGTGATTTCATAGCTAGCGAGCCCTTCACGATAAAAAGGGTCGAGCGATATTATTTTATCTAGCTCGGCTCTATTCGATAGGGTCGCAATAATAATCCCTCCCGTTCTAGGCTCCTTGCGCCCAGAAAGTATGAAGTGCCCGTGGTCATATTGAGTATCTAAGTATTCAATATGTTCTGGAATGAAACGGTCCACTTGCTCTAGAGGCACTTTGTAACTCAATGAAATAATGAACACTGGCTTTCCTTGCTGAATATTTAGGTAATCAGAGAATCAAGTTAACAATTTTGCGCAATGCGCCAAAGGACGCCGCTAGGGTCTGTTACGCAAAACTCCAGCATCCCCCAAGGTTGCTCGACAATTTCGGTTACTTTTACATTAAATTCTGTGGAAAGATTTTGGGTGAGCGCCTGGTCATGCCATGACTGAACGTCCTCTACTAACAAGTGCATCATAAAATTCTTGCAGTGTAGGGGTTCATAGAAATCTTGAAGTAAAAAGGAACAAGATCCCGCCTTAAAATATGCGATGCCATCAAATTCAGACGCCATGTCAAACCCTAACTTTTGGTAAAAGCGTTTAGACTTTTCAAAACTCTTGGCGGGAACGAATGACTTGATTTCTACCGTGTTTAGATTCATCATCGTTTTTTGAATGGGATGTAATTGATAATCATTATCATAAATTAATTGGCAAAGTAATGCGAGTCTAATTCATACAGACGGTCAAAACAGAAGTTCGCTACGCATGTTGCTAATGCCTCGAGTAGAGCGCCAGCAACAAGCGTTAGTCATTGTGGGTGAGTGAAAGTATAGGTTTACCTTTCGCCTTGCACTTCAAAATCATCAAACACCAAGCGAGCCTTACCGTCTTCTTGAATTCTCCAGTGTTCGCGATGCACCACGCCAAATGCTTTGTTCATGGTCCATTGGGCAGAAAGAATAAAACCATCTTCGCCTTCCGCTTCCCATTGGACGTCACTGTAGTCAACTTCAGAGAAGCCTTGGTCAATGATGTTTTGCCAGAAAGATTGAATTTCTTCACGTCCGGTAAAAGTACCAAATGGTCGAGCTTCCATAATGGTTCCTTCTGCATATTGCGCGGCGCAACCTGCAGCATCTTGAGAGTTAAATGCTTTTTGCCATGCAGAAATTCCTGTTTTACAAGCGTCTAATACGTGTTGCTGATTCATAAAGTGTCTCCTTGTTCGTGATGGTGTCACTTTAGGTGTATTATTGATTTTGAAAAACAAAGTAATTTGAAAATACTGTTTAGGAAAATAGAACAATGAACAAGCTTAGGCAGATGATGGTGTTTATGAAGGTGGTGGAGTCAGGGTCTATCACTAAGGCGGCTGATAAATTAGACCTATCTAAATCGGTGGTTAGTCAGCACATTAAACAGCTTGAAACTGAGTTAGGGGTTACTTTGCTTAAGCGAACTACTCGCAAGCAAAACTTAACGGATGAAGGAGAGCGATTTTTTACGCATTGTTGCACCATTCATCAAGTGTCTGAGCAAGCATGGGAAGAAATTACTGAGCAGCAAACAGTGCCTAGAGGAAAGTTAAGGGTTACCGCTCCTCATGCCTTGATGGATTCGATTGTAGCCCCTGCGTTAGTCGATGCATTTAGCACGTTCGCAGATGTCCGGTTGGAACTGATTGGCCATGATGAGCAGCTAGATCTTATGCAAGAGGATATTGATTTAGCGATTCGTTTAGGGGAGTCAGGCAGCAGTAATTTGAAACAAAGAAGAATTGGCGCTATCCGAGATGTATTGTGCTGTGCCGTGCACCATAAGGAGGCATTGCTTGACCAAGCTACATTGCCTTATGTGGCAAATAATTGGCAGCCTAAACATATTAAGCATGAATTGCATTCAAAAAATGGCAACAAAATTAAACCATTTAAAGCGAGTGTAAGACACCGAGCAAATACCATTTACAGTTGTATCTCTTTGATTACAAAGGGAGGTGGCGTTGGGATACTGCCGGATTTTGTCTTTTCCAAATACCATGATACATTGACTGAGTGGCTTCCTGACTACCAGTTAACACCAACTTCGGTATACGTTTTGCATCCTTATCAAGGTGCGATACCTGCAAGCGTAAAACTTGCTATCGACGCAGTTAGTGAAAGCCTTACGCAGTCTGCGACTGGGTAATAGGCGGCAAAAGGATCATAAGAATGTCGTCTATTTGCAATCGATCTGTCACATGCCAATTCTAAATTGGTGGGGTTACTTAGCAGTAAATGTGTTACTTACATCATATAAAGAAGTATATGGTATTAAGAACTCTTTATATTTTGTGATTGTTATCACTGTTATGCGCGGTAAACATCGATAGATTCGAGTGGTTGGCAAAGAAAAAAGATAAAGCTCAAGAAGAGCAGATTAAGAAAAGGAACACATTATGAAAAAAATGAGAAGAGCACAGCTTCATCGCGTTCGCATTCAATACTGGAAAGACACCGCGAAAGAAGCTTCAAAAAAATAATCGCTTAGGCGATACCCAAACGAGCTGGCATCACGTATTCAACGACATTACTTTGTCAGCTCACTATCCCCTCTCCCTAATATCCTCATAGTTACTTTACTGACTACAAACCACTTACTTTAATCCTCGTATTGGCATTGGCATTGCAATTTCGTTTTCGTCTTTTCTAATAAAAAAACTCCCGAATAATTCAGGAGTTTAAGTACTAAGTGATTCTATTCCCTAGTTAGCGATTGAGTAGACTTTTCCAACTGACTTCATTAGTTCTATTCAAATTTAAGCTAGCCCAAAGTGCAAGCGAGCCCAAGACGAAATAAGTCACCAGGTATAGCCCTGTTGCACCCCCGAACGCTGCAAAAGGGTTTGGCGAAAACAAAATGTTTACCGGCAACATCAACATCTCAGAGAGGAATTGATCGATTCCGTAAAAACCAAACAAGCTGATTGCTAACCACTTACTCGCATACACCACAACTAAAATCACAATTAACGGGGAGCTGACGATTTGAGACACCATTAGCATGACACAAGCAAAAGGCAGCAAGGCGAGGGCGACCATAAACATTCTGCCAAGAAAGGTAATCCAGTTAGTGAGAACGTAAACCAACGATTCTTGCTCAACCAGAAGCGCAAGCTGCTTATCCGACGTCAGGTTGATGATCCACAAGAGCAAATCTGAAAATAGCACCAGTAATGAACAGATGATTGGAACGACAAGTAAGCCAAACGAGAGCTTCACAGCGTGTGTCATCAGGTTTGAAACTGGCATGCTACGCCAGAACATTGAACTTCCTTCTTGGCGTTCTTTCCTCAGTGTTTTTGGTAAATAGAGCGTACTAAGAATCAGTGAAACGAGCCCAGCACCAAATGTGATTAGCATGTTGAGGTCTCGAACAAACTCCATGTGTATATCACTCACATCGCCACTAAATTCCATTTGGAAAAATAAATTATGTTGTGCGCTGCTACTAAAGAATATCCCGACGAATAGCATGAACCCGCACAGTGCGATAAAGGCTGGTAGGCGAGTGACAATTTTGTGCTCTAGTAGCTCTTTTTCTAGCATAAAAATACTTGGGTGCATTAGTTCATCCCCATTTGAGTGGCTAAAAATAGATCGGCAAGTTTGACTGGGTAAATCGTTCCCATGGATTCTATTTGGCCTCGATTATGGCTTTTCAGTAGCCATTTTGTGCTGCCAAGGCCAGCCTGTTTCGATAGCGGTTGTAACGCTTCAATTTGCGCTTGGTAGGTATTGGGCGCGTCTATAACAAAATAGCCTTCTTCAATACTTTCCATTGACTCATTAAGAACGCATTGGCCTTGCTTGAGAATGAACACATCAGTAATTAAGTGTTCGATTTCAGACACTTCATGACTTGCGATGATCAGTGCTCGTTCTCCATCATGAAACCACTCAAGCAAATGGCGATAGAAGGTTTCGCGGTAAATCAGATCAAGGCCTAGCGTTGGCTCGTCTAAGATCAACACTTTCGTGTCTGTCGCGATAATGACCGCAAGGTGGAGCTGAACCTTCATGCCTTTCGATAAGTGCTTTATTTTGGTGTTTGGCTTGATGTCCGTCGCTTCGAGTGTTTGATTAGCTTTGTGAATATCGAAGCTCGGGTGAACCCCTGACGTGTATTTCAGGAGTTGTTTCACCGTCATCCAGTCAGGAAGCACGTTAACGTCTGAAATGTATGAAAGGTGGTTCATCATTTCGGTATGGTCATGGATGGGGTGGCAACCATTTACACGGATTTCTCCTTGGTAGTGATGCGCCCCTAATAGCGACTGAATCAATGTCGATTTACCTGCACCGTTGTGCCCTAGAAGCCCTAGCACTTGACCTGCCTTTAGTTCGAATGACAGGTTTTGAATGCCTATTTTGTCCGAATACGCTTTAGTCACATTCTGAGCGGAAAGTAGTGTGGTCATTATTCGCCTTTCATCTGTATTCTAAGTTGATCAATAAACTCGTCTACGTCCATATCTATATAACGTAAGGTGTCTGCAATTTGCGGGACTTGTTCATCAATAAATTGAGTGCGTTTCGCTTGTTTGAGTTTGGCAATAGCGCCTATCGCAACAAACATGCCTTGCCCGCGACGCTTTTCAATTAGCCCGTCGTCTACAAGTAACTGATAGCTTTTCATTACGGTTAAGTGGTTGATCTTCAAGTCTGCAGCTACTGTCCGAATGGAAGGAAGCGCTTCACCTTCTGGCCAAATACCTTGCAATATTTGGCTGCTTATCTGTTCACCCAATTGTCGAAAGATCGGCTGATTGTCGTTCCAATCTGTCATCTGAATTCTCAATTATGTTTGGTGTTATATTTATGTATAACACTATACTTAATCAGATATTATGCAAGGGTTTTATAAAGATTTATGGATTTATTAAGTATAGGGATGGTTGTTCAGTAAAAAAGATGAGACTATATGGTATCTCGTCCCATTAATTGTTAGCAGTTGAGTAGATGCTGGATATCAACGACAGAAAACTAGTCTGGTTTATAAAATATTTACCAATCTCAATCATTGTTGCCTCTGCAATTCTTCTCAATGCAGTCATGATGGTTGGCATCAATCATAAAGTGAAAGCTTTGGTTGATTTGGTGAGAATTGATTACATTTCCGCACAAAAGTCGATTGTCGAAGCTCAGGTATTACAAGTTTCTCAGCAGGTCGAACACATTCAAGAAGTAGTTTCTCAAGAAGTGAAGAAAAAGCTTAAGTTGAGAATGGACCGGGCGTACACCGTTGCGCAAAATATCTACTCTTCAAACCAGCACCTTTCGGAAGATAAACTTAAATCGTTGATCATTAGTGAGCTACGTAAACTTAGATACGACGAAGGGCGAGGCTATATTTACCTCTATGATATGGAGGGAAACAGTTTGATGCATCCAATCCTTCCTGAAAACGAAAATACCAATCAAATCAATATGATGGACTCCAAAGGGAACGCCATCATTCGAAGCCAGATTCATTCTTTAAAAAACAGAACCGGTGCGTATTCACGTTATTGGTTTATCAAGCCTGGCTCGGATGGTCAGGAATTCGAAAAGCTGAGCTATAACCGACGCTTTGAACCGTTTAACTGGTATTTGGGTACTGGTGAATATGTTGTCGATATCGAACTGACCGCTCAGGAGCGTATTTTAGCGATTCTTTCAAAGATTAAGTTTGGTGAAAATGGCTATTTGTTTGTGTTTAAGAATGATGGAACCAGTCTGCTTTATTTTAATCAAGTGATGGGTGCGAATGCTCGGAACGTGTTTAATGATCTTGGAGACAAATTTAAGAAAGACGTTCTGGAAGCTTCCCAAGATGGCGGCTTCGTTGATTATCAGACTTATAATGAACATGGCTTAATCGGACCAAAAAGCAGTTACGTGAAAGCGTTAGATCACTGGGATTGGATTGTTGGGACAGGCGTGTACCTAGACCAAGTTAATGCTTCTATCGAGGTACGTAAAGATGAACTCTTAGCCGAATCTCGTGAAGAGTTTAAGTTCGTACTGCTGGTGAGTGTCATTGTCACCCTCCTTTGTATTTTCTTTAGTGTATTAGTCAGTCGTAGAGTCTCTGCTCGCTTCACACAAATGGAGAGTCGGATATCTGATGATTTTAGCCGGTTGCAGACGAGTCGTCGTCGCCTTGCACATATGGCTAGCCATGACTCATTAACGGCATTGCCAAATCGTTCGCAACTCGAAGTACAAATCAATCAACACATCACACGAGCTGAAGCATCCGGTAGCTTAGTCGCGATCGTGTTTGTTGATCTTGATGATTTCAAACGAATCAACGACCAGTATGGCCATACTTCGGGGGATGAGTTGCTCAAGCAAATCAGCTTCCGCTTTCGCCAAATTCTAGGTGGTGGTGATGTTGTGTCTCGCTTTGGTGGAGATGAGTTCGTATTTTGTTTGCCAATGCTGAATGATTTGAATGAAGCCGAACAAAAAGTGCGTCAGATATTAGCGACCTTTCAGCAAGAGTTTGAGTTGGGAAGCACATCGATACAAACACGCTGCTCGGCCGGTGTCGCGATGTACCCATACGATGGTACTGAGGTCGAAGACTTGATCGCGAAGGCGGACATTGTGCTGTACAAAGCAAAGGAAAGTAGCAAAGGGGATGTGGTCTTTTATGATGACGTGATCAACAAACAAATTCAGTTTGATTATGCGGTTGAAGAAAAATTGAACAGTGCGCTTTCCAAAGGTGAATTGAGTGTGATGTATCAACCTCAAGTCGATTCACATTCACAGCAACTAAAAGGTATTGAGGCGCTTTGTCGCTGGGAAAATGATGAACTTGGGTTTGTATCTCCGCTCGACTTTATTCCCGCGGCTGAACGTACGGGGAAGATTCAATCTATCGGTGAATTTGTTCTGACTAAGGCGTGCGAAGATACCTTAAAGCTGATGGCTAATGGGCCGAATGCCGTGGGCGTGTCTGTTAACGTGTCGCCAAAGCAGGTGCTTGATGCGGGCTTTGCGGAGCGAGCGATTGAGCTTGTTGAGCAAACTGGGTTGGCCCCAAGCCGTGTTACTCTCGAAATCACAGAAAACATTCTAATCAAAGAACTTCATATAGTAGAACCGATTTTGCGTAAGTTAAGGGACTACGGCTTTGGCGTGTCGTTGGATGATTTTGGAACGGGTTTTTCCTCCTTGAACTATTTGAACACGCTGCCGATCAGTGAAATCAAAATTGACCGTTCTTTTATTGGTAAGTTAAATACTAGCCAACATAGCGAAACCTTAGTTAAAGCCATTATTGAAATTGGTGCATCTTGTGGCACGAAAGTGGTGGCAGAAGGCGTGGAAACCGATCAGCAGCGACAAACCTTAAAAAACTACCACTGCGATCTTCTTCAAGGCTATTACTTTGATAAGCCCTTAAATGTTGAAGACTTGATGCAAAGCTATATTAAGCCTAACACCACGCGACGTGCACAGGGGTAATTCATTAAGGGGCGCATGAACTAAGTGCCCCTTAAAGTGAATCCCTAACGTTTAGGCACATCCGCTTCAAACTCAAAAGAGCAATGTCTGAACTGTGGGGAGCTTCTGAGCTGATTCACTTCATAAACCATGTAGCCAATTGTGGCAGTACGTTGGTATTCCGGAATTTGGTGATTGAATCCGTAGCAGGTTGCGGGTGATACAAGTTGAGGGATGCTTTTCAACTGACTACCGACTTGAACGTTTGTATCGAAGTATTGGTGTGCATGCCCGCTAATAACCGCCAATGTTTGGGGGTGAATAGATTGCCTGACTTTGGCATGATTCTCGATACCGATGGTTTGAAACCAGTCGGCACCGAAATTGTCGATAGGGTGATGGACAACGACTAGGCTGCTTTTCTTGCGAGTTTCTTTTTTAAGAAATTGAAGCGTCCGCTCTGATAGCCGGCTAGAGCCTAAGGCCATATCGGATAAAGGCTTGTCACTGGAATCACATAACAAGACTTGGCAGTGCTCACTTAGTCTTATTTTAGGTTTGATGTGAAGGCGACTGTCTGTGAATGCGCGAGTCATTAACGTTCGGCAGTCATGGTTACCAGGAATGGCGTAGATCTTTGAAAATGTACTGCATGATTCAATGATTTGCTTAAACTCAACGTATAGTGTTTGAGTTGGAGCGCAAACTAAATCTCCCGTGATCAAAAGAATATCGTGCTCTTGTTGACTGGTATTTGCATGAGTGGCACGTTGTTGCTCTATGTGTTCAAGGATCCAAATTAAGCGCTTTTTGGCGCTTGGGTCAGAAGTATTATAGTGGCAGTCACTGATCTGAAAAATTCGGCAGATTTCCAATGTACGCATCCTAGTAAGTGAACTCGTGCGTATTGTCCGGATAAGTAGTTGGGAAAGCTAGTGTTTTAGAGCATTTCTGCTTATGACCTTCAAAACAGGGTGTAAAAGAAAAGGCTTTACTAACCATAAGTTAGCAAAGCCTTTTTTAGCAACCGTCTTTCTTAGCAGCCGTCGAGCAGAGTGATTATTTGTGGCTCTTTATGTGGTTGGTAAAGAACCTGGCAAAAACTCCCTTCGGTGTTATAGGTGTAATGATCTTTAAAAAACGTGATCGCAGCAATTAAATGCTCTTGTTCATCAGGGTTTTGATGTTCGTCATCATCCGCTTTATTTCGAACGTACAGTTTGGCTGTTTCTTCATTGGTATCAATGTTCATCAGCCGCTCAATTGCATTAATGAAGGCAATTGGATAGCCATAGCAAACGAAGTACCCTTCCACCTCTACTTTTGTCCCCGATGTGCAGGTGTCTTCCACTCCGGCAATCGCAGATTTGGCAAACACCATATCTATGCCAGTACGTAGATTCCCTGCGACACCGCCAATTTTACTTGCTCTTGCATCCGCTTGAACTTGTGAAAATTTCATCATGGCGCCCGAAGCGACGAACGCCATAATCACAATACTTGCGATAAGCTCAAGTAAAGTAAAACCTTTTGTTTTAGACATTAGTCTTCAGGACGCCAGCTAAGTGCGCTCGCAATCGTACCGATTACCAGTGTGTCTTGTTGCGCGTCAGACAAGTTAGGCAGCATTTGCAGGGTCAACATACCATTAGTTTGAGCTGCAGCGACTTCTTGTGAACCTTGTTTGAAGCTATAGCCTAATGGTTTTTCTACAGCCATCATTAAGTCTTTGCTGCTATGAACGGTTTCAACATTGTAATGAGTAGAGCCCAAACGAATGAAGCCCGCTTCTTTTTTCTCTAGGCTTAGCTTGATCATTCCCGCTTGTGGTTCAAGTATGAATTCACCAATTTCTTTTTCTTCTTGGCTTACCGCACAACGGTAAGGTTTGTTACCACCAAAATCGACACCCATGTAGTTAACGGATGTGCCACCACCAGAACACACGAGTTGCCATTTTTCGCCGTTGTCGTTACGAGTAATCTCAGCGGCAAGTTCACCATCTTTAAAGGTAACGGTGTTAAACCAAGTCGAGTTTGATGAGTCACGGCTATATTGTCCTTGATACAGTCCTGCTAAATCAAACGTACCTTCCTCACCTAAACCCCAAAAGTCACCATCGGTTTTGATGATAAGCTCTGGCTCGGCGCTAACAGCATCCGATTTTTCCATAATGGCAACGCTGCCACAGGCTGTTAATACAAGAGTAGGAATGAGAACCGAAAGTAGTTTTTTCATGCTGGAATCCGCTTGGTAAATATAAATGGGGAACAAATTTTCGGGAAGAATAATTGAAACTCAAACATGAATATAGAGAGTGAAAATACCCATAGAGCCAGTAGACACTATGTAAGTGAGAAATATACCAATAAGCTTATTTAAAACATGGCTTTACAGGTGTTAAGGCTGTTAAGTCTGCTTTGTAAGCCTATGTAAGAGGTCGCGGTAGCTCACTGGACTAGGAGTGAGCTATCCGTGATTGATAATTAAGTTTAATGGTTGGTTTTGATAATTAAGTTTGGGTCAATGCGTGGCTATCGGAGAGAAATTCCTTTTCAATATCAGACGGTGCTTTTGGGCGGCTGAACAGAAAGCCTTGCATGTAGCGGTAGCCACTTTTGATAAGATGCTGATGTTGTTCTTCGGTTTCTACACCTTCCGCCACGACCTTTAATCCTAGAGTGTCGCAAATGGCCAGAGTTGCCTGAATGATCGCTTCGCCTCCGGAATGACTACGCTGGACAAAGCTTTTGTCGAGCTTTACCGTACTGATCGGTAAATCGTGCAACATTGAAAGTGAAGAATAGCCCGTACCAAAATCGTCTAAGTACAGCTCAACCCCGAGTTTCGACACCGAGGACAGCGTCTGTTTTACATCATCGTGTTTAAAGATCATTGCTGACTCAGTGATCTCTAGAGCAATGCAGTGAGCTGGGATCTGATAGTAATCCAGCATTGCCGCAAGTTGGACAGGAAATGAAGTATTAAGTTGAGTGCCGGAAATATTGATGTTGAGTTTTATATTACCGCGGTACTCTTGATGCCAAATAGACAATTGCTGTAATGCGGAGTTGAGAACCCAAAGTCCGAGAGGAACGATCTGCCCAGTTTCTTCGGAAAGTTTTATGACTTCATCGGGCCTAACGCACCCAAGCTCTTGATCATTCCAACGCAGTAATACTTCAAACTGGCTGATTTGAGGGTTTTTGTTATCAATAATGGGTTGATAATGTAGAGATAGCCCTTCATTTTCGAGAGCGTAGGCTAACCTTTGGCGGATCTCTAATTTACGATGTAAGGTTTTGGCAAGGTCAGGGGTGAACGTTTGTGTGCAATTACGGCCATTGGTTTTCGCTTGATGCATGGCGACGCCAGCTTGCTTTAGTAACGTTTCTTGGTCGGTCGAGTTATCAGGATAATGTGTTGTCCCTATACTACAGCCAACTGAAATCGAACCGATCCCTTCAATGTGAAAACTCTTGTTCATCAGTTCGATAATACGAGAACTAAGCAAAGGGATATTAGGATTACGGCAAGTGTGTGCGATCACCACAAATTCGTCTCCACCAAAGCGGCCTATCATGCACTTGTTATTGACCAAACTGGTTAGACGTTCGCCCACTTGTTTCAAGAGTTGATCACCAACGGAATGTCCATAAGTATCGTTGACGAGCTTAAACCCATCTAAATCAATGAAGAGAAGCTCAAAAGCAGAGCGGTGCTCTAAGCTGCTGGCTAATAGGTTGGTAATTCCTCGGCGGTTATAGAGATTGGTGAGGTAGTCATGCTCCGCGTTGTATTTGACTTTAAGTAGCTTCTCTTTTTGTTTGGTAATGCAGGTAAGGTTGAGTAGAAGCTCCCCTTTATCAAAACGCCAGTTTCCTTGCACATCAAAGTAATGAGTGTCTCCGGATATTTGGCAAACAATCTCTTCAAGAACCTCATGCCCTTTTTTTGCTTGTAATAGCCATTGTGCCGCAGTTTCTTCACAACATAGGAAATCAGCAAGAGATTGAAACGGCTTTCCATAGTTGATTTGAAAAGCGGTGTTCGAACTGATGATCTGTCCGTCTTTATCAAATAGCAAAGATAGGTTCGCGCCATCAGAGCAGGCAAGGTCGTATCTGAGTTTTTTTTCTTCAGACAGAACCTGTACCAGCATGCCAATTCGATTATCTGGTAACGGGATCCCAGAGAATAAGCACAATGCTTTTTTGGCGATATCTTTAGGAGTGAAATGCCACCATGTGCGGATAGTTTGTTGGTTGTTAAAGCGTCGTTTGTAGTCTTCTAGAGTGGCTTCAATGGCTTTGGTCATCTCTTTACTGAGATCGCGTCGCTGAAGCTCCGAAAGTGATTCGGTTTCCCACAGTGCTAGGGAGCTATCGTTTGCCCAAAAAATACACTTATTATCAATGTCATACACCCAAACTGGGTTAGTTAAGTGGTTGAGTATTTCGTATGTTTTCATGGTTAGCCACTCTAGAGGTTTCAATTACAAATTTAAGGAACGGGTAATTTTGATGACCTTGCCTTGAGCGGAGGTTTCGGCGATGTAGCCTTTTTTATCGTCGAAGAACTCACCGTTTATGTACATCCAACCGTTATCGACTTTAAGGATCTGTTTTTCGAATCTGTCGTCAAACATGGATTCAGCTGGGTAAACGGTTTCGATTGCTTCAAATAAGAGTTGTGCCTGTTCTTTGTTATTCACACGGAAGTCTGGCTTTAAGCAAAAACTTAGTTCTGGAAGCGGTTCCGTGGTGTATGGAATCGTCATTAAACCAAGGGCGTCTTTATGGTGGTAATACAGGAAGCTCTCTGAGCTAGATTGCCCTCCGTCAGCACTCATGAAGTAGGGGGTGGCGGTATAGAATTCACAGTTAAATACCATCGTTTGAATAATGCTTTTATTTGGAACGACCTCGATGTTAATTCTGGATGACACTAGACTTTTTATATTATTTTCTACACTGTCACTTGAATTATCAGCAATGACTAATGTAGGGGTTGTTAATAAAATAGATAAAGTGAACATTTTTTTAATTTGGCTGAACATAAATTTTCCTTAATTATGCCTTCAATGTGAAATTCTCAATTTTGATAATTAAATAAAAAAGCGAGACATTAGTTATGGAGTTATGCTAATCGACAACATCACCGTTACCAAACTTGCACCAGTCACTTTATGGTGTATTTGTTTGCTTTATCCTTTAAGTAATCGGTTATATTGCGTTCTTCCGCTGTTGGAATTAGTGTTTTATGCTGAAACCATAATTAAAAATCGGACTATGTATTTCATAATCTTTCATATTTTCTTTTATTTGGTGGTAATTTAAAAGTAAATGAAATACGTGTAAGTCAGTGTAAGTTTATAAATGCAATGTAAGGTGGGAAAATTTGCTGGTTATTTTTGTGTATAAATAGAAAACTAGATTCATAATATAAATTGTTAATGAAATATTAATTTTAACAACTCGTAAAATCTGTATTGTTTTATATACACTGGTAAAAATAATGTTTTACGTACGGTAAATATCCTGCTGAATATTTCAGGTTGAAGCTATAACTTGCATATATATACTACGCCCAAATCTATAAGGCGTATTTGATGATGAATAAAGCAAAAGTCCTAATTGTTGAAGATGACCCAGAAATTGCTCGATTAACCACAATGTATCTAGAGGCTGAAGGGTACGATTTAGAAGTGGTTCATGATGGAAGTTTAGCTATCGACGCCATTCGAACATTTAATCCAGATCTTATTCTTTTAGACCTAATGCTTCCTGGCTTATGCGGATCTCAAATCTGTCGTCAGGCCCGTGAGTTTTATAACGGTATGATTTTGGTGCAAACCGCAACCGATGATGAAATGAGTGAAGTCAGCTTATTTAAATTTGGCGCGGATGATTATGTGACTAAGCCAGTTCGTGGGCATGTATTGCTTGCCAGAATTGAAGCGCTATTAAGACGTGCTAAACCTGCCGCTGCTGCCCCTTCTCCTACGATTACTTCTACAAGTAACGGCATCGAAATCGACCCTGCAACTCAAGCTGCGACTCTTAATGGCCGCTGTCTAAATTTAACCTCTGCAGAATTTGAAATCCTCAACTTACTCGTCGCTAACACAAGCGATGTCGTCACTCGCGAACAGTGTTGTCAGTTATTTCGAGGGATAGATTACTCATTTAATGATCGCTCCATCGATATGCGAGTTTCTGGCCTAAGACGTAAGCTGCGAGAGCATGCTAAAGACAAACAATTTATTCGAACTATTCGAAACAAGGGGTACATGCTTGTTGCTTAGGCGCTTAAAACCATCCATGTTTGTCCGCTTATACATTGGTAGCGTTATTGGCTTGGTCTCAACGGTTTGGATATTTTTGACACTTGGTGATGGCTATATGCGCCGCACCGAAATAGAAACCTTTTTGAATGATGGGACCTATTTTGTCGATCAATATATTCAACAGCGTGGGAGCCCGCAGTCCCTTTATAAAAATCTCGACATGAACCACAGACAGCAGTTCTATATTTTTGAGTTGGAACTGCTAAATAATTGGGATGGTTCTCCTCCATGCGATACATGTGAATTGCTCTATACGTTAAATGGCATACCGGTTTATCTGCGTGGTGACGACTTGTACACCGCCGTTTTTGCGCTGCCTAACTCTTCCCATAGTTTTGTGTTCAACGAGAGTCGAGACTTCTTTAGCCCTGAAATCGTGTGGTATGAAGATTCAGAAAAGAACTTCTTAATCGCATTGCTTTTGGCAATATTTATCGCAATTGGGCTGTGTATTTACTTACCTGTCTACCGCTTACAGCGTCATATTCAGAATCTGATCGATACGCAGAATAAGTTTGGACTTGGTAAGCTGCATACTCGCGCCAACACTAGCCTACCTAAGCCGATTTCAGAGCTTGCTAAGAGCTTTAATGAAATGGCAGAGGAGATAGAAAGTAAGGTAAAACAAAGTCACATCTTTTCTCAGGCGATCCCTCATGAAGTGCGAACTCCATTAAGTCGGATTCAACTGGCTGCGGATTTATTGAGGCGGAAAGCGCCGGAAGATCAACACATGCTTTTTGAAGACATTGATACTTATATTGACGATATCAATGAACTGACTTCTCAAATTATGATGTTGTCGAAGCTGAATGTGATGGATAACAGCTTCTTTGAACTGGTGAAGATCAATGTTGATGTTGCCGAGTATTGCCTAGAAAGAGTTCGTTACGCGAAGTTCGAAAACGTTGAGTTTAATAACCGGCTAGACGTTGGGGTAAGAAGTAAATTTGATTGCACAATGGCGCGCCTGATTGTCGATAATGTCATGAAGAACGCTAACAATTACTCTCATGGCAAAGTCTGGGTCACGTTGGATGAAAATGCAGAAAGCTGGCTATTGATTATTGAAGACAATGGCCCGGGTATTCCTGCTGAGAAACGTGAAGAAGTGTTGATGCCTTTCGCTCGCTTAGATGAGAGTAGAAGTATTCAAAACCACGTTGGCTTTGGTTTAGGGTTAGCCATAGCCAAAGCAGCAGCAAAAAAATTAGCTTGGGGTATCACAATCTTCGATAGCAAGCATGGTGGTGCGAAGTTCACCATCGTGATACCGAAAGAAAACCTCACGCCATAAGCAATGGAAAACTGCGTTATATGAGCCCCTCAATAGTTTGAGGGGCTTTTTTGTATGCGTACCACACCGGCATAATAACGGCGATATTTTCATCAAACTCTCTATAATTGATTGCTTCATCATCTAACTATTTGACTTTTATTCATTTAATCCATATACCCTGTTTGCAACTTGATGCATTATTTTGTGATTGAGCAACTCGACGATTGGAAAAGGAATAACCATGTATGAACAATTTGAAAAGCTTAAAGCATTGGGCGCGGGCGATTTTCAACACTTAAACGGTTCATTGGAATCTCACCTAAAAGGGACTGAAGCAATTTTGGAATCTTGGGGGGCGAGCGATGTACTTAGACTTGCCGGATTATTCCATGCCGCTTATGGCACCGCCGGTTTTGATGAAACTATGGTATCGCTGGCGCAAAGGCAGGAGATTGCTCGAGTCATTGGCGAAGAGGCAGAAGCCTTAGTGTACTTATATTGCTCTTGCGATCGAGATGCGGTTTTCGCCCAGTTTCCAAGTGATCAGCCAATACGGTTTCATGACCGCTTTTCAGGTTCAACCTTTGAATTAGACTCTGAGCGGTGTCGTTTGTTTTGCGATCTGACCGTCGCCAATGAATTAGAGCTCGTGTATGAAAGTGAATCGTTTAAGCGAAAGTATGGCAAGGAATTAGCCGAGTTGTTTCAATCGATTGATTCGTTTTTGAGTATACAGGCGAAGCAAGCGTATCGGGCTGCTTTGTCTACGTACTTAACTGTTAAGGCCAAATGATTAATGAAAATTAGAGATGTACAGGTGGCTGATGCGAAAGGCATCACCGAGGTATTAAACCCAATTATCGAAGAGGGGCTTTATACCATCTTAGACAGAACCTTTACCTGTGAAGAAGAAGCCGAATTTATCGAGCAGTTTCCTAAGGATGGCGTCTTTACGGTCGCAGAAAGTGATAGTTCGATGATCGCAGGTTTTCAAAACGTAGAGCCTTTCGCGGGTTATACGAAAGCTTTTGATCATGTAGGGATCATTGGCACTTTTGTGGATACTAGGTTTAGAAGACAAGGGGTGGCTAAAAAACTATTCCAGCTCACGTTTGAGCGGGCAAAAGAGAAAGGCTACGAAAAGCTATTTGCCTATGTCAGAGCGGATAACGAAAGAGCCTTAGCCACGTATATAAACCAAGGGTTTGAAGTTGTCGGTACTGCGAAAAAGCACGCAAAAATAAAAGGGCAGTATATCGATGAGGTACTTATAGAAAAGTTTCTTTAAGTGACTGAATTGATTCAGTGAACGAAATGTCCTAAAGGTGATTTTGAGCATGCAGTCTGTGTTGTTAGAGTCACCTTTTCTGTTTAAGGTGGAATGTAAGGGCAAGCGGATGTAACTAAGGAGAAAGGGTATGCGATGGTTCACGTCATTATCGGTCGCTGCACTGCTTTCTGGGTGTGAGAAGGACGTTCATGATCACCCTGAGCTGACCACAGGGAAAGAGCTATTTGAATACCATTGTTCGAGTTGTCATCAAAGTAGTGGGCAGGGCAAGTTCTTAAAAGGGATCCCTGCGAACCGCGCGACATCATTATCTTCAGAGCAGATATCGCACAAGATTACACAGGACAAAGAAAGTGACTCTAAGATGCCGACTTTCCCTAAAATGGACAAGGAGGAGAGCGATAAAATCGCGGCTTATGTAAAATCGTTATGAGTCGGGCAAACTAACTAGCGTTGCAAACCATAAATCGCATGGTCGACGATGCGCCCATTAAGGTTTTCTGCGCGAGTGATCGTTCCTTCATATTTGAATCCTAAACGTTCACAGAGCTGACGGCTCGGCTTGTTATCGACCGCAACATGCGCTTCTATTTTTTGCATGTCTAGTTCATTAAATGCAATGTCCGCTAATTTAGTGACAACACGCGACATGATGCCTTTTCCCTGTTCAGGCTGTGAAAGCCAGTAGCCTATAATGACCTTCCCTAAATCGTGATTAATAGAGTTAAAACTACAGTTACCAACTAAACGTTCTTGGTACCAAATGGCACATGTCATGCTTTTTCCTTCTGCGTATTCATTCAGACAGCGTTGAACAAAAATACGGAAGTCTTGTTCGCTTTGGCAGTGTGGTGGCCAAGCGAGCCATTGAGAGAGATATTCTGTTTGGCTCTGCACAATTTTTTCATACATAGGCGCAAAGCTTTCTTGAACAAGCGCTAACGAAAGCTCTGAATCAATTGACGTTTTAAACATTGAAACCCTTGAATTATTGATATTTGTTTATGTTATATCACATGCATATGTGATGATTATCCCAATACCTTAAACTTGTCGCTTCTTTTGTGACACGAAATTTTTGTAGTACGTTATAAGGGTCACGAAAAAACATAATCCATAATTTTTATGTGTCTATAGATACTACTTTTGAATTAGAATTGACACAAATATATATAAGAACAATAAAAGCTAGGTTATTTAATGAAGTCTTACAGCAAAGGCGTGACAGTCGATTTGCGGCGCGCGTTGTTTGGCATTGCCAAAGCTCTGGATAATATTGGTGTTGAAACAAAAAATCATGGCCAACGAGTTGGATACATTGCGTATAAATGTGCGTTAAGTGTTGGCTGGGAAGAAGAGCAAGCTCAACTCGCTTTCTACCTTGGTTTGATCCACGACTGCGGTGTCACTCAAGGTGACGAATTGATGGGGCTGCTGTCCGAATTTGTTCCTCATGGCACTCATAAACATTGCCAGAAGGGCTACCAGATCTTAAAGGAATGTCCGGCTCTATCTATTTTTTCCAAGCCAGTATTGTATCACCATACTCCATGGCGTGAATTGAAGGACACGCCGATCAGCCTACTCGAAAAAGAACTGGCGGCAGTTGTGATGTTGGCTGACAGAGTTGACTACTTATACGGTGAAACTGCGTCTGACCGTTTTGGCAACCTGACGAGGGATAGCAAGTCGTATATTGTGCAGTGTTTAACGGCTTCGATGGATGACTTGTTTGAACCGAATTTGGTTCAACATATGTGTGAGCTTGTTGATACGGACGACTTCTGGTTTTCAATGGAGATTAATTACATTGAAAGCATGAGCAGTAAACTTGCCCCTATCCCGTTCTTTTCTCAACATATGTCATTGGATGAAACGATCTCTTTTGGAGAGTTTATTGCGAAAGTGGTAGATGCCAAAAGCTCATTTACTTTTCAGCATTCACTTAAAGTGGGTCAACTCTCTGAATATTTAGCGAAGCAACTTGGCTATTCGAGTCCAACCCAAAGGAAGATGTATTTAGCTGGGCTGGTGCATGATATTGGTAAGCTTCAAACTCCTAGCGATGTATTGCATAAAGCTGGCTCGCTGACCGAAGAAGAATACTGCTGTATTAAAAGGCACGCTACCGATACTCGTTTTTCACTGCAAGAGCTGTTTTTGTCGGATCAGATATGCGAATGGGCATCCAACCACCATGAGCGACTGGATGGCTCGGGTTACCCGCTCGGGAAGACGGCAGAGCAGCTAGACCAGCCAAGTCGAATTATTGCTGTGGTCGATGTATTTCAAGCCTTGACGCAGTCTCGCCCTTATCGAGCTGGAATGAGCTTAGAGCAAACCATCGCTATTTTGAAAGAGTTGGTGGATACCCATAAACTTGATAAGGAAGTGTTTAGCTGTTTAAGCAAACATGCCGAATATTGTTATGAGCTATCTACCGAACAAATGGCGCTAGAAGCGTAAAGGGAATCCAATAAAAAAGGCTTGTCATCGACAAGCCTTTTTTTTATTTATAGAGAATTGCTAGAGGTTACTTTTGATTTAAGAATGCCTTGAAGCGCTCTCTTGTTTCCTCATCGGCTTTTTCATACCAGAAATGCAGCATTTCTTCTGCGTTGTTCTGCGCGTCTTTTTTCGAGATGGCTGGGAGCGTTACCGGTAGGTTTTGACGGCTTGAAAGAGCTGCGATGCCACCAGCGCGGTTGTAATCGACACTTTCGCGTTCAAAGTCACGACCGATTTGCATGCCATCTTTAATTAACTCTTCTTGCGCAAGTTGGACTGTATTTCCGTTACTGTCTGTTAGCGTCCATTCAATCGAGCGCACGTTTTTCTGAGCTTCACGCGCATTTCGGTAGTTGGGAAGAGTAAAGTCTAATGTTGAATCTTTACTGTCGAACGTCGCGATAATAGGCTGGCTATCAATCGAGGTGCGTTCAGTGCTCTGATCAAAATTAATCGTATAGCGGAAAATAATTTGGTTTTGTCCGTTGGGCAATGTGAGTGTTTTGCCCGACGAAAAGAAACCAGAGCTTGTTGGTTTTGCTTTAGCTTCGTTAGCCACTAAAACTTCAATTTCACTCGGGACGTTAAGAGTCACTTCTGCGAATGACATGGCAGAGGCGCTCATTGCCATAATGAATGTCAAAGGCTTGATAATATTCACGGTTTAAATCCTAGCAGCTTACACTTAATGGCTTTCAAGACTGCCTGTTTTGCAAAGCAGTGACAATGGTAATACCGCACAAATGCTGAAAATTAATCAAAAATTAACACAGAGTACGTTGGTTTTTCTTTTGCGCAAAAATGCGCCACCTTTCACAGTCATCCACTCACTAAATCATTTATAGTGGAGATATAGGCTACACTTTTACTATATGTGAAATGTGTCATTTCGCTCAATCATCAAGGAGGATAACGCTATGAGCCAGTTACATCAGCTCGACAGCACGTTAGTGTTGTCGCCATGGTATAACCTTGATTACTGCTTATCGCTGTTAAGTAAAGCAACCTCTCTTTAATTTCCTAGGCGTTTCACGCCAATTTCGCTCGCTCTTTTCGATGCGAAGCGCACTCAATCAATACATTGAATTTTTACTTTCCCCTAGGCAGATCCTTGCGATCTTTTTGCTGACGGGATCAATCTATTTTTAGGAAATTAGAACATGAAACGTATCCCAGAACCTTTTCGTATCAAAATGGTAGAACCCATTAAAATGACCACGTTGCTAGACCGTGAAGTGGCATTATCAGAAGCAGGGCTTAACCCGTTCTTGCTAAGAAGTGATGATGTCTATATTGACTTGCTGACCGACTCGGGCACAGGAGCGATGAGTGATAATCAGTGGGCCGGTATCATGATGGGTGACGAGTCTTATGCTGGCAGTCGTAACTACTACAACTTGTGTGATGCGGTTAAGCACTTCTTTGGTTACAACTTAACGGTTCCTGCGCACCAAGGACGAGGTGCTGAACAGATCCTTTTCCCATGCTTGATTGAGCGAATGAGAAATGTTCGTGGCGGTGAAACGCCGGTTTTCATTTCAAACTACCACTTTGACACCACGGCTGGCCATATCGAGCTCAACGGAGGCAAAGCACTCAATGTCGTGACACAAGAGGCATTCGACACGACCACGCCATATGATTGGAAAGGTAATTTTGACCTGAACAAACTGGAAGCGACGATTGAAGAGCATGGTTCTCATAATATTGCGGCAATCATTACTACAGTGACCTGTAATAGCTCTGGTGGTCAGCCAGTTTCCATGGCGAACATGCGTGCTGTGTATGAGATAGCCACGAAACACGATATCCCGGTTGTGATTGACTCCGCTCGTTACTGTGAAAATGCGTATTTCATTAAGCAGCGAGAAGAAGCTTATAAAGATAGCTCTATCCTAGAGATCATCCGTGAGATGTATCAATACGGCGATATGCTGACGATGTCAGCGAAGAAAGATCCTATGGTGAATATTGGCGGTCTGTGTTGTATTCGAGATCACGAAGAGCTATTCCAAGCAGTACGTACGCGTTGCGTTCCGATGGAAGGCTTTGTGACATACGGTGGTATGGCAGGGCGTGATATGGAAGCCTTGGCGAGAGGTTTATACGAAGGCGCTGATGAGGATTTCTTACACTACCGTATTAGCCAAGTGGAATACTTAGGCGAAAGATTACGTGAAGCCGGGGTTCCAATTCAATATCCAACTGGAGGCCACGCAGTTTTTGTCGATGCCGCTAAGATCCTGCCACATATCCCAGCAGAGCAATTCCCTGCGCAAGTATTGTGTAACGCACTGTATCTAGAAGCCGGGATTCGAGCCGTTGAAATTGGCTCTTTGTTGCTTGGGCGAGACCCTGAAACGGGTAAGCAAAAAGACTCAGAACTTGAGCTGATGCGTTTAACGATTCCTCGACGCGTGTACACCAACGACCATATGGATTACATCGCTGACGCCATCATTGAGTTACGGGACAGGGCAAATGAACTCGTTGGCTTAGAGTTCGAGTACGAGCCAGAAGTGCTGCGTCATTTCACTGCGCGATTCCGCTCTTTGTAAGCAGAAATTAGCAAACTCTAGTCCGAATAAAGCCCCTCTAATAGGTTATTAGAGGGGCTTTTTGTGTGCGCTGAATGGCTAGGAGAAAACCAATCGACGCGGTATAGGACTACTTAATTCCGTATTTGGCGAGGATTTTGTCAAATGTGCCGTTGGCTTTGATCTCTGCAAGCCCTTTGTTAAAGGCATCTATGATCTCGGCGTGTTTTGGGTTCGCCAGCCCAGACGTGACGTGAATAGGGTTTACGGATAACGCGCTATTGGTGAAAGCAAAATCAGATACGTTCATTCCGGCTCCAGATATCGTTGCTTTTGCTACCAGTTCATCTTCCAAGGTTAGGTCGATTCTTTTGGCTTTAAGCTTCTTAACATTAGAGATCAAGTCATTAGCCTCGGGCTTTTTGAAGTTGGTGGCGGCAAGAAATTCAGAACCGTAGCCGTAGTTTCTAATGATCCCGACCGACTTTCCGTCCAAGCTACCGAAACCGTTGTATTCAAAACCATCGCCTGATCGCTTAATGAATTTGAGGGAGTTCTCTAAATAGCTGTCGCTGTATTTTAAGAACGAAGTGCGTTCTTCTGTAAACCAAGTCGCGACCAATATATCGACTTTACCGCCTTTGACTTCATTGAGTGCGCGAGTCCATGGCATGATTTTGAATTGGACTTGATGTCCTTGAGATGCCAAGGCTTCCGTAACAATTTCTACAGAAATCCCAGCGTCCCCTTTGCCTTTATTGACAAAAGGCGGCCACGGATCTTGCGCCGCGGTAATCGTCATACTGAATGCTGAAAATGAGAACATCAAAGTAGTGAGTAATAATAGATAGCGTTTCATAATTCTTCCTTGCTAAGCATGATTGCGTAAGTGTGAATAAGGAGCATTGGCTTACGTGCGGAACTTGGTCATATGCTGAGCGATGTTATTACTTAGGCTCAGCACTTCATCGGTTCGTTTTGCATTGGTACTTGCGCCATGCGACACATCACTGGACGCTTCTGAGGCTTCTACAATGGCTTGGCTAATTTCTTCAACCGCCATTCTTTGTTCTTCAGTGGCTTGAGATATCTGGCCGCTCTTGTCTGAAATGTGAGCGATGAGTTCTTCCACTTCTTTTACCGAAGATTGAGACTCGGCGACTTTAGAAGCGGTAACCTCTAACATGGTGGAAATTCGGGTAATTTCGTCTTCCACAGATTTAGTGGCATTGTCTAACGCTGTTATGTTGGTCTGAATTTGCTCAGTGGATTGACTGGTTTTGACCGCAAGATTTCGTACCTCATCAGCCACTACTGCGAACCCCCGACCTTGTTCACCGGCACGGGCGGCTTCGATCGCGGCATTGAGTGCGAGAAGGTTGGTTTGCCCTGAAATATCATTAATGACATTCAAAACCACGGTGATTTTTTCGCCTTCTTCAATGAGCTTGTGCATTTCTGCGTTCACGTGGTTCATTTCTTCACGCATGTTAATGATTTCGTTCGCTGAGCTTTCGATCGTGTGATGAACATCCGTGGTTAAGGTGGTCGCGCGATTGGCTTCTTCAGCGGTGTTCTGAGCCGTATCCGCGACAGTTACGACGGATTGATTAAGTTGGGTTGCCGCCGCAGCCACAGTCGTCAGTTGGTGCTTTTGAGTTTCAAGCTTTTCAGAGTTGGTTCTTGCGGTTTCTCCATTGGCACTGGCCATTTCTTGCAGGTGGACAGAAGAAGCGGAGACGTCTTGGACAATACTTCTTAGTGAGCCCGTAAATACGTTGATGCCTTCAGTGATTTCATGGAATTCTTTTAATGTGGCTTCAGGTATTCTGTTGGTCAGGTCACCTTCACCTGACGCGAGATCTTTGATTCTTGATGTGAGTTTTTCAAGCGGCTTCAGTACAGTAAAGGCTAATACTGAAATGATGGTAATGGTAATTACGATGTCGAGTAGGACGAGTTCATAGAAAGTATGTACGACGGAATCAGTAAGTTTTGAATTGAGGGCGTGAGTGTCGTAGTACACCGTCACTTGCCCGACATTATGTTCTTCTTCGTATTCGACAAACGTGAGTTTTTTAACGACGGTGTTTTCTAAAAGGTTATTACTTACCATCTGAATTTCGACGGCTTCCGATTTTGTGGCGTCCGGATTTTTGCCAAGGAATAAGAAGCTATTGTTTTCGTTATCCACGACTTTAATGGCCGAAATTTCCGGTGATTTTAATTCTGCTGATGCCGCAAGTGTCGCGGTATTAATATCAAAGTCCCAGATTGCTCTTGGCAAACTGACTTCTAATCGACTTGCAGTATTTTGCACACTCGTTTCTAAATCAGCATAAAGGTTATCTCTAAAGTACTGATACTGAAAGAAAGCGGTGACCATCAACACAAGAGTGACAATCACAATTACTTGTATAACAAATATTGCGCGTATGCTTTTCACTTGAGCCTCTTTATTTAAAAGAGTCGTATTTAGTGTTAAAGGTAGTTATTGATTTAATTATTATCAAATAACCCTAAATTTGTGATGTTGAGCTTGTTAGGGGCGCAGATAACCAGTGAGGTGGCGTGAATAATGATTTGTAGCCCTTTCTGGAATGAGGTGATGATTACCGACTACACTTAGCTTTAAGCAAGGTTTAGGAGGTAAGATGAAGCGAATTTATACCTTGATAATGTTGATGATAGCTCCGTTTGCCTACTCGCAAGATGAGCCGAGAGAAATGGTGTTTGTTCATAGTTACCATTTCGGTTATCCGTGGGTTCAACAATACCGTTCAGGCTTTAACTCTCAAATTACGGAGTTCGTGATCCATGATTTTCAAATGGACACTAAACGTCGCCCTAAATCTGACTTTGAAGGGATATCTGATCAAGCGTGGGCGTTCATTGAAGAAAAGAAACCTGACGTAGTCGTAATCGCCGATGATAATGCTCTCAAGTATTTAGGGCCGCGTTTAACGAAACACCGAATTCCCACTTTCTTCCTTGGGGTGAATGCTAACCCTCGTCAGTATGTCAACATTACTGGCAATATCTCTGGCGTATTAGAGCGACCTCTATTGAAACGCTCCGTTCATATGATCAAAAAGCTTCAGCCTGATGTGAAACGCATTAAGGTGATGATGGATGCTGCCGCGACGTCTGATGCGATCTTACTGACCTCGTTTGGCAATAAGAAGTCATTGGTTATCAATGGTATTGAAGTCACTGCTTTCCTCGTTAATACGATCGAAGAGTGGCATCAGCATGTGCATAGCATCGCTGACGACGGCTTTGACGCTCTGATCATAGCGAACTATGCCGCGCTCAAAGATAACCAAGGTACTCATATTCCACTCGAGGATGTGAGTCGATGGACAAGCCAATATACAGGAGTGCCACTTTACGCTTTTTGGACCTATTCCGTGGGTAAAGGAAAAGCGATTGGTGGTCTTGCGATAAGTGCACTAGAGCAGGGGGCGGAAGTCGCTGTATTGGTAAATCAATATGTTGAATCCGGGAATATGCCGGTGATCAGTACCCCCAAAAAAGGAGCGATGGTCTTTAGCGAATATGAGTTAGATCGCTGGCGCATTAATGTCCCAGAGGAGTTATTAAACCGCGCTGAACTAAGGGAGTAAGCCAACGTACTTTGATTCCGTATCGCTGCATTTAAAGGCTTCAGTCCTTGGCCAATAATTCGCAAGCCCGCAAATTTTGATTGATGTTTTAGCAATAAGTAGCGGCAGTTTATCGAGTACTGGTAAGATGAGGTGAACATTTTCTATCCATGGTGCCTCTATGAATGCAGTGACCGGTTTTATTGCCTCTCAAGCTGAAATGAAATTGTCTGAACAGTTTCATGTCTTAAAAAATGCTTATGCTACTGAGCCTTATTTTCCATTGAAGTCTCGTTTGGAACTGTTACGTAACATCAAGTCGGAGTTACTCTCCAAGCAAGATACGCTTAATGAAGCTTTGTCTGCTGACTATGGCTTTAGAAGCGAATTCGACTCTGCTATTTGTGACTTAATGCCTGCGGTGCAACATATCAATTACACCATCAAGAAATTGCCTAAATGGGTGAAACCGAGTAAACGTCATGCCGGATTGATGCTTAGTCCATCTAGCGTTTCGGTGAAGTACCAACCATTGGGCGTCATCGGTGTGATTGTGCCATGGAATTTTCCTATCGTATTAAGTATTGCCCCTGTTGTGACCGCGTTGGCTGCAGGGAATCGTGCGATGATCAAACTGAGCGAACATACTCCAAATACAAACCAAGTACTCAAGCAGGTGTTTTCTGGTTTTTCCGATCACGTCGTGTGTGTTGAAGGAGAGGCTGACATCGCATCGAGGTTTAGTGCTTTACCGTTTGAACATATTCTTTTTACGGGCTCTACCCCTGTGGGTAAGCTAGTGGCGCAAGCTGCGGCATCTAACTTAACACCAGTGACTCTCGAACTTGGCGGTAAATCACCAGCAATTATTGCACCAGACGCTGACTTAACGGCAGCGGCTGACGCTATTCTGCTCGGTAAATCGATCAATGCCGGTCAAATCTGTGTAGCACCAGATTATGTTTATTTACCAAAAGGGAAAGAGCAAGCTTTTGTCGAGGTTTACTTGAAACGTTTCGAGCGTGCTTATCTTAAAGGTCAGAAAAAGAACGCTAAGAACGGGCACATCACCCAGATCATTAATCAAACTCAATACGACAGGTTGCAACGCTTACTTGAGGATGCCACTCAACAAGGCGCGAAGATTCATACTATCAGTGGTTATGAACTTTCTGAGAGGCAAATGCTGCCGCATTTAATCACTGAAACAAAAGAAGAGTTAGCCGCCCTTCAACAAGAGATCTTTGGCCCAATCTTACCGATTAAGTCCTATCAAAACTTAGACGAAGTCATCGAGTACATTAATGGCAAGCCTCGCCCGCTGGCTCTATATTTGATGACCAATGACAAAGCGACCAAAAAGAGAGTCATTAATGAGACGCACAGTGGCTCGATTGGCATCAATGAAACGCTCTTACAAATAGCCGCGGAAGATGCGCCTTTTGGTGGGATAGGAGACTCAGGTATGGGGATGTATCATGGAGTGGAAGGGTTTAAGACTTTCTCTCATGCTAAAACGGTATTAGATACCCCGGCTTGGATGCCGCGTTCAAGGTGGGTACTGCGCTACAAAAAGTCAATTAAAGCGCTGTTATCGAGTCTGTTTTTACGTTAACCGTCAGCGTCATTTCCGTACCATTGTTGGCTCCAGTATTGTGGTAAAAAATAAGCCTGTTCGAGTTGATTCGAACAGGCTTATTTGTTGTGGAGCTTTACGGGGGCGAGTGAAAGTAATATTAAGCGACGTGTTCAACGGCTTCGCGAACTAAACGACCAATCTCTTCCCAATTCCCGTCTGCAATCAGTTTTGGCGCAACCATCCAGGTACCACCACAGCAGACTACGCGATCAATACCTAAGTAATCAGATACGTTACCTTTCCCAATACCGCCAGTTGGCATTAGCGAGACATCGACATACGGTGCGAGTAGTGATTTCACCATTGCGATACCGCCAGACGCTTCCGCTGGAAAAAACTTCATGAATGTAAGGCCAAGCTCTAAACCTAACTCGATTTGGCTTGGATTGTTTACGCCCGGTACGATTGGCATGCCAACCTGTTGGCAGTATTTAACGGTAGTCGGGTTTAGGCCCGGAGCAACGACAAACTCTGCACCTGCGGCTTTTGCTTTGTCGACTTGATCAGCGTTTAATACAGTGCCAGCGCCGATACACATTTCCGGATAAGCTTCACGCATTAGGCGAATTGCTTCTGCAGCGGCTTCAGTTCGGAAGGTAACTTCAGCAACAGGCAAACCATTGTCGACTAGGGCTTTCGCTAAAGGTACAGCTTGAGCCGCATCATCAATTTGGATGACAGGAATAACTTTAAACGTTTGTAGGGCAAAAATAAGTTCTTGAGACATCTTAGGCTCCTGAAATTTTGAATTGTTCTGTTTTTGATTTAGGGATAATTGCCCCAGAATATTGGATTACGGTACCTGCTAAAGCATGACCTAGTTTTGCACTTTGAGCCGGTGTTTTCCCACTCAAGTAACCTGCTAGGTAACCTGCGGCAAAGGAATCTCCCGCCGCGCAAGTATCGATAACTTTCTCGACTTTGGTTGCTGAGACTTCGACTTGTTCAGCACTACCTTGTAGACCTTGTAGATTGTCGACCACAATACATGGCTCGCAACCGCGTTTGATGACCACTTGTTGGCAGCCGAAGTGTTGGCAGCGGTCAATGATATTCGCATTGC
Organism: Vibrio profundi; assembly: GCF_043642225.1. Lineage (GTDB taxonomy): Bacteria > Pseudomonadota > Gammaproteobacteria > Enterobacterales > Vibrionaceae > Vibrio > Vibrio profundi_A. The sequence continues at coordinate 123,006 of NZ_JBHZSF010000008.1, read as the reverse complement.
TCCAAACAAGTACATCATCATCTTCAGTAATTAAAGCAACGTCGGTGTAGCTTAATACTTTGCTGTACCAGTGTTTCGCTTCTTCAGTAGACCACAATTGAGGGCGGTAGTTGTTGTCGAAAAAGATTTGTTTGTTCTGTCTTTTCAACTGCTTGATGCAAAGTAGCAAACTTTCTTTCGCTTGGTCATCTAAGATAGCTAAACTGATGCCACTGATGTAGAGCGCATCAATGTCTTCTTTTTCTATGGCTTCTTCTAGTGGAGAAACGTGGTCAAAGTAGCGCTTTACCGCACTGTCACTGCGCCAGTAATGAAATGAACGCTCACCAGAATGATCCGTTTCGACCATGTACAGCCCTGGGTTTTTGCCTTCAATTCGTTTAACCAAGTCACATGCAATGCTTTCGGCTTGCCAGTTATCCATCATTTCTTGGCTGAGTGAGTCTTGGCCAAGACCTGTTGCATAACTGATCTCGAAAGGTTGATCTTGTAAGAGTCGAGCTAGGTATAACGCGGTATTGAGCGTATCGCCACCGTAAGTTCTATTGAGTGGCGCGCCACTTAATTCAATCATGCATTCGCCGAAAAAGGCGATTTTCTTATTTTCCATCAACTCGACTCCTACTACTGATATTTGATTCTTATCGTGGTAACTGTGGTTCCATTAAGCGCGGTCTGCGCGGAAACACGTTACGTCTACTTCGACTTTCACGTCGACCACTAAGTCACATACCATGCAGATACGAGCTGGTGGGTGAGCGCCAAAGAATTCCTTGAATACTTTGTTGAATGACTGGAAGTAACGAGAATCAGTCAAGACGACTTTCACGTGTACAACATCTTCTAAGCCGTAACCTGCTTCTTCCATGATGTCGACACAGTTTTGAATCGCAAGACGAGATTGGTCGACGATACCGCCTTCAACCACTTCGCCATCTGTCATTGGAGTTTGACCCGAAACGTATAGGAAACCACCTGCTTCTGTCGCTCGTGCAAATGGAAGGTGTTGACCACCAGTACCTGTACCGCCTTCAACACCGTAACGTTTAATTGTCATAACTTCTCTCCGTTCTATCTTGAAAATCGTGAGCTCGAAATTTGTCTTCGAGCCAATTTGAGTTAAATAAGGGTTAGCTTGACTGGCGAGCAAGGAATCTGCCTGCACGCTCGGTCACGCCTTGTGTTTCTTGATAAGCAATTTTGCCGTTGACGATAACGGTATCGATGCCTTTTGCCGCTGCGATTGGGTTATCAAAGTCGGCGACATCGCTAATGTTCTTTGCATCGAATATGACAAGGTCCGCGTAATTGCCCGTCTTGATTTCGCCTCGACCACCGAGCTTGAATCGTTTTGCGGAAAGCCCTGTCATTTTGTGAACCGCCGTTTCGAGTGAAAAAATCTTACGCTCTCGGCTGTAGTACCCAAGCACTCTTGGGAATGCACCCCATAAACGAGGGTGCGGATGCGGATCGTTCGGTAAGCCGTCTGAACCAATCATCGTTAGCTTGTATTTGAGTACGCGCTCAACGTCTTCTTCGTCCATACAGTGATAGACGGCGCCTGCAGGTTGCAGTGCTTTAGCTGCGTCCATCAGTGGCAGGCGTAAATCTGAGGCGATGTCTTTCAACATCTTGCCTGCATATTCAGGTAAAGCTTCTGACCAAGTGATGAAGATATCTATCTCATCGGTGACTTGTTTTAGGTCGAGCGTCGATGAGCTTGCCGAATATGGGTAGCAGTCACAGGCGACATCTTGATGCTGATGCGCGGTATCGAGCTTGTCTAACACCTCGACGGTTCTACCCCAGTTACCCGCACCGGCGCATTTCAGGTGAGAAATGATCACAGGCACTTTGGCTTTCTGTCCGACTCGAAATGACTCATCCATTGCGTCTAAAATGCCTTCAAATTCAGTACGCATATGCGTGGTATAAACACCACCAAACTGAGCAAGCTCGAGCGCAAGTTGCTGAACCTCTTCTTCTGGTGAAGATTTGGCACTGGCATAGGCAAGGCCACTGCTTAATCCTAACGCTCCTTGCTCCATCGCTTCACGCAACGTTTTACGCATCGCTTGAATCTGCTCTGAGGTTGCGCCAGTGAACAAATCGTCCATGACGTTATTTCGTAATGTGGTGTGTCCGACTAATGCAGCTACATTGACCGCGGGTTGAGCGTTAGTCACCGCCTGCGCATAATCCGCAAAAGTTGGGTATTTAAAATCTTCCTGCTTGCCAAGCAAGTTCATTGGATCGGGTGGGGCAGTGCTAAGCGTTGCCGGAGAAGCACTAATGCCGCAATTTCCGACGATAGTTGTCGTGATCCCTTGGCTGATTTTTGGTAAACATTCAGGCATACGAATGACGTTTGTATCGTCGTGGGTATGAACGTCAATAAAACCAGGGGCAACAACGTTACCTTGAGCGTCGATTTCATTAGCGGCTTGGTACGACGCTAAATCACCAATCGCGGTAATTCTGTCTTGCTTAACGCCGACATCAGCTAAGTATGAAGGCGTGTTCGTTCCGTCGATGACTGTCGCATTACGAATGATGGTATCAAACTGCATAACTGTGCTGCTCCTTGTTAACGAACTAAGCCTTTGAAGACGTTAGTCACCTAGCGGTTGTCTATCTACTCCTCCTCGATGTGAATCAAGCGCCAGTTTTAGCCTACGTAGTCGGTCACGTGAACGACGTTTGTGGCTGACAGCTAACTCCATCGCGATAACATCAACCATGGCTAGCATGGCGTATCGAGAAGCAGACGGTTTATAAATGAAATCTGTTTCTTTCGTTACTATTGGTAAAACCAAGTCACTCACTTTTGCAAGAGGCGAATCGGCGGTAGTGATTGAGATGATCTTTACGCCGTATTGCTTTGCTATTTCAGCGGTTTCAATGATGGTTGGGGTAAAGCCAGTGACTGACATCACCACAAGTACATCGTTTGAATCGGCTGTTGAGGCAACCATTCTCGCTTGCAAGCCGTCGCTGTATGACACAACGGCGTAGCCCAAGCGAAATGTCCGGTTTTGAAATTCTTGTGCGACCATTGTTGAGCCGCCACCCATACCGATACTGATGATTTGGCGTGCCCCATGAAGCCATTCAACTGCAGTTCTAATGTCATCTTCATTTAGCAATTTTCGGTTTAAGTCCATAGATTGCTTAATGGATTCATAGATCCCTTGTACGCCCGTGTTGTCCATTGGCTCGTGAATAAAGCGCTGACCAACGGCCAGTGATTGCGCCAACTTAATTTTCAAATCTCGGACGTTCTTACAGCCCACTGCTTTTGCAAAGCGAGTGATGGTGGCTTCACTGACGCCTGCTTGTTCAGCTAACTGAGTAATGCTGGCGTTTGCGGACATTGCTAAATCATCCATGATCAATTTAGCGACTTTTTTCTCTGCATCTCTTAATGCGTTAAAACGCTCAGAAATACATGAAATGATATCTATATCGATAGTCATATGGCTTACCTGTTCGCAGAGCAAATACTAAATACACACCGGAATAAAAAAAGTGAGAAAGTGCACATTTAGAATTTGTTTGTTTGATACTTTCTAACGTAGTGAATATCTTATCTTACAGTAAGCCCAGTTACTACAGGTGTTTAGTGCCTTGTTAGGAGAAATTGAAGATGTATCAAGAAAAGCAAAGTTGTGATAGTAATTTTCACGGAAGTCACTCTGAACGCTTGCCTATTGGCACCAAAGGCGTGTCGAACTGTCGATCTTCGAGCGGTCATTTTTCTTTAAAGCAGGAACAGGTGAGCTTACCCTGCGCTGTAGTGCGACAGTCTGCTATTAAAAACAATATTGAGTGGATGCAGTCGTTTGCGAGTAAGAACAATGTGAAGCTATGCCCTCACGGTAAAACTACCATGACGCCAAGCTTGTTTAAGCAGCAACTGGACGCCGGTGCTTGGGGAGTGACGGTGGCTTCAACGGTTCAGGCTCAGGTGGCGGTGCTAGCGGGGGCGAAGCAAGTAATCATTGCTAACCAAGTGGTCGGCAAAGTGAATATGCAGATAGTCGTCGATTTATTGAAGAACAACGATGTGCAGGTTTATTCATGCGTCGATGGCATTAGTAATGTGCAGGCTTGGCAGAAGATAGCGGCAGATCAAGGTGTCAGCGTTCCTTTGTTTATCGAGTTAGGCGTGCAACGTGGACGATGTGGATGTCGAACGAGTGATCAGGTTCATCAAATTGCGAGAGTGATTCATGAGTCTAAGGAATTAGCGCTTCATGGTATTGAGTTGTACGAAGGTGTTATCGGCGGTGATAATGCTGAGCAGGATATTCGTAAATTCTTAGGCTTTGCGGCGTCACTTCTTCGTGAGCTGAAGAAAGAATATTCGTTGCCTCAGGCGATTATCTCGGGAGCGGGCTCGGCTTGGTATGATGTTGTCGCTGAAGAATTCAACAGACTTGATGACTTAACGACCATCATTAGACCAGGCTGTTACGCTATTCACGATACGGGAATCTATCAAGAGGCGCAGCAAAAGGTGCAAGATAGAGCCAGCAATAACGGTGGAGTAGCGTGCGACCTATCTGGTGATTTGTTGTCTTCATTGGAAGTTTGGGCATACGTGATTTCTGTGCCCGAGCAAGGTAAAGCGGTCGTTGGGCTAGGAAAGCGTGATGTAGCGTTTGATGCTGGGTTGCCAATTATCGAACGAATTATTCGAGACGGTGAAGAGATCCAACCCAAAGGACTGACGGCAACCAGTGTTATGGACCAACACATGTTTGTCGAAATGACTGATGAACCGTTATTGGTCGGAGATATCCTGGTGATGTCGACTTCACACCCTTGTTTGACCTTTGATAAGTGGCGTTATGTTGGAGTCGTCGATGAAGATGATTGTATCACCCATTGGATGCCGACTTACTTTTAGCGATCTGAATCGATACTTGGTGTTAGAAAGTAACATCATGGGTTTTGGGAAGCTGAATTGGTGATGGCTAAAGCGTCTGCTAGTGAGTCTTTGACGCCATCAGCATTCGCAGCAATGTGCATTGAAAGAAACATTGCACTTAAACTCAATGCCTTTATGAGTCTTGAATGGTGGCCATAGAGGCATTCTTAACTGGCATTAAGTATCGATAACTTCCTAATAAAGGCACTTATAAAGGAGAAATGAGCGGGTATTGCCCATCAATTGGTCTTTATTATTACCGATTAGGTACTTCCTTTTATCACTCACATCGTGATTAGCGTCTTTAAATTCTACGATTTGATGAATTAATGACCGCGCGATCGTTTGCTTAAATAAATGTGATGAAACTCTCATTTATTTATCTATACTTCTCTTCCGGTTTTAAGCCGGTGCTTAGCCAATACAAGCCGTCACATGGATATGTGAATGACCCCACGGACCGGACCAGCTGCGTTCCTATGCTTGTATAAGGTGATTTTACATGAACAACTTGTTGTTATTGACTACATCGCGCAGTGCTCTGCTCGCGGTTCTTTGTCCTGTTCCTTTAGCGTCTTTCGCTTTTCTGATGCTTTCTTTATAAGGGATTAACGGACATATCATGAATATTTTATTTGGTTTAATCGGCGTTGTATCGCTGATCGTTTGCGCGTACCTGCTATCTGAAAGTCGTTCTGCGATTAAGTGGAAAACGGTACTAAGAGCTTTACTTCTTCAAGTCTCCTTTGCTGCTCTTGTGCTTTATTTCCCTTGGGGACAGCTAGCGTTAACGAGTCTAAGTAACGGCGTTTCAAGCTTGCTTGGTTTTGCTGATGCTGGTATCGCTTTCTTATTTGGTGATCTTGCGAGCACAGGTTTCATCTTTGCGATTCGTGTTCTACCAATCATCATCTTCTTTAGTGCACTCATTTCAGCGCTTTACTATTTAGGCATCATGCAGAAAGTTATCCAAATCTTGGGTGGCGCAGTGCAGAAGCTCCTAGGTACGAGTAAAGCGGAATCGTTAGTGGCAACGGGTAACATCTTCCTCTCTCAAGGTGAATCTCCACTATTGATTCGCCCATTCCTTGCGACCATGACTCGTTCTGAACTGTTTGCGGTTATGGCTGGTGGTATGGCTTCTGTTGCGGGGAGTGTGCTTGGTGGTTACGCTGGGCTAGGTGTTGAATTGAAATACCTTATTGCTGCAAGCTTTATGGCAGCGCCAGGTAGTTTGATGATGGCTAAGATCATTGTTCCTGAACGTGGTGTTCCGAGTGATTATGACAACATTGAACTAGACAAAGCAGATCAAAGCAATGTGATCGATGCGCTCGCGAGTGGCGCTATGAACGGAATGAAAGTCGCTGTCGCGGTAGGTACTATGCTGATTGCATTTGTGAGTGTGATTGCGATGGTCAATACTGGCCTTGAAAACGTTGCCGAAATGTTTGGTATGACAGGCATTACGCTGCAAGCGATTTTTGGTTACTTGTTTTCTCCATTGGCATGGTTGATTGGTATTCCAAGTAATGAAGTTCTGATGGCGGGTTCTTACATTGGTCAGAAAGTGGTAATGAACGAGTTTGTTGCCTTTATCGACTTCGTGGAAAATAAAGCGTTACTGTCTGAACATAGCCAAGTGATCATCACGTTCGCATTATGTGGCTTTGCGAACATTGGTTCGATCGCGATTCAGCTAGGTTCTATCGGTGTGATTGCGCCAGAGCGCCGTTCTGAAGTCGCAAACCTTGGCTTAAAAGCTGTCGCGGCTGGTACGCTAGCAAACCTAATGAGTGCATGCTTGGCGGGTATTTTTATCTTGCTATAATGATGTAATCAATAAAGAAATGCCCGCATAAAGCGGGCATTTTTGTAGGTATGGATGGGTTGCGCTTAACAAGCTTAAAGCATGAACATTCGAGCGGTTTGAGCAGGAATAGTAAGCGTGTGATAACGAGAATTCACTACTACAGAAGCGTTGCTTAACGTGTCTTTGTATTCTTGATACCAGTTGAATTCATGCTGGTAAGTATCAATGGTATACGCTCTTTCTTCGCCACACTTGTTGATTCCGACTAACCCTTGTTTGCCTCGTTTAAATACCAACATACATTGATCGCTATAGAGGACTTGCATGGCTTGCCCTTGCATCTGATTATGGAATTTGATCATGTTTACCATTTTGGAATCATTCCAAACGTTAGCCCAACGTCCATTGTCTTTGTCTTCATCATCAGGCAGTTCATCACTGTATATGAGTGGTGTTCCGCCGTCTTTTCCTAGAATGTACGCGTAGGCCAGTTCTTCGCTCTTCTCATCCATGATTTGGTAGCGAAAACCATCATTGGTTGGGATGTCGTGGGTAATCGTAAAAGTGATCGCGCGATGGTTGTCCAAAGCCTGACCGTACGCTAGCGGATCGTGTAATTGGTTCAGTCCCCCACTGTATGAAAATGCAGAACGGATAGAAGCAAACAGAGGGAAATCATAAGCGGAATGGTTAGTGGCATTCAGATACGGCGCCAAGAATGATTCATAACTCGAGTCGCCTTTGCCACCACTGGTGATGACTTCTCCAAATACATGCATGCCGGATGTGATTTCTTGAGTGAATATTTGGTCAATCTGGTACTGGCTCATGTGTTTAACGGCATCGATTCTAAAGCCTTTCACTCCCATGTCTTTAAGTGCTTGAAGGTAAAGCTTCTGTTGGCTCACTACCCAATTGTTTGGATCTAAATCTGGTAAGCCTGTGTCACCACTGCCCCCGCACAGACGCCAATATTGAACATGCCCTGGGTTGCTCCAGTCGGTAATACAACCCGCAGGGTGAAAATCATTGGCTGAAAAAGAACCGTGTGAAAGGTCGCCAAAGAGTTTTTGATCATTAAAGTAAGTGATGTTGTTTTGGTATTGTCCTAACACCTCATCCCCAGGGTAGTTAAGATCGCTGCGCTTCCAGCTCTCATTCGCCATGTGATTTAACACCACGTCTGCATAAACATCGACGCCTTTCGCTTTTAACGCGGTGATCATTGCTTGTAAATCTTGTTTGTTACCTAAAGGGGAGTCGATGACTCTCAAGTCTTGAGGCTGATAGCGTGCCCACCATTGCGTACCGCTAGACTTCATTGCTGGTGAAATAAGCACTTTCTTGTAACCAGCATTGGCGATAGCTGTCGCGTTAGAAGTGACATCGGAGTACTTCCAATTAAATGCATGCAAAATGGTGTCGGCATGCGCGGCAGTTGAAAGCATGAGTGTTGCAATCGATGTTGCAATTAGTTTTTTATTTATCATTGTAGGGTTCCACGTCTAGATATTGACGTTGGAAATGTATCTATTTTATAAAATAAAACGAAAGGCGAGGCTTTTGCTTTTGAAGCTCTATCACGAATTGTATAGCGTGAAAAACGTCAGATGATATTTTGATTAAATATTGTGCAAGTGGTGGTTCGGTTAAATAAAACCCAATCGCCCCCTACAAAGTGAGAGCTAGTGATAGGTGATGGTTTTAATATGAAGAAAAGGAAATATCAGGCAAATGGCAAAGCCTCATGATGAAGATAAATAGCAATTAAGTTGGGATTTATCTTCATCATTAAGCGGTACGTTATTGGTAGTAGCGGTTCAGGGTTTTTATAAAGGCTGCTTTATCAGAAGTGGGTAGCTGATTAATGCCTGCGGCTGCTTTTCTGCCCCCGCCCGTTTTGAATTGACTACAGACTTCATCAGCACCGATGCGGTTATCTAATGGTGCTCTAACGCTTACCGTGTAATCCGTTTCATTGGAATTTAGTGTCAGTACAGCATGAGCTTTTGATGGGACTTGATTGGCAAGTTCGTTACCAAATACCCCACTAATTCTTCTTGCCCATGCCTCGCTAGGGAACTCAAATACCCGACTGACTTCGTCTTCGTGAATTGGTGTTAGAGCTTGTACATGAGCGTAATCAGTCTCGTAGCCTTGTTTGAGTGTATAAAAAGGAGAGGCGTTATCTTCTCTGAGCTCAATAGGGTTTGGGTAGTTTAACAATTGGCGATAAAGCTCTGCAGGTTCAATATGCAAATCACTCAAGGATGAACCGTATCCGTTATAGTTGATCAAAGTACCTAGCTCTTTTAAAAACTCAGTTTCCTCTTCAGAAACGCCGTTTGCTTTCGCCAGTAACTCGGCTTGTTTTATAAGGTTATCGCCAAAAGCAGCGGTAATTGCCCATAATACATGTTGGTTATTGAGGTACTCATTGATCAATAAGCCTGTACAGACTTCAGAAGCTAAGTTGATGATCGCAGTTAGATGCTGGGCGTTAGGGATATTGCCGCTACGGTGGTGGTCGCAATAAAAAACCGGAATCTGCTGCTCTAGTAAAGTCTCTAAAGCTGACGCATTTTTTTCCATTGAGATATCAAGAGTGGTAATTGAGGTGGCATTTCCTGCTTGTACTACTTGTTCTAATAGTTTGATGTCGCGCTTTATACCAGTAACGAGAACACTTTCCTTTGGCTCAGATAATCGTAACTGTAGCAGAGAGATGATGCCGTCTGCATCCCCATTAAATACATCGTAGTGCATGTTTTCCCTAGATATTTATCTTCGTATGTAAGGCACTGTAACGTTGAATAAGATGATATGTAAATTAGAATATTAGGCTGTAGTGCTATATGAAATAGCGGAAAAGTAGATGCGCCGCTGTATTGGTTGTACTCTCTAGCGTACACGATCGAAACAAGCGTATCAGATTGCAAAAAAATCCCCTTTGCCCAAGGCTTACAGCAAAGGGGGAGAGTTACCAATGAAACGGTAAATAGTGAGGGTTAAAAACGTAGGTTGAAGCCAAGCTCAACACTACCATCAGATCTAAATACATCTCCTGGGCTAACTCGTTTCTGACCAAAGGTGTATTTTAGATACGGTTCGACCCATTTAGGTTTGAGTGTAAAAGTAACATCCTGGCTGTTGTAATAGCCTTTATCTCCGGTGAGCGAGCGGTCATGGCTAAATGAATAGGAGAAGTTCATATACTCAGAAGGTGAATAGCTAGTGCCAATCGTGTTTTTCCATTCTCTGCTTGTCATATCGAAAATCGGTATCGAAACCTTGCGCCATTCGTGTGAGGTATTGGCAAAGACCATAATGTTGTCGGTGAGTGCAGTACCGCCAAACAGACCTATGTCGTAAATATCCATGAGGTCAGCTCGACCATAGCTTACAAATGCTTCGGCATAATAGTCGCCAAGCATCAGGCCGTAACCGGTACCGAGCTCTAAATACCCTTCGGAGTCGATTTCAGCGCTGATGTTGATTTCTTCTGTTGCTTGAATCACGCCCGAAACCGTTCCGATCCAACTGTCTCCGGCCTTAGCCGTTTGAAAACTAAGGCTCGGTTCGTGATAGCTAAGTGTGTTCGGGGCGTGTTCATTTGCCAGTGCATAACCACTCGCTAAACCAAGTAAAATTAGTCGTTTCATAGGAATCTCGAAAACTCTCAAAAGGAGCCAAGCTATGGCTCCATCGTTTTATTTGTTGTTATAGTTATCCGCGGCCAACACGATCTTTAATCGCTTGTTTGATTTGCTGGCGCTGCTCTTGAGACAGGTTTCGAGCTTTCTCTTGTAAATGTTGGCGCTGTTCTTGAGTGAGTTCCTTGCCTCCTGAACGACTGAAGCCTTCATCTTTACTCCAACTCCCGACGATTTCGCCTGTATTTGGGTTGGTGAATTCTAAGTGGGAAATTGAACCATCACTCCAACGCTTAACTTCTGTATTTTCGAATACATGTACTTTCCCAAGAGCTCCGCTAGTCAGTACTAACTTGTCTAGGTGGCTATCGTAATGGATGCGCCCTAAGTAGCTGCCATCACCGGAATGCACATACCACATCTCTAGGTCTGTACCTTCGGCTTTAATTAAGCTGTAATTGGCTTGGTTGTCTCCGAGAATAAAACTTGGGGGCTGGTCACAATCTGCATTACATGGCGCTGGTGGAAATTCAGGCTCAAGCTCTGGATATTCAGGAAACGTGTTATCTGGTACATCACTCGTTGGAAGCTGAGGCATGAGATCTTGTGGTAAGTCTGTATTGGGTTGGTTTACTGAACCGCTTGTTGAACAACCTGCTAGGAAAGAAGCTGCTACGAGTGCGCCAATTAACTGTAATTTCATATGTGTCTCTCAAAAATATAAAAGGTTATTTTTGTGCATCTTGCTGGTGTGAATGGCGTTCCTAGCCGATGAAAAAAGTATATGGAATATCTATGATTGCCTCTAATGATGAGGCGGAATACCGTCGATAACCTTAGGTTATTAATGGAAAGTGGAATCCTGATAGTAGGATATGAAAAAGGCTCACTAAAATAGTGAGCCTTGCCTCAAGGGTTATTATCTAGCCGCGGCTAGCGCGATCTTTGATCGCTTGTTTGATTTGCTGACGTTGCTCTTGAGATAAGTTGCGAACTTTTTCTTTAAGTTCTGAACTCGGAAGGTTGCCGATAAAGTTAGGCTTCCCGAAACCTGGGTCGATAATTCCTAAATAGTTTTTTGCTTTTTCTTTGGCAATATCATTTGCTGAGATACTTGTGACTTTTCCGTCTTTATCTGTTTCAATTTTAACTTCGCCACCAGCATGCCCCGCAACTGTAATAGCGATCCCACCCTCAATCTCTTCACGAGTTATGCTGTCGATCAAATCTGAGATTTCTGGCTTTTCAAAGCCAGGGTCAATATTTCCCCAACCGCTATCGATACTTTCGTCGACCGAAACAGTTCTCTCACCTGTGGCGCTATTCCAAGTGTAAATCATGCCATCTTTGTGTACAGTTACAGTCGTTTGATTATTCAGCTTGTCAGTTCTGAAAGTAACCGTTGAGCCGTCGTAGAAGTAGGCATTTCCGTTGTGTCTATCGCCTTCAAATTCGCCAATAGCTTTACCATCTTTAATGATGGTACCTAGCTCATTGATTGTGCCAACGTGTTCTTCACCAACATAGATTAACTTGTTTTCACCCTCTTCAACGATCGAGATAGAAGTAGCGCCCTCATCACCCCATTTAGGTGGAGTATCGATGATTGTTGAATCAGTGATTAAGCGGCCGTCAACAACAGTGATTACAACCTCAACTTTTTCACCTTGAATGACACCGTTGAATACAACTTGGTCACCTTGATTTTCAATGTTGCCAATTTCGTTGCCATTAGTGTCAGTTACTAATCCATCTTCGACAAAATAGATTTTTCCATCGATAAACACATAACTAGTAAGTTCGCCGTTTTGAGTGGTTTGGTCACGGATAATTAGCGCATTGTAATCTCCGGCATCTCCAGTGATATATGCAGCATCAAATTCTTCACCTTGAATGTACTGAACATCAGCAATTCCATCTTGTGGTGCTGGAGAAGTACCGCCGTTTGAGCCCGAAGAAGAACAACCAGCTAGGAAAGAGGCTGCGATTAATGTGCTTAATAGTTTTAGTTTCATGGTCTACTCTCAAAATGTGTTAGGAACAAAAGGTTGCGTCTTGCAGTGTTGTGCGGCGTTCCTAGCCGATGAGAGAAGTATATGGAGAGTACAAAAAAGCCTCTAATCGCTTGATGGAATAGAGGCTTTTACTTTTGGTTATTAATGAACCTAGATAAACAGCGTGATAACTATAGGTTATTATTGAGAATGGATTCGAGAATTTTCTTTAGCCATAAAGTCGTAGGGCTGTTGCGGTTTTTATGGTGGAAGTAGGCACATACAGAGGGTTGAATATCGGTGCTATCAAATCGAATCTGAATGGCTCTTAGGCTTGTCTTTTGTTCCACATCGAGGAATTTTGAAGCGGGGAACATCATGTCTGAATTTTTTACCACGTCGACTACTGCGGATGGCAATTCTGAGCGAAAGCCAACATTTGCTTCAAGTCCTTTCACTTTGAGTATTTTTTCTGCCAGTGTTCGGTGCGAGTTCCAATCAACTGCTATCACTGTTGCCAATTCAAAGTTCACCCCATCTTTCACTTCAATCACATCACCTTTATAAGGGTGATCAGGTCTTACATACCCTTTGAAGCTGTCTTGAGCAATTGGTTGTTGAAGGAGCTCTTTAGGCGCATGGTTAATTTCAAAATTAACACCGATATGGACTTCGTCATTAATAATTTCGGTCATGGTGGTTTTCGACCAATTCAGCAAATGAACTTCGACATTCGGAGCTTGAGAGCGAATCGCTTGAAATAGCTTGCTCGAAATAGAACTTAATAAAAATGGTGACAGTGCAAGTTTGATTGGGCCTTCAAGCTGTTTGGGATCGAATTCATTACTGTTATTCAGGGCTAAACACAGCTCATCCATTATTGGCGCGATACTGTCTGCAAGCATGTTTGCATGCTCGGTGGCACGTAATCCGTGATGGGTTTTCACAAACAACTCGTCATCAAAATGGTCTCGTAAACGTTGCAATGCTTTACTGACTGCAGGTTGGGAGACGAACAAACGTTCAGATGCTTTTCGCATATTTCGCTCTTGATGCAAAATGATGAATGTTCGCAGAAGGTTAAGGTCGAGATTAGAGAAAAGATCTTTTGCCATATGGAGTACCCAAATTCGTTATTACTTTTGATAATAAAGTGTGGGCTAATGAAGAACAAATGGATATTTGTGATGAATGCTCTCTAATTGACGAAAAGCCCGCGTAGTGCGGGCTTGATAATACGTTGAAATCTTAGATCATTCAGTCACTGCTTGAGTGGGTTTAGCTTGCCTAATAGAAAGAATGATTTGAGGCAGTAGTGACATGACGATCATCCCAACCATGAATGAATATTGTGTTGCGGTAAATGATTCACCCATTAGCACCATACCTGTAACAATTCCAGCAACTGGGTTTGCAATCCCACCAAAAGTAAAGTCAACCACAGACATGCGCTGAAGTAGCCATACGTACATGCCATAACCAAGAGCGGTATTTAAACCAATAACCCAAAGTAAACCTAAGAAATTACGCGTACTAAAGTTGTTTATCGCATTGGCGTATTGCTGAGGGTCGGCAATGGCGTGCACTATTGAAGCAATGGATAGAATCGCTCCCCCTAGGATTAACTGCCAAGTTAACACCGTCCACCAGTGCATACGATTACCGAGAGATTTAGTAATGCTGCTACCAATAATGATACACATGATCGCCGCAAACATGGCCCCTAACCCGACAGGGCTCAGTGAAATTTGGCTTGGGTTAAAGAGCATCCACGCTAATCCAATCAAACCAGCACCAGAAATGGCTTGGATGAAATGGGGGCGCTGCTTTTTCACTATCCAGTGGAAGATCATGGCGAACACAGGCACGGAGATCATCCCTACGCCAGAAATAGCAGAAGGTAACGTTAGGGCCATAACAAAAATAAGGCCAAAGAAAGTCGCGATATTGATCAACCCAAGGCTAAAGATGATCTGCCACTCCCCTTTTTTCGGCAAGCTCGGCTTAACCGCCAGCAACAGCAAACCTGCAGGTAAAGCGCGTAAAGCACCTAGTAACAATGGTGGCCACTCCTGTAGCGTAAATTGCGTCACTGCATAGGTTGTTCCCCAAAAAAAGGCGGGGATCATTGCCAGTAATATATTCATTTGAAATATCTTTACGTTAAGATAACTAATTGTGTGAACTCTATACTTAATATTTATGCTTGTAAAGTATCTTTATGTTAAACTAATTTGAAGTTAAAGAACCAACAACGGAGCGAGATTGCAAATGGACGCTATCGACCGCGTAGTAGAGCAGTGGGCTAAGGAAAAGCCAGAGCTAGAAACTGAACCAATGGCCATGATGGGCAGAATCATGCGCATTGCGAAATATATGGAAACCGAAGTCGCTGATCTTCATAAGAAATACGACATGAAGCTTGGTGAGTTTGACGTGTTAGCAACGCTTCGTCGTTCTGGGAAACCGTTTCGTTTAACGCCTTCAGAGCTAATCGAGTCTATGATGCTGACTTCCGGTGCAATGACCAACCGTTTAGATAAGTTGGAAGCAAAAGGCTTGATTGTTCGTGCTCATAGTAAAGAAGATCGCCGAAGCGTAACGGTAGAGCTTACTAAAGATGGCTTGGTTCTGATTGACCAAATGATGGCTGAGCATGTAGAGACACAAAAGAAGTTGGTGAAATCACTGTCGTCGAGCCAGAAGAAAAATACTAACCAACTGCTGAAAACTTGGCTGAGTGCTTACGAGTAGCTCAATAGCCGAGCTAAGTGGATAAATAAAAAACCGAAGTCATCGACTTCGGTTTTTTGTTGTTTTTCATTAAGGGGTTAAGCTTGCATCATTTCATCGCTGAACAGTTGTGCGCTACCAATCCCATTGATTGCACAGCTTTCGTCGATGTCAGACACATCACCACTGACCCCAATTGCCCCTAGTACTGTTTTGTTTTCATCACGGATTAACAATCCACCGGGTACTGGCACCATGTTTCCGTGTGCGAGTACGTTGACCGCGGAGATGAACGCAGGTCGGTTATCTGCATCTTGAGCCAGTTTTCTGGAAGAGCAGCCGAGTGCCAGCGCTCCCCAAGCTTTGGCTATTGCGATGTCTGGTCGCATCATGCTGGAACCGTCTTGACGTTGCAAAGAAATGAGCTTTCCGCCACTGTCTAAGACGGCGACCGTCAAAGGTTCTGTGCGGATCTCTTGCCCTGCTTTAAAGGTGCCATCGATGATGGTTAACGCTTGTTGTAGAGTCAAACTTCCCATGTTATCTCCTAGTTGTCAGGGGCAATTTAGAACCTAACTTGGTTCTTTTAAAAGCCCGTAGCTTGGTAAAGTTAGGAAGGCAGCAAACTCTTCCGCTGTCGACAATTCGTAGAACA
The DNA here is from genome assembly GCF_043642225.1 of Vibrio profundi. Classification (GTDB taxonomy): domain Bacteria; phylum Pseudomonadota; class Gammaproteobacteria; order Enterobacterales; family Vibrionaceae; genus Vibrio; species Vibrio profundi_A. The sequence continues at coordinate 107,225 of NZ_JBHZSF010000008.1, read as the reverse complement.
GATCGGCTGTTTCTTTGAATCGTCCAGCAGCATAACGAGCATCGCCGACTTCAAGTTTAATAGTGTCGAGTTCTTGGTATAACCAAGAGTGGAATAATTGCGCGGTAAACTCTTGGCCATCATCGAGGCTCACTCCGTGGTGAATCCACTGCCAAATGTTCGCGCGAGAAATCTCAGCGGTTGCAGCATCTTCCATCATTCCGTAAATCGGAACACAGCCAAAACCTTGAATCCATGCTTCGATGTAGTACAACGCGATTCGAATATTCTTTCGAACGCCAGCTTCATCGCGCGTACCTTCACACGGTTTGAGTAGAAGATCAGCATTGATTGTGTGCGTTGGGCTTTGGTAATCCAGCTGGTTTACTTTGCCTTGTAAATGCTTATCGAACACAGACATTGCTAGGTCAACTAACGCAGGGTGTGCAACCCAAGTACCATCGTGACCGTTTTGCGATTCACGTTCTTTATCTTCAATAACCTTAGCCGTTACGCGTTCCATCTCTTTCGGATCTTTAGCTGGAATAAATGCCGACATTCCGCCCATTGCTAACGCTCCACGAGCGTGACAGGTACGTACCAATAATTGGCTATAAGCATTAAGGAACTCTTGATCCATGCCGATGCCGTGTCTGTCCGGTAGGATTCGGTCTTGGTGGTTTTTCAACGTTTTGATGTAGCTGAAAATGTAGTCCCAGCGACCACAGTTCATGGCGACGATATGGTGACGCATGGCATAAAGCATTTCTTCCATTTGGAATACCGCAGGAAGTGTTTCAATCAATACCGTAGCGCGAATCGTACCGCGATCTGCCTTAAAGTAATCTTCCGTAAATGAGAACACATCGCTCCACCATTGCGCTTCTTCCATGCTTTCTAGCTTTGGAATGTAGTAATAAACGCCTAGCCCTTTCGCCGCGCGTGATTGGTAGTTATGGAAAAAGTACAAAGCGAAATCCATTAAACAACCCGCAATGGCTTGGCCATTAAATTGTATCGATTGCTCTGGCAGGTGCAGGCCGCGTGGTCGAGCGATCAACAATGAAGGGTCATCGTTTAAAGAGTATTGCTTGTCTTTCTTCTCGTCGAAATAACTGATGGTGCCAAGGTTGGCATCACGCAAGTTTATTTGGCCATCTACCATGTTTGCCCACGTCGGTGATGAAGCATCTTCGAAGCAGCACATAAACACTTTTGCGCCAGAGTTCAGCGCATTGATGACCATTTTTCTATCAATTGGGCCGGTAATTTCAACGCGGCGGTCAAGAAGCTCAGGTGGTGGGGTAGCCACTTTCCAGCTTTTGTCTTGGCGTATCGCGAGCGTGTCTTCGCGGAAATTAGGCAGTTCACCTTTATCGAACTTGGCTTGTTTCTCGTCGCGAGCTGCGAGCAGAGCATTTCTGCGATCACCAAACTTTTCGACAATCGCTTCTAGGAACGATAACGCTTCTTTGGACAGAATCTTCTTGTACTCGGGATTGTCCATGTTGCCGAGCACCTGTATACAAAGTGACTCTTCTCTTTCCTTTACATCATTCAAAATCATTGCCTGTCTCCTTTAAACAATATCATTCGATTTTGTGTACAAAACATTATTTTTAAAAATACTTATATTGCAATTTGTGTAAACAATCAAAGGGTATTTAACATTTATTTATCAATTTGAAACTTAGTAAATTATTTTTACGTAAAGATATTTTATGTAAAGCAATGAATACTAAGGTTTTAGGGGTTAGTGACTACTCAATAACGCCAGAATTGTAAAAAAAATGTTTCATTTAGGGGTTGCGAAATCCTCAGGATGATTCATAGTACACAAAAGTGAATAAAATTGTATACAATCGGAACTGGAGGTTCGAATGGCAAGAATGAAAGCAATTGAAGCAGCAGTTGAAGTGCTTAAGCGTGAAGGAGTGGACATCGCATTTGGTGTACCTGGCGCAGCAATCAACCCTATGTATGCGGCAATGAAAAAGCTTGGTGGTATCGACCATGTACTAGCACGTCACGTAGAAGGTGCTTCTCATATGGCAGAGGGTTATACCCGTACTAACCAAGATAATATTGGTGTTTGTATTGGTACATCTGGCCCGGCGGGAACAGACATGATCACTGGCCTTTATTCTGCATCGGCGGACTCGATTCCAATCCTTTGTATTACAGGTCAGGCACCGCGTGCTCGTCTTCATAAAGAAGATTTCCAAGCGGTAGATATTGAGAAAATCGCAGAACCAGTGACTAAGTGGGCAACAACGGTTCTAGAGCCGGCGCAAGTGCCACGTGCTTTCCAAAAAGCATTTCACCTAATGCGCTCAGGTCGCCCGGGTCCAATCCTGATTGATCTACCTATTGATGTTCAACTAGCTGAAATTGAGTTCGACATCGATACATACGAGCCGTTAGCGCCGTATAAACCTCAAGCAACACGTGAGCAAGTTGAAAAAGCCATGACAATGATGGCTGAATCAGCAAATCCTCTGATTGTTTCTGGTGGTGGTGTAATCAACGCAGGCGCGTCTGAATTACTGCAGCAATTTGCTGAAATTACAGGTGTACCAGTGATCCCAACGCTAATGGGCTGGGGCACAATCCCAGATGACCATGAGCTAATGGCGGGTATGGTAGGTCTGCAGACTTCGCACCGCTACGGTAACGAAACCATGCTGAATTCAGACTTCGTGTTCGGTGTTGGTAACCGCTGGGCAAACCGTCACACAGGTTCTGTCGATGTTTACACTGAAGGTCGTAAGTTTGTTCACGTTGATATCGAACCAACGCAAATTGGCCGAGTGTTCTGTCCAGACCTAGGTATTGTTTCCGACGCGAAATCTGCGCTTGAGCTAATGGTTGAAGTGGCAAAAGAGTGGCGTGATGCAGGCAAACTGCCAGATCGCAGCAAGTGGGTGGGTGAGTGTCAGGAACGCAAAGCCACTATGCTACGTAAGACAAACTTCGACGACGCACCAATGAAACCGATGCGTGTTTACGAAGAAATGAACAAAGCATTTGGTCGTGATACTTGTTACGTCAGCACGATTGGCCTTTCGCAAATCGCGGCGGCGCAATTCCTACATGTATACAAGCCTCGTCACTGGATCAACTGTGGTCAAGCGGGTCCTCTAGGCTGGACAACACCAGCGGCATTGGGTGTACGTGCTGCGGATCCAGATCGTGACATCGTTGCTATCTCTGGTGACTACGACTTCCAATTCATGATTGAAGAACTGGCCGTAGGTGCGCAATTTAACTTGCCTTATATCCACGTACTAGTGAACAACTCGTACCTAGGTTTGATTCGTCAGGCTCAACGTCAATTTGATATTGATTACTGTGTTCAGCTTGCCTTTGATAACCAAAATGCCCCTGAGCTAGAAGGTTACGGTGTTGACCACGTCGCTGTGGTAGAGGGTCTAGGTTGTAAAGCAATCCGTGTTCGTGAACCAGACCAAATCGCTGCCGCATTTGAGCAAGCGAAAGAGCTGATGAACAAGCACAAAGTTCCTGTAGTAGTAGAACTGATTCTTGAACGAGTTACGAATATTGCTATGGGTGTAGAAATCAATGCCATCAACGAATTTGAACCGCTTGCCGAAAGTCGCGCCGATGCCCCGACAGCGCTTGCGCACAAGTAGCTTTGTTTCAGTAGAGTCAAAAGCTGACTCTACTGGCTTACTCCAAGCGGAGTTAGCCGCTGAGCAAAATACTGGTTACGGTAAATCAAACAATAACGACGATATTGGCTCACGAGATATGAGCCACTATTGGAAAAAATTTGGACTCACCATCGCAAGAATTAAGAAAGCGAAACGTAGTGGGTTACTTAGAAACGAAGGTTAGAAAGTAAGGAAAGAATAATGGCAAAATTTGCAGCAAACTTGTCAATGTTATTCACTGAAATCGATTTTATGGATCGTTTTGAAGCCGCAGCTGAAGCAGGTTTCCAAGGTGTTGAATACCTTTTCCCATACGCATTTGATGCAAAAGAGATTAAGGAAAAGCTTGTCGCCAATAACCTTGAACAAGTGCTTTTCAACCTACCCGCAGGGGATTGGAATGCAGGTGACCGCGGTATTGCCGTTGACCCTGCTCGTGTAGAAGAGTTTCAAGCGGGTGTGCCGAAAGCGATTGAATATGCCAAAGCATTAGGTTGTAAGCAAGTTAACTGCTTAGCTGGGATTGTGCCAGAAGGCGTGACTCAGCAAGATGCGCAAGCCGCGTTCGTGATCAATCTTCATTACGCAGCCAAAGCGCTTGCCGCTGAAGGTATCCACTTGGTGATTGAAGCCATTAATACTCGTGATATTCCAGGGTTCTTCCTCAATACCACAGAGCAGGCTAAAGCCATCATCAAAGAAGTCGGTAGCGATAACTTGTCTATTCAATACGACATCTACCACATGCAAATCATGGAAGGCGATCTCGCACCAACAATGCAAAACAACATCAAGCAAATAGCGCATGTTCAACTTGCGGATAACCCAGGTCGACACGAGCCGGGTACTGGCGAAATCAACTACCCATTCGTATTAAAACACCTAGACGATATCGGCTACCAAGGCTGGGTCGGCTGTGAATACAAACCAGAAACAACAACGTTAGAAGGCCTAGGTTGGCTTAACCAGTACCGCTAATCGCGACTGGCAATCACTCAGTAAGTTAAGGAGAACACAATGTCTAAAATTGCATTTATTGGTACTGGCATCATGGGCAAGCCAATGGCTGAAAATCTTCAAAAAGCAGGGCATGATTTGATCTTTTCAGATCACTTCAACCCAGCACCTGAAGATCTAGTGGCTGCTGGCGCAACGGTGGTGTCTTCACCAGCACTAGCGACAGAGCAAGCGGATGTCATCATTTTAATGGTACCAAACACACCTCAAGTTGAAGATGTGCTGTTTGGCGACAATGGTGTCGAGCAAGGTCTGAGTTCTGGCGGTGCAGCAGGAAAAATCGTCATCGATATGAGCTCGATTTCGCCAATCGCAACGAAGAAAATTGCCGCTCGCATTAACGAAGGTGGCGCTTCTTACCTAGATGCTCCGGTATCTGGTGGTGAAGTTGGTGCTATCAATGCATCACTGACTATCATGGTCGGCGGTGAGCAAGAAGCGTTCGACAAAGCACGTCCTCTGTTTGAAATTATGGGTCAAAACATCACGCTAGTTGGCGAAAATGGTGCGGGTCAAACATGTAAAGTGGCGAACCAAATCATCGTTGCGCTAAACATTGAAGCGGTATCAGAAGCGCTAGTATTTGCTTCAAAAGCCGGTGCGGATCCAGCTCGCGTTCGTCAAGCACTACTTGGTGGCTTTGCTAACTCGAAGATTCTTGAAGTTCATGGTGAGCGTATGGTTGAAGGCACGTTCGACCCAGGTTTCCGTATCTCTCTACACCAGAAAGATCTGAACCTTGCGTTAACTGGCGCTGAAGAATTAGGCGTGGCACTGCCAAACACAGCAAATGCACAAGTACTGTTCGGTGAATGTGCAGAGATGGGTGGAGAAGGTTGGGATCACTCAGCACTAATCCAAGCTATCGAAAAACGTTCTGACCACTCAATCCGTTAAGGTTCAGTGGAGTCTCACTGATATTCGCTAGGGCTGGTGAATGTTAGCGAGATAAAAGAACACAGCAATACCCTATGGATTTGTTTGGGGATAGACAACACCATAGGCTGCAAATTGAACTACACCTCTAAGTTCAATTTGCCTAAGTTTCATGTAGTTCGTTAATAAATCGCGTAGTTTCGTCTCCTTTTATACGCGTTCCCGATACAAGGCTAGGAGTTGAAGTTGACCCTTTCCAACTTATCTTAGCAGGCACTTCTAAGCCTTGTATTGGGATTCTTTTTTTATTCTTTCTGTCAACTAAGGAGTAGCTGATGGACATTGATGCTAAACAGTTTTTGCATACCCTTTTCTCTAGCGCAGTCAATGAAGCATTGCCTAAAAATCACATCGAACCGTTCCTACCAAAAGATATTTTCTACCGTTCTGCAAACCAAGGCGGACGTACAGTCGTAATTGGAGCGGGAAAAGCAGCAGCGTCAATGGCAGCAGAGCTTGAATCAGTGTGGCAGAACAACAAAAGTGCTGACTTGGCGGTCGGAGATTTAGAAGGTTTGGTGGTCACTCGTTATGAGCACACTGCACCATGTGAATACATCGAAGTGATTGAAGCGGCGCACCCAGTGCCAGACGCAATGGGATTGGAAGTTGGCCAGCGTATTCTAGATTTGGTTAGCGGTTTAAATGAAGATGATACCGTCATTTGCTTACTATCGGGCGGTGGCTCAGCGCTATTGAGTTTACCAGGTGGTGAAATCACGCTGCAAGAAAAGCAAGCAATCAATAAAGCCTTGCTAAAGTCAGGAGCAGCGATTGATGAGATGAACTGTGTTCGTAAGCACTTGTCGGCAATTAAAGGTGGGCGTTTAGCGAAAGCGGCTTACCCAGCGACGATTCTATCGCTTGCGATTTCAGACGTTCCGGGCGATGACATCAGTGTCATTGCATCGGGCCCAACCGTACCAGATAGCACGACTCGCTTTGACGCCTTAGCCATTTTAGAGCGTTATGATATCGAGATCCCTACATCGGCTTTCCAATGGCTAAATAGCCCTGAATCGGAAACCGTTAAACCGGAAGACGATTGCTGGAAAAACAGTACTCACCATATTATCGCAACGCCTCAATCTGCGCTTGAATCTGCTGCGGCAGAATCTGAAGGGTTAGGCATTCCAGCCTTTATCCTGAGTGATTGTATCGAAGGCGAAGCTCGAGATGTCGCGAAAGTTCACGCGGCATTGGCGAAGCAAATCGCAGACAAAGCCCAACCTTTCGAAACCCCGTGTGTACTACTTTCTGGTGGTGAAACAACCGTGACCGTTAAGGGGAATGGACGAGGAGGTCGTAACTGTGAATTCTTGCTTAGCTTATACAATGAGTTAAAAGGCCACGATCGAATCTACGCGCTCGCGGCAGATACAGATGGTATCGACGGTGTGGAAGACAATGCAGGAGCTTGGATCACTCCAGAGACTTGGATTGAAGGCAACAAGTTGTCGTTGAAAGCCGAAGACTACCTTGATGATAACAATAGCTACGACTTCTTTAAGAAAACCGGAGTGCTATTGACCACTGGGCCAACTTTGACCAACGTAAATGACCTTCGTGCCATATTGATTTTATAGGCTTTTTTCAATATTCCTCGAGTGGCTGCCAGTGTATTCTCGTGCTGGTGGCCACTTTTTTATTCATAAATGCAACCGACAAAGCAGTTAGATAATTTATAAAACATATCTACTGGACTAATGAAGCACGTTGATTACTATGGATTAGGTAATAGTTGTAAAGGACGTAGTATGTCTAGGATCAGACAAAAGAATCAGGATTTAATCATTGAAGTGGCGAGCGAACAGTTTGCTACGCATGGTTATGCTGCAACCAAAATGGTTGATATCGCGAAAGCCGCAGATATTCCTAAGCCTAATGTATTTTACTACTTTAGCTCAAAAGATAAGCTCTACAACGCTGTTCTTGAAACGGTCACTCAACCTCTTTTAGAAGCCTCTAAACCGATTGAGGAATTGGACGACCCTGTTGAAGCTTTAACTCAATATATTCAAACCAAACTCACTATTTCGCGCGATCATCCCTTTGCCTCTAAAGTGTTCGCCAATGAAGTGATGTCCGGTGGTAAAGTACTTCCTAAAGAAATTGGTGATGAACTATTCAATCAGTCTCAAATGATCATTGATAAGTTTTCAACGTGGTCAGCTCAAGGGTTAATGGACGACGTGCCAGCTCACCATTTGATGTTTACGATTTGGGCAGCCACTCAAACGTATGCTGATTTTGGTTGGCAGATTTGCAGTGTCATGAAGAAAGAACAGCTCGACGATCAAGATTACGCCGATGCAGCTAAGTTTATTACTCAATTAGTGATCAAAGGCTGTGGCGTTAATAGCTGATTGACTGTCTAGATTATGAATAAAGGCCAGCGAAACTCGATTTCGCTGGCCTTTTTCATTGCACGTTATTCAGAGCTTGTATTAGTTGGAACAGCTATTTCCATTTGGAATGCCGCTGCCTAAAAATTCTACTCGAATTTGTTCTACGTCTCTCAAGTAAGTATTTTGATCGAGATCGGTTGAATCAAAGTTGTTTAGGGTGACATTCCAAGAGCTGAATGGCGTCGGTTGGAAGTACGCATATTCAAACGTATTGGCTAATGCCCCATCAGTGATGATGCTGACATCATTGGTTGTTGGGTCGTCCAATCGATAATAAAACGCGCGTGAAAGGGGGCTTGAGCTAAACTGGTAGTCGTTATTTTCATATCTATCTTGGTAGTTGCCTGCACTGGAAATATTGAGGTTTAACTGCTTACCGTAAGGTAGATTTTCGCCTTCCAAGAAGACTCGAATCGTTGAAAGCCTCACGCGGTCAAATGCGCAGAACTGAGATTGCTCCAAAGGAATGGCAAAGTTTATTTGACCACTGTCAGCAAAGCTCGCTAATTGTTCTTCTCCAGAAATCACATAGTTATCGATAGTAAAATCTTGTGGTGCTGGGTGGAATGACGAAAGCGCATTCACATACTCATTTTCAATGGAAGCAAGGTCAAACTGGTAATCTAAATAACGCTTATCGAGTGATGGAGTCACTTCGCTTGGTTTTAGCGCCCAATATTCGTAGGCTTGAACATAGTTAGACAATGCGACATACATAGGGCGTTTGAAATGCATCAGAATGCGCGAAAGCTCTCGTTCAATTGAGTCAAAACTATCACTGTCTGATTGAAACCCATCAATGGCGCTATTAAGCCTTTGTTGCTGGTTTTCCGTTACGCTTTTAGTGAGAAGAAGATCCACGAGCTTGGCTTGCTCCTGAGCAAAATTTAGCTGGGTTGTATTGATAGCTTTACCAAGCAAAATCTGTTTTTCCAACTCCAGTAAATAGTTTCTCGCGCCTTTAATGCCAAGGCTATCCGCATACCGTAAGTTACTGCGCACTTCCGTCAGCATCAGATCCCAGGCTAAGTTACTCTCGTTGAGAGTGGGGATGTTGAAATTGAAGCCGTCCATCGCCTCAGAGATTTTTTGCTGCTTAATGGTCGATTTCACATCGGCGGTCAGCTGCGCAATTCCTGAAATCGTTTTGGTCACGCTGTCGATGATGCCAGTGACAGACTTAATGTTAGTGACAAGATTCTTTGCTTTATCCAGCGCCTCGGGCGTTTTAGCGAGCTGTTCAGTTAAGTCATTTACACCAGAAAGGTTGCCCGTGAATACGCCACTGACCGCGCTGCCAATTTCAGCGATGGCTTTAAAAATGGCTAACGCTGCATTGAGCTGTTGCTGAGTTTTCCAGTTCTCAACACCGACTAAGTAGGTGGTTCTCGCGCTTAATGTGACGAGTTCTTGCGCTTTGTACTGACTATCGATTTCCGTGAGGCTGTCGCCAATCTTATCGATGTTTGATTGAGTTTGCTTAATGACCGATTGTTGAGCGTTTAAAACGTCTTCTACGTTAGCGAGTGCTAACTTCGAAGACTCAATTTTGTCTTCCACTTGGGTGTTTCTGTCTTGGATGATGTCCCATTGATCTTGATACGCAATCATGGCTTTTAAATAAGCTTCGTACTTGTCTTGATATAACACGCGATCAAGGTAGGGAACGTAGTTGCTCTCTTTTGTGTTGAAGGCAATGAATTGCTTGAACGCAACTGTTTGTAGATAGAGGTCGGAAAGTATCGGGTCGTCCTCTACGACAGAGCCAGAAAAGCGCATACTTTGTTCAATCCAGCTAATCAGTTTGAGGCTTAACTCTGGGTTACTATCAAACAGACTGGCTGCCATATCAAAGGAGCGATTGAGTACATCTGTAAATGGTGCTTTCGCTAACTTCATTTGCCCCGTGATGTTGGAATCAATCGTTGTATGTCTGTAACGTTCTCCGGCCAACACTACTGAAGCGCCGTGACCTGTTTGGCCAGTTAATGATTCGCGCGAAATACTGCCATCGCTTTGAAACGCTAGAACGTTAATGGGCGTTTCAATGTCCTCGGCGATTACGGTAACCGAAGCTGCAGAGCCTTGTTGGCCCAACACAAAAGTCGCGGCTCCGGTTCCGACAATTTTACGTGCAAAAATCACGATGTTTTGGTTATTCACAACCAGGTTAAAGTTTTCTGAAACTTCAATGGTGTCTGCAAAAACCACAACTTTAGAAGGTTTGGTGGCATAAAGGTTTTGTTCTGTGATCCAGTCACTAAGATTGATATGCAAGTCAGAGGTGACACGGGAAATGGGGCCTATGTCAGAATACGCAGATTGAGTCCAACTTGGTATCTCAGTTGAATTTGGCAGGTTATTTAGTTCTAACCAATCGCCGGAAAATGCGTGTGGGGATAATGTAAGAGAAATAATTATTGGTAGTAATCTCATATTAGAATCCTGTAGATATTCATGAGTCATTAAATTTAGGTCGCAGAAACCCTCACCTTAGTGAGAACTAAGGTGTAGGGTGGCTCTTGTTGTTATATTTTAAAGAGAGGTAAAGAAGCGTTATTCCATTTCTTGGATATAAGCGTTGTTAGCAAAAGCTTTTGCTTTCTCACTTATATTATTCCAATTCATTTCTGAAATAGCGGTATTAGCTAAAGCACCAGCAGCCCCTAATAGCGCATCATCTTGGAGAATGTTGGTATTGTTTTCTGCTTCTTCTAATGCAGCAATCAATGAATCAAAGTCAGCATTCATTTTCTGCCAATTCAATTTAAGACTATTAATATGTGGGATAGCACTTTCAATTTTTTGGGAAATGACATCGATACTTTCTGAAGAACGATGATATGAGTTATATATTTTTTGAGTGTAAGTAAGCTGATTTTGTAGGTCTTTGACTTCGCTCTGTAATTCGTTACGAAGCTTACGTGCTTTCTCAGCCTTGTCTCCATACACTCCCATAATAGGAACAGCAACCATAGGGAACCAAGCGTAAGTCACTGCGGTAGCTGCGACTGTGACGTAGTGGTTATAGTCGTCATTCAATTGGCTAATGCGTGCGTTTATTTCGTTGACTTGCTGCTGCAAAGCGCTGCCATCGTCACTCAAATACCCGTTGTGTGTGCCCTCGAGTACATCGAGCTGCAACTTTTGAGTATCGAGATCTGCTGAAAAGGTCAGTAGGTTTTCGCCAACCGTCGCGACTTCATTTTGGTAGCGAGTTGAAAAGTTTTGAAGGCTTTTCAGATACGCGATCGCGAGCTTTCGGTTCTGCTCTACTGCTGCAATATCATCTGGAAATGGTGAGAAAGCCTTAGCCAATATTTCGTTCAATGCGTTACTAAGAGGCTGGATCATATAGTCTTTTATCTGTGAGTAATTGGCTAAGCTTAAAGAAAGCCCGACAATTTTAGGATAAAGATCTTTTTTCCAGTAGTAGGCCGTGTCATGGATATTAGAGTACTGCTCGACTAGAGCTTGAAAGTTCGAAAAGGGGATACCGTCGGGAATACTCAGCGTAGATTTCATGCTTGCTTCGGTTACAGGAAGTGCAAGTGCACCTTCGACATAAGCTTGAATCTGATACCATTCCGCCTGATTTAGAATAAAGTTATCGGTTTCTAAATCAATAAAAGCACCGTTTTCACCGATTATTGTTTGGTAAGTAATAGGTGAAATGGTTTGCTCCACTGAACCACTTGTTTGTAGTGCGATAGCCGGGTTAGCGAATGCTGACACTGAGATTAAACCAAGTGATAGTGTGGATAATACGAGTGCATGCTTGATTTTTTTCATTTTTTAGCCTTGTTTAATTTTTATTGTTAGCTTTTTAAAGACAATAATTCCCCTACCAAATAATGGCATTTTTAATATTTATGATGAATTATTGAATAGCTTTTATTTATATTTATTAGTCGGTGTGTTGTTACTGGTCGAACTCTCCTCCGTTTATTTGTTTTCTATTTATTGAATTCGGTCAATTTATAGCAACTTTATAAAGCATTGTTTTAACTTGATCACACATTTATTAGTGTGTTGTTTGTTTTGTGATCTATTAAAATTAGTGATAATTAAATTAGCTTTTGATTGTTTTTTTGCAGCTTAGGTAAATAAAGGGATTCAGGCTTGCAGGTCTATTCACTATTTCTTTATCTGATAACATTATTAATAAAATATTTTTTTGATTAATAACTAAATCTGTTGAGCATTAGTGCCCTTTGGTTATGTAAGTAGGTGTTTAAACTTTGATCTGTGCCAAATTTAGCGGTATTGACCATACTTTTGGTGAGGTGTAGTGGGAAATTGAAGCAATATACGGAAATCGTGAGATAAGGTTGAAATATCAGTAGTTCTGATTGAAAGCGCCGGCTTAAGAGCTAAGCCGGCGAAATGGATATTTAAGTGATGTTAGTTGTTCATCGCTAACTTACCCAGCTTCATTGCAGCCGCATGGTGACGGTGCATAAGTTGTTCCATGTCGACGCCAATCACGGCGCCATCGGTGACACGCCATTGACCAGCAATCATCACTTTATCCGCTTGCTGAGCGCCGCAAAGAAGTAGAGCGGCTAAAGGATCATGGCTTCCTGAAAAGCGAATGTCGTCTAGTTTAAACATGGCAACATCGGCTTGTTTACCCACTTCTAAGGTACCAATATCACTGCGGCCCATCGCTCTTGCTGAACCCGAAGTTGCCCAGCGTAACGCATCAAAATGCGACACATTGGCGGAGCCGTATTGCAGCCTTTGCAGATACATGGCCATGCGGACTTCGGCAATCATGTTAGAGCCATCATTAGAGGCACTGCCATCGACACCTAAGCCGACTTTGACGCCTGCTGCTTCGAGTTCGTTATTCTTACAAATGCCAGAAGCCAGCATCATGTTTGAGGTAGGGCAGTGGCTGATACCAATGCCTGCTTTACCTAATCGGCGGATTTCTTCAGAGTTGAAATGAATACCATGAGCCAGCCAAGTACGCTCGTTTAGCCAGCCTACATCTTCCAAGTAATCCACCGGGCGAAGTCCAAACTTCTCGATACAGAAATCTTCTTCGTCTAAGGTTTCACATAAATGGGTATGCAGCATGACATTTTCACGCTCACTGATCTTAGCGGTTTCTTTCATTAAGTCAGTGGTGACAGAAAACGGCGAACATGGCGCCAGAGCGATTTGAATCATCGCGCCGTCATCTCGCTGGTGGTAATCGCGAATCAAGCGTTGGCTATCATCAATGATCGTTTGTTCGGTTTGAATGGTGTGTCTTGGAGGTAATCCACCTTCATCTTCCCCAAGGCTCATTGAACCACGCGTGAATATTGCTCTTACGCCGAGTTTTTCAGCGGCTTCGACTTGAAGGTCGATTGCGTGCTCAAGGCCATTTGGCAGCAAATAGTGATGATCTGAAGCGGTTGTACAGCCAGACATCATCAGTTCAACGAGCGCCAATTCGGTCGCTAAGCTCATCATTTCTGAATCAAGATTTGCCCAAACAGGGTAGAGGCTTTTCAGCCAGTGGAAGAGTTCTTTATTTAACGCGCCAGGGTAGGCACGAGTTAAAGTTTGGTAGAAGTGGTGGTGAGCATTGATCAAGCCCGGTGTGACAACATGCTTTGATGCATCAACGCTGTAATCAACGGTCGTGGTTGGCTCTTGATGTTTGCCCACTAGCTCGATGATTTGATTACCTTTAATCACAATACCGCCATCTGCATCAGCTGTGGTGCCAGTGTAGATCGCGAGCGGATTCTTAATCCATATTGTTTCCATTCATAATAGTCCTTAGCCATCTCAGCCTTTTCAGGGAAGAGGGTCTTTAAGTATTTTAGTTAATAAAAAAGGGTGTATATATTGGCAGGGCGATCGGTTTCATTAAGCCTTCGTCCTGCGTCAATTTTGTATCAATATTGCTTAGTTTGCTTTGATTTCTGTTGCTACAGAATCTGTCTTTTGTTGAGTCAAAGCCAGTTCTTCTTCAGCTTGTTCTTTCATTTCTTGCTCTACTTGCGCTTGGCTTTCTGCTAGTGCTTCTTGTTCTTCTGCTTTAGTCGATTTTGGTAATACTAGGTTTAGCAATACCGTCATGATAGTACCGGTAGTAATACCTGAGTGCAGGAAGTTAGCGATGTCATGAGGCAAATGTTGCAGTAAGCGTGGTTCGAAAGTAACCGCTAAACCAGACGCTAAACCGACACAAATCACCAGAGCGTTACGCTTAGTATCAGCGGCTTTAATCAGCATTCGAATACCTGCGTACGCGATCATGCCAAACATGACGAAGCCAACACCACCAAGTACAGGTTTAGGGATGGTCACAGCTACTGCGGCTAGTTTAGGGAAAAGGCCGCCTAAAATGAGTAAGCCACCGGTTACCGCCACCACGTATCGGCTTGCAACACCAGTAATACCGACGATCCCCACGTTTTGGCTGAATGATGCTAGAGGCATAGCCGTAAGGATTGAAGATAAAGTACTACCAATACCATCGCCTAATAGGCCACGTTTTAGATCGTTACCACTCACTTTAGTTTGGCAGTTGTTACCCAGCGCCATGAAGTCACCAGTCGCTTCCGCGATAACAACGATGTAGACCAAGCTCATACTAATAATGGCACTAATAGAAAAGGTAAAGCCGTATTTAAATGGTTCAGGGCCACCGACCCAGGCTGCCGAACTGATTTGCTCTAAGTTCACCATGCCAAGCGATAGCGCGACGATGTAACCACCCGCTAAACCAATGACAATTGCAGAAGCGGCAACAGCGCCTTTACAGTAAACCGATACGCCAACCACAATACCAAGTGATACAAGCGCTAGGAAAAGTTTAGGTAAGGTTGCAAATTCTTCACTGACGGCAGGCGAATCACCCACCCAGTTCATTGCGACGGGGAGTATGGTTAAGCCAATTAAGGTTACCACCACGCCACTTACGACTGTAGGAAAGAGCTTTCGAACTTTATCCATGTAGAAGCTGGCAGCAATAACCACGAAAGAACCAATCAGTGCCGAGCCCATGATGGCGCTTACGCCACCTTCATTACCAATTGAAATGGCAACGCCTAGGAACGCAAAGCTGGAACCCATAACGACGGGTAATTTGATACCGACCGGGCCTATACCGATACACTGAGCAACAGTGACTAAGCCAGATGCCAGTAAAGCAGCATTGATTAAAGAAACAATCTCTTCGTTGGGTAAGCCGATAGAGGCACCAACAATGAGGGGAACGGCAACAATACCGCCGATAGAAGCGAGCATATGTTGTAGAGCGAGTAGCAGGGTTAAGCCGTGTGGTGGTCTTTCATTTAGGGTGTACAGAAGTTTCATTTGATATTCCTCTGCCTGTGTTCCGTGCACAAGCGAATGACGGTCAAATAATGACTTCTACAAACTGCGTAGGGTCATAAAAAAGGTGCACTAAACGCACAGAAAATCCTCTCTTCTGCGTGTTAGTACAATTAGCTTTCTTAATTCTTGGGTGTGTCTGTATTTATTATTAGAGGTAGAGCTTGGTTAGGTTGGCTCAAACGAGCCAACCTATAAGTGAACTTGGTGATTAACCAATGAACACAAGTTTCGCAACAAAGATAACCGTCAAGAAGTACATTGAGATTGATACATCTTTCGTTTTACCTGTTGCTACTTTAAGTACTGTGTAAGTGATGAAACCTAAGGCAATACCATTTGCGATAGAGAAGGTCAGTGGCATCATCAACGCTGTAATAGCCGCTGGAGCACCGTTTGTGAAATCTTTCCAATCAACATGTTGCATGCTGCTCATCATTACGAAGGCTACGTAAATTAGTGCGCCAGATGTTGCGTAAGCTGGGATCATACCTGCTAGTGGCGATAGGAAGATTGCTGCTAAGAACAATGCGCCTACTACGATAGCTGATAAACCTGTACGAGCACCTGCAGCAACACCTGCAGCACTTTCTACGTAACTGGTTACTGGAGGACAACCTACACAAGCACCTGCAACACTTGAGATACTGTCAGCTTTAAGCGCTTTGCTTAGGCCTTCAATCTTACCTGTTTCAGGGTTAGTTAGGTTCGCTCGTTCTGCAACGCCCATTAGCGTACCAGCAGTGTCGAACATGTTTACAAAAAGGAACGCTAAGATAACACTGATCATTGATACGTTAAGTGCACCCGCAATATCCATTGCCATAAACGTTGGCGCAATGCTAGGTGGTGCCGCGAAGAAACCGTTGTATTGTACTAGACCAAGCATCATACCGATTAGCGTTACGCTAAGAATACCGATAAGCACTGCACCAAATACTTTACGCTCACTTAATACCGCAATGATTAGGAATGCGATAGCCGCAAGCAAGGCTTCTGGCTTAGTGAAGTCACCAAGAGAAACGAGAGTTGCTGGGTTTTCTACCACGATGCCTGCAGTTTTAAGGCCGATTAAGCCCAAGAACAAACCTACACCAGCGGTCATTGAGTAACGTAAACTTTCAGGAATACTCTCAATTATCCATTGGCGGACTTTGTAGAAACTCATCCCGACGAATAAGATACCGGAAATAAACACCGCACCGAGCGCGACTTCCCAGCTGTAACCCATTTCACTTACTACTGTGAAAGAGAAGAAAGCGTTCAAGCCCATGCCAGGTGCAAGGCCGACTGGCCAGTTTGCAAAAAGACCCATCAACAGACAACCGATTGCAGCACCGATACAAGTTGCAACGAACACGGCGCCAGCATCCATACCTGATGCCGCCATAATTTGCGGGTTGACGAATATAATGTAAGCCATGGTAGCGAAGGTTGTTACGCCACCGATTAATTCATCCTTGATGCTACTTCCGTGTGCTTTGATCTTAAAAAGTTTTTCTAAGAATCCGTTATTAGCGTCTTGGTTGAGTATTTCTGTTTTACTCTCACTCATGTCAGCAAGTCCTTTTTGTTGTTTTTCGTGATTGAATACAACTAGATTTCAATTTTAAGTGTCTGAATTTTTAGGGTTAAACCAATAATCGATACGATTAATAGCCTGTGTTTCCCTAATCATTCATATTCTTAATCGCCATATTTCAGGCAAAGCATTCCTAGTGGGGATACAGAAAGGTGTAAGCCCCTAACAGAAGATGCGAATAATGTGTGCGACGAAACGATTCAGTGTGAATACGTTCGCTTAGCTGCCTCGATAAGTTGAGAAACTGTAAGGCGAAACGAGTAGCGGTACATGGTAATGCGCATCTTGATCGTTCAAACCAAAACGGATTACGACATCGTCTAAAAATGGTACGTCATCGAGCGTGACACCTTTGCTTTGGTAGTAATCCGCGACATGGAAAACCAATTGATACTTGCCTGAGCGGAAGTCATTTCCTGCAAGGATCGGAGCGTCTGTACGGCCATCAGAGTTGGTGAGAATGGTTGCGAGTTTCTCAACTGATTCCCCATCTACTTTAAAAAGTTCTACTTTGATTTCAGCGCCTGGCAAGCCATGCATTGTATCCAAAACGTGTGTTGTTAATCTGCCCATAATTCCTTCTTAGCGCTCTCACGCCCCTAATATTTCCTAGTTTTACTCTTTGTACACAATTGTCTGTTGCGTCTTGTGTTGATACAACTATGAACGCAATGTATACAATTAGTAAAGCCCTTTGTTATAAAAATGTTAACCTTGATGTCGCATTTTTTGCATATAGACTCACGCCTGCTGCCAATATAAGCCAGTAGATTAAGTTGCTAACTTGTTGTTTATATAGAGTTAGTTTAAATAATTTTAACTTAACTAACAAAATCTTTACATTGAGATAAATAATTGTATACAATAAATGTTACAGGGGCTTAGTTGATGCATTCGTTACTAATGCAATGGAGCCAATCACTTTTTGTTAGGAGTACTTGGATGAATAAGGATTATTCAAGAAACTTAGTCGGGTATGGTGCTAATCCGCCAAATCCTAAATGGCCAGGTGATGCACGTGTCGCAGTCTCTTTTGTATTGAACTACGAAGAAGGTGGCGAACGTTGCTTATTACATGGTGATGATGAATCGGAAGCATTTCTCTCAGAGATTCCATCTGCGCAACCAATTAAGGGTGAGCGCCATATCAGCATGGAATCGATTTATGAATATGGAAGCCGCGCCGGTGTTTGGCGAATACTACGCCTGTTTGACGAATACGAGATTCCTCTAACGGTATTTGCGGTTGCGATGGCGATAGAGCGTCACCCAGATGTCGCGCAAGCAATGGTAGAAGCAGGGCACGAAATTTGTAGTCACGGTTATCGCTGGATTGATTACCAATATATGGATGAATCCCAAGAGCGCGATCATATGACCAAAGCGATTGAGATCATTCAAGAGATCACAGGTCAGCGCCCACTAGGTTGGTACACTGGACGCACTGGTCCTAATACGCGTCGTCTTGTCGCAGAAGAGGGTGGTTTTTTATATGACTCAGATGCATACGATGATGATCTTCCGTATTGGCACACTGAGACAGGTCAACCTCAATTGGTGATCCCGTATACGCTAGATGTGAACGATATGCGTTTTTCTACGGTGCAAGGTTTTAACTCTGGCGAACAATTCTTCCAGTACTTAAAAGACACGTTCGACACCTTGTATTTAGAAGGTGAGACAGCACCGAAAATGATGTCGGTCGGTTTGCATTGCCGCCTGATTGGTCGTCCTGGTCGTATCGCAGCGCTAAGACGTTTCTTAGATTACGTCAAACAGCATGAAAGCGTGTGGTTGTGTCGCCGAATTGATATCGCGAATCACTGGCATGAGCATCATCCGTACCAAGCAAATACAGATAAATAACAATTAATAACAGCAATACGCTAGCAGCAAGGAGGCTTCACGTGACTGAATTTAGATCATGCCAACCAACTAAGATGGATCGCGATACCTTTGTCGCTCATTTCGCTGATGTTTACGAGCACAGCCCATGGGTTGCAGAAGCTGTTTTTGATCAAGGGTTGAACGCCGAAGACGATCATATAGAGAATCTTCATTTGAAAATGGCGTCAACGCTGATCAGCGCAGATCAAGACAAGCAGTTGGCATTGATCAACGCTCACCCGGATTTAGCCGGAAGAGCAGCCGTAAATGGAGAGTTAACAGAATCTTCAACCAAAGAGCAGGCGGGCGCGGGCATCGACCAATGCAGCGCAGAAGAGTTCGCCAAATTTACTTCTTACAACAACAGCTACAAAAGTCGCTTCAACTTCCCTTTTATCATGGCAGTAAAGGGAGCCAATCGTTACCAAATTCTTGAGTCCTTCGAGATGCGATTAGGAAATGATAGTGAAACTGAGTTTGCTACGGCGATTCAAGAGATCAATAAGATCGCAATGTTTCGTCTCTGGGATATGTAAGTCATAGAAGACAACTATCGCAGATTTAGTCTTAACCGTGGCTGTGAAAGCTAGCGGATAAGTTCTCATTTTATTATTACTCGATTAATTGGGCGGAATGTATCGATATGTTCCTAAACATAGAAGCCCACAGAGCAAATACAGGCCAATTAATTGAGCTCATATATCGGAAGACTTAAGGAAGCAACATGAGCAATGGAATTCAAAAGCTGACGATAGAACCTCTCACTAAACAAGCATTTGCTGAGTTTGGTGATGTGATTGAAGTAGAAAATAGTGATTACTTTATGATCAATAACGGTTCTACCAGGCGTTACCATAAGTTGGCGCAAGCGGATGTAGATGAGCAGGGCGGTAACGCGATCATCAGCATCTTTCAAGCAACGCCACTTCAGTACCCGCTAACCATTCAGATGCTAGAAAGGCATCCGCTTGGGTCACAAGCTTTTGTTCCTCTGCTGAGTCAACCGTATCTAATTGTTGTTGCTCCTAAAGGAGATGACCCACAACTCAGCCAATGCCGTGCGTTTTACAGCAATGGTAAGCAGGGTGTGAACTATCACAAAGGTGTTTGGCATCACCCTGTATTAGCACTGACGGATCAAGATAAGTTTTTGATCGTCGATCGCGGAGGCGAAGGCCATAACTGCGATGAAGTGCATTTTGAAAGTGATTTAGTGAGTTTGTCTTTGGATGATTTGCCAAACCTAGAGCAAGGTGAAGCAAGTACGTCAACAGAGAGCATGAAGGATAACGCACAACTCGCAAGCGCGTAGTTGGTGATACAGGAGTTTTATTATGGATCCGCATATTACGGAATGGTTGAATTTAGCAATTCGCTGGATACACATGATTGTTGGTGTAGCATGGATTGGTGCATCATTTTACTTTGTTTGGTTGGAAAATAACCTTAACCGAGTCAACCCAAAAACGGGATTGTCTGGCGACTTATGGGCAATTCACGGTGGTGGTATTTATCACCTAGAGAAATACAAACTCGCACCGCCAGAGATGCCTGAGCACCTACACTGGTTCAAATGGGAAGCGTACTTCACGTGGATCACAGGTGTGTGTCTGTTGGGTGTGGTTTACTACCTAAATGCGGAAATTTACCTGATTGCCCCAGGCTCTGGTTTGGATTCAACCACGGCGATTGCAATTGGTATTGGTTCTCTAATCGCGGGTTGGTTTATCTACGATCTACTGTGTGATTCACCGCTAGGAAAAACGCCAATGCTGCTTGGCTTGGTATTGTTCGTCGGCTTAGTCGGAGCGACTTACGGCCTGTCTCAAGTGTTCAGTGGCCGTGGTGCTTACATTCACGTTGGTGCGATTATCGGTACGATCATGGTGGGTAACGTATTCCGCGTCATCATGCCAGCACAGCGTAACCTAGTGAAAGCGATTGAAGAAAAGCGCGAACCAGATCCTGCGCTACCAGCGAAAGGTCTACTTCGTTCTCGTCACAACAACTACCTAACGTTGCCAGTACTGTTCATTATGATCAGTAACCACTTCCCAAGCACATACGGCTCGGAGTACAACTGGTTAATTTTAGCGGGCTTAGCAATCTTCAGTATCTTAGTTCGTCACTACTTCAACACTCGTCACGGTAGCCAGAAGTATGCTTGGACAGTGCCTGTAGCGGCTCTAGGTATGATTACATTGGCATTCGTCACTTCGCCATATGCGAATAGACCAAGTGTTGCACCAGCGGCGCCTGCTGCAAACGTTGAAACTAAAGCGACAACTGAAGCAGACCCTGCGAAAGAAGTACTTGAGCTAGCGACAGAGAGTCACAGCAATGGCGTCACGTTTGAAGAAATCAACGAAGTCATTCAAGTGCGCTGTTCTGTATGTCACTCAGCAACCCCAACTCACGCTGCATTTGCGGTAGCACCAGCTGGAGTCGTACTGGATACCGCTGAAGAGATCAAAACGAATGTTCCAAGAATTATGGCGCAGTCGGTTCAAACGAAAGTCATGCCTTTAGGTAACTTAACGCAAATGACTGACGAAGAACGTGCATTGATTGGTACGTGGGTCGAGCAAGGGGCGGTCATTCAATAATAGAAATAAGCGTTAAATATAAACAGTTTGTTATTCCTTTTTCTAAGTTCATGAGTCTTAGATAAGGTTAGGGGAGTTTGGTGTGAGCACGCAACCAAACTCATTCCCACCCTGTTTCCCCGGTCCTATAGCCGGGGCTTTTTGTTTCATGTGCACAATAAATCCAGATTATGTATTGACGCTCATTCATTGGTTGGGGTATGAAACATTTTCATTAGAACATCCTAAAATGATAACTAACACAATAAATGCCGTACAATTAGTAAGTATTACTAAGGGCTAATAGATATGAACTGATGATTATATTAGTATTATCTATACTATTATAATAAGTGTTGGATGTGTGATGGAGCACCTACTACAGGGGCTGATTGAGGCTAAATCAAGCTCTGAGTTGTTTTTTAATTCGCTTAACCTTCTCTATAAAAAGTACAGACCGAACCACTGTTTTCTTGCTGATACGAGCTGCGGTGACGCGTTAGCTTATACAAAATGTTATTTACAGAATGGTAAATTGGCTGAAAACTTTTCTTATTCTTTACAAGGTACCCCATGTGATATCGCATTAAGCAGTGATGATGGTCATTGTTTCTACCCCACCGGTATTCAAAAGGTTTTCCCTGACGACCAAGCACTCATTGATTTAGAGGCTCATGCTTATATTGGCGTTCCGTTAACCGCTCGAAATGGTGAGCGTGTTGGATTGATTGTGATGCTTTTTGATAAGGATATGCCTGATTTAGTACTTGATGATGAATGGTTAAATCATCTTGGGTTCCTCGTGGGTCAGGAGTTTTATCAAAGAAAACTCAATAAAAAAAATGAACAGCTGATTCGACAATTTAGTCATGTGGAAGCGATAACCAATATTGGTTTCTTCTCTTGGGATTTTGGCTCACAGTCGTTCGAATTCAGCCCTAACTTTTGGTCTGTTGTTGGTACCGATCCGCAACCTATCAGCAATCTTCCGGAACTCTTCTCTCGCTTTATCTTTAAGTTAGAACACGATCATCTGGATTTCGCGACTAAAGTCTTAGCTAACTTGAGTAACCCGAATGCTACTTTTGTTAGTAAGAACAAATCCCCTATCAATAAGCACATCAAATTTATTTGCCATAATGTGGTCAACGAGCATGGGCAGATCACGAACGTTGAGGGTATTGTTCAAAATATTACCGAACATACCGAGCTCACTCGTGAATTTCACATTGCCAAGCAAGCTCTCAATCAAAGTCATGACGCGATAGTGATCACTGATAGAGATAACCAAATCACCCACGTAAACTCAAAGGTTGAAGAGCTAACAGGGTACTCTCAGTCGGATTTGATCGGCGAGTCACCGGCCATCTTCTCTTCCGGACTACAAAGCGCTGAGTTTTATCAGCAGATGTGGGCTGAGTTAGAAAGCAATGGTCGTTGGGAAGGGGAACTTTGGAACCGTAAGAAATCGGGGACCATTTATCCTGAGCTGTTGTCCATTTCGACGTTAAAAGATGAACATCAAGATGTCTCTCACTATATCGGGGTGTTCAAAGATTTAAGTCAACGTAAGAACAATGAAAAACAGATCGCACGTTTTCAAAAATATGAGTTTGTTACTGGGCTGACCAAGCGACAGTTTTTCATTCAAGAAGTGGAAGAACGTCTTCAGCGTTCATTACAACTTTCGGTCGCGTTATTCGATATAAAAGGCTTCTCTCACATTAATCAACACTATGGTGATGAATACGGGGATAAGCTGCTTTCAGCGGTAGCGAGTCGCTTAGAAATGCTCTTGAGTGATGAATGCATAGCGTGTCGTTATGGCTCGGATGAGTTTGCGATTTCTATTCAAGGGGAATCCGATACCGCAGTTCTTGAGCTTTGTGACTCCATTAAACAGGATTTGTTAACAGGGTACCAAGTGGGTGGGCACACGATTAACGTCGATTGGGCCGTCGGTGTTTCCTCTATGTCGGAGCTGACCCAAAAAACCAACCCAATGATGCAAGCCAAACTTGCTCTCGATAAGTCGAAAGAAACACAAGGTCGTCCGGTTCTGTTTACTTCGACGCTAGAGAATCAAGCGTTAAGAAAGATTAAGCTTAAAAAGGAACTGGAAGCAGCGATAGAAGCTAACAGTTTAGAAGTGCATTACCAGCCAATTTACAACACAGACGAAGAGTCAATCAGTAAATTTGAAGCGTTAGCTCGCTGGAGGACAGACACAGGCTATATCTCCCCGTTTGAGTTTATTGCGATTGCAGAAGAGTACAATTTGATCGCAGGGCTTGGTCGATGCGTGTTAGAGATAGCTTGTCGTGATTTAAGGCGGCTTTATGATCAGGGCTATACCGATGTTGTATTCTCAGTTAACCGTTCGATCAAAGAGCTTAACACCAAAGAGCTGCATCATAGTTCGGTAAAAGAGCTACTAAATAAGTATGATCTTCCTACGACGGCGATTGTGATTGAAATTACCGAATCTATCTCGCTTGATGACAATCCAGTCGCGAAGCAGGTGCTTGATCAATTGAAGCAAAGTGGTATCAAACTGGCGATTGACGACTTTGGTACTGGTTATGCGTCTTTTGTTAATTTGATTGACCAAGACCTTGATTATTTGAAGGTGGATCGCTCGTTTATCAAGAACCTTTCGACGGATAAGAACAGTATGATTCTGACGAAAACGGCGATCAATTTGGCGAATCAACTCGACCTAGACGTAATCGCTGAAGGGGTAGAAACGCGCTGCCAACTTAACTTATTAAAGAGCCTTGGCTGTCAGTTTGTTCAAGGGTATTACTTGGGTAAACCCGCGCCATTTGACGAGATCTACCCCCATTTATCAAAAAAGGTGGAAAGTGCATGAACGACATAAGTTGTCGTCAATGAACAATAAAAAGACCAACGCGAAATCGTTGGTCTTTTTTATTATTTGTAAAGCTAATTAGGCCGATATGGAAAGGGCAAAAGTCAGCAAAATCGGCAAGGTGATAACACTAAGGAAATTACCAAATAAAACCATTGAAGCGACATTTGTTGGTTCAACATGAAAACGTTCTGCAAATAGATAATTCATCACCGCAGGTGGCAGCATAGTGAACAGCACCATCATTTGCAGATGCAGAGTCGGCAGAGGAATGAAAAAGTAGATAATTGCAAACGCAACTGCCCCCGTTGCGATTGATTGGCATGTACTAAACAAGCCGACTTTTAATCCACTCAAGCGCAAATTCACCATTTGAGAACCGAGCGAAAGCAGCATGATTGGTACTGCTGCTTGCCCCAGTAGAGAGCTGGCTTCATAAAGCGGAGTCCATACCTGAACATCTGATAAGTTTAAAAACAGGGCTAAGGCTGCCGCTAAGAAAATTGGCATCGAAAAAATTTGTTTTAGTGGGTTTCCGTTACTTAGCAAAGCAAGCCCGATACTAATATGCACGCAAGCTGACACCACAAACAGCAAAACGGCTGGCGCTAAAGCACTTTCACCAAAGGTATATGTGAAGAGAGGGATAGCTAAGTTTCCACTATTACGAAACATATGGGGTGGAGCCCAAGCTTTGAAGTTGATTCGAGCCATTTTGCAAATCGGGATCATCAAAATCCCCGGCACTAGTAGCGCAATCAACGAGGCATAAATTAAAGGGAGTTGCTCGGTATCCAGTGGCATTGATGTGAGAGAGGCAAATACCAAGGCAGGTATACACACATCCATATTAATTCGATTGATTGGGCGAAAATCGGGTCTTATCCAACGGCCAATGACAAATCCAACACTCGCCAAAGCAAACACTGGAAACAAAATACTGACGACTTGCTCAAACATAAAATCCCTTTATGGCATCTGTTGAACGATAAGTAGTCATGAGTAAATAGTGTTCAACTTCATTACGTTATCAGCATTTAAGATAGGCGTCACGGGTAAATATTCGTCGACATCACACTTAGTACTTTCATACCCAAAGCAGGGGTCGTAACCATAAAAAAGCTCTACTAGGTAGTAGAGCTAATTGAATAGTGGAGAGAGCTTCATTGAAGCTTAAAACTAAAGGAAGTTAACAACGCCAGATGCTTCTGGAGCTAGGGTCACTTCAGATACTTTATCAATGGGAAGAGGGATACTGACATCACTGTCGTATTGAATTGGGTCATCGTCACCGCCATTGCATGTAAATGCGACCGTATAATCGCCAGCAGGTAAGAATCCGAAAGAATACTCTCCATTATCTGCGACTTCAGTCGACGCGTAGGGGGCAACTGAACCAGCAGGAACTGGGTTATTGGCATCGAACTCCTCATCGGCTTCATCAACAAGGTCAATCAAATCAGCGGCATCTAATCCGACTCCACTGTACAGATAGATATAATTCTTCGTATCTACAGTACAGCTTGCATCAGCGGTAAATAGGTTTTGATCGACAGTGCCATTTAAGCTAACCGCCGAACTATCTAGAATCGTAATGCCGTGAGGCTTAAGGATGTAACCATTGTTGTTCCCCAGGTTGCCCCGCATCACCAATGATTGTCGAAGATCGAATTCGATGGTAAAGGCTTGGGTTGCTGCTTCGGTTATTTCAAAGCTACCTAATCGGAGCATATTACTTGGTTGTTTTAGGTCGTTGGTGCCGTTCTGATCATCAACGAAGTTCACGCCATTTTCACTACTGATGTGCAAAATCAGGTTTTGATAATTGCCGATAGGAACGGGCAGAGAGCTGACAATGACGGCTGAATCTTCGCCCTGATAATCCAGCAGGTCAATTTGTTCGTAATCGTCGTTGGGGTTCGTTGGAGTGACGTCTAAGAATATCGATTCTCCTTCACTATTGACTAATTCAACTTGAGTGAAGGCTATTGTGACTGAACTGGCATCATCAACAGGTGCATCAGAAACGGCAAATGAGGTATTTGCTGTTGCGGAGGTTGAAGCGTCATTGCCACAGCCGTACAAGGTTGCAACCATAAAAGTCACAATGAATAAGGATAGATACTGCATAATCTCAATCTCGGGTCGGTGTAGACCTCTTAAGCATAGTTGAGTAATAGGGCTTTATGAATTTGTGATATTGATCGAAGTAAAAATATTCCCTTACTGCGGGTTCGGGTTAACCTTTAACACTTCTCGTCTTGGTCATTGGTTAACATTCTGTGCATTTTCTCGATCGTTTTAGCATCTATAATTACCACCGAAAGCGCCTGAAATCGTGGGCGGGCAATAACCCCAAAGTTCAAGGGTGGCAAAGCGTTGAATCACAGCAAGCAAGGTTTGACGCCATTGCTCACGCGTTGGACTTTAACAATAAACGCGTGGTCGATTTAGGGTGTGGACTTGGTGAATTATATGACTATTTGAATCACACTTACTCGCTAAGTCACTATCAAGGTGTCGACCAGCATCGCCCTTTTCTAAAGCAAGCTGAATCGCGGGTTGGGGCAAACAATGTTGAGTTCCTTTACGGAGACATCAGCCGCCACGAGTGTATTGATGCTGATATTATCGTTGCTTGTGGTTCGTTAAATTATCGTTCTCGCGATCCCGATTATTTGTCAAAAATTGTCACTCGAATGTATCAACAAGCGAATGAAGCGGTGGTTTTTAACTTATTGGATAGCGATTATTTCCATGACCGATCTCTGCTTAAAGCATACAACCGAAAAGCCATCTATCGCTTTTGCAAAACGCTGACGGATCAAGTGATACTAATTGATAATTACGCTGACGATGACTTCACGATTGTGCTCGAAAAACATTAATTTCAGATCTTAACCCTCCCTTAACCCTACATTGATTATCTTCATGTCCATTCTTTGCCAGAAAGCTTATGTCGCATTGTACTATCGAATCTGGTCCGCAATGCTTTACAGCACACCTCTGAGGGCTCTGTGGAAATCTCCCAAGTGGGTAATCAAGTCACCATTGTGAACCAGAACGTTAACGGCAGTGTTGAGGATAATAACTTAGGCTTTGGCTTGGGTTGAGAGCTGACACACAGGTTAGTCGACCAATATGGTTGGCATTATCATAATCAAGAATTAGAAAACGGCAGAAGAGTCGTGGTCGAGTTTTTGGGTTGATTCCTATCCATCTTGTTTTGTGAACCACAAAAAAAAGCTCCGCATAATGCGGAGCCTTTTGGTGATCTGTTGAGCGCTTAACCTGACGCTAGCTAACTAGCTTCTTTTGATCTTGGTAATTCACATCGTAAGCTTTTTCACCGTAGATGTAAGTCTCTGCAACGGTTCGGTCATCACCTAGACTCATCAATACGAACAGCTTTTCTTCAAGCTTGGTTGCCTGTTCCATTCTGAAACGCATTAACTGAGTCGCGTGTAAATCAAGCACGACAAAGTCTGCTTCCTTACCAACTTCTAAGTTACCAATCTTGTCTTCTAAATGCAGAGAACGCGCACCACCAAGGGTTGCTAAAAACAGCGATTTAGCCGGGTGAAGCTTCTCTTGCTGTAGCTGCATAATTTTGTATGCTTCGCTCATGGTCTGCAGAATCGAGAAGCTAGTCCCTGCGCCGACATCAGTACCCATACCTACTCGGACACCATGTTCTTCAAGTTTTGGTAATTTGAATAAACCAGAGCCTAAGAAAAGGTTAGAAGTCGGGCAGAAAGCGATGGCTGAATCGGTTTCTGCAAGGCGCTTACATTCGCAATCCGATAGGTGAATACCGTGAGCAAATACCGAACGTTTGTGTAATAGGCCGTAGTGATCGTAAGCGTCTAGGTAGCTTTCGCGTTCAGGGAACAGCTCTAATACCCACTCAATTTCTTTCTTGTTTTCTGAAAGGTGAGTGTGCATGTAAACGTCTGGGTATTCTTCTAGAAGTTTACCCACTGTTGCCAGTTGTTCTGGCGTACTGGTTGGAGCAAATCGAGGTGTCACCGCGTAGTGTAAGCGCCCGCGATTGTGCCATTTTTCGATCAACTCTTTGGAATCGGCATAGCCGGATTCTGGAGTGTCGGTTAGGTAATCTGGCGCGTTGCGATCCATGAGTACCTTACCTGCGATCATACGTAGGTTACGTTTTTCCGCTTCTTCAAAGAATACGTTCACTGACTCTTTATGCACTGTGCCAAATACTAGAGCAGTGGTCGTGCCGTTGCTAGCCAGTTCGTCTAAAAATAGTTTTGCGACTTTATGTGCATACACTGGGTTTTTAAAACGTTTCTCTTCTGGGAACGTGTAGTTTTCTAGCCAGTCGAGTAGTTGCTCACCGTAAGAGGCGATCATGCCAGTTTGCGGGTAGTGAATGTGAGTGTCGATAAAGCCTGAAGTGATCAGCTTATCTTTGTACTCTTTGACATCGAGAGTTCTCGGTTGGCGAGCAAGTACATCTTCGGCTGTGCCCAAATCAACGATGTGACCGTTTTCAACGACCATTACCCCGTCTTCAAAATACTCGTAGGATTCCTCTAAACCGACATCCTTAGGGTCGGCCACGCTGTGAAGAATACTGGCGCGATAAGCTTTGCGTTGCGTTGTCATGTTTACTTCCTTTTGATTACTTCAATGGCATTATGGCCATTGAAGATCGGCGACTATTTTCCCGTTAAATACGGTTTAACTGGTTAAGCGATTTTCTCTTCTAATTGTGATTCGCTATTGTCGCTTGACTTAATTTGCTTGGTTGGGCGTTTTTGTTCAAGCGCCTGACCTTGATAGTGTGCGATTAGTTCACCCGCTACAGAAACGGCGATTTCTGCTGGGTGTTTTCCATTCACTGCGCTAATGCCAATTGGGCAAATCATAGTGTTGATTTGTTCTTGGTTATAACCACGCTGTTCTAAACGGAAGTCAAACTTCTTGCGTTTGGTGAGTGACCCAATCATTCCAAAGTAACAGCTGTCTTCGCGGTCAATAATGGCTTTGGTAAGATCAAAATCGAGCTGGTGATTATGGGTCATGACTAAGTAATAGCTATTCGGTGGCATTTGTTTCACTTCACCGACCGGATCGTCAGTGACGAGCTTTTTGACACCTTGAGGAAGCTCTTCTGGGAAGACTTCGTCACGTTCGTCAATCCAAGTGACGCGGAAAGGGAGAGTTGAAACAATGTGTAGAAGGGCTTTGGCAACATGGCCTGCACCGAACAACACTAGATGGTTTTGTTGAGTACCAATAGGTTCAAAACTGAGTGTTGCCATCCCTCCGCAGCATTGTCCAAGCCGAGCACCTAAGTTAAAGCGTTCCACTTTCAGCGATTTCTCACCTGCAATTAACATTTCACGAGCCATTTTGGTGGCAACATGTTCAAGGTGACCACCGCCAATAGTGGCAATCAGTCGGTCGCGAGTGACCAGCATTTTGGTGCCAGCATCACGTGGAACAGAGCCGCGGTCTTCAAGAACGGTCACCATTACACAGGGTTCATAGTTCTCTTCGAGTTTTGCCAGTTCGTGAATCCAATTATCCTTAAACATATTCCCTCCAAAGCTCCGACTTAATGCTTTTATGCCAACCTCAGATACAGCACAATAGAGGTTGGCGAGTTGTTGCTAAAATGATGTATTACGCAGTTTCTGATTCGGCTCCTGTCGAAGCTAATTCCCCTTCGGTGACCTCTTGAATCGCCATTAGAACGCGCTCAGGTGTGGCTGGTGTGTTGAGTTTAGGAATCGCTCCATCAACGGCTACATAACTGATAGCGTCTTTCAGTGCGCTCCAAACCGACATGCCGAGCATGAATGGTGGCTCACCAACCGCTTTCGAGTTAAAGACGGTGTCTTCTGGGTTGCTGCGGTTTTCAAGCAGGTGCGTTCTGAAGTCAATTGGCATATCGGCAATCGCTGGGATCTTGTAGCTTGCTGGGCCATTGGTCATCAAGCGACCCTGCTCATTCCATACGAGCTCTTCAGTGGTTAACCAACCTGCACCTTGAACAAAGCCACCTTCAACTTGGCCGATATCGATAGCAGGGTTCAGCGAAGCACCGACATCGTGCAAGATGTCAACACGAAGGATCTTGTTCTCACCTGTTAACGTATCAACGATAACTTCTGAGCAAGAAGCGCCGTAGGCGTAGTAATAGAATGGGCGGCCACGCGCTTTCTCGTGATCGTAGTAGATCTTCGGAGTACGGTAGAAACCAGTGCTCGATAGAGAAATCTGATTAAACCAAGCCAGCTCAACAAAGGCGTTGAATGTCATGATTTCATCACGGATCTGTACCATGCCGTTTTTGAATACCACTTCTTCTTGCGACACTTTAAAGTGCGCTGCTGCGAAGTCGATCAGGCGCTGCTTAATGGTTATTGCGGCGTTTTGCGCGGCCTTACCATTGAGGTCGGCGCCCGATGAGGCTGCGGTTGGTGATGTGTTCGGAACTTTGTCTGTGTTTGTAGCGGTGATCTGGATACGTTCGACATCGACTTGGAACTCCTCTGCAACAATTTGTGCAACTTTAATGTTCAAGCCTTGGCCCATCTCAGTACCACCGTGGTTCAAATGAATACTGCCATCGGTGTAGATATGGATAAGAGCACCAGCTTGGTTCAGGAAAGTCGCAGTAAATGAGATACCGAATTTCACAGGTGTGATCGCTAAGCCTTTTTTCAAAATTGGGCTTTTCTTATTGAACTCAGCAATTTCTTTACGGCGAGCGTGGTAGTCACTGCTTTTTTCAAGTTGTTCGGTGATCTCAGGAAGAAAGTTATCTTCAACCGTTTGGTAGTAGTGAGTAACGTTACGGCCTTCGTCGCCGTAGTAGTTTGCCTTACGTACTTCCAATGGATCTTTTTTCAAGTAACGCGCAATCTCGTCCATGATGTGTTCGATGGTCATCATGCCTTGCGGGCCACCAAATCCACGATAAGCGGTGTTAGACGCGGTATTGGTTTTACAGCGATGACCGACAACAGTGGCATCACCTAAGTAATACGCATTGTCTGAGTGGAACATGGCGCGGTCAACGATTGAGCTCGATAGATCAGGGGAGTAACCACAGTTACCTGCCACCATAATATCAGCGCCTTGGATAACCCCATTGTCATCAAAGCCCACCGTGTATTGATTGTAGAACGGGTGACGTTTACCGGTTTGTTGCATATCTTCGCTACGCAGCAAACGCATCTTAGTCGGCCGGCCGGTTAGACGCGCTACTACCGCTGCCATACACGCAGGAGAAGCGGCTTGAGTCTCTTTACCCCCGAAGCCACCACCCATACGACGCATATCAATCACAACTTTGTGCATTGGAACGTCAATTACTTCAGAAACCAGCTTCTGAACTTCTGTTGGGTTCTGAGTCGAGGTGTAAACGATCATTCCGCCATCTTCAGTTGGCATTACGCTACTGGTTTGCGTTTCTAGGTAGAAGTGCTCTTGACCACCGATTTCCAAATCACCAGAAATGATGTGTTTGGCGTTTGCGAGTGCCGTTTTAGAGTCACCACGCTGCTGCGTGTGGCTTTCTGTTACGAAGTGTTCTTTCGCCAGTGCTTCTTTTACATCAAGAATAGCTGGGAGTTCTTCGTATTCAATGATTGCTGCATGTGCTGCTTTACGAGCGGTTTCTAAATCATTTGCAGCGACCGCTAGTACAGGTTGTCCGTAGTACTCTACTTTGCCGTCAGCCAGCAGTGGGTCGCCAGGAAGAATTGCGCCGATATCAAGTTGGCCGGGTACATCTTCAGCTTGAATAACAATCGCAACGCCTTCAAATTCGTAACATGGCGAGACATCGATTTTTGTAATGTTAGCGTGTGCTTGTGTACTTAAACGCGCGTAAACGTGCAGCTGGTTTGGGAACTCCAAACGGTCGTCAATGTAAACCGCTTCACCCGTTACTTGTTTTGCCGCACTGTCGTGTTTAACGCTTTTACCCACGCCAGTTTTCAGATCTTTTTTGGCAATGGCAACCATCTCTTCATGGCTCATCGCTTTGTGATTCGCTTTAGACATAAGACGTTACCCTTGTTTCAATTTGATTGTTCTTATTCTGTGTTTCGATGTAGTAGCGGCGAAGCATATTCGCTGCCGACAATGAGCGATATTCTTGGCTTGCACGGAAGTCCGATAGAGGCTCGAAATCGTTATACAATTCTTGCATCGCTTCTTTAATAGTAGCGTCTGACCAAGCTTTGCCTAATAACGCATTTTCACAACGAGTGGCACGCTTAGGCGTTGCTGCCATACCACCAAAAGCAATGCGAGAACCGGTCACTTTTCCGTCTTCGATTTGAATGTCGAAAGCGCCACAAACCGCTGAAATATCATCATCTAGTCGTTTTGAAAGTTTGTAAGCTCTGAAGCTGTTAGAGCTAGGCTTTGGAATAATGATTTGCTCGATAAATTCACTTTCTTGCTGAGCCGTTACCTTGTAGCTGATGAAGTAATCTTCAATTGGCATGGTACGAGACTCATCGCCACAGCGTAGTTTGATGCTCGCGTTAAGCGCAATCAGTAGAGGTGGTGTGTCACCGATTGGAGACGCGTTTGCAACGTTACCGCCGATAGTTCCTTGGTTACGTACTTGTAGAGACGCAAAACGGTGAAGCAATTCGCCGAAATCTGGGTAGTACTTTTTCAACAGTGAGTAAGAATCACTGATTGGTAAGTTCGCACCAATGATCAAATCTGTGTCGGTCTCTTTGCAAACCTTCATATCTTCAACAAGGTTTACGCTGATCAATGTTTCGATTTCGCGGTGGAACTGAGTGACTTCTAGCGCTAAATCCGTACCGCCCGCCACTAACTTAGCGTTAGGGTGAGCTTTGAAAAGCTTGGCTAGTTCATCAGTGCTCTTTGGAGAAAACGCGGTTAGGTGGCCTTGGCGTAGGCTCGCTTCTGTGTCTTGAATACTTTCTAATTTCTCAATCGTATTGCGTTCTAATTCCGCAAACTGATCCAGTAGTGGTTTTTCCGATGACAGTGACATTGCCGCGTCGACAATAGGGCGGTAACCAGTACAACGACATAAGTTACCAGCCAGCGATTCCATGACATCTTCTTTGCTTGCATCAGGCTTATTTTTGCCCAGTGCAAACATCGACATGATGAATCCAGGAGTACAGTAACCACATTGCGAACCGTGAAAATCTACAACGGCTTTTTGCACAGGGTGCAGAGAGCGATCTTTGTTTTGCAAATCTTCTACCGTGATCAGCTGCTTGCCGTGAAGCGCTGAAACGAAAGTAAGACACGAGTTCACCGAGCGGTATTGAAGTTGACCATCGACGACTTCGCCCAGTACGACTGTACATGCACCACAATCGCCAGAGCCACAGCCTTCTTTAGTACCCGTTTTGTTAATTTGGGTACGAAGGTAATTCAGTACTGTCATATTGGGTGACAGATTATCTTCATGTCTAATTTCTTGATTGAGTAAGAAAGTAATCAAGAGACCTCCTTGTATATCGACACATTGATTCAGTTATTATTAGTTCTAAATGAAATTTTCTGACCTATGGGTCAATAATTAGTCATCTTGACCTTTAGGTCAACTAATTATTTACAATTGTGCAACATGGGTTGGCGTGAAAGAGTTGTATGCAGAATAATTCCTAACCTAAATTGTTGTTATTTAAAGCTCTTTTTAGTCGATAGCGTCAAGTAAAAAAATTACTGGAAAAATGATAATTGAAAACAATATTGTATACAATTTGCTCTGGACTAACTTTTCTATTTGGAAATAGGCATCTACCATTGATAGGTGAGGCTTATTTATGGGTGGATTGTTATGCGTTTTGAGTTGCGTTTTGAGTTGCGTTTGATTGCATTGTTACTGGCTTGTTCAGTTCTTGGGTTGCCATTAAAAACAGCCATGGCGCTAGAAGTGTCCGTGCATGATTTCCCGCCATTTGTTCAGAAGCTTCCCTCGGGCGCTGTTGGGGGGCCATTTCGAGTTATGATTGACGATATCTGTCGTGAAATGAAGCAAGCCTGTTCAGTAAAAGTTGTCCCCAACCGACGCTCCAAACTCCAAGTGGAACAGGGGGAAGTAGACCTAGGCTTCCCTTATGGCTGGACGGAAAAACGTTCGGAAATTTATTATTTTTCGGTTCCTTTTATGGTGAGTGAATATGGGTTGTTTGTTGCCTTTGGGAATGAACGTGAGGTTCGAGGACTAGAAGACCTTCAAGGTTTCCAAGTCGCTGCGTTCACACCCTCAAACACTCTGCTATCTCTTGAAGGGATAAGAGATGAGATGGTAGATAAAGGTATGAAACCTTTAAGAATATTCAAAAAGTCTGATGCGAATGGACAGCTAGTCCAGATGCTCGCGTCAAACCGAATTGACAGTTATTACAGCAATAAGGCACTGGTTGAATTTAGGGCCAAGCAGTTTGGAGTGTCGGGACTGCGTTATGCTTGGTCACATAAGCCTGTTACTTATTTTGCTGTTTTTCCTAAAGCGCATACAGACAGTGAAGACGTAAGGTTGTTTAACCAAGCCGCACTTAAAGTGTTTTCTAAAAAAGGGTATTTGTCTGAAGTTTTGAGCCCATGGAGTATAGATTCTCCTGACTTAGGGGAATCGACATTAGATAGGTTTAATGTACTTCGATGAAATGGGATATAAAAATGCCCTGCGTAGGCTTGCAGGGCATAGAATAGCTTTTTGCAACTGAGCCGTTATTTGCCTTTTAACAAATCAGAAAATACAACGTGTAAATCGTTAGAGGCAGTGTTGCCATCAAGGTTCAGCTTTGAACGTATGTGGTCTAAATGCTCTTGCATCAGTTCAATCGCTTTGTCGGCGTCACCAGCTTCAATCGCATCCAGTAGAATAGTATGCTCGTCCAAAGAACAGTTTGAGTTGTTTCCGGTTTCGTATTGGGCGATAAGCAAAGAAGTTTGCGACACTAGGCTACGTTGGAATGCTAGAAGTGGGGCATTCTCAGCCATTTCAGCCAGTTTAATGTGGAACTCACCCGATAGGCGCAATCCGCTACCGTAGTCGCCGTGATCGAACGCTTGGTTTTCTTTTACAACAAGCTTTCGGCACTCATCGATCTGGGCTTTAGTTGCGTTTTGAACGGCCAGCTCTGTGATGGCAATCTCCATAACTTCTCGCGCTTTGAAGATTTGTTTGGCTTCATCAACAGTCGGCGCCGCCACCATCGCCCCACGGTTTGGACGAATAACAACAACTTGCTCAAGAGATAGGCGCAATAAGGCTCTGCGGATAATGGTGCGGCTTACCCCGAAAATCTCAGCAAGTGCTTCTTCACTGAGTTTGGTCGCTGGTGGTAGCCTTTGTTCCAAGATGGCATCAAAAATATGACAATAAACGACGTCGTCTTGGGTCTGTCCTGCGACTTTCGTTTTGATATTCTTGCTGACTGAGTTTTTAAGATTCGCCATACAACTCCGTGGCCCTATACTAATTCAATTCATTGATAGGACAATCATACTTCACTTTGTATACATATATCTATACATCAATGGCAACAGTCGACAGATATCCACTTTTCAGCGTTTGAATTTGAATGATTTTTACTCAATAGCGACACCAACCTCAAGTCCGTCAAGCCAATCAAGGAAGCGTTTAACGTCATCTCCACGAAAGATCCCACCATGCTGAGGGCACATCATGTCGATATCAAGCCGGCTGACATGTTCAATCCACTTGTTTTTTGCTCGGTTAGAGGGCATCCAACGTTGATGGAAGTACCTCATTTTGGGGATGTGGGATTCAAAATTGTCGACAAATATGGGTGCATCGACGGCATCCAGCGCCGCGCCTATATCTCCAGACATCAGCACTTTTGCTTCAGGGTCGTAAACCGAAAAGTTGCCCGACGAATGCATGTAATGGGCTGGTACAAACTCTAAATCTATATTGCCGAGCCTTAAGGTTTTGCCCGAATCTTGAATAGGACAATACTCGATGGACTCCATTCCAAAGTGTCGAATAAACCCTTCCCAAAGCCAAGGCGAGTGAAGTTTTGCCGATGGCAAAGCTTTGTCCCATAACCCTAGTGATGAAATAATGTCTGGATCTTGGTGCGACGCAAACAGGTGTGTGATTTGATCGATCGGCACTTCTTTAACCACAGCCCCGAGCATTGAAGAAAAAAGTTCGATACCGCCAGGATCGAGCAAGATAGATTGAGATCCGCTAGTGATCATGTACTGATTGGTATCAATGATTTTTTCGGGTTTGTCTGGAGATCGGCCAAACATTGTCCAGCGATGTGTGCCTTGGCTAAAGAGTACTTGTGAGTGCATTTTCTACCCTAGGAATTGATGAAAAATGGGTGAGGGAATGGTTTACGTGCGATTGAATGGATTGTGCGAGTTCCGTTACGCTATCTGCGATGCTATTCAGTTGAGCTTGGAATTTTTCATCCGCTTGGGAGGCTTCAACGCTTAACATAATGGAAATGATATGGGCAATTCTGAGTTTGACGGACAGCTCTTCTAATATCTCAAAAAGGCTCTTCGCTTCTAGTTTAAATTGCAGCACTAGTTTTTGGTGTTCAGCCTTGTTTTTGCTCAGTACATCGTCTAGTGAGTGGATATAACGTCCGTTATTTGTCGTGGAATAGACGCGTTCAAACTTTTCTAATAAATACGCAGAACGAATACTTTTTGTCGCGATGTCGCTGAGGGTTTTTGCTTTGGAATTGATGGTTTTTGATGACGAAAGCGTTACCGAAACCAATTCATCAATTGAGTCTGTAATAGGTTTAAATCCGGCGGCGCCTTCTCCCGCACGAGAGGCCAACGCTCTAGCGTTACTCGCGACGAGCAGTAAACGCTTCGCGATATACATACTTTTGCTTAACTCAGCGGCTATTTCAGCGGCGGTTACGAATATTGGTTTCTCTGACATAATTTTTCTTATGTGATTTGTCAGCAGGCTGCATGACCTTTGAAACTCTAAGCATAGAATACCATTATAAAAAGTAAGCATATAATTGAATAAAATTACGGTTTGATGAAACCGGTCACATCTTATTTGCTCGTATTCATAAGCAATAGAATCCTCTTATTAATCGATAACTCATTATTACTGGTCTAAAATGTGATCATGGTATCAATAAGAGTTCATAATAATGAATGAACCAGGACCTTAGGCATTTATCAATCAAGGAATGAGGCTCAGTAAATACTGGGAGGTTTCAGATGAAAATTGCGACAAAAATAATTTTGGCCTGCACGGCTTTGTGTGCGATAGGGGTTGTAGTAAGCGGTGGATTTGTTGGATGGAAAGCGTCTGGTTTATCTGAAAATGCATTATATCAAAGGGCTTCTGACCAGCTGTTGTCCGTCCGAGAAATTAAGAAAAATGAAATAGAGCGGTATTTCGATTTGATTCACTATCAAGTTGAAACATTGGCGGACGACCACGCTACTGAACAAGCGTTGATTTATTTCACTAAAGCTTTTAACGAGTACCCTGTAGACCGAGTGAGTAATGGTGATATTCGTCAACTTGAAAATTACTACTCCAGCCAGTTTGGCGCGACTTATCGTGAGCGAAATGGGAAT
The DNA here is from genome assembly GCF_043642225.1 of Vibrio profundi. Lineage (GTDB taxonomy): Bacteria > Pseudomonadota > Gammaproteobacteria > Enterobacterales > Vibrionaceae > Vibrio > Vibrio profundi_A. The sequence goes on along the minus strand of NZ_JBHZSF010000008.1, from coordinate 69,360 downwards.
GCTTCGGCGAATGAATCTAACCGATTAAGTCAGGTTTCTCCAATAGGGAAAGCACTTCAAGCGCGCTATATTGGTGTAAACCAGAACCCATTGGGCGAAAAACACCTTCTTGACTATGACAGCCTTAATACTGAATACGACGAAGTCCATAAGGAATATCATGGGCCTATTCGCCACTTCCTTGAAGCTTTCGGTTACTACGATATCTTTTTAGTCGATCTAGAAGGTAACGTGGTTTATTCGGTTTTCAAGGAACTGGATTTCGGCACTAATCTAATGTCTGGGCCTTATAGTTCGAGCGGTTTGGCAACGGCCTTTAAACAGACGCGCGGGTTAAGTAAAAACCAGTATCATCTAGAAGACTTCTATCCTTATTATCCTTCCTATGAAGCGGCGGCATCGTTTATTGCTGCACCAGTGTTCGATCACGGTACTAAGATTGGTGTTTTAGTTTTCCAAATGCCAGTGGACGCAATTAATAGCATTATGACCTTTGAAGAAAACTGGGAAGTTGCAGGTTTGGGAGCAAGTGGTGAAGCGTACTTAATTGGACCTGACATGATATTGCGCAGTCAATCTCGATTTCTAATCGAAGATCAAACAGCCTATTTAGCCGCATTGCAAAAAGCAGGCGTTTCCAGTTCGGTGCTTGAGAATATTAAAGGGAAAGGCTCTTCTGTGGGCTTCCAACCTGTTAAATCAGTTACTGCGGAAAGAGCTATTTCAGGGCAAAGTGGTGTGCGGGTTGTGAATGACTATCGAGGCGTTCCGGTTCTGTCAGCGTACGCTCCAATTGATGCGGCCGGTTTGAAATGGGCGATCTTAACTGAGATTGATGAAGCAGAAGCGTTGGCAGATGTCGCTGTGCTTAATCAATCCGTTTTCACGACCGTTATCATTAGTATTGTGGTGATAATGGCGGTGGCGATTGTTATTTCGTATATCGTTGGCAGTGGTATCTCCCGCCCGATTCGACAAGCATCAACGAAGGTGCAGGAAATCGGTGCCCATAATGATCTGACTTCCCGTTTAGATGTGCATGGTAAAGATGAAATGACCGATTTGTCGCGCTCTCTCAACGATCTGTTTGAACAATTACAAGGCATGATTACTGAATTTGCTAGCGCGACAGATAACTTGAATCAGAATACGCTTTCGATGTCTGAAAATATGAACAGTACTCGGGGAGCAGTATCAGAGCAGAGTCACCGAACTGATTCTGTGGCCACAGCCGTTAACGAGATGAGTGCATCCATTGCTGAAGTGGCGCAGTTTGCAAATCGAGCGGCAGATTCGGTGAAAATGGCCAATGATACCGGTACGCAAAGTATGCAGGTTGGTGAGTCCTTAGGCTCTGAAATGTCTGAGATTAACGCGCAGATGCAAATCGCGGTAGAAGCCATTGAACGTCTTCATAGCGAAAGCAACTCGATTGCGGAAGTGTTGGATGTGATACAAGGCATTGCTGAACAAACTAACTTGCTAGCATTGAATGCCGCGATAGAGGCTGCAAGAGCCGGTGAGCAAGGACGAGGCTTTGCGGTAGTGGCTGATGAAGTACGTTCGTTGGCAAGTCGAACTCAAGATTCAACGGAAGAAATTCGAGCGAAGATCGAAGCATTGCAAAAAGAAACCGCCAGTGTGTCAAAAGGCATTGAGAATGCGAACAGTTCGGTGATCAAAGGGGTGGAAACCTGTGGTCAAAACACCGAAATGCTGTCTCAGATCGTAGGTATGTTAACAGAGTTGAATGAAATGAACGTTCAAATCGCAGCAGCGACTGAGGAACAAAAAGCGGTAACCGATGAAATAAGCAGTAGTATTACCTCGATTGCTGATGCGTCTTCTGAAGTATCAGCGCAAGTGAATGACGTGGATGAAGTGTTGGGCGGACTATCTCGCCAAGCTGATAGCTTAAATACCGAAATCGAGAAATTTAGGTACTAAGTCTCAACATGATCTTCAGAATTTAGACCGTAGAGTTATTCGAAAACATAAAGCAAAAGCCCTTTGATACGCTGAGTACCAAAGGGCTTTTTAATTTAGCACAGATTAGTGAATCTGTGATTGATGAATTATTTTTCTTCTGCTCTAGGGACCAAACCGTAAGGCAGGTTTGAGAATACTTTAGGGTGCTGAGCAAAGGTTGGCGCTTCGTTCACTTCTTGCCAGTCCAATAGCATGATCGCTAATACGTTTCGGTGTTCACCATACGTAAGGTCGAAATCGCCAGTGACGGATGGGATCATACCTTCTTCGTCATCGATAGACTTCTGAATCGCTCGGCGAGTTTTTTCGACGACAGGATCATCTTCCAACCCTGCTAATAAGAACGTAATGCCGACTTCTGCTATCACATCTTCTTTGGCGCGCAGCAAAATAGTATCAATGTTTTTTCTGAAGTAATCATAAATCCACTGGTGCTCTTCTTCACTGACCTGATGTTGGTAGTATTCTGAATCTCCAAAAATGATGTGGGTCATACCATAAATTTTGTTACCAAATTGCTGTTTGGAGAGTTTGTTGTCTTCGCTATCGGGATAAGCCAATTTGAAGGCGTCAGTGAACTTTTCGACCACATCTTGTTCGCCTAGCTGCCTTAGCCAGTAGACTTGGTTAGCCAGTTGCGCTGCCCACGCTTTGATCATTTCTTGGTTGGTTGCGTAGTGTTCGAAATCATAGCGGCGAATCACTTGTCTTAGTAATTCATCATCTTGATGTTGCAGTTCATACTCATTTGCACGTGCCATTGAGCCCAGCAAGTCGACGCCCAAATAAATGTATTCAGGCATCTGCTGAGTAATATTGTAACGGCGAACACTACGCTCATCGGAATCATCTTCATAACCAGAAATTCTTTTTTTCGCGTATTCAGCTATTTGTTCTGGTGTGTGGATCTCTTCTGAAAATCGGTTGAGTCGGCTCGCAACGCGGGCCATGTCGCTCCAAACTGCCGCTGCGTATTTAGGGTCTTCCGTTTGGCGAAACATTCTTAAGCCATAATGACCTTCTTTGAACGCAGGCAGAGTGAATAATTGGGTTTCATAGGTTTGTCGAATGACATCGGCAGACTGCTCAAATGAGGGCTCCAATGCTGGGGCGTTTTGAGCAAAAGTGCTGAAAGAGGTGGTGGCACCTAACAGCAGGCACAGAGATAGTTTTGTAAGTTTCATGTTATAGACACCGAACCAATGAATGTTAGTGATGAAATTTATCACCGAAATTAGTCATTCATGTAAACTTTACGTCAAAACACGGTCTTTTTGATTATTTTTGATACTCAATTAGGTAGCAAATAAAAATAAATAAGCCTAGCAGCGATTGCATTTGGAGAAGCGGCGCTTGGTGGGGAGCCGATGTCATAAAGGGTCTAAGTTAGGTTGCATAGGGAAGGGGACTCGAATTATGGCTGACTGCAACGCCTCCTATGGGGATTAAAGAGCATCGGGCTGCTTGTTGAACCTTTACTGTTGGCAAAGTATGAACTGGCATTGATATGGATGGTTGGCTAATACACTATGATTACGTGAACGAATGAATCGTTATAGCGTCAATGAGTGGGATGATCACACATTTATAAAGCAATCGATGCTATTTGGATGATTTCTGTTATTTTCCGTCCGTTTTTTAAGAGCTAAACAAATGAGTGAAACTATGAACAAATGGCGCTTATGGTTTATCCTTAATGATAAAATACTGTTTAATATTTGAATGATAAGAATGAAGAAAAGATGAGAGTATTGAATGCCAAATAGTGTTAGCAAACAATGGCCGATAAAAATCCTGTTGCTAGTCTTTATTCTTTTTGCGATAGGTGCAATTGAAGTTCTGCATCGTAATCAGCAAGCCTTCCTTGAAAACAATTCTGTTGCTGAAGCCAAAAAGCATTTGTCTGTGATTCGCTCTCGACTAGAGGCGGCGATTGTTGCTGATATTTATGTCATTAATAGTTTGTCTACGTTAGTTACGGTAAATCCCAACTCAACTTTTGCACAATGGGAAAAAGTAGCGTCAAGCGTTATTCGTGAAGGCACTCATGTCAAAGTTATAGGGTTGGCCAAAAATGACAAAATCAACTTTATCTATCCGCTCCGTGGTAATGAAAGAGCCGTTGGATTGGATTATAGAACTGTCCCTGAACAATGGGCGACTGTAAAGCTAGCCAAAAAGATCGAACAAATATTTATAGCTGGCCCAGTAAACCTTATCCAAGGGGGCAGAGGCTTAATCGCGCGTTTGCCTATCTTTATGGACCCGCCATTTAATCGAAATTATTGGGGAGTTTGTAGTGCGGTTATTGATCTTGACTCGCTCTTTAATGATGTGGGAATTGAGAACTTTGAGCATAAGTACCAGCTTGCTATTCGCGGGCTAGATAGTTCAGGTGAAAGTGGGCCGATTTTTTATGGTTCTAAAAAGATTTTTGATGAGGCATTTGCCACGGAAAACGTCAACTTCCCTTATGGTGGCTGGACGCTAGCGGCTGCGCTTGAAGAAGAACTACTTGCGGATATCGCTTGGTATCGAATCAACATTGTGTATTTGATTGGTTACCCTGTGCTGCTTCTACTTGTGGCTGCCTTTGTGATGGTTTTTCGTCTATACACGATAGCGAATAGCCGCTCTCTTCATGATGAACTGACCAAACTGCCGAATCGTCGCTATTTCATGTATAGCTTGAACCAACTGTTTGACCACGCAAAACGTTATGGAACGGAACGATTTGCTGTATTGAATATCGACTTAGATAAATTCAAAGCCATCAATGATACTTATGGGCATGCCGCAGGGGATAAGGTTCTTATCGCCTGTGCTGAACGGATCAAAAATGTGCTCAGAAGCTCGGATATTGTCGCGAGGATTGGCGGTGATGAATTCCTCATTTTATTGCCTCGCATTATTGATGATAACAATGTTTCAGTGATCAACTTAGAGTTGCAAAAAGCGATATGCAGTACTCCTGTTATCTATGAGCAACACTTGATTTATTTGGAAGTGAGTGTCGGTTGGGCGACTTATGATGCTAGCCTTAAAGATGTCGATTCGCTACTCAAGTTAGCCGACGAGAAAATGTATGCAGAGAAACGTGGGGTTCGGTCGCTCAGGCGTTAACTTGTAGAATTTGGTTGATGAATGTAGGGAAAAGCCTCAGAATGTCGCGCTTCGCTCAATAAAGCGAATGTTTGAAGCTGTGCGATTGAATCAACCTATGTTTAGCAGCTTTATCTTACTCTTATCAAACTGAGAAAATAATCTATGAGTTTTACCTCTTTGGGCCTTTCTGCTCCAATCCTTAAAGCCATTGAAGCACAAGGTTACGACAAACCATCGCCAATCCAAGAGAAGGCTATTCCAGCTGTTCTTAAAGGCAAAGATGTGATGGCTGCGGCCCAAACAGGTACAGGAAAAACAGCAGGTTTTACATTACCTATCTTAGAGCTTTTGTCTAAAGGACCACGTGTTCAGTCAAATCAGGTTAGAGCTTTGGTATTAACGCCAACTCGTGAACTTGCTGCTCAGGTAAACGGAAGTGTTGTTAAGTATGGTTTGAACCTACCACTGACTTCGAGTGTGGTATTTGGTGGTGTGAAAATTAATCCTCAAATGCAGAAGTTACGCAAAGGTAGTGACGTACTTGTCGCGACACCTGGTCGCTTACTTGACTTGTACAATCAAAATGCCGTTCGATTCGACCAACTCGAGATCTTAGTTTTAGATGAAGCTGACCGTATGCTAGACATGGGGTTCATTCGAGATATTCGTAAGATTTTGGCTTTCCTACCAAAGAAACGTCAGAACCTGTTGTTCTCAGCGACGTTTTCAGACGATATTCGTAGCTTAGCGAAAGGTTTAGTGAATAACCCAGTAGAGATTTCGGTAAACCCTGCCAACTCGACAGCGAAAACGGTTGAGCAAAGTATTTACCCTGCTGACAAAAAGAAAAAAGGCCCAATGCTAGCGAAGCTGATCAAAGATAATGATTGGCATCAAGTGCTGGTCTTTAGCAAAACAAAGCACGGTGCTAACCGCTTGTCTCGCTACCTCGAAGATCAAGGTATTTCTTCGGCGCCAATTCATGGTAACAAGAGCCAAGGTGCGAGAACTAAAGCCTTAGAGAATTTCAAAACGGGTCAAGTTCGCGTGCTCGTTGCGACAGATATCGCGGCTCGCGGTATTGATATCCCTCAGTTACCGCAAGTGGTTAACTTCGACCTTCCACATGTGTCGGAAGACTATGTTCACCGTATCGGTCGAACTGGGCGTGCTGGTGAGCCGGGTAAAGCGATATCTTTAGTCTGTGCAGACGAAGCATCAGAACTATTTGGCATTGAACGATTGATTCAGCAAGTGCTTGTTCGTCATGAGTTAGAAGGGTTTACGCCAACAAATAAACTGCCTGAGTCAAGGCTGGATACGCGTCCGATTAAACCTAAGAAGCCAAAGAAACCGAAAAAGCCAAAATCAGAGCATGCTGATGGACAACGTTCGGGTGATAATGCGCGTGGCCATAAGCCAGCAGGAAAAAATAAGCGTCACGTTGCGGGCAATGGTTCAGCGCCTAAACGTAAACCTGCTCCAAAGCGTGATTCTGGTGATGCAGGTGGTGATGAAGCTTCAGTTAAGAACAATGGCCAAAACTTTAAGCGCCGCCGTGGTGGAAATAAACCGAAGACGAGTAATCATACTGGCGGGGAGCAGCGTCAACCTTCAGGTTATGGCTCGAAGAAACCTCGTTCTCGAAATCATACGAAGTAGAGGGTGACGGCTGAATCAGGCGTCATATCAAGTAAGTAATGTATTTAAAGCGCACCTAACATCAGGTGCGTTTTTTTGTATCTATAGCCAGAAGGTTATCTCGGAAATCGAACTTATCATCCGCAGAAATGCATACGTTTTATGATTGTCTACTGACAACGTCCTCACTAGCAAAATTGTCTAAATTTGCAATTTGCATTCGCATTATGCGAAAGTGGGGTGCTTTTTGTTACAATAAGCGCCTGAATGCCTAAGAAACAAGGATTTAAAAGTTGGCACGCATAGTGCATTAGTATTAGCGACCCTTCTTAAGCCGAGGGTCACCTAGCCAACTGACGTTGTTAGTGAACCGAAATTGTTCACAGAAATATATAGCCAATCGCCTCGTTCGTGATTGGTTTTTTTTTGCCTAAAATTCAGGGATGCGAATATTGTGCGTTTGAAACAGTAACGCGGTAATTGGAACTACAGAAATAGAGTAGGTAGGTGCAATTCGATTAAAGCGCTCATTAGTAATCATTAGCGCTCTAATCGAGTGGTCTCAGGGGCTAGAAAATTACCCTTGGCACTTTGAATAACAACTTGGCTGTCTTGGGCAAGCAGCGCCACGAGAGCAAATCAAACGAGCTTCTGTTTCAATGCCACGTTCTATCCAGTTAATGTTTAGGATCTTGGCAATCGTTGTTAAGTCCTTCTTAATGCTTCTTGGGATCACGACAGATCCACCATTGTTAACACACGATGCTTTGAGTTCTTCAGCAATGGACCTGGCGTTACCGCCTTGTGCATCGATAGCAGGGTTTAAATCTATACCGGCACATAACACACGGTTGTTACCCGCAGGATCAGTCATGTTGATCGATTCACAGCAATAAATTCTAGGCTCATCACCCACATTGAGAATCGAAATCTGCGCCGAACTTCCCGATTGCGGTTCAGATAAGCGTCTGAATACCGCCCAATGCTGACATGGATCAGCAACCGCGCGCATGTTCCCCCAAGGCAATGGAATTCCATTCCCTCGGTATACTGCTTTGAGCTTACCTGGCCCATAAGCATCGAAGTAATGCCAGTGAGGATAAGGGGATACTACGGTCATCCGACGCATCGCAACCGATGGTGAAACGCCCGCACGCTTGTGCACATCAATCTCGTAGCCGGTTCTGTCTAGTAATTGCCTAAAAGGTACTTTCGGGCAAAGTAGTGCGCCAGCAAAGAAACTCGATTCGAAGTCTCGCCAAGCTTGAAGAATATCTTGTGAATTCAGCTGAGAAGATGAGGTGGTTGATTGGGTGTCATCCCATGTATTGTTATTGCCAACGGAAAGAACACTTTTTAGTCCTTCTTTGCTATGCAAAATGCAATGACCAATGTACACCGACAAATCGTACTTAAGGCGAGTAGGGTACTCTTTGAGTATCTCATTGAGGTAAATGGTGCCCGGAGGTTCAAAAAACGAAGTCACAAGCTGTTTTGCATTGATACCTAATTCATCAACGACATCTTGTGGAGTCCGAGTGACCCAGCGAATTTGAATGCCAAGGCTTTTGGCGATATCTGTCAAATCTTCGATTCCGAGATTCAGCCGTTTCAGCCCCACTTCTTCAGCGGCACGCTCTAGGTCAGGAAAGTGGTTCTGGTTACTTTCTTGATGAGCACGGATGAGCAGGTGAGCAAATTGACGGCCAGTAATACCCGTTTGAGAAAGCATTTCGGGAATGGCGATTTGCAAAATATCATTGGAAAAGAGAAAGCTTGGCTCAAGCGCCATGCCACTGATCCCACCGCGATTACCTTTGTCTGGCGTGATTTCTTGTTGTTCAGGCTCGTCGTCTAAGAACCAAGTTGGCTCTTTTTGAAAAACCTCGGCAATCACTTCAAGCATGTCAATACTGGGTACGCGCTTGCCACGTTCAATCATCGACAAATAGGAAACAGACGGTGCGTATTCAGGGTTGATACGAATACAGCGAGCGGACAGATCCTCCATGGTGAGATGGTTGCGTTTTCTTAGGTTACGGATTTTTGTACCTAGGAAATGAGACTGACGAACTAAGCTTTTTGACAAGGCCATTTTGTAAAATTCACATTGTAAAATTTTTGTTGTGAAATTGTAGTCAAAAAAGCGCTAGTCTACATACTAAGCAATTCACAAAACGACAAACAAACCGAAAGTCATTTTGGAATTATTGCTCTAGAACACAAAATTGGTGAACTAGCTGCAGAACATACAAGTGAAAATGGATACTTGATAGCTGCATAACTAGTAAATGAAACAGTGAATCGTCACTGAATTAGTCAAGAGGGAAAGACTATGAATATGCTTACATTCGATAAAACAGAAATTGAACAACAAAATAAACCATTTATCGCTGAAGCAGTCTTTGCCGTAGAGACTATCAGCTCAAATCGACAAGATGAAAAGCAGATCAAAGCTAAACAGCTGCTTGATAGACTTTTCCCACTAGAGAATGGTTCGCATCAAGACGTAACAAGCTACGTTATTGATTACCGCCATATCCTAGCGTTCTTTAAAGACGGCCAACACAGCGGTTTGAAGCATCCTAAGCACTTTGTAGCGTACATGGGTGAAAAGTCAGATCCAGATTCAATCTTGCTAAAAGATGGAAGTGGAAGCCACTTAGAAGTGATTTTTGGTTGTCATAAAGGAACGGGCTGCGTTGAACTAGTAGACATCGCAGATATTCAGCTAGAAACATGCACCACATTCAGCCAAATTCCAACAGAATCAAGCATGTCGGCTATGCGCCACTGGATCAGCTTAGTACGAGGTGATGAAAAAGGTAAGCCAAAAGCCTGCAGTGAAGATAAAGAGTTTACTGCGAAGAGCGGAGAAGACTACCGTTTGGATTACTGCTATAACCTGTAGTGTATCTCGCTTAGAAAAGGGCTGCTCAATGAGCAGCCCTTTTTTTATTGAATGCGAGTGTTACTAGAAAGCGAGCACACTTAGATAAAGCACAATTGACTCAGGCTTTTTAATTTTAGATTGGCATGACTCGATTTCGACCAAGAGACTTTGCTTCGTATAGGAGCTTATCTGCTTTTTCAATGAGGGTCTCGGCGGTATCGCCTTTTTGGAATTCAGCAACCCCAAAAGAGGCTGTGATGTTTGCAACTTGTTTACCGCTACGACGATCTTTAATTGAAAGCTTTTCGATGGCTCTTCGATTAGTCTCCGCAAACTGTCGCGCAATTCGTAAGGATTTGTTTGGAACAATTAACGCAAACTCCTCACCGCCGAATCGGTATGCAGTAATGCCTTCTCGACAGTTCAATTGCAGTTTTCTCGCTAGCCCTTTGATTACGGTATCACCAAAGAGGTGACCATAAGTATCGTTAAAGCTCTTAAAATAATCGATATCCAAAAGAATTAAGGACATTGCTTGGTTGGTTTCGCAAAGCGTTTTTAGATCGTTATCGAAAGAGCGGCGGTTATACAGACTCGATAGGCTATCGAACATCGCGTCTTTCTGTACTTCCATGAGCTGATTTTTCAGCTTAGCAATTTCACTGCTCGCGGTGTTCAACTGAGAATTGAGAAATTGTGTAGAGTGGCGGATATCGCGCGATTCGGATACTAGCTGCCTAACCAAGGACATGACTTCATCAATCGACATGCCTTCATTGTCGACTTGAGACAATTCACCAAAACTTTTATCTATCATCTCACTGAATGCTGAGGTATCGGCGATTGTGTCAGTCATTGAGCTTGCGACTTCTGTCACTAGGACTTCAATGCTGGCACGAAGCTCGTGCATATTGGTTTCGGCTTTGCTTGCGACATAATTATTATAGAGCTGATCGCCAACGGTAGGAGGGCATATCCCATATTGCTCAAGTACGTTGTCCATGTCTTTATTGAGTTGAGGGATTGCATTGTCGACGTAGGTATACCATAACGCGTAATTCGCCGGCGTTGTTGATACCCGATTCTTCATCATTAAAGGGACTGCTTTCTTGAGGTTAGCTGTCGATTTTTGAAATTCGTCTTTATTCATTATTATTACTGCAAAAAGGAATACCAACTAAATTACTTAGTTCTAAGATTAGCGGAAATTGAAGGGACTTGCCTTAAAAATTATAAGATTAATTGCATGATTAGTTTATAAAATATTGAGTTTAATGATAATCGACTTGAATGAAAAATCAGAGGAGGGTACAGAAAACGGATAGATGGGATTGTTCAGCAGTTACAAAAAAGCGCTGATAAAAATCAGCGCCTTAAAATTCTTTAGCTAAATGCTAATTATTGAGCAACAACGTTAGCTGCTTGTAGGCCTTTTTGACCGTTTTCAACTTCGAAAGTAACCTTTTGGCCTTCTTTCAGAGTTTTGAAGCCTTCTGAAGCGATAGCGCGGAAGTGTACGAATACGTCAGCACCGCCGTTGTCTTGAGAAATGAAGCCGAAACCTTTCTCTTCGTTAAACCATTTTACAGTGCCAGTATTTGTGTTAGACATAATTTGTCCCTTATTCATAAATTTTTCAAATTGTTGATTGCATTAACTGCAATGCGCTGTTACTTAAATTATTTAATATTGCTAAGAAATAAGGAAAAACTACTTACAAAAACGGTTTACGATTTTACTTGTCACTTTAACTTCATCTAACTTAAATAACTCTGGCTAACAGAGCAGGTGCATGATAACACGAACAGAATGAATGTACATGGTTTGTGTGACATTTTAGTGAAAATAATTTGGTATGAGCTTGGATGAACAAAAAAGGGAGCACGAAGCTCCCTTTGGTACTGATGAAATCAGTGTTTAACGCTTGAAAGTTACCGCTTCTGGTTGGTCCAGATTGATTTGAGTAACTGCCGGCTGCGTTTGTGCAATGACTTTACCGTGTCTCACTGAATAGCGAACAGGAACTTGGCGTCGAACAGCGTCAAAGCCGTTTTCTGCAGGAAGAATGAGCAAGCTACCTGGTTTGCCTTCTTCGATTCCGTATTGATCTAGGATATTCAATGTTCTTGCGGAGTTGTGGCTGATTAAGTTTAACGATTCATTGATCTGGTCATAACCCATGACTTGCGTTACGTGCAGTCCCATATGCAGTACTTGTAGCATGTTTGCTGTGCCAAGCGGGTACCATGGGTCAAAGACATCATCATGGCCAAAGCACACGTTAATGTTTGCCGCTAACATTTCTTTCACGCGGGTTACACCACGACGCTTAGGGTAATCGTCAAATCGGCCTTGCAAGTGAATGTTCACGAGAGGGTTAGCGACAAAGTTGATGCCTGACATTTTTAATAGTCGGAACAAACGAGAAGCATACGCACCGTTGTAAGAACCCATTGCGGTCGTATGGCTAGCAGTTACTTTGTCACCCATTTCATATTTATGAGCCAGTGCTGCTAACGTCTCTACGAATCGCGATTGTTCATCATCAATTTCATCACAGTGAACATCAATCAAACGGTCGTATTTGCTTGCTAATTCAAACGCATAATGTAGGGATTCAACACCATATTCGCGAGTAAATTCGAAGTGAGGGATCGCACCAATTACATCAGCACCTAACTGAACAGCTTCTTCAAGTAGCTCTTTACCGTTAGGGTAAGAAAGAATGCCTTCTTGTGGGAATGCAACAATCTGAATGTCGACCCATTCTTTCATTTCTTCACGCACTTCTACCATTGCTTTTAAAGCAATAAGCGTAGGATCTGAAACATCGACATGGGTACGAACGTGCTGTACACCATTGGCGATTTGCCACTTCAATGTTTGCTTCGCGCGCTGTTTGACGTCTTCAATGGAAAGCAGTTCTTTGCGCTCTGCCCAGCGTTCGATCCCTTCGAACAAGGTGCCGGAAATGTTCCAATTTGGTTCGCCAGCTGTTTGCGTCGTATCTAAATGAATATGAGGTTCACAAAACGGGCTAACTGCAATACCACCTTCTGCATCTAGCGTGTCACCAGTGTGTTCAATCTTTACGTCGTTATCGACAATAGTTTTGAACTGACCATTTTCAATCAGAATCTGTTTCAAGCCATCTTCGGCTTGAAGCTTAGCGTTCTTGATTAATAGAGTCGTCATTTTGATTCCTTACGCTGGCTGAGTCGCTAGCACTTTTTTATTAATAATTGGGTTCAAGATTAAGTAGCTAATGGCGCCACCAAGAACGGCGTTCAGTGGAACGATTCCTGGTAGGAAGTGGCCTGCACCGACACCTACTGCGACGGCAATAATGCCTGCCCAATTAACTGTTTGGAATTGAACATTTGCAAAATCTTTGTAACGTTTTCGGTTGGCAAAGAAATCCGCGATGATTACGCCACCAATCGGTGGAATGGCTAGAGATAGGAATGTCAGCCATCCAACAAAGTTATTGTAGAGCCACAGGGCGAAAATCGTACCAATTACGCCATTGATAATAGACATGGCAGTACTTGAGCGGCCAGTAATATTTGAGAAGCCAAGGCCTGATGCATACAGTGCATTCTCGTTGGTCGTCCAAATGTTTAGGCCGAGAACAATAATCGCAGGTAACAAGAGGCCTTGCGCAATCATCACGTCTGAAATATCGGCTTGGCCTGTTGCCGCCGCTCCCGCCGCGCCGAATATGAACATTAACGAGTTACCAATGAAGAAAGCCACCATGGTCACCAATACAGCGCTCGCAGGCTTTTTACCAAATCTTACGAAGTCTGCCGTGAGGGTTCCCGCACTAACAAATGAACCGACAACCATGGCTAATGCGACAGAGAAATCCATCGGCGTTTCTGGCTGAATTAATTGAAGTTGTTCTAAGCCACCCACGCTTTCTACGGCGGAAAGAACAGAGTAACCGCCCAGTACTGCAATCGCAGGTACCGCAATCGCAGAAAGTACCATTAGAGCTTTGATGCCAAAGTACACCGTTGCGGTCATTAGCAGGCCGGAGACAATAATAAGAGTGTTGGTATCAATGCCCGTCGCTTTTTGTACGGGAATCGCAAACATTGCCACACCGACACCAAACCAGCCGACTTGAGTACCACCAAGAAGTGCAGAAGGGAGCCATGAGCCTTTAGTACCAAAAGAGAAACGAGCAAGAAGGTGAGTTGAAAGTCCAGTGGAAGAACCGATGTAGCCAAGGAAAGAAGTGTAAATACCTAGAATTAGGTTACCAATGAGAACAGCAAGGAAAAAGTCATTAAAAGAAAGGCCGGTGCCTAGTGAACCGCCGGTCCACATACTTGCAGAGAAGAAAGTGAGTCCAAGCATTACCATCGTAAGTGAAGCGACTCCTTTCCTAGCCGATGTTGGAACCGGCCCAAGACTGTAGTTATTATCCGCAGCCATCATATACCTCCGCAATTGAAATGAATTTTAGTCGTCATTTTTCAGACAAACGTGCGCATTATGGTGATATAAAACAGAGAGTCAATGATAATAATGTTAATAAAACGTTTTAAATCTATGTTTTATTATTATTTGTCTTATTTATCAGCTGTTTATTTTTTTATTTGATTGGTGATTAAATTAAGATTAAACGTTTACTTATATGATTATCTTGTATGCCAGTGTATTTATGAGTGCAAAGTCATCTTAGTCTGTTTTAAATGCATGTCTGTATATTAGAGGGGAGTACTTCGCTTACTTTTATACTGGGAAGGAAAGCAAATGCGGGAAAGGATTTGCTGTTATTTCAAAGCGGTACAATAAATTCACGTTGCGATGCTTTATTTGAAGGTTGATGAGCAAAGGTAACCGAGTAAGTTTAATGCGTTAGGTTTAGATGATAGGAAACGAGATCAAATTCACGAGGGAAGGGCAGGTCGACGGGTAAAAAAAGAGCCAACCGCAAAGGTGCGATTGGCTTATATATAGTGTGAACAAAGATTATTCACTAACAACGTCAGTTGGCTAGGTGACCCTCGGCTTAAGAAGGGTCAATTTGTATAATGCAGCATGCGTGCCAACTTTTCAATCCCAAAAATTGCGGGTTTTCATAGCAATTTGGTGCGTATTTACACGTATTTGCCGATTTTGTTTGCAAAATGCAATTGCAAATTGCGATCTCCACGATAATGCAATGTTGTGCATATTGTTATTAACGGTTTTGTATCGAGTTATACTAACGACCATTAAATCGAATAAAAGAAGTACAACTGCGACTTCATTCGGATAATAATGCCACGGATGACATCAAGGAATGACATAAACCCAATCGGTTTTTCTGCACTGACCCATGCAAGCCCAACGGAGCCCACAGGAATATCATAGCCTTCAGTCTCTTCGATTTTTAATCGAACAAAATGATGTTTGTTTTGAAGGTTTTTGCCTGTCGTGACTCTTACCGAATCGTCCCACCCCATCAAAGAACCCTGCGCCTCGCCTGTTGCTTCGACAATGCCCTCTACTGACGCTGAAAAGATGTGGCCAGGGTAAACGGCTGACGCAAACTCAGCGGTTTGTCCGACTTTCACATTTCGAATCGCTTGGTGGTTTACCCTCATTAGAACGTATTTCTCATGAGTGTACATTTGGATTCTTGGCATCATAGATACACGTTGCCCTTCACGTAAGATGAAGTTGGTCACGAAGCCATCCGTGGGAGCATGGACGTTGGTGCTTGCTAGATCCCATTGTGCCTGTTCAAGTGACGTTTGTGCAGCATCGACGTCGTTAAGCTTGGTTGCTACATTCAATTCAGACTTTTGAATGTTGAGTTTGGCATTCAATGAATCGACTTTTTTCTTTTCAAGCTGAGACTTGAGTGTCTCAATGTTATGAGCCGCTAACTCGACAGTGGCGGTTTGCTTATCAATGTCGCTTTCCGTAATTGTGTTTTTAACAACTCGATTTTGCTCCATGTAGCGTTTTAGTGTTCTTTTCTGTAGCGCTAGGTCCGTATTTGCAGATTTGAGCTTGGCTTTCGCAGTTTGGATATCTTCCAGACTCGATTGATAGCTTACTTTTGCAATTTCCACTTCTTGTTTGGCTGTATCTAGTGCTGCAGAGGCGGAGCTGAGTTTGATCTGTTGCTGCTCGACGGCAATACGATATTTAGTTTCATCAATTTCATAGATGAGCTGACCTTTTGCCACTTGCTGGTTTGGCGATATATGGATTGCATCCACCTTGCCGGTAACTGCCGTTGAATCAGGGCGTAATTGGATATGGGGTGATTGCACCACAGAGCCACCGGATAAATCCATCGGTGTGTAATTGATTAAGCCTACCCAAACAAACATTAACCATGAGGTACCACCTAAGTACGCGAAGCTTTTGGTCGCTTTATTCCAAGGCATACCGACGAGTCTTAGTAGGTAAATGAATAGTGCCCAAACAGCTAAACCTTCTAACATGTTGTTTCCTCTTCGGGTTGAGTCGTTGAATCCATTGATTTTGTAGGACTCTTCCATGTGTCACGAAGGTTGATGACGGCTTTTTCCATATCGACAAAAGCAAGAATGACAGCAATGACCCATACCCAATGCCAGAGGAAGCCTATCCAGGTTAAGGCGGTAATGAGGCCAATCTGGTGGTGGTCTTTACTGTGAGCTTTATTGATCGGCAATTCGTGAAAACGCCAAAATCCATAAGCAGCAGCGGCAATGGTGGCGACTAGTACGATGCCTGCGACTACATGTAATGCTGTATCAGCGCCTGTTCCTACAAATGGAACGCTAAGTAAACTCATTTAATTCCCCCACAGTGGATGATTGGCTGCATTTTGCTGATATCCATTCATATTGGTTGTTTTTGAGCAGATTATCTCGGATGATAATTATTTATGACGTGATCTGTAATTTGAATGCGTGGAAATGATTGTGAATCAGAATGTGAATTTTATTAGAGCACTTGCATTAATGGGTGTTTATCAAAATACGCGGACGGAATATGGTGTAAATGTTGACCAATTTTCTCTTCCGCCAAGCGTGTTTAAGAATTCAATGAACTTGCTCCCGATTAGTGAAATGTGCACTTGGTTGAGAGAGCTAGTGCGCTTAACGCAAGATCCAGATGTGATGCTGAAAATGGCATCGAAAGTTGACTTGGATAAGGTTGGCTCGATTGGGCATTGGTTTTTTTCTGGTCATGACCTCGCTTCCACGATTCGACGTATTAATATGGGGATGAGCTGCCTACAATCTGGGGCGCATTTAACCGGTGCTCAAGTCGGGCATTTAATGAAGTGGAATTATCATAACTCTTCGGTAGATAGTGACGTTAAAGTTCATGACAGTATTCGAGTCGCGGTCTTATTAACTAAAGTGCTAAGACGTTACTTAGGGGATTCTTATGCGCCTACTCGTGTCATGCTCCAAGGGTCTCGTGAGAATCGGAAATTATATGAGCAATATTTCGGTTGTGAAGTGGTTTGGAATCATTCCAAAACGGAGGTGTGGCTGCGATCAAACCTGATGTTGGCATCTAACCAGCAAGAGACGAATTCGAAAACCCAACTTGCGATGGGATTTAGCGATTTAGACGTTTTCATGAACATGCCAAACCCAAATGACCAACATAAAGTCATTTACGAGATGATCAAATACAGCTGTCACTATGGGCTACCGACGTTGGCACGTGTATCAAATTTGCTTGGATTGTCAGAACAACAGTTCCAGCGACGTCTACAGAATTTGGGGATGAACTTTACCACCGTGATGGGTTATGTCCTGAGTAATTCGGCGGTGGATTTAATGCGTCACTCAGTGCTCCTCACTGAAGTCGCCAGTCGGCTTGGTTACACGAATCTAGCGAGCTTCAACCGTATGTTCAAAAAGCATCGGGGGTTGACTCCTAAGCAATACATAGAACGATTCCGCTTGAATGGGTAACCAAGCTCGCCTGTTCTAGCGAATACTTTGTCCGGAAACGGCAGGGTGAAACAGAGGTTGAATGATATTGCCCGCAGGATCTTGGCAATGGAAACTTCGCGCACCATCACTGTGGTCATGTGGTCGATCCAATAGCGGTACGTTGATCGACTGCATGTACTCAAACCATTCTTGCAATTGTTGTTTCGAATCTACGACAAAACCAAAGTGGTCGAGTGTTTGGGCTCTGGCTTCAGTCGGACTGTGCGCTCTGCCTAAGGATAGGTTGTCGTTACCACAGGTCAAATACACGAGATTATCACTCGCTTTCCGCAATACCTGCATTCCCATCACTTCCGTATAGAAATTCAGACATTCATCAAACTCATAAACTTTTAGTGCTAAATGTCTTAATCCGTTGAATGGGCTTGGCCGTTTTATCATTGCAATTGTCCTTGATTGTATTTTATATGGTTAAGTATTGTATACAATTATTGATAAAAAATCGAATTCATGGTGTGCTAAGGGATATCTAGAGATCAAATTAAGGAAAATTATGTTCTGTATTATTGTTAAGAATGTGGTCTTACAAGGAAAGCGAGAGCAGTACTTATCTGTGATGAATGAAAACGCACTCTCTTCAGTGACGAACGAAGCGGGGTGTTTTGTATTTGATGTGTTGCAAGCGCAAGATGACGACCATTGCTTCTATCTTTATGAAATTTATGCCGATGAGGCAGCATTAGCTCAACATAAATTAACCGACCATTACCTTGCGAGTCGCCAGCAAATAGCGGGGCTGGTGGTGGAGCAGTCGGTGATTCGTTGTGATGTCGTAGACCGTAATTCAAAGCACGTTAGTTACTAGTTCGAGGAGTAGTTATGCAGCAAACGATAGGTTTTATTGGGTTAGGGTTAATGGGTAATCCTATGGTAGCGAGGCTTGTTGATGCTGGCTATGACGTTAATGTTTGGGCAAGAACCCCGAGCAAATCATCATTTGTGGTTAGTAAAGGGGCGGTGCTTAAAACCTCCCTTGAAGAACTTGTGACATCATCAGATGTTTTGATGTTGTGCGTATCCGACACCAGTGCTGTAGAAGCGGTCGTGCTTGGGGAGAGTGGTGTACTAGAAGCAATTAAAAATGCTCAATCATCTAGAACTAAAGTCATCATGGATTTCTCGAGCATCTCGCCTAAATCGACAGTTTCAATGGCGAAAAAATTGTATGAAGAAACCGATATTCAGTGGGTTGATAATCCCGTTTCTGGCGGAGTGGCAGGTGCTGAAAAGGGTTCATTGGCGATCATGTGTGGTGGGAATGAATCCACCATTGAAGCTTTGATGCCCATCTATCAAGTGCTTGGTGATAATGTGACTCGAATGGGAGAGGTCGGTTCGGGGCAAGTGACTAAAATTGGAAACCAAATGCTGGTGAGTTGCAATGTGTTGGTCATGGCGGAAGTCTATGCGCTGGCCGAGAAATCAGGCGTCGATTCAACTCAGATAGCTAGCGCATTAAGTGGAGGTTTCGCTGATTCACTGCCTTTACAAATCACAGGTCCTAGAATGGCTGAAAGGGATTATGAGCCAGTGAAATGGCATGTGAAAACCCTTCTTAAAGATTTAGATATGGCTAAGCAGTTAGCATTTGAAGAGCAAGCCTCTACGCCAATGGCTGCACTGGCGGCAGAATTGATGAGAGTTCATGGTAACCAAGGCTATTTGGATTCGGATCCATGTACATTAATGGAACAGTATTTACCGAGCACACCGGAAAAATAAACCATCAACCAAGCGCTTAAAATAAATGGGGCTGTAAGCGGAAGCAGCTGCAGCCCATGAAATACATAAGTGATCACGCAGCTAGTCATCCCACCTAATATCACTAGGCCCCAATGCATATTTTTGTAGTGCAGCAAGGCCAGCGTAACCAATACCACGTTATACCCATACAAGCCTCGTTCGACTAACGCTTGCTCCACGCCTAAGTAAGAATTAACCCCGGTTGTAACGAGTAATGCTCCAATGACCCAAAGCGCATGTATTGGCTTGTACATTGCCATTGCCACGAGAATGAGCAAACCCGATAGTTCATTATTAATAAATGCTACCTGACTGATGCCTATTAAAAGAACGGCAAGCTCGTTTGGAATGTGCAACCACAGATGTTGGTCTGTTGAAGCGGAACTGGCATCAATATCTAACAGAGATAACAAGGCGAAAATCAGCCATGTTGTTGTGATAAATGCACTGGTATAGCCTTTGTATTTTTTAAAACTAAATACGATTTTTGCTATAGGTACCGTAAGCGCAGCACCTACAACGGTAACTAGCCACAGCCCAAGATTAAGTTCGTAGAAACTTCCTATGAAGAGCGCGACAAGTGCACCATTCAGCGCATATAAGCCTTGGTCGATATCTGTTTGAGGCTTGCGTGTTAACTGAGCAATAAAGTGACTGGTGAGCGCACCGATGACCGTTAGGATAAGCAAAGTAATTGATTCAACGGCAATGGCGCACAAAATGAAAAACGAAGTGAGTAATGAAGGTGAAAAATAGACTTGCCCGATGCCGTTGAGCAAGCCATAAACTTGTAAGGTGTGTTTTCCTAACATCATTTCATGCATAAATCCGTGTTTATTCTTATCTAGATTGTATACAACTCGATGATTTTGAAAATAGCTAAATGTTAATTTTGATACCAGCGTTCACCATAAGCTTGCTGATAGTCGGGTTCGTTCAATGTATCTGACAAATCGCTTGTCGGTTCGAGTGGGCCAACAACCGTTCTATACGGAAGCACCCCAGCCCATACAGGAATATCCAAGTCTGCCGCATCGTCGTTTACCCCGTGCCTACCAATTTTTACGGAAGCTTCAGTGAGCGGTATGGCGAGCAACTCTGTCGCGGCGAGTTCTTTCTCATTACTCAGTCTTACTTCACCCGTTCGCCCTGGTGCGATTTGTTCGATAAAGATATTCAAGAGTCGGTCTTTTTCAGCGTTGTCTTCGATTACCTCAAAAGAGCCAAATACCACGGCCGAACGATAATGGGCGCTATGGTGGAACGCCGATCTTGCGAGCACC
Source organism: Vibrio profundi (assembly GCF_043642225.1). Classification (GTDB taxonomy): domain Bacteria; phylum Pseudomonadota; class Gammaproteobacteria; order Enterobacterales; family Vibrionaceae; genus Vibrio; species Vibrio profundi_A. The sequence goes on along the minus strand of NZ_JBHZSF010000008.1, from coordinate 48,736 downwards.
CAACCATCAAACAAAGTGAAGGTTAAACAGGTTTTAGCGCCATTTTTTAAGCTACGCAGCAATCGACTATTTCGAGCTCCATGAATATAAACATTATCTTCAACGCGCCATGCCAACATAGGTATCACCACTGGGCCTGATTCTTCGTTAATGGCTACATGGGCAATTAAGCTTTCGTCGATGATTTGGTGAAGCTTCTCTGTTTCGAAAACCGCTTTTCGCGTGCCTTTTTTAATTTCAGTTCTTTTTGTGCTCGATAACATATCGTGTCCCCCATGATTCGTTTGCCTTTTCGCTAATGTATGAATTAAGTGGTATCTTGAATAGAGCCAGTTTTAACAAGTGGATGGATCCAGATTGCAGCCGATAGACATTGGAGATTTTGTTTTAGACAAAGCAAAACCAAGCCGACAAAGTGCCATTTTTCATGGGGTTAGAGAGCGAATTATAGAAGGCTTGTGGCCGAAAGGTGGAAAGTTACCGTCAACCAGAAAGTTTGCGTCGGGCCTTGGGGTGAGCCGAAATACGGTGATTTTGGCATACGAGCAGTTAGTCGCAGAGGGGTATATCACGAGCGTTAAAAGCTCGGGTTACTATGTTTCAGTTGATCTTCCGGAGCACTATTTAGCGCAGGTGCCTTCTCAAACCAGAGAGCCTTATGCTCCCACAGTAGAACCCAACATCAATAAAGCCTTCGCTCCTGGAGTGCCCGATCTCAGTTTATTCCCCTATGCCAAGTGGCAAAGGTTATTACAACGACATGTATCTAGAGATTTCATTGCAGGGAATCGCAGTGTTCAGGGCGACAGTAACCTAAGACATGCGATTAGCGACTATCTTTCCAGTAGTCGCTCTGTAGTGTGTACTCCTTCTCGGATCATCATCACTTCTGGTGCTCAGCAGGCGATGATCATTGCGCTGATGTCGGTACTGAAACCGAGCGATCAGGTCTTAATGGAAAACCCTGGCTACGCTCAGATGCGTAAGTCATTGAACTTGCTAAATATGCAGTTAGAGCCATTGATCGTTCAAGAAAAATCAGGCCCTTCTATTGCTGATATTACTTCCAGCGAAGCTCAGGCTTTGTATTTGACACCTAGTAACCAATATCCGATGGGCACGACCCTTAATACAGAACAGAGACTCAACATTATAGAGTGGGCGCATCAAAACAAACGTTGGGTGATTGAAGATGATTATGATAGTGAATTCCAGTTCGCGCATCGGCCATATACGAGCATGCAGGGGCTGGCGGGGAAAATAGGGCATGATGACCGTGTGCTGTATGTTGGGTCGTTCAGTAAGGTCATGTTTAACGGTTTACGGCTTGGTTATTTAGTCGTACCGGAGGGTTTGGTACCTCGATGTTTGGAAATTAAAGATGCCCTTAGTGGAGATTCACCATCTCACACTCAGGCTGCTTTAGCGGACTTTATATTGGAAGGGGATTTGCTCAGGCATATTCGCAAAATGCGCCGAACATACAAAATGAAGTATAACGCAATGATTGAGGCCATTGAGCGAACATTTGACGGTCGAGTGCAGGTTATCAGTCAACCTGCCGGGCTGCATGTTACTGTAAAGTGGGAGGAAGGAATAAGAGAAGAACTATGGTGTGAAAGAGCACTCGAGCTAGGAATTATTATTCGTCCTCTGGCTTACTATGAAAACCGCAAGGGCGATCGAAGCTGGCATGGCGCTGTGCTTGGTTTTGGTAATGTTCCCTTGGAAGATATTGATAGGTTAATAAATAAGCTTGCTACTGTTTTTTGAACGTGCTTTATTTGAACATGTTTTAGTGGTTCACGCCGGTCATTAGGAGGATGTATGTGTCGTTGGTTAGCCTATCAAGGAACCTCAATTTACATGGATGAACTGGTTTATAAACCAGAACACTCCCTTGTGCATCAAAGTCTCGAGGCGAGAAAAGCGGTGACGAAAGTGAACGCTGATGGGTTTGGTTTGGGTTGGTATACTGACAGGGACACCCCTGGGCAATTTCATGAAGTGCTACCGGCCTGGGGAGATGAAAATCTTCGCTCCTTGACGCATCATATTCAATCTCATCGCTTTATGGCGCATGTCCGCTCTTCCACTGGAACGCAAGTCTCTCGCTCTAACTGCCACCCTTTTATCATTCGTAATTGGATGTTTTTGCATAATGGCCAGATTGGTGAATTCGACAAGATTAAGTTTGAGTTGGAGCGCAGATTACCTGAAGAATTGTATCTGCAAAAGCGAGGTTCAACGGACAGCGAACTGATCTTTTTATTGATGCTAAAAAATGGCTTAGAGACACAACCGCTGGAAGCGATTCGAGTCACGCTAAACGAGGTAGCGGATTTACTGAATAAAAAAGGATGTGAAGAGCCCTTCAAAGCGTCGATTTGTCTCTCGGATGGCAATCAGTTTTGGGTGGTGCGCTACAGTACCGACGATTGCCCAACAACGGTCTTTTACCAAAAGAAAGGAGACGATCTTGCGTTTGCATCCGAGCCGCTTTCTTCGAAAAATGGGTGGAAAACTCTACCACCTCAAACCTTACTGAACGTTCGAAATGCTGAAATGACCTATTTTGAGTTGTAGAGCAGCCCTATATCTCGATGAAAAGTATGGCGCGCTAAGTACGCGCCATAGAACCGTCCCTCTATAATTCTTTAGAAACGCGTGCTTTTTTCTCTTTGTTGAGCCAGCTTTTCCATGGCAAACATAGCGCCACAAACACACCGACCGCATATATCATTGACCAGCCTAGGCACATGAAAACGAGAGTACAAAGGACAAGTGAAATAGCTGCAAGTTTTTTGGTGAACCCGGAAAGCAATTTAAATGCGGCGAGCATCGCCAATAAGTAAATAAGGACGAAAATACCATTGGCAAGTTTAAGGAAAAACTCAAGGTCTAAACCCGAATACTCACCAATGACGCAGGAGACGATAACCACGGCACCGATTGAAAAAGTCGCATAATGAGGGACGCCCTGTGTCGATAGTCGAGCCATTTTGCTTTCTGGCTTATGTTCCCTCGCTTGCGCCCACAACATTCTTGATAAGCTTTGCGTGTATAAATTTAAACTCGCGAAACAAGCAAAGAACCCAAGCATACTGATGGCGACTTTAAAGCTACTACCAAAAAGTTGTTCTGATATCCAAGGGATGGACGCTGAATCGAATTGTGCAGAACCGTACGCTTGCATCTTCAATATCACGACAGAACATGCCCAATAGGTCGCGCCTGCGACAAAACAGCCAATCACGATCGCAATAGGAAAGTCACGTTGAGGGTTTTTGAACTCTTCACCCATGTGAGCGAATGCTTCAATCCCCACAAAGCACCAAAACATGACGCCTAACGCAAGACCAATAGACCATAGTGAATCAGAGGTCAGGGTCGGCATCGCTATGTCGGCGCTGCCGATACCTCCTTTCCACAGAAACGCGGCAATTAACCCGAAGATGGATATGGCAATTACACTTTGTAATCGCCCTGAAGATTTACTTCCCATTAGGTTGACGACAATGAGCAAGGCAACAGTGAATAACTGGGCCACTAATGGCGAGTTAAGACCCGTTGGTAACAATTGTTGAGCAAACCCTCCTGCCAATGCAACCGCTGCAGGAACCCCTACAGGGATCACGCTCAAAAACAGCCAAGCAACACTGGTCTCAAGTTTAGAGCCAAAGGCTTGGCGGACAAAATAGGCGGTTCCGCCAGCATTGGGGTAGCGCTTACCTAAAGCCGCGAAGGTCAGAGCGATTGGGCAAATTGCGATGAACAATATGAGCCACGCCCACAAAGAGAATTGACCAGCAATGCCAGCGGCAATCGCTGGGATCATAAATAAGCCAGTCCCCAATAGGGTGGTTGAAAGCTGTCCGATGCCAGATAGCAGGGTAATTTCTTGTTTTAATTGCGTCATTTGCCTTCCGTAGCCGAGTGATTTTCTTTTCTTATGATTTACGAGAATAGCGCGATGTTTGTATGATTACAGCTAGCAATTTGTCGCAATCAAATGTCATTTTGACGGAATCTTGTGGGCTTACACGTGAAATTGTCGCTATTAGGGGCGGATTAATGGTTTTTGTTGAATGAAAACTGTGTCAAATTGCTTATTGATAAATGAAAAAACACAGTTGGATAGTGGAAACGAATATGGATAAATTTGACGAGCAGATCTTAGCAATATTGCAAACAAACGCGCGCAGTTCAGTTAGCGACATTGCTAGAGATGTAAACCTATCTCGCTCGGCAGTAACCGCAAGAATCAAGAAGTTAGAAAACGATAAAGTGATTCTTGGGTATCACACGCAAATTGCTCGCTCAGAAGGTGAAACCAACGTATGCGCTTATTTGGCTTTGAAGTTCGATATGTCGAGCTCTACGCATAATTGCGAATCTTATGCGAGCGATATTCAATCGATTGATGGAGTGAAATGGTGTCATGCCATTAGTGGTGAGACTGACATGATGCTCTACTTGGAAGTCGCAAGTATGGCGAGGCTGAATCAAATTAGGGATGAGATTCAAGCTTACCCAGACCTACGTCACTTGATGACCCACACCGTACTCAATGAGTTTTTTAACACAACGCGATAGAAGTCATGACAGCAAAAGAGACAGTACTTGCCTATTGGCAAGCAATGGAAGGAAATGACTTTTACCTTGCGGCAGAGTGGTTAAGTCATGACTGTGAAGTACATTGGCCTCAATCTAAAGAAATCATTACGGGGCGAGAAAATTTTGGGCACGTAAACTCTGAATACCCAGCGCAAGGTCAGTGGACCTTTCAGATTAACAGCATCGTCAGTGATGGTAATGAAGTGGTCACCCGCGTCACTGTCTCGGACGGAACCCAAACGGATACCGCCATCACTTTTCATACCGTAGAGAACGGGCTCATTACCAAGCAGATTGAGTACTGGCCAGACAGCTTTCCTGCTCCAGAGTGGCGTAAACCTTGGGTCACGTATGCTGAATAACATCAACCTTAACTTATTACGTTCGCTCCACGTACTCTTGGAAGAGTGCCATGTAAGCCGCTCGGCGCAGCGTCTGAACATCACTCAGTCTGCAGTCAGTCGCCAACTCGCGCAGTTACGAGAACTATGCAGTGATCCCATTCTTGTTCGAGATGGTAACCAGTTGATTCCCACCCCAAGAGCATTGCAGCTAAAAGAAAAGCTGGATGATTTGTTGGGTGAATTTGATCACCTCCTAGACGATAAGCCTTTTGAGCCGGCGGATTGGAAAGGGGAGTTAATATTGGCCTCTAGCGATTATGTGGCTCAGTATATTCTACCGGACATTGCGCTTCGTATTTCTAAGCAAGCGCCTCAAATCGATCTTGCTTATCGGTTATGGCAACCGAATTTCCTCAACTGTTTGAACGATACGGGCATCCACTTAGCTTCAACCATGCTGCCGAGCAAGCCGACTCAAGTTTCAAGCTTGAAGCTAGGAGAAGATAAGTCGGTGTGTGTGATGAGAAAATCTCACCCGTTAGCGAGCAAAAGATCCATATCCGTTAATGAGTTGGTGAACTACGCCCACATCAAAGTGACCGGTGGTGGAGATAAAGACTCACATGCTGATATCGCCTTGAAAGCGCTTGGGCATGAGCGAAGAGTGGCGTTAAAAGTGCCGTTTTTCTCTGCTGCTTGTAACGCGCTTTCCCAAAGTGACTATTTGATGATCGTCCCTGAACATATCGCGATTAACTTGGCGCATCATATAGATCTTGAGTATCGTAATTTGCCTTTCGATACGGAAAGCCACCTTTATTGGCTAATGTGGCACCCAAAATATGATAATGATTCGGCTCACCGCTGGGTTAGGAATCTGGTTTTTTCGAGCATGCGAGAATCTAGTTATTCTATAGGTATGATTTAAAATCATACCCTTGATGAAAAACTTTGATTTCAAATAATATCTTTGAGTTGTTACTGTCTTTGTATCAAACAAAGAGGTCGAAACCTCACGGATATAACAAGGATTCATAATGACATTTACGATTTGGCTGTCTCTTTTAGCCATTTGCTTATTAGGGGCTATGTCTCCAGGGCCGAGTTTAGCGATGATCGCCAAACACAGCCTAGCTGGTGGCAGAATGAATGGTCTGGTTGCAGCTTGGGCGCATGCAATGGGAATTGGTGTGTATGCGTTTGTTACCATTATTGGCTTAGCAGTCGTACTCGAGCAATCACCATTATTGTTCAAAGGCATCAGCTATGCAGGGGCGGGTTATTTGGCTTACTTAGGCTATAACGCGCTTCGTTCGAAAGGTGGAGTTGCGGCGAAACTCGAATCTGGCGAACGAATGAGCTATTGGCAGTCAGCAAGAGAGGCGTTTTTGCTATCCTTGTTGAGCCCTAAAATTGCTCTGTTCTTCATCGCATTATTTAGTCAATTTGTGGCGTTAGGCAACGAGTTAACCAATCAAGTGATTATTGTAGCGACACCTCTAGTTGTCGACGGTTTATGGTACACGTTTATCACTCTGATTCTATCTAGCCCACTGGTCGTTGAACGTATCCGTTCTAAGGCACAGTTGATCGACCGTCTTTCAGGGATAGTACTGATATTGCTTGCAGTTCGAGTTGTCGTGACGGTGTAACGATGTTGGTGTGATTGATGAATGCGACATTCGCCCTTGCAGTATTGGTCTGCAAGGGCGAATTCATATCTGGGTGATTGATATTGTCAGTGACAGCTTAGAGTTTTAATGGGTGGCGCCTAAGACGCCATCGAGTGCAAGCATGCTTTCTTTGAAATAAGGGTTATAGGTAAGCCTTGCATGGACTTTTCCTGCTTCTTGGTAGCCCCAAGATGAGTACCATACCGATTCCCCAGCTTGGCAGCGTTGTTCAAGTTCACTGCCTTGTCCATTACTGCATATTCTTTCCCGTCCGTTAATCCCGTAGTTGGGATTATCTGGTGAAAACAACAGTCCCATATGTGATCCGTTAGAAATACGCTGCTTGGAGAGTTTCATCGAAAATGCCGTACTTCTCGGATCATCAATGCTGGATTCACCTTGCCAAATTAAAGCGTTACTTGGGTTGGTTAGAGTATGCTTGAATTGGTCAGCGACGTATTGGGTATCAATGACACTGTCGCCTTCACTCATCATGATAAAAACTGGTTTCTCGTAATTGGCTTTGCCCAGATCCTCTCGTACGACTTCTGAGGTCTGATAATAGACCGCCGCACCATTCATCGGTAACGAGTTATATCTCAAGTAATTATCTTCCGGGTCTTGATCTGCCCATGTAATAAAATGGCTGGCGAACTCCGCGTATTGAACCGCTGGTGAGTTGGGTTGAAAGGCTGGGGAAAACAAAAGTAACCCTGAGATTGACGGATCATTGATTGCTTGCGAGGTCGCCAAGTTTGCCCCCGTAGAATAGCCGCCAAGCCAGACCGAATCATATTCTTTTTGTAGCAATTTGGTGTGGTGGTCTACGACGGTTTGCCAATCGGTTAGGTTAGGAAGCATTAAGTCTCCCACTTTACTGCCATGGCCAGGAAGTAGAATTGTTCTGACTAAAAAACCTTGTTGCTGTAAATGTTCAGCAACATCGATAAAGGAGTAGGGTGAATCTCCAAGCCCGTGAACCAATAAAACGGCTTGCCCGTTAGGATGTTTGGGTTTGTATTCTGTTGGCGAGTTCGCATCAAGTTCCAGCGTTTCATCTTCGCTGATGAAAACACGGTTTTCTTTGAGCCAGGTTCGTGTGTCTTTTGCATATTCTTCAAAGGACGCTTGTTGATAATTCGGGAGTGAACTTGATTGCTCGTAGGCTGGCGCGACGATGTCTGCTGAGCATCCAAGCAACGCTGTGGTTAGCAGCGTTGCGGATACCACGGTGAGGGAGATAACGTACTTCATATGCGGTTTTAGTTAGGTTGTGTGTGCAATCTAGTGGAATTATTTCTTGTTAGACAAGTCTTCGAACTCACCCTCAATCGTGTTCGAGTTAGCGCTGTTCGTATATTGACTTTGATTGAATTGCCCACCAGCGTAGTGAGCTGTGTAGCCTTGCTGCTTCATTTTATTTTGAATGCGTTTACCTGTGATAAGTGCTGCGATTGCAAGTGGAATGGCTAGCACTAAGCTTGTTACTAGCGCCATGAAACCAGCAATTAAGGCAAATACTGTCACAAATATATTCTTCATATTCTTTCCTCTTTTCATTTGTCTTGACTATAACAACCACAATATGAATCAAACATGAACAATGTTGATATATTCCCTTGTGTCAATAGGACACGCATGTGTGGATATGAAAAGTGGTTTTGTAGTCATATACACATGATCAAAATAGGGTTAATAATTAAAACTCTTATAAATCAGTTATTTAAAAGTTGGCACGGTTGATGCTCTAGGGTGAGCGGATATAAATCTTCGTAAGCAAAGAACTTACGAATACATAATTATTACTGGAGCCCAATATGTTCTGTATTCAATGTGAACAAACCATTCAAACCCCAACCGTAAAAGGCTGTTCTTTCACACAAGGTATGTGTGGTAAGACATCAGAAGTATCAGACCTTCAAGACGTGTTGGTGCATTCTCTTCAAGGTGTTTCCTTTTGGGCTAGTTTGGGCCGCGAATGTGGTGTTATCGACTCTGCAGTTGATGAGTGGGCACCAAAAGCATTCTTCGCAACGCTGACGAACGTAAACTTCGATGCAGCTCGTATCATCGAATTCGCACAACAATCTCATCAATACAAAGAAAAACTTGAGCAACAAGTTCGTGCTGCTGCGCTTATCACTGGTTTTGAAATTCCTGAACTATCAGCTGCTGCTCAGTTTGACCTGCCAACAGATCCTGAAGCTTTGATTGCACTTGCGCCTCAAGCTGCTGTGAACCGTGGCCACGATTCTCAACACGAAGACGTGATTGGATTGCGCTTACTTTGTCTATACGGATTAAAAGGTGCAGCAGCGTACATGGAACATGCACGCGTTCTTGGTCAAACTGACGTAGAGATCCAAGGCGAATACCACGAAATCATGGCGTTCTTAGGCACAGATCCAACGGATCTAAAACAGCTGCTAGATACTTCAATGCAGATTGGTCTGATGAACTACAAAGTCATGGAAATGCTTGATAAAGGTGAGACAGATACTTTTGGTCACCCTGAACCAACGTCAGTAAACGTTAAGACAGTGAAAGGCCACTGTATTCTCGTGTCTGGACATGATTTACATGACTTAGAGAAAATCCTTCAGCAAACAGAAGGCAAAGGCATTAACGTCTACACCAATGGTGAAATGCTACCTGCCCATGGCTACCCTGAATTGAAGAAGTACCCTCATTTAGTCGGTAACTATGGTAGCGCTTGGCAAAATCAACAGAAAGAATTTGCTAACTTCCCTGGTGCGATTGTCATGACGTCGAACTGTCTACTAAACCCAGATATTGGTCAATATCGTGATCGTCTATTTACTCGTAGCATCGTGGGCTGGCCGGGTGTTGTTCATGTCGAAGGCGATGACTTCAGTGAAGTCATTGATTGTGCTCTAGCGCAACCAGGCTTCCAGCATGATGAAATTGAACAAATGATCACTGTAGGTTTTGGTCGTAATGCACTTATGGCTGCAGCACCAGCAGTCATCGACCAAGTCAAAGAAGGCAACATCAAGCACTTCTTCCTAGTCGGTGGTTGTGATGGTGATAAAGCAGAGCGTAGCTACTACACAGACTTTACCGCTCAAGCGCCAGAAGATTCACTTATTCTAACGCTAGCGTGTGGTAAATTCCGTTTCAACAAGAACCAATTTGGTGACATCAACGGTATTCCACGTCTATTAGATGTGGGTCAATGTAATGATGCTTACTCTGCGATTCAATTAGCGTTAGCACTGTCTCAAGAGTTTGATTGTGGCATTAACGAATTACCGCTGACGTTAGTTCTGTCTTGGTTTGAGCAAAAGGCGATTGTGATTCTTCTTACGTTGTTTGCATTGGGCGTGAAAGGGATTTACACAGGTCCTACAGCACCTGCGTTCTTGACTGATAACCTACTGAAAATCATTCAAGATGAGTTTGATATGCGCGCTATCTCTACTCCTGAGAAAGATCTTAAAGACATTCTAGCGGCTTAATTTGTAGTCGTATAAAGCCTCAGCCAATGCTGAGGCTTTTGTGTATTTATATTTTTTACTACTGAATAAGAAGAGGTCACAGGTTATGCAGGCATGGTCTGAAAGTGATTCTATTGAACTGGTATGTTTAAAGAAGTGGCATGAAACGGAAGATACGGTCAGCTTAGAGCTAGGTTGTGTGAATCAAGAGCTGAATTTTGATTTTAAGCCGGGGCAGTTTATTACGCTGGGGCTCAATATGCCGCAGAAGCTAGATTATCGTGCGTACTCTATTAGCTCTGGACCTAATGACAGCACTTTAAAGCTAACGATAAAACGAGTAGAAGGCGGTTTAGTCTCTAACTTTATTGTTGATGAATTGGATGAAGGTGATGAGTTAGCGGTATTGAAGCCAGCGGGTGCCTTTAACTGTGTTGATTGCACACCATCTAGTTCGAAGAAAGTGACGCTTGTTAGCGCAGGGTGTGGCATTACCCCTGTGATGGCGATGGTAAAGTATTGGTTGTCATTCGATAGCGGAATTGAAATCGACTTTATTCATATGGCTAAAGATAGGCAGCAGACCATTTATTACCAAGAGCTACTTCAGTTAGATGAGCAGCATGCCAATTTTAATTTGCGCTTATTATTGAAAGACAATACTGATACGAATGCTCCTCAAGGTCGGTTGGATAAAAACTGGCTACTAAAACTTAGCCCAGACATTCAAGATCGCACGGTGTATTTGTGTGGTCCGGTTGGCTTCATGCAAGATGTTGAAAGCTATCTAAAAGAAATTGATTTCGATATGGCGAACTTTTATCAAGAAAGTTTTACGCCAAAAGCATTAACTGATGAGCCGACTGTTGAAGTGGCGACTGAGTCATCAGAAGTGAATGTGTTTGTGCCTAGCTTTGGCGTAGAGCTTGAAGCCGACAAAGGCAGCCCGTTGATTGATGCGTTGGAGAAAGGTGGTGTTCCAGTTATCGCTGCGTGTCGAAGTGGTATTTGTGGTTCATGCAAATGCAAAGTCACCAAAGGAACGGTGAACTCGACCAGCACTGAAACACTGAGCCCAGACGATATTGAGCAAGGTTATGTATTAGCTTGCTCAAGTACGATTGAATCAGATGTGGAAATTGCGCTGAACTAGTTATCTATTATTTTTATAAAAAGCCGTCCAATTTAGGGCGGTTTTTTTGTATCTGAAATAGCGGTTTTACCAAAATAGGTTCTGTCTGGGCGTAAATAGGTGGACGAGGATCTCAGTTTTAGGTAGTTACTATCACGTTTATGGTAGGCTTTAACCTTTTGCTATATTCAACTAACAAATTATAAGATACTGATATTTAATGTTAAAAATCTTTGGTTTGTTATTTTGTGTAGGAAACTATCACACAGATTGGAGTTAAATGTGTGTTTTGTCACTGTATATAATAGGGGCAATTGTAAGATGTACTCATGCTTTAAAGATAAACAAATAGTTCGATTTTTGATTCTCAGGTTATGGACAAAATGAGATGAAAATACACCAATCGAACTTGGTAAACGGACGATCGGTAACCCTCATAAGATCGATAACATCCGTTCAGTTTGATAAATAAGTTTTAGTTGGAGTACAAACCATGATTAAGCGTTACGGAGTAGAAGGCGGAACAGGTACAGGTGGTCAACATTTACCATTTGCACGAGCAACTGAAGCGGGAGGCTTCTTGTATGTGTCTGGACAAACGCCTATGACAGATGGCGAAGTGGTAGAAGGCGGCATTATCGATCAATCGCGCTTAGCCATTCAAAACTGTGTCGATATCATGAATGAAGCTGGCTACGACCTTGAAGATGTTATTCATGTAAAAGTCGTGCTTACAGATTCTCGTTATTTCCAATCATTTAATAAAGTATTCAAAGAATTCTTTGGTGCCAACCCTCCAGCTCGTATATGCATGGTGTGTGATTTAGTTGTCGATGTAAAAGTTGAAGTTGACGTAACTTGTTACAAAGAATCTCGCAGATAACAGTCACAGATAAATATACCTTGAGTATTGAGCGGTAATTATCCCTGTTATTATTTCTCGATACTCTCTCCCTACAAAAAAAACGAATTAATATTTATAAAGTCTATTTCAATTATATAAATATAAGAAATGGGTTCAGGATTGAATTCTAAATATCACTGAGAGGTGTGTAATGAATAGTACGCTTTTTCTGACAGGTTTCGGCTTGTATGTGTGTTTTTTAATTTGGTTGGGGTGGTTTGTATCCCGCAATCAAAAATCAGGTGAAGACTTTCTATTAGGTGGCCGCGGTTTACCTCTGTTTCTTGTGTTAGGCACAACGGTAGCGACCATGGTTGGCACGGGCTCAAGTATGGGCGCAGTGGGCTTTGGTTACGCTAATGGTTGGGCTGGCGCGTTGTACGGCATTGGTGGTGCGATTGGTATTTTATTACTCGCGCTATGGTTTGCTCCTGTCAGAAAGCTAAACTTTATGACAATGAGTGAAGAGCTTTCCTATTATGTAGGCGCGAACCGCATTGTTAAAAATGTCGTTGGTTTATTGATATTTATCGCTTCAATCGGTTGGTTAGGCGCGCATATTCTTGGCGGTGGCATGTACTTAGCTTGGATTGCAGATATCGATCTTAACCTTGCTAAAGTCATCATTGCGGCAGCATTTACAATATACGTCGTGATTGGCGGTTATACCGCGGTGGTTTGGACCGATACGATTCAAGCTATTATTTTGTTCGCTGGCTTCATTTTAATGGCGGTGCTATCTGTCCAACACATTGGTGGAATGGATAATCTTTACGCGGCGATGGACCCTGCAGCTACAAGCTTTTTAGCAATCGATAAACTGGGTATTGTGCCTGCAATTTCATTAGCAGTAGTAATCGGTGTTGGTGTTCTGGCTACTCCATCTTTCCGTCAGCGTATCTACTCAGGTAAAGATGTATCGACTATCCGCCGCTCTTTCGTAGCGTCAGGTGTATTGTACTTGTTCTTCTCAATTATCCCAGCAATCATCGGTATGGCGGCGCATGCGATTGACCCGACGTTAGACAACCCTAACTTCTCGTTCCCATACATTGCGGCAACCGTATTACCAGTAGGTGTGGGTATGATTGTTCTTATCGCTGGCCTATCTGCAACAATGTCGAGCGCGAGTTCCGATGCGATTGCTGGTGTTTCCATTTTACTGCGTGACGTTTACGTGATGTTTACTGGCCGCGTACCAAATAAAGAGTCAATGCTGAACTACTCTCGCTTAGCTTTGGTTGTGGTCATTGGTTTCGCACTACTGTTTGCACTGACGTCTAACGATATCATTGGCTACATCACTAAGATGATCTCTACGGTTATGTCAGGCATGTTTGTATGCGGTATGTTAGGTAAGTTCTGGAGCCGTTATAACTGGCAAGGCGCTATTGCAACACTAGTAGGTGCATCGGTAGCTTCGTTTGCGGTGATGCTAAGCCCTGACCTAACAGCATTCTGGGGCAACCCGGTCATCCCGTCTTGTCTGTTTGCACTTACTGCCGGTGTTTTAGTTAGCCTATGTACACCTGCAAACGAAGTGACTCCAGAAATGGCACAAGCAATTCTTGATGATGAGCGTGCTCTGATGGAAATGGAACTTTCTGAGACAGGCGTATTAGAAGAAGACACTTCAACAGCACGCCCTGCTTCGCAAACAAACTAGTTAATCAAAATTTCCTCCTTCACTCATTCTTGGCGGGCAAACCAATAGAGTGAAGGAGAGAATCAAAAAATTATAATAAATAAAGTCCAATCTACTTCTCTACTATAGAGATTACAAAATATAAGAAAGCAAGGTTATCTAAGTATTTATTTTTTCGAGTGAATATTTCTCTCGATGTTATTACTTCTAGGAAAAGAAATAATGAAAAAATCACTTAGTGTAACTTTATTAGCGTTATTACCAATGACTTCAATTGCTGGTGGATATGTTGACCTTCGTTCTGAATATAGAAGTACAACAGATCAATTAAGAAGCCGGTTTATTGTTGGTAACCATTTCGATAATGGATATGGATTAGAAACGCTAACAAACGTAAGGCATGCTGCGGGTGCGTACGATGAAACTAAAGTTATTAATACTGAGTTTACTCATTACTATACTCATTCAATAAACGATAACTTCATGCTTAACCCTGGTGTTGTTATGAACTTTCAAGGTTCAAATACGTTTTTGATGCCTTATTTAAAATTGAATTATAACTTCGATAATGGCTTATTTATTCATGGCCGTTACCGTTACGATTTTTCGACTGAAGCGCTCGTCAATGACTATGGGAATGAAGAGACAGCAAAACGTAATCGTTACGATATCTGGACGGGTTACAACACAGATAAGTATATGATTTCTTATGCATTCACATATTTTGATCAAATCACTCATCATACAAACGAGTTAGCAACAGGCGACTTAAACGCGCGAGAGCACACCGTTAAAGCTGTCTACAAATGGAAGCCAACCATTCGCCCATATGCTGAAGTGGTCGACGCAGATAAAGTGCAATCCAAGGACTATAAAACCGACTGGCGTTTCCGAGTTGGTGTGAACTTCGCTTTTTAAATCGCGAATAAAATTTTATACCCCGATAAAAATACCCGAGCGTAAATCGAGTGTGATTACGCTCGGATAAATAAATTTAGATTTCATATTAATAGGATTACCTACAATGAAAAAAACTATATTGTCTCTATTGATTTCTAGCTCAATGGTTGCCCCTATGGCTTTTGCAATGGCCCCGAATACAGATTTAAACTTGATGCCGTATCCACAGGAAGTGGAATTAAAAAGTGGTCAAGTTAATATCGATAGTGACTTTAAAGTATTTATTAAAGGTTACAACTCTGACCGTGTTGACTACACAGCTAAGCGTTTTATCGACCGCTTAGAGCGTCAAACGGGTTTGCCTACTTTAAACTGGCGAGCGGAGAATGAAAAAGAGGCGAATCTGATCATTGATGTAGAAAGAGCGCCAAAAACAAAAATTCAGAACCTTGATGCTGACGAAACGTATGAAATCGCAATGAAGGGCCAGCAAATTGTTCTGAGCTCTGAGAGCCCATACGGTGCGATTCGAGGCATCGAGACTCTACTTCAACTTGTGCAATCGACATCCGAAGGCTATTTCATTCCACAAGTTTCTATCAAAGATGAACCACGATTCCGCTGGCGTGGGGTTTCTTATGACACTTCACGTCACTTTATTGAGTTTGATGTGCTAATACGTCAATTGGATGCGATGGCATCGGCGAAAATGAACGTGTTTCATTGGCACTTTTGGGACGACCAAGGTATTCGAATTCAAACAGATAGCTGGACTCGATTATGGTCTGAAACAACAGACGGCAATTATTACACCAAAGATCAAGTACGTTACTTGGTAGAATACGCTCGTAATTTAGGTATTCGCGTGATCCCTGAAGTGTCACTTCCGGGTCACTCTTCAGGTGTCGCTCATGCTTACCCTCATCTAATGTCTGGTGGTGAAGGGCAATCTTACGAACAGCAGCGTGAATGGGGTGTATTTGAGCCGCTGATGGACCCGCTAAACCCAGAGCTGTATGAAATGCTAGGGGACGTATTTGATGAAATGGTTGAGCTGTTCCCAGATGAGTATTTCCATATCGGTGGGGATGAACCGAACTATTCTCAATGGATTAATAGCGAGAAACACCAACAATTTATCGCTGATAACAACATTGATGGGGAAAGGGGCTTACAGTCATATCTAAACATCAAGGTTGAAAAAATGCTCGAAGCTCGTGGCAAGAAGATGACGGGGTGGGATGAAATTTGGCATAAAGATCTTCCAACCTCGATCGTTATTCAAAGCTGGCAGGGGCACGACAGTATCGGACGTGCTGCCAAAGAGGGCTACCAAGGTATTCTTTCTACGGGTTACTACTTAGATCAACCTCAACCAACCAGTTACCACTACCGTAATGATCCAATTCCAACGGGTATCACGGTTGACGATACGGTCCATGAAGGTGAGCAGTTCGTCACGTATCAGTGGGAAAAGCCAAGAACCAAAGGTGGGCCACGTAAAGGAACGCTATCAATCATTGAAGCAAAAGACGGCACATTCCGAGCGTTTTCTGATTACAACGGTAAATCTCGTGAAGAAATCTTCATCAAAGAATACGTTCCAGGCAAAAAGTTCATCGGATACTTTGATAACTTCATGTCATACACGGAATTTAATTTAGATCTGAATGCTAAAGGACTAAAAGAGAGCAGCTATCAGTTAATAGGGAATGTTCGCTGGCCGACGACAGGAGAAGTTATTGCGAGCAGCGCAATCAAGGGCAGTGTCATTCCTGAGCCTAGCGGCGGTTACCCAGCTGAACTGACGGAGAAGGAAGAAGAATTGATCCTTGGTGGTGAAATCACTATCTGGCTTGAAAACAAAGACACGCATACCGTTGAGCAATACTTGTGGCCACGTAGCTACGCGATTGCAGAACGCTTGTGGTCGAACCAAGAACTGACGGACGAGCGCAGCATGTACCAACGAATGCAAGTGATGGATACTTGGTCGGAAGTATCTGTGGGGCTACGCCATCATGCTAACTCAGACATGCTGCTCAAGCGTTTAGCAAAAGGGCAGGACATTCGTTCACTGCAGTTACTCGCGAAATACACTGAGCCTGCACAATATTATGCACGTAACTGGGAAAAGTGGATCTCGACGGAAAACCACGGTGATCTTTATAACCAGCACGAGCGTTTGAATCGTTTTGTTGATGCGCTGGTAGTCGAAAGTTATGCCGTGTATGAAATGGAAGATTTAGTATCAGCATACGCAAAAGGGGATAAAACAGCCTTACAAGCGTTGAGCGAGCACTTTAATACAGCGAAAATGGCTGCGGAGTCTGCTAAGCCGGTACTTGCTGACCACGTTGCCTCAGTAGATAGCGTAATAATCGCTGATAAAACGATCCAAGTGGCCGACCTTGCATTGACCTTAATTGGTAAAGCAGAAGCTGGTGAAAAGATTCGTAAAGAAGATGCTAAAGCGTATCAAGAAATCTTAAGTGAAGCTGCGAAGATCTACGATGAAGCGATTGTAGCCACTGCGCGCCCAGCAGAGCAGCTTTTGAAAACGTTGACTCAGTAATTGCCACTTCAATAACGATACTTCGACAATATTCTATACTGATGAACCAAAAAAGCCGCTCAGATCCCTGAGCGGCAAGATTGGGGGTGATTGGTCTAGTTCATCACAACCAGAACAATATCTTTATCATTATTATGTTGTGGAGTCTTTTCTTAGCCGCTGTCAAAGCGGCTAAGTTATATCTTCCTAAGCTGAATTAAGCTGCTGGGAAAGTCTTGTAACGAACACCCATCATTTGCTCCATACAGTGAACAACTTGGCAGCTGTAGCCAAACTCGTTGTCATACCAAATGTACAGTACAGCACGGTTGTCTTGAGCAATAGTCGCAACGCCATCAACCACACCTGCGTGGCGAGAACCAACTAGGTCACTGGATACAATTTCAGTAGAATCCGTGTAGTCAATCTGAGCAGAAAGAGATGAAGTCAGCGCCATTTCACGAAGGTAGTTATTTAACTCTTCTTTGTCAGTGCCTTTCTCTAGGTTTAAGTTAGCAACCGCCATTGAAACGTTAGGCGTTGGAACGCGAATCGCGTTACCAGTTAACTTACCCGCCATTTCAGGCATTGCTTTCGCTACTGCACTTGCCGCACCTGTAGAAGTCAGAACCATGTTGAGTGATGCAGCACGGCCGCGACGATCTCCAGAGTGGAAGTTATCGATAAGGTTTTGATCATTCGTGAAAGAGTGAACGGTTTCAATATGGCCTGAAAGAACACCATATTTATCGTGCATCGCTTTCAAAACCGGCGTAATCGCGTTTGTCGTACAGCTTGCCGCTGAGATGATTGTGTCTTCAGGCAAGATAACGTCTTCGTTAACACCGAATACGACATTCTTGATATCGCCCTTGCCCGGAGCAGTCAGTAGAACTTTTTCTGCACCGTTACAAGCAACGTGTTGGCCTAGACCTTCGGCATCGCGCCAAACACCCGTGTTGTCGACAACAAGTGCGCTCTTAATGCCGTATGTAGTGTAATCAATGTCTTCTGGCTTGTTTGCGTAGATAACTTGAATGTAGTTACCGTTCACTATGATCGCTTTACGCTCTTCATCTACAACAATGCTGCCGTTAAACTGGCCGTGTACAGAGTCGCGACGAAGTAAACTTGCGCGTTTCTCTAAGTCGCCTTTTTTACCACCACGAACCACAATAGCGCGCAGGCGCAGTGGGTAGCCTGGGCCACTCTTTTCAATAAGAAGACGTGTTAGCAAGCGACCAATACGACCGAAACCGTAAAGGACAACATCGCGTGGCTCTGACATGACTTCGCCATTTAATGCTCCTAACAAAGCGGTTTGCAGGAAGTCATCCAAACCAGATGTATCTTCACGATCTTTCCAGAATTCGTGAGCAAGGCGACCAACATCAATACGGCTTGGAGAAAGTTCCATGGCTGCAAGGTGTTGGATAATTGGCATAGTTTGTTCAGGAGTAAGAGATGATCCGGTGTAGCGTCTTGCGATTCGGTGAGCTTTGATAATGTCGATAGTGGTTGCGTTGACTAGTGTTTTACCAAAGAGGATAACTTCGACGCCTTTTTGGCGATAAAGTTGGCCTAGTACAGGGGAAATGGATTCAGCAATCGTTTGGCTCGTTTGCCAGTCTTGAAGGTGCTTTTCAGGGCTCATCTTAACTCGGGACCTTTTCACGTTAGTTATGCAGCACTTACGAGGCGTAGGGTGGTAAGTGTGCTGTGGGGATTAAATCATCAAGGAATGACAGTCTTTATCGCTGCTAGCAGCCTTGATATAGGGTGTACAATATTTGTAATTTTTATGTGGCAGGATTGTAATGGCTAAACGCTTATTCTGCTAGGAAAATTAAATGCAGAGTTTATGACTGGTTTTTGGGCTATACCCGAAGTAAAACGGCAGGATTATCAGTCTAATCGCCTATTGACAATTTTTAACCATTAGACTTAATTTGCGACGATAACGATCTAAATCTAATTAATAATGAATGTGATTTCATCTTTAAAGCTAAAGGTGTGATCAAATTCAACTTATCTACTTAAAAGGTAAACGATAAACCGACAGAGTAGATGTTAACTTCAGTCTCAATCGGGCCGAACGGATTTTGCGGCTCAGTAAAGTGTCCACTGTTCATTTCTTCGCGTCCTTTTATATGCTGCCACTCCAAATATGCACTTAAGTTAGCAAGGATTGAGTACTTGGCACCAATCATCAAAGAATCATTGTCGTCCAATTTTCGTCTTTGTCCGTAGGTAACATAAGGGGTCCAGTTATCAAAAAGGTAGTTGATGCTGACATACCAATTAGAGTGAAGTTCTTCAGAAAGTACTAATTCAGACATCATATTCACGTTTCCAATCAGATATTGTCCGCCAATGCTGAACATATTGAGCATTTCTCGAAACTTTGGGCCTCCGTGAATGTCTTGAGTGTAGGAAGAATGTAAGTAAGCAAGCCTGATCAATCCGTCTTCATTATTAACGTCAACGGTAACGCCGACGGTGTCGCTCGACTCGATATCAAATGTGAACCCATACCTTTCATGGGTTGAGGTAGAAGGAGTCGCAAGAAATGGAGCGACTCTGACAGAGAAATCTTCTCCAACCCAAGTGTTCCATTCCAGTGACACCCCATTGAAATAGGTGAGCCCGAAGATACTGTCATATACATCTTGTGGTGGACGGATCCATGGATACGCTTCAGAAACGTAGTAATATTCAGAGACCATGAACAGCGGTAATCTTAAGCGACCGATTTTTGTCGTGAAGTCTGAATATTGGTAGGCCAGATATGCCCACTCTAAATCTGGATCGGAAAAGGTATTCTTAGGGCTTTTCACTACTTGAAACGAGCTTCTTAGATTGTCAGTCATTGACCAATCGACTTGAACACCCAATGTTGTATCGCAGTCATAGCACCATTCGTCTGTAAAATTAAAATGGTGGTATACGGGAATAGATTGGTCCGTAATGACGGCAGTTTGTGTTCCAAAACCGCTAATCCGAAGATCATCGGTAATCTGAAACGCCGCTTGAGATATCGACGGTATAATAGCCAATAAGAGTAGAAATCTTAAATTCATAACTCTTCCTTTATTGTAATTGTGTAGAGGATTTTGACGTTGTTAGGTAGTTGTTTTAATGGGTAATACGCGATACCGGTAGGTGTACTTTTAAGCCATTGAAGTACACTCTCGAGATCGTCGGTTTTTAACTCAAAGGGAGCAGTTGCACGCCCAGAAAAGGACTGTTTTGCCCAGATGGACTGCATCTGTGAGGGACTCTTATTAAGGAGGGAGTAATAAAACTTTTTTCTTATATTTGAGTTAGCGGGCAGATCTAAAATTTTCGTGCTATTGCCGTTAATGGAAGTGATATTTCCTTTATATAGCATTTTGAGCTGAAGTTTTTTTAGTGGTGTAAGTGACTGATTTAGAGAAATAACGGCATATTCCTCTGCAAATGAGGCAGAGGAGTTTAATATTGCGAGTAATACGATGGAAAAAAGCCTAAATGACATCTTTGTCATGAATAATTGTTCACCTAAAATTCCATTTTGATAACTTAAATTTATATTTATTGTCTACTCTTAACATAGGCTAGGTAAAATTACTTTCAAGGATGGGAGTGATTCATATAATGATAAATACATCAATAAGATTCAGGCTTTTCATACTTTCAGTGGTACCCGTAGCTATAATATTTGGCTTTACTTTCAATGAGATGGTGAGGGTAAAGGGGAGCATGGATAACTTTGAAGCGACGCTGATAAAAACAAAAGCGCTTCATAGCTTCGGCACACTCTCTCGCAATATTTATCAAGCGGTTCTCATCGACCCTCAACTGGAATCTCAAGGTTACTTTATCAATAAAAGTAAGGGAGATCTTGAGGTTATTAAAGCATTAGAAAGCGAACTTTCCAATTATTCAGAAATAGAGTCCCTCAATAGCGCCGTCAATGAGATGTCTGAGGTAATTACTGAATTATCAGTTATCAGTGAAGAAGAGCGCGTATTTGCTGGTGAATGGGCTTTTGAAGCGATGCAGGAATTATTACTCGAACTAACTCGACTAGAAACTCAAGTCAGTGACCCTGAAATCGCTAAGTCTGAACATATTTTTGAGGATTTAAGTAGTTTTACATTTTGGATGCAGCGTGAAGCCTGGCTTAGCAATGCAGTCCATAATGACCCTCCATTTCTGTCATCCAAATTACGCAGTTTTGTAAAAGCCGTTGAGCGACAGGAGCATTATTTAGAACATTTTCTAGTTCTTGGGGCTACCTCGAATCAAGTGAAAGAGCTGCTATCTATTTTCTCACAAGACGAGTATCAAAAAGGCCTAGCATTAAGAGAGCTGATATTGGATGGAGAAGCGACCTCTCAAACTCTGCTTTCGTATATTCAGAAACTAGACTCGCGTTATTCTCAGTTATCTTGGGTGATCGACTTGTATACGTCGAATATCGAACGAAGCTTACAGGCGAGAATTGAACAAGAGCAAACGAAAACGACGTTAGTCACGACACTAGTCGTCGGTGCGACTCTGTTTGTTTTGATTATGGGTGCGACCACTTCTCTTAGGTTGAATCGTAAACTATCGAAGATCGTTAAAGCAATGTCGATCCATAGCGAGGATGGAGAAGACCTCAAGCAAATTGAAGTCGATGGTAAAGACGAACTGGCCATTTTCGCGACAAAAGTCAACCATATCATGGCGACGGAGCAAAGGCATAAACGGGAACTCATTACAGCGAAAGAAGATGCGATTGCTGCCAACAAAGCGAAGAGTGCTTTTCTTGCGAACATGTCACATGAAATCAGAACTCCATTGAATGGCATTATCGGCATGGCCGAAATACTGTCGCAAAGCTCTCTCGATGCGAATCAGACAGAAGTGCTTAATGACATCGATTCCTCTTCTCAATCATTGCTGGTTTTACTTAATGATATTCTGGATCTTTCGAAAATTGAGTCTGGAAATCTAACGTTATCTCCTCATCAAGCCGATTTGTCTGAAACCATTTATGACTCGGTCAATTTGATTCTATCTAAAGCGATAAGCCAGCATATTGAATTAGAAATTTTCTTAGACCCCTCGATACCTGCATTACTTAAATTCGACGAGTACCGATTGAAACAGGTATTAACGAACTTACTTTCTAACTCAATCAAATTCACTCGAGCTGGAAGCATCACGACGAATATTAATTACTCGCCTTTGAGTGAGTCGAAGGGAGTGATTGAAGTCAGCGTTATTGATACTGGTGTCGGTATCGACAGTGAAAAATTGGACTCGATTTTTGAACCCTTTATTCAAGAAGATGGCAGCATTACTCGTCAGTTTGGCGGTACTGGGTTAGGGCTCGCGATTTGTCGTCAACTTGTTGATTTAATGGGTGGGAAAATAGATGCGATATCAGAGAAAGGAGTTGGCTCGATATTTAAGTTTGAAATTACCGTGGATGCTGTTGATGGCGTGAAGCCGACATACCCTAATCTTAAAAATGTGCTTTTGATTTCAAACTCTTTTAATTATGTGGATCAAGTCGTGCGCGAGTGTGATTCACTGGGTATCAAAGTGGCAACCGCGAGCTCAGTCCAGAATGCGAATCTAGAGGGAGAAGATCCCGATCTTATTCTGTATTGCCATGCACTTCACCCACCCGTTGATACGGATCTAGAGACTATCGCGATACACCACAACTTGAAAAAAGTGGTCGTACTTCAACATCATTTGTTTAAATCTAATTTGCGTGCCGATGCAGTGCATGCCATTCATACCCTTCCATTCTTAGGTAAGCGTTTTCAAACAAGTTTGCAAAGCCTTAATGAAGCTAAAGAGAAGCAGATTCAAGCGAGCACTGAACCTGAATCGAAACGAGTATCTAACCGACGGATTCTGATTGTTGAAGATAATTTGATGAATCAGAAAATTGCGAGTTTCTTTTTGGATAAGGCAGGTTACGAGTATTTGATCACCAGTAACGGGCAAGAAGCGGTAGATGCTATTACCCAAGGAGGAGATTTTGATGCCATTCTAATGGATTGCATGATGCCTGTAATGGATGGGATAACAGCGACGAAAGAAATCCGTCAATGGGAAAAAGAACAGGGAGTACCAAAGCTACCAATAATAGCGTTAACCGCCAGTGTTCTAGATGAAGACATTCGCCATTGCTTTGAGGCAGGTATGGATGCTTATCTGCCTAAGCCGTATAAATCTCACCAACTCTATGACCTCTTTGACAACCTTCAACTCGCATAGGGGAAGCTCCCCTATGCGAATAATAGAGATTATCGAACTTCCATTCCTAAGTTGTATTGCGCTAAGCAGCGGGTTACGTAACTGACTTTAAGCAATGCCGCGATTAAGATAGTGCTGATATGCGCCGCTATTTGTACTGGTAACGAAAATTTGTCTGCAAGAGGGTAGGCGACAATAATACTCGCGATCATCAGTAGTGTGGTGAATAGCAACACAGAATTTGAGACAGATAGCAGAGTCGAAAAGCGTTGATTCATTGTAGTCATAGCAAACCTCTAAATAAGTATGAGTCTTATTTATCTTATTGCTAAAACTGTGCCAACTTTAAAAGTCTTTTAACTTCAATTATTTATTTTTATTTATCTACTCATGGTGTCATTTTGACTCGTTTTATCTTGGTGTTAAAATGACACGATGGGGTCGATATTTGTAGGTTTGGTTTCATGGAGATATAAACGCTTAGCTTTGTAAGAGATCTCTTACAAATAAGTAGGTTGTTAGCTCGTTTTTATTAAGAAAAAGGTGAGTTAATGGTTATAAGTTGCTGATATTTATCACTTATAGCCTGTGTTAATCTTTTCGGAAATCAGTTTAATAGAAAATAGGCAATTGAGGAAAATGCTCAGTAACATATTATTTAATTGTCAGCAGGAAGCAGACACGGAACAGGAAAGACCCATGGATAGGTCATCTTCAGGACGAAGATTAGATGATTCAGGAAGAATTATCTGCAATGGATGTAACAGGACACCACTTAAGGATTAAGTGAAGTGAGCTAACTAGGATAGTTGGCAGGCAGGATAGCCGAGGACACCGCTAGGATGGCGATGAAACGGAATGCGCTGAAGGATACAGCACACTATCAAGGAATAGATGCAGGGAGCACCTATTTAGTAGCCGGATTGCTGCGAGTAAGAACTGAAACCCACCAAGTGAAAGCTTGGTGGGTTTTCTTTTATTTGAGCTTAAATATCGACAGAATGACTAAGCTCATGCCAATCACGTGATAAAGAGTAAACGGCTCATTTAAAAGGAACACCGCGAACACTGCTGTGATTGCTGGACCAATATTGCTGGTAAGGCTGAGTAGTTGTGGTGTTAAGCGCGCCATTGCTGCCGCAATAAAGTATGACGGTAACACGGTACAAAATATTCCAAGGCCAATTCCGATCAAAATCAGCTCTGAATTCATTGATGCCAAGTTAACTTCAGAAGCAAGCAGATGGATTAAAATAGCGACACCCGCACTGCCCATTCCGATACTCGTAAAAAGCTGGCTCCCCATGATGGTGATGATTCTTTTGCTCAAAATTAGGTAACAAGCAAAAATGAATGCCGAACTTACCGCCAAGCTACTCCCTAACCAAACTTGCTCCCCTAAATAAGCAAAATCATGAGCAACAATGAAACCTATGCCTAGGTAGCCAATCAAGATAGCGATTAGCGTCTTCTTGGTCGGTTTTTGTCCTTGGAAATACCAACCGATGAGTACCACAAATGTGGGGAATAGAAAGATCAACAGTCGCTCTAATTGAGCTGATATTGACTCCAATGCGGTGATATCAAGATAACTCGCGACATAGTAACCGAGAACGCCTATAGCCGCGGCCTGCCAACCATAAGCTCGTACCTGTTGACGATGAGTAGGATCGCGAAGGCTCCACACTAGCATCAGTAAATAGAGAGGGAGCGAGCTGAATGCTCTAAGGGACATGATAGAAGTGGCATCTCCGCCCGCTTGATAAGCGAGTTTCACCAGTACCGGCTTAATAGAAAACAGTGCAGCGCCAATTAGCGCGAAGATCATACCTTGATGGTACTGCTTACAGGTATTGGATTGGTCGACGTTACTTTCTATAGTCTTTTCAGTCATTTGCTCGCTCCTTCAAGAGGCATACGAGCAAGAAAGGAGAGAAATACCCAGCTGTCTTACTCGCAGCCAGGTGTCATTTATCCTACCGGCTACATGGTATAAGGAGTTGGAGCCATAGGTAAGAAAAATTAAAGTTCATAGTATCTCTCTGTGATGAATTTTTAGACTACAAGGAATGCCACGTTTAAACAACCTATATGAACTATCATTGATAAAAATACATTGCTTTACCAACGTCTAAAGCCGCAAGTGTCGATA
Organism: Vibrio profundi; assembly: GCF_043642225.1. Classification (GTDB taxonomy): domain Bacteria; phylum Pseudomonadota; class Gammaproteobacteria; order Enterobacterales; family Vibrionaceae; genus Vibrio; species Vibrio profundi_A. Next base: position 23,114 of record NZ_JBHZSF010000008.1, on the reverse strand, counting down.
TGGAATCTCAAACCAGAGTAGAGCCCTAATCCTACGTTGTACTTCTGTCCAACTGTGTTGTGAATAGACTTTAGTTTCTTATGAAGTTCGTCTCTGGGTATCTCTTTGGAGGGGACGAGGTCTAAAGCACAAAAGTTTAGATGTTTACTCCGCGCTGCTCCTCCTGCTTGTTTATTGTATATATTGGTCCGCTCACCCGATACAGGGATAACAATGCCAATTTCGGGTTCAACATACTCTTGAATGAATTTGAGAGTGTTAATCATAGTTGGGATATGCTTTGGATTTGGGAGGGTAAACAAAGTGGTGTTACTCATCACCCAATCTGTCCCTTGCAATAAAACCAGGTGGAGAGGCATCGTCTTTTTGATACCGGCGGCTCTAAGTTGGTCGCCAATTTTCTTTATCTTGTCTTCGGCATGATTCAATAAAACCCAGCCTTGAAAAGCGGTGAGTGTTGGCACTTTATATCCATGCACATCGACCACTAGGTCTTCGTATGAAAGATCGGTTTCAACGTTATAGAGTTTCTCATATTCATCAGGAAGAGGTTGAGAGTTCACTACAAGCAGACTTAATACCAAGGCTAAATTCATGCACATATCCGTTTGGTTAACGTGTAGTGAAGTATAGCGTTAATTCAAATTGATGCTTTTCTGGTATGAGGCTAAGTGAGATGAGATAAAAGTAGATAAAAAGAAACCCACCTGAGAGGTGGGTTTGGAGTCTTAATCAAAGGCGACTATTTTTTGCCTTGGATTTGCTTGTCTTCTTCCGTTAGTTCACGGATACGACGGCTGATATCACGGCGAGCCTTAGAAATTTCTGCGCTCTTGATGATGTGATCATCAACACGGTCTTCGTAATCTGCTTTCATGTTTTTGATGATACCTAGAATCTCATCGTGAGACATTTCTGGCTTGATGTAGTCCAGTAGGTTATCAAGTAGATCAACACGCTTACGGTTGTCACGAACTTTCTTTTCGTTGTCTAGAAGTTCACGTTTCAGTTTGTTCTTACGACGTGCTTGGTTAACGATTTCAAATACGCTGCTCATAGATTCCTTTTCCTAATCTTGATAATACGTTGTCTGAGGATGATTAAAGCACATCAAAACGTGGAGTAACAGTCTTTAGATCAAAGCACTAATTAACTTGTTTATTAATTCATCGATCTCACTGGGCGTGATTGTGTTTTGCTGATGTATCACGATACTATCCCAAGCAGTATCGCAATTTAAATGAAAATACATAATGAATCAGCAGACTTTGCCTGATGAGTTTGATGACGAACAATACGTAGATTTGTCGCCAGACCAAGAAAAAATCCGCAAGGCATACGTAAAAGAACGTAGGCAGCTAGAAGTAACAGAAATAGAGCTAAATCGTTCTAAGATTATTATGATTGATGAACAAGGCCGAAAGAAAAAAGTCCCTATTTTATCCGAACACTGATACACAGAAGCTGAGTCGGTAAAGAGTTAGGATAGATTCGAGAATAATAAGGAAGAGATATGAGTATTGAGCTTTCACCTGTAGAAGCACGTGTGATTGGTTGTTTAATTGAAAAAGAAGTCACGACACCTGACCATTACCCTCTAACATTAAACAGTTTAACGACTGCATGTAACCAAAAATCTAACCGTGAGCCAGTGTTGGCGTTGTCAGAATCTGATGTATTAGACACGGTAGAAAGCTTAATATCGAGACGTTTGGTGAGCGATGAAAGCAGCTTTAATAGCCGCGTGAGTAAATACCAACACCGCTTTTGTAACACTGAGTTTGGTGATCTGCAATTCTCTGAGCAAGAGCGCGGTATCATCTGTTGTATGCTTCTTCGTGGGCCTCAAACGCCGGGCGAACTAAGAACTCGTACTAATCGCTTAGCATCGTTTACCGATGTTAAAGAAGTCGAAGCCGTACTCGAAGGCTTAGCGAATCGCGATGCTGGCGCACTTGTGGTTAAGTTACCTAGAGAAGCGGGTAAGCGTGAGTCTCGCTATCAACACTTATTGAGTGGGGAAGTCGACCTGGAAGCGTTGGCAAGCGCAGCCCCAGCGACGAGCTCTCCTGTAAATAGCGACAAGCTTTCGGAATTGGAAGCAGAAGTGGCGAGCTTGAAAGAAGAAGTTGCTGAACTAAAAGAACTTGTACAATCTCTGCTTTAATGAGTAATGAAACAACCCAGTCCCAATGGGTCGTTTACCTAATTCGTAACTGCCACAATGCATTGTATTGTGGCGTTACCAATGACCTTCCTCGTCGATTTAACCAACACCAAACAGGCAAAGGTGCAAAAGCGCTAAAAGGCAAAGGCCCATTAGATTTGGTTTGGCATCTCCCCGTCGACTCTAAAAGCTCGGCATTAAAAATGGAATATTCCATTAAACAACAGCCCAAAGTGAAGAAAGAAAAGTTAGTAAGATCACAAATATCAATTGAACTAATCAATGGGGTGGTGGTCTATAGCTAGTTTTAATGTTTCTGCCTAATTTATAGGCTAACCTTATGAAGCTATTTAGAATTATAAGGTTGATATGGAAATGAAACAGCTAAATAAAATGGCGCTAGCAGTGGGTTTTGCTTGTGCGTCGATGTCAGTTCAAGCAGCAAATCACGTAGCGGATGGTCGCGGTAACGCAATGGGTAATACCGGTGTTGCTTCTGCCGACTACCTCGTTGCTCCCTTCTATAACCCAGCATTGGGTGCCAATTTCCGTGAACATGATGACTTTGGCTTGTTGATTCCAGCTGTCGGAGTTACTGCTCGCGATACAGACGAATCACTTGCTACGTTGGATGATCTTCAAGATGCCATTGATAGCTACGAAGATGCAACGATTCCAACACAAAGCCAGATAGATGAACTGAATGGTTATCTTGATGATCTCGATGGTAACGCACCTTTGGCAGTGACGGCCGGCGCAGGAATTGCGATTGCTTTGCCTATAAAAGCGGTCTCTACCAACTTGTTTACCCGAGGTTACGTTGAAGTGATCGCGACTCAAGATATTGCCCCGAATACAGGGAACACAGCAGTAGACGTTGAGGCTAGGTATCAAAACTCGACGGTAGAAATGGCAGCATTTGGTTACGCCGAGGTAGGTATCTCGTTCGCTAAAGAGTTTGTCATTCAAGAAGAAAGGGTATCATTTGGTATCTCCCCTAAATATCAGGAACTGACGACATATTCTGCAAGCTCCTCCGTTGAAGACTTTGACTTGGATGATTACGATGAATCTGAAATGTCAGAAACCGCATTTAACTTAGACTTAGGTGCCGTTTGGTATCGAGACAACTTCCGCGTCGGTTTAGCAATCAAAGATATTTTTGCCCAGGAAGTTAAGTTTGCGGAAGGCAACACGGGAGTTTACGAGCTTAATCCTCAAGCGACGTTAGGCTTCGCGTACGCGCACGAATACTTTACCGTTGCTGCGGATGCTGATTTAACAAGCCAAGAGCGTTTCCAGAATTTAGACGACGATACGCAGTTTCTTCGTTTCGGTATTGAAGGTAATGCGTGGGGCTGGGCACAGCTAAGAGCCGGTTACGAAATTGATATCGAAGATACCTTAGATAATTCACTGACAGCGGGTATCGGTATCAGCCCTTGGGATGTGGTTAGTCTAGATCTTGCGGGTTCGTATGCTGGGGATAATCAATTTGGTGCGTCGGGTAACTTAGCCTTTACGTTCTAATGATTGATTTGACGATTGAAAAGCCGCCACTTAGGCGGTTTTTTTATGACCTAGAGCTAATGAATATGTTGACTGAATATTGTGTAGGAATATTTACATAAAATTTTGATGTACGGCATACTAAATATATTCAATCGCTATCATTTTGTATATTTGTCCTCCATAATATATGCACGCTATCGCACGAATCGCGAATGGTTAGGTTATAAAAAATGAGCCAAAGTAGCTCATCACAATTTGAGAATTCAATGAAACGATCACTCTTGCTTATGGGGCTCGCACTTTTTGCGTCTCCCGTGTTCTCGCACGGAACACATGTTTTGAATGGCTATTGGGAATATCAGGAATATTTGGATACGTTCCCCAATCAAAAGGCTTTAACGGAGCAAATGAATGAAGTCGTTCAACTTCCTCCTGTCCCGCTAACGATCGCACAAAGCAAACCGATTACTATTTCTGTTGTGTACCCTGGGCAACAGATCTCCGACTATTGGAGCCGCAATATCACTGCGTTTGAAAAGCGCTTGGATAAGCTCAACGTTAACTACCAGATCAATCAAGTGTTTACCCGTGTTAATGCAGACATCGCGCAGCAAAGCATTTCACTTCAGGAAGCAATTGAAAGTAAAACTGATTACCTTATCTTCACGCTAGATACAACACGCCACAGAAAGTTCATTGAGCACGTGTTGAGCTCGACAGATACCAAACTGATCTTACAAAACATTACAACTCCCGTTCGTGCATGGAAGGACCGTCAGCCATTTATGTATGTTGGTTTTGATCATGCCATTGGTAGTTTGAAACTGGCGGAGTACTTTAAAGAAAACAGCAAAGAAGATAGCCAGTACTCAGTTTTATATCGTTCTGAGGGTTATATTAGTGACGCCCGTGGCGATACGTTTATTCATGAGCTTAATAAGAGCACAGATTTTAGGCTACGATCGTCTTTCTATACTAAAGCAGATAAAGAAAGTGCCTATAAGGCGGCTAAGCTAAGTATTGAAAAGAACCCAGATATTGATTTCATCTATGCCTGTGCGACAGATGTTGCGATGGGGGCGGCTGAAGCCATTCGTGAGCTTGGGCGGGATGATATAGTGGTAAATGGCTGGGGAGGCGGCTCCGCAGAATTAAATGCCATTCAAAATCATGAACTAGATGTTACTATTATGCGTATGAATGATGATACCGGCGTCGCGATGGCTGAAGCTATTAAATGGGATGTCGAAGGGCGCTCTGTTCCCACCGTCTATTCCGGAGATTTCACTGTCGTTTCTAAACACGACTCTCCCAAACGTATTGCCAAATTAAAAGAAAGAGCATTTAGGTATTCTGGACAATAAATGAGAAAAAAGTACTCCAACTTGCAAAGACCCACACTCGCCAAACTGATTACTCGCATTATTATCTTGGTCATAGGTATGATGGCAATTGGAGTACTGGTTCAAAACTACCAGACAAGTAGTAAGATCATTCAACAAGAAACCAATCGAACGGTTAAGCAAACATCGAGCTTAATTCAGAATATGTTCGATTACCGCCTTTCAGTTTTACAGCTTCACCAAGACAGCAGTTCTAACAGTGAAGCTCTGACCAACTTTTTTACTCTCCAAGATCAAGACGCGCTCAGCTATTACTTTTTCGGTATTGATCAAAAAGAACCGGATCATGCCCCTGATCTGCGTTTCGTTACGACCCATGATGGGATTATTTGGAACGATGGTAACGCCAACTTTTACGGCTTTTCATCCGGTAATCTACAGGCTTTATCTGAGCGTGTAGCGTTTAGTAGTAACTGGCACTTCTTGAAGATGGATACCACTATCGGCGATCGTCATTTGCTTGCAAGGCGAACCCCGATTATTGAGCCGGATACTGGCGAAGTTCTCGGACAGCTTTATATTGCGATTATTCTGGACAATAACTTTTCACTGGCCGAGTCGATTCAACAAGGAAGTAACTGTGAAAATATCGTGATAGAAGCTCACGGCAAGCCGGTAACGTCGACTTTCTCTGGTAAAGAAAAATATTCGGTATCAGACGTTTTAAACTACGAAACGCACTCTATGGACCCAATCGGGCATTTCGTTACTATCGCGACAATTGAGATTAACTCAGTTAAAACTCCACTCATCATCCGTGCGGTTCAAAAAAACTCCAATGTTATTGAGTTGGAAAGAAACTACCGTCAGGCGCTATTAGTAGTGGTTGCAGGTATTTTCATTATTTCGATTTTGGCGAGAACATGGATTCAAAAGCGTGTTTCGACTGAACTTGATAAGTTGATGGATTACACGCGTTCGGCGACGGGTGACTCGGAGTCATTTAACGAATTCGATGGCTCGACCATTTATGAGTTTGACCATATCGGACGCACGTTAGAAGACACATTTGAGAAGCTCGTTGAGCAGAACCAAAAGCTTCAGGATCTCTTCAACTTTGCACACTCGCCAATTTTAGTTTGGTCAGAGACTGGCGTTTTAATGCAAATGAACCCTGCCGCGGAACTCGAGCTGTCCAAAGCCGATGAGCTGACTGACACTGTTGATGCAGCACTCACACCTGCAAAGACGTTTGAGCGAGATATGCTACAGCACATCAATATGGTTGTACGCGGTGCCACTCTAACAGGGATCAATGTGCCTATCGGCGACAAGGTATTTCGATGGAACCTCTCACCAATTAAAGTAGAGCAGGGGATCACCGGTGTTGTTGTTCAAGGACAAGACATCACCAAGCTCATTGATGCTGAAAAGCAAAGTAACCTTGCTCGTAAAGAAGCGGAACAACTAGCGAACGTGAGGGCTGATTTTCTAGCCAAAATGAGCCATGAGATCCGCACACCACTTAACGGTATCCTTGGTGTGGCTCAGCTCTTGAAACGTTCGATGCATAATGAAGCGAACAACGAACGAGTCGATATCTTATGTAACAGTGCAGAGCACTTAGTTGCGGTTCTGAATGACATTTTGGACTTCTCTAAGATTGAGCAAGGCCAGTTCACGATTCAATGCAAAGATTTTAAGTTAATTGAGTTAGTCAATACGCTCGACAATATCTATCGTCCACTATGTGAAGAAAACAATATCGAACTTAACCTCACCAATGCGATTGATAAGCAGCTAGAAATTCATACGGATCAAATTCGCTTAAATCAAGTACTGTTCAATTTGTTGAGTAACGCGATTAAGTTCACGCCAAAAGGAGAGGTTTCGGTCAACTTCGCTTTGGAGCAATATCCGAATAGTGAAAAAGCGGGCCTAAGCATAACGGTGAAAGATAGTGGAATTGGTATAGCAGAAGACAAGCTCGACGCCGTGTTTGAACCGTTTGTTCAAGAAGAGCCGACAATTACCCGCGAATATGGCGGAACAGGGCTTGGATTAGCGATTGTGAAAAACTTAGTCGAAATGCTCGGCGGGGATATTTCAGTTCGAAGCCAAAAAGGCAGTGGTTCCACTTTTGTTATAGATCTTCCTGTTGAGATAACAACCAAAAAGATCGCGGAAACTCCCGCTCCAGTCGTTACCTCAACAACAAGCTTGTTTGATGGGATTCTGAAAGTATTGCTGGTGGAAGACAACCACACTAATGCATTTATCGCTCAAGCTTTCTGTAAGAAATACGGCATGCTTGTTACTTGGGTGAAAGATGGTCTTGAAGCGATGGAGGCCCTTAAAGTCGAGTCATTTGACCTTATTTTAATGGATAACCAATTACCGAATTTAGGTGGTATTGAAACGACACAGCGCATACGTGATGAACTCCAATTAGCGACGCCTGTTTATGCTTGTACAGCAGATACGCAAAAAGTCACTCGTGATAACTTTATGGCTGCGGGCGCTGATTACATCATTATGAAGCCGATAAAAGAGCACGATCTTCACCAAGCTTTTGTGCACTACAAAGAAACGCACATAAAAAGTTAATTATTGAGCTGAAAACCAAAGTTAACTTGGTCAGCTGGATCTACAAAGATCCAGCTAAGAAAGCTTGCTCTAATACTTCTCTCTTTAAGTCTTGGCACATCTCAATACTTTGCTCATAGCGAATACCAACGACCCACCCCCCTTTTTTCTTGGTGACTCTTACAACCTGATAGTGGATATCAGCGGGTAAGAGATCATTGAGTTTTGAGTGAATCTCGATCTTCGATTTACTATTTAAGTCGGGATCTTCAGTAACATAGATCCCGCAGCCTGAGATTGAAAAATCGACAAGCTTTCCCTCATAAGTAATGGATTGTGAAACGAGTTGGCACTCCAAATCAATTTTATACCTTTCATGCTCACGAACAGGTTTAGTGGCAATATTCGTGGGAGGCCTTAAAAACAAGATGTGGGTAGGCTTCGATATTTGACAGATGATGCTCGTTTTAAACGCGATTATATGACCAAGCTCAGTATCAGTGATTGCTCGAATAATGATGTCGACGTTTTCTAGTTTTCTGAGCACAAGACTTTCAACGACGAGTTTACTTAAATCCAACAACAGGTAACTTTCGTGTTTGATGCCAACGTAAGTTGCACTGATAGAAACGGAATCATCCGGGCCAAATTGTAGCGCAGCCGAAACTCGAGTCCCTGGCTTTAAGTATTTGATTAAGTGTTGAGTTTGGTTTGTCGTGCTTGGCATTTATCGATATATGGTCGGTCATTTTGTATGTCCGAGACAATAACGATATGCATCATGTTTTTCTAGTGGAATAAATGAGAAATTTGACACTACGCAAAGCGTAGTGTCAGAAAAGTAAGGTTTATTGATTTACAGCGCTAGCGGGTTGGGGATACCCCTTTAGCTGATTGAAGCACACTTCGATATCCGCTTGCTGAGCTGGGGAAGCGAGCAGGCCAAGTTTGGTTCGTCTCCATAGTAAATCTTCTAGGGTTACAACGAATTCATGTTCGATTAAATAACGGATTTCAATCTCATACGACTCGCCAAAGCTCTGGCCTAAATCTTCTTTAGTAGTCACACCTATTAGCATTTTTTCAGTACGGCTACCGTACGTTTTTAACCAACGGTTAAGAATATGGCTTTCCACAAATGGGAATTTCGAACGTAGCTTAGTCGACAGAAGTTCGAAGTCATAGGCTTCTGCGCCTGGTAATGGCGCTTCTGCCGTCCAAGGTGAACCCATTTGCGAGAAATAAGGGTTCAATTGCTTCATCGCTGTTTCGGCAAGTTTTCGGTAAGTTGTTAATTTACCGCCAAAAATAGATAGAAGCGGAGCGTCATCAGATTCTTGCTCTAGAGATAGCGTATAGTCTCTAGTAATAGCTTGTGGAGAATCTGATTCGTCGTCACATAATGGTCGAACGCCAGCAAAAGTGGAAACAACATCTTTTAGGCTCAGCTGCTTGACGAAATGTTTGTTCACCACATCTAACAAGTACTCTTTCTCTTTCTCGCTTATAGCAACTTCGCGAGGATCTCCTTTGTACTCCACGTCAGTCGTTCCGATAATAGAGAATTTGTCTAGGTAAGGTATGACAAACACAATACGTTGGTCTTCGTTTTGTAAGATGTACGCTTGTTCTTCATCATGAAGCTTTGGAACAATAATGTGTGAGCCCTGGATGAGGCGAATTCCGTAAGGAGACTTTCCATCCAGTTTGTTATCAATGAAAGATTTAACCCAAGGCCCTGTCGCGTTAACGAGTGCACGGCAATGGCGTACAAATCGCTCGTTCGTTTGAACATTGAGTAAAGTCACTTTCCAAATATTTCCTTCACGCTCTGCCGCTTCAACTTTACAGTAGTTTCTTACCTCAGCGCCTTTCTCTTGAGCTTGCATCGCGTTGAGAATAACCAATCGAGCATCATCGACCCAGCAGTCAGAATACTCAAAGCCAATCTTTAGGTCTGGCTTAGTCACATTTCCTGCATCCAAAGTGATTTTTTTACTACCAGGTAAAGATGTACGTTTGCCAAGGTTGTCATAAAGAAATAGACCAGCACGAATCATCCAAGCCGGGCGTAGGAAAGGGCGGTGTGGTAAGCGAAAGCGCATTGGTTTAGCAATGTGTGGCGCTTTTCCTAGCAAAACTTCTCGCTCTGCTAACGCTTCACCAACAAGGCGGAATTCGTAATGCTCTAAGTAGCGCAAGCCACCATGAATCAACTTTGAACTCGCAGATGAGGTTGCGCTCGCAAAATCCTGTGAATCGTATAGCCCTACCGTTAGACCTCGGCCAGCTGCATCTGCGGCAATACCAGCACCATTAATACCGCCACCGACGACTATAAGGTCGAGCACATTGTTATTTTTTCTTTCGATTGATGGGCTGTTATTGCTCATTTTGCTGTTCCTTTGTTTTCGTTCGCTCATTTTTAAGTGAATATATACGAGCATTGGACTCTTGTGTTAGTTTTTTGTTGGTTTATTTGAATTTGATCTGTTTTTGAGTTCGGTCTACCTCTAAACGATAGGGTATTTAGCGGGAATTAGTTTCGTTTGAATGGAAATGTTGGAGAGGCGAACTCGAAAAGCGCCGAGTTCGCTCTGGGAAGGAGTAGGGGGTATTACAATTCGATGCGATAAACGGTGGTCGATCCGCTCACTTCATTACCCACTGCTAGTAGGTGTTCGCCATTTCGAGAAAAATACTTGATAGATTCTGGACCAAGGTCTCCAGCTTGCGGATCGTAAATGCCATTAGAACATTCACCTTCGTCTACTTGGGTGCAGACGCCGTGCTTGAAATTACGATTGTTCGTGTAGTTGACGAACTGAGCATTACTAGGGTCAGTAATATCGTATGTCATGATGCCGCCTTGTCGCTCTAGCCCAACAAAAGCGTAAAAGCGATCATTGATCGAGGCAACTTCAATGGCTTCTGGTTCAACGCCTTTGTCATCACTTCGGTCATCAACGCTTTGGTTACTGTCGTTAGAACTGTTGAAGTTCTGTGGGTTGGTGTGCAAGACGATGTTGGCAAATTGGTCACCACTGTCGAATACACGCGTTCCATCTTCATTCCAGATAGAAAACGAGCGAGAACCAAAAGTGCTGATGGTGTCATCAGGCTGAACGGATTGCTTAGGATCAACAACTTTTAAACGGCCTAGCTGAGACTTGTCCGATAGTGAAGCAAACAGTGGGTGTTCAGGTGAAACATCAAGTCCTTTGCCTCGTATCTCGTCGGAGTAGGCAATACAAAAGTCGAGCTTGGTGTCGTACTTCTCTGTGCCAGAGAAATCGTCGCCATCCCATGAGTAGCCTAAGGTGTCACATTGAGATTGTGTGGTATCGAAACCATACTCGCGTCCATCGCCTTCATTTGCCGTTACGATGAAGGTTTCTCCATTAACGGTATAGCTTGCGATACTGTCCGGCATGTATAAGCCTTCGAGTTGTGGGTAATGATGAAGGTTGCCTAGTTTTTTATCTTTATTAGAAGGATCGAGTTTAAAGTGGCTCCACGGTTTTCCGCCAAGGCCGAAAATGGAGTCAACCTGAGCACTTTCAACATCGATCGCTGCGATTGCGTTGTTTTCTTGCAGGGCGACATACAGCTTGCCATTGTCAGCGAAAGTTAGGTATTCAGGTTCAAGATCTTGGGCGACTGAAGCGTTGGGCGCCGATATTCTCATCGTATCGACGAGTTCAGAATGACGAGAACCACCTTGGTTGAATGCCGTGAAAGCAATTTGCGTGACTTGTGCTTGCAATGGACCATCCTTCAAATCGACTAACGTGACGCTTCCTTCAGGGTCGACTGTGTAGTCTACATTCGGCTCACCTTCATTTGCTGATGCGATGTAGCGCCCGTCTTTGGAGAAACTGACCATGTCTGGTAGTGCTCCTGCAGGGTAAGTCGTGATCAAGGCTAGGTTGTCTGAACGGTATAGGGCGATGATGCCCTGTTCTTGTTTGTTTTTGTTCTCTACTGCAACAGCCACTAACCCTTGATGGGTTGATACACTGTTGGCAGCACCAATTTCGATGTTGGCATGTTTCCCTGCCATCTCTAAATCGATGAAGCCATCTTTTTGTGGGGAGGATTGGTGATCTAACTTTAGAATGTCGACTTGTTTAGCTTGTGCATTAACGACATACAATTTGTCGGTACAAAAGTCATAGCTGACGATTTCAGCTGCGGATGTGTCAAATTTGGCATCCGCGATTGAAGTGCCTACCACACTTAACTTGCTAATGGATGTTTCGCCGGCAGTAATGGGAGCGGTGGTTTTACATTGAATATTAACGGTTGAAAAGTCAGCTTGTTCAGTTGAACAGCCATTCAGCATGAGTCCTGATAGCGAGATGGCAAGTAGTGTTTTTGTTGGTGTTGACATAAATCCTCCTGAAATTTTAGATAACAGAAATTAAAGAGGAAATATGTCAATTGTGTTTAAGTAAAATGAATTAAATAAGTAACTGAGCGCTACGCTTTAAGTTGCCCCATTTCTTGAATGGCATTGTGTAGGCGGATTGAAAGTAGGGCCTTTTGGTTTGAGGCAAAATCAAACATTACAATTGTGGCAGTCCCGGTTGTTGTGACTTTGCCCTGCTTCTTACTAACTATGGAGTATTCCATGGTGAATCTATCTTCTTGTACATCGGTGACTTTTGAACCCACTAATAGCGTGTCGGGGTATGTCACCGGCAAGCGATATTTACAGTAAGTATCACCTAACACTGGGCCTACTTTAGTAACTGCCATCTCTTCCATTAGTTCGACGTGTTTGAAGAAGTCGAGTCGTGCCGTTTCAAAGTAACGAAAATAAACAGCGTTATTCACGTGGTTTAATGCGTCCATTTCTCCCCAAGCAACAGGGATCTCTGTCACGACAGGGTACTCAGCCAGTAATGCTTCCATGCTTATACTCTTGTTGTTATTGGAATAAAAACTCTATCTTTAAATCAACATTCTGGCAACAACTCTACTCTATACTTGTTTTCGACCTCTTACTTTGTTTGTGTTCGTACATTTTAGCGTCGGCTTCATTTAGTAGTTCTTCAAAGGAATGAGGGCTATAACAATCAATAATGCTCGTTCCGTAGCTGATCGAAGTCAGTTCTAGTTGGACATTGCCCTTGGTAGCGGTGTGATATTTTTCTTCGATACGACTGGCCATCAAACCTAATTCTCGGCGCGAACCCAGTAAAGAAATGATAATAAACTCATCTCCACCTAACCGAGCAATGATGTCGCTTGCACGGCAGTTCTCCTTCAATATGTTGGAGAGTGTGACAATGCACGTGTCACCGGCGGTATGACCAAATGTGTCGTTAACGATTTTCATGTTATCGATATCAAGGTAAATGAGGCCAATGGAATGTTGGTAGCGCTTTGCGTCTTTAAATTTCTGCTCGCCAAGGATTTTTAGACCTCGGCGGTTATTGACTCCCGTCAAGTCATCGGTAATCGCTAGGCTTTTAATCTTTTCGTAGTCCGCCAACATGCGTAGATCTGAGGTGATCAACAGGCATAACTGTTTGAGAACTGCTTGTAGTGTCTCGCTGTAGTTCGTGTCTTTGGTATCAATAACGCAGATCGTCCCAAAGATAGAGCCATCAGGCCAATAGACCGGTAAGCCACAGTAAGAACGAACAGGGCCTTTTCTCACTGCAGGGGCATCTTTCCAGAAGTCGTCTGCTTGTGCGTTATATATGTAGAGTTGCTCATTGGTTTCTACGATTGTTCTACAGAAACTTTGTATATTCCATGGCCAGGTTTCTCCTACTTTGAGGAAGTTGTCCTCATTGCTGCTAGAGACTACGACTTTGAACTCTTGATCTTTTAATTGAACGATCGTTCCACATGCAGCGTCATAAAGCTCTGAAATCAAATCAACGGTTTGTTGCCATTTTTCTAGGTCAACCGAACCTTGCTGTTTTTCAAGCAAGTTAGATTGTATATCAAACATTTGATTCTCCATTTCAGGTAGGAATATATACAGTATATACCCTTGAATAAACTTAGATGCTTGTTAGACCTGAAAATCTTGCTCTTAATTTCGTGGGAATATCAATAATGGAAAGAAAGTGAAAAAAAGGTAATATGCGTCATTCATTATCAAAGGAGAACCACAGATGGAATTGAATGCATTTTTAGATGCGTTAAAAGCTCGCCCTGAATCAATTGAGTTTTCAGATACTATTGCTGTTATCGAATCGACGTATGATTTTGAACCTACCGCATTTGTAAATGGCGATACCCACAATGAAGCTGGGCAGAATAATGGTTCTTGTAAGATCTTTGCGTTTGGCTTGTTGAATGACCTAACGCCTGCGGAAACGCTTCAGTGTTTCGGCCAATACTACCGAGTAGACGTATTGCAGCACCCAGATAACACTGATCACCAAAATATTCGTAACTTTATGGTGAAAGGCTGGGAAGGGATCAAATTCGACTCTCAAGCGCTAGCTAAAAAATAACGCTCAATTGATACACGTTTATCAAGTTAAATAAGGTCAGCATTGCTGGCCTTTTTGTTTTGTGCTTTGCCGTGAGCGTCTTTAATCAATGTTTCTCATCTTCTAATCTTGAACTGGATATAAAATCAACGTTTTTGCGTCTAAGTGTATGTTCAATAGTGGCAGCTTTTCAGTCTCGAACTAGTCTTAAAGTACTATGGATGGCTAGTGGTGGTGATATGAAAAATATAATGTTGGCTACTGCATTGGCAGCGACAACGTTTTCTCTTGCGGCAAAGGCTGAAACCAATCGAGAAGAAAAAGAACCCAATCAGTTTTATTTAGGCGTCAGCATGAGTATGGCGAATTATGGTGACTCTGAATACCAAGGTGATAACAAACCAGACAGCACCTTGCTAGGTGGGATTGTTGGCTACCAACCTTTGAGCTTTTTAGCGATTGAAGGTCGAGAGTCTGTTTTAGTGTCTGATAGAGATGAAAGGGTTAAGTGGAATGCCTCCTTGGTGTCCAAATGGTTAATTCCCATCGATTATCATTTTAATATTTATGGCACGCTAGGGTACGCCGGAATCAAAAAAGATTTACCTGGTGATGATGACATAGAATGGGCACCAAGCTTCGGTGGCGGAATGCGTTTTCGCAATAATACCCCGCTGATGCTAGACCTTGAAGCGGAATACCTACACGAAGATTCGATTGCTCAAGAAGGGGACGATGGTGTGATCTCTTTCAATTTGAACGTTTACTACACATTTTAGCAGCCTGAGCTTCTGGCACGTCTAAACGCTTAGGGGTAAGTTACAGTATCGGCAGTTGAGATAAACAACGACGACACATACAGCTACCTGTTTTTGGGATGCTGTCTGTGTCTCTTTTTTCGAGCTCAAAGCACCAGCAAGTCTCTTTGCCTGCACTGATATCACATTGGGCGGGCTCATCACATTGCGGGCACGTATGCGTAGAAGCAGCCTTACCTAGTCGGTTCATTACGTCTTGGCGCTGTTCTTCCGTTAAGCCTTTCCAACCTATAATCTCATCCATGGTTCGATAGCAACCGCTACAGATCCCACCATTGTTTTTGCAAGCCGCGACACAAGGCGTTTTCATATTTTTCTCCTGTTTATGAAAGCGCAGACGTTACCATCATTTATGTCAATTGTGTACCTTGAATAGAAAGCTTGAAGATTGATCTTTAGATGAAAAAAAGCCGAGCTATAAGGCTCGGCTTTGTTCAGCAACACAGTTATATTGCTTCGGGTTACATTGCTTCGGTTGAGTCGCTAATAAAACCGAGATCGGTTAGCTCGTCTTCCGAATCAGGGTGAGCGTAGTTTTCGAACCAGATTTCACCGTCTGCATCGATCGTATTGCCATCCCATTCAGAGGAAGTGGTGAAGATCTTCACATTGAACTCGATACCGTTGCTGTATGCGATAGACATGTAGTCAGTCGCAGTTTGCGCTGCATCGTTATCGTCGGTGTAGCTGAATACTACTGCGAGGATCCCTCTGTCTTCATCATGAATAGACCAAGTAAAGTTCACTTCTTCAGTCACAGTGCCTTGCTCATCAATTTCTTGGAATAAGCCCGTGCCTGCGGTTTCTGTTTCATGACCTTCGCCATAGAACGTCATGTATTCATCATCAGAGTTAAGCTGGAGCTCATCGTCGATGAAAGAAGTGCTGAATTTAGCTAAACGATAATCTTGGTCATCAAGACATCCATCTAATGCTGCTAAGTATTCCGTGTAAGTTTTGAAGTTGATAGGCGTTTCAGTTTCGTCGTTCCAACCTGAATCGTCAGCGTCACACATACCAATTGACTCATCTAGGTTGATATCAAGGTAAGTGCCTAACCAAACACTGCCATCTTCTGGATCAAAGTGAGCAATACGGAATTGACCGTCATCATCAGTGTCGATGATTAAGCGTCGGTAATCCCAAATGGTGTTTGCATCATCCCCGATCTCCAGTATGCCGGAATCATTTACATTCCAGTACTTCATGCTTGGATCGCCATTTTTGAAGCGAAGCATTTCGTTATTGTCAGCATACGCTCCGGTTCGCGTCTGACCCGAGCTACTGACTCGGTAGGACACGGAATCGAGAGGCATCATTTCTGGCAGAGTACAATTTGCAAATTGCGCTTCAAACTCAGCGAGTGTGGTACCAGAATCGGCTTCAGTAATCGGACACCAACCTTCTATGTTTACCGCGGCAATTAGAGCGTCTTTGGCGGTTTCATTAAGTAAGAAACCTTCATCGCCTTCTTCAGCTTCTCCGGCTGGGAACCAGTCCCCGTGGTACACCGCACCTTCATAGACAGATAGGATTTGGCGGTAGGTATCTTGGTCCCAATTATCACCCCAAGCCGTTCTTACACTTGCAGGGATATCGAAGGTAATGATGCTTTCACCGTTAACGGTGATTTGTTCCCAAGTACCGGTACCATTGACGGTGGCGTCGCCAACACTGGACGTTTCTTCATTCCACTCCCAATCGAGAGAGACATAACTAATCGTATTGTCATCGACAAGTTGGATACCGATATCATAGCCAATCGACAGCGCTTTAACGGTGTCAGACTTATCACCAGTCGCAACTTTATCCGCTGCTGCAACGACAATTTCGGTGAGTGATGTCGCGTTTTCACCATCGTCTTCGTAGTTTCCTGTCGCACGCCAGAACCAAGGTTGGTTCCATAAGAAATACTGGTCGTTGTCTGGGGTGAGTTGCACCGAACCACCTTCAGAGCCTTCAGGGAATACGGCGGTTTCATCTACATAATCCGCGAGTTCACCGGCGTTTTCTGCAATGTTTTCTCCCCCTAGGTCTTTCACATAACCAAACGCTGTGCTGGTTAGTGTAGGAATGTCTTCAGGGTAAACACTTACACCACCACCGGTGATCGCTATTTCATAGACATCGTTATAAGCCATCCAACCGGTATCGGTTAGCGCAATGTCTTGGTCTTCTTCGTCATATGGGTCTTCGCTAGATAGAGAGCCATCCGCCTCAATCTCATAGAAGTTTGCAAGTGTACCTACGTTGTTCTCGACTTCGAACTCTTCCATGAAGACACTAATTTCAGTTTCATTTTCTCCTGCTGAGTTTTGATACGTATCTTCATCTGCCCATAGCGCATAGAAGGTGCTGTTGTTTTGCATGAACTCGATTACTTGTTCAATAGGATCGAGGTCTGGTGTGGTTGGGTTAGCGTCATCAACATCTAGAATGCCATCGTTGTCGTCATCGGTATCGGCAATGTCACCAATACCGTCGTTGTCGTTATCGGATGTTTCGGTTGGGTCAAATGGGAGATCATCATCGACATCTAAAGTCCCGTCGTTGTCATCGTCAGTATCGGCATTATCACCAGTACCATCATCATCTGAATCCACCCACTCTGTTTCGTCGTTAGGTGCAAAGTCGACGCTATCTGCGACGCCATCGCCATCGGAATCCGTGTCTACGGTATAGCCATTCTCAGCCGTTTCATCGACGATGATGACCACGTCCTCGTCAATAACAAGCTCTTCACCTTCTTCGAGGTCTGCTTCTAGCGTGTCGATGTAGCTTGCAATAGCTTCATTCACTTCTTCGGCTTCTGCTAGCATCTCACTGGTGTCTGATTCGCCTTCATCCGCTTCGGTTGCTAGTTCTTCAGGCGTGGATTTGAGAACTCCGTTATCCACTAGGCTTTCAGCACCAAAAGCGGCTTCGGTGTGTCCATCTTCAATGAAGTCGCCAAGTACTTCGTCATCTTCAATACCAAGTTGTGTGGCGACTTGGGTTACGGCTTCATCTTCGGTAAGAGTATCGTCACGCTCTAGTATGACGTGAACAAGGGTTGAAAGGGGGGTCACATCTTGCTGGCCAGCAGGTGCGGACATCACGTAGTCAGAAGCTACCTCTGTTCCAGTATCTTCATCAATGGTTTCACCTTTAATTGCCCGTACTACAACGGGGTAACTTTCTGGGTTAGGGATCCCTGTAACATCGAGGCTAGCTTGCCCACCAGCACCTGTAATCGCAGTTGGTTCACCTGCATCTAACATGAAGTTGCTGTTTAAATCGAGCCAAACTTGTGCGTTTTGTAGATAGCCATCAATCGCTGTCACACTGTATGAACTGGCTGAAGACGTTGATCCGCTAGAGGAACTACTGTCAAAACAGCCGACTAAGCCAAGGCTTGTTGTTAACCCAAGCGCTAATACAATTTTATTTTTTTTCATTGTTCATCCTAAACAGTTAACTGTATTTGTCGAAAGACCATTAAAATTTAGGAAGCAACTGTCGGAGCGTCAAAGTGAGTTATGGTTTGTAAATATTTGATAGAGAATATGTATACAACAAAACTTGCATATAACTTATTGATTTTTATTGATTTGTAAAACAAACAAGCTTAAATGATAGATATTGAACATATTGTAAGGTATTAACCATTTGATAAATAAGGATTAATTTTATTGAGGTTTTATGTCTATATTAGAGAGTATTTACTTAAAGTGTGATATTTGTCCCATTTATTATTGGGTTAGCATAACAAGCTATTTTCCCTTTCGTATTTCATCAGCAACCAAGCTCGTATTTTTGAGTGGTTTAGGGTAGCATCTTGCCCCTTTTGTTGATGGGGGAAAATATGTATATCGGCTTTGATTATGGTACTGCGAATTGTTCGGTGGCTTCTATGGTAGGAGGCCATCCAAGCTTGTTACCTGTAGAAGGTAGCAGTCACTACATCCCTTCGACAGTCTGTGCTCCTACTCGTGAGAGTGTTTCAGAGCACCTTTTCCGTCATTTAAACATCAAGCCAAGCGATACTGTGGGCGAGCAGGTCCTTCGTCGCGCCATCGCTGCCAATAGAGAAGAAAGCATCGATTTGTTGCCTGAAGATATGGCATTTGGTCAGGCTGCGTTGGATTTGTATTTAGAAGACCCTCGTGATGTCTATTATGTGAAGTCTCCCAAATCCTTTTTAGGTGCGAGCGGTTTGCATGACATACAGGTGAGTTTTTTTGAAGACCTTGTGTGTGCAATGATGGCAAACATCAAAAACCAAGCTGAATCACATACTGAAGCGATCATCTATGAAGCGGTGATTGGACGTCCAATTAACTTCCATGGACGCGGTGGAGAAGAAGCAAACCGCCAAGCAGAAAGCATCCTTTCGAGAGCAGCTAAGCGTGCTGGTTTTCGTAATATCGCTTTCCAATTTGAACCCGTTGCCGCAGGTTTAGAATATGAAAGCACCTTGTCTGAAGATAAAACGGTGCTAGTGGTAGATATTGGTGGTGGTACAACAGACTGCTCTCTATTAGACATGGGTCCTAGTTGGGCAAAGCAAACCGATCGAACTCAAAGTTTACTCGCCCATAGTGGTCAGCGAGTGGGTGGTAATGACTTAGATATTTACTTAGCTTTTAAACAGTTAATGCATCCATTCGGAATGGGAAGCAAAAGTACTGCAGGCATTGATATGCCTTTGACTCAGTTTTGGAACCCTATTGCCATTAATAACGTTGAAGCACAGCGTGATTTTTACTCCCGCGAAAATTTAAGAGCACTTAAATTATTAAGAAAAGAAGCGCAGGAGCCAGAAAAGCTAGACCGTTTATTGAAAATCTATAACGAAACGCTTGGCTACAGTATCGTTCGTAGGGCGGAAGAAGCGAAGATTGCGTTAGCAGATTCTAAGCAATATAGAGCGGCAATGAATATTGCATCAGAGCTAGTGGAAGTCGATTTAAGCGTTGAGCAAATGGTTGAAGCGATTGAATCCCCAAAATCAAAAATGATCGATTTAGTGAAAGAAGCGATCGTAGAAGGGGAGAAAACACCAGACGTTATTTTTATGACTGGTGGTTCTGCTCGTTCTCCTATCTTACGTCAAGCTGTAGAACAAGCCGTTCCGAATACTCCGATAGTGAGTGGAAACTATTTTGGCTCGGTCACAGCAGGCTTAGTTCGCTGGGCTGAGGTTTGTTTCCGGTAACGATTGGGTATCCAATTTATATTTCATAAAGCTCACTGACAGTGAGCTTTTTTGTATCCAATCCGTCAGCTAGCATAAACAGGAGTTTTCTAGGATGCGAAAGACGCGATTCACTTCTGGGTGGATCGTTTAGGTGTTACTCTACAAGGAAGCGCACAACTAAACTAATAAGTCACATGTTAGAGAAAGAAAATTTAATTAAGTTAGCTCGCATTCAAATGCCTTTCGGAAAATACGCTGGAAGAGTGTTGATCGACTTACCGGAAGAATACCTGTTATGGTTCGACAAGAAGGGGTTTCCGAACGGTGAGCTAGGCGATTTATTAAAGCTATGTTTAGCTCTGAAAATCGAAGGTTTAGATAGTGTCGTGAAGCCTTTAAAGCGAATGTAACTTGTCTCAGAAACTCTCCACTTTTAATTAAAAGACGTACTATGAATTTTGATATCAATGCACTGAAACATCACCAACTGGTCGAAGATGGTCAACTTGAAGGGTGCTACATTCATCAGCCTGCTCAGGGTAGCCAGCAAGACGACAAAGCGGTTTTGGCAGAGCGCCAAGCGTTGGAAAAAATGGGCTATAAGGTAGTACAGGTCAAAGCTAAAGGTGGGGCCACTACGTTTGCGGAAGCGATGCAAAAGCTCGCGAAGAGGACGGGTCATCAGCTTAAGTAATCAGCGGCTGCAGCGATCAAACTATCCGTGACCTTTTCGATATTACCATATACTTTCATGTACAAGAGTCAGCCTATCAGGCTGACTCTTTTTTGCTCCAAAGTGTGTTTCGACTGATTCAACACACGCGTCACCAAAGCGTCATTTGACTTACTTTTCCTCATGCATAGAAATCTAATTATGTGACCAAATTTACTCATCAACTACACTTCGGTTATCAACATCTGGTGAAACTTGATAGCGTTGCCAAGAAGTAGCGCTTAGCACCCAGAAGTGGGTCATTTGGTGACATTTGTAGGTAAACGCTAACAACAATGAAAGCTTCATCGAACATAACTAACATACTGTTGAGTTCTACCAGTAATATTGCCCCATACATTGCGTATTGCGATAAGAGAGCACTTGACTGGCGCAGTGTCGCTATCGAGTGCGGTTTACCAATTGAATTGACACAATCTAACCATTGGCTTCCTACCCAAGATTTAATTCTCTTTATTCATCGACTTGAACGTCAGTTTGGTTATTCAATAGGGATTGAAGTTGGGCGAAAAACCTCTCTGGAACAACTGTCACCACGGCTGCATAATGAAATAGAAAAATGCACATCGTTGGCGCAAGCCATTCGTTGTTTGATCGCTGAAATGCCTAGTTTGAACAACCACGTCACGATCTGGACAGAGAAAAAAGAGGGCTTGTGGTGGCTGTGTCATCGCAGTTGCTATCACCCATCTACATCGGGTTTTGAACAAGCAGAATGGTTTAGATCTCTTACTGTGATTACCCTATGCCGTAAGTTTATAGGCGAAAGTTGGCAACCATCACACGGTAAACTTGTCTCATCGAACAACAGTGCTCGTAAGATACCTAAGCACTTTTTTAATTCTGATATTCAGTTTGAACAACAATATGGTGCGATAGTGATTCCATTGCCTGATAACTATCGAGCCATAATCGAACAAGAGAGCGAATTAGATTGGTACCAGTCAGTCGAAACGTTGATCCAGACCTACGCGATTTTGCCTTGGTTTAACATTGAGTGGTTTGCAACCATGTTGGGCATGACAAAACGAACGCTGCAACGAAATCTGAAGAGTAGAAACATCCTTTTTAAAAAAGCCAAAGAACAGGTTCGAAAAGAGAAAGCCAAACAGTTGCTCGAAGAAACAGATCTTTCAGTGCAAGAGATCAGTTGGCAACTTGGTTATAGTGATTTGAGTAACTTTAACCGTGCTTTCAAAGGTTGGGTTGGTATCACGGCACCAAGTTATCGAAGTGAGAAGAAAGAAGAGTAGATCGTTACAGATTGAGTATGTAGGAGCACTGTCCCATGTCATCTCTCGGGGTAATGCTCACTAGCCTATTTAACTGGCCCCTTATGCTTTGTGTAAACGATCGGGAAGGGCGGGCAGTGAATCCTTACACTTTCGGCTTTATGGCTGCTAAAGGTGTTTTTCATAACAAATTGTCTGATATATCTGCTTTTAATGTTGAGATTAGATGAGCTTTAGAACGTATTTATTTAAAGCTGATTGTGAAAAAGTGCAAACTTGAAGTCTTTACCAGGCTTTAATTAGTTCTGAACGATTTGAATTAATTAAATGCTCTAGCAAGCTCTTGTCCATTTTCCTTCCAACTACAATCGTGATGATCAAATAAATAGGAGGTCATTATGGTAGTTTTCAACAAAACAAAACAAAGTGGCGTCAAAAAGCCTTTTCGGCTTGAGGAGATTTGGCGGATAAGAAACAGACTATAGATTGAAAATAGTTTGATGCAGCTTGCACTACTTAACTTGGCAATTGATAGCAAACTTAGGGCGAGTGACTTGCTCTCGCTCAGGGTCTGCGATGTATCTTCGCAAGATAGGATATTTAGCCGTGTTAAGCATATTCAGCGAAAAACAGACATTGAAGTTCAATTTGAAATAACGACGAGAGCTCAACAAAGTTTAATGAAATGGATTTTGATTTCCTCACTGAGCGCCAGCGATTTTCTTATTCCAAGTCAAAGACGAAAGCAACAATCAATTAGTTATTCGTACTATAGACACCTAGTCAGAGAGTGGGCATCAGATCTTGGGTTGGACTCTAACTTGTATGGCACTCACTCGATGAGGCGAACCAAAGCGACATTAGTCTATGCAAAAACGAAAAATATTAGAGCGGTGCAGCTATTGTTGGGCATACAAAGGTAGATAAGACGATTCGCTATCTTGGTGTTGAATTAGAAGACGCATTGTTACTTTCAGAAGGTACTGATTGTTAGTCGAAAGGAACCCTATTTTTTGGTTCATCGCGGATTAGCGGGAACTTAAAACAAAAACGGTAGTAAGTGATATGGTTTAGTCGCCAAACAAA
>NZ_JBHZSF010000007.1:0-214111 GCF_043642225.1 Vibrio profundi | reverse complement strand
GAGCGACACACGAGGTTCGAACTCGTGACCTCAACCTTGGCAAGGTTGCGCTCTACCAGCTGAGCTAGTGTCGCATTCTGAATCGTCTTTCGTCGTTCAGGGCTGCGAATTATAAGAGCATTTTTTTGTGATGCAAGTCCTTCACTCAAAAAAAAATGTTTTTTTTCTCATTTGCTGAAAAAGCACACAAAAAAATACTCAAGGCCGCTAAATTTTGGATCTATATGAGGAAAATCAGGAATTTCTATATGAAGTTAGATCGTAATAATGGTTTCACGGTAATACTTCAATTCAGCAATAGATTCACGAATATCATCTAACGCCAAGTGAGTACCTTGCTTAGAAAAACCATCTAAAATTTCAGGTTTCCAACGGCGAGTCAGCTCTTTGAGCGTACTTACATCAATACAGCGGTAATGGAAATACTCATCTAGGTGAGGCATGTGCTTCACAAGGAAACGACGGTCTTGCCCGATACTGTTCCCACAAATTGGAGACTTACCCGCTGGAACCCATTTCTTTAAGAATTCAATAGTTTGGTTAACCGCTTCTTGCTCTGAAACTGAACTTTCCTTTACACGTTTAACTAGACCACTACCGGTATGAGTTGTCGTACACCACTCATCCATTTTGTCCAACTCTGAGTCTGGTTGGTGGATAGCCAATACTGGTCCTTCAGCTAAGATATTTAACTGGCTATCAGTGACGATAGACGCAATTTCAATGATTTTATGAGTTTCAGGATTTAGACCTGTCATCTCAAGATCGACCCAAATTAGGTTCTGATCGCTAAAGGACATAAAGAGGTTGCCTATTTGTTTACGTGTAAAAGAGGTACTATACCCAAATAACTATGCTCAAACTAGTTTTACAGTCGCTGAAAAGTGCAGCGTTTGAGTTCCCA
The DNA here is from genome assembly GCF_043642225.1 of Vibrio profundi. Classification (GTDB taxonomy): domain Bacteria; phylum Pseudomonadota; class Gammaproteobacteria; order Enterobacterales; family Vibrionaceae; genus Vibrio; species Vibrio profundi_A. Next base: position 213,207 of record NZ_JBHZSF010000007.1, on the reverse strand, counting down.
GTCACTATTAAGTTTAGATGTGTTAAGTAGAAAACCGTGGCAAAAAAGAAAAAACTGACCAAAGGTCAAGTACGACGCGTACGCAGCAACCAGAAAAAGCGACTCAAGAAAGAAGATTCCATCCAATGGGATGAAAACATGCTTGGGGCAACCAAAACCGGGCTGGTTATCACTCGCTTTGGTCAACATGCTGACATTGAAGACTTAGAGACTCAGGAAATCCATCGCTGTAACTTACGTCGTGGTATCGAAAGTTTAGTATCAGGCGACAAAGTTATTTGGCGTGCAGGCTTGGAATCAATGGCAGGTATTTCTGGTGTTGTTGAAGCCGTTGAACCAAGAAGCTCTATTCTTACTCGACCTGATTACTATGACGGCCTAAAACCGGTTGCCGCCAACGTCGACCAAATGGTGATTGTTTCTGCGGTTCTGCCAGAGCTATCACTCAATATTATCGACCGTTACCTAATTGCCTCTGAGACATTGAGTATTGCTCCGTTAGTGGTACTCAATAAAGTAGACTTATTGAGCGAACAACAGCTAGAAGAATACCAACAAACCCTCAAAGAATACGAGAAGATTGGTTATAAAGTCATGTTCGTCAGTAAAGAGTCAGGATATGGCATTAAAGAATTAGAAGCTGAACTTAAAGATCGTATCAATATCTTTGTGGGTCAGTCTGGCGTGGGTAAGTCGAGCCTAGTGAACGCATTAATGCCAACGTTAGATATTGAAGAAGGCGCGGTCTCAGAGAACTCAGGTCTTGGTCAGCATACTACGACGGCTGCTCGCCTTTACCATTTCCCATCAGGCGGTGATTTAATTGACTCCCCAGGAGTTCGTGAGTTTGGTTTATGGCACTTAGAGCCAGAAGCCATCACCGAAGCTTTTGTAGAATTTAAGCCGTTCCTTGGTGGCTGTAAGTTCCGAGATTGTAAACACAATGACGATCCAGGTTGCCTACTTCGTGAAGCGGTAGAAGACGGGAATATCAGTAAGCTACGTTTCGATAACTATCATAGAATCATCGAAAGCATGGCTGGCAACAAAGATAATCGTCAGTATTCACGCAGCAAAAAAGCCGATCTTTAGTCGCTATTTTTGTGAACAAATATGGGCATTTGCTGACAACAGGCGCGAATTTCAGTAACATCTCGCGCCCTAAACAGTGAATCAATTAGTTAGCATTGGAAAAGTAAACAATGGATAAGATTAAAGTTGGACTACAGTACTGGATCCCTCAGCACGGATTAACTCGTCTAGTCGGTAAAATTGCTTCTGCAAAGGCAGGTGGTTTAACTACAGCTATCATCAACTGGTTCATCAAGCAGTACAAAGTGAACATGGATGAAGCGCTACACAGCGATCCAAAACACTTCAAGACGTTTAACGAGTTTTTTGTTCGTGAGCTAAAAGAAGGCATGCGCCCTATCTCGGAAGGTGAATCAGTCATTGTTCATCCTGCTGATGCTCGCGTTAGCCAGTTTGGTCCAATTACTGATGGCCAACTAATCCAAGCAAAAGGCCACAACTACTCGGCTCAAGAGCTACTTGGTGGAGACGCTAACCTAGCAGAAGAATTTAAAGATGGTGAATTTGCCACTTTGTACCTTTCACCAAGTGACTACCACCGCGTACACATGCCTTGCGATGGTACATTACGTCAGATGATCTACGTTCCTGGTGATCTTTTTTCGGTAAATCCACTCACCGCAGAAAACGTGCCAAACTTATTTGCTCGTAACGAACGCGTTGTATGTATTTTTGATACTGAATTCGGCCCAATGGCACAAGTCCTTGTTGGTGCAACTATTGTTGGTAGCATCGAGCAAGTATGGGCTGGCACGGTGACTCCGCCACGCGGTAACACGGTTTACAAGTGGGACTACCCAGCAGAAGGTAACCATTCGGTTGTTCTGAAGAAAGGCGAAGAGATGGGTCGCTTTAAGCTCGGCTCTACCGTAATCAACCTATTCGCGAAAGATGCGATCAAGTTCGATGAGTCAATGATGAATGGTGAAAAAACCGTTCTAGGCACGCCTTACGCTCATACCAACGCAGCTGAGTCTGCAGAGACAACTGAAACACCAGAAAGCCAAAGCGAAGTATAGCCTTCCATTACAGTTTCGAATCTAATCAATAAGGCGAGTTAGAAATAACTCGCCTTTCCTTTTTCTGGCGTGAAATAGCGCTTTGAAATATTGACCAAAAGCAAAGCTACTGCCGAAACACTGAACAAGTTTGCGAAACTTCAACTCGCCTCCAAGTACTCAGTTATCAGATAACTTACTCTATTCGTGAATAATTTACTTATAGGACCTATCTACCATGCCAAAGTTGAATGCCAACATTTTGGTGAAGTTACTGATCTGTTTTTCCATTCCTCTAGGTGTGTTATTCATGCCTATCGATGCAATTCCTATTGATGATCTCACTCTTATTCAGCATCGATTATTAGCCATCTTCTTACTGGCCGCTTTACTTTGGGTACTAGAGCCCGTTCCCGTATTCGCCACTTCCATCCTCATCATTGCTCTGCAGCTAGTGATGATATCGGATAAAGGCTTGCACTTATTTAGAACACCACCAGCAGGACATGAGTTAGGCGAACTAATGAATTACACCGATATTTTCGGCGCCTTTTCCTCACCTATCATCATACTGTTCATGGGGGGCTTTGCCTTGGCGATTGCGGCCTCCAAGTATGAGTTGGATAACAATTTGGCTCGAGTGCTTCTTAAGCCATTCGGTACTCAACCTAGATTCATCATGTTAGGTTTAATGCTGATCACTGCCGTGTTCTCCATGTTCATGTCCAATACCGCCACGACGGTTATGATGCTCGCGTTACTTGGCCCTATCGTTGCTTCCGCACCTCGTGGAGATATAGGTATTAAGGCATTAGTGCTTTGTATTCCTATCGCCGCCAATACTGGCGGTATTGCGACACCTATCGGCACACCACCCAACGCCATAGCTCTGCAATACCTTACCGGTGAAAACAGCATCGACTTCTTATCTTGGATGATGATGGGGCTTCCATTTGTCGTCATTCAACTCACTATCGCTTGGTTCCTACTGCAAAAGTTCTTTCCGTCACAGCAAGATAATATGAAGCTAAAACTTGATGGGGAATTTAAGAAAAGCTGGCGTGCGATTGTGGTGTATGTCACCTTCGCGGCCACCATCCTGCTATGGATGACCACCAAATTGCACGGTATGAACACCTATGTGGTTTCAATCATCCCGTTAGCGGTGTTTACGCTAACCGGTATCATGGGCAAGGAAGAGCTCAAACTGATCAACTGGGATGTGCTATGGCTTGTCGCCGGGGGTATCGCGATCGGAATCGGGCTGGATAAAACAGGGCTAGCCGCAGCATTAGCACACGCGATTGATTATGAATCCCTTTCACCTGCAGCCGTCGTCATCACTCTCTCAATTGTGTGTTGGCTAATGGCGAACTTTATGTCAAATACCGCTACTGCTAACTTACTCATGCCAATCGCTGCCGCTATTGGGGCTTCGATGGAAAGTTTAGCCGCGATTGGAGGCTTGCAAGGATTACTCGTCGTGGTCGCGTTCTCAGCTTCTCTTGGCATGATTCTACCGGTATCGACCCCACCAAACTCACTGGCTTATTCAACCGGCCTTATCGAAAGTAAAGACATGGCGAAAATGGGGATTATCCTCGGCTTAATAGGATTAGGTATCGTCTACCTCGCATTATTCCTCTTCGTCTAGTGACGATTCACTTTATCCCCTCTCATTCATTACTTTGTAATTAGAGGGGATTAGTGCATATTAAATCCCTACTTCCTTAATACCTGTCTACATGGATGTTTTTCAATGGGATTTGAATGGCTTGCCTTAGCGGCGGCATTTCTTTGGGCGATAGCGAGCCTAATGTCGGTCAAACCAGCTCAGCACTTGGGATCTTTCGCGTATAGCCGTTGGCGAATGGGCTGCACTGCGGTCATGTTATCGAGCATGGCTTGGTTTACTGGTGGGTGGAGCTCCGTTGAAGCAAGCTTAGTTACGCCTATGATGCTGTCAGGCTTGATTGGCATCTTTATTGGTGATACCGCCTTATTCGCTTGCTTGAACCGTATGGGGCCGCGCCAAGCGGGCTTACTGTTCTCTTGTCACGCGGTATTCTCAGCAATTCTCGGTTACTTCCTGTTTAGCGAAAGCATGACTTCTGGCGAGCTGATTGGCTCGGCATTGGTATTTAGTGGCGTGTTAACCGCAATCTTTTTTGGTCGTAAAGGCCAATCCAAAAATCAACTTGAAGCCATTAAAGGCACGGTTTGGATTGGCGTTGCACTAGGAATCACCGCTGCTATTTGCCAAGCTCTTGGAGGCATCATTGCAAAGCCTGTGATGCAAACCAATATCGATCCAGTCGCCGCTTCTGCGATTCGAATGATCACCGCCTTTGTTGCTCATTCACTGTTTCGCTTAACCGGAGCCAAACTCTCCCGGGCTATTAAACCAATGAATGGTCAAATGTTCGCTATTACTGCGGTAAATGGCTTTCTCGCCATGGCGGTAGGAATGACGCTGATCTTATACGCACTACAGGAAGGCAATGTCGGCATGGTTGCTTTGTTATCGTCTACCACACCTATCATGTTGCTGCCTATACTTTGGTTTTACACCAAACAAAGGCCCAATGCTTACGCTTGGATTGGTGCCATTGTGGCTGTGATTGGCACCGGAATCCTAGTCAGTTAACAGAAGTAAATTAAACGCTGAAGTTTTAAGAACGCGGGAATGGAAAAGCAGTCACCTCATCGATGTGCTCATAACCTAATGCCAGCATGATCAGACGGTCGATACCTAAAGCGACACCAGCGCAATCTGGTAGCCCTGCTTTTAACGCCTCAATCAAATGATGATCAATCGGTTGAGGCGATAACCCCATCTCAATGCGTTTGGCATTGTCATCTTCAAAGCGCTTGAGCTGCTCTTGTGGGTTATCCAACTCATGAAAGCCGTTTGCCAATTCGATGCCTTTGAAGTACACCTCAAAACGGTCAGCCACTCGTGGATCATTCGGGTTAATCTTAGCTAATGCCGCCTGTGAAGCTGGGAAGTCATAAACAAATGCTGGTACTGTCTGGCCGATCTTTTCTTCGACACCCACGCTAAACAGTAATTGCAGTAAGGTATCACGGTCTTCTTCAGGGTCGGCAATATCACTAAGTCCAAGCTTCGCTGCCGCTTGTTTTAGGGTATCCATAATGTCCTCAAGCGGACACACACCCAGCACGTCAATAAAAGCTTGCTGGTAAGTCATGCGCTCGGCTTCGCCCGACTTCAAGGTTTGCTGTAGCAGCAAATCCATCTCATCCATCAAATCGTGATGATTAAACCCAACGCGATACCACTCCAGCATCGTGAATTCAGGGTTGTGGTAACGGCCGTTCTCTTCGTTACGAAACGACTTACAAATTTGATAAATACAGCCACTCCCTGCCGCCAATAAACGTTTCATGTGGAACTCAGGACTCGTCATAAAAAAGAGTGGCTGCCCACCAGCGTAACCAGGGCCAACAAATTCAGTTTTAAAAGTATGCAAATGCACATCCGTCACTGTCGCGTGACTCATTGCAGGGGTATCTACTTCAAGAACACTTCGCTCAGAAAAGAATTGACGAATTTGTTTAATAATTTCAGCACGTTGCTTTAACTGTTCGATTGTCGCAGCTGGCTGCCAGGTCGCTTGCATGATTTGATTCCACCTTACCGATTACTAAGCGAAGGAAATTACCACCTTTCTATGAATTTGTAAGCATCATATTGAGCCAAGTGAAACGAGAAAATAACGTTCTACAATACAATTTACGACATTTATTCCACAGGAATATTGATAACAAAAATCATACTCAACAAGCCGTTAACACTGGCCCGATACATAAATCTCAGCGAACAATTCATTGCCGTGATTGTAGTCACATAACCTATATTTTTTATGCCTCCATATGCATTACCGGAGCAAAAACCTAAATAAATCAATTTTTCAAATATCGACCTCTCCTACACTAAACCTACCACTTAAGGCTTATATCGACATTTATCAATACTGGCCTTTGATAATAACAAGCGGAATACTCCGCATCACACTGGAGGATAACTGTGAAGACAATTACCACAGATATCGCAGTCATCGGCGCAGGCGGCGCTGGTCTTCGTACTGCAATTGCAGCAGCTGAAGCTAATCCTGAATTAGAAGTAGCACTGATTTCTAAAGTTTACCCAATGCGTTCGCACACGGTAGCAGCAGAAGGCGGTTCAGCAGCGGTAATTAAAGACGAAGATAGCCTAGACAACCACTTCAACGATACCGTTGGCGGTGGCGACTGGCTATGTGAACAGGATGTTGTTGAATACTTTGTTGAAAACGCGACTCGCGAAATGATCCAAATGGAACAATGGGGCTGCCCATGGAGTCGTAAAGAAAACGGTGAAGTAAACGTACGCCGATTCGGCGGTATGAAGGTAGAAAGAACGTGGTTCGCAGCCGATAAAACTGGCTTCCACATGCTTCATACACTGTTCCAGACTTCGATGAAGTACGACCAAATCAAACGATTTGACGAGTACTTTGTGGTGGATTTGATCGTTGAAGAAGGCGAAGTACAAGGCCTTATCGCGATTCATATGTCTGAAGGTGAGCTTGTTACCATCAAAGCAAAATCGGTTGTTCTAGCAACGGGTGGCGCAGGTCGTGTTTACCACTGTAATACTAACGGCGGCATCGTAACGGGCGACGGTATGGCAATGGCTTATCGCCACGGTGTGCCACTACGTGACATGGAGTTCGTTCAATACCATCCAACAGGCCTACCGGGCACGGGCATCTTGATGACCGAAGGTTGTCGTGGTGAAGGCGGTATCATCGTCAACAAGAACGGCTACCGTTACCTACAAGATTACGGCATGGGCCCTGAAACGCCAGTGGGCGAGCCGAAAAACAAATACATGGAACTGGGTCCACGCGACAAAGTTTCCCAAGCATTCTGGCATGAGCAGCAGAAAGGCAACACCATCAAGCACCCTCTTGGTGATGTAGTACACCTTGACCTTCGCCACCTTGGTGAAGAGTACCTGCAAGAGCGCTTACCGTTCATCTGTGAGCTAGCAAAAGCGTACGTGAACGTAGATCCTGCAAAAGAGCCAATCCCAATCCGCCCGACTGTTCACTACACCATGGGTGGTATTGAAACTAACGGTACTTGTGAAACTCGCATCAAAGGCCTATTTGCGGTTGGTGAGTGTGCGTCAGTTGGCCTACACGGGGCAAATCGCCTAGGTTCGAACTCTCTGGCTGAGTTTGTGGTATTTGGCCGCGTTGCCGGTGAAGAAGCGGTGAAACGCGCCGCAGAGTTCAAAGGCTGGAATGAAGCGTCTATCGCTAAGCAGGTAAAAGCGGTTGAAGATCGCATCGCTGCGCTGATGAACCAAGAAGGCGACGAGAACTGGGCTGATATCCGTACTGAAATGGGTCACACCATGGAAGCGGGTTGTGGTATCTACCGTCAAGAAGACTTGATGCAGGAGACCATCAACAAGATCACGGAACTGAAAACGCGCTACAAGAAGATCAGCATTAAAGACAAAGGCAAAGTGTTCAACACTGACCTACTTTACGCTATCGAAGTCGGTTACGGCCTTGAAGTCGCAGAAGCAATGGTTCACTCAGCTATCCTTCGTAAAGAGTCTCGCGGTGCACACCAACGTCTAGACGACAACTGCACAGAACGTGATGACGTGAACTTCCTAAAACACTCACTCTCTTTCTTCAATGAAGATGCAGCACCAACCATCGATTACAGCGACGTTAAGATCACCAAGTCTCAACCTAAAGCTCGTCTATACGGTGAAGCAGCAGAGAAAGCCGCTGCCGCTGAAAAAGCTGCAGAAGCGAATGCTAAGAAAGATGAGAAGAGCGAAGAGGAGCAAGCATAATGTCAGCGAACCGTATCCAAAAAGTAGACATTCTGCGCTACGACCCAGAGAAAGATGCAGAACCTTACATGCAGACTTTCGAAGTCCCATTCGATGAAACCATGTCAGTACTTGATGCGATTGGTTACATCAAAGACCACCAAGACAAAGACCTTTCATACCGTTGGTCTTGTCGCATGGCGATCTGTGGTTCTTGCGGCATCATGGTTGATGGCGTGCCTAAACTGGCGTGTAAGAGCTTCTTACGTGACTACCCAAACGGCCTGACTATCGAGCCTTTAGCTAACTTCCCAATCGAAAAAGATTTGATTGTCGACATGACGCCGTTCATCGAGCGCCTTGAAGCGATCAAGCCTTACATCATTGGTAACGATCGTAAGCCTGAAGATGGCACTAACCTGCAAACACCAGAGCAGATGGCGAAATACAAACAGTTCGCTGGCTGCATCAACTGCGGTCTTTGTTACGCAGCGTGTCCTCAATTCGGTTTGAACCCTGAGTTCATCGGCCCTGCAGCATTGACTCTTGCTCACCGTTACAACTTAGATAGCCGTGACAACGGTAAAGATGAGCGTATGAAGCTTATCAATGGTGAAAATGGCGCTTGGGGCTGTACGTTTGTTGGTTACTGTTCTGAAGTATGTCCGAAGAAAGTAGACCCAGCAGCGGCGGTTAACCAAGGTAAAGTTGAGTCTTCAATGGACTTCGTTATCTCGATGTTCAAACCTGACGGTACATCTGTTAGCAAGAACCAAGTAAAAACTGCAGAGGAGGCATAAGATGAGCAATCGTAAGCCTTATGTTCGTGAGATGAAGAGAACGTGGTGGAGCAACCATCCGTTCTACCGCTTCTACATGCTACGTGAAGCAACTGTACTGCCTTTGATTCTGTTCACTGTATTCCTAACCTTTGGTTTGGGTGCACTAGTGAAAGGCCCTGAAGCGTGGGCTGGTTGGTTGAGCTTTATGGCTAACCCTATCATTGTCGGTATTAATATCGTGGCTCTGCTAGGCAGCTTAATGCACGCTCAAACCTTCTTCAGCATGATGCCTCAAGTGATGCCAATCCGCCTGAAAGGTAAATTGGTTGATAAAAGAATCATCGTACTGACTCAGTGGGCAGCGGTGGCTTTTATTTCTTTAATCGTTCTTGTTGTGGTGTAAGGAGCTTTCGTTATGAACACAAACTACAAAGTTAAGCCTGTTAACCACAATCCTCAACGCTCTGATGAGCCAATCTGGTGGGGTCTATTCGGCGCTGGCGGTACTTGGTTCGCGATGATCACGCCAATCACGATTCTAGTGCTAGGTATCTTAGTGCCAATGGGCATCATCGATGCTGAAGCTATGAGTTACGAACGTGTGTCTGAGTTCGCCACCAGCATTATCGGTGCGCTATTTATCATCGGTACGCTGGCACTGCCAATGTGGCACGCTATGCACCGTCTTCACCACGGCATGCACGACCTAAAATTCCACGTCGGCGTTGCAGGTAAAGTGGGCTGCTACTTCTTTGCAGGCCTAATCAGCGCATTGTCTGTTATTTTCATCTTTATGATTTAACAGCAAACCGATTTCACTAATTTAAAGGTCAGTCTCGCACTGGCCTTTTTCTTTTCTAAAACAAAATCATAGATAACAAAAAAGGCCACCGCAGTGACCTTCTCTTCATTCGAATGATATTGTTGGAATACCCATTCGATTATGTAATCGCATGGATTACTTTACACGACCAACGTATTCGCCAGTACGAGTATCAACTTTCACAACTTCACCGATAGCGATGAATAGAGGAACACGAACTACCGCGCCTGTTGCTAGAGTCGCTGGTTTACCACCAGTACCTTGAGTATCACCTTTCAGACCTGGATCTGTATCAGTAACTTCAATCTCAACAAAGTTTGGCGGAGTTACAGTGATAGGGTTATCATTCCACAACGTTAGAGTACAAACGTCATTTTCAACTAACCATTTTGAAGTTTCGCCGACTGCTTTTGCATCTGCCGCGATTTGCTCAAAAGTTTCGTTGTTCATGAAGTGGAAGAATTCACCGTCTGAGTATAGGTAACCCAGTTCAACGTCTACTACATCTGCAAGTTCTACAGTGTCGCCAGACTTGAATGTTTTCTCTAACACTTTGCCTGACAGCAGTTTACGAAGTTTTACGCGGTTGAACGCTTGGCCTTTACCTGGCTTAACGTATTCATTTTCGATAATTGAGCAAGGCTCGTTATCCATCATGAATTTTAAACCGCCTTTGAATTCATTGGTGCTTACTGACGCCATGATTTCCTCTTACACATCTTTGAGTTGATTTCAATGCCGCATATCATAACCCGAAAAGTCGAATCTGTTGAGCAAAACTGGCTCAAACAACTATCGAATGCGATCTCTGACCCGAGAACGCTACTCGAAACATTAGAAATCGACACTTCAGATTGGGTTGATGGCTTTGCCGCTCGAGACCTATTTGCTCAACGAGTGCCTCAAAGCTTTGTCGATAGAATGGAAAAAGGCAACCCGCACGACCCTCTGCTGCGCCAAGTGCTACCGATCAGTGAAGAGTTTGAAATCCATCAGGGTTACTCTTCCGATCCGCTCGAAGAACAAAATAATGCGATTCCTGGATTACTGCACAAGTATAAAAGTCGCGCATTGATGATCGTGAAAGGAGGCTGTGCAATTAACTGTCGTTACTGCTTCCGTCGTCATTTTCCCTACCAAAATAACAAAGGCTCAAAAGCGGTGTGGCAGCAAAGCCTCGACTATGTAGCCAACAACCCAGAAATTAACGAGATCATTTGGTCAGGCGGCGACCCATTAATGGCTAAAGATAGCGAGCTACAATGGTTACTCGCTGCGATTGAAGAGCTCCCTCATATCAAAACACTGCGAATTCACAGCCGATTGCCCGTCGTGATTCCAGCACGCATCACGACTGAACTTTGCCAGATGCTGCAGCAAAGCCACCTCAAAATCGTCTTTGTTAGCCACATCAATCACGCCAATGAAATCAACAACGAGCTTGCACAGGCTTTTGAAAAGTTGGTAAAAGCACGAGTTACCCTGCTCAACCAAAGTGTTTTGTTAAAAGGTGTGAATAATTCGGTTTCTGCACAAACTAAATTGAGTGAAGCCCTTTTCTCTATTGGGATTCTTCCCTACTATTTGCACGTTTTAGATAAGGTGCAAGGTGCGGCGCATTTTTACGTCAGTGATGATGAAGCACGAGCACTCATAAAAGGGCTCATTGAAAACGTTTCTGGCTACCTTGTGCCTAAGCTGACTCGTGAAATTGGTGGCCGTAACAGTAAAACACCACTCGACCTACACTTAGAATAATAATGAAAAATGACTAATTCAGTTCATCGTAACAAACAAAAAGCTCCAGGATTTACCCTGATCGAATTCGTCATTGTGATCGTTATTCTAGGGATCTTATCCGTAACGGCCTATTCCAAGTTCCTCAATTTACAAACTGACTCACGCCTCGCGGCTTTAAACGGTTTAAGAGGCGGAATGGTAAGTGCGAGTAATATGACTCATGGCAAAGCGGCCAGTTTAGGCATTGAAAATGCGGTGAGCGGCGCGATTACTATTGAGGGTGACAACATCGAAATTGCTTATGGCTACCCAGTCGCGATGAACGATCAAGCTTGGGCATTGTTACTCGAGACATCGACGCGAGATGCGGCCTCGGATGATGGAGTCGCAGATTGGTACTTTACTAATGAAGCCGACGATGACGGCATCATCATCTATGCTTCCGGCAGTAAAAGGCTTGTGTCTGACGAATGTTACTTAGAATATACGCAAGCAACCGAAACAACCCTTCCCAGCTTCATCATTACGAGCACAGGCTGTTAATTGCCCCATTCGTCATCATTACTTTTAATGGTGACGATAGTTAATTTTCGTTCGCCTTCTTACCATCCCGTACGCATACTCCCCTTTTTTGGAGATGCCTACGATGTTCATAGCCCCTTACCTCAACATTGACCCTTTCAGCTGGCCGGCATTGATGGCATGCGCGCTTAATGGCGTGTTAATTGGCGTAGAAAGGCAAACTCGAGGCAAACCCGTTGGAATTAGGACGTCCATCCTCATCATTTCAGGGACGTATCTATTTATGACAATGGCGATCAGCCTATCCCCAAATACCCTGGATCAAGCTCGTGTTCTTGGACAGATCATTACAGGGGTCGGGTTTCTTGGCGCAGGTGTGATGATGACACTCAATGGTAAGATTCATGGCGTTACCTCTGCCGCCATCATTTGGATGTTAGCCGCATTGGGGATGATGATAGGACTTGGCCACTTATCGCAGTCCGTCATTATTACGCTATTGGCTCTCGCCGTTCTTTTAGGCGTGGACCGAGTGGAAAACAGCTTTCAAAGCTTACGTCGTGGCGTACATAAAAAGTGGAAATTGAAAGCTGAGCACCATGAAAAAGGCTGAGCTACCCTCTTTCATACATCGCAATTGACACTTGGTTTTTCCCTGCGGTTTTAGCGTGGTAAAGCTGCTCGTCAGAAGCTCGGATACTTTGGTTTTTCCATAGATGTGACAAGCTGTCGAAGCGATATAGAGAGTAAAGCGTTGCCCCCCCCCGAGACCGACACTTCAATTCGGTCTCCACTGTCACAGCGATAGCTTTGTAAACTGATGTCTTTTTGAACTCGTTCAAAGATCGAAGTCAGTAACTCTGGGGAGTCACCACAAATCGCGACGACAAACTCTTCCCCACCAAAACGGGCGACGATATCTTGTTGTCGCACGCTGCTCAGCATTAGTTTTGCAATATGGCAAATGACTTCGTCTCCAATCTCATGGCCAAACTCATCATTAATATGCTTAAAGTCATCAATATCAAACACACCAATGCCAACAATAGGCGACTCATTCTGATTCAATAGTTGCGCCTCAAAGCCTCGTCGGTTAAGAAGCCCAGTCATAGGATCCATCATCGCTAAGTCGTGTAAACGTTGATTCTCTTGCTTAGCGTAATATCGCCAAAGAACGAGCGTTAAGCACAAATACATTATCAATACACTCATCAACTGCATTTGATCATGCTCTAACACATGCCAAAGGTGTTCTCGCTTAGGTTCATCCACATTTAAAAACAACCCCGTAGCGACACCGTTCAGTTTGATTGGGTAAGAATGCGTATACGCCATAATGCCGTATTTGTTCTTCCCTTTCGTTGAATCGATATGATAAGCCGTCTTCCTGTCAGAAACTAAATCGCTGACATAACCGTCAACACCCAACACCCCTTTAAAGTCGCCGTTGACATATATCCCTTTCGTTAGCGTCACGACCCGCTTCCCAGTTAAGTAATCACTGTATTCTCCGGTATACACCACTTGGTCTTGGCGCTGGGTCAATCCATAACGCACCGTATTAATCCAATACGGGCGATTCATCACCACTGAGTCAAACGTATCGCCGCGAATATACTGAGCAAAATCGGACGGTGACGAGATAATAAACTTATCTTTTGAGATGAAGTAAATTGCTGAAATTGTCTCGATAGTATTCGAAAAATAAGCCATAGAGGGTGCGATAAACAATCGCTTATTCGCTTCAATGTTTAATGTACTATCGGTATTGCACATTTCGGTCGGGCCCGAAAACATGAAATCGAATCTAGCCTCCCCTTGCTCTTTGTTAACAAAGTAACAAGTTTGCTCCTCGATGTGCCGAGAATGAGAGAATGCATAAGTTTCATTATGAAGGGGGTATAACGCAGTAATGTTGTACTCAAGCGCGTTGATAATTTGAGTCAAGTCTCCAAGCGCATTGCTCACATACTGGTGTTCTGACCAATATTCATTTTTTGACTCATCCGCTGAATCCACCAAAAGTAAGCTTAAAAAAACAAAGAAGAGGGCACTTAATCCTAAAAGTGCTTGTTTAAAATTAAAAATGTTATTTTTGGGCACTACGACATCACAGCGATTAAGTTTGCCGTACATTGTACCAGTTATTATTTTATGGTCTAGCGTTCTGATGAACCGTTATGAGGAATTAAGTGCATATTGTGAGGTTGACTAGATTTAGAAAAAGCACATAAAAAAGCCCAAGTCCTATAACTTGGGCTTCACTTTTTTCTGCACTGAACTGAAGCTATTTAGCAAAGTTAACGATTGGGAAGCAAGGGAAGAAACCGTTGTCTGCACAGTTAATCAAACCAATCTGCACACCTTCAATTTTTGCGGTTTTGTTGAAGATACCCACTTGCACCGTTGACTCAGAAGAAATGTTCGCAGCACCGACATCCACCATAGTGTCGCCTTCTGAGTAGTTTACAAAGCTCACATTCGCGCCGTTAACATCATTAGTAATGTTCACCGCACCCAAGTTAACACCCGTAGTTAAACCAGTATTCCAGTTAAAGAAACCAAGTGATGCACCTTTCATTTCTTGATTTACTTTAGATGCACCAAAAATACCAAAGTTCACACCTGTAGTACGTTGCGTTTCTGACATACCCACGATAGCTAAGTCCAAACCAGACACTTCGTCAACTTGACCATGTAAAGCCGCTACACGGACACCAGCAACTTTGCTTGCTTGCGGAGCATTGAAATCGTTGATTGAAGAGAACATGACGGGGGCACTTGCGAATACAGCAGGCGAAGCGACAGCTGCAGAAATAGCTAGAACTGAAAGAAGTTTTTTCATTGGGAGTCTCCACTGACTTTAGTTGTGCGCGCTAGCCAAATTGCGACTAATCACTCACTATTATTTTCCATTAATAATCAATTACCCGTGTTAATTCCACGTCATAACTGTCATTTGACTATAAGAGCTAAGATGGGATAGCGCAACAAGTGGACTATGCTTAATGAAAAATAACTGAACCCAATGCTGTAAAGTAATGCTTCCTTCCACTTTTCCACTCATTTCACAAACAAAAAAGCCAAGGCAATACCTTGGCTTTCTTTACAAGCGTCTAAGTGATACCACTTAGAAAGCCAATATGATTACATCATACCGCCCATGCCACCCATACCACCCATGCCGCCCATATCAGGCATTGCAGGCGCTGCTTCTTGAGGCTTGTCTGTCACCATCGCTTCTGTTGTGATCATAAGACCAGCAACTGATGCAGCGAACTGTAGTGCAGAACGAGTAACCTTAGTTGGATCTAGGATACCCATAGCAATCATGTCGCCGTATTCACCCGTTGCCGCGTTGTAACCGTAGTTACCTTCGCCAGCGCGAACGTTGTTAGCAACAACAGACTCTTCATCACCTGCGTTCTTAGTGATTTGACGAATTGGCGCTTCCATCGCACGTAGTGCAACACGGATACCAACGTTTTGCTCTTCGTTGTCGCCTTCAAGGTTAGCCACTTTAGATGCAGCGCGGATAAGTGCAACACCACCACCAGCAACCACACCTTCTTCAACTGCAGCGCGAGTTGCGTGAAGTGCGTCTTCAACGCGATCTTTCTTCTCTTTCATCTCAACTTCAGTCGCAGCACCCACTTTGATTACTGCAACACCGCCCGCTAGCTTAGCTACGCGCTCTTGAAGTTTCTCTTTGTCGTAGTCAGACGTTGCGTCTTCGATTTGCTGACGAATTTGAGCAACACGGCCTTGGATCATCACTTCTTCACCCGCACCATCGATGATGGTTGAGTTTTCTTTAGTGATAGTTACACGCTTAGCTTGACCTAGGTCTTCTAGCGTTACTTTCTCAAGGTCTAGACCGATTTCTTCAGAAATCACAGTACCGCCAGTCAGGATAGCGATGTCTTGAAGCATTGCTTTACGACGGTCACCGAAACCAGGCGCTTTAACAGCAGCCACTTTCACGATACCACGCATGTTGTTCACAACTAGAGTCGCTAGTGCTTCACCTTCTACATCTTCAGCGATGATTAGAAGTGGACGAGATGCCTTAGCAACCGCTTCTAGAGTCGGAAGAAGTTCACGGATGTTTGAAACTTTCTTGTCGATTAGAAGGATGAATGGGCTTTCTAGATCAACAGAACCGGCTTCTTGGTTGTTGATGAAGTAAGGAGATAGGTAACCGCGGTCGAACTGCATACCTTCAACTACGTCTAGCTCATCTTGTAGAGCCTGACCTTCTTCAACTGTGATAACGCCATCACGACCTACTTTTTCCATCGCTTCAGCAATGATGTTACCCACTGTTGAATCAGAGTTTGCAGAGATAGTACCTACTTGCGCAATCGCTTTAGTATCTGCACATGGAACTGAAAGACCTTTTAGCTCTTCAACTGCTGCGATAACCGCTTTGTCGATGCCGCGTTTAAGATCCATTGGGTTCATGCCAGCAGCAACCGCTTTTAGACCTTCAGTGATGATAGCTTGAGCAAGTACTGTCGCTGTCGTTGTACCGTCGCCCGCCGCGTCATTCGCTTGCGAAGCCACTTCTTTAACCATTTGTGCACCCATGTTTTGGAACTTATCTTCAAGTTCAATTTCACGTGCAACAGAAACACCATCTTTAGTGATAGTTGGTGCGCCAAATGATTTATCTAGTACTACGTTACGGCCTTTAGGACCTAACGTTACTTTTACTGCGTCAGCCAGAACGTTTACACCTTCTAGCATTTTAATACGTGCGTCGTTACCAAATTTAACGTCTTTAGCAGCCATCTTTATTTCCTTTAAAATTCTTTAATTCAAATAAGTTCAATGTATTGGCGCGGATTACTCAACGATCGCCATGATGTCGTTTTCAGACATGATTAGAACTTCTTTACCGTCGATTTTTTCAGATTTAGTGCCGTAGCCTTCTGCAAAAATAACAGTGTCGCCAACCTTAACGTCTAGCGCTTGAACGCTACCGTTTTCTAGAATGCGGCCTTTACCTACCGCTAGAACCGTACCACGAGTCGATTTCTCTGCAGCAGAGCCTGTTAGAACGATGCCACCAGCTGACTTAGATTCAACTTCTTGGCGTTCAACGATAACTCGGTCGTGTAATGGACGGATATTCATTGGTCGTCTCTCCTGATAATTTCCATTTAATTTGATATGTGCCGATATTGGCATGTGATTACTCAGTATGTTGGGGACAAGCGCCTCGATCCCAAGGGGGATAAGCCGAAAAAGTGTGATTAATTTAACGAAAAGTGACTTCAAGCTGAGTACTTAGGTTCTAGGAGCTAAGCAGTGCTTCCTGTATCCTACGTTTTTAATCTCACAGGTGACGATATGCAGGCTTCATCTTATGCGCGATAAACACGGATTGCTCTCAGCGCCTATCCCTGAGACATTGCGAACCATGACTATCCCGATGATTTTCGGCATGGTCGCGATCCTGATGTTTAATCTGATTGATACCTTCTTTATTTCTCTGCTCGGTACTCAAGCGCTCGCCGCTATCAGTTTTACGTTTCCTGTAACCTTCGCAGTCAACTGCATCACAATGGGTATCGGTATGGGGATTTCTACCTGTATTGGTCGTCTTCTTGGACAAGGCAATTCAGAGAATGCTGCAAGATTCACAAGCCATGCTCTTCTGCTAGCGGTGGCTTTGGTGACACTCGCCTCAACGGTTGGTCTTTATACCATCCCTAATCTATTCGGCCTGTTAGGTGCAAAGCCTGAGCTTATTCCTCTGATTGAGCAATACATGCAAGTGTGGTACTTAACCATCCCTTTGCTTGTGATCCCGATGGCTGGCAACAGCGCTATTCGAGCAAGTGGGGATACCAAAACCCCGGCAAAAATAATGATGCTCGCTGGTGTCATTAATGGTGTATTAGATCCTTTACTTATTTTTGGTATCGGGCCATTTCCAGAGCTCGGGATTCAGGGTGCCGCAATCGCCAGTGCATTGAGTTGGCTAGGCGCGCTATGCGGTTCACTTTATGTATTAATAAAACGAGAGAAACTTCTCGCACTGCCTCGATTTGGCGAAATCATTAATGATTGGCGAACCATCCTATCGATTGGAACGCCTGCCGCACTTTCTAATGCGATGAACCCTATTGCCGGCGCCATCATTATGATGATGCTCGCGAAACACGGAACCGAAGCCGTGGCGGCTTATGGTGCCGCTCAGCGTATAGAGTCCATCCTAATATTGGTGTTAATGGCACTTACATCAGCCTTAACTCCATTCATGGCACAAAATTTTGGGGCGAATAAGCCAGAGCGCAGCTTCCAAGGTCTGTTTTTAAGTATGCGCTTCTCTATCCTATTCCAAGCGTTGATTTTCTTAATGATGGTGCCATTAAGCATTCCACTGGCAGCCCTATTCTCCCAAGAACAAACCGTAAAAGATTTACTCTGGCATTACTTGCTAGTCGTGCCTTTTAGCTACGGCTTCCAAGGCGTTGTCATGATGTTGGTCAGTGGACTAAACGCCATGCATAAGCCGCTTCAAGCCTTTCAATGGAGCTTCATGCGCTTGTTTGTTTTCACGCTACCTTCAGCTTGGCTGGGCTCTTACCTCTATGATATTGAAGGGTTATTTTTTGGTATCGCATTAGGGAATATCGTTGGTGGGCTTTCAGGTTACCTATATGCCATTAAAACTCGTAACCGACTTATCGCAACCTAAAAAAAGCCCGCATTATTCAATGCGGGCTTTTCTAATATTGCTGTCTAGTGATTCTCCACTAGATTCACATTACTTAACAAGCACATCACCTGACATCTCTGCAGGGATCTCCATACCTGTTAGAGAAAGCATCGTTGGTGCTAGGTCTGAAAGCTTACCACCCTCTTTAAACTCTACTTCTTTGCTTCCCACGTAGATCAGTGGAACAGGTAGGTTCGTATGCGCAGTGTGGATACCACCCGTTTCTGGGTTAACCATCATTTCAGCGTTACCATGGTCAGCTGTGATCAACAGTTGGCCATCAACTTCTTTGATTGCATCCACAACTTTACCGATGCACTCGTCTAGCGCTTCACTTGCTTTAACTGCAGCTTCATAAACACCAGTGTGGCCTACCATGTCACAGTTAGGGTAGTTACAAACGATAGCGTCGTATTTGCCACCTTTAATTGCTGCGACTAACTTGTCAGTAAGCTCTGGTGCGCTCATTTCTGGTTGTAGGTCGTAAGTTGCAACTTTAGGAGAAGCCACTAGTTGACGTTCTTCGCCTTCAAACTCGTCTTCTTTACCGCCATTGAAGAAGAAAGTTACGTGCGCGTATTTTTCTGTTTCAGAAATACGTAGCTGAGTCTTACCTTCTTTCGATAACCACTCACCGTAAGTATTTTCTAGAGATGCCGGTGGGAAAGCGATTGATAGAGGGATATCTGCTGCGTATTGAGTCAGCATTACAAAGTCGATAGCTGGGAATACATTACGCTCGAAACCTGAAAAATCAGTCACGAAAGTACGAGTGATTTGACGAGCGCGGTCAGCACGGTAGTTCATGAAAATAACTGCATCGCCATCTACGATAGCTGCAGACTCTTCACCTTCAGCTTTGATCTCAGTCGCTTTAACGAACTCATCGTTTTCGTCACGGGCATAAGCCGCTTCTAGGCCAGCAACCGCAGTATCGAATGTGAATTCAGCCTTTGCTTCTGTCAGTAGCTCGTATGCTGTTTGTACACGATCCCAGTTGTTATCACGGTCCATTGCGTAGTAACGACCAACTAGTGATGCCACACGGCCTTTGCCTAGTTTAGCGAATAGATCTTGGAAACGTTGCAGCGAGTTTTCTGCACTACGTGGCGGCGTATCACGTCCGTCTAAGAAGCAGTGTAGGTAGATTTTCTCAGCACCACGTTCAGCGGCCATTTCTACAGCTGCGTAGATGTGATCTTCGTGAGAGTGCACGCCACCTGGAGACATAAGTCCCATGATGTGTACTGCTTTCTCTGCTTTTACCGCTTTATCAATTGCATTCACTAGTGCTTCAGTTTGAGAAAACTCACCATCAGCGATTGATTTAGTGATACGAGTAAGGTCTTGATATACCACTCTACCAGCACCGATATTAGTATGGCCAACTTCAGAGTTACCCATTTGACCGTCTGGTAGACCTACATCCATGCCAGAAGCAGAGATTAAAGTGTTAGGTTGGTTAGCAATTAGGCCATCTAAAACTGGCGTATTTGCGTTTGCGATAGCGTTGTCTTGGTTGTCTTCACGGTAACCGTAACCGTCAAGAATCACTAGAGCCATTGGCTTCTTAGCTGACATAGGACTGACCTCGTTCAATTCAAAATAATCGGTATAGAAACAAATTAGCGTAATTTTACTACAGTTTGTAGTCAAAACTGTAGCGGAAGATCAAGAAAGGAGGCCGGCAGGAGGATCAGAGCTGAAAAAAAGCTTCTTTTGAAGGCTAAGTATTCCCGTTTTATGTATTTATTTACAGACCAAAAGACAACGAAAAAGGCCAGCAACTAAGTTGCCGGCCTTCCATTAATTCTCTACAACTTGCAGTGCTGAGCTAGAAGCATTCCAAACTAGATCACCAATACCGTCAGTAGGCTTAAACCCTGTTGGTGCATCCAACAACAGTTGACGAATCGTTTCATGTTCTAAGTTATGGCAAGCAAAATCTAAAGATTCAAGTAGATTGTCATACTCATCAATAGGTAAAAATACTTCATGAGCTGTCATAATTCGTTCATGAGCAGTGCGCTGAACATTATCCCCTATCAACAGCTCTTCATATAGTTTCTCCCCCGGGCGAAGGCCAGAGAATTGAATTTCAATGTCACCATGAGGATTCTGTTCATTTTTAACAGACAAACCAGAAAGATTAATCAAATTCTCTGCAAGATCAGTAATTTTAACTGATTCGCCCATATCAAGAACAAATACGTCACCGCCTTTGCCCATCGCACCGGCTTGAATAACAAGTTGAGCAGCTTCAGGTATGGTCATGAAGAAACGAGTAATATCGGGATGAGTTACCGTTAAAGGGCCACCTGCTTTAATCTGTTTTTTAAAGAGTGGTATAACAGAACCAGAAGAGCCAAGAACATTGCCAAAACGAACCATGCAGAAACGGGTACCATTTTCTTTCTGATTCTCATGTTCAGCCAAGGCTTGCAAACCCAGTTCAGCCATGCGCTTAGTTGTACCCATGACATTTGTTGGACGAACAGCTTTGTCTGTCGAAATTAGCACAAAAGATTCGACGCCCGCTTCAATTGCCGCTTTCGCAGTGTAGTAAGTGCCGTAAACATTGTTTCGCACACCCTCTACAACATTATACTCAACGAGAGGGACGTGCTTATACGCTGCAGCGTGATAAACAGTCTCAACCTTAAAAGACTTCATTGCCGTAAGAAGACGATGCGAACGTTGAACTGATCCCAAAAGAGGGACAATGTCTACATCAAGATCTTTGGATTCTTTTATTAAAGAAAGTTCGCGATCAATTTGATATAAGCCAAATTCAGATAGTTCAAACAGAACAAGTTTCTTTGGTCCTTGCTTTAAGATCTGACGACATAGTTCTGAGCCAATCGAACCGCCAGCACCAGTTACCATAACAACTTTATCTTTAATGTTAGCTTCCATTAGAACTTGCTGAGGAGCGACTGCATCACGACCAAGCAAATCTTCAATTGGTACGTCGGTCAATTCATCAATTTTTGCCTTACCCGATACAATATCAGCCATATCAGGCACAGTTTGAATTTCAACGGGAAGTGGGGCTAACAAGTCTAGAATTTGTTTACGGCGAGCGCGAGATGCACTTGGTATCGCAAGCAAAATTTTAGAAACATCATGCTTCTCAATCAAAGCTTCTGCTTTAGATAAATCAACAACGGGCAACCCAAGGATCATTGTATTTGTTAGAGTTTTATCTTCATCGATAAACGCCCGAATACGATAATTTTCAGAAGCACGAAGTGCAACTGCGAGCTGACGACCACCAGAACCAGCACCATATATTAGTACTTCTTTGCAAGAGTCCTTTGATGGTGATGTTGTTGCTACGAGATTACGGACAACAAGGCGAGAACCACCACACAAAAGAGCTAGATAGGCACCATATATGATTGGCACTGTTCTAGGGATTGGTTCCTGTAGATAATAAGCAAAAACCGCTAACGCGATCGCTGACAGTACAGCCCCAGCAGTCACTACGAACAAAGCTTGAAAAGTCAGATATCTCAGGATAGCTCGATACAGTCCAATTTGGGTAAAAATCAAAACTGTAGATACTACTGTTAAGCCAATCAGTAATAAATTATCACTATCGCTAAGTAGCTTTACATCACCCAACCTTGTCCACAGAGCAATATGTAAAGCAAACAAAATAAGCAATGTGTCAATAATGACACTGATGACTCGTTTATGTAAGCGAGACAACTGCCAGATAAAGTTAAGACGTTGCATAAAATATTCTTATTTATTTAAAAGACTCAGAAATCTTGTAGAAACATCATTAATAGACAGAAAAATCAAACAATCTTTCAGGTGTACTTTTTATAATCATGATGAACAAAAGCCTCAATAGTGTCAAATTGGATCTATTAAGGCTTTTAAAAGAGCTAAATTAATGTGTTTCCTATTTATCAACTAGCTTTACAATTGCTGAATAATAATAGGAAAATTTAACTATCTTTGAGCGTCCAGCAAAACTTCACGAATAACCGTACATGTTTCGCTTAGTTCTTGTTCTGTTAAGGTTGGGTGTACAAGAAACATTAAACTTGTGTCCCCTAAAATTACAGCATTACTCAAAGGCTTCTCTGGCCTCCAAGGTGTATTGTCAAACGCTTTTTCGAGGTACACTTCAGAGCAACTGCCTTGGAAAGCAGGTACACCACGCTCTACAATAGTCTCTACTATGCGATCTCGTGTCCACCCGTCAGCAAGGTTTTGAGGTTCTATAAACAGATAATGCTTATACTCAGCATGTTCACTATATTCTGGAACTTGAACTCTACGAACAACGTTAAGATCTGCCACTGATTCATCGATTCTTACAGCATTCTCTCGACGCTTAGCTGTCCACTCTAGCATTCGATTCAATTGAATACGACCAATAGCAGCTTGCATTTCAGTCATACGCCAATTTGTACCAAAAGATTCATGTAACCAACGGAAACCTGGTGGGTGTTCACGATTGTAGATGGCATCAAAACTCTTACCATGATCTTTGTACGACCACATAGTAGACCACAATGCTTTATCATTGGTTGTCACCATGCCGCCTTCACCACCTGTTGTCATGATCTTATCTTGACAAAAAGACCATGCGCCAATGTGGCCAATAGTACCAACACTACGACCTTTGTATTTCGCGCCGTGTGCTTGAGCACAATCTTCAATCACGTAAAAACCATACTGTTCTGACAGCGCCATAATTGCATCCATCTCTGCTGGCATACCTGCAAGATGCACCACAATTACTGCTTTTGTTTTTGGTGTTAGTATTGCTTTTATCGATTCTGCCGTAATCGCTTGGCTGTTTAGGTCCACATCCGCAAATACAGGGGCAGCTCCTGATGTAACAATTGAAGAAGCGGAAGCAAGGAACGTTCTTGGAGTGGTAATTACCTCGTCACCCTCACCAACGCCTAAGGCTTTTAACGCCACGTCGAGTGCTAGAGTGCCGTTGCCAAGGGCAATCGCGTATTCACAACCAGCCCATGTCGCGAACTCTTTTTCAAACTCACGACATTCGTTACCTGTCCAGTAGTTTACTTTGTTTGACAGTAGGACATTGCTCACTGCATCAGCTTCTTCTTGAGTAAAAGAAGGCCATGGAGAAAATGGAGTACTTAACATAAAACTACCTTTTAACTGTCTTGATAATTAGTTTTAAATCATGAATGATCGAGTTATCTAAAAAATACTGATAGTTAATTTCAACCTTATCCGGCCAAATAACTTCGTCGTTATATTTTTTAGGGTTATCAACGGAGTCTAAGATCTCTTCTTCGTTAGCATATTTAATTGATGCCGGGCCGGTAATTCCTGGCCGGAGTTCCAATATTTGACGATATTTCCCTTCAAGTTTATCAGCATACCCCGGAACATCAGGGCGAGGTCCCACAAAACTCATATCGCCAATAAGGACATTGTATAATTGAGGTAGCTCATCTATCTTGTACTTCCGCAGAAAAGCTCCTATTGGAGTTATTCTTTTCTTTTGAAGGCTAGTTATTGCCATTGTTGAATCGACACCAATTTTAGTATCAACCATAGTCTTGACTTTATAAACGTTAAAAATACGGCCTTTCCGGCCAATTCTGCGTTGAGAGTAAATTCCAAAACTCTTAGTTGATAAGCTAGCAACTATAAAGGCTACCAGTAAGATAGGGAAAGCAATTAACAAAAGAAAAAATGATAGTATTAAGTCAAACGTTCTCTTCATTATACAACCCACCTATTTAATAACTGCATTTCTTACCCAATTATAAAATGGAGTAATTGTAACGACAAAACACAACATCGCCAGTGCACAATGCCGAATGCCTCCTCCTAAATCAAAAATAACTCTAAAGCGATCCAACATATCCGAGTAAGCCTTCTTTACATCAGTTCTTCTTAGCGAGGTATCTTCCGAAAAATCGAAAACATATAATGGCTTAGATATATTCCCGAATACTCTATCTCTCTTGAAAAAACTTAGCCATAACAACGTATCCTCATTCCTAAGAGAAAAAAGTGGGTAATATATACCTTCATTAAAAACATCGCGACGAATAGCAACAGTTGGATGAGACACTGAGTTTCTGTAAAGAAACATCTTTTTTATATCACTATGTTTTGTTGGGTAGCGTATTATTTCTGCGTCACAACAACGTGATAAACATGCATCCAAAGACCCGAGGCCTGTATCCAATTGATACATCGCACTACCAAAGATATCGACTTTTGGGTTAGCCAAAGAGTAGTTCACAATTTCTTGTAGTCTATTTGGCAAGGATATATCATCAGCGTCCATTCGCACAAATATATCACCAGAAAAAGTTTTAATAATGTTATTCAGTCCAAATGCTAAGCCATTATTAATATCAGAATAAACAACTCTAACCCGTTCATCAGATATTTCTTCAAAATAGTCTAATAAATCTAACTTTGACACTCCATCAGAGTATATTATAAACTCAAAATTGCCGTATGTTTGGTTTAATATTGACTCTACAGCTCTTTTCAATTGTACAGAATTTACGCCATCATATACTGACATCGCAATGGACAACGTGACTTGATTCATTCTAACAGTCCTTCATAAATGAGTTTGAGCTTTGCTTCTTCTGTCTCCCAGTTATATGCTTCCACAGCAGCCCGTCGCCCGTTAGCACCCAACTCACCTCTCAAACTAGGATTACATGCCAGCTTATTGATAGCGTGGGCATAACTATGTGGATCATTCCTATCACAAACTAAACCGCAATTGATAGCCCTAACTTTTGAACTCATTTCTGGTAATTCATTACAAACAAATGGTTTACCAGCCATGATGCTCTCAAAAAACTTATTCGGTAAGGCATCATAAGCGGGGCTGTGCAAAATATTAGGAATTGTCAATATATCACTAGACATCAGATACTCTTTTACTTTGCTAGGTTGAACAGAACTACCAAAGACAACCTTATCTGTAAGGTTTAATTCGCTGACCAATAACTCTAGTTTTTTCCATGCTTTTTCGTGACCAACACCATAAACAGCTAGGACAATATCATCGTTCCAATGCATACAAGAGTTTATAAGATCACCGAGCCCTCTATCTAAGTTTACACTCCCTAGGTATAGAACAATACACGTTGAGCTTGAAATATTATGTTCTTCTCTTATTTTATTACTATAAGATAGGTCATGTAATAGTGGAGTATTATATATGTAATTAATATTTTCAGGTAAAACATGAGACCTAAAGCTTAAATCTGACTTCAGTCGAGATGCGACTGTTATAACAGAATCCGAATACTTTGGAAGTTTTCGTTCAAGAAAACCCCATAAAGACCTAAGCTTATAATGAACCGAGTCTTTCACTTGAATCATTGAAAATATATCATGACAATCAAATATTATTTTTTTCTTTTTAAACTTAGCAACCACTCCACCAAGAAATAACGCATCGATATCATGAAGGTGATAAAGATCGCATTTTACTTTGTTAATTTCAAAAACAAACTTCATCATTCCGGAAAAAAGCCAGATGAAATTAACAACCTTATCTAGTAGCTTATTATTGACGGAATCTCTTCTCGTTAGTTTTACGCTTCTAACTTCTAGATTTCCTGAGTTATCATCAATAAGTAAATTAGAATCACTTTCATATATTGAATCTTCAGGTCTTTGAGAGCAAATGACTGTAACAGAGTATCCAAATTTCAAAAGACTAGAAACTTGTTTAAATACCCTTCTGTCATTCCAAAAATCGGTAGTAACTACCACACATATACTTTTATTCATGAATTATCGCTGCTTTGCTAATAGCTAACTTCTTACTTGGAACATCTTTAGAAACAAGAGCTCCAGCCCCTACAATAGCATTTTCCCCTATAGTAACACCTGGTAATATAATTGCATTCGCTCCAATGAAAGCTCCCTTTTTTATAATTACTGGTGCGACAGATGCAGAGCCTCTTTGAGAGTTTTCTTTATGGCCTATAATAGAAACTCGAAAAGAAATAGTAACATCACGTTCGATGCTGACCAGTTCAGGTACTGTATCGTCTATATAACATTCAACTCCAATAAAAACACCCTTGTCAATTTTTACACCACTTAACTTAAAAAATAATAATCTTACCTTGGGAAAAATAGAATTCCTTGCTATCTTAGAACATAGCTTTATATATAGTTTTTTTAGTTTTGATTTGTGGTTATTTCTAACATAGTCAAAATAATCAATCAAATTTACCCCCCCTATAATTACTTATATTGTTCGCCAAAGACAACATAACCCAAACAACAGGAAAGTTGATAATACTGCTAATACTAATACCAGTGGAAAATACGACTGGTATTACAGATGAGAATGTCAAGAACAAGACTCCGCTGTTACTTGATACGCCTTCAAACACAAATTTATTAAAAAAATAAAAACCTAAATATATATATATATATATTTGACAAATGATTGATATTGCACCGAAATTAGCCCCCAACTCAATCAACCAATTATGAGGGCTGCATATACCTCCGTTCGCATATGCTGAAGACCCAAAACAGGTGAGCTCGAATGCCATTGGACCAGAGCCTAGGTAATAACTATTAACCAGTATGTCAAAGCCCAGTCGAGCCAATTCAAACCTGATTAGATCTGCAGAATCAGCAGCAGTGATCTGATTAAAAAGAACTTCAATCATTCCATATGATACAACGAAAGAAAAACTAAGTAAGAAAACAAACATAGAATAAAACAAAATTTTTCTTAGTTTAAATGAAAATCGATTTGACAATGATAAGTTAATGAACCTGATAGAAAAAAGAAAAATTGGCAAGAAAACCATTGCTGAGTTAATTCGACTACCTGTGCTCAAAACAATATAAATAGAAGTAATGTATAATATACAATAGAAAACTTTAAATAATAGTTTATTCTCAAAAAAAGCTCGAGCAAAAAAAAGCGCCGCACCTATTGAAGTGATAGACGCATAGTTATTTTCATTATAAAATGTACCAGTTGGAATACTTGGATCCGAGTAATAAAATGAATAATCATAATGCCTAGAATTCGGCAAATGCAATCCTGTAAGGTTTTCAAACAATCCAATTAATAATGAAAAAAAGAAAAGAAAAGATAACCATCTCAACATACGAGTGTAATTAATCTCTGTCACAGAAAGAAAATAGACTGTCAAGAAGTTTGTTAAGAATATAATATAATAGCTAAGTTGGGATATATCCTTTATAGTAAAAATACTTACTAAAGAGGCCCATATTAATATAAAGAAAATTGCCCAATTTATTCCATTACCAACAACTAAATACCCTGTTCTAAGTAAGATTAGAATTGATACCGCCACGTAAATCAATAACAAAATACTAACCGGAGCTAGAAATCCTGGTAAAATTGAAGTGTTAACAAAACCAAATACTAGTAGTAGTATCGAGAAATAGTCATTTAGTTTTTTTCTATTTAAAATCATAAACTTCTTTGTACCATGAAATTAGTAACCTAGCCACCACACAATCCGAAAATTTGCTTTCAGCGTCTTGCCTAATTTCTTGAGGAATGTATTTTCTATTTAATAAATCTTTATGAATCCGAACTAATCCAGTAGCTATTGATTCTGGATTGCTTTCAACTAAAATCCCATTTTTATCATTAATTATATCCCTAACTCCCAAAGAGTCACAACTAATAATGGGGATACCGTGAGCCAATGCTTCAATGTATATCATACCAAAAGTTTCATAGTGGCTAGTGTGTAGAAGCAAATCTGACTGTTCAAATTTCTTAAATGTTTCAGTCCGACTTAACTGACCACAAAGATTCACTTGCTCTTGTAAACCTAATGCAGCTATCCTCGACTTCAATTTACCGTATAATGGTCCATCACCGATAATATCTACATTCAATGCACCCATTCCCATCATTTTTATAGCATCAAGAATAATCAATGGGTTTTTATTCGAATCTAAACTTCCCACAAAGAGAACATTTAATGACTTTCGCTCATTCAACTCTTTTAGCTTACGCCCTTCAAACTTAAATAGATTGGGAATTACTCGTGCTTTAACATTAGTTTTAAAAAAAATATCCTTCGCCAAATTATGACTAACTGCGACTACTGAATTAGCGTTACTATAAGTATTCTTAATATCCAATTTTTTCTTATGGTCGCCAGTTAGCTTTCTAATCTGGCTACTATGTTCAGTAACTACATAGCCAATACCAAACTCCTTTTTAATCCACAAGGCTAAGTCTCCGGCCAAAAAAGAGTGTAAATGAACTACATCAGGTAAACCGAACTCTTTCCTATAGCTTTCAAATAATTTTTTTCCAAAGTGTAAAATTAGTTTTTTATTAATTGGCCGAACACTAGGTAATTGAGAGTAAAAATGTGGTATTCCGTGATAATCATTATAACCATTACCGATGAGTTCGAGTTTCTTTTGAGCAAGTATCAATTTTGGTGAAATCAACGATACTGAAAGAAATGCAACCTCTAAACCAGCTTCTTTTAAGGCAACTCCTTGCTCTAGAAAAAATGAGCCAGATAAAGGTTGATATGAATTAGAAAACCAACTAGGTATAATTAAAACTTTCACAATTAGAGTAATTCCTTGAAAAGAGCAACGCTAAAGTAATATAAACCAATAAAAGCAAGCTCATGCTATATGAAAAAAAAGATAATGTTTCAACTATTTCACCTCGAGCAAAGTATATTGATGATGCAGCAGTAATAAAATAAGAACAAGAAAAGTAAAAAGAAACTTTTTGCTTATTAATAATTAAAAATACACTTGAAATAGGACTACTAACAAAGTTAAAATATAGCCATGGTGTAAGTGATATTGCTATCTCACCCGCAACCCTCCATTCAACACCAAATATTAATACAAAGAAATCCACTGCATACGAATATATTAATAGAAATGGCACTATCCCTAACAATGCTAAAAAAACAACACTTTTACAGAGTATTGGGTATACCTTTTTTCTTTCGACTCTACTTACTTCTGAGAAAAAAACTTGCCCTAAAACAGCATTAACCAATTGAATAGGGCCTTGTAGTATTCTTAATGAAAGAGAATATTGACCTAGCAATGCATTACCAAAACCATTTGCTATAAGATAATTAACGGATAAATTTCGTCCTGAGTCAATCAATGATGCGGGAGCCGTATACAGAGGTATACTCTTGTATTCAAAAAGTGCTTTTGTCATACGTTTCAATTTGGTAACTCTACAGAATTTGAAATTACCAAATTTAAATATATTAGTCTTAAAAATCAAATCAAAAACTAATATAGATAAATATGAAAAAGTCAAAGCTAGTAATAAGCCAACATCAAAATGTGAAAACAAAAACTGGAAAGATACGAGCACAATTGACAGTATTATTTTCAATTTAGCTAACGCTTTATAGTTCTTCTGTCTCATCAATGAATAATTAATGACTTGATACATTGAATAACAAAATGTGAATACTGGAAGTAAATACACTCCCTCTTTTCCAATTAACTCACTTATGTTATGGCTAAAAACAACACAAAGAAACAGTATAACAAGCAATGACAATGTCGACAGAAATAAACACAGATTCTTCACTCTATTTGACACTATATCACTTTGAGGCAGCACAATCGCAGTTTCTAAGCGCCCCATAGTTAACATAGACAAAAATGTTGCCATTGCTAGATAATTGGCAACCAAACCAAACTGTTCTGGTGTATAAATTCTAGTTAAAATTGGCATGATTAATAGAGGAACTAATTGTGAAAGCACTGTTCCTGACATTAATATACCAATTTTACTCCAAATCAACTTAATATTGCTTAGCATTCGAATCAATCAGTAGCCTATCTAAGATAATACGGCCAGTGTTACCATCTCCATACAAAGCACTCCAAACGTCAGGTTTTCTCAAATTGTGATACGCATTAACAATTTCGCTTTTATTACTACCTACCAAAGTATTCCAACCACTATCCACAGTCTCAACCCATTCAGTTTCCTCTCTCATTGTAATGCAAGGAACTTGGAATATGTATGCTTCTTTTTGTACACCTCCTGAATCAGTAATGATGCAACTAGCATTTTTTTCAAGAGCTATCATATCCAACATTGGTACAGGTGGTAATATTTTAACGTTATCTAACAAATAAACTAATCCATATTCCTCAATCTTCTTGTTAGTTCGAGGGTGTAAAGGAAGTATAACCGTGGTATCTTTAGCAAGAACTGATAACGATTCTAAAATAGACTGTAGTTTTTCTTTTGAATCAGTATTCTCTTGTCTATGACAAGTAACAAGAACAAACTCACCCTTACATAACCCTTCATCTTCAACTATGCATGATCTAATATCGGAGAGGTTACTATAAAATAAAGATGCGTCATTCATTATATCCCCACAGTTTATTACATTTGAAGTAATACCTTCCTTAGCCAAATTATCACAAGCCAATTGCGTTGGGGCAAAACAAATATCAGATACATGATCAGTAAGTACACGATTAACTTCTTCAGGCATAGCTCGATTGAAAGAACGTAGACCCGCTTCAATGTGTGCAACTCGAATGCCCAATTTACTTGCAGCGATCGCACCACTTAAAGTCGAATTAGTATCTCCGTAAAGTACAACAAAATCAGGTGACTCTTTTATCAAAATATCTTCAATACCCTTAATCATCTCCCCTGTTGCATGGCCATGGCTTTTTCCACCTACACCAAGATAATAATCAGGTTTTGGGATATTCAATTCATCAAAAAAAACCTCAGACATATTGACATCATAATGCTGTCCTGTATGAATAATTATTTCTTGTATCCTAGCACCCGAAGAGTTTAATTCTCTGATATTTCTTGATAAGACTGCTGCTTTTACAAACTGAGGTCTTGCCCCAATTACCGTTACAATTTTCATAATACCTACTTTAAATAACCATGCATTGGCAAACTACAAACTTCTTTAGATAACTTATTAGCAACTGGAAAGTCATTGGCTGAATAGTTAAGATAATGAAAAGCCGGTTGAGCATGCATGCAGGTAGCATAATAGATCATCACAGGGATATTTTTCGCTCTGAACTCTTCAATTATTTTTTCTCTTTGTTCAGCCTTAACTGTATACTGAGCCCAAGAGGATGTGTATCCATGAGGAAGTTCAGGCAATACTAAACTTTTGGGTAAAGTTTGACTATAATTAAGTGCCGCTCTATTTCTATTGTCTAATTCTATTGGAAACTCTTTCAATTTTTCCAACAAAATTGCAGCTTGAATAGTATCAAGGCGACTGTTCACACCTATTCTTATATTATTGTATTTGTCACTTCCTTGTCCATGAACCCTTAGTGACCTTAACTGTTCAGCATATTCGTCGTTGTCCGTAAATATAGCACCACCATCACCATAACACCCGAGAGGTTTAGCCGGGAAAAAGCTTGTTGTTGCTATATCTCCAAACGAGCCTGCTTTTCTACCGTTAATGGAACCACCAAAGCCTTGCGCAGCATCTTCAATAAGCTTTAAATTATATTTTTCTGCAATTCTTTCTATTTCTGGATAATTCGCTGGTAAACCAAATAAATCGACAGCTATGATGGCTTTTGGCTTCAAATCACCACGAGAAATTGTTTCTTTAATCCGAAGCTCAAGATCAATTGGGCAAATGTTAAAAGTCTTTTCATCGGAGTCAACAAAAACCGGAGTTGCGTTAGCAAACGCGATTGTTTCAGCAGTAGCAAAAAATGTAAACGTAGGACAAAATACCGCATCACCGTCTTCTATACCAAGAGCCATCATTGATAATGTAAGTGCGTCAGTACCATTTGCACAAGTGATACAGTGTTTAACGCCAACATAATCCGCAAGCCTTTCTTCCAATTCGAAAACTTCGGGGCCCATAATATACTTACCATGTTGAAGCACGGCATGGATACGAGTATCTATTCTTTCTTTTAGGTGATTATACTGTGCTTCTAAATCAATAAAATGCATTTTCTTACTCTGAAATTAAACTTAACTGCTCGCCTTGCAAGCAATACTTTTGTTGTGTATGTGGACAAGTTATTTCACCGTCACCTTTTAATGGTAAATCTAGCTTTTCTCCATAGGCACTCATCCAACCAATTTGTTTTGCAGGAACACCGACCATTAATGCAAATGGCTTGACGTCTTTATTTACGACTGTGCCGGCACCAATGAATGCATACTCACCAATAGTAATACCGCAAACAATCGTACAATTAGCACCAAGAGTAGCACCTTTCCTAATAACTGTGTCGAGGTATTCATTCTTTCGTTCAATTAAAGATCGTGGATTATACACATTGGTAAAGACCATACTTGGTCCGCAAAATACGCCTTCTTCTAAGTGTACGTTATCATACACAGATACATTATTTTGGATTTTACATTTATCACCAATGGTAACTTTATTGCCAATAAATACATTTTGACCTAAAGATACGCTCTCACCAACTTTGGCTCCGCTACAGACATGAGCCCAATGCCACACTCGGCTATCCACGCCTATTTGAGCACCTTCGTCAACGATAGCCGTATCATGTTTAAAATAACTCATATTAGAACTTTCCTAACTTCTGTAGTAATGGATGTTGATTACTAGAATCCGTTACTATTCTTTCAACTCTGATCTTTTCAACAGTCTCTATAGCGACCCTATTTTCTTCTAAACCGTAGCCATTCCCTGCAAGAATATTTTGATAGCTTTGAGTGTGTAAATCAGTAAAGCCCCCCGAAAACTCCAACTCCTCACCTTCAATGTCTATGCTTCGATAGGTCTTCTTCTCTCCTTGAATAGCATTATCAGGCAAGTTATTTTCATCTATAGAGAGAAACCATTTCACTCTAGCTTTTTCATAAACAAGATAGCCGGCAACTGTCTTTTCATCACGGTAATGGACTTCACTATCTTTAATATCACCAAAAACAAAGTGAAGCATATCAAAAAAATGAACACCTACATTGGTTGCTACACCACCTGATTTGTGGTCAAAACCTTTCCAAGATTTGAGGTACCATTTACCACGTGATGTCATGTAGGTTAAATCGACATCAAATACTTTCTCTTTTGGAGATCGAGCTACCTTTTCTTGTAAGGCAATAATTGATGGATGCAAACGAAGTTGAAGTATAGAGTTTACTTTTGCTCCATATTTATTTTCATACTCTTTAAGAATATCGATTTCTGAAGCAGTTAGAACTAGTGGCTTCTCACAAATAACATCAATGCCATTTTTCAAAGCAAACTTCATTTGTGGCGCATGAAGATAATTTGGGGTACAAATTGAAATATAATCTAACTTATTACCCTTTAATGCTTCATCTTCAACAAAAGCAGCAAAGTCTTCAAACTCCGTAAAGAATTCTGCATTGGGGAAATGCATATCCATAATACCAACAGAGTCTGCGATATCCATGGCAACAGCCAAATTATTATTCGTATCTTTAATTGCTTTTAAATGTCTAGGAGCAATGTAACCAGCGGTACCTATTAGTGCAAACTGCCTCATGATGAAATATTCCTACTATAAATTAAAGGCGGATGTCAGCTTCAGTGTGATGCAATACATGTTTAACGTCGTATACAATATGTTCCGGCTTACATAAACCTCGAATAGCATTTATTCCCATACTTTTTGTTTCACTATGATCAACTGCCAGTATTACAGCATCATATTTCCCGCTTTCTAACGTATCAGTGAGCTCAATACCATACTCATGCATGACTTCCTCTTTAGACGCCCAGCTATCATGTACGTCAACAGTCATATTGAAGTCCTTTAGCTCCTTCACAATGTCAATAATTTTAGTATTACGCACATCTGGGCAATCACCTTTAAACGTAAAGCCTAAAATAAGCACTTTTGCCTCATCAATATGAATTTTTTTACTGGCCAATTTTTTCACTAATTGTGTAGCTACATACTCACCCATCCCA
Organism: Vibrio profundi; assembly: GCF_043642225.1. GTDB lineage: Bacteria > Pseudomonadota > Gammaproteobacteria > Enterobacterales > Vibrionaceae > Vibrio > Vibrio profundi_A. The sequence continues at coordinate 178,713 of NZ_JBHZSF010000007.1, read as the reverse complement.
TCATTAATACGACGACCAGCAAGAATCACTTCTGGTCGATAGCCAACCTCTTGGGCTTTGTGGGTAAGGTAATAAGGGTCAACACTAATACAATGACCACCAACAAGACCTGGTTTGAATGGTAGAAAATTCCATTTTGTTCCAGCAGCTTTTAAAACTTCTTCGGTATCAATTCCAAGCTTATTAAAGATTTTTGCAAACTCATTAATGATTGCAATATTTAAATCTCGTTGTGTATTTTCAATAACTTTTGCTGCTTCTGCTACTTTGATAGACGAAGCTTTATGTGTACCAGCATCGACAATCGATGAATAAACAGAGTCTACATAATCTGCAATCTCAGTTGTAGAACCTGAAGTGATCTTCATAATCGTTGTTAGACGATTTACTTTATCACCTGGATTGATCCGTTCAGGGCTATAGCCAGCAAAAAAATCTTTATTGAAAATCAAGCCAGATAGTTTTTCAATAATCGGAATACATACTTCTTCTGTAGCACCTGGGTATACCGTAGACTCAAATACAACAACATCTCCTTTAGAAACCACTTTAGCTAGTGCTTCTGATGCCTTTTTCAAAGGAGTCAGATCCGGAGTATTATCATCTGTTATAGGAGTAGGAACTGTCACCACATAAAAATTGCAATTTTTTATATCACTTAATTCACACGTATAAGATAGGTGTTTTGCTGACTCTAATTCTTCATCAGTACATTCCAACGTTGAATCCGTTCCATTGGTCAGTTCTAAAACTCGTGGTGCATTAATATCAAAACCTATCGTATTGTACTTTTTCCCAAATTCTACAGCTAATGGTAGCCCTACATACCCAAGCCCAATAATACCAATATTTAGATTTTCTAACGTCATTTTATTTTCTCAATTTTATAAATTCAATGGTAAGCCAATTTCTTTATTATCACGTGCAGAGCGATAAGTGCTGATCAATAACTCAAGTGACTTAAGGCCTTCCCTACCATCAGTTTCAGGTTCAGCCTTACCACGTAAAACATCGGCAACATTTTGGAAATAAGGAGGATGACCAAAACCATAAACGGAAGTTGTTTGATAATTAGCATTTTCAATCTCAGTATCATAGTCTTTCTCTTCAGAGAAATTCCATTCTTGAATTTCATTAACCGCAACCCCACCTATGCGCGCTGTACCTTTTTCGCCTAAAATAGTAATCGAGCCTTCTAGGTTTTGAGGGTATGTACACATAGTCACAGCCATAGAGCCTAAAGCCCCATTACGCCATTTGATATTTACTACTCCAGTATCTTCCACATCAATATCTCGATGAGTTGACGTCATTGCATGAATTTTTTCAACGGGACCAATCAACCAATGCATCAAGTCTACATAATGTGTAGCTTGATTCATAAAGGCCCCTCCATCCATATCCCAAGTACCAGACCATAATGCACGATCATAGTACTCCTGAGGGCGAGTCCAAAATACATTCAAATGCACCATATGAATTTTACCAAAGCGTTTCTCTGAAACTGCTCGCTTTAAAAGCTGCAAAGTTGAGTTGCGTCTATTTTGTTTAACAACAAACAAACGTACGTTTGCCTCGTCGCAAGCTCTAACCATATCTAAACCATCTTGCCATTTAGTTGCCATTGGTTTTTCAGTAATCACGTGAATCTTAGCCTGCGCAGCTTTTATAGTCTGTGATGCATGAATACCGCTAGGAGTGCACAGTGTAACTACATCTAAATCGATACTTTGTAATAAATCATCAAGAGATGAATACCCTGGTACTTGGTACTTTGCAATGTGTTCCGATAGTACATTGGGATTATTGTCACACACTGCAACTAACTCATATTCATCAGACAATTGCTGTATAGAACCAAAGTGGTTTTTAGAAATTCGGCCACACCCGACCACAGCAATACGTATTTTTCTTTTGTTTATCATTGGAGTGCCATTCCTTTAACTTAAAAAAATATCTCAGTGCTCTTGGAGCACTGAGACATTTTTGTTGAGTTGATACAATATATTTCGTCTATTCTTTGTTAAATCTATTTTTTATCACTTGAATATGCATAGTTATAATAACCGTAACCATATGAGCTTGACGCTTTCTTTTCAATTGCATTAAAGATAACTCCTTTAACCTCAATACCAGACTGTTCAAACCTATTACGGGCTATTTCTATCTCTTTTATAGTATTTTGTCCAAAGCGCGCAACCATCAAGGTAGTGCCAGCAAATGCACCAACAATACCAGGGTCTGTAACCGCTAACACTGGCGGTGTATCAACAATCACTAAGTCATATTCTTTTGACGCCCACTCCATAAGCTCAGCAAATCGCGGATGCATCAGCAACTCTGAAGGGTTTGGGGGTACTTGACCACGAGTAATAACTTCTAAGTTTTTTACTGGAGTAGATTTAATTGATTGCGAAAACTCACACTTATTACTTAATAAATCAGAAAGGCCATTATCCCATTTGAGACCAAAGCTGTGCTGCAAATATCCTTTGCGCATATCTGCATCAATTAATAATACCTTCTGTCCTGTCTTTGCTGCCACAGCAGCAAAGTTTGTAGAAATAAAAGACTTTCCAATACCTGGTGCAGGCCCCGATATCATTAATATATTATTCTTCGCTTCAAGCATTGCGAAATGAAGACTGGTACGTAACCCACGAAGTGCCTCAATAGATAGATCTGCCGGGTTAGACTCAGCGAGCAAAGCTTGTGTTCCCTCACTCAACCTTCTCTTGGATTTAAATCTATTTGTTAACTCCATTTGCAAATCTGACTTTGGAACTGCAGCATAGACAGCTAATCCTATTTGCTCAATCTGTTCTGGAGACTCAACGCCTTTATGTAAGGTAACCCTAATTAACACATATATAACACTAAGCATAAAACCAATAACAGATGCCATTAGTACAATGATCAATTTCTTTGGCTTCACTGGTTTTGTATAGATTTGAGCATAATCTAAAATCCGAACATTACCTATTGTTCCAGCCTTTATGATACTTAGTTCTTGAACCTTGTTTAATAACTGGATGTATATTTGTTGATTAACCTCAACATCCCGAGTCATCCTCAAGACTTCTCTCTGTGTTTTAGGGAGTTTTTGAACTTGCTTATTTAGTCTTTCTTTTTCCTTTAACAAAGTTTCACGTTTATCCAATAAGGACTTATATGCTGGATGATCTTTAGTAAATCTCTGACTAATTTCACTTTCTTTAAAGGTTAAATCATTTAACTGAGCCTCTAAACCAACCATGACTTTTAGGGTAGATTGAGCTTCAAGTCCTAAATCTATGGATTCATTCTCTTGTCTAAAGTTATTTAGAACATCTTCATACTCTGTTAATTTATTTTTAACTCCTGGTAAATGACCTTGTAGAAAAACCAAACTATTTTCAGCTTCTGCAGAGTTTCTCTTTACATTTTGAAGAAAATAGTTTTGAACAACACTGTTTAATATTTCCTCGACTTCCTTACTATCTTCACCTTCATAACTGAGTTTTAGTATGCCGGTTTTTTTTCCTTGTTCAAAAACAGAAAGGAACCCTTTGAGCTTTTCAATTGCTTCGAAACGACTAATAGTATCTACGTAAAAATCAAATCCTTCACGAGCATGCAGTTCAGATACAAAGATCTTATAACCATCTACAACTAACAATTCACCGACACGACCTTCAGAAACAATAACATCGTCCCTAACAAGACCATATACTCCAGTTGACTCACTTAAAGTACGAATAGAGTGTTTATCATTGTTGTATTTTTCAGGCACCTGAAACCTGTCAATTTGTATGCTATTATTATGACCTCGAAGTCTAGCAATACCTTTACCAATAATAGGGAAGTATCCAGGTGATACAATTGTAGTTAAGTTAAACTTATCTACTGTATCACCAAGAATCATTCTTGACTTTATAATTTCAACTTCTGTTGTGGATGAGGATTCCTTAGAAAAGACCTCTCCCATATCTCCCAACATAGAAGATATCCCACCACTACTTTTTTCTTCAATTTGAATTAATGCATCAGCTTTATAAATCGGTGTAGAAATTAGGGCAAACGCAACACCACCTACAAGAGAAATTGCGGTTGAAATAACAATCAGCCATTTGGCATCAATCAATGACCCAAATAGCTTTCCTAAATCAATTTCATCTGATTTTTCAATTTGTGATGAGAAAGGTTGTTTTATTGTCATCGAGTTATTATTTCCTGAAACTAGTACTATTTTTATCGAGTGGTTTATTCTAAATAAACAGCCTTAACCCATGCCATCGGCTAACTTACAGTTTTTTCGCCCAAGCTTGCGCTGCTTCATCAATCAATATATAAGCGTGTTCAAAAGCTTCTCGGCTTTGGCGGTAAGGGTCGGGGATATCTTGTTGACCAATCCATTGTCCGAACAACATAGTCTTTCCTCTGGCTTCTGGAGAAATTTCAGTTAGCGCCTCCATATGCCCTTTTTCCATCACTAAGATCAGATCGTATTGTGCGCAAAGCTGTGAAGTGACTTGCTGTGATTGATGACCTTCCAAATCAACACTATTTTCCGCCGCAACAAGAATAGCTGTTTCATCTGCGGATTTACCAATCAAATGGCTTTTTTCAGCAGCGATACCTGCTGATGCTACTTGCTTATGTGGTATTAATTTTTGTAACACTCGCTCTCCGGTAGGGGAGCGACAAATATTACCAACACAAACTACAAGAATTTTATCAAACATAAATTACTATAAACCATATAAACTGGGCCACATAAGCATGTGGCCCTATATTCAACCTATCTTGACTTAAGGCCAGTTACGAATACGTAAAACACCTTCTGTCAACTCGTTGAAGCCAGTGATAGTAGGAACTAACTGTCCAATCACACGATTCCAACGACTGATCGGTGCAACAGTCACATAAACAATATCATAGGGTTTAAGATCAAACTCTGTTCCGATAACTAGGGCAGATGCATCATCCATATTCAATTGGTAGATATCAGCCATACGTTGAGATTTGTCATCTGAAGTACGAATGACGAATACGCCCGTAGCATCCGCAGAAAACTGGTTAATGCCACCAACATGTCCAAGAGCTTCAGTTAAACTCATACCAGCACGATCAATTTTGAGCAATCTAGGCTCATTGACTTCACCCATTACAAACACTTTTTGATTATCATTACGCGGTACATGAACAATATCTCCGGCTTGTAATAATCTGTTTTGAGTTAAATCACCGCGTTGCATTAATCCATATAAAGAAACATTCTCTTCAATACCATTGCGCGTCAACGATACGTTTCTCCAATCTGCATTCTCAGAAAGTCCACCAGATCGGTTTACGGCATCAAGCAGTGTCAGAGGAATATTGGTAATTGCTTGTTGTCCAGGACTCGACACTTCTCCCGTAATATATGTCTTTTTTGAACGAAAGGCTGCAACACTAACATCTACTTGCGGACTTTCAATATATTGTGCTAGACGTTTTGTTATATCCGTACGAATTTCACGAACACTTTTCCCTGCAACTTCTACTGTACCAATATAAGGGTAGAAAATGGTACCATCGGCATGTACCCAGTTACCCGCTTCAGAAGCACTACGATAAGAGCCTGCAGGAATAGTCAGCTCAGGATGGTCCCAAATTGTGATATTAAGGATATCACCAACACCCACCTTATACTCATATTTTGCAATTTCAATATCTAGTTCTGGGTTAGCTTGAGATATAGACTTAGTTTGACTCTTATAACTAGACACCGTTTGAGCGGTTAGAGGGTAAAGGTTAACAACATCTGAAATATCCGCAGATAGTTGTTCCTCAGATGGAAGGATCACATTCTTATCATCGGTGGTAAGGTGCGTGCCTGGAGTAGTACAGCCAACTAATAAAGCGGGCAATAACGCAAGAAGGAGACGATTTTTCTTAATCTTCATGTTAACCAAATCATTGTTGAGAAAATGTAATCACGTCCAAGTGATACAAGATAGATGACCTTACCATTGGCAATGGCTTAAACGGAGGGTGAAAGGAGTGATATTTTGATATCGGTTCCATTTTAAATCACTGTTGGGCACGCTACCGCCCGTTGATATACGCGACATCACACTGCGTAGTTGTCTGTGCACCAGAAGCGGTCCTTGAACAGTAAAAGAAAAGCCAATGGTGATTTTATAAAGCACGCATCAAAAACATGCTCAAATTTAATCCGTATGTATTATCCACAGTTTGTCTGTATTATCAACCTTGTTGAATGGTTAGGCGCTTGGAAAAATAAGAATAAAGTTGCACACCTAAGAGCAGTAGCGGGATTCGAGTAAACGAGTGGCGAAAAGACAAAAGAGTAGATTCGAGATGCGGGTGTCGAGTAAACGAAAAGATAAAAGGGCAGTGACGGGATGCGAAAAAGCACAGGCTCTTCACATCCCGCGTCTCGTATACTCTAACCTATTCTTGAACTCATCGCATCTCGAATCCCGCTTACTCGTATCTGCTCTTAAGTTATTCGTATCTTCGCTTTATTCCACCTTACTTGGCCTTTGGAACCATGGCGATCTTGCGTCGGTTTGTTCAAACAGACTGTACTGTTTGTTTAATACCTGTCCGCCGTCACGAGTTAAAGGTTGCCATGTAAATTGAGTTCGGTTTGAACTTGGTTTCACGGTTAACAGATCAAATGGAATCGATACATAAAAGCCTTTTGTGTAGCTGCCTTCACCAAAGTCTTCTTCACTTAAGTCGGTTAAGCTTACAAACGCGCCAGCAATTACGCCGCTCTTGAACTGTTTTGAGAAATCAATTCGGGTGCCTACATCGCCAGCTAAGAACTTACCGTAGCCAACTTTAAATAACGTATCGCTCAAAAACTCCCACTGAGGCATATAGTAACCAGTCACGAAACCTGTGGTGCCTTTATCAATAACTCGATATGAACGACTCGGGTCCGTTGGGTGTGCCTGCCACTCTTCATCAAAAGTATCAAACCAGCTGTCTGGGTCACGTTGGCTAATCGCTGTTACATCGGCACCAATAGCCCAGTTACTATTATATGGACGGTAAAGTACTTCACCACCGACACCAGCGAACATGCTCTCTAGGTAACCCGCATAAGCTTGGCTGTAAATACCGCTACCGTAATCTTCAAACCAAGTTAGTTGCAAACGGTCTAAACGAACTGGCTCTTCTACATATTCACGGAAAAGTGTTCTCACCCTTGCGGTTTGATCAGTACCGTCTTCTGGAACTGTGTAGTTAAACTTGTCGTAGTTGTCGATAAGGTTGATATACAGAGAACCTGACAGCTCAATATTTTTATTCGCCCAGAAAGAGGCGTTGGTATACAAACCCAAAGCATACAGGTAAAAATCTTCAGCAGAACCGAAAGATTGGGCTAGGTTTGGAGACACTGAAACATCAAAACGCTCTCGTGCATCGTGGTAATCCACAGCTGAAGTCGCTGCAACATCTCTATTCTGAATCGAGTCTTTGATATCAGCATCTAAATAAGAGTAGCTGGCAGATTTTTTAAACTGCTGTGCATTAATATCCGTTTGTGAAAGCTCGCCAGCATTGCTGGTTTCAACAATTTGGTACGTATTGATGTAATCAGGAATGTGATTAGCAATCACTGTAGAACCACGCTCAAGTGCTACTTCGCGGTCGCGGTATTTAACCTGTTCACCTTTCACCACCAGCGTATTGTCATCAACCAGAACCTGCGCTTGCTCATAGCCTGCAATGGTATCTAACTGTTCTGTTAGTTTAGCTAAATCAACCTCATCCATATTGCTCGCTTCAGTAGGGCGAAGCTCTGCGGCTTCCGTATCACGCCAAATTGAGGTTATTTCATTGAAGTTAGTGGTTAAGTCAAAGCCCATGGTTAAGGTATCCCCACGCTCATAACTCACTTTCGCTGTAGCCCAATCGTTAAAGCGATAAACCGCACCTACATTCCAAGGTGTATGCTGTGTCATAACTACCGCGCCGTTTGTAACTGGGTAGTCTTGAGAGTAATCATTGCTATCATACTCTAGCTTTAGCGTAAGAGGTCTGTATGGAGTTTGATATTCTAGTCCACCATAAATGGAAGCATTTCCCCTGAACCATCGCTCAAAGTCGACCATACCACCATTACCTTTGGTATCTGATGGTCGATCACAGAATTTATCACTAGCTTTACAGAATGGATTGGTAAAATTACCACTGGTGCCCATATAGCCCCAACCCATGCCTAAAGTAACATCCAGTGGGCCGAACCTTTTGTTAGCAGCAACGAACTCACCATCAAACAATCCCGTACCACCAAAGTCACGCACGCCTACAGATAGTTCCGGCAAGTAATAGCTCTCTTCTATCACGCGGAGTTTGAAATCAATACCTTTATCTGTATGCTTATTACAGCCGCTAAAATTATCTGCCGAACAGTTTGGATCCCCTGCATTACCACCACTGTATAGAACATCCTGTGTTTGCGTATATCGAATGGTGGTTTCCAGCCAAGGCATCAATTGTAGGCTTACAGCATAAAAATAGTATTCATTATTAAATGACGCACTTAAGTTGAATTCACCCTCAGGAGCCATACGAGCAGTTGGCATTTGCATTAATCCGACACCGCCAAAGTCCATTTGTGAATGTTTAAAAATCGGCTCATCAAAACTAGAAACATCTACTTCAGAAGGTTGTTGTTCTTGCGCCGTAGCAGAAAAGCTACTGATAGCTATTAAAACACCAGTAATAGAACCTGCAAGAAGAGTTAATGGAAATGATTGATTAGCCGACATTACAAATTAACCTTATGACGTAGAAGTTCGATAATATTTTGATTTAAACCTGAAAAATCAGACGGTAGTGAATCAAAAGCAATAAATAGAGTCGCACCGGGTGCAAAATAAGCTTGTTTACTATTCCAGTAGGCGTAACTTACTTCATCAACATGGCCATCTGGCTGAATAACAAATGCTGTGCTCTTATCTGCGATCTCTAACAGTTCACCTTTTGGTAGTGAAGATAAGTAGTTATCTAACTGGCCATGTTCAATTAACTTAAGTTTGTGTGCTTGTTTTACAGCCCCAATCAAAGTTAGATCTGTTGGTCTTTGGGTTAGATATAACTCGAAGTGCTGCGAGAAGTGCTGCGATTGGTTTGGCTTGCCTGATTCCAGCGCCTTCCCTTTTGAAAGCGGTATATCTTTTAAAAGTAAGAGCGGATTTTTCTCTGGCTGTGAGATCACTACGTTTCTGTCTAAATCAACAAAGTAACGCGCTTGATAATCAAAGGACTCTAACTGTGCAATCACAGACTTTACTTGCGGTTCTTGAAGTGCCAATTGATTCAACTGTTCAATCACTTGTACTTTTAAAGTATCAACGTGCTGTTGTGCATTGAGGTCAAACAATTGTGCTGATAGTGGAAAATAACCTAACGCACCATTAGCATTTGCATCATTCAATACCTGCTCTAAACGAATGGGCTGTGAGTAATTAAGGGTAACTCCCTGAACTGGTAGTTCCACAGTAAGTTGTAGTTCTTGAGCTTCTGGCTCTAAAGAAAGGGCTTGTGCAACGCTTGAGAAGAATAACGAAGTGAAAAGCGAAACTAAAGCTGTACGCTTACCCAATTTCAATAATGATTTCATTCTGCTTATCACCACCGATTAGTTTGCTTGATATGGTTTGAGTAAAGTTAGCTCGAGACGAGTCATATCAGGGCCAAGGTACTGGACGGTTTTCACTACCCTGCCTTGGTCATCGACCCAATATTCATTTTTAATTTCCTGACCTAATGCAGGAAAAGCCACTTGCTCGACAAACTTATATGTCTCGAACGTAGCTAATGGTGTTTGAATGGTTTCTTGATTCACGTAAGTACGGACGGTGTTAGCGCTGTAGCCAAAGCGATAATTCGGCTGCCAATCATATGTTGATTGCCATTTTTGAGTTTTAGGAGCCTCAGATACATCAAAGTTTGGTACCACAATACTCATTGGATTCATCGATAACCCAGAAAGATTTTCATATGGAAGCAGTAAAGTTTGAACTACGCGACCGTTTTCGGTTACGAACAAAGCGTTATCAGACGACATCCACTTTAATTGTTCTGCTCCAGTTTCAGGGTTTTGACCTACAAAAGCCAACACCATAAATATCTTTCCCTGATCATTTATTTCCGCATACATACTGGCATAAGGAAGTTCTTGAATGTACTCAGCCGTAGTTGCCACATCGGCATCACCAAACATAGCTTCATCGAAAGTAGTGTTAAGATCTTGAAAATTCTGAGAACAGCCCGCCATCAGCAAGCCTAAAGAGGCGATAAGAGGTTTAATCATTTTTATCTTGTGCTTCCTAGCTATATCACTTACGTACAGCAAGTATAAAAAAACCACTTTATGCTTGCACATAAAATGGTTTTTAGATTACTCAACCAACAAATTAGTTAGTTGTTGTAGTTGTTGTTGCACCGCTGTCGTTACCAGCTACTGCTACTGCACCAGCTACCGCCACTGCACCAACAGCTACAGCCGTAGTTGCAGCTGTACCCGCCGCAGCACCAGCTGCTGCACCACCGGCTGCACCGCCAGTCGAAGCTGCGCCAGCTGTTGCTGATTCTGCTGCTGCAAGTGCAGCGCCTGAGAAGCTAACAGCTAGTGCTGCCGCTAAAGCAATCTTTTTCATAGAGTTCCCTATTTATATAAACGTTTATACTAGGGCAAAAATAACTTGCCCCAACAAGTTGTTCAGCTTAAACAACTAATTATCAATGATAGAGGCTGTCATACATTAAGTAAATGCATAATTGTTAACCAGACTTAAAGATTCAACTAATTTCACATCTAAATGCTTATCTACACACCTGATATAGTATCAGCCTATTACAACAACTTATCAGCGAGTGATACTAACGTCACCCGACATTAAACTTTCTGGGGAAGTTTTGATTTATGCACAATGCCGTTTCATGAATTGCCAAACCTAGCTATACTTCGGGCTGATTATTTTTAGCCCTAAAATGGTAAGAGCGCAGGATATGCAAGAATACGTAGCATTTTTTCAAGAGAACATGATTCTCGCCGTTGTTTGGATCGGCCTTGTTGTAGCGATCATTATGAATATCGTTAAGACATCAACGGCGGCATACAAAGAAATCACAGCGGCCCAAACTACACAGTTACTAAACCGAGAAAACGGCGTAGTAGTTGATATCCGAACTAAAGATGAGTTTAAGAAAGGTCATATTACTGACGCAGTTCACATTTTACCTTCAGATATCAAGGCAAATAACTTTGGTAGCCTTGAAAGCCGTAAAGCTGACCCAATCATTGTGGTATGTAAAACTGGTCAAACAGCTCAAGCAAGTGCGAACTTACTAGCTAAAGCTGGTTTTGAAAATGTCAGTCTTCTAAAAAGCGGCCTTGTCGCTTGGAGTGAAGCAAACATGCCACTGGTCAAAGGCAAAAAGTAGAGTCGGCAATCGGCTACGCTTAAACTTGGCCCGCATAGAATATCAAGATTTGGTTGCTTTAACTTAACCAAATCTAAAGCAATAATTTTTAAGGAATAAAAAATGGCTGAAGCAGCACCACAAGAAGCACAACAAAACTTCGCAATCCAACGCATCTTCCTAAAAGACGTATCTTTTGAAGCGCCAAACTCGCCAGACATGTTCCAAAAAGAGTGGAACCCAGATGTAAAACTGGATCTAGACACTCAAAGCCGTGAGCTAGGTGAAGGTGTATATGAAGTTATCCTTCGCTTAACCGTGACAGTGAAAAACGCGGAAGAGAACGCGTTCCTTTGTGAAGTTCAACAAGGTGGTATTTTCTCTGCCACAGAAATGGAAGCGGGTCAACTTGCGCACTGTCTAGGTGCTTTCTGTCCTAACATTCTATTCCCATACGCTCGCGAAACTATCTCTAGCCTAGTAGTTAAAGGTACGTTCCCACAATTAAACCTTGCGCCAGTTAACTTTGATGCACTGTTCATGAACTACCTACAAAATCAAGCTCAAAAAGCAGAAGGCGAGCAAGCTTAATTAGGTAGCTTAAAAGTAGAACATTAAATGCACATTGCATCTTTTTATATGGATGCCATGTGCATTTTTTATTTATACTCACTTTCTTTTAAGTCGTTTATTCAATACTCCTATCAGGAAAACATATGACTAAAGCAAACAACACCTACGGTAAAGAAATTGCAATGACCGTCATCGGCGCTGGTTCTTACGGCACTTCATTAGCAATTTCACTCGCACGTAATGGCGCTAATATTGTTCTATGGGGACATGACCCAAAGCACATGGAACGCCTGCAATCAGATCGTGCAAACCATGAGTTTTTGCCAAACATCGACTTTCCAGAAAGCCTGATTATTGAAGATGACCTAGAAAAAGCGGTTCAATCCACTCGCGATATTTTGGTGGTCGTGCCGAGCCATGTTTTTGGTACGGTTCTGAGCAGCCTAAAGCCTCACTTATCTGAACACTCTCGTATTTGCTGGGCAACTAAAGGACTTGAACCAGAAACTGGTCGTTTATTAAAAGATGTCGCACACGAAACACTTGGCGAACAACATTCGCTTGCTGTGCTGTCGGGTCCCACTTTTGCTAAAGAGCTCGCAATGGGTATGCCGACGGCTATCTCTGTCGCCTCCCCTGATGAACAGTTTGTCCAAGATTTACAAGAAAAGATCCACTGTAGTAAAACGTTCCGTGTATATGCGAACTCTGATTTTACTGGCATGCAACTAGGTGGCGCAGTCAAAAATGTCATCGCTATCGGTGCCGGAATGTCAGATGGAATTGGTTTTGGAGCTAATGCTCGCACGGCTTTAATTACCCGTGGTTTAGCTGAAATGACTCGCCTAGGCGCAGCGTTAGGAGCGCAACCAGAAACCTTTATGGGTATGGCTGGACTTGGCGATCTCGTCCTAACTTGTACTGACAACCAATCTCGTAATCGACGTTTTGGCCTTGCACTCGGATCGGGTAAAGACGTTGACACTGCTCAAGAAGAAATTGGACAAGTCGTTGAAGGCTACCGTAATACCAAAGAAGTGTGGTTATTGGCAAATCGAATGGGCGTAGAGATGCCAATTGTTGACCAAATTTATCAAGTGTTGTATCAAGATAAAGATGCACATTTAGCCGCACAAGACCTCCTCGCTCGAGATAAAAAAGCAGAGCGATAAAAAGTTAGTAAATCACACTAACCAATAGCGCCCAGATCAATTTAAGGATTATTTGATGAAGCATTGTAAGAAAGTAAAAGTATGGCAAGCAATCGTCCGTGAAGCTCGTAAACAATCGGAACAAGAACCAATGCTGGCTAGCTTTTATCATGCAACCATCATTAATCATGACAGTCTTGGTGCAGCGCTTAGCTACATTCTAGCCAACAAGCTAAAAACTGCATCCATGCCAGCAATGGCAGTGCGTGAAGTTGTAGAACAAGCCTTTCAAGAAGACCCAAGCATTATTGATTCCGCGGCCTGTGACATTTGTGCAACAGTTACCCGAGATCCTGCGGTAGAAATGTATTCCATGCCGTTGCTTTACTTAAAAGGTTACCATGCACTACAGGGCTATCGCGTCGCGAACTGGCTCTGGAAACAAGGTCGAATCGCACTCGCAACTTACCTGCAAAACCAGATATCCGTTGCTTGCCAAGTTGATATCCACCCTGCTGCGAAAATTGGTAAAGCCATCATGTTGGATCACGCCACTGGTATTGTCATCGGTGAAACCGCTGTGGTGGAGAATGATGTCTCTATTCTTCAAGATGTTACCCTTGGTGGTACAGGCAAAGAAGGAGGCGATCGTCACCCTAAGATCAGAGAAGGAGTGATGATTGGAGCTGGAGCAAAAATTCTTGGTAACATTGAGGTAGGAGAAGGAGCAAAAATTGGTTCGTGCTCTGTTGTACTGCAACCTGTACCTCCTCATACTACGGTAGCCGGTGTTCCTGCTAGAATTGTTGGCCGACCGAAAACAGACAAACCTTCACTCGATATGGACCAAGCTTTCAACGGTAAGTCCCAAAACTTCATCCATGGTGATGGAATTTAATAACTCTCTAACTTCAGTCAGACCTGTGTAAGGAGCAGCTAGCGTGCTTAAGAAAAAGAACAAGGGAACCATTGTTGCGCCAGTGTTGCTCTCCGTATCTCTTGTTCTATTCAGCCCTCTTGTCACTAGTGCTTCACAGAATGAACTAAAAGGCGTGAAGAGTGAAATATCTCGTCAGAAGCAAGATCTAAGTTCGCAGCAAAAAAAGTTAGACAAACTGCAACAGTCACTAAAAAAACAAGAGTTAAACATCGCTTCGTTGGAACAAAAAATAGCACATTCCAAAAAGCAGTTAACATCTTCAAATGACAACATTGCCGATATCAATCAGAAAATCGAGTCCCTGCGCGTTCAAAATCTACAACAAACTAAAAAACTAGAACAGTTACTGCAGACTTACTATGTTACTCAACGAGCAAAAGCCCCTTCCCACATTCTGAATACCGGAATTGAAGAAGACCGGATCAGTCGGTATTACCAACATCTAGCAAAATCTCGTTCCAATACGATTTCTGAACTTGAAGTTACCCAGAAAGCCTTACAAGCTGAGCACCATCAATTGACACTAGAGCAGCAACGCATATCTGACCTACTAAAACAACAAACTGCAGACAGAAATCAACTCGCTAGCACTCAATCTAAAAGAAAGAAAACCGTTGGAAGTATTAAGAAGAACATATCTGGTGACAAAAATTACCTAGCGGAACTACAAAGAAATGAAACACGTCTAAAAGCAGAGATAGCAAAAGCCGCCAAGAGAAATGCTATTCCTATGGACGGACTTGCCAAGCGAAAAGGTCGCTTGCCGTGGCCAGTGAAAGGCAGAGTGCTTCACAATTACGGAACCAAGCAAACAGGTCAAGTCAATTGGAAAGGCATGGTGATCGATGCTAAATATGGCCAAGCCGTTAAATCCGTCTATTCGGGCACTGTTGTTTTTGCCGAATATTTAAGAGGCTACGGGCTAGTCGTGCTACTCGATCACGGCAAGGGTGACATGACGTTATATGGATTCAACCAAGCACTAGTTAAAAAAGAAGGAGATAAAGTCACCGCAGGGGAAACGATAGCCTTAGCAGGTGATACGGGAGGCCAAACCCGACCATCTCTGTATTTTGAAATTAGAAGAAACAGCCAAGCTCAGAACCCTAAAAGGTGGTTAGTGAATTAAGAAACTATACATTCGAGACGTTTAACGTTTTTACACCGTCTTCTAGCAGCAGTAACTGCTCAATACCCTGCTCTGTCGCAATTGGTTTCACAAATGCAATCATTTGTAACATCCCTTGATGCACCACTTGCTCAGTGATCTTCACCTTTGGCGACATGGCCGATTGATATGCCAACCAACTTGATGCAATTAAATGAAGAGAGGTCACCATTGACTTCATCTCAGCCTCATTCACTTTCAGTAACTTCATATCCACAAATGCTTGCATGATATTAACTAGGTTAGTTTGTAAACGCTCTTGAACCGAGATGTACTCTTCGTGAAGTTGTTCGTCTCGTGACAGAATTTCAGGTAAGTTCGCATAGAAAAAACGGTATTTCCACATCAAAGTGAAAATCGAGTCGAGGTAGTGCTTTAATAGCGTTAAGCTCTCTTGCTGCCCTCGAATAGGAGTAAAGCGTTCAAGGAGTTCTTCTGAATAAAGGGTAAATATATCACGGACAATTTCTTGCTTATTACGAAAGTGGTAATACAAATTTCCCGGACTAATCTCAATATGATCAGCTATGTGGTTGGTTGTAATACTTCTTTCTCCATGCTCATTGAAAAGTTCCAAAGCGGCATGAACGATCTTATCGCGTGTTTTCATTTTTATTGGTATCCCTATCCGTTTAGAAGCTTAGTATATCGGCTCTAAACGGATAGATCGAGTAAGTCAATGCTGGTCTGTTGAGCTTAACAAGCCACCTCCAAGATTAATCACTGCCAAATAAATCTCGCGTATACACTTTACTCTCGACATCGGAAAGCTCTTCCACCATACGATTAGAGACAATGACATCAGATAGTTTTTTAAACTCAGTCAAGTCGGTATGCACCTTAGAATTAAAGAAATGCTCTTCTTTAAGGACTGGTTCATACACAATAACTTCAACACCTTTTGCTTTTAAGCGCTTCATAATACCTTGAATCGAAGACGCTCTAAAATTATCTGAGCCCGCTTTCATGATTAAACGATAAATACCGACTACTTTAGGTTTGCGCTTTAGAATCGATTCTGCAACGAAGTCTTTTCGAGTGCGGTTCGCATCCACAATCGCACCAACAATGTTATTTGGTACATTTTGGTAATTCGCTAGTAGTTGCTTAGTATCCTTCGGTAGGCAGTAGCCACCATAACCAAATGATGGGTTATTATAATGGTTACCAATACGAGGATCTAATCCAACACCTTCAATAATTTGACGAGAATCCAACCCGTGCGTTTCAGCGTAAGAATCAAGTTCATTGAAATATGCAACACGCATAGCGAGATAAGTATTAGAGAAGAGCTTAACCGCCTCCGCTTCCGTTGAGTTAGTAAACAACACATCAATGTCCGATTTTTCTGCACCTTGTACTAATAAATCAGCGAACACTTTAGCCCGCTCAGATTGCTCGCCAACAATGATTCTTGAAGGATACAAATTATCATAGAGCGCCTTCCCTTCACGCAAAAATTCGGGCGAGAAGATAATATTGTCGCAATGAAACTGCCGCTTCACTTTCTCTGTATAACCCACAGGAACCGTTGATTTAATAATCATGGTGGTTTCAGGGTTCACGCTCAATACATCCTTAATAACGGACTCAACAGAACTCGTGTTAAAGTAATTGGTATCAGGATCATAATCTGTTGGCGTAGCGATGATGACAAAGTCCGCATCTTTGTAAGTAGACTTATCGATCGTTGCCCTGAAATTCAATGACTTATTAGATAGAAAATATTCAATTTCTTCATCGGCAATAGGAGCTATGCCTTTGTTCAAAAGTTCGACTTTTTCTTCAACAATGTCTACGGCCACAACTGTATTATGTTGTGCTAATAACATCGCGTTTGAAAGCCCAACGTAACCTATACCTGCAACCGAAATCTTCATTAGCTCGCCTCGAAAATCATAGATTTATTGAATATCTTGGCCCAAACACCACACTCTTTCCGAAAAATTATTCCACTGGCTCAGGATATCTTTTCCTTGCTATACTCTTGCCAACTATACAATCAAATGAGTTAAGAAATTATGATCATCGTAACTGGTGGTGCTGGCATGATTGGCAGCAATATTGTTAAAGCACTCAATGAAGCTGGGCATAATGATATCCTAGTCGTAGATAACCTAAAAAACGGTAAAAAATTTAAAAACCTTGTCGACTTAGATATCACCGATTACATGGATCGTGATGATTTCTTAACCCAAGTAATGGCTGGCGACGATTTCGGCCCTATTGATGCTGTTTTCCATGAAGGAGCTTGCTCTGCGACTACGGAGTGGGATGGAAAGTATATGATGCTCAATAACTATGAGTACTCTAAAGAATTACTTCATTACTGCGTTGAACGCCAGATCCCTTTCTTATACGCCTCATCCGCTGCAACTTATGGTGAGACCGACACTTTTATCGAAGAAAAAGAATACGAAGGCGCACTGAATGTCTACGGCTATTCAAAACAACAGTTCGATAACTATGTTCGCCGACTACAAGAAGATGCAGCTGCGCACAATGAAACGCTCTCTCAAATCACAGGTTTCCGTTATTTTAATGTTTATGGGCCACGTGAAGAACATAAAGGCAGCATGGCCTCGGTCGCCTTTCACCTAAACAATCAAATGAACGCGGGAGAAAACCCAAAACTGTTCGCAGGCAGCGAAACATTCAAGCGTGATTTCATCTATGTCGGTGATGTCGCGGCAGTCAACTTATGGTTTCTAGAAAATGGCGTTTCCGGCATCTACAACCTAGGTACAGGTAACGCTGAATCTTTCGAAGAAGTCGCAAAAGCTGTGATTAAACACCACGGGAAAGGCTCTATCGAAACAATCCCATTCCCGGATCATTTGAAAGGTGCGTATCAAGAATTTACTCAGGCAGACTTAACCAAGCTTCGTGCAACAGGTTGTGATTACCAGTTTAAAACCGTTGCTGAAGGTGTCGCGGAATATATGACCCATCAAAATAAATAAGTCCTGAATCAGCATAGGGTAAGAAGTTTTTCTTACCCTCACCCTTCTCATCTCTATGACTGTGACCTTATGAGCAACAAGCGCGACGATTACGACCCAAATGCATACAACCCTAGGTTTGAAGCAAGTTTTTTAGCACCGAAATATTGGGGAACTTGGTTAACCGTCTTGCTTGGCATCCCTTTTGTGTTCTTACCGCATAAACTTAAGCTTTGGTTGAGCAAAAGGCTTGTCAAACTGGCATTAAAGAAACCAAGCCGCACCATCAATAACGCTTGGATAAACTTGGGGTTATGCTTTCCACATAAGATTAACTCAGAAAGAGAAGCTCTTCTCGAAGATACGCTACTAACCGCTATCATGTTTCTTCTAAACTTTTCTTCGTTAACACTAAGAAGCCAAAGCTGGTTGTTAAACAATACGAAGATAGAAGGTTTAGAGCATATACAATCAACGCTGGATAGTGGAAGCCAAGCTATTTTGCTCGTACCTCACTCTTGGGGGATTGATATTCCCGCGGTGTATTTGGCGTCAATGGGTCTGCCAGTATCGGCAATGGCAAAAAAACAAAAGAACCCTGTAATGGATTGGCTAATGCATAGGCAGCGAGTTCAATATGGTGGCCGGGTCTACGAAAGAGATAATGGCATCAAACCATTCATTAAATCAGTGCGCGATGGTTATCTAGGCTATTACCTTCCAGACCAAGATCATGGGCGAGAGCACAGCATCTTTGTTGATTTTTTTGACAGACCAAAAGCGACATTACCCGGTCTGGGCAAGCTATCAAAAGTGAGTCGTGCAAAAATAATCCCAGTATTTTCAAGCTACGATGCTCATGAGAACAAATTTAGCATCACTGTTTATCCCGCTTGGGAACAATACCCAACCAACAGTGAAGCAGATGATACTCAACGAATGAACAATTTTATCGAATCGGCTGTAAACGAAAAACCAGAGCAATATATGTGGATCTTGAAGTTTTTCCATACCCAAAAAGACGTCACACAAAATCACCCATACAATGAGCCTAGCCTATGGCACAAGAGCTACAAAAAATGAAAAAGATTCTAATTATTGGGCCTTCTTGGGTAGGAGATATGGTGATGTCACAGTCACTCTACATCACCTTAAAACAACAACACCCTAACGCGCAGATCGACGTGATGGCGCCAGGGTGGTGTAAACCTATTCTCGATCGTATGCCAGAAGTCAATCAAGCGATTGATATGCCTATTGGTCATGGTGAGTTTAACTTACTTGGTCGTCGAGCGATCGGTAAATCCCTCCGTGAAGCACAATATGATCAAGCTTTCATTTGTCCTAACTCAGCTAAATCGGCGTTGATTCCTTGGTTTGCGAATATACCCAAGCGCACGGGCTGGAAAGGTGAGATGCGTTACGGTTTATTGAATGACCTTCGCCCAAACAAAAAATCATTCCAATACATGGTTGAGCGCTACGTTGCACTTGCTCATTCAAAAACAGAGATGGTCGATTCTAGCTCTTTAGGTGGCTTAGAGCAGCTACCGAGACCTGCTCTCACTATTCTCAAAAATGAGCAGTTAAAAACCACAGAGAAGTTTCAGCTTACTTTAGATACTGCAATCACAGGCCTTTGCCCAGGAGCTGAATTTGGGCCAGCTAAAAAATGGCCGGAAACGCATTATGCAGAAGTTGCCACTTCGATGGGTAAAGCAGGCAAGCAAGTTTGGTTATTTGGATCTCAAAAGGATCTTGAAACATGTAACAATATTAAGGCTCTTGTTCCGGAAGAATTACAATCAAAAATCCATGTACTGGCTGGACAAACTAGTCTAATTGAGGCAGTAGACCTGCTTGGCGCTTGCCAAACTGTGGTTGCGAACGATTCAGGCTTAATGCACGTTGCTGCTGCCGTTGGGTGTAACGTTGTTGCAGTGTACGGCTCAACATCACCCAAATATACACCGCCTTTAGCCGAAAGGGTTGAAATCGTCCACACTGATATCGACTGCCGCCCCTGCTTCCGACGTGAATGTGAATTTAAACACCTAAAATGTTTAACGGAGCTATCGCCGACACAAGTCATCAATAGTATCCACAAATTAGAAGCCATATCGGTGAGCACATGTTAATTCGGTTTTTCTACACGCTGATTCTTACGCTTGCTGCTCCTATACTGCTATTAGGCTTGTACAAGAGTAAGCCTAATAAGCCCAAATTTGGCAAACGTTGGAAAGAACACTTTGGTATTACACCTAAATTAACATCAAACCAACGCCCAATTTGGATTCATGCGGTTTCTGTTGGTGAAAGTATTGCTTCAATACCTTTGATTAAAAAACTCAAGAAACAATACCCAGACCAAATGATTGTGGTTACAACCACAACTAGCACGGGAGCTGAGCAAATAAACAAACTCGGTGATCTTATTGAGCATCGCTATATGCCTCTTGATTTCCCTTTTGCAGTGCGCGGCTTTTTAAAAGCGATAAACCCTAGCAAGATGCTGATTATCGAAACTGAGCTCTGGCCCAATACGCTACATAATGTTCATCGCCACAATGTTCCAATTTATGTGGTAAACGCGCGCTTGTCTGAAAAATCAATGAAAGGCTACGCCAAGGTTAAGTGGTTTTTTAGAGAAATAGAGGCATCAATTACCAAGTTTTTGTGTCAATCTGAATCTGACAGACAGCACTTTTCGCAACTTGACGTACCAGATCACAAACTGGTTGTGACCGGTTCTATCAAATTTGATATTAACATCACTCCAGCGATCATTAAAAGTGGGACAGAGCTTAGACAAAAATTAGGAACAGACAGACCAGTTTGGATCGCAGCAAGCACTCACCAAGGAGAAGATGAAAAAATTCTCGCTAGCCATCACGAAATCTTGCAGATCCTACCAAATGCTTTGCTCATTTTAGTACCACGTCATCCAGAGCGCTTCGATAGCGTAGCTAACTTATCAAAAGAGCTTGGCTTTGACACTCAACGAAGAAGTACTGTTCAAGGCCATTTGAAGAGTCCAACTCAAGTTTATATCGGCGATACGATGGGTGAAATGTTGACACTCATTGGGGCTAGCGATGTTTGTTTTATGGCCGGGAGCTTGATCGGAAATAAAGTCGGTGGACACAACGTGCTGGAACCTATTGCTTTGAACGTCCCAGTAATATCGGGTCCAAGTTACTTCAACTTTAAAGCTATTGTCGACGATATGCAGTCAAAAAACATCATCGATATTACCGAAGCATGCCAACTATCAAATACCGTTCTTAAGCGTTTTGAATCCAACAACTCAGAATTATTTAGTGATTTTATCCAGAATTACCTACATTCGACAGAAAAAACAATGAAAGCTATTCAATAATGGGACAGATGAGCACAGCCTATTTTGTCATTTCAGTTTTTGTCATTGCGATTATTGCGTTAATAGTAAAATACCAAAATAAGCCCGAAAAGGTGTTTGGTATTGTTCTTCTTGTTCTATATGCCACCCAAACTGTCTCGACAGAACAAGTAATCGATAGTATTTCAAACCCTGGAATTTTGACGTTAGTACTGCTTATAATCTGCTCCTTTTCTTTGGAAAAAACTTCTCTTCTACGAAAAGTTGCTCAGTTCGTTATCAGGCCTGGCTATAATTCTACGTGGGTTAGGCTGTTCTCAGTTACCGCTCTGTCGTCTGCATTTCTAAACAACACAGCTATCGTATCCACTTTAATCGCTCCAATACGAGCGAATACTATACATCCAGCTAGTAAGCTGTTGCTTCCTCTTTCCTACACCGCAATTCTAGGTGGAACATTAACTCTTATAGGCACCTCTACAAATTTAATCGTCAACAGTATGGTATTAGAGGCTGGACTGCCTAGCCTATCATTTTTCGATTTTTCTCTAATTGGGGGCATCGTTATTGTGGGATGTGGACTTACCTTGTTCATTCTTGGTCACTGGCTTCCGAGCAATATGGAACATACAGCCACTCAAGCTCAATATTTTATCGATGCAAAGGTAAGTACAGGCTCCTCTTTAGTTGGAAAGAGCATTCAGCGTAATGGTTTACGTAATCTACATTCGTTGTTTTTAGTCGAGATACACCGAAATGGAAGAACAATATCTCCAGTCTCACCGAATGAGTTAATACAGGAGAATGATCGCCTATTGTTCAGTGGTGACATTCGTAAGGTTACCCAACTCACCCAGTTCCCAGGCTTGGCGCTATTTACTCACAAAGAAGAAAAATTATGTCATGACTTAAAAGAAGTTGTCTTGCGTCCAGAAAGTAGTTTAGTAAGCAAGAGATTAAAAGACGTTGGCTTTCGCGCTCTCTTCAACGCGGCAGTCGTTGCAATCCGCCGAGATGGCCATACCGTATCAGGGAAACTCGGTGAAATAGCATTGAAAGCTGGAGACTATTTAGTACTAGCCGTGGGAGACGACTACGACAAGCGTAATAACATCACAAAAAACTTCATTCAACTTCAAGAACTAAAAGCAGACCGACTCCTAAAAGGGCCTCAAGAAGCCATTGCCGTTCTTGGTTTTGTTAGTGCCATCATCCTTGCCGCATTTGAGTTTAGCCCGCTACTAAATAACCTTATACTCTTGTTTGGTGCACTCTTACTAAGTGGAGCGTTAAAAACAAATGAGGTTATTCGTCGACTTCCAGTACAAATATGGTTAGTAATTTCATCTGCTCTTCTTTTATCACAAGCTTTAGCAAATACTACCGCTATCGATCTACTACGGGATGTTATTGCTGAGCAAGCTAAATTTATGACGCCACTATCTGGGCTAATCATGATTTACGTTATCACATGGCTGTTAACTGAGTCAGTGACCAATAATGCAGCAGCGGCACTAGTATTCCCTATTGCCTATGCTCTCGCTATTAGCTTGGATGGTAATTTGCATAGCTATATTCTAGCCGTTGCATTTGGTGCAAGTGCAAGCTTTATAAGCCCATATGGGTATCAAACCAATTTAATGGTTTACAATGCTGGCCAATATTGTATCAAAGACTATATAAAAATAGGGGTACCCATGAGTATCGTATATAGCAGTTTAGTACTGGCTGCAATTACGACTATTTATGGCGTTTAACCCTTCATAGGATTAAAGAGAGACCGGAATGAAACTTTCTCCACAACGAATGACTCACCTAAAGCAATTAGAAGCTGAATCAATCCATATCATGCGCGAGGTTGCAGCTGAATTTGATAACCCTGTGATGTTGTACTCGGTCGGCAAGGATTCCTCCGTGATGCTTCATCTTGCACAAAAAGCCTTTGCTCCAGGGATTCCCCCCTTTCCTCTCATGCATGTAGATACGACTTGGAAATTCAAAGAAATGATTGAATTTCGTGATTACATGGCCAAAAAACTTGGAATGAAACTAATCGTACATCAAAACCCTGAAGGGCTAGCAATGAATATCAGTCCATTTGTACATGGAAGCTCTAAACATACTGATATCATGAAAACGCAAGGTCTGAAGCAAGCTTTAGACCAGCAAGGTTTTGATGCTGCATTTGGTGGGGCTCGTCGAGACGAAGAAAAGTCTCGCGCAAAAGAACGAGTATATTCATTCCGAGATGAACACCACCGTTGGGATCCTAAAAACCAGCGTCCAGAACTGTGGAATATATACAACGGTAAAGTGAACAAAGGTGAGAGCATTCGCGTATTCCCGCTATCTAACTGGACCGAGTTAGATATTTGGCAATACATCTATCTAGAGAATATTGAAATTCCTAGTCTCTACTTTGCCAAAGAACGTCCAGTAGTAAAACGTGATGGAATGTTGATCATGAAAGACGATGACCGTATGGAACTGCGTAAAGGTGAAAAAGTGGAGCAACGTATGGTTCGCTTTCGCACATTAGGTTGTTACCCGTTAACAGGAGCCGTTGAGTCTCAGGCAACTACATTACCAGAGATCATTCAGGAAATGCTTCTTACAACAACTTCTGAACGCCAAGGTCGAGCAATTGACCATGACAGCTCCGGATCAATGGAGAAAAAGAAACGTGAGGGATACTTCTAAGCATGGCATCACCTTACAAAAATATACAGAATGAATCTGTAGGCGAAAATGTAGTTTGGCACAACACTAGCGTTACCCATGAAATGCGTATTGGACTAAAACAGCAAACACCTGTTGTACTGTGGTTTACGGGGTTGAGTGGCTCAGGAAAGTCAACCGTTGCGAATGCAGTTGAAAGGAAGCTTTTAGCTTTGAGAAAACACAGTTATCTTTTAGATGGCGATAATGTGCGACATGGCCTAAATAAAGACCTAGGGTTTAGCGATAAAGATCGCGTTGAAAACATTCGTCGCATAGGTGAAGTAGCGAAGCTTTTTGTTGACGCTGGTAACATTGTCTTAACTGCTTTTATCTCACCATTTATTTCAGATAGAGAACATGTTAGACAATTACTACAACCTAGCGAGTTCTTAGAAGTATTTGTTGACACCCCTCTCGAGACCTGTGAACAGAGAGATCCGAAAGGGCTTTATAAAAAGGCTCGCTCTGGAGAGATAAAACATTTTACTGGCATCGACTCTGACTACCAGCCACCTCGAAATCCAGACATTCATATCAAGACGGCAGAATTATCAGTAGAAGCGTGTGCAAACCAAGTCGTACAAGCTCTTGTTGAAAAAGAATACATTTAAAAGGAAGTCATTATGTCTCATAGCTCCGAGCTTATCGCAGAAGACATTGAAGCGTACCTAAACGTACATGAAAACAAAGACCTGCTCCGTTTTTTAACTTGTGGCAACGTTGACGATGGTAAATCAACATTAATTGGTCGCCTACTTTATGACAGCAAGTTGATCTATGAAGACCAAATGGCGGCAATCGAGAAAGATTCACAGAAGTTCAATACAACAGGCGAAGCGTTCGACTTGGCGCTGTTAGTCGATGGCTTACAATCTGAGCGAGAACAAGGTATTACTATTGACGTAGCTTACCGTTATTTTTCGACAGACAAGCGTAAGTTCATTATTGCGGATACTCCAGGACATGAGCAGTATACTCGTAATATGGTGACAGGTGCCTCAACTTGCGACTTAGCGATTGTAATGGTTGATGCACGCCATGGGATCCAGACGCAAACACGACGCCACAGCTACATTTGTAGCTTACTCGGCATTCAGCATATTGTCGTTGCTATCAACAAAATGGATCTGATGGACTTCAGTCAGGATGTATATCAAAAGATAGAATCTGATTATCGTGAGATGGCTAAAAGCTTTAACATCAAAGATATTCGCTTTGTACCGATTTCAGCACTCAAAGGTGACAATGTTGTAACCCCTAGTGAAAATATGGATTGGTACACAGGGTCTACACTAATGACGCTGCTAGAAACAGTGAAGATCGATCAAGATATAAACACTGAAGAAGTGCGTTTTCCAGTACAATATGTGAACCGCCCGAATCTAGACTTCCGTGGATTTTGTGGAACACTCGCCTCAGGTATTGTTCGCGTGGGTGATGAAATTACCGCACTACCATCCCAAAAAGCCTCCCGAATCAAATCGATATTTACCTTCGATGGAGAGCTGAAAGAAGCTGCGCCTGGCCAAGCCATTACAATCACACTTGAAGATGAAATAGATGTTTCGCGTGGAGATATGCTTGTAAACTCTACTCATATCCCTGACGTTGTTGACAACTATCAAGCATATATAGTCTGGATGGGTGAGTCTTCGATGCAAACACATCAAGAGTATTTATTCAAGTTCGCGACCAAAACCAGCACAGGTAAAGTCTCGACAGTTGAACACAAAGTAGATGTTAACTCTCTGGCACAGCATGCTTCAAATAGTACTAGCCTAGAGTTAAATGAGATCGCATTAGCATCCATAAAACTGACTGATAAAATAGCGATGGACGAGTACCAACACTTACCTCAAACTGGCTCATTTATCGTAATTGATCGTATTAGCAACGTGACTGTAGGAGCTGGTATGGTGTCTTCAGTGAACCAAGAAAACACCGAAGAAAATCACCGCGTATACAGTGATGCTGAGAAAGAGCTGAACGCCTATATACGTAAACATTTCCCTGAATGGGGATGTGCTCTGATTAACTGAACGCAAGGTTAATCTTAAAAAAGTTCACATGCGATCCTCATGTATATTAAAGACATTGCACGTACATAAAAAAGTAAAGTTGTGTGCTATTTATTGGTAGTCACAACTTTATCTACTAGCGATTCTCCGATGCATCATTACTTCCAAAACTCTGAAACCGGATCATCGCAGTCACGAATTAGACCTGCCAAGTAAAGGATAAATAATGAACCTGTTTTTAGTAACCTCACCATTTCAATACATTTGTGCAGAAGAAGCTCTCAATACGTACAAAACAGAAGATAATGTCTTACTATTAGTAAACCAAGCCTCTGAACCTGGCATTACTCAAGAGAAAAAACTAGTCACTCGCGAAAAGTGGCAACATATCATTGAAATACCAAGAACAAATAGAAGTGAGCATGTTCCAAAATCCATAAAGAAAATAAAATCCATTTTACAAAAAAATACTCTAGAACATTTCTTCCATGCAGAATATAGCGCTTGGAGAACAAAGTTAATCACCAAAAACTTACCCATAAATAAAGAGGTATATTTTGATGATGGCACCCTTACTATTAATGAGTATGAGGAGTTAATTAGGCCAAGAACTCCATATTTCCGCCCTCGATTTTTACAAGATATTAAAGTAAGATTTTACGGTTGCCAACCAATTGGTAAGTTAGAGCAAAGCTCTAATTTAGAGCTATTTACGATTTTCAACATCAAAGACAGCGAACATAAAGTGGTAAAGAATGATCTTTCCATATTAAAAGAAAGATTCACAATAAGAAATCTATACAATGAGTCCTCGCCAATAGGTTTTATTGGGCAAGGTGCTATTGGACATAAAAGAAGAAAAACGATTGAACAATATATTTCTGAACTTGAATTTTTCATTAATAAACATGGAAAGGAAATAATTTATTTCCCTCACCGTACTGAATCTGAAGAGTTAAAAGTTAGAATTAGCCAATTAAAGGGAGTTAAATACCACTATAGCTCACTTCCACTAGAGGCTGAGCTGCTCGCGGAAAACATTCAACTATCCGGCTTAGTTGGTATTACATCTACCGTACAATTTACTTCGAAAATTCTTTTCCCAGAGATGCCTATCTATAACTTGAACTCAAAAAATAAAGTTCAAGACCTAACTGAACAAAATCAGCTCAGACGAGAAAGAATTCGTGAATGCTTTTTAGCTTTGGGAATTTCAGATATCACAATATAAACACTTCAAGCCCTGAACATCGTTCAGGGCTTATTAACTTATTAACTTATTAAAGAAACATATTCAGAGTCACTGGCGTGCCACGTGAAATGTTTTCTTTGACTTCTTTACCCATTATTTCATCGTAAAGTTTAGGCGCTAACCCGAAACCAGGACGAATACTACGGACATTTTCTGGGGTTATCTTTTCCCCTGCTTTGATATCTTTCACTACGTAAAGCGAGCGACGGAACTTTACATTTCCTTTTTCCGCTTCTGTTCGCTCATAGTTAACTTGACCAAGCGCTTGCCATGCCGTCTTAGTGTCTTTACATAGAGCTTCTAACTCCTGCGGTTCCAAAGAGAAGCTATCGTCTGGCCCACCACCATTTCGATCAAGTGTCACGTGCTTTTCAATCAAACATGCACCTAAAGCAACTGAGGCAACTGCCGTCGCATTATCAATGGTGTGATCAGACAAACCTGACAGAACATCAAATCGTGTCTGCATGTCTTTAATAGTTCTCAAATTGTATTGTTCTGCAGGAGCTGGATATCCACTCACGCAATGAAGAACAACTAACTCTTTACAGCCATTTTCTTTTGCAACAGTTATCGCTTCATGAATCTCTTCGTCATTCGCCATACCAGTTGACATAATCATCGGTTTACCGGTCTTAGCTACTCTCGCAATCAAAGCATGATCTACTAACTCGAACGAGGCAATCTTATATGCAGGTGCATTCAACTCTTCAAGTAGATCAACAGCTGTAAAATCAAACGGTGAACTAAAGATCGTAATACCGAGCTCTTTTGCCTTTTTAAATAATGGCTCATGCCACTCCCAAGGCATATGAGCTCCTTTATACAACTCATATAACGTCTGGCCATCCCATAGGCCTCCATGAATTTGAAACTCTTCAGAGTTACAATCCATGGTAATCGTATCATGCGTATACGTTTGAAGCTTAATTGCATCTGCACCGGATTTCTTCGCTTCTTCCATAATTTGAAAGGCACGATTAATATCACCGTTATGATTAGCTGATAATTCGGCAATAATGTATGGTGGAAAATTCGGACCTATTTGGCGTCCTTCGATAGTAATAGATGAAGTCATTTTGCCTCACTCAACAGGTTGTCTGATGTAAGTTTGTTCTGCAACTTTCTGGTAGCCTACTTTCTGAAAAAGCCTTTGGGAAGCTAGGTTCTCTCTTAGGATCGTTGCATGTATCGTAATGTCAGGGTGTATAGCATCAATAATAGCTAGTGCTCTTGACGCAATGCCTTGCCCATGACGAGTAGGGTCGACAAAAATCGAAATTAAGTAGTGATTAGTACGCACTCTATCTAACCGAACTGCTCCAATCTTCATTCCACTAAGTCGATCAGTTACCAAGTAAAAGTAGTCAGTGACTGAACTCAGTTTCTCAGCCATCCATACCCGATGCTCATTACGTGTGGGAACGGCTGGTCTAAGTGCATACTTTCTGGTTTCAGGATGACACTGCCACTCATAAACTAAAGAAATATCATCGTGAGAGGCATATACTAGTGAAACATGATCTGTCTTGTTACTAAATAGATAATCAAGTTCCAATACGACCCTCTTCACTCCACGACCGTCACATAAAGCAAGGTTACTCGACTTAAACGAGTCCCATTGAGTGAGGATCTCCTGATATGCTTCAAGTATTCGACTTGGAATGTCCTCAAGGTTAACCTGAATGGTCGCATTATTATTGACTAATTGCTCACATATCATTTTTTGATTGTCCGCTAAAGGTACAACGATGTTGGGTAAACCAAGACATGCCCGTTCCCAGCTTGTCGTACCTGGAGCTCCAATAGCAACATCATGCTTTAACATTAAGCTAGCCATAGCACGAATAAATTCAATATGTTCAACCCTCTCCCTTCTAGAACACCACTCTTTTACCTTCTCGAAATGAGGGGAACTTGGGGGTAAGAGGACTGTAAAGTCAGCATCTACATTAGCATATAATGCTTTTAGGACCTTTAGTGTCGCATTAGGTGAGTCAACACCACCCATTGAGATCAGTATCTTAGGTATACCAGTTGTTAGCTCTCTAGATACTGCAGCCTCTCTTTTATTTGCAAAGTCTCGCTTCAATAACGCATATTCACAACCCACTAACACTCGCCCACTTGATTCTACATAATCTGATTCGGAACGGCCGAGTGTTTGGTCTAAAATTAAGTCAGCCTGATGGCACCTAGCTAAGTCATCAATAGCAACTAAACGGCATTGAAGAGCTTTAATAATTTGACTTTGCCACTCTTTGCCAATTGCATAATGATCCGTTATAACCAAATCAGCAGACACTACATTAAGAATAAAATCTTTTGCATCCTCATCCACACTCTTTTGAAGCCATGCAGTATAGTCTGTGTCATGAGTCGGAGTAAGTTCACTTTGTGGTGGTGAAAGACTAATAACGTCGAAGCCACGCTCTGTAATAAATGGGCGCATATCGCCATATAATGTCAAACAAGCAAAAAGGACCTGATGTCCGTTCCGTTTAAGCTCATCCGCTAGAACTAAGCAACGCATAACGTGGCCGCTGCCAATTAAACGTGAAGCATCAACTCGAAATACAATCTTCATAGCTAACCTTGTGCTGCTAACTAGTGAGTTTCAAAAAGGTAAATAGCAGTTCAGCCAGATCCCAGTCTTCTTGTGTATCAATATCCTGAACGCGGCTGCGAGGCAAAATTACAGCCTTAGAGTGAGGAGAAAAGATAGATAACTTGTCTAAGAATGCTGCTGTTTGTCCCCAATAAAACTGCCCAGCATCATGATAACCTTCCTCAAGTTCTTGTGATCTAACCAGTTCATTTTCAGGTGAAAACATCGACACCGAGCCTTGTTCATCAAGCTTTATTGCGCGCTGAATTGGAAACGGAAATGACGTAGCACTAAATGCAAATTGCACTGAAGTATCACAAATTAGCTCGTAACCTTTCTGAAGGTCTGCAGGTAAAACAAACGGCGCAGTTGCATATAAGCAACAGACGGCTTCTACGTGCCAACCTTCACTTTTACACCAACGAATAGCATGCTCCATCACATCCATCGTGGTCGCATAATCATCAGAAATATCTGTAGGGCGCAAAAATGGCACTTCCGCACCATATTTTTTAGCGACTTCTGCAATCTCTGAATCGTCCGTAGAAACTATGACTTTGTCAAAGCACCCTGATGCTTTAGCAGCTTCTATCGAATAAGCGATCATCGGCTTACCGTGAAATGGTTTAATATTCTTTCTCGGTATACGTTTACTGCCACCACGAGCGGGGATGATTGCAATTTTCATTAGTGCCTCTGCAGAATATCAATCAAGGTGTTAACTACTGTATCTTGCTGTACCTCAGTCATTCCATGGAACATAGGAAGTGAGATAGCTTCACGGTAGTAACGTTCAGATTCGGGAAAATCTCCTTCGGCAAAGCCCATATCTTGATAGTAAGGCTGGGTATGAACCGGGATATAGTGAAGGTTAACACCGATACCGTGCTCACGTAGTGTATCAAATATCTGTTTATGACTTAGTTCAACCTTGTCTAAGCTCAAGCGAATGACGAACAAATGCAAACCAGAGTATGTCTCAGGTAACTGATACGGCAACACTAACGGTAAGTCAGCCAGCTTTTCATTATAACGTTTAGAAAGTTTATGGCGCGCAGAAACAAATTCATCAAGGCGCTTCATTTGACTAACACCAAGTGCTGCTTGTAACTCGGTCATCCTATAATTAAAACCTAAATCAACTTGCTGATAGTACCAGCCGCCATGAGAGCCACCACGCATTAACTCAGGATCACGAGTAATGCCATGGCTCCGTAGCAATGCCATCTTATCAGCTAGGTCCTTGTTATTGGTCAGTGCTGCACCACCTTCAGCTGTCGTAACAATTTTGACAGGATGAAAGCTAAACACGGTTATATCCGAGTGTTCGCAATTCCCGATCGGCTGGTCTTGATATCGGCCGCCAATAGCATGTGAAGCATCTTCAATAAGTTTAAAGCCATATTCCTTAGCCAATTTACCAATTGCAACCATGTCACATGGTTGGCCACACAAATGTACTGGCACAACCACTTTTGGAAGCCTACCTTCAGCTTTTGCTTTAACCAGCTTTTCTTCTAGACGTTTAGGGCACATATTGTAGGTATCTGGATCGATATCAACGAAGTCGACCTTAGAGCCACAATATAAACCACAATTTGCAGATGCTACAAAGGTGATAGGGGAAGTCCAAAGCCAATCATCCTTACCTAAACCTAAAGCAAGACAAGCAATGTGTAATGCCGATGTCGCGCTGTTCACTGCCAACGCATAATTAGCACCAGTATGATCCATAAGGGCTTGCTCAAACGCAGGCACCTGAGGACCCTGAGTCAAAAAATCCGACTTCAAAACCTCAAGAACACTATCAACATCTTGTTGATTAATATCTTGTTTACCGTAAGGAATCATTGTTTATCTCACACTGTAAAAGTAGGATCTACGTGTTCTTTGATTAATTCACGCAAGCCTTCAACTGTTTCCCATTCAGTGTTGGTACCTGAATTGTACTTGAACCCAAATGGAACTTTCTCAGCTTTGTGGTGTTCAATATACTCACTCTCTAAATAAGTAAATGATACCGAAGGTAAAATTGCGTAATACTTACCTAAATCGATAGTATTCAGTGAGTCAGTATCAGTAATCATCTCTTCGTGCAGTTTCTCACCAGGGCGAATACCAACAACTTTTGTAGCCACGCCAGGTGCAATCGCTTCTGCAATATCTAGAATCTTATAAGATGGGATTTTTGGAACAAAAATTTCACCGCCTAAGTGATTCTCCAAGGCATACATGACCATATTAACGCCATCTTGAAGCGAAATGTTAAAGCGAGTCATCTCTTCGTGAGTAATCGGTAAAACACCTTCTTCCTTTTTCTTCATGAAAAATGGAATTACAGATCCTCGAGAGCCCATTACATTACCGTAACGGACAACACTAAAACGAATGTCTTTTGAACCTTTAATGTTATTTGCTGCCGCGAAAAGTTTGTCCGATGCTAACTTAGTAGCACCATACAAGTTTATAGGAGCACATGCTTTATCTGTTGAAAGCGCAACCACATCTTTAACACCACATTGCAATGCGGCATGGATGACATTCTCAGCGCCATCTACGTTAGTTCGAATACATTCGGTTGGGTTATATTCTGCAGTATCCACCTGTTTGATTGCAGCAGCATGAATGATGACATCTACTCCTTCACAGGCTTGCACCATACGTTGTTGGTCACGAACATCACCAATAAAAAAGCGTAGCTGAGGGTAATCTTTCGCAGGGTATGTCTGCTTAATTTCAAACTGTTTCAATTCGTCACGAGAAAAGATAATGATCTTTTTAACATTCTGATAACGCTCTAAAATTGTTTTAATAAATTGCTTACCAAATGAACCTGTGCCACCAGTAATTAAGACGGTTTTGTTGTTTAACATGCTTTCACCGTTTGTATATGATTGTGGTTTGTCATCGATTATCGTAAGGCAACCGATGACGGCAGTAATGCCTTTGTAGTACCCTAATTATACCTATACTGTAACAGTTTGGTAATGCTTTGTTTTAAAGCTAGATTGCATTCATTCTTCTAAGCCATTCTGGCATCTCAAAAACTTACTATGGTTATAATATGAACTTATACTTGGTGACATCCCCTTTCCAACTATTGTGCGCGATTGAGGCAAAACAAGAGTATAAAACGAAAGAAAATATTTTACTCCTTCGAGAAGAACGAGCTGATAGCGCGGCAGCACAAATGCGCCTACTTCTAAACAGAGATGAGTGGGATCACATTATTTTTCTTGGTCGTAGGAGTAAAATTTGGGAAGCTAGAAAGTTACAAAGCAAACTCAAGAGAATCAATCCTTCTCTCAGCTTTAACTATATGTTTTATGCAGACTACTCAGCTTGGCGCACCAATGTTCTTCTAAACAACGTTTCCGTTAAGCGTGAGGTCATGTTTGATGATGGTATCGGTACTGTTCGAGAGTTCAATGACAAAATACAGCCTAGAGCTGTTGTATCGAGAAACAAAGCCAGTCGAGACTTTCTTCTTAAACTGGTCGGTCTCAAACCAGCTAGAAAAATTTACCCACGTGATAACTTTTCATTCTTTACCTTCTTTGAGCTACCAAATTCAGAATTTCCCTTGAGAATCAACAGACTAAGACAAATAAGAAATCGCCTGAGTACTTCAAACTGCTTCTCCTCAACAGCTCCTATTGGTTTTATTGGTCAAGGCATGGTTGCAACCAAGGGCATAAAGTTGGACTACTATGTTAATATGCTAAAGGAGCTAATCGCAGAAAACGGCAAACCTCTAATTTACTTCCCTCACCGCACAGAAGAAAACTTTGTCAAAGAGAAGCTAGAAACTATTGAAGGTTTGACTTATCACCAATCGAAGCTCCCACTAGAGCTAGAAATATCCCAAGAAAGTCTTAAAATTTCAAAGATCTATGGAATATCATCAACAGCCAGCGTTAGCTTAGGGGTACTGTACCCAGAAATCGAGATTATCGACCTTTCTATTCCTATTAAACACTATGAGCTGGAAGCCTATGGTAAGAATTTCCATTTCGTCGCCAAACAACTCAGATTACAAAGCATTGAATTAGAGTAAGTTAGCGATATAAAGTGAACAGTTTGCAATCGACGTCAAAGTCCTTTTTTCACAAGTTAATTTAGGTTAATTATTCACGAATAAAGCTAGAGAAGGCTTACCGTCACGCAGAGAGATTGGTGACTTTATAACCCGAATTACAGTATTATATAAACGGTCAAAATATCTATGAAGGATTTACATGCCAAGTTCCGTCGACTCCAAACTTAAGCTATCTGAGCTGCTCTCTTTAACCAAGACTATGCAAGCGCTCCGCCTTGCCGAAATCAATGAGCGTTTAGAAAAGCTAACAGCTCAACAACGAATCGCTTGGGCTTTGGAAAACCTCGAGGGGCAACATGTGGTTTCATCTAGCTTTGGTATTCAATCTTCGGTCATGTTGCATCTAGTAATCCAACAAAGCCCGAATATTCCCGTCATATTGACGGATACTGGATACCTGTTTCCAGAAACCTATCGTTTTATCGAAAAGCTAACGCAGCAACTCTCATTAAACTTAAAGGTTTATCGCGCTCAAGAGAGCAGTGCCAATCAAGAAGCTCGATATGGTAAATTGTGGGAACAAGGTATTGAAGGTATTCAAAAGTATAACAAGATAAACAAAGTGGAGCCCATGCGCCGCGCTCTCCACGAATTAAATGTTAGAACATGGTTCTCGGGGTTGCGCCGCGACCAGTCAAAGTCACGAACTAACTTACCTATATTGTCTATTCAAAATGGCGTATTTAAGTTCTTACCAATCATTGAGTGGACCAATGATGACGTCCACAACTATCTGGAAGAGAATCAATTATCTTATCACCCCTTATATAAAGAAGGTTACTTATCTGTGGGTGATACCCATACCACTAAGAAATGGGAGCCAGGAATGAGCGAAGAAGAAACACGTTTCTTTGGTTTAAAGAGAGAGTGTGGACTGCACGAAAATGATACCACTGAGTATAATGAACTAACGATATAACCACTTCATTCAATAGTATTGCGCACTCATATTAATCAACCTGATATTTCTAAATTAATTAGCTGAAAAGTTGTAAGAGTAGGTGGGAATTTCATCACCCTTTCATTCTCAACTATTCCTCTTAATGTAGACATACATGGGCAGCACTGCTTAAATATTTTTTACACTTTCAAGGTAGAGCTCTCACAGAAGGTCACAACAAAATCGGTTACTTTTTGTGAATGAGGCTCTCTTTATTTATTTTGTATGAGCGAATTTCATGAAACCTTGGCTTCTAAATAAAACTTACATCATTGCTGAATTATCGGCCAATCATAACAACGACTTAGAGCGAGCAAAGCAAACTATTGTCGCAATGGCACAAGCCGGTGCTGACGCAGTAAAAGTCCAGACGTACCGTCCGGAATCTCTTTGTCTCAATATTGACAATGAGTATTTTGGTGAACGAAAAGCAGGGTTGTGGAAAGGCCAACGCTTATGGGATATTTACAAAGGTGCATCACTTCCATATGAATGGCACAAGCCTTTGCAGGAAGTCGCCGAACAACATAACTTAGACTTTTTTTCTAGCCCTTTCGATCTAGAAGGTGTGGATTTTCTAGAAACATTAAATGTGCCTTATTATAAAATTGCCTCATTCGAAATCACTCATATCCCACTTATTGAAAAAGTAGCTAAAACGGGAAAACCGATTATTATATCGACTGGTGTTGCAGATGATGATGATATTCAACTAGCGCTAAATACATGCCGAAATGCAGGAAATGAAAACGTGGCGCTTTTAAAGTGTACTTCACAATACCCAGCAACTATCGAGCAAGCTAATTTGAGCATGATTCCTGAAATGAGAGCTCGCTTCAGTGTACCTATTGGCTTATCAGATCATACCATGGGTTCATTAGTACCAACTGTGGCAGTAAGTCTTGGAGCTCAAATAGTAGAGAAGCACTTTATTCTAGACAGAAATGACGGTGGTGCAGATTCTGCTTTCTCAATGGAGCCCCATGAGTTCTCACAGATGGTAACGAACATCCGTCAAGCTGAAGCAAGCCTTGGTGGTATCAACTACCAAGTCTCAGATAGCGATAAACTGCGCCGTCGTTCAATTTTCTTTACCACCGATATTCCAAAGGGAACAACTATCACTACTCAACATATACGTGTTTTACGTAATGGTAGTGGTGCACACCCAAAAATTTATGATGATCTCATCGGTAAAACATTGACCGCAGATGTCGATATAGGCCAGCCTGTCAAACCCGAACTGTTTCAAGATAGCTAATTTAATCGGTTTTATTGGTAACACATCAAATATTGGTGTTGGATTTTATAGTGATGTAAGCCAACACCAGAATTTTCCCATAATCAGAAGTAATAAGGTAATTTTTGATGAAGCTCGCAATCATCCCCGCCAGAGGGGGAAGTGTTCGCATCCCCAACAAAAATATACGAGAGTTTTGTGGAAAACCTATGATTGCATGGTCAATCGAAGCAGCTATCCAATCAAACCTGTTCGATAAGGTTATCGTATCTACAGATTCAGATCAGATTGCCAAAATCGCGGAAGAATATGGAGCGATAGTACCTTTTCGCAGACCCAAAGAACTCTCAGATGAATATGCTACCACTCGACAAGTAGTCCAGCATGCCATTCATTGGATGTCTGAGCATAACTCAACTCCCGAATATGTTTGCTGCCTCTATGCTACAGCCCCTTTCGTAACTCCCAGTAATCTGTCTTTGGCATATCAACAACTAATTGATAGCAGAAGAAACTTTTGTTTTAGTGTCGCCAACTTTCCATATCCTATTCAAAGGGCAATGCTCACAAATAAAAATGGTGATATAGAAATGATACATCCAGAGCACCGCTACACTCGGTCCCAAGATCTTATAGAAACATTCCATGATGCTGGCCAATTTTACTGGGGGAAAACACAGGCTTTCGTAGATAACCTTCCAACATTTTCCG
Organism: Vibrio profundi; assembly: GCF_043642225.1. Classification (GTDB taxonomy): domain Bacteria; phylum Pseudomonadota; class Gammaproteobacteria; order Enterobacterales; family Vibrionaceae; genus Vibrio; species Vibrio profundi_A. The sequence goes on along the minus strand of NZ_JBHZSF010000007.1, from coordinate 141,559 downwards.
AACACTCAACACCGTTTCCTTTAGAAAGGCACCAGGTTCAAGATATAGACACTGAAGAAGATTGGAAGTTTGCAGAACTCTTGTTCATTGCACATACAACAAAATGACGGATAAAGAATGAAATTAGCGATACGTGTTGATACAGGAACTCATATTGGTAGCGGACACTTAATGCGCTGCTTCACGTTAGCGAAAGTGTGTTTAAAAATGAATATTGACGTTGTTTTTATTTCAAGACAACATCCTGGGCACCAACTCAACCTACTCCCTCATGACTTACCATTACTACCATTAAAGGAGCTACCTTTATCCGAAAGCTCTGACGGACCACTCCCACATAGCCACTGGCTTGGATGTTCAGAGCTAGTCGATGCAGAAGCCACAATTCAAGCTCTATTACAAATTGACTTTATCCCAGATATATTTTTAGTAGATCATTACGCGCTATCTGGCGAGTGGGAAAGCCAAGTGCAAGATCAGTTTCAGTGCCAGATAATTGCCATTGATGGGCTACTCGATCGCCCTCATCAGTGTCAGTATTTAATTAACCCAACTCTCACAAAACATGATTATGTCCCTGGAGTAAAACACTTATTAGAAGGACCTAAATATTTACCTTTGCGGGATGAATTTCGAATGAAGTCGTCGCCTAAAATACGACAAAGCTTAAACAACTATCTAATTTGCTTTGGTGGAGTCGACAAAGACAACTGGACACTTCAAACATACTTAGTATTACAAAAACAGCTAAAACAGGCACAAAACACCCAGATCAACATTGTTGTTGGAGGGGGTTATCTATACCTAGACAGCCTCAAAGATCACTGTAGTAAGCACTCTACAACAAACTTATATATACAGACCACCGAAATGGCGAGCTTAATGGAAAGTGCAGATATTATGATAGGTGCAGGGGGCACTATCGCTTGGGAGCGCTGTGCTTTGGGCTTACCCGCTATTTGCTGGGCAACAGCTGATAACCAAATAGTTCAAAATAAGAGACTTGAACAAGAGGGAGCTATTGTTTATCTAGGCGAATCTCAAGACACATTAAACAAAGATCTAACTATAACGTTAGACGCTCTTACCAAAGATAAAAGCTTAATAAAAAAGATGTCTATTAATTCAGCAAAGCTAATGCACAATTGGCCAGAGCAAAGTCTATGGTTAAGAGACCTGAAAAATCGTCTCAGCTCATAAGTAATTAAAAATAGTTAACAAAAATGTAGAATAGCTCATTGCATACTAAGCCCTGTGCAATGAGCATACTCAGCTTAGTAGATGCCTATTATTGTTTAGCAAAATACTCAACAATAGCAGCTGGGGTGTTGAGCTCTTCTACCAGTTCGTCTGGTACCTGATGTCCTGTCTTTTGCTCTAACTCTACAAATAGGTTGAACATATCCAAACTATCAAAGCCAGCTTCTTTAAAGGTTACATCTAAAGATAAGCCACCAACATCTGACATAGCACCTGATTCACCAAGTGCTACTTTAATCATTTCTAAATCTACCATCATTACTTCCAATATAGTTTACTTATATATTATCGCGCTAGACCAAGATAAGCCTACGCCAAAGCCACTTAACACAATTTTATTCCAATCACTATTCATTGCATATCGTTCAATCAATAATGGAATAGAAGAAGATACGGTGTTCCCAGTTGATCCAATATCTTTGATAAAACGTTCAGGTTGCGAGAAACGTTTTGCTATAGCGTCAATAATTGCTGCACTACCTTGATGTAGAATATATGCATCAATATCTGATTCATCATATTCACATTTTGTTAGTAGCTCTTTAATCTGTTTAGGAACATTAATTGATGCAAAATTGAACACCTGACGCCCATTCATGGAGAATATGCCATCTTTTACTCGTAAGGCATCAGCGCCATGACCATCTGTACCAAATAGAGCCATTCCTATTTTGAACTTTGGCTGTGGCCCTATCCATGTAACTGTCGCTGCATCACCAAACAACATAGCTGTCGTTCGATCATTTGGATTAATTATTTTTGAGTAGGGGTCAGAGGTAATTAATAGTGCATTCTCAAATCCAGCTGCCTGCATAAAACCTTTAACTGCATACAAGCCGTTTACATAGCCAGAACATCCTAAAGAAAGATCAAACGCTGCCACTGACTTAGGTAACCCTGCTTTTTTCTGAACCAATGCAGCGGTATGAGGCAGCTTCTCTTCATCACCATTTTGTGTGACAACCACAACTAGCTGAACATTGTTTTTGTCAAAATTCTCATTTTGAGATTCTAAATTCTCTATTGCTGCTGCACAAAGGTCTGAACAGTCTTGGTCAGAAGATTTCCTCGGTAGAAAATATGGCCCAAGTTTTGATTCAACGAACTCGCGGGATTCACCAAAATTGTGCCCTTGCTCAATATTATCAATCCCCTCACTAGGGATATAACTCGCTACATCTTTTATTCCGATTTCCACTATGTTCTCCCAACTATGAATCTTATTTGGCCAAAATGATCGCCATCCAGCCAAATATCTGAAACTGAGAATTTATCATGCAACATAACGTTTAATTTAATCTCAATCTTTTTGTAGACCATCGGAAGCTTTTTACTCAGTTGAAGTTGACCAAATAGCCACTTTCCATTTCCTGGCTTCTTCACGGTGTTGTTTAATTTTTTGTTAAGTGCTACAACCTCTTCAATACAGGTATAGTTGTCAGAAATATGGTTCATTAAAATAGACTCTGCTTCAGCATCGATTGTCGCTGTTGCCACCAACCCGTCTTCATCAAATTCATAGCGTTCACCTACTGGCTTCTCTGTTTCAACCCACCAGAATGGCTGCGTCTCGCCATTAGGCAACATAAATTTGCCCGTCGAAACTATATTTCCTGAAGATGGTTTGCTTTGTGTGATCTCACACTGACATCTGGCAATTTGACGGAAACTCAGCTGATTGACATACACACTTGATGAAAAAGCCTTTTCGCCATACTCGACAGAAAACTTATAGAAATCCGTTCCATGCAGATAGTTACGGTCGCCTTTATATTCAAACATATTTCTACCTAAATGTTATTTGACTCGTCTAGCAGGGTTACCAAGCCAAGTAGTGCTTTCATCGACATCCTTTAAAATAACAGAGCCAGCACCAACAACAGCATATTCACCAACAGAAATACTATCGCGAATCACTGAATTCGCCGCGACATGCGCCCCATTTTTCACAGAAGAAAAGCCACAGAGTGTCACATTAGGTCCAATGTCAATACAATCACTAAGTATGACATCGTGTCCGACATTAGCACCCGCTCTTACAATAGTGTTATCACCTATACTAGCTCCTGGCTGAACCGAAGCATGCGAGCAGATTACACTGCCTTTTCCTATATGAGTATCAAATCCAATCATTGCACTTGGGTGGACAAGCGTTGCCATACGGTTTTGAGGGATCGCCAAAGAGTGCAGCAATTCAGCTCGTTCTTGCATTTTTCCTACAGTAAGCAACGCAAAAACAAAGTGAACATCATCGTCCAGTTCCTTCCAGTCTGCAGGTTTACCTAAAACTGGCCACTTTCCTAACATCTCCCCGCAATCATGATGATCATTAAGGAAACCCTCTAGGATTAATGGTTGCCCTGATTTCTGCATATCTAATATTACTTGGGCAAAAACCATACCATTACCCGCACCACCAATAATGACGATACGCTGCTTATTCAAAGTGCTTTTTTCTGCATTCAATGCGGCAATCTCTCAAGCTATTTATTACGACTGTTAATATCAAAACGATACTTAAAAAAATATAGAGAAGATAACATACAAGCTGTGTGTATACACCTCTTTAAGAGCTATAAAACTTCCGCATTTAATGCTCTTCTGAAATGCTCTTTTAACGGCTAAATCGACTTATCTGCTCTAAAGCGCCTTGAAGGTGAGCAAAGTTGGGTTGCTCTCCTTTAACTTGACGATTTGTTTTGTCCATAAATTGATACTGACCACCAGCACCGACTTCTAGAATATTGTCATCCGAAATCACGGCATATCCACTGTAGCTCGACGAAATCATCCAATCTCTTTCCACTTTTTCACCTAGTAAATCTTCCCCTACTGAGTAGTCTTTGATGTCACTGGTTACTCCCAAGTAATGCTTCATAACCGTTGGCACAACGTCTTGGTGACTAGTGAGGCTTTGTGAAGACCATTTTGCTTCTCGTTTGTTGATGCCAGGGCCAAAGATCGCGAAAGGTACTTTCACTTGAGCGTCGGTAAAGTTGCTATTGTGTCCCCAGAAATTAAGCTTGTTATCATTCATTTCCTGACCGTGGTCACCCGTAATGATTACCACCGTATTCTCAAGGTCACCCGTTTCTTTAAGCTTATCTAAAACCTGCGCAGCCACAGTATCAACATAACGCACGCTTGTCTTATAACGATTGAAGAAGGGTTGAGGATCGGTCTCATTATTCAGCTTCAAGTAGTTGACTACTTGGAGTATTGGTTCATAGCGAGGTTCGAACCCCTTAGGGAAGTCATAACCATGTGGCGCATCATAAAATAGGAATGAAAACGCAGGTTTTGACTGGTCACGATTTTCGTACCAATTCAGCCAATCTTTAGTCAAATCCGCATCTAAATCTGAAGGACGTCGGCCCTTAGAACCATTACGAAGATTATCGACTTTCGTAAAGACTGTTTGATTAAATTCTGGTTTTTGTAGTTGTGCAGCTGTGAAAATACCTAAGTCGTAATCCAATTCTTGCAAACGGTCAACAAATACCGGGCTCTGCTGGTTCGCTAGAAAGCCATGCCAGTAGGTGCCTGGAATGCCATAAAACAAGCCAAAAATACCAGTACGAGTTGAGTTACCAGTCGCGATATGGTTGTTAAATATTAAACCTGATTGTGCGTAGTCCCACATTACCGGCGTATTATCAGCATTGAACGTATCGTACCTCCATGAGTCAACTACAAGGAACATGATATTGACCGGCTTTTCAACACTTTCAACCTTCATTTCTGATAAAGGATAATTAAGGTCACTTTTGCGATTCAGTGTCAGTGACTTTTGACGAGCAATGGCTTCTTCATCGATCCAACCATATTTTTTCATCATGCTGTTTGATGTAGCAGGATAAAACAGAGGCAAGTAACGCTTCACCATGGTGACTGGCTGGTACGCATGCGCAGCTGCCCAAATATGAATACCATGAGTTGCTAAAAGCATTAAGAAGGTAATAAAAGCAAACTTACGACCTAGTTTTTGCGAACGTACTGGGGCATCGTTTTCTAACCAACGGATTAACACCCACTGCAGTCCAAGCAGTAAAGCGATACCCCCGACAACCATAACCCAAGTGATCAGTGGGAAGCTGACAATTTGCCCAGAGAGTACCAGTTCAAGGACAACGGCATTGATATGGAAGCGATACTGCGCAAAAACAATCGTATCGATAAACAGTGTCGCTACACCAATTGAAGCGATTATCGCTTGTAATAGGTTTCTTGGATTCTTTGGTAGAAATAAACTAGGTAAAGCGACTAAACCGATTAATGCCGCAATCAGGGTCATCTGCCCAAAAATGGACACAATAATAAAAACTACTGCTAGTGGTTCTGAAGGAAACTCAGGCAAAAATGAAAAATAACGGCACGCAATCAACATGGCAACGAGAGCATTCACCAGAATAAACCACCCGTGCGCGTGTAGCCTCTGTTTCAAAGACATATTTACTATCCTAACTAGTTTTATAAGCGATTATTTCGCTGAGTAATTATTGTATCCAGCAAGAAGAACATCGAAATCCTCTTCTTGCCAATGTATTTGACGTTTCTTCAACTCTTTGAAAAAAGAGCGCTTCAGACGATCGAGATTGGATTGCTTCCAAGAGCTTCCTTTACCATAACCACACTTATCGAAATCGATAACCCAAATTCGATCACGCTTATCGATGAGAATATTATGAATATTTAAATCGGTATGATTAACACCCACACTGTGCATCTTCGCTATTTGGTGCCCAATTTCTCGATACAGGTCTGCCGAGACTGAGGTTGTTGTCAGGATATTGACAAGATCTGTGGCACCTGCAATCTTCTCACTCAACAAATCCGCTCGATATGTGAAACCAGCTTTGGTCGCTCTCGCAGCAATAGGTTTCGGAACATTCACACCAGCTTCGATCAAATCATTAAGCAGCAGCATTTCCATATAGCTGCGTGTCTTATCCCAGCCACTAAACCAATAACTATCTTGAACCAATTTGCCAAATAGACCACCGCGACGGTAGTGTCGAAGAGCTGCTGGCAACTTCCCCGTATCCACAAACCATGTTGTGCCTCGACCAGTTGCACTGCCTATCACACTCTCTCGGCCTTGCCAGTATTCAATATCAAACACTAACTCTGGTGAATGATCCAATAGCTGATCGTCAAACCATATTACAGAGTTGCTCGAATGGATCTTTTTGATCATGATTTAGATTACCAATAATGATTGATAAGAATAAAAGCCCAAGTAAAACCAGCAAATAGAAGAGCAACGAGTACCGCTGCGGAGCCTATATCTTTGGCTCTGCCACTAAGTTCATGGCGCTCAACACCAACTCGATCAACAACCGCCTCAATAGCAGAATTCACCAATTCGACAATTAACACCAGAACCACAACGCCCAACATTAGAACGGTTTCTATAGGACTGACATCTAACCAAATTAACGCAATGATCGCGGCGCACAGTAAAACCAGCTCTTGTCGAATAGCAGCTTCATATTTGAATGCGGCTTTTAGGCCCTGAATTGAGTACCCTGTTGCTTTGATGATCCGTTTCAGACCAGTATTTCCTGGTTTTCCTTGGGTTTCTATTGTCATATGTGAGTCATCTGCTATTTGATTGGTGTAAAACGAGCGCCATTTTACATTTATCGGCACTCTCTGCATAATCTTAGGCAATTAAATTTGCGAGCGATTTTTATGCCCCTTTTTACTCAAGCACCTGAATCTGTTTGTTTTTTGCGTTTGTCTGCCATCGGTGACGTTTGTCACGCAGTCTCAGCAGTACAAGCCCTACAAAAACAATGGCCTACAACCAAGGTCACTTGGATCATTGGCAAGGTTGAAGCCCAACTACTGGAAGGGCTAGAAGGTGTAGAGCTTATCGTCTTTGACAAGAAAGCTGGCTTTACTGGCATGAAAGACGTATGGAAAAAGTTATCTGACCGCAAGTTCGATGCTTTAGTTCATATGCAGTTAGCTTTGAGAGCGAGCTTGCTCACTTTAGGCATCAAGACCAATCATAAAGTAGGCTTTAACTTCAAGCGAGCTAAAGAGGCTCAATGGCTTTTTACAAATAAAAAAATCGAGGATGTTCAATCGCAGCATGTTCTCGACAGTTTCTACTCTTTTGTCGAATATTTAGGTGTATCTCGTTCTATACCCGAATGGAACTTACCTATTGGTGCCGAAGATACTCTGTTTGCTAAAGAATCATTGAGCTCAACCCCCACAGTTGTCATTAGCCCAGCAGCAAGTAAAGATGAGCGTAACTGGTTGCCTGAGCGCTACGCCGAATTCGCCGATTATGTTGTATCCCAAGGTTATCAGGTGGCAATCTGTGGTTCTCCAGCTGAACGGGAAGTCGCTCTCGCAAAAGCGATCACGGAAAAGATGACTCATCCCGTTTTAAACTTGGTTGGAAAAACCTCCCTAAAACAGCTCGCAGCAGTTCTCAAAGAAGCCACTGTTGTTGTTGCTCCTGACTCAGGTCCAGCTCACATAGCCACAACTCAAGGAACCCCAGTTATTGGCTTATATGGTCACAGTAACCCTTTGAGAACAGGCCCTTATAATGACCTATCTTCTGTTATCAGTGTTTATGAAAAACACGCTGAACTGCAACATAAAAAGCCTATATCAGAGTTACCCTGGAGTACTCGGGTTAAAGGCAACCATGTTATGGCTGATATTTCCGTAGCATCTGTTGTGCAATCTTTCGAACAAATTACACAAGGTAAATAACATCATGCCAAGCTCAGCAAAACCAACATTAGCAGTTGCTTTGATCGTTAAAAATGAAGCAAAAAATCTTGAGGCTTGTTTAAAGACGGTTGTCGATTGGGTTGATGAAATTGTCGTGCTCGACTCCGGTAGCACAGATGAAACTGAGCAAGTTGCTCGTAAATACACAGAAAAGTTCCATGTAAATAAGAATTGGCCTGGTTTCGGACCGCAGCGACGCATTGCTCAAGAGTATGTTGAATCAGATTTTGTACTTTGGCTAGATGCAGATGAACGTGTGACCGATAAACTAAAGGTAAGCATTCAACAAGCCGTTGAAAAGAATGAGCCGAACACTCTCTACAGCATTTGTCGCTTAAGCTGGGTATTTGGCCGTTATATTCGTCACTGTGGTTGGTACCCAGATAGAGTCGTAAGATTGTACCCGACTCAACTAACTCAATATGATGACTCACTAGTCCACGAAAAAGTGGAAATTTCTACAGATATGAATGTAAAAGAATTGTCTGGAGATGCTATCCACTATACCTACAACGACCTACATCACTATTTGGTAAAATCTGCAGGCTATGCTCAAGCTTGGGCGGAGCAACGAGAAAAACGTGGCAAAAAGAGTAGCATTTTAGAAGGCATGCTTCATGCTATTGCATGCTTTCTAAAAATGTATGTATTCAAGGCAGGTTTTTTGGATGGCAAGCAAGGTTTCCTGCTTTCGGTATTATCTGCGCACTCTACCCTTGTGAAATACGCAGACCTGTGGATTAGGACAAGTACTGAGCAACCCAAGGATTAAGTTGTTCTAGAGTCGTATTGATATCAATGCGGCTCATATCTGCTTCTATCTTCTCACCTCCACCTTTTGGCGGAGAAAACGCAAGATGGCGTTTATCAGAGTTTAGAGGGCGCCAACGAAGAGGAGTTGAAGAACGCTTACTCGGAAAGAAGCCTACTGTTGGCACATCCAACGTAGCAGCAATATGCAATGGTCCAGTAGAACCGGCAATGAAGACACTTGCACACGCAATCGAGCGAGTAAAATCAATCAAACCATCGTTCTTTGAATAAACGACACCTTTACCACCTTTTTCGACGACTAACTCGAGAAGTTGCCGTGCTTTTTCCTCTTCCCCAGGCCCTGCGGTAACCACAAGCTCGTGCGTATGCTCCAATCCAGTTAACATCGTTGCATATTGCTCTAATGTTAGATTATTCGCTGACCCACCCGTTCCCGCGTGCACAAGCAACCATGGTTTACTAGCGTCGATGTTGAGCGCTTTTGTCAATTTCTCTTTTTGCTCATCTAATGTTTCTTTTGGAAAAGAGAAGTAAGGCGCTTGAGGCTCTACCACCGAAACGGACTGCTCATTTAAGAAGGCTCTAATAAGATCGAGGTTGTATTGGTACTCTGGCTTCGCAGACTGGGAACGTCTTTGCTTAATACGACGATTATAAAATATCTGCGCAAGCTTGGTTGCTGGTGCCAATCGATACTTTATTCCCGACTTCCATACAAGCAATGCATTGTAAGTGGTTGAAAAAAGATTAATAGACGCATCAAACTTTCTAGATTTAATGTCAGCAACAAGTGCTTTTTGCTCCGTTTTATCTGCATTTGTGGTGCAATCCACGATAACATCGTCAATCCACGGACAAAGTTCTGCTAATTGCACAGTATATTTAGGCACTAGAGCGGTGATATGAGCCTGAGGCATCGATAACTTCAGCATCGCAAAACTTGGCCACGCGAGCATAAAGTCACCAATTTTATCGTTACGAATAACTAGAATTTTTTTCATTTCGGAGCTTACCATCTATTTTTCTTTCCTAATCATACCGACTAAGTTAGTGAAATAGGAGTGTATTTGTTAGCATTAATACAGATTAATCAATTGAGAAAAGATTGTGTCAAATAAAACTCTATCACGTGTCGTTTACCCAGGAACCTTTGATCCATTGACCAATGGACACCTTGATCTTATTGAGCGAGCATCAAAGATGTTTGATGAAGTGATCATTGCTGTTGCTGCAAGCCCGAGTAAAAACACCATGTTCACATTGGAAGAACGTGTAGAGTTTTGTATAGAAGTCACTAAGCACCTAGATAACGTGACTGCACAAGGGTTCAGTGGACTTATGGTCGATTTCGCGAAAGAAGTTGAAGCGAATGTACTAATCAGGGGCCTACGTACAACGGTCGACTTTGAGTACGAATTTGGACTAACTAACATGTACCGAAGACTAATGCCTGGCCTGGAGAGCGTATTCCTAACGCCCGCAGAAGAATACGCCTTTATCTCTTCAACTATCGTCAGAGAGGTCGCCATTCATGGTGGGGACGTGACTCAGTTTGTACCGGAAGTGATCGCCGAAGCACTTCACAATAAAAAGCATGTTTAAGAACCAAGCAGCCCTCTGTTCTTGAGGGCTATTCCATATTTTCTGTTAAGGCTGTGCTGTCACTTGATAGCGTAGGTAATAGTTCTGTAATTTGCGATATTCCTGAGCCCAAGTGGGATTTGGATTTTGGATTGAACTGACTCCATTTTTCCCTTCATTATCACCCCAAGGGTACAATTGAGCTGGATTAGAGTTTGAAAATGCTCCCATCTTCGTAATCGTACGAGAAATGTTATACCCAATATTGACTACACCGTCTTTAGACAACAGGTTTTCGCCACCTAGAGAAGTGTATTCTTGGTCAGATAAGCTGAAATGATACAGAGTTGGATAGACATCTCGATGTGAGCCAATCCTATTCCCATCATATTCATAGTCTGTATGCTCTAAAATTTCATCTGGTACATACATATAAAATGGCACACCAAACGTAAGACCAAACTCCTCTTTAGAATCCGTGGCTAAATAACGCATACGGTGATCGCCTGATGCGGCTATCACGGTTTGTTTCCCTAGCGGCGATGCTTTCACACCAGTAATGAATTGCCCCAAAGAGTCGTTCGCATATTGGTAAACCTGAAGTAGATCGTTCGCTTCCTCCTCCATTGAACCGAGTAACTGTTTTAGGCGCTCGCTTTCTCGTACTGGCTTAGCCTGATAATCTGAAGGCGCTCTAAATGGAGAATGATTGGTTACAGTCATGATGTATATCATCTTCGGCTTGTCTGCTTCATCAAGCAATTTACGAGCAAACTTAAAGGTAAATTCGTCTGGAACTCCCCAGGTATCCGCTTCCTTTTTAGCTTCTGGGAATGCTTTAATGATGCTATTTTCGTCATAAACAGTATCAAAGCCTTGGCGAGGTAAATAATTAGCTAGATTACGCCACATACTATTGCCACCGTATATAAACACGACATCATAACCAGCCTGTTTATAGGGTAAGACAGCAGAGCTTGGTAACTCCACGCGTTGGGCATTCGAGTGACTGATCGTCGGTATATCACTATGGAACAGCATCATAACAATGCTGTCTATCGTTGCAGATGTGCCCGCCATGAAACGTTCAAAGACAAAATCTTCATCAAAGTGTTTTCTTAAAGAGCCCAACAGATCATTGTTTTCTGGATCATCTTCTACAAGCACATTGTTTCCAAGCCCCTCCATCAAAGCCATCACAACATGAGGTTGGTGAGCTTCTAGATAATCATTTTTAGGCGTCTTATAAATCGGATTAGGTTGACCTAACACTTTGAGCATTTGCTGCTCTAGAGCTTGCTTAGAAATGGGCTCAAATTTGGATTGTTTTTTATAGTCACTCTTGGCCCAATCAAGTGCCATAAATGCATTAGGAGTAATATTATTAAGCGGAGCATATTGAGATACATTGGCGTGATAGCGCTTTAAAGGCAGCGTACCGACAGAACCTCGAGCAATAACCACTGTCACAGCAACCATAGCGACAACAGACACAGAAACTTGCCACCAACGACGAGCACCCCAGTGTTTATTCTCGAGATAGGCAATTAACTTACTTGAGCCAACATAACCTAATACTCCAACGAAGGTGGCCGTCACAAAAGAGCGCAGGATTGGGTAGTCTACCCAAGCATTTTCTAGTACCGCTTCAGTATCATCATCTACTAATCCAAAAACAAAGACATCAATATAGGTCCCGTAAGTGACGTAATAGTAATAATTGGCAATCGACATTCCCGACAATAAGAAGAATATCAAGGCGCTATAGCTAGGGATAACTCGAGTGAACTTTTGATAAATAGAAGAGAAGCTAGAAAGAATCAGCCCAACCAATAACAAAGGAGCAAATCCAATTGCGACCACTTTGGCGTCAAAACGAAGTCCAACCCAGAAAGCCCGCCAAACATCTGTTTCGATACCAATTAATTCTGAAGGGTTCACAACCTGAAAATAGAACAATGCACGAGATAGAGACAGGAGTGCAATACCGGCAATAAAGAGCACGATAAGTGTGCGAGTTAACTTACGATAGTTTTGGTCAAAATCCATGTTTCACGCTTCTGGATGGGATGGTCTAATCAAACGCAGCATGATATCACAGCTCAATACCATGCTCGGATCATATTGGAAAAATGGGAGTTCGAAAGGTATTAGATTTGGCAAGAATCACAGAAAAACGTATTCCTCTGACCTATTTTTTGCTCCTGCAATTCTTCACCACAATTTGGACACGGCTCACCCGCTTTGCCATACACCTGTAACTCTTGCGCAAAATAGCCAGGCTTACCATCCGCCTGCGCGAAGTCTTTCAGCGTCGTTCCACCTTGTTCAATCGCTGTGGCTAAAACATTTTTGATGTTGCTTGTTAACAAGCGCCATTCGTTTGAATTGAGCTTATTAGCTGGGCGTAAAGGATGGATTCTAGAACTAAACAAAGCCTCATTCGCATAAATATTACCGACGCCTACAACAACTTTGTTATCCATTATGAACTGCTTAACCGCGACTTTGCGTACCTTGGCCTTTTCTTCAATATATTCTGCATTAAAATCATCCGTCAGAGGCTCAGGCCCAGAGCCTTCAAGTACAACATGGGATTCTCCTACCGGGCAATAAAGCCACGCTCCAAAGCGCCTAGGGTCGTTATAACGCAAGACTTTGCCATTCGTCAGCTTAAGATCGACATGATCATGCTTGTCGGCAGGAAATTCAGCATCAAGTACTCTCAACGATCCAGACATTCCAAGGTGCACGATGGCCGTCCCCTTGTCTGTTTCAATCAGTAAATACTTGGCTCGCCTTGAAATAGAACGAATTACTTCACCTTCTAAGCGCTTTAATTCCAATGGGATATCCCAACGTAATTTGGGCGCACGAAACGTTAATGTTTGAATAGTTTGTCCAACCAAGTAAGGGCTAATACCCATTCGGCTCACTTCTACTTCTGGTAACTCTGGCATTTATTATTGTTCCTGGATAAATCGCTCAATTCATAAATATGGAGAAAAGGTAGGCCAGTTAAGGCAACAAATACCCCGGCTCAACAGACACAGCAATCCAATGATTCTGCCAATTTTTCAGTAACCAAAATTGAGGGGTTTGATAATAAGTTAGCCGCTGGGGCTCTTCTTGATCCACATACCAGACTTCTATCGTCTGAGGGTTACGTAAATTCGCACTAAGGCTATCATAAGTCCGCTCATCAACAGCCGTTCCAACTACCTCCACCCAACGCTGAATATACTCTTCTGCAGCTACTGTACCCTCTGGAGTCGACACCCAGGTTGATTCCTGAAGTTCGAGAGACCATTGAGATGTATATAAGGCTTGAATTTCACGACTTGGGTTCAGTAAGTAAGGGTAAGGGCTTTCTGACGGCTCAATAAGGAAGTGTTTGATCAAAGTTGGTAGGTTTAATACTGCGATGAAGAGAATCACGCTGAGCATTAAAATATTATTCCATTTACGACCACGATATCTCATGGGGCTTCCTTTTTGCTTAGGCTTGTATCTGTTTATTTTTAGTATATCCCTTTCTTGTAAAACAATGATATCGAGTTTGCTATCGTTGCCAAATTTCAGACATAAAAAAACCTAGCTCGAGAGCTAGGTTTTTCACACTGTCTACAAAGTAGCAATCAATTACTTGATTTTAGCTTCTTTGTACATAACGTGCTGGCGAACTACTGGATCAAACTTTTTGATCTCAAATTTACCTGGCATGTTACGCTTGTTCTTGTCAGTTGTGTAGAAGTGACCAGTACCTGCAGAAGATACTAGACGAATTTTCTCACGAATGCCTTTAGCCATTGCTTAATTCCTCTTAAACGTTTTCGCCACGTGCACGAATATCAACAAGAACAGCATCGATGCCTTTCTTATCAATGATACGCATGCCTTTAGCAGTTAGACGTAGTTTAACAAAACGTTTTTCGCTCTCTACCCAGAAACGATGAGTTTGTAGGTTCGGCAGAAAACGACGCTTAGTAGCATTGCGTGCGTGTGAACGGTTGTTACCCGTTACTGGACGCTTACCAGTTACTTGGCATACTCGGGACATGAATGTCTTCTCCAATCGTTTCAGCTCGATATCAACCTTGGTGGCCGAACCTCTCTATCTATTAAGAAAATAGAGGTTAAAAACCGTTATGGAAAATCCATACAAGGCTATCAAAGGTCGCGCATTATACTAACTTGACGTGCATTGCTCAAGACCCGAACAGATCCTTTTTAAGGATTTCGTGATCTTTTTTTGTGCAGAGCAGCTTGCTTGAGTAATCAGAGCTGATTTTAAGGTTCTAAAATGTGGCCGGAATCATAGCAGATTTCTAGCAACTAACAAGCCAAAATGTGATTCAAATCCATCCACGTTCTGCAAAAGAGACCACTTCACCGTCTCCAACCACAAAATGGTCGAGTACTCGGATGTCAACCAGTGCCAATGCATCACTCAACCGGCGAGTAATTCTGCGGTCAGCCTGACTCGGTTCTGCGATACCTGAAGGGTGATTGTGGGCAAGAATTAAAGCAGCCGCATTGTGATGAAGCGCCCGTTTCACCACTTCTCGCGGGTAAACTGAAGCAGAGTCTATTGTTCCTTCAAATAATACTTCGTCTTGTATGACTCGATGCTGATTGTCCAAAAACAGTATATAGAAGGCTTCTCGCTGTCGATCGCGTAATACGCTCGATAAATAAAGCTTAGTATGCTCAGGACTTGTCAGTGCATCGCCTCTCGATAAGGTTTCCGCTAGATAGCGCTGCGTCATCTCAATGACCGCTTGAAGTTGAACGAACTTGGCTTGCCCCATGCCTTTATGACGGCAGAATTCGATTTCAGACGCTGAGAACAATTTTCGCAACGAGCCAAAGTCTTTAATAAGCGAGTCAGCAAGCTCGATAACATTCATGCCCGGTGTCCCCGTTCTCAAAAAAATGGCTAATAGCTCCGCATCACTTAAGGATTGCGGCCCTCTACTTAATAGTTTTTCTCTCGGCATCGACTCTTGAGGCAGTAGTTTCAATGTCATAAAACTTCTCGTTGAAAGGAAATACACCAGAGTAAGGTCTCATCAACACGAATTAATCAAATTATCCCCTGCCTCCAAGCGGCTTAACAAAAATATGTAAATGAGTTATTTGATGAGCATCAATTGCATCGCGACTCCACTTCTAGGCACTCCACCTTCTATCTGATATCGTAAGTCGCAGAATTTTTAAGGAACAAAATCATGCAAACACCGGTGAATGAACGAAATACTGCAGCGACACAAAGTCTAGCAGGGAAAAAAATCCTTCTTGGCATAAGTGGCGGTATTGCTGCTTATAAATGTGCAGAGCTGACACGCAGGCTAATCGAGCGTGGGGCACAAGTACAAGTTGTCATGACTAATGCAGCAAAAGAATTCATTACTCCTTTAACCATGCAAGCTGTATCAGGCCGTCCTGTGTCTGATAGCTTACTCGATCCTGCTGCTGAAGCCTCCATGGGCCATATTGAATTGGCAAAGTGGGCCGATTTGGTATTGCTTGCCCCTGCGACCGCCGACCTCAT
Organism: Vibrio profundi; assembly: GCF_043642225.1. Classification (GTDB taxonomy): domain Bacteria; phylum Pseudomonadota; class Gammaproteobacteria; order Enterobacterales; family Vibrionaceae; genus Vibrio; species Vibrio profundi_A. The sequence goes on along the minus strand of NZ_JBHZSF010000007.1, from coordinate 125,631 downwards.
CGCTCGCATTAGCGCAGGCATGGGCAATGATTTGTTAACGACCTTAGTTCTTGCCACCGATTCCCCAATTGCCGTTTCACCCGCTATGAATCAGCAGATGTACAAGAACATCGCAACTCAAGAAAACCTTGCGACATTAAAACGCCGTGGTTTTGAGGTGTGGGGCCCAGCGGCTGGCGAGCAAGCGTGTGGCGATGTAGGCATGGGCAGAATGCTAGAGCCAATGCAGCTGGTTGAGTTATGTGAACACTTTTTTCAACCAAAGCCTCTAGCGGATAAATCTCTTCTTATTACTGCAGGACCAACTCGTGAAGCGATAGATCCTGTACGTTATATTACCAATCACAGCTCAGGCAAAATGGGGTATGCAATAGCAGAAGCCGCCGCTAAGCTTGGTGCTACCGTCACTCTAGTCAGTGGTCCTGTATCGCTTGCGACACCAACACATGTCACTCGTATTGATGTAGACAGCGCTCAAGACATGTTTGATGCCGTAACGGAGAATGCGCCTAAACACGATATTTTCATTAGCTGTGCAGCCGTGGCGGACTACCGCCCTGACACCATTGCAACACAAAAGATAAAAAAGACAGATGATCACGATGAAATGTCGATCACTATGGTGAAGAACCCAGACATTGTTGCATCTGTCGCAGCTATGACGGAGCAACGCCCATTTACAGTTGGCTTTGCCGCAGAAACTCAAGATGTAGAAAAGTACGCGCGCGGGAAGTTAGCGAAAAAGAACCTAGATATGATCTGCGCTAACGATGTGTCGGTGGCCGGACAGGGCTTTAACAGTAACGACAATGCGCTGCAGCTGTATTGGGAAGATGGCCATAAGTCCCTCCCTCTTGAAAGCAAAGAGTCACTAGGCTTTCAGATCTTAGAGCAGATCAAACAGTTACTTGATCGCAAGTAACCTCTTTTCATAAGCCTGACTCGGCGATGACGACCAACAATGGTCATTCGCCACAAATTGCTTATCGAACACTCGATTCCGTTTCTACTTGCTAGGAACGGAATCAATTGATGTTTATAATCATCCCGCGTTTATTCATCATCTATAGCAAAGGAAGTACACAGATGGCTGGTACAAGAAAATCAAACCGTCGTGAAGAAATTCTTCAAGCGTTAGCACAAATGCTAGAGTCGACGGAAGGCGCTTCGCGTATTACGACCGCTAAACTGGCTAAGCAAGTCGGAGTTTCAGAAGCCGCTCTTTACCGTCACTTTCCTAGCAAAGCTCGAATGTTTGAAGGCTTAATTGAATTCATTGAAGAGGCATTGATGTCTCGCATCAATCGAATTTTAGATGAAGAAAAAGACACTCTTGAGCGCATTCGATTAGTGCTTCAGTTGATCTTAGCCTTTTCAGAGCGCAATCCAGGTCTAACCCGTATTCTTTCTGGTCACGCTCTGATGTTTGAAAATGAGCGTTTAAGAGACCGCATCAACCAGTTATTTGAACGTATTGAAACTCAGCTTCGCCAGATCTTGAGAGAAAGAAAACTGCGCGAAGGAAAATCTTTCCCTGTCGATGAGAAAATCTTAGCCGCGCAATTACTCGGCCAAGTAGAAGGCAGCTTAAATCGATTTGTTCGTTCTGATTTCAAATATCAGCCAACAGAAAACTTCGACGCTTATTGGGCGCTACTCAGTGCTCAGATTCAATAACCTACGAATAAAGTAAACGTTATGACTAGCAAACACGTAATAGAGAAACCGCCCTTTACGCTTTCCTTACTCCACCCTAAATATTGGGGGGTATGGGCTGGTTTCGGCTTACTCGCGCTTATTGTCAACCTGCTTCCCTATTCACTTCTTTATGTACTAGGTAGAAGTATTGGCAAGCTTGGCATGCGTGTTGGGAAAAAGCGTGTTCATGTCGCCACTCGTAACTTAGAGTTGGCGTTTCCAGACAAGTCAGCAGATGAAGTAGCGGCAATTGTCGAAGAAAACTTCAAAAATACCGGCATGGCGCTGATTGAAACAGGCATTACTTGGTTCTGGCCAACGTGGCGCTTTAAACGCATTCTTATCGACAAAGACACCAAAGCGCTTCGCGACAAGCACGAAAACGGGAAAGGAGTTCTGCTATGTTGCGTGCACGCATTGAACCTAGAAATCACAGCGCGCGCCGCTGGTGTATTGGGTTTTCCTGGATACGGCGTATATCGCCCTCACAGCAACCCTGCTTATGAATTCATTCAATATCGTGGACGTGCTCGTAACGGCAATATTTTAATTGAACGACGTGATTTAAAAAGGATGATCAAAATATTGCGCCAAGGCGAGATCCTTTTTTATCTTCCAGATCACGACTATGGAGCCAACAAATCCGTTTTTGTTCCCTTCTTCGCCATTCAAGACGCCTGCACCACAACCGGTACGAGTATTCTTGCTTACACTAGTAAGTGCGCGATTATTCCTGGTTCTGGATTTAGAAATGCAGATGGGAAATATGAAATCATTGCAGATGAGTGCATTGAGGGTAACTATCCGCAAAAAGATGAAAAGTCAGCAGCAGCTTACATGAATACTTACGTAGAAAAGATCATTCTACGTGCGCCAGAGCAATGGATGTGGCTACATAAACGTTACAAAACGATGGAAGACCCTAGCCAGCCCAAAGGCATCCGTTATAAATAAACCAGTCATAAAAAAGGCTTACCACTTGGTAAGCCTTTTTATTTACTTCACAAGATTAGATGCCGTATTGAGCGCGGTAGGCTTTTACTGCTTCAAGGTGAGCGGCATCAGTGCCTTTCTCTTCAAGGAAAGTAACAAGGTCTGTTAGGCTTACAATTGAGATAATTGCACAGCCAAAGTCACGCTCAACTTCTTGAATCGCAGATAACTCGCCTTTACCTTTCTCTTGACGATCAATCGCAACCAATACACCTGCTAGGTCTGCACCATTCGCTTGGATGATTTCCATCGACTCACGAATCGCAGTACCTGCAGTGATCACATCATCCACCAGCATGATACGACCTTCAAGCGCGCTACCTACTAGGTTGCCACCTTCACCGTGATCTTTCGCTTCTTTACGATTAAAGCAGTAAGGCGTGTCTACTTCGTGGTGATCAGCTAAAGCAACTGCGGTTGTGGTTGCGATTGGGATACCTTTGTACGCAGGGCCAAACAGTACATCAAATTCAATACCAGAATCCGCCAAAGCTGCAGCGTAAAAACGGCCTAGGCGGGCTAGATCACGACCTGTGTTAAACAATCCAGCATTGAAGAAGTAAGGGCTCTTACGGCCAGACTTTAAAGTAAACTCACCAAACTTAAGTACTTCTTTCTCTAGTGCAAATTCAATAAATTCACGTTGATATGCTTTCATGCTCATCCTCTATGTTTACTCAATAAAACTTAATTAACTTAAACTCTTTTCGGTATCTTCTAAGTAGTCGTGTTTTCCGCTAGGCAACAAGCTTGCGAAAACCGTGAGCTTACGAGTAGTAAGTGATTCGGGTTAGTAAGCGTAGTTAACAACGCGGAAAGCGCGAATACGACGAAGATAAAAAAATAGCCCCCAAATTGGGAGCTATTTAAAAACTATTCTGCTAACGCTGTTTTTTGCGCTTCAATAATATCGGCAATGCCCTTATTCGCTAGAGCCAATAACTGCATTAGCTCATCGTGGCTGAACGGTTCGCCTTCGGCTGTACCTTGAATCTCAATCATCTTACCGCCTTCCGTCATCACAACGTTCATGTCGGTATCCGCATTTGAGTCTTCTGTGTACTCTAAGTCACACAGTGCATTTTCACCCACGATACCAACTGAAACAGCGGCCACGTGGCCTTTCATCGGGTTCTTCTTCAACTTACCGTTGTCTAGTAAGTGTTGAATTGCGTCAGCCATTGCGACGCTAGCACCCGAAATAGCCGCTGTACGCGTTCCGCCATCCGCTTGAATCACATCACAGTCAACCGTAATCATGATTTCGCCAAGTTGCTTCAAATCCACAACGGCACGCAAACTACGTGCGATCAGACGCTGAATTTCCATCGTACGGCCGCCTTGCTTACCACTTGCAGCTTCACGACGGTTACGAGTATGAGTTGCTCGTGGCAGCATGCCATATTCAGCCGTCACCCAACCTTTACCTTGGCCTTTCAACCAACGAGGTACATTTTCTTCCACAGACGCGTTACACAATACTTTGGTATTACCAAACTCAACAAGAACAGAACCTTCAGCATACGCTGTGTAATTACGAGTAATTTTAATTGGACGAACTTGATCTACAGCGCGGTCATTCGGACGCATGGCATCTACCTTAGTTAGCGTTCCATAGGTCATTATTGACCTTGTGGAAGGGGGTGAGACGGATTTTATTGGGGCGAGATTATATAGGAATTACCAACGTAAAGCTATGGGGATCAAAGGCTCTGGCACGCCAAGTTTGAATCTATGCTACTATTGCGGCGCGTTATTTTCAGAATGATAAAAGACAGGAAAATTCGATGATTTATAGTATGACGGCGTACGCGCGCAAAGAAGTAAAAGGCGATTGGGGCAGTGCTGTGTGGGAAATCCGCAGCGTAAACCAACGCTACCTAGAAACTTACTTCCGTATGCCAGAGCAGTTCCGTGGTTTAGAACCAATTCTACGTGAGCGTTTCCGCAAGCGCCTAGCGCGCGGCAAGGTTGAATGTAACCTACGTTTCGAAGCAAACCCAGCAGCTAAGGGCGAGCTAAGCATTAACGAAGGTTTAGCGCAGCAAGTGATTAATGCAGCTAACCAAGTAATGTCCATGACAGGTGAAGAGAGCCGTCTGAATCCATTCCAAGTCATGAATTGGCCTGGCGTGATGGAAACGCCTGAGCAAGACATGGATGCCATCAACAAAGATCTACTCAATGCATTTAATGATGCTATTGGTGAGTTCATTGATGCGCGTGCCCGTGAAGGCGAAAACATGAAAGCGTTAATCGTACAGCGCTTAGATGCGATCACCGAAGAGGTGGTAAAAGTTCGTGCACGCATGCCTGAAATCCTAGAATGGCAACGTGAACGTCTACTTAACAAGTTTGAAGAAGCGAAAATTGAACTGGAAGGTTCTCGTGTTGAACAAGAGCTTATCCTACTGGCACAGAAGTCAGACGTAGCCGAAGAGCTAGACCGCCTAGACTCTCACGTGAAAGAAGCCAATGCAGTATTGAAGAAAGGCGGAGCATGTGGCCGTAAACTGGACTTTATGATGCAAGAATTCAACCGTGAATCAAACACTCTCGCATCTAAGTCTATCAGCACAGACATCACTGCGTCTGGTGTAGAGCTTAAAGTACTGATTGAACAGATGCGTGAGCAGATCCAAAATATCGAATAATCGACCGTCGGTTAACCGAATGAAAAAGCCCAGTCACTTGACTGGGCTTTTGTTTATTCATCCGGCTGGTTGGTTTTTCTATCCACATAAGGCCAGTAATGGTGCCCTACCCGTATTAATAAAGTGGCCGCTGCCAAAATAAACGCAGCCACCGACAACCAAACCACCAAGGTCGCATCTAACTCTTTCATTCCCAGTGTAATGTAGCGGGCAATCGCCATCATCGCAATATAGATAGGGTATCGAACGGGTATCTTACCATTCACCACAAACTGCTGAACCATGGCTAGCACTTCTAAGTAAATAAACATCAGTAAGATATCAGTCAGCTGTACCCGCTTTTCTGCGAAGACGTGCATGAACTCTTCAACCATAGCAAACAAAGTTGCGAGCGTAATTGCCACTAAAAGCACCGCTTCTAACGCGTAGAAGATCTTTAAAAAGGGCTTACTAAAAGATTGGGGTAAATGAGACGGCATTATCTATCTGTTTATGTAAGAGAAAAAATCAGTGTATCGCTCTATTGATTGAATACAATAAAAAATGGCTCAACCTGTTAGGCGAGCCACTTCAACTAAGACCAAAGAATAACGGTTTGCCCTATAGCAGCACTAAGTACGCCAAGAAGATAACCGACAACGCGTAAATCAACGGGTGAACTTGTTTGCCCTTACCGGCAACCACCATAGTGAACGCGTAGCTAATAAAGCCCATTGCCATACCGTTCGCAGGTGAGAAGCTCAAAACCGTAAACATGATAGTAAAAAACGCAGCAATGCGAGACTCTTTCTGTTCCCAGTTAATTTGACCTAGGCGTCCAATCATATAGATGCCTACAACCACCATCGCTGGCGCAACCATTGCCGCCGAGAAGATAGAAAAAATTGGGTATAGGAAAAGTGAAATAAGGAACAAACCCGCAACCATGACAGCTGCTAGACCTGTTTTTGCGCCTTGAGAAGAAGCAATGCCCGACTCAGAGAAGGCAGTAATAGAAGTCGTCCCCAAAACAGAACCAATCACGGTACCGCCAGCATCCGCCACTAATGCCGATTTCGCGTTAGGTACCTTACCGTCTTTATCAATAATCCCTGCGTCACGTCCAACCCCGACAATGGTGCTTAAGCCATCAAAGAAATCGACAATCAGAAAAATCAGAACAATGAATAGCAAGTCAAACATCTTGTCTGGCGTGAATGCAGAGAAATCAAAAATAGCGCCGAAGCTGCCAGCCATGCTTGGCGGCATAGCTACTAACTGTTCTGGGATTGGCGCGTTTGATGTACCCATAAATACGTCAGCAAGAATAGTTAGTGCAATTGCCGACACAAATGAAATGAATGTAGCGAGCTTGATATCACGAACCATACAGCCTAGTGCGATGAAGATACTTACATAAGCGATGATCACTTTTGGATCTGAGATATCACCTAGGCCCACCAACACGAATGGGTTAGAAACGATAATGCCTGCATTCTTCAGACCTAAAAAAGCAATAAACAGTCCGAGAGATACGGTAATTGCCAGTTTCAAGTCTTCAGGGATCGATTCAATCATCGACTTACGAATATTGGTCAATGAAAAGGCAAGATAAAGAATACCCGATAGGAAAATACCGAATAAGGCTTCATTCCACAGCACTGCAACCGATCCGCTTAATAGCATGCCTTTGAAAAAGCCATTCATGCTCATACCCGGTGCAAGCATTACTGGATAATTACCCCAGATCCCCATAATCAGAGTCGCGATAGCAGCAGACAACGCCGTTGCCGTAAATACCGCGCCTTTATCCATTCCAGGAATGCCACCTAAAATGGCTGGATTCACTGCGAGAATGTAGCTCATCGCCAAGAAAGTAATAAAACCGGCGTATAGCTCTGTGCTAATTGTGGTCTTTCTTTCAGTGATTTTAAACATCGAATCAAGCGAGCCAGAGGTGTTCTGGGCTTTCAGGGTGGAATCGGTATTCACAACAAAACCTTTGCAATAAATTAAGAATTAAAGATTCAAATGCTGTGAGAAAAGAGGGTTCTCTACACTAAAAACTGTAGTCACCAAGGTAGGCTCGGTAGTAGAAACATCTAATCCATCTCATTAGACATATACAGCATTTAATCGTTTGCGCGGATTGTAAGGATTTAGATTAAAAACTCAACGTATTTCGTTCTGGATCACAAAAATAGCAAACGTTTACTTTCTTACACCGTCATCACCGGTTTTACTCTGTCTTATATAGAGTACAAATAAGCAGGATCTCAGTTGTTCTCAACAAACGAAATATGCTACTCTTCGCCTCCATTTTTCTGACCTAATTTTCACCAATTTCAATGTTATCACTCGGTGAAAACCATTAAGTCAGTGCTATCTTTAATATTGACGGCTAACCACCTTCATCAATCCAACCAAAAGTGGAAACAAACAGATGGGCAAAGGTACTCTTTACATCGTTTCTGCACCTAGCGGCGCAGGTAAATCGAGCTTGATCTCAGCATTGCTGGAAACTAACCCGACCTACGCAATGAAGGTGTCTGTTTCTCACACAACTCGCGGCATGCGCCCAGGTGAAGAAAATGGCGTTCACTACCACTTTGTAGAAAAGCACCATTTTGAAGACCTAATCAAGAAAGAAGAGTTTCTTGAGTACGCTGAAGTTTTTGGCAACTACTACGGCACGTCGCGCGTTTGGATTGAAGAAAACCTAGAGCGAGGCATTGATGTCTTCCTAGATATCGATTGGCAAGGCGCTCGTCAAATCCGTAAACAGATGCCACTGGCGAAGAGTGTATTCATTCTTCCACCTTCAAACGGTGAGCTAGAGCGTCGCTTAAATGTACGCGGACAAGATAGCGAAGAAGTTATTGCGAAACGCATGGCTGAAGCCAAATCTGAAATTTCTCATTACAACGAATATGACTACGTCATCGTAAATGATGATTTTGATGCGGCGTTGATGGATTTCAGAGCAATTATCCGTGCGGAACGCTTAAAAGAAGATAAGCAAGCGGCTAAATACAGCGGCATGCTTACTGCACTACTGGCGGAGTAATCTAGATTCTCTAGATTTTCCTAAGAGATATGTATACCGTGATCTAGAAAGTCACTAACTAAGCTTGTATACTTTCTCGTCATTTAAAATTTATTAGTTAACTATTTGGAGTCCTTATGGCACGCGTAACTGTTCAAGACGCTGTTGAAAAAGTTGGCAACCGTTTCGACCTAGTTCTTATTGCGGCTCGCCGCGCTCGTCAAATGCAAACTGGCGGCAAAGATTCACTAGTGCCAGAAGAGAACGATAAGCCAACGGTTATCGCTCTTCGCGAAATCGAAGAAGGTCTTATCACTAAAGACGTACTAGACGCACGTGAACGTCAAGAGCAGCAAGAGCAAGAAGCTGCTGAGCTAGCAGCGGTAAGCAGCATCGCTCACAACCGTTAATAACGTTATTCGAACTAATTAACCTTCCGGGCCTTTAATTTGTATCTATTCGATAGCCTCAAAGACGTTGCCCAAGAATACCTAACAGAGCCTCAAATTGAGGCTCTGCGTCAATCTTATGTGGTAGCGAGAGATGCCCATGAAGGGCAAACCCGCTCAAGCGGTGAACCATACATTATCCACCCTGTAGCGGTTTCTCGTATTTTGGCCGAAATGCGCCTTGATATTGAAACTCTACAAGCAGCCCTACTCCACGATGTAATTGAAGATACTGAAGTTACAAAAGATGAGTTAGAGGCACAATTTGGCAATACCGTTGCTGAATTGGTTGATGGTGTTTCTAAGCTGGATAAGCTTAAATTTCGTGATCGCAAAGAAGCGCAAGCAGAGAACTTCCGTAAAATGGTTCTCGCCATGGTGCAAGACATCCGCGTTATCTTGATCAAATTAGCTGACCGAACTCATAACATGCGTACGCTTGGGGCACTTCGCCCAGACAAAAAGCGTCGTATTGCACGTGAAACTTTAGAGATTTACTCTCCACTGGCACATCGTCTTGGTATTCATAACATCAAGACCGAGCTAGAAGAGCTAGGCTTTGAAGCACTGTATCCAAACCGTTATCGCGTACTGAAAAACGTAGTGAAAGCTGCGCGTGGTAACCGTAAGGAAATGATCCAACGTATCCATAGCGAAATCGAAGGCCGTCTTGAAGAAGTCGGGCTAACGGCTCGCGTTGTCGGTCGTGAGAAAAACCTGTTCTCCATCTATAACAAGATGAAAACCAAAGAGCAGCGCTTCCATACCATCATGGATATCTATGCGTTCCGTGTTGTCGTCGACAATGCCGACACTTGTTACCGTGCTCTTGGCCAAGTCCATAGCCTGTACAAGCCACGTCCGGGCCGCATGAAAGACTACATTGCCGTACCTAAAGCCAATGGCTACCAGTCACTGCACACTTCGATGGTCGGCCCTCATGGCGTTCCTGTTGAAGTTCAGATCCGTACGGAAGACATGGAGCAAATGGCAGACAAAGGTGTTGCGGCACACTGGTCTTACAAAGGCAGCGGCGATCGCACAGGCACGACGGCACAAGTCAAAGCTCAACGTTGGATGCAAAGCTTACTCGAACTTCAGCAAAGCGCCGGTAACTCTTTCGAATTTATCGAGAACGTTAAGTCCGATCTGTTCCCAGATGAGATTTACGTATTCTCACCGAAAGGTCGCATTGTTGAATTGCCAGTAGGGGCGACAGCGGTAGACTTCGCTTACGCAGTGCATACTGATGTCGGTAATATGTGTGTGGGCGCTCGCGTCGACATGAACCCTTACCCACTTAGTAAATCACTGAAAAATGGCCAGACGATTGAGATCATCAGTGCACCAGGCGCACGTCCAAATGCAGCATGGCTCAACTACGTCGTAACTTCACGAGCACGCACGAAGATCCGTCAAGTTCTGAAAACCATGCGCCGTGAAGAGTCGATTACGTTAGGTCGTCGACTGCTCAATCATGCACTAGGTGAACTTTCAATTGGGGATATTTCGGAAGAAAACGTCGAGCATGTTTTATCCGATTTACGCTTAGAAAGCCTTGATGACCTGTTAGCTTCTATTGGCTTAGGCGAACTGATGAGTATCGTTATCGCGCGCCGTTTACTGGGCGACGCTGACGAGCTAACGGAAGTGGAACACTCCAGTGACAAACCGAAGAAGAAATTGCCTATCCGTGGTGCGGAAGGGTTACTACTGACATTTGCTAACTGTTGTCACCCAATCCCAGATGATCACATCATTGCACACGTTTCTCCTGGTCGTGGTCTTGTGGTTCACCGTGAAACGTGTCCTAACGTTCGTGGTTATCAGAAAGAGCCTGATAAGTACATGGCAGTTGAATGGTCTGAAGATTATGACCAAGAGTTCACAGCAGAGCTTCAAGTCGACTTACAGAACCACCAAGGTGCCTTAGCGGAGCTGACTAGCGTTATCTCTAAAACCGGTTCGAACATTCACGGGATCTCAACAGAAGAACGTGATGGTCGCTTGTACACAGTGACGATTCTTTTGACCACTAAAGATCGCGTTCATCTTGCAAGTATTATGAAGAAGCTACGTGTCATGCCACACGCGCTGAAAGTAAGACGACGTAAGAACTAAGTTTCTAACGTGTTCATAAAAATACCAATAAAGGTTGGCCTACTCGGTCAACCTTTTCTTTATGGCGGCCTCAATCCCTCCCTTAATCAACTCCTCCGAATTTAGCCTGTACAAAAATCCAGTAAGATGATTGAATAGCCTATAAATATTACGTTTATGAGCCATCGCCATGTCCCAACTTTTGTCTGCAATTCCACTCAGCTCCTTATCTGGCGTTGGAGCTAAAGTCGCTGAAAAGTTAGAGAAAGTCGGCCTTGTTAACGTACAAGATTTACTCTTCCACCTTCCACTTCGCTATGAAGACCGCACTCGAATTTACCCAATTGCAAAGCTGCATGCTGGCTTATGGGCAGCAGTGCAAGGCAAAGTCATGAGTGTAGACACCATCTTTGGTAAACGAAAGATGCTCGCGGTAAAGATCAGTGATGGTAATGGCACCATCACTCTGCGTTTCTTCAATTTCAGCGCCGGCATGAAGAACAACTTTTCAGAAGGTAAACAAGTACACGCCTACGGTGAAATCAAACGTGGTGGTATCGGACTAGAGATTGTCCACCCTGACTACAAGTTCTTTGCCCCTAGGCAAAAACCAGATGTAGAGCAAAACCTCACACCGGTTTACCCAACAACCGAAGGCCTACGTCAAGTCACTTTGCGAAACCTGACTGACCAAGCATTAGCCTTGTTAGACAAAGCGGCCGTCAACGAACTGCTTCCCTCAGGTTTATACGATCATCAGATCACTTTAGGACAAGCCTTACACACCATTCACCGTCCGCCGCCAGCTATCGATCTAGAGCAATTTGATGAGGGGAAACATCCCGCTCAGTTACGCCTTATTATGGAAGAACTGCTCGCACAGAATCTTTCGATGCTTTCTGTTCGCACCAAAGGTCAATTAGACGCCGCGACTCCGCTACCGGAGGCAAGTGCACTTAAACAGAAACTATTGGATCAGCTCCCGTTTTCGCCAACCAACGCACAAGCTCGAGTTGTTAAAGAAATCGAGTCTGACCTTATTAAACCGCACCCGATGATGCGTTTAGTGCAAGGAGATGTGGGCTCAGGTAAGACACTGGTAGCCGCTCTTGCTGCTGTCCGAGCTTTGGAACATGGTCAACAGGTCGCTCTGATGGCGCCTACCGAGCTGCTGGCAGAGCAACATGCTATCAACTTCAAAAACTGGTTTGAGTCGATGGGTATTCAGGTCGGCTGGCTAGCCGGAAAGCTCAAAGGCAAAGCGAGAGAAACCGAACTCGTACGAATAGCCAGTGGCGAAGCTCAAATGGTAGTCGGCACACACGCTTTGTTCCAAGAGCATGTTGAATTCAAGAACCTTGGGCTCGTGATCATCGATGAACAGCATCGTTTTGGAGTCCACCAACGATTAGAACTACGAGAAAAAGGTGCCAAGCAAGGTTACTACCCGCATCAGTTGGTAATGACGGCGACTCCAATCCCGCGAACGCTGGCAATGACGGCATACGCTGATCTTGAAACCTCCGTAATCGATGAATTACCGCCAGGAAGAACGCCTATTCAAACCGTGGCGATTCCTGATACCAAACGAGATAACATTGTCGAACGCGTTCGCAACGCCTGTCTCAATGAAGGTAAGCAAGCTTACTGGGTATGCACACTGATCGACGAATCCGAAGTTCTGGAAGCGCAAGCGGCAGCCGATACAGCGGAAGATCTTCAGCGTAAACTTCCTGACGTGAAAATCGGCTTGGTTCATGGCCGAATGAAGCCTGCTGAGAAGCAAGCCGTGATGCAAGAGTTCAAAGAGAACAAACTGCATCTACTGGTTGCCACAACCGTCATCGAAGTGGGGGTGGATGTCCCTAATTCGAGCTTAATGATCATCGAAAATCCGGAGCGACTAGGCTTAGCTCAATTGCACCAATTACGTGGCCGTGTCGGTCGAGGTTCTGTCGCCAGTCACTGTGTATTGCTGTATCACTCTCCGCTCTCGAAAACAGCGCAAAAGCGCTTAGGAGTTCTCCGGGAAAGTAATGATGGGTTTGTTATCGCCCAGAAAGACTTAGAAATTCGTGGCCCTGGGGAGTTACTCGGCACGAAACAAACTGGCTTAGCCGATTTCAAGATTGCTGACTTAGTGCGTGACCAACGTTTGATCCCAGAAGTGCAGCGTATCGCTCGCCATATTCACGATAACTATCCCGATAATGCTAAGGCGATCATCAATCGCTGGTTAGGCGAACGAGACGTCTATTCGAAAGCGTAATTCCACCGTATAAAAAAGGCTCAATACCAACGTATTGAGCCTTTTCCATTCTTTTCTCGTTAGATTATTTTACTGGAAAACTGATCTGAGCCTTTAAGCCGCCTTCACTGCGATTGTTGACCATCACGGAGCCTTGATGTTGGCTCACGATACGCTTGACGATTGCAAGTCCAAGCCCCGTACCTTCACTGCCTCGGGCAGTATCACCACGCGTGAAAGGTTCAAAGAGTTTGCCTATTTGGTCTTTTTCAATACCAGGCCCGTTATCTTCAACCGTTACCCACACCAACTTATTGTCGGCGGTCATCCCGGTTGATACTTTAATCCAGCCATTACCGTAGCGAACGGCGTTAACAACTAAATTGCTCACTGCACGTTTGATCGCTATTGGGTTGCCCAAAGCAGGCTTAGTTGAGCCCTCTATGTGTGTCTCTATCTGAAGTTCATAACCACCTTCAGCTGTCGCCACTTCACTCGCGATTTCAGTCAGGTAGACCGCTTCAAATGTTTGCGTGTTCACAGGCTTCAAATAATCCATGAACTGGCTAATGATTTCATTACATTCTTCAGTGTCACTGATGATGCCTTCAGCCAAGTAGGCATCTTCAGGAGACATCATTTCTGTTGCCAATCGGATTCGAGTCAGCGGTGTTCGCAAATCATGGCTGATACCTGCCATCAACAACGCTCTGTCTTCTTCGAGCTCCTGAATGCCTTTCGACATTTGATTAAAGGCGCGAGTCACCGAGCGAATCTCTGATGCCCCTTTTTCAGGTAATGGTGGTGGTATTTCCCCTCGCCCTACGCCTTTGGCTGCCTTTTCTAACGCGATAAGCGGTCGATTTTGCAATCGAATGAACAGCCAGCCACCGGCAATGATCAACAGCGCCATAATCAAGCTATTGCGAAATAACGGTGCAAAATCTTCTTCTTGCAGTTCAGATAACGGAATGCGGATAAGGGAGTTAGGGAGGTCTTCAATATCCATCCATAGCACATAGCTTTCCGAACCAAGAATCAAGCGCACTTCGGTTTGCGTGCCCAATTCCTTGGTCATTTCTTCACTCATTAAGTCAATCGACATCGCGTGATAATACTCCTCCGCAGTCGGGCTCTCTTTCGAGTGAACGGTCACACCTAATTGCTCTAATACACGTCGACGTAAAGGCGCATCCATCTGTAGTTCATGGTCGCTAGTATCATCGAGCACTAAGTTAAGTTCGTGAGCAAGAATCTTGTTGAATTGCTGCAAACTTGGCATCAACGCGTAGTTAAAAACTGCGTAATAGGAGAAAACTTGACTAGCAATCAGAAGAGTTAAGAAAAGGGCGATAGATTGAGTAAATGAGCTACGAATTCGCATAGAAAACCTTAAGGATGAGGTTGCTCTTTGGGAGCTAACCCCTAAAGCGAGTTAGGGGTTAGTAATATGGATGAATGGCTTATACTGCTTTACCGTCTGGAACAAACACATAGCCTAAGCCCCATACTGTCTGGATATAACGAGGCTTACTTGGGTCCTCTTCCAGCATGCGACGTAAGCGTGAAATCTGAACGTCAATCGAACGTTCCATAGCAGAATATTCACGGCCTCGAGCCATATTCATCAGCTTGTCGCGCGACATAGGTTCACGCGCATTGGTCACTAGCGATTTCAATACCGCAAATTCACCTGAAGTGAGAGGCATTGACTCTTCACCACGGAACATTTCGCGCGTCCCTAAGTTCAGACGGAACTCACCAAACTCGACGATCGATTCTTCAGAGCTTGGAGCGCCAGGAGCTTCAATTACTTGACGACGCAATACCGCTTTAATGCGGGCAAGCAGTTCACGAGGGTTAAATGGTTTTGGTAGGTAATCATCAGCACCAACTTCTAGGCCAACGATACGATCCACCTCATCACCTTTCGCAGTCAGCATAAGGATAGGTAACATGTTATTTGCGTTACGCAGGCGGCGGCAAATCGATAGCCCGTCTTCACCTGGTAACATTAAATCCAGCACCATCAAATGGAAGTTTTCACGAGTTAACAGGCGGTCCATCTGCTCACTGTTGGCCACGCTGCGTACTTGGAAACCTTGTTCCGATAAGTAACGCTCTAGCAATGCACGCAAACGAGCATCATCATCGACCACTAAAATTTTATAATTTTCTTGCATGTAATGATTCCACCTATTAAAAGCTTCTACCCCGATATTATAAGGCTCTAAAAATGTAACATTCTTGACAGAAATGTCGCGTAAAGAATTGTTAACGTATGTTGCCTTTCTATATATTGTAACTCATTCAATGCTTTTACTTAGTCAGAGTTATGAAAACAAACCTAATCACTCGTGAAGGTTATGAAAAACTTTCAAACGAGCTCAACTTTTTATGGCGAGAAGAACGACCTGAGGTCACTAAAAAAGTGACTTGGGCCGCTAGCCTTGGCGATCGCTCAGAAAATGCCGACTATCAGTACAACAAAAAACGGCTACGAGAAATCGACCGTCGAGTTCGCTATTTAAGAAAGCGCTTAGACCAAGTTAAAGTCGTCGACTACTCTCCACAGCAAGAGGGCAAAGTTTTCTTTGGTGCTTGGGTAGAAATCGAAAACGAACAAGGCGATATCAAAACATTCCGTATTGTCGGCCCTGATGAAATTTATGGCGGGGTAAAAGATTACGTGTCTATCGATTCCCCAATGGCTCGTGCTCTACTGAAGAAAGAAGTGGATGATGAGTTTGTGGTCCGCACGCCGGAAGGCGAGAAAGAGTGGTTTGTTAATTCAATTCACTATGCAGAAAGTAAACCTCGATAACTTACTCCCTGAATAAAGAAAACCCCGTTAAGCTTTCGCCTAACGGGGTTAAGTTCTTTCGTAGTCATCCTGCTACTATTTATCTCTTTGAGATAAGGTGCTCCATGCATCTTTCCATGATTAGGGTTAAATCCGTTAACCTATTTCCGTTTTGTTCATCGCCATCCTAGCGGTGTCCATATTGCCTATCATCCTGATGGGCTGCATCTCTTCCTGAGACAATTACTTCCTTGCTGACTACTCATCCTAAGTAATCAAATCTTCATCCTGAAGATACCTAGTCCATTAGGCTTTTTCCTGTTCCTGCCAACATCCTGTCGACAAGTTAAATATTACGGGAATTCGGCTAATATCCTAGTTACTCCCTAAAAAAACCGCCTATAGACCCCGGTCACAAAAATCAAAACTCAATCAAGTTCAACGACTTAGGAAAGAAACGAGCATATGTAACCCAATTATCTTGGAATACTCTTACACAACTTGTAAGAGATCTCTTACAAAGTCGGGGGCTAATTTAGAAATGTCGTTACGATCAGGGATTAATACGACTCAAGAACTAGAAAAAACCGCCAAGGAACCCCATATTCCTTTCATGATTGTAAATAAGAGATCCAACGGATGAGCCAAGCTATCTGTAATTTGATTGCACAGGAACTGAATGTACGACCTGAGCAAGTCATTGCTGCTGTAAACCTAATTGATGACGGAAGCACGATTCCATTCATCGCCCGTTACCGTAAAGAAGTCACCGGCGCACTGGATGACACCCAATTACGAACGCTGGACAGTCGCTTATCTTATCTACGCGAGCTGGATGACCGTCGCCAAACCATTCTCAAATCCATTCAAGATCAAGGTAAAATGACACCAGAGCTTGAAGCCGAAATCATCCAAGCTGACAGCAAAACTCGCCTTGAAGATTTGTACTTACCTTACAAGCCTAAGCGCCGTACTAAAGGTCAAATTGCAATTGAAGCAGGCCTTGAGCCATTAGCCGACAAACTTTGGACACAGCCTCAAACAGAACCTGAGTCCGAAGCCGCTTTATATATTGATGCAGATAAAGGCATTGCTGATAACAAAGCTGCACTCGATGGTGCGAGAGCCATCGTCATGGAGCGCATCGCAGAAGATGCGAATTTACTCGAAAAGATTAGACACCACCTAACGCGCCATGCTGAGCTCAGTGCTCGTGTTGTTTCTGGTAAAGAACACGAAGGTGAGAAGTTCAAAGACTACTTCGAACATGATGAAGCAATCAGCAAGGTTCCTTCTCACCGTGCATTAGCTATGCTGAGAGGCCGAAATGAAGGTTTCCTAACATTGGCAATGAACGCCGATCCCGCTCAAGAAGAAAGCGTTCGTGGCTCTTACTGCGAAACTATTATCGCTGAGCACTATGGTATCCATCTAAGCAGCGCTCCAGCAGACACATGGCGTAAGCAAGTGATCAGCTGGTCATGGCGTATTAAAGTGTCCATGCACATGGAAACAGAGCTAATGGGTGCGATGAAAGAACGCGCTGAAATTGAAGCGATCGAAGTCTTCGCAACGAACTTAAAAGACTTACTGATGGCGGCGCCAGCCGGGCCGCGAGCTACATTAGGACTCGACCCTGGATTACGTACGGGTTCTAAGATCGCAGTGGTTGACTCGACAGGTAAGGTTTTAGCAACTGAAACGATTTACCCTCACCCACCTCAAAAACAATACGACAAATCAGCTCACGTTGTTGATCAGATGGTTCGCCAGTTTAATGTCGATCTAATCGCGATTGGTAACGGTACGGCTTCACGCGAAACGGACAGCTTTGTTGCCGACGTGATTAAACGCGGCAACCTAAAAGTGCAAAAGATTATCGTGAGTGAAGCAGGTGCATCGGTTTACTCAGCATCTGAACTCGCTGCGAAAGAGTTCCCAAATATGGACGTTTCCCTTCGTGGAGCCGTATCGATTGCTCGACGCTTGCAAGATCCGCTAGCTGAACTTGTGAAAATTGATCCAAAATCCATTGGGGTGGGTCAATACCAGCACGATGTAAGCCAAACTATGCTAGCAAAACGCCTAGATGCTATCGTTGAGGACTGTGTGAATGCTGTCGGTGTTGATGTTAATACCGCTTCCGCAGCACTATTGACTCGTGTTGCTGGACTCTCGACAACTATCGCGCAGAACATTGTTGATTTTCGCGATGAAAATGGTCGCTTTGAAACTCGTACCACGCTTAAGAAAGTCGCTCGATTGGGACCTAAAGCTTTCGAACAATGTGCCGGTTTCCTACGCATTATGGATGGTAAAAACCCACTTGATGCGTCTTCGGTTCACCCTGAAGCCTACCCAATCGTAAAATCAATTGCTGAGAAAAACAGCAAAGATGTTAAATCACTTGTCGGTGACTCTGAGTTCTTAAAAGGTCTCCATGCAATTGATTACACCAACGACAGCTTTGGTGTTCCAACGATTACTGACATCATTAAAGAATTAGACAAACCGGGTCGAGACCCTCGACCTGAATTCAAAACCGCAACCTTTGCTGAAGGAGTCAATAGCGTTTCCGATCTAGAAGCGGGAATGATTCTAGAAGGCGTAGTCTCGAATGTGGCGAACTTTGGCGCTTTCGTTGACATCGGCGTACACCAAGATGGTTTAGTGCATATTTCAGCACTCACCGACCGCTTTGTTTCCGACCCACGTGAAGTCGTGAAGGCTGGCGATATCGTTAAAGTGAAAGTGATGGAAGTCGATGTGCAGCGTAAACGTATTGCACTTTCTATGCGTATGAAAGACGAGCCAGGTCAAGATAATCGAGCTCAACGTTCTAGCTCAGCTCGCAATACTGCGGCCCCTCGCCAAAACCAAGCGAACCAACGCCGACGTGAAGAGCCACAAAACGGAGCGATGGGTGGCGCGTTTGCTGCCGCCTTTGCTAAAGCAAAAAAATAACAAGTAATTCTGGTATTTACCCCTAAAAATCAAAACCCACTTTATTGAATAAAGTGGGTTTTATTTTAGCGCTTCCCCCTAGAGCCTTAGCGTTTGAAATTACAAAACCGCTATCACTTCTGATGGGGTATTGGGTGCCACAGCGTGACCATAGTGGTACTTAATGATCTTTCGCCGTTTCTCCATCTGACCTTCTTTTATTGCCGCATCTAAAATGTGCTTAGGCAACCGAAAACGCATCGCATAGCCTTTTCCTTGCTCGGCACTGTATGTCTTTAGTGCCAATAAATCGAATAGCCGTTCAAGCGTACTTTTCGGGTCTTCATGATAAATAGAGTTTGCTTCAGACTCTTCTTCCATCCCATAACTCGGGTGGTCGGAAGGGTCCCAAGCAGATTGCTTTCGCCTTTTATCCTCTGACTTTACCTTCTGTTCCGCTCTGGTTCTCGCCATCGCGACAGTGGGAGCAATTGGTTCACGCACTTTATTTTCGCGCGCGACTTGCTCCGTTTGCACATTAACTGATGGGGCGATCAGTGGCACACTAACTACTGTTGCAGGTGACACAATCATGCGAGTCCTCCTCAAGAATCGCCCGAAGCAATGTTCTGCGTTTGAACTGAGCCTAGTCTCTCATTCTCACCACTACACTCAAGTCAAAAGCAGCCCCATTGAAATCTTCAAGCCAAGCTCTTAGATTTCTTTGGTTAGATTATATATCGACCATATTGATTATTATTTTAGCAATTATTTATTTCCGAAGCCGATCAGCTGGTTACAAAATGTGTCGGCTTCTGTCATAAATGGCGCATGAGAAGATTGGGTAAAGATATATTGCTCGGTACCTGGGATTGATTTATCGAGATCTTTCGCCACTTTAATTGGGACCAAGCCATCTAACCTCCCGTATAAACGCAACATCGGAACAGAAAGCTGTGGCAATTGCGCTCTAAGATCCACATCAGAGAGCATCTTTAGGCCTGCAAGCAAAGAGTCAGGATTGGGTAACGGGCGAGATAACACCGCTTGTTTGAGCTGTTTAACATCCTGACGAGCAGAGGGGCTTCCCATCGCTTGAAGTGCCATAAAACGCTCAATAGTCGTTTGAAAATCCTCAACTAATTGTTCAGTGAACGCCGTCAATACATTAGGCTGAATACCTCGCCACGGCTTATCTGCCGCGAATTTAGGAGAACTTGCGACGGTGACCAGCTTTCTCACATACTCAGTATGATGAAGCGCCATATGCGTTGCGACTAAGCCGCCTAATGACCACCCCACCCAGATTGCATCTTTGGGCGCGTCAGGCATCAGAAGGTGAGCGATTTCTTCCAAATTTTGTGCGTGAGTATGAGCACTGTGTCCATAACCCGGAAGATCGACAACATGCACTTTGAAGTGCTTTTCCAAAACACTAACGGTTTGTTGCCATACCGCGCCATTCATTCCCCAACCATGAACCAGAACCAAATCCGGCCCAGATCCGGATACATGCCAAAATAACGCTTTGCTCATACTCTCAATTATCCCTACTTTTATCATCAGCCATCACTTCGGTGAGGTGATAAATTCAATCATTTCATCCAAATAAGTTTGTGCTCATGGTATCCGATTGGTGGCGAAAAAACACATCACTTTCCATCCCAAAACAATGCCATCTGTGCGGGTTGAATAAAGCGGGCAACGGCACTCGTTGGTGTTCTACGTGCCTGACTCTTTTTTCAAAAGTACCTCGCTGTCAGCGGTGTGGAATAACGACCCCAACCACTGTCGAACAATGTGGTCAATGCCTAACAACGCCACCGTCATGGCATCGCTTATACTGTGTAGGGGACTATAATTTCCCCCTGTCTCGCTACGTCCATCAGCTAAAATATTCCAAGCAGTTTTGGTTTGCCAGAGACCTAGCCTCACTACTCACCCATCACATTGAACAACCTGCTCCTATCATCGCAAGCGTGCCACTCCACTGGACACGCACCCTCTCTAGAGGCTTCAATCAAAGCGCACTCCTTAGCCATTATTTGGCAAAAAGCCTAAATGTCTCCGCTCACCCGCACATGTTTTCACGAACACGCGCGACGCCCTATCAACAAGGTCTGACGAAGAAAGAACGCCGCCAGAACCTCCACAATGCGTTCAAGTTACGTCAACAACCTCATGCAAATCATGTCGCGATTCTGGATGATGTCGTGACTACAGGCAGTACTGTGCAACATTTATGTCAATTACTACTTGAAGTAGGCGTCGAAAGAATTGATATTTACTGCATCTGCCGCACTCCTGAGCCCTTACAGTAACGTTGCAGGCTTTGATGTCGAACAACAATCCAACAAAAAAGGGCTGAATTACAATTCTGACAGGAGTAGAATGGCCGTAATAGCCTACAAATTTACTCAGGTATTCGTCGTGTCAAATATTACTATTACAGAAACAGCTCAAACTCACTTTGCTAACTTACTTGGCCAGCAACCAGAAGGCACTAACATCCGTGTTTTCGTCGTTAACCCAGGTACTCAAAATGCTGAGTGTGGCGTATCTTACTGCCCACCAGAAGCCGTTGAGTCGACTGACACAGTGTTGTCATTTGAAGGTTTCTCAGCGTACGTGGATGAGCTAAGCCTGCCTTTCCTTGATGAAGCTGAAATCGACTTCGTTACAGACAAAATGGGTTCTCAACTTACATTGAAAGCGCCAAACGCAAAAATGCGTAAAGTGGCTGATGATGCATCACTGATCGAACGTGTGGAATACGCTATCCAAACTCAAGTAAACCCTCAACTTGCTGGTCACGGCGGTCACGTGAATCTCGTAGAAATCACTGATGAAGGCGTGGCTATCGTTTCATTTGGTGGCGGTTGTAATGGTTGTTCAATGGTAGACGTCACGCTAAAAGAAGGCATCGAGAAAGAGCTACTACAACAGTTTGAAGGCGAACTGACTGCGGTTCGTGATGCTACAGAGCACGATCGCGGTGAGCACTCTTACTACTAATACTGAGTAAGAATAAATCGGTACTCAGTCCGAAAACTGAAATCAAAGGTTGATGTGAGAGCATCAACCTTTTTTAATGGCTTGGACCCAAAGCCAGTGTCAATCAATCGGATTTTCTCATATATTAGTAATAATACTTTCTAGCTAAGGAGCGAGCGAAATGACAAAAAGGACTGTGCCAGAAATTTTGGCTCAACAAACTGTCGCTCAATCAAAACTGTTCTCTATCGAATCCCTCGATTTACGTTTTTCCAATGGTGTAGAACGCACTTACGAACGCATGAAACCTAGTGGCCGTAATGCGGTGATGATGGTTCCGGTGACTGAAAACGGTGACATCTTGCTAGTAAGAGAATACGCAGCAGGTACAGAACGCTATGAGCTCGGCTTCCCTAAAGGATTAATCGATTCAGGCGAAACGCCGGCTCAAGCTGCCGACAGAGAGCTAAAAGAAGAAATAGGCTTTGGTACCAACAAGCTCACCCCATTGAAAGAAGTCATTTTGGCGCCGTCTTATTTTTCGAGCAAAATGACGTTATTTATCGCCGAAGACCTATACTCAGAGAAACTAGAAGGTGATGAACCTGAACCATTAGACGTTGTGCGCTGGCCATTAGCTCAAGCTGAAGAGTTACTGACTCACTTGGACTTCTGTGAGGCTCGCAGCATTACCGCCCTACTACTAGCAATCAGAATACTAAAAGAGCAAGAGTAGCCATTATGCCAATAACAAAAGATCTCTCCCACCTACTCCCCTCTGTCATCGAAGTGGCTCGCTCTGCTGGGCAACTTATCCTCGAAATTTACGAGAAGAAAGACTACGAAGAATTCACCAAGAGTGACGACACCCCAGTGACTAGCGCCGACTTGGCCGCGCATAAATTAATTGCTCAACGCTTAAGTGAACTCACTCCAGATATCCCAGTGCTGTCAGAAGAAGCTGCAGATATCAGTTTAGAAAAGCGCTCTCAATGGGATCGTTATTGGTTGGTTGATCCGCTTGATGGAACACAAGAGTTTATCGCCAGAAGCGGCGACTTCGCGACCATCATTGCCCTCATTGAACATAATCGTCCAGTGATGGGCGTGGTGTATGGCCCCGTATCAGGTGTCACTTACTACGCTTACTCGGGTAAAGGTGCGTGGAAAATTCCAGAAATGGATGAAAGCGTGAAGATCAAAACGCACAAACATGAGCAGCCGAATCAGTCGATTGCCATTGCTATCAGCCGACGCCAAGACATCAATCGTATTACGAGCCGAATGAGCTCGAAATGGAACTATGATTTGGTTCCTCTAGGTTCAGCGGCGCTCAAAGCCTGCTTGGTTGCCGAAGGCGCCGTCGATTGTTATCTACGTTTAGGCCCAACGGGTGAATGGGATACCGCAGCCACGCAGTGCATTGTCGAAGAAGCAGGTGGCTGTATTCTCAGTACACAATTAGAACCGCTGTCTTACAACGAAAGAGAAACACTTGAGAACCCCAACTTCATCGTCCTGGGTGATAAAGCGCTGCCATGGGATGAGATCTTAGAATGTAAAGATTAGCTTTATCAATTACATATAAATGATTTATCACTCTAAAACTAACATGCAAAACACGAATAATGATTAATACGCAATCATTTGCTATTCAAATGATTTGAAGTTAATTCCATTCCTATTTATAAAAAGCTACTTAATAATAAATAGGAATGGATACCCATGAAACGTCTTAGTTTGCTAGCTAGCTCCATCGCTATAATTCTGTCAGGATGTGGTAGCGATAGCTCAGGTAGTTCACCCCAACCACAAACACCACCCAGCTCTTCATTTGCAATTAACTCTACAGCAGGCACAACCGCCACTGAAGACATTCAATACCAATATCAACTTTCAACAAACCACTCAGAATCCGTTACATATTCTGCTGATAATCTACCTGTAGGAATGACTTTAGGCAGTGATGGCCTTCTCACATGGACACCACTAGATGGGGTCCTTACCTCTGGTGAAATTACCATTAAAGCAGTCGCTTCAACTGATTCGAGCTTATCCGATATTCAGGCGTTTACAATCACTGTAACACCTGTAAACGATGCTCCAACCGCTGGCACACCATTGCAGCTCAATACGAATGAAGACGTTGCTCTTACCATTTCTCATGCAAGTCTTCTAAGTAATGTAACAGATATAGACTCTAGTGATTTGATAGTTACAAACCTATCAATTGATAACCCAGCTATCACTATTACCGAAAACAGTGACTCAATCACTCTTACGGCATTACAAGACTACAATGGTGAGGCTAACTTATCTTTTAGTGTCTCAGATGAAGAGTTTACTATCAGCAA
This sequence comes from Vibrio profundi, assembly GCF_043642225.1. GTDB lineage: Bacteria > Pseudomonadota > Gammaproteobacteria > Enterobacterales > Vibrionaceae > Vibrio > Vibrio profundi_A. The sequence continues at coordinate 101,370 of NZ_JBHZSF010000007.1, read as the reverse complement.
TAGCGGTGCTGTTTTAATCACAGCAGTTAACGATCCCGTACAAGTCGACTCTTTTTCAAACTTAAGTGTAGAAGCAGGAGAATCGCTCTCCTATCAAGTGCAAATCACTGACCCTGACGATGAAAACAATGGTTCCGATATCCAGTTCTCACTGGAAAATGCTCCTAGTGGTCTATCGATCTCTGAAACAGGTGAGTTAACCATCTCCTCTTCAGTATCGGCTTCAACTATCCATGATGAGATCATATTAAAAGCGCAAGATGGCTTAGAAGATGGCGCTGTTGTTGCACAAAACACTTTCAAACTCTCTGAACTGTTCTACTACGCGGTACAAGGTGAAGTCTCTAGTTACTATGAGAATACAGCGATCGAAAATAGTATCGTCAAAATCTCGAATAACGGCTCTCTTTTAGCAGAAGGGAATACTGACGCATCAGGTAAATACAGCATTAAGGTGTTGGATACTGATTTAGATACCAGCAGAGCAATTGTAGTTTCCGCTGATGCGGTAGGTTTTTCTGAAGCGTCAGAGTCTAAACAATTTTCGGATATCAGTACGGCAATAAATTTATACCTACCAACGATTCACGCAAATGTTAGCTTTGATAGTCAAGTAGCATCCGACCTACAAGTCGATAATGAAACTCTTGTTTCAGTTGAAGCTCAGAGCTTTGTAAACGCGCAAGGGGAAGTCGTAACTGGACAAATTAGTTCAGAGCTATTCGTCATAGATCCATCATTAGATATTGATTTGATGCCTGGTGAAATGATTACCGAAGCTCCTTCCGGAGAAACTGTTCCGATTGAGTCTTTTGGAGCAATCACTGCAACCTTTACTGATAGTGACGGCAATGATCTCCAATTAGCCGATGGTAAAACTGCGCAAGTTAGAATCCCTGCGTCTGGCTCAAACCCACCAGCAATAATTCCATTGTTCTATTACGATGAAGTCCAAGGCATCTGGATAGAAGAGGGGATCGCCACTTTAGATAACGGGTTCTACGTTGGAGAGGTTACTCACTTTACCACTTGGAACGCCGATAGAATTTATGACACTGTGTACGTTGATGGCTGTGTTGTGGATAAAGAAAATCAAACGATTGCGAATGCAAGAATTCGCTCGGAAGGCGTAGACTACAATGGTCGCTCATCAGCTTATAGTGATGACCAAGGCAACTTCAGAATACCAGTTAGGCAGGAAAGCACTGTGCTTATATCTGCAGAAAGCCAGTATCAAAGTCGAACCGAAACTGTCCGTACCAGTTCTCGAGATGAAACGATGAGTGAGTGCTTAATCCTAGATGATGCAACAACAAAAATTCAACTAACATGGGGAGAAGATCCTCGCGATTTAGACACTCACTTCTATGGTCCTGACGGTAATGGAGATAGGTTTCACGTATATTATAGCAATAAGACTTTCAACCAAGCAGGCAACAATATTTTCTTGGATGTGGATGACACAAGTAGCTATGGTCCTGAAGTCGTAACCATTCCTGATTTTACCATTCCCGGAACCTATCGTTATGCTGTATATAAATACTCTGGGACTGGAGATATTCAGCGCCGAGAAACAAAAGTAGAGGTAATTTTGGATGGGAGCCGCACCGTTTTCACGCCACCAGAAGGAGAACCTGAGCGTTGGTGGCATGTCTTTGAAATAGAAGTCAGTGACAACCTTAGCTACAGCCTAACACCAATTAATCAATGGTCTACTAACAACCCTGATGATTCTGCGGCTTCAACCCGCAATAATCTAAAAGTAGATACACCTCAACCAAAACTAAACTACGTGGAGAAAATGCTAGAAGGCAAGTATTACGCCGACTAATATTAACTCCTCAAAAATAAAAAGGGCGATAGAGATTACTTCTATCGCCCTTTTGTATTTTCTATGCGTGATTTACAAACGCCCTTGATAACTAAACTGATACTGTCCCTGAGAGTTTGGGTTGCCAAGCCACTTTAATTGGCTTTTCATTGCTTGTGGGAAATCAGCACCAGGCTTAAACCAAGCTGTAGCGCTATAGCGCTGGTTTGCAGACAGCTCCGCTGAAAACTCACTAGTGACTTCAGCTGATTTCTGTTCGCCTTTCGCCATAATTTGGTTATCAGTACAGGATAAATCAGCAATCACAGGTCCAAAGTTTAGTGAGCCAATTGGCGTCTCTGCGCTGCTATTTGTCCACGCTAAAGCTCCCTCACCAGACTGGCACCAAGGCTGGCCATGCAAAGCATGTTTAATGGTTAGCTCTAATTGACCATTCAGCGTCAGAGGTACTGGAATCGCCGGTGCGTAATCCAACACTCGAACCGCTGGGATTGCCGCGACTAAGTTCTCGATATAAGCACCATCTAAACCGTAGCCAATCGAGCCTTTGCCACGTAACTCCATGTCACTCTGACGGCCAAAGCGAAGCGATACCTCTGCTTTCCCTTGCAGTAACTTATCAAACTGAAAGTCCCACTGCACCGAACCATAGTTCACCCGTTGCCACGCCACATTCGTTGCGCTGCCTTGCCAAAGGGATCCTTCTACACCTTGAATACTTAATCCACGAATAGGAGGAAGTTGCTTTAATGCAAAAGACGCAGGCAAGTGCAATATTAAGCTCACAGAAAAACAAACGACAAAAATAGCGCCGTATAACAAGCCTCGTTTCACTCTAACCTCGCTTAAACTGCAGTCGATTTATCTCAATCACACCTGGTCGGTCTGAACGGTCAATGTCCATGAACTCAACATCGACACCTTGCTTCTCTTTAAGGAACGTTAACCAATCCACAAATTGATTAAACGGCACAGGCTTAATCCAAACTTGAAGCATCTCGCCTCTCGGCTGAACTCTGATTAATTCAATTTTATAGCGACGAATCGATGAAGAAACTACCTGATTTAATGGCTGTGTAGACACAGCTATCCCACCACTTCCTCTAAGTTCTGTGATTTCATCAGCTTTATTGGTCACCCAATTTAATAGCTGCTTTTCACTTTGAATTCGAGTTTGAGCCAGCTCTGCACGCTGATTTAATGGTTGTAGGACTCCCCAGTAAATCGCGCCCATCACAAGCAACACTATGCAAGCAATGACTAACCGCTGTTCACGCTGACTCGTGCCACTCCACCAAGCTTGTAGTGAGTCTATTAAGTTTTTCATTTCAATCCTCACTTACGCTTTAAAACAAAGCTGCCGAAGACGGCTTCACCATTTCGATTCAGCGGACCTTGTTCAACAATAAACTGCTCAGATAGCTTAGTTCTTGCATCTTCAAAGCTTTGGAAATCAGCACTTTTGGCTTGAATTCGAATCTCAGAGCGATTGCCGTCGTACTTAATGCTTTCCAACTCTATCGCCGCCACTTTTCCAACGGTATCAGGAAGGTGAATCAACCAATTCAACATTGAATCAGCCCCACCATCGCCCCCGAGTCGGCCCGCTTCATCATTCATTTGACGCTTAAGATAACTGACGGTTGGAATTTTTCGTTTATTTGGGAAAACCGTTCTAAAAATACGCTCGCTCTCAGTACGATAAGCGCTAGCCTTGGCTTCATATTGTTGAACCAACAGAACTTGTTGAACAACCAGTACCGAAATTAACATACACGCAGCCACTGCTACCTTTTGCCAGATTTTCCAGTACTTAATCAGCGATGATTTAGCTTTAAAGCTGCCCGTTAACAAGTTGACGGAGCTCGTAATCGCGTGTTGGCTAAGCAACCCCATCACTAACTCTGCAGATTTAGATTGCCAAGTGATCGAACTCGCTTCTAATACAGAGTCAACTGGCAACGCTGTGTATGAAGATATGCACCACTCGTTATCTGCTTCATCCTCTTGAGCAAACCAATCTGAGGTCATAAATAGTGACAACCAACTGTCGTCGACAGATGCCACTTTAAATTCACTTTGTCGCAATAACCACTGCGACTCTAACTGCAAAGCCGACACGCCTTGCGGCTCAATAGGTAAAGCAAACGTATCCGGTAATACTTTACGAAAGTGAATGCCTTGCTCTTTAAAAGTACTGACAATATGACTCAGCCACTCTCGCTCAACACCACATATAGTCGCGCTATCATTCCCTTTGTTTAAAATCGTAAAGTGCAAGTCGTCCACATCTTGTGCGACTTCGTCTTCTAATAAGTAAGGCAACATCGACTCAAATTGACGAGCAGCCCCTTTGGGGATCTCTACATCCGTCACTAAGCAATCACTGCCTGCCAATAATGCAATGCACGTTCTCTGCTGCGCATACGGCGTCAGCTCTTCTATTTGTTGCCAACTCGCCAATTCACCACTGGCTATCACTTCTTGCTGGCTTGTCGACCAAACGCACCACGGCACAGGGCTCTGCGGTTCACTACTCAGTCGAACGGTCAGAAACTCGCTCACTGATCCCTCCAAAGCGACGACGTACGACCGTCACTGTTTCTCGATTATCACTATAGAAAAGGCTGCGAATTCTTACGCGAGACTTATCCACTAAGACTTCGGCATCTAACTCAAAATATGCGCTATCTACCGTTAAATAAGGTTTGGCTTGTTTCAATACTGCTTCATCAATAGCGGCGATTGGCGCTTCCGCTAGAAATTCGTCAAGGTTTGTCCAGCCATCAAAAGGGCGATTTTCTAATATTTCTTTGGCATTGGACTCACTTAAATTTGGTGAGAACATAGCCACCAATAGTGCGCTATGTTCTGGATCTACCGTGTTCACGTTTAGACGCCATTCATCCGTTGGTAGTGAGCAAATATACGGTGATACCTTTTGCATTATCTCGCCAGTCACTTGATAAACCGCTCTCAACTCACTGCTGTCCGCCAACAATCCATTAGCTGCCAAATAAGCTGGCTTCATTCCTTCATAAGTACTGTCTTCCACACCCGAGGAGCTCCGAGTATCGGTATTACTATCGATGAACTCCCAGGTAGAGTCAGCAATCACTTCAGCTTGATAGGGCTCAACTTCTAACTCTTCCATCAAGTGTTTCCATACATCCACCAAGTACGGGCTGTTGCTGCTTCCAGGTTTTGGTTCAGCTTGTGACAATACATTGAGATTAAAGCACGCCTGCTTGTCCCAAATGCGACCTTTTACTTGCCCATAATCAAGGGGGAATACTTGTTCTTCCAACGCCCACGGCTGACTTAAATTAATGGTGTCATTGTCTTCATAGCTTTGCTCGATACCTGCCTGAGCTAAACCTTCCACACCTAAGCTATACCAGTAGGCTTGTTGGTAATTAAGTTGGTTTCCCGCTCGCTTAAATTGCGCGAATAACCTTTCAGACATCGTTGCCGCAATGGTCGCCATAATCGCAAGTAGCATTAGAACAACAATCAGGGCGACACCTTGTTGGCGATAAGGTCGATGTAGACTAGCCATCGTTACTGTCCTTATCATCACTGCTATTGGTCACAAGCTTGCCACCTGGCGTTAAATAGATTCGCTCTATTTCATCATAATCTTTCAAAAGCAAAGTCAGTTTCACCGCTTTGGGCAATTGTAGCTCAGCGCTCCACTCTTTTTTCCACCCTTTACCGTCATAAAACTCGAGGTTAAATTCTTCCACATTCGTCAGAATTGGGGTCACTACCCCTTGTTGACCGGCAGGTGTATCGGCATATCGCCACCATACCCTTTCAAGAGTTTCTTCACTGAGGCGATAACCGACCTTCGTCACTTCACCGCGGGGGAACTGCTGCTGAGGGTTATGCCAACCTAGACGATTAAACATGACGCCTTTCGTATCTGAATCCAACAGATACTCTTGCCAATGGATCAACTTAGATGATGGTTCTTCCCCGTTGGTACGGGATTGGCGTAACGCCATTTGTCTAAAATCATTATCTAAGATGACTAGCGCGCGTTGCAGCTCATTCAATCGAGAGCTACGTTCCAGAGAAAGTTCATTACTTCGTTGAACCTGATTGACCACTTGATAAGCAGCAACACTCAACGTCGCAAATATGGCAATCGAAACCAACACTTCAATTAACGTAAAACCCACTGCGTCTCGGCGCGTGCGCTTTACTCTACTAATTGGCAACATAGCTTTGTACCGTGACGACAGGCGACGCATTTTTTGATGTCGATACACTGACTTCAAAAGCTTTCAATAAACTGTCCGCCGTTTTCAGTGGCGTCACCTTCCAATACCAAGTTCTTCCGGCCATCTCTTGCTCACCCTTTTGCGCTTTTAACTTATCAGGATGGAGCATAACCATCGCCATTTGGTTGTCCACGACCATAGACGCAAAGGTTTTTTCCTCTAGATAACCTAAGGTATTAATGTGCTGACTGACCGCTCGAATGACACTGATTGCAGCCGTTGCAAAGATAGCGAGCGCCACTAATACTTCAAGCAAGGTCATCCCTCGGGCTTTGCCTTTAGGTTGAAGCGACCGATTAGTTATCTTCATCAGTCTCTCCCGGGCCAAGCAAGGTAATCACTCCACTGTCATCGACTCTCACCTTCCAACTGTCTTGTTCTTCATCTCCAGTATTTGGATAAAAAGACAGTCGAAATGGCGTCATTTCAGCACTGGATAAGACAAACAATTGAGGTGGGCGAGGCTTTTTGTCCTCATCAAGATCGGCAAACATGTCTTCATCAAACAGGCTACCTGGTTTAAACAAGCGATCATCATCAGCCCACGCGCCACCGCCCAACGCTAAACTTAACGTCAACTCTTCAGGCATTTCTGTAGTCGGTGGAATTTTTTCTATTTCGGCTTCTTGCCAACCATCAGAGGTCAAAGTCATCAGAATATAAGTCGACTTTTTTTCATCAACCCTAATTCCGAAATCTAAACCACTCAAAATGGCTTCTTCATTAAGAAGCTGCAGCCTTTGATAAAAGCTTTGAGCCTGATGCTTAGCAAGATCTTTGCTGCTTGTAGGAATGGTGGCGATGACCGCCACCGCCGTCACCGATAGCAACACGAGTACTAACAAAATCTCGATTAAGGTAAAGCCTTGTTGTTTTGGCATAGCTATCGGCGAACAGCAATAAGCAGGCGCTTATTGGAAATCCTGCATATTCCAGTTACCAATATCAGCCGCAGCACCTTCACCACCTTCTTGGCCATCGGCGCCAAGCGTAAAGATATCGATCGTGCCGTTATCACCAGGGCTTAAGTATTGGTACTCATTGCCCCATGGGTCATTGGGAAGACGCTTAATGTAACCACCGTCGCGGTAGTTACGAGGCTCAGGGCTGCTTGGCTTAGAAACCAATGCATCTAAACCTTGATCGGTAGTTGGGTATACGCTGTTATCGAGCTTGTACATGTCTAATGCGTTTTCAAGCGCCACAATGTCAGTGATGGCTTTTTGTTGATCTGCTTTCTCTTTGTTGCCTAGTAAGTTAGGAACAACAAAACTGGCTAATACGCCTAAGATAACAACAACAACCATCACTTCTAGTAATGTAAAGCCGGACTGTTTTTTCATTTTATTTTTCATTATTTTCTCCAAATGACAGGTTCAGGTATCGGGTGAATGCCACCTTATTTTCCCAAAACTAAAAATTTATCCACTCATCAAGTTATTCATCTCAAGCATCGGCATCAGCGTTGCCATTACGATGAATAAAACCAACCCAGCCATCAAAGCTATTAACGCCGGAGTAAAAATGCCTAATGCGATATTGACTGTTGATTCAAAACTCTGATCTTGGTTATCTGCAGCGCGTGTCAGCATTTGTTCCAATTGACCACTTTGCTCACCACTGGCGATCATATGTAGCATCATCGGAGGAAAAAGCTTGGTTTGATCAAGCGCCTTACGTAGGCTTGCCCCCTCTCTGACACTGTCTGCCGCATTAACCACCTGCTGCTTAACATGCTGATTCGACATCACGTCCACCGCAACTTTCATGCCTTCTAAAATTGGAATGGCACTAGATGTACAAATGGACAACGTTCGCGCAAAACGAGCGGTATTAATCCCTTTCGCAATTTTTCCGATTAGCGGAAGTGCTAATAGTTTGCGATCCCAGCTCATACGAATAGACGGTCTCTTGAGTGCGGTGCGCAGCAACAAAAAAGCAGCGATACATAAGAACAGTAATTGGACGCCCCAGTTTTGAATAAATTCACTCGAGGCTAGCAAAAATTGAGTCGACTGAGGCAATTCTTGCCCCATCTGAATAATCGGTTCAACGATTTTTGGTACGACTGTCGCCAGTAAGAACGAAACGATAGTCACCGCAAATACCACCAGCACCACAGGATAGATCATCGCTTGCATCAGCTTAGAGCGCATCTTCTGACGATTTTCGGCGTAATCAGCTAAACGCTCCAAAACGGCATCTAAATGACCCGACTTTTCACCTGCTGCGACCATAGAACGAAACAGTTCATCAAAAATATGAGGATAGTCAGCCAGGCTGTCTGCCAAGGTATAACCTTCGGTCACCTTAGAACGAACAGCGGCTAACATAGTCTGAATACGAGGTTTCTCAGATTGCTCAGACACGGCTTTCAAACACTCTTCCAAAGGCATTCCAGATTGAACGAGTGTTGATATTTGGCGAGTAATCAACGCAAGGTCTGGGGTACTAATACCACGTTTGAAACCCGTAGGTTGCCCACCAGATTTCGTCACCTTCGCTTTTGCTTCAATCACCTCAACCGGGATCAACCCCTGCTCTTTCAGGCGCTGGCGAGCTTGGCGAGCGTTGTCACCTTCAATTGTGCCTTTTTTCTGCTTGCCTTTCGCATTCAAGGCTTTGTATTCAAACGCCGCCATACTTAAACTTCCTTGGTCACTCGCATCACTTCCTCTAGTGAAGTAATACCTTGTCTGACTTTATCAAGGCCATCATCTCGAATGCTTGGCGTAGTAGAACGGATCGCTTTTTCGATAGCCTGCTCACCCGCTTCACTATGAATGAGCTCTTGAACAGAATCATCAACCATAAGAAGTTCGTGAATACCGGTTCGCCCTCGGTAGCCCTTATGATTACAGTGCTCACAACCTTTGGCATGATAAAGTGTAAGCTCTTCTTTTTTCTTCAAACCAAAGAGTTTTTTCTGTTCTTTATCCGCCTCATACGGTTCTTTGCAGTCATGACATAAAGTACGAACCAATCGTTGAGCAAGTACACCTAGCAACGATGAAGAAATCAAGAAAGGTTCGATTCCCATATCACGCAGACGAGTGATCGCACCCACAGCAGTATTGGTATGCAAAGTGGACATCACTAAGTGTCCAGTCAAAGAAGCCTGAACACCAATTTGAGCCGTTTCCAAATCACGAATCTCACCCACCATCACGACATCAGGATCTTGACGCAAAATAGCGCGTAAGCCGCGAGCAAACGTCATGTCCACTTTTGGGTTAACCTGAGTTTGACCAATACCGTCAATATCAAATTCAATCGGATCTTCGACCGTTAAGATATTACGCTCATTACTATTGAGCTCTTGCAGACCCGCATACAACGTGGTCGATTTACCTGAACCCGTTGGACCAGTAACCAAAATGATACCGTGTGGCCTTTCAATAAGATGCTGAAATTTCTTATGATTACTTGGGGTCATCCCCAAACTATGAAGGTCAAGGCGTGTTGCATTCTTATCCAATAAACGCATTACCACGCGTTCACCATGCGAAGAGGGCATCGTAGACACACGGACATCAACCGCGCGGCCACCAATTCTCAGTGAAATACGGCCATCTTGAGGCACGCGTTTCTCAGCAATATCGAGTTTTGCCATGACCTTGACACGAGAAACCAGCAAAGGCGCCAGTTTACGGCTTGGCGCTAAGACATCTCTCAACACCCCATCGACACGAAAACGAATTGATAATGTTTTCTCGAACGTTTCGATGTGGATATCTGAGGCGCCTTCTTTAATGGCTTCGCCTAGCATGGCGTTGATCAATTTAATGATTGGAGCGTCGTCTTCGGATTCCAATAGATCTTCATCTTGCGGAAGTTCTTCTGCCAAAGAGAAAAAGTCATCGTTATCGGCGCCAATATCTTCCATTAGCTGACGAGCTTCCGACGAATCTCGCTGATAAGCTTGCGTTAATTTCAGCTCAAACTCTTTTTCTGTGATGGCTTCTGGAGTAAAGGCGCTTTTTAGTACGCGCCTTACTTCTAAAATAGCAGCAGCACTCAATGGCTCTACGTAGTAAAGCGTTGGTGCTCGTTCTGGATGCGTATACTCCAGTACCATTTTAAAACGGTTAGCAAAACTAAACGGCAGTCGTTGATAAGCTCTCGCCGTATCTAACATCTCTGCCATTACTGCGCTTCCATTTGGTCGATAAAGGCTTGGATCTCTGCAGGGTGGCGAATGTCATCACCAAACTTTGGTAGCACTGGAATATGATCATTATCCATTAGCTTCAAACCTTGCTCTGCTTTGTACAACTGTTCAGCACGAATATAGTTATATTTGCGTTGAGTAATGCCATCAGCGGTCATGCCATCACGAATGATAGTTGGCTTAATGAAAACCATCAGGTTCTTTTTCTCAACTTGAGTACTGGTCGATTTGAACAAGTGACCAAGATAAGGAATATCCCCTAACAGCGGTACTTTCGACTCACTTTCCAGAGCACGCTCATCAATCAAACCACCAAGCACTAGCATTTGGCCATCTTGAACAATTACAGACGTATTCAGTTGGCGCTTAGCAAAGCGAACATCGACAGCACCATTAGCGCCAAGTACATTCGAAACTTCTTGTTCAATATTCAGTTGAACAGAGTCACCTTCGTTAATCTGAGGCACAACTTTCAGCTTAATGCCCACTTCTTTACGATCAACTGTTTGGAATGGGTTGTCATTACTTGAACCCGCTGTAGAACCAGTCAAAACCGGCACTTCCTCACCAACGATGAAGGATGCTTCGCCATTATCCATCACGGTAATGCTCGGAGAAGATAGGATATTAGAGTTTGAGTCGGTCGATACAGCACTGATCAATGCGGTCCAGTCGCCCATTGCTAAGCTGACTGCAGCACCATTCACTCCAGAAAGCGCTGCTGCTAGGGTCGAATAATCCCCTTCTTCCGTGTACTCTCGAGTCTTCCACTCGCCATCTTCATAATAACTATCTGTTTTAGTAGTATCTTTTGCTTCTTCAAGGCCAACCATGACTCCACCGATCGATGCGCCAGTATTGCTGTACTGAATCATGGCACCTGTCTCTAAGTTACCCCACTGAACACCAAGGTTTACCCCGTCGCCTTCTGCCATTTCGACAATCAAAGCTTCGATCAGTACCTGAGCACGACGAATATCAAGTTGGGCAATCACATCTTGTAGAGCATTCATAATATCTGGCGGAGCCGTCACCACAAGAGCGTTGGTTTCAGGGTGAGCCGCAATCATCACTTCATTACGCTTTGCACCCTTACCTTTAGATGACGTTTGTTTTTCAGCCTGAAGGTTATCCGAAACGCCCTTTAGGACGTCTACTAACTCTTCCGCTTTTGCGTACTTAAGGTAAACCACTCGGTTGTTACCTTTCGTGGCCATTTCTACGTCTAACTGCTCAATTAACTTTCTTAAGCGACTACGGACTTTAGGATCACCCGAAATAAGAATCGAATTAGTACGCTCATCCGCTACTAATTTAGGCTGAAGGAAAGCCGGTGTATTTTTCGCATCCGTTGTTTTATTCAAAGCATCAACGATACGAACCATTTCTGCAGCAGATGCATTTGCCAGCTCAACGACTTCGATTTCTTTGTCGCCCGCTTGGTCAACACGTTTGATGATTTCCGCAAGACGGTTAACCACCGCAGCTCGACCAGTAATCAAGATGATGTTTGCAGGATCATAGTGAACAACGTTACCGGCACCGGCATTATCATTCAGTTGACGTAATAAAGGGGAAAGTTCACGAACGGAGACATTACGAACCGCTACCACTCGAGTAATAACGCTATCTCCTTGGATAGTTTCACGATCACCGACAACAGGAATAGCGGAAGTTTTAGAGTCTTTTGCTTTGATGATCTTCAGAACCCCTGATTCCATCTCCACAACGGCGTAGCCATATACCTCTAAAACATTCAAAAAGAAGCTGTAATATTGCTCTTCATTTAGAACGTCATAACTTCGTACATCAATCTTTCCGCGAACCGACGGATCGACAATGATGGTTTTTTCTAAGTTACGACCAACAATATTAATAAATTCTTGAATGTCCGTGCCTTTAAAGCTGGCACTAAAATCATTCGCGATAGCCGCTGGTGTGCACACTAAGCTTCCCGCCAGTAACCATGCACTTTTCTTAAACCAATGCTTCACGTACTTCTCCTACACTTTCGCCATCATGGCGCAAAGTTTTAAAATTCAATATAAACATCATGTTGCTGACCATCTCTTTCCACTGTGAGGTTTAACTCGGTCAGATCTGAAATGGTTTTAAAAATCGTTCCCATTGCGGCAGGGTCCGTTAAATCTTGTCCATTTAACTGAGTGGCGATATCACCACTCTTCAAGCCAACAGAATGGAATAATTCAGGTTCTTTACCTGGGCTAACTCGGTAGCCTAATACTTTGCCATCACGCTTCACTTGGGATAAACGAACGTATTGGAAAATTTGCTGAGGATCTTTGGTGATTGCTGACTTAATCGCGACCAACTTTTCTTCTTTATCAACTGGGTTGTTTCCAATCACGGACGACGAACGTTGAGTTTTAGGCTCTGAAACACTGAGTTTTTTATACTCTATCCCTTCCAGCATTAATGTTTCATCGCGCCCAGAGTTATCAATAATCACTCGGTCATTAAGCACTGCTTTCAGTTTTGCACGCGTGCCTTCAATTTGCTCATCAATTCCGTAAGTCGCTTGCTTCCCACGATTGGCAATGACTGCCAAGCTGAAATTAGGGTTTGAGCTCGCAACAGCCCCAACGAGCACAAGATTGAGGCGGGTTTTTGGCGCATCCTGAACCACAGGTTTTTCCACCACTACAGGTTTAGCTGCAGAATAAGCACCAAAGATATTACTTTGCTGCAAAGAAGATAAATCTAAAGACGATTGCTGGCGTTGCGAAGCAGAAACATTCGCTTTCCAAGGGACTATAGATTGCTCACTAGGTTCAATAAACCACGCTAGTTGGCCTAAGACCCACGCTGAGATTGCGATCAAAACACAACAAATGACCACACTGAGTTTTTGCTGCATGACTAGACCATTTTGTAACACTCGGCTCAATGAAGGATAACGCTCCAATCCACTTCCGAGCTCTAAAAACTTCACTCGTATCAATCCTTTCTCGTTCAGTGAGGTCGTAACGTTACAACTCTCGTTAATCTATTAGTTTTAATAAGGTAAGGTCTCGGGACTATATCATAATCATGTGAATGTGTTTCATTACACGTGCTATTTTGTAGTGTACCTTGAAAAAATGCCACACCGACTCCATTGTTAGCAACTAGTATTCAAATTACGCTCAGTAATTTGGCTAATACACCGCATTCATTACCTTTTGAGAGGCAATACGCCATTATGAAAAATGACAATGAAGCTGTCAGACTAGATAAATGGTTATGGGCAGCTCGATTTTATAAAACTCGCTCAATTGCTCGTAATATGGTCGATGGCGGCAAAGTCCATTATAATGGCCAACGAAGCAAACCAAGTAAAATTGTAGAACTTGGGGCAGTCATCGCACTGCGTCAAGGAAATGAAGAAAAGACAGTAGTAATAGAGAAAATCTCAGCACACCGCAGAGGAGCCCCTGAAGCTCAAACGCTCTATTCTGAAACCTCTGAGAGCTTAGCAAAGCGAGAAGAGTTTGCAAAACAACGTAAACTGCATGCCCATAGCCCAAGCCCAGAACGCCGACCTGACAAAAAGCAGCGTCGTGACATTATTAAATTTAAACATCAATAAGCTGGACCATCCTTATGACCACAGAAGTAATGGCAAACAACATTTTAAATCGCTACCTATTTGAAGATCTTTCTGTACGTGGTGAACTGGTACAACTGGATGACGTGTACCAGCAAATTATTTCTAGCAAGGAATACCCAGCTGCGGTTCAAAAGCTGCTTGGTGAGCTACTGGTTGCTACAACCCTATTAACGGCTACATTAAAATTTGAAGGTTCAATTACCATGCAACTGCAAGGTGACGGACCTGTATCTCTTGCGGTGATCAATGGCGACCATGATCAAAAGATCCGCGGTGTTGCTCGTTTTGAAGGTGACATTGCTGACGACGCAGGTTTACACGATCTTATGGGTAAAGGTCACCTAGTGATCACGATTACCCCTAAGAAAGGTGAGCGTTACCAAGGCGTTGTAGGCCTAGAGGGTGACAACCTTTCTGAAGTATTAGAAGGTTACTTCGCAAACTCCGAGCAGCTAAAAACTCGCCTTTGGATCCGCACGGGTGAGCACGACGGTAAGCCGCACGCTGCAGGAATGCTTCTACAAGTAATGCCTGACGGCACTGGCACACCTGATGACTTCGAGCACTTAGAGCAACTGACGAATACCGTTAAAAATGAAGAGCTGTTCGCATTAGAAGCGAATGACTTACTGTACCGTCTATACAACCAAGAAAAAGTGCAGCTGTTTACGCCACAGCCTGTTGAGTTTTTCTGTGGTTGCTCTCGTGAACGTAGCGGTTCAGCGATTATTACCGTCGCTAAAGAAGAGATCTACGACATCCTTAGCACCGAAGGTAGCGTAGCACTTCATTGTGATTACTGCGGAACAAACTACTCGTTCGACAAGAATGATGTTGACGCTTTATACGCTGAAGCGGCAGATAAGGGCAATAATACGGTTCATTAATTTACCGCGTTTACCAAGCACGTAATTTACCCAACAAAAGGCCAGCATCACGCTGGCCTTTTTGTGATCCAAAGCCAGTATTCTCGGGGCTTTCACGTAATAAAATCACCGCTTAATTTTAGTCAATTAATAATCGTTTTGATCTAGCGCAAAGGTTTGCGCGCAGGATAGACTAGTACTACCAATATGTGACGAGACACTTAAAACCACTTGAAAATTGTGGGTATATTTTGAGCTATACCTTGCATTTTTCAGTCTCGTTACACGAGTGGTGAGCTGATAAAAATAATTAAAAAATTAATACAAAAATCCCTACAAAATATCCTACAAGGAGCACCTATGACCGTTATGGAACATACAAAGGCTGCACAAATTGATCTAACCAAACACGGACTAACTGGTGTAACTGAGGTTCTACGTAACCCGAGTTACGAACAGTTGTTTGTTGAAGAAACACTTCCAGGTTTAGAAGGCTACGAGAAAGGTGTAGTGACTGAGCTTGGTTCTGTTGCTGTTGACACTGGTATCTTCACTGGTCGCTCACCAAAAGATAAATACATCGTAAAAGATGACACTACCCGCGATACCATGTGGTGGTCAGATCAAGGCAAAAACGACAACAAACCTATCACAACAGAAGTGTGGAATGAGCTTAAAGAGCTTGTAACTACGCAACTGTCTGGCAAGCGCCTATTTGTGATTGACGGTTATTGTGGTGCTAACCCTGATACGCGCCTAAGCGTACGAATCATTACTGAAGTTGCATGGCAAGCACACTTCGTTAAGAACATGTTTATTCGTCCAACGGATGAAGAACTCGCAACGTTCGAACCTGACTTCGTAGTAATGAACGGGGCTAAAACAACCAACCCTAATTGGGAGAAGCAAGGTCTAAATTCAGAAAACTTTGTTGCTTTCAACCTAACAGAGCGAGTTCAAATCATCGGTGGTACTTGGTACGGCGGTGAGATGAAAAAAGGCATGTTCGCAATGATGAACTACCTGCTTCCTCTGCAAGGCATTGCTTCAATGCACTGTAGTGCTAACGTCGGTGAAAAAGGCGACGTAGCGGTCTTCTTCGGCCTATCAGGCACAGGTAAAACAACCCTATCAACAGACCCTAAACGTCAGCTAATCGGTGATGATGAGCACGGCTGGGATGACGATGGTATCTTCAACTTTGAAGGTGGTTGTTACGCGAAGACCATTCGCCTATCTAAAGAAGCTGAACCAGAAATCTACAATGCAATCCGTCGTGATGCGCTACTAGAGAACGTAACAGTTCGCAGCGATGGCTCTATCGATTTTGATGACGGTTCTAAAACCGAAAACACGCGTGTTTCTTACCCGATTCACCACATCGACAACATTGTTAAGCCAGTATCGAAAGCCGGTCACGCTCAAAAAGTTATCTTCCTGACGGCTGATGCATTTGGTGTATTACCACCAGTTTCTAAGCTGACTCCGGAGCAAACTAAGTACCACTTCCTATCGGGCTTCACAGCTAAGCTTGCAGGGACAGAGCGTGGCATCACTGAGCCGACTCCAACCTTCTCTGCAGCGTTTGGTGCAGCATTCCTAACACTTCACCCAACTCAGTACGCTGAAGTGCTTGTGAAGCGTATGGAAGCAGCTGGCGCAGAAGCTTACCTAGTCAATACTGGTTGGAATGGCACAGGCAAACGTATTTCTATCCAAGATACTCGCGGTATCATCGACGCTATCCTAGACGGTTCAATCGATGAAGCAGAAACAAAGGTTATTCCTATGTTTAACCTAGAAGTGCCGCTAGCGCTGCACGATGTTGACCCTGCGATTCTTGATCCACGTGACACGTACACTGACCCACTACAATGGGAAAGCAAAGCGAAAGATCTAGCGGAACGCTTTATCAATAACTTTGATAAGTACACGGATAATGCCGAAGGCAAAGCGCTTGTCGCTGCAGGTCCTCAGCTAGACTAAATCAGCTCCATCGCCTTAAAAGTGATATTTCTGTAGCAAGCCCCTCTTTTGAGGGGCTTTTTTGTTGAAGCCTCTGCTTTTTTGTTCCACTCTATTTGCAAGAACATGTCCATGGCTGGGTACTTCAAGGAATGAAAAAAGCACTAATTGTAATCGCGCTCATACTCTCTCTCATCGTCGTGTCGATTGGCGCTTTTTTTGCGACCTTAAAAACCGAGTATGGGGCGCCCACCGCGAATTGGTTTCTACAAGAAATACTCAAACAACCTATTCAAATTGAAGCGATAGACATCAACCAGCCATATCGCATTACCCTACAAGGCATTGAAATCATCGACCCTGAGCCCTTTTACATTCAGAAAGCGGACTTATGGATCAACCCAACCCAACTCCTTCAAGGACAACTGGCCTTTGATAGCGTGCTGTTGGATGGACTCAGTTTGCAACGCGGGATTGAACACTTCTCACCACAACAATATCTGTCGCGTAATAACATCGTCGTCAATCAGTTAGCGATTCACAACCTAGATTATGCCCAAGGGGATCTCAGCAGCAGAGGGATCAATATTCAAATAAAACAGCCGCAATGGCTGTCACCAGCACAAATCGTTCCATTTGGAGAAATACAGCTCTCTGCTGAACAAATTTATTGGCAAGGAGAAGCCATTGATGGACTCCTCATCGATGCTAAATACCAAGAGAACGACAGCACGGTCTATGGCGTCTCATTCCAATGGAGAGATGCCAAGGTTTCCGGGCAAGCCGAGCAATTTAACCAAGACTGGTCCCTGATTAACGTTACTATTGACGGGTTGCGCCTAAATTCCCAACAAATGCAATCACTGAATAGCAAGCCATGGCCTTTCGAAACCGCTAGAATCAACCACATTAATAGCCTGGATATTTTACGTAGTGATATTCAATGGCAAGAGTGGCACCTCGTTGGTTTCGATGCTTCTTTCGAAAACTTGCAATTACCTTTTGAACCATGGAGACAGAAACAAGGTACGTTTTCGTTACAAGCGGACAGTGTCTTGATTAACGATGAACAGTGGGTTTCTCCGAGTTTTAATGTCCTCTTTAACCGTAACCAAATAGACGTCGTCGACTTTGTAACGGTATGGAAACAGGGCCGAATTCAGCTCAGTGGATTCATTACCCCTACAGAGATCAATCTCCATTCCTTATCCCTCCAAGGTCTAAAGTGGATAGCAGAAGTTAAAGCACCCGACATCGAGCTGCCCTACGACTTCAGCCAACTGCAAACGGTCTCAATCCAAGAACTCGATATCGCGAGAAGCCAATTCATTCAGCTTATGTCTGAACCGTATTGGCAAATCTCTGGCTTAGAAGTGGAAGGCGATAACCTGCAGCTAATGTCTCAAGGAAAAGTGGGACTGTGGAAAGGAAGCTTACGAGCCGCGGTCAATAATGCGAGCTATGATAGCGTCATCACTTCACACGCCTTAGCTGAAATGCAAAGTGACCAGGGGCAATGGCAATTAACCCGCCTATTTGCGCCGTTAGCCGATGGTTACATTGAAGCGGAGGCGAGCCTAGACTTTTCATCATTAAGCCAACCATGGCAATTACTCGTGACCGCTGACGGAATTCCTACTCAGCCCCTATTCTCAAGACTAGAGCTACCTTTTATGCTACACGGCTTAAGTGAATTCGAACTGCGCGCCCACGGTCTAATTGGCGATCAAACGATGTTGGCGCATTCTCTCACGGGGAAATTAATAGGTTCAATTCGCAATGCGGGAGTGGAAGTCCCCTCAACGGAAGAACCACAAAACAATGCACAACCAGTAAAGGTATCGGATATTCATCTGAATATGGACAGAGGCCGAATCGCACTTCAAGACGTCAGCATCACAGGGCTAAACACCCAAGGTCAGCTGGGAGGAAAATTCGATCTGCTTTCTTCTGAACCGCATCAACTACCAATTGAACTTAAACAAGAGTGTTTCTCTTTGATCGGAAATATCATGACAAGGGAGTACGATCAAAAAACCGAATGTGTTGATACATCGACAACTCATTCGGTTTCAGAAAGCGACCACCTAGCAGAATAAATTACTCACTCTCTGTTGGGCTTTCTACTTCTTTAAGGACCTTTTTATAATCAGGTAACAGCATGTAAGTGCCTACGAACTCCACTGCTGCGACATCACCACTGAAAATCGTCACGTGAATGACGATTCGAGCCTTACGCCCGGAGGCTAAGCGATCCAAATCCCCACTGATTCCGTCCAATGAAGTCGAGGCCACAGGGCTCTGCTCGACAGGGTGACGATAGCGGATATTACTGTCGGCTAACACAATGTCGCCACTCAAACCACGCTCTTTCATCAGTAGCCAAGTCATTCCCCACCCCGTTAAGGTCGCCAAAGTAAACGCCGAACCTGCAAACATGGTGTTGTGAGGATTTAAATTTGGATTCAACTGAGCGCTACACTCAAACTGATAACCCGTATACTGATTAATCTTAATCCCCATTTTGTCACTGATAGGAATTTGATTTTCCCAACGCTGCTGAAGTTCGTTACACCATTCAGGCTTACGCAAAACATCAGCCATTGGGTCTAAGTGTTTCACCATTTGTTGGTGACGTACTGGACCACGTTGATCGTTAATTTCTCCACGGCGCTCAAAGCTGTTTTTTTCATAGAAAGCGATAGCGTCTTCGCGAGCATTACATACCAGTCGCTTCGCTCCTTCTTGGCGTGCGAGCGATTCAAGTGCAACTAGGATTAACGATCCCATACCCTTACTTCGGCGGGAATTTTTCACCGCCATATAACGAATTTGACCTTCAAAATCAGGCGTAATGTATAAACGGCCAATCGCCATTGGGCGACCACGCCCATCCACGATCATTCGATGGTGGCTCATCGGATCATATTCATCACGCTCAGAACCAATCGGCATTCGCCATGGCTCACGCAACATTTGCCAACGGAAGTGATAATACTTATTCAGTTGGTTTTCTGTTTTCGGCGTTATTAGTTTAAACATGCAAATCCTTTCGTTGTGCTAAAAGGCACGAAATCGCCTTTAACATCAAAATCCATTTATACTTGTAGCCAGAAAGTCACAGGCCCATCATTTACCAAAGATACTTTCATATCCGCAGCAAACTGACCACGTTGAGTTGGAAGCACTAACTCGCATTGATCCGAAAAGTAATCATACAGTCGTTCAGCGTCTACAGGGTGTGCCCCTTTAGAAAAGCCTGCTCGCGTCCCTTTTTTAGTATCAGCGGGTAGCGTAAATTGGGATACCACTAACACTTTTCCATCAACCTGTTTCACATTAAGGTTCATCTTACCATCTTCGTCTTCAAAGACACGGTAAGTCGTGACACGCTCCACTAAGCGCTTCGCCTTAGCGTCATCATCGTCTTTCTCTACGCCTAATAAAACCAGTAGACCTTGGTCTATTTCACCTACAGTCTCACCATTTACGCGAACCGCGGCCTCACTTACTCTCTGAATCAGTGCAATCACTGTGATTTCCTTTTACAACTGGGTACTGCTTATCCGCAGAGTGTACCATTTCTTTACCCTGACTCCACTGTTCACGTTCACCCAGCGCCGCGGTAACTTCAGCACCAATCAATACAATCAACCAACACAGATAGACCCAAACAAATAAAATCGGAATCGCCGCTAACGCACCGTAAATAAGCTGATAAGACGGAAACTGGGTGATATAAGCGGCGAAGCCTTTCTTACTCAGCTCAAAAAGCAAAGCAGCGACTAATGCTCCAATCACAGCGTGTTTCACGTACACTTTTTTATTCGGCACTAAAAGATAGAGGCCGACAAAAGCACATAAAGACAAGATGAACGGCAACCAGCGCAATAGCAGGTTAAATGCCCCTGAAATGGCTTCGCTTTCTAGCAGCTTCAAAGAGGTAAGGTAAGAGGTCGCAGCAATACTAGCGCCAATGAGGATCGGGCCTAAAGTCAAAACCATCCAGTACATTGAAAAAGAAAAGACCGCACGCCTTTTCTGGGTCACTCGCCAAATGTAATTCAGGTTCTTATCGATATTCGAGATCAGCATTAAAGCGGCCACAAACAAAAACACACTACCAACCGCTGTCATTTTTCCGGTGTTCGCCACAAACTCAAGCAAGGCATTGTGCACAGCATCACCCGCCGCTGGCACAAAATTGTTGATGATAAACCCCTGAAGCACTTCACCCACATCGGAGAATACCGAAAAGGATGACAATACAGACAGCAATACTGTCAGCATGGGTACAATCGACAGTAGCGTGATATACGCTAAATAGCCGGCGTTTACGTTCACGCGATCGTGTTTCATACGGGTAAGTAGATAGCGGAAAAATAGTAGGTTTAGCTCAACAGCCTTGTGAACTCTCAACTTGTAACTCCCATGTAACTCGTTCATAGTCCTAATTAATATTCATCGACTTAACTATAGGAAACAAGGATGCCTTATTTAATCGCTATAGTGCTATCTATTTTTACTTTAACTGGATGTCAGTCTGCATATTACTCCGCGATGGAAAAAGTCGGCTACCATAAACGCGACATCATGGTTGATCGAGTTGAAGAAGCCAAAGAATCCCAGCAAGACGCACAAGAAGAATTCACCAGTGCCTTAGAAGCGCTGTCAACGTTGACCAACTTTGATGGCGGTGAGCTTGAGGGGATGTACAACACCATTAATGACAAGTATCAAGACAGCGAAAAAGCAGCTCAAACGGTTAGCGATCGAATTGCTGCAATTGAAGATGTTTCTGATGCTTTATTCCAAGAGTGGCAAGATGAGTTAAAGCTGTACACCAGTAGCAAACTTCGCCGTTCTAGCGAACAGAAACTACGAGAAACCAAAAGTTCTTACAGCTCGATGATTTCTGCGATGAAACGAGCGGAAAAGAAAATGACACCGGTTCTGAATACACTGCGCGATAATACGCTTTATCTCAAACACAATCTCAATGCGAGTGCTATTGGATCCCTTCAAGGTGAGTTCATGAGTTTAGAGCGAGATATAGAATATGCCATCAAACAGATGAACGCTGCGATTGCTGAGTCCGACAAGTTCCTCAAAAAGCTTCAAGCGAAGTAGTCTTAACGTAGAGTATGAACCTACACCAATAAGATACAAAAAGGGCGAGAAGTGAATCACTTCTCGCCCTTTTCTATACGATTAAGCGGTAAGCTAAATTAAGCTTTAGCTGGACGTGCCGCACGTTTACGTTCGTTCTCAGTAAGGAACTTCTTACGGATACGAATGTTTTCTGGCGTTACTTCTACTAGTTCATCTTCATCGATGAACTCTAGAGCTTGCTCTAGTGTGTACTTGATAGCAGGAGTAAGAACTTGTGCTTCATCAGTACCTGATGCACGAACGTTCGTTAGCTGCTTACCTTTCAGACAGTTAACTGTTAGGTCATTTGAACGGTTGTGAATACCGATAACTTGACCTTCGTAAACTTCATCCGCGTGCTCAGAGAACAGACGACCACGCTCTTGCAGGTTGAATAGTGCGTAAGTCAGAGCTTTACCTGTAGCATTCGAGATAAGAACACCGTTATTACGTTGACCGATTACACCACCTTTGTGTGGACCGTAGTGATCAAATGTATGGTAAAGAAGACCAGAACCTGAAGTTAGCGTCATGAACTCAGTTTGGAAACCGATAAGACCACGAGAAGGCATCATGAAGTCCATACGTACACGGCCTTTACCGTCTGGTGCCATGTCAGTCAGCTCACCTTTACGTAGGCCGATGTTTTCCATGATACCGCCTTGGTGTTCTTCAAGAACATCAATCGTTACTGTTTCGTACGGTTCCATTAGCTGACCATCTTCTTCTTTGATGATTACTTCTGGACGAGATACCGCAAGCTCGAAACCTTCACGACGCATGTTCTCGATCAGGATAGATAGGTGAAGTTCACCACGACCTGAAACACGGAAACGATCTGGGTTATCAGTTTCTTCAACGCGCAGTGCTACGTTGTGTACTAGTTCTTTTTGTAGACGCTCAAGGATGTTACGTGAAGTCACGAACTTACCTTCTTTACCCGCGAACGGAGAAGTGTTTACTTGGAACGTCATTGTTACTGTTGGTTCATCAACAGAAAGCGGAGTCATTGGCTCAACATTGTTTTGGTCACAGATAGTGTCTGAGATTTTCAGCTCACCAAGACCAGTGATTGCAATGATGTCACCAGCGTTTGCTTGTTCAACTTCGTGACGCTCTAGGCCTAGGTAACCAAGAACCGTACCGACTTTACCGTTACGTTGCTTGCCGTCAGCACCAACGATAGTCACTTGTTGGTTTGGTTTAACAGAACCACGAGTAACACGAGCAACACCGATTACACCTACGTAAGAGCTGTAATCAAGCTGAGAGATTTGCATTTGAAGTGAACCGTCGATATCAACGTTAGGCGCTTCAACAGTATCTACTACTGCTTGGAACAATGGTTCCATGTTCTCGCCTTCTTCGCCTTCTTCTAAAGAAGCCCAACCGTTAAGTGCTGAAGCGTAAACTACTTTAAAGTCTAGCTGTTCATCAGTTGCACCTAGGTTGTCGAATAGGTCGAATACTTGATCCATAACCCAATCAGGACGAGCACCAGGACGGTCAATCTTGTTGATTACAACGATTGGCTTAAGGCCGTGTGCGAAAGCTTTTTGCGTTACGAAACGAGTTTGAGGCATAGGGCCGTCAACTGCGTCAACAATCAGTAGAACTGAATCTACCATAGACATGATACGCTCAACTTCACCACCGAAGTCCGCGTGTCCCGGAGTATCTACGATGTTGATGCGGTAGTCATTCCAGTTAATTGCTGTGTTCTTAGCAAGAATGGTAATGCCACGCTCTTTTTCGATATCATTCGAATCCATGACACGCTCTTCAGCTTCACCACGAGACTCAAGTGTGCCTGACTGTTGTAGCAGTTTATCAACCAAAGTCGTTTTACCGTGGTCAACGTGCGCGATAATCGCGATATTTCTTAACTTATCAATCTGTGGAGTAGACATGGATTTTCGATTCACTCATAAAAGTAGCCGCACATTACTCACGTTTTGAATAAGCGCCGCTAGCTTGATTAAAAAAACGGTCAATAATATACCAGATTTTAGAAAAAACCCCAGAGATATGTGATCTCCGGCAAGTCTTTTTTCATTCCCTCATCGTCACACCGTTGCAACCTTACTTTGACAACCTTGATATCAAACAACTTTAAGTCATTGTTTCACCAATTAGGGTCGGATCAGAAAAAAGTGGATTGACAATATAATCAAATCGTTGCTGAATGGTATGCGCTTGTGACTCATATTGGTGCACCAACACACGAGTGCACCATATTAGTGCAAGCAATGATCATATTGGTGCATTTCAATCAGTCAATTTGATCACAAAACACGCAAGGCCTTGAAAATAAGGGAATATTTTTTTTGGCACGATTTTGGCTTTAGCTAAAACAGCATCGATTAATGCAACTCAACAGACATTAATCAATGCTAGTTTCAACCGAATCGAGCTAATACCGCTTTAATAACACTGGAGGTTATCCAAGATGTCAGTAGAAAATGTACTATCGCTGATCCAAGAGAACGAAGTTAAATTTGTTGACCTACGCTTTACTGATACTAAAGGTAAAGAACAACATATCTCTCTACCTGCACACCAAGTCGACGCAGACTTCTTCGAAGAAGGTAAAATGTTCGATGGTTCTTCAGTAGCTGGCTGGAAGGGTATCAACGAGTCTGACATGGTAATGATGCCTGACGCTGCATCTGCCGTACTTGACCCATTCACAGAAGACGCAACACTAAACATCCGTTGTGACATTCTTGAGCCTGCAACAATGCAAGGCTACGACCGTGACCCACGTTCAATCGCAAAACGTTCTGAAGAGTACATGCGTTCAACAGGTATCGCTGACACGGTTCTTATCGGTCCTGAGCCAGAGTTCTTCCTATTTGATGATGTTAAGTTCGCAACTGACATGTCAGGTTCTTTCTTCAAAATTGACGACGTAGAAGCAGCTTGGAACACAGGTTCTGAGTTCGAAGGCGGTAACAAAGGTCACCGTCCTGGCGTTAAAGGCGGTTACTTCCCGGTAGCGCCTGTAGATTCTTCTCAAGACATCCGTTCTGCAATGTGTCTAGTAATGGAAGAGATGGGTCTAGTAGTTGAAGCTCACCACCACGAAGTAGCAACTGCGGGTCAAAACGAAATCGCAACTCGCTTCAACACGCTAACAACGAAAGCTGATGAAACTCAAATCTACAAGTACGTTGTACACAACGTTGCTCACGCATTTGGTAAAACAGCGACATTCATGCCTAAGCCACTTGTAGGTGATAACGGTTCTGGTATGCACGTTCACCAATCTCTAGCAAAAGACGGTGTTAACCTGTTTGCTGGTGATAAGTACGGCGGCCTATCTGAAACAGCACTTTACTACATCGGTGGTGTAATCAAGCACGCTCGCGCAATCAACGCATTCGCGAACCCATCAACTAACTCGTACAAGCGTCTTGTACCAGGCTTCGAAGCGCCAGTTATGCTAGCTTACTCTGCTCGTAACCGTTCTGCTTCTATCCGTATCCCAGTGGTACCAAGCCCTAAAGCACGTCGTATCGAGCTACGTTTTGGTGACCCAGCGGCGAACCCATACCTATGCTACTCTGCAATGCTAATGGCTGGTCTTGACGGTATTAAGAACAAGATCCACCCAGGTGAAGCGATGGATAAAGATCTATACGACCTACCTGCAGAAGAAGCAGCAGAAATCCCAACAGTTGCAGAATCTCTACAACAAGCACTAGCTGAGCTAGACGCTGACCGTGAGTTCCTAACAGCTGGTGGCGTATTCTCTGACGACTTCATCGATTCTTACATCGCTCTTAAGTCTCAAGACGTAGAGAAAGTAAACATGACAACTCACCCACTTGAGTTCGAACTTTACTACTCAGTTTAATCACTGATGATGTAAATATCAGTGCTGATGTAATATGTAAGCACTGATACAATTTATTAGGCTCGCCTCGCAGGCGAGCCTTTTTTGTATTCCCGCTTCAATTCCCCCGACGTACCATACCGTCGACAAGCTGCCGCCCAATACAATAGTGCAGCCCTCATCTAGACCATTACATATCCAATAAGCAAACTATCCACCGAGGTAGCAAGAATGAACAATAAGCTGATTCTTATCGGGCTTGCATTTCTTAGCTCTACGGCTGCACAGGCTCAAACTGTTTACACATGGGAAGACGAACACGGCGTCGTTCATTTCAGCGACTCCCCAATGGAACAGCATGCAAAGAAATTGATTTTACCTGACTATCAAGCTGCAGCCCCTGCGCCCAAATTTGAAAGTTCAACACCGGTAGATGCGCCGAAACCTGTTCTGCCAGAAAAAAAACCGACAGAGAGCAAGCAAGACGGGTTACCCGTGCCGTTAAAGCTATCGCTTATCCACCCTCAGCACGATCAAACCATTCGTAGCAATCAAGGCTTGGTTGATATTGAAATCACAATTAACCGTAAACTGGCGATTGGAGAGCAGTTTCAATTGATCTTAGACGGACGCCGCTATGGTGCCCCTCAAACACAAAGAAACTGGCAACTAAAAAACATCGACAGGGGAACACATACGATTTCAATTCAAGCACATAGAAGCGGCAAGCTTATTGCATCAACTAGTCCAGCGACAGTGTATTTACACCGAGCTACGGTCAAGTAAGGCTTATCAGCATCACTAACTACGGAAACAGCGCAAATTCGCTCATTATTCTTTAGCTTCTGATTGATATGCGCCATACTTGAATTCACAACGCACCACTTTGGTGCATGGAAGTGAATTTGGATTAGGGATGCAGCTGTGAAAACAAAAGTTCAAAGAGAGAACCTAAACAATGCTGGGCTATCAAGCGCCATTCTAGACAATATGGTCACTGCGACCTTCATGCTAGATGAAGAGCTTTATATCCGATATACCAACCCAGCAGCTGAGCAGCTCTTTTCTCAAAGTGCAAAGAGAATGGTCGATCATCCTCTTAGCCAGCTTATCCAACACGCCTCGTTAGATCTCGCCATCCTCACTCAACCACTTCAAAGCGGACAAAGTATTACCGACAGTGACGTTACCTTTGTGGTCGACAATAAACCTCTGATGCTTGAAGTGACTGTGAGCCCTATTTCGTGGCAAAAAGAGCTCATGTTATTGGTTGAGATGCGAAAAATTGACCAACAAAGGCGACTGAGCCAAGAACTGAATCAACATGCTCAGCAGCAAGCGGCCAAGCTATTAGTGCGTGGACTCGCTCATGAAATCAAAAACCCACTCGGTGGATTACGCGGGGCGGCGCAGCTGTTAGGAAAAATGCTGCCCGACCAGTCTCTGACTGAGTATACGCAAATCATCATCGAGCAAGCCGATCGTCTAAGAGCCTTAGTTGACCGATTATTAGGGCCACAAAAGCCGGGTAAGAAAACTTCTGAGAACCTTCATCAAACCTTAGAAAAAGTTCGTCAATTGGTGGAATTAGAGTCTGGCTCTTCACTTGTTATCGAGCGGGACTATGACCCTAGCCTTCCCGACTTACTGATGGATTCTGCTCAAATAGAACAAGCAATGCTGAATATTGTGAGTAACGCGGCTCAGATTTTATCTGCGCAAGAACAAGGCAAAATTCTGATTCGCACCAGAACAGTGCATCAAGCAAACATTCATGGTCAGCGCCATAAGCTCGCCGCGCGAATTGAAATTATCGACAACGGCCCAGGCATCCCTTACGAATTACAAGATACCCTGTTCTACCCTATGGTCAGTGGCCGAGAAGGCGGAACCGGATTAGGCCTATCCATTTCCCAAAACTTAATTGATCAACACAGTGGAAAAATTGATGTTGAAAGCTGGCCAGGGCGGACCACGTTCACCATTTATTTACCGATATAAAGACGCCGCTAAAGGCGCAATAACAATGAAAAATCGCATTCACCAAATTATTTTTAACACGACAGATAACGTCGGCTGCAAGGAATTTAACTATGAGTAAAGGATACGTTTGGGTTGTAGACGACGACAGTTCAATTCGCTGGGTGGTAGAGAAAACCTTATCTTCAGCCAACATAAAATGTGAAACCTTTGCAGATGCAGAGAGCGTACTGTTAGCACTAGAGCGTGAAACGCCAGATGTCTTAGTCTCTGATATTCGCATGCCAGGGATCGATGGCATTGAACTGCTCAGCCAAGTCCACCAGCGCTCACCAGATCTTCCCGTCATCATCATGACCGCGCATTCTGACCTTGATGCTGCCGTGAACGCTTACCAACAAGGAGCGTTCGAATATTTACCCAAGCCGTTTGATATCGATGAAACCTTAACCCTCGTTGAACGTGCTATTGCTCATAGCCATGAGCAAAAACGCGGACAAGCGAATGACGATACTCTGAATACGGAGGCTCCAGAAATCATCGGGGAAGCACCGGCGATGCAGGAGGTTTTCAGAGCCATCGGGCGCTTATCTCGCTCTTCTATCTCGGTACTCATTAACGGCGAATCGGGCACAGGTAAAGAGCTGGTCGCTCACGCCCTGCATCGCCATAGCCCTCGGGCGAAAAATCCGTTCATTGCCTTGAACATGGCCGCCATTCCTAAAGACCTAATTGAGTCAGAATTGTTTGGTCATGAAAAAGGTGCATTCACCGGCGCTAACAGTGTTCGCCAGGGGCGCTTCGAACAAGCAAATGGCGGCACCTTATTTCTAGATGAAATTGGTGACATGCCTCTTGATATCCAAACTCGATTATTAAGGGTGTTATCTGATGGTCAGTTTTATCGTGTTGGTGGACACTCCGCCGTCAAGGTAGACGTTCGAATTGTCGCCGCAACGCATCAGAATTTAGAGCGCCTTGTCGACGAAGGGGAATTTAGGGAAGATTTATTCCACCGCCTCAATGTCATCCGAATCCATATTCCCGCGCTGCGAGAGCGCAAACAAGATATAGAAAAGCTCACTCAACACTTTCTCATCTTGGCAGCCGAAGAATTGGGAGTGGAAGTAAAGACATTGCACCCAGATACCGTCACCATTCTTAATCGTCTAAATTGGCCAGGGAACGTTAGGCAGCTAGAGAACATTTGTCGTTGGTTAACTGTCATGGCAAGTGGTAGCGAAATTTTACCAAACGATCTTCCACCAGAATTGCTTGATGAAAGGCCAACCGCGACCACACAAAGTGCCGGCAGTTGGCAGCAACAGTTATCATCATGGGCGAAAGGAGCACTTGATTCTGGAGAAAAAGAACTGCTTTCTTATGCACTTCCAGAATTTGAACGTATACTTTTAGAAGCAGCATTGGACCACACTAAAGGTCACAAACAAGATGCCGCTAAAGTACTTGGTTGGGGAAGAAACACCCTAACAAGGAAACTAAAAGAGCTTTATTGACCCATAATTGCTCAGTGCTGCACTCATTTTTGATCACAAAATGCTCGCAGCACTGTAGTTGAGTGGGTACAATTACAGTACAACATACACTCAATTCATAGTTGGTCATGTCAATTAATACACAAATTACATTGAGAACCGCCGTCGTTCTACCTTTCGTGATGATTTTTCTCTTCACTATCGGTGTAATCGTGTTTGTCCAAAAAGCTAACTATGAAGAGATGGTTAGTGACATCAGTAGTAAGCAGCTCACCTCCCTGACAGACAGTGTAAACAAAAGCCTGACGGTATTTTTGCAAGAGCCTTTTAACGCGGCATTGGCACTCAGCCACAGTATCGGCTTCAACCACCAGTATCAGGCTGGAAACTTAAAAGCGATTCAAGATTATATGTTGGATAGCTTTACTAAATTATATCAAACCATTCCACAACTTGATGTTCTTGGCTTTGGCTCCGAAGCCACTAACTACGTCGGCTTTCGCAAAGAAGCCAACGCGGGCTATACCTTGATGATTCAAGATTCGCGTACCGATGACCAACTGGTTATTTACCGAGGCCGAGAACTGACTAGCGATATTCGCTCGGTAATAACAGGCTACGATCCGAGAATCCGCCCATGGTATGCCCCGGTAGCACAGTCGCGAAAACCCTCTTGGTCTTCTATCTATGCAAATGCCGATGAACGACAAGAGATCACGTTGTCGGCTCTTGCTCCGGTGTATGAAACAGGCGAGTTTATTGGTGTGTTTGTTGCTGATATCAAAATCGACACATTCAATGCTTTCTTAAAACGCCTGAAAGACAAAACCAATGCATCCGTTTACATTATGGACCAAGATCAGCGCCTTATTGCCCACTCCAGTGGAGGTAGCGTAGTGTCTTGGGGCACCAAAAAAACTGAAAAGGGTGATCGGCTACTTGCAATTGAAGACGTCAACCCAATCATCAGTGAAAGTGCTCGCCACGTCAGAGAGCAAGATAAACTTCTCCCTCAGTCCGTGCATCGTTTTAATTTCTCTTTAAACGGGGAGCGTTATTTTAGTCAAATCACCCCTTACCGAGATGAATATGGCATTACTTGGTACATCGGTATGTCTATTTCCGAAGTCGACTTACTCGGTAAACTGCCAGAAAGCCAGAAAGACAGCTGGATTGTAGGGGTCATTGTCAGCTTGATAGGGATCATTTTAGGGCTCTTTGCGTTCAATAAAATTACTCGCCCTATTACGTCGACTGCGGCGGCGGCTAAACACTTGGCTCGCGGTGACTGGGACAGTCACATGCCAAAACCTGGCAAAATATACGAGACCAGTTTGCTTGTGCATGCCTTTAACGAAATGGCGAATAACCTCAAAGCATCGTTCAACGCACTTCAAGCCCAACTGACCTACGATTCACTCACTCATTTATACAGCCGTGAAGGCTTGATCGATGCTAGTGAGAAACTCAATAGTCAAAAAGATGGCTGCCTATTCTTGATTGGAATTGACCGCTTTCGAGACATCAATGACAGCCTAGGGCACTACAATGGGGATCAAATCCTAATTGTGGCGTCTACTCGTTTGCAGAGCACCCTGTCCGATGATTTCCTAATGGCGAGAACTGGAGGGGATGAATTCGCGATATACGCACCTAGCGTGACCGACAAAGAACAAATCAACCTACTCGCCAATCGCCTGCTTCAGACATTCGCCTCACCATTTAGCATGGAAAGCGAAAACGTGATGGTTAATGTTTCCATCGGTGTGGTACAAACCTCCCCAGATAAAGACATGACGCTATGGCTACGCAATAGCAGTATTGCACTGAGTAATGCCAAGCAGGATAAAACCCGAATTAGTATGTACAGCCCAGAGATGGGCAATGCTTCACGTAACCGCACCCAAATGCTTGCCAAAATTAATGCTGCAATTGAAGAACAAGAATTCGTGCCTTTCTATCAGCCCATCATTGATCTCAAAACTGGCGAGGTAGTAGGAGCAGAAGCTCTGGCTCGATGGATTTCATCTCAAGGAATCATCTCTCCTCTCGAGTTCATCCCTCTTGCAGAAGACTCCGGGCTTATCAGCGACATCGGACGCCAGATTTTATTTAAAACTTGCCAGGATGCGTCGTCTGCCATTGAATCAGGCATGTGGTCGCGAGATTTTGCTATTCATGTGAATTTGTCTGTCGACCAGCTCACTCAAAAAGACTTTTTAAGCGACGTTCAATTCATCCTAGATAAAACCCAGCTTTCTCCGAGAAACCTGACTTTAGAAATTACCGAATCTCGCATTGTAGACAACGATCCAATGATCATTGAAAACATGATGTCGCTAAAGCAACTAGGGATCTCAATTGCCATTGATGACTTTGGAACCGGCTATTCATCACTCGCTTATTTGCACAAACTGCCATTTGACTGCCTAAAAATCGACCGGAGCTTTGTCGATAAACTGGAAGCGGATAACTTAGACAGCTCCATCGTCGCCGCTATCGTCAATATTACCAAAGGCTTTAAAGTCAACTTAGTGGCTGAGGGAGTCGAGACCCCACAGCAAGCGGAATTACTCTGTCAGCTGCAATGCCCTCAAGCCCAGGGATTCCTCTATAGCCGCCCTGTGCCTTTTGAGGAATGGCCAACAGATTTGGTTAACATGAAGTAGAAAACAGCGAAAATTGCTGTTTTCATACGCTTTTGTTGCTGACACTTTTCCGAATCATTTTATACTGATAAGACCCACACATAATTTTTTAATCTGGATATAGTCATAATGATAACTAAAAATTTGCCCCTTACTGATTTACACCGCCACTTGGACGGTAATATTCGTACTCAAACTATTCTAGATTTAGGCCAAAAGTTTGGTGTGGCATTACCTGCCTACGACGTAGAGGCGCTAACTCCTCACGTACAGATTGTAGAAGCGGAGCCTTCTTTGGTGGCTTTCTTATCTAAGCTAGATTGGGGTGTTGCTGTACTAGGCGATCTAGACGCATGTCGTCGCGTCGCTTACGAAAATGTCGAAGACGCTCTGAATGCACAAATTGATTACGCAGAGCTACGCTTTTCTCCTTACTACATGGCAATGAAACACAAACTACCCGTCGCTGGTGTGGTGGAAGCTGTCGTTGACGGTGTTGAAGCAGGTATGCGTGACTTTGGTATCAAGACCAACCTTATCGGCATCATGAGCCGTACATTTGGTACTGATGCTTGCCAACAAGAACTCGATGGCATCCTGACACAAAAAGATAAAATTGTGGCGGTTGACCTTGCAGGTGATGAACTAGGCCAACCTGGTGATCGTTTTGTTTCTCACTTCAAACAAGTGCGCGACGCTGGCATGAATGTAACCGTTCACGCTGGTGAAGCGGCAGGTGCAGAAAGCATGTGGCAAGCAATTAAAGATCTAGGTGCTACACGTATCGGTCACGGTGTGAAAGCGATTCATGATCCACAACTTATGGATTACTTAGCTGAACACGGCATCGGTATTGAGTCTTGCCTAACCTCGAACTTCCAGACTAGTACTGTTGATTCACTAGAAAATCACCCTGTGAAGCAATTCTTAGATCACGGTGTGAAAGCATGTCTAAACACTGATGACCCAGCGGTAGAAGGCATCGAGCTGCCTTATGAATATGAAGTGGCTGCGCCTCAAGCTGGCCTAACTCAAGCTCAAATCCGTCAAGCTCAAATCAATGGCCTTGACCTAGCCTTTATCTCTGATGCAGAGAAAAAAGAGCTGAAAGACAAAGTCGCAAACCGCACCTAAATACATGAGTTAAGCTGATTACAAACTCAGCCTAGCCGATAAAGCAAAAAGCCCGCATATCACGATGCGGGCTTTTTTTTATCATCGCGAGGGTTAAATTACGCGAGAAAACTGTTGCTGACGCGCTTTGGCACGAAGGTACTTATCAAAGCACATGCAAATATTACGGATCAGCAATCGGCCACGTAATGTTACTCGAATCTCAGTATCATCAACTTCTACTAGCCCATCATCAATAAAGGTTTTCAGTAACTGCAAATCTTCTTTGAAGTATTGATTAAATGTCACCTTAAACTCGGATTCGATTTGAGTCTTATCCAGTTTAAAATTACAAATCAATTGCTTGATCACTTCACGACGTAGTAAATCGTCTCCGTCCAGAGCAACCCCTTTCCAAAGAGCATGACGTAAGTCATTTACTTGAGCATAGTATTTTTTCAGCTCTTTTTGGTTTTGCGCGTAAGCATCACCCATCATCGAAATCGCTGATACACCAAAACCAACAAGATCCGCTTCACCTTGCGTGGTGTAACCTTGGAAATTACGGTGCAAGATACCTTCACGTTGAGCCACTGCCAATTCATCATCAGGCAGAGCAAAGTGATCCATACCGATAAACTGGTAACCTGCGCCTGTTAGCGTGGAAATGGTATCCTGCAGAATCGCCATTTTCTCTTCGGCAATAGGCAAATCTTCATCTTTAATTTTACGCTGCGCAGCAAAAAGTTGAGGCATGTGTGCATAGTTAAAGACAGACAATCGGCCTGGCTGCATTGCTAATACTTGCTTGAGCGTTTCAGCAAAAGAGTCTTTCGTTTGCTTCGGCAAACCATAGATAAGGTCTAGGTTAGTAGAGCGGAAACCAAGTTCTTTGGCACGTTGTACCATCGCAATAATAAAGTCTTCATCTTGCTCACGATTAACAAGCTTCTGCACTTCTTTATTGAAATCTTGTACCCCAATGCTTAAACGATTAAACCCTTCTCCACGTAAATGGTCGAGCATATCCAATTCAATTTCACGAGGGTCAACTTCGATGCTCACTTCAGCGTCAGCTTCAAAGTTAAATTCTTCATGAAGAATAGCCATAAGGCGAGAAATCTGAGCTTTATTCAAGAAGGTTGGAGTACCGCCACCAAAGTGCAACTGAGTCACTTTGCGGCCATGCAGCAAGGAAGCACGCTGTCGAATTTCATGCTCAATCACATCCAAATATTCATCCGCTTTATGCGAATGGCGAGTGATTACCTTATTACAGCCACAGTAGTAACACAGCTTATGGCAAAAAGGGATATGCACATAAAGAGACAACGGGCGATCAGGGTATTGCGTGCACGCCATGTCATAGTCAGCGACGGTAAAAGCCTCATGAAACTCAAGTGCGGTTGGGTATGAGGTGTAACGCGGCCCAGAATAATTGTATTTGTCTAAGATGGCTTGATCCCAAACGATTTGCTGATTGGTTACTGCTGGCTGACTCGACATGTTGGTATTTCCAGTTAAGACCAGTAAACACAATGTGCTTACTCATCATATGTACATATATAGATTATAGGTTGGCTATTTTGCCATACGACTTTCATGGTCGTTTGATACTAGGACAAGTTTTGATGAAAAATAATCAGAACTGCTAGCGTGATCACTCACACCAGAGAGGATACAAAAAGGCTTACTCAGTTCAGTAAGCCTTTATAGTTAGAGTATTTGAATGTTGATCTGATTGTTAAGCGGCTTCACCTTGGTTTGGAGCTGCTTTAATTCATCAACAATAGCGTCATTCAATCGTGTTTCTGCTTTATGGCGAGTCAAGTTTTGCTGCATTCGCTCTTTCTTTACGAGTTCCTGCCTGTCTTCACCACGAGCCATATCTTTTACAATATGATACAGCTCAGAAATCGCAGGGTACTCAGTATCAAAATCAACACGTTCTTCACCTTGGACAAAATCCATGATGTTGTAGACACGAATACTGATTTCAGATAAATCACACTGCCCTTGAATGCCCGCTAAACACAGCGTATTTACGTTGTCGTAAATGTTGGCATTACGCTTTTCAATCGCTAGCGCTTTATGCTGCTCTTGCAGTTCCGTCTGCTTCTTCACTTGAAGTAGAAGGTAACCTGCATAAGCGCCTAAGCCGAGAATGATTACTCCACCAACAATAGCTAATAAGGTTACATTCATTCAGTGCTACCCTTTAAAGCTATCTAAGTCGATATCTTCAAACTGCGACAGCAAATCTTCATCTGAATTCGCTTTCTTCGAAGTCGCAACAGGCTCTAGATCCTGTGCTTCTTCCTCTTCTGGCTCAAGTAAGCCCAAGCGATCCATCAGAACTTCAATACGGTCAAGTTTCTCATCCACATACTTCTGCAA
Organism: Vibrio profundi; assembly: GCF_043642225.1. Lineage (GTDB taxonomy): Bacteria > Pseudomonadota > Gammaproteobacteria > Enterobacterales > Vibrionaceae > Vibrio > Vibrio profundi_A. Next base: position 66,018 of record NZ_JBHZSF010000007.1, on the reverse strand, counting down.
GCCAGCACCTAGGTTTTCACCGCTTTCGATGCGATCTAGCAAGATATTCAATTGAGCATCATTTTCAAGCATTTCCAGCTCTTGCTCGTTTGACAGCTTGCGCTCTTGCTTAGTTTGCTTCTTCACTGGCTCAATAACCAATGGGATCTTTTTCTTGCTACCTAAACGAGGATCGCGATTCTGTGCAGCTTTACGTTGCTTCGATTCGCTACCATCAGAATGACGGCTGCCCGACTTAAGGCCTTTACGTTTTCGTAAACGCTTACGCTCACGCCCTTCAACATCAGACTCGCTGCGGTTGCGAGTTACGATAACTTCAGGAGCACCAGCGGCTCCCGGCTTTCTAGATTTTTTACTACGGCTCATTACTGGGTCTTCCTCAGTAAAATTACATCATTTCCAACAAATTCGAGTTCGAGCTTATCCCGCTCAGCCAAAAACTGGAATGTTTGACGACTAAAAAACACCACATGCGTTGGGTCATTTTTATAGTGCCAACCAGCAAACGCATCTACGTCTATTACTAGCTTGGTCATCAAACCAATCCAGCCACCTGGCTTAACTAAATTCAACCATTGCTGCCATATCTGATCAGGGTGATAAAGATGTTCTATCACTTCAGTGGCAGTCATAAAGTCATACGTTTTCTCTAATGCTGTTGCATCAGGGTGGTAATAAATATCGTATAACGCCATGGTGTGGCCTGCTTCTTCCAACATTAATGACAATGTAGGGCCAGGACCACATCCAAAATCCAATCCATTTGAATTGGATGAGATTCTTTCTGTTAAGGGATCGGCTACTCGGGATAAAAACCGACGATAACCTTGGTCACTAGGATCGTTCTCATGTAGATCATAGTGCGCTTTTTCTTCGCTTGCAGATAACCGTTGCTCTGGGTTAACAAATACCAACTCACATTGCTGACACTGCAGGTATTCCCTACGTTTGTCTTCGAAATAGTGAATCACATGATTGTGATGGCATAAGGGACAAGTATACATAAGCACATCCTCAAACAGGGATGCGAAACATACCAGAAACTGACTGTAGAGTGGAGGGGTATTGAGTGTTTTTTCAGCAAATCAATAAAAAAAGCGATAGGAAAACCTATCGCTCTCTAAATCTGCCTATACTGGCCAAAATTTGCGTACTCAACTTAGTACCCAAATCTCCATTTGTTATTGGTGCTTTCCATGCCAATTTGTTTGTTTTTCATCGTCCTGATGAATTTTGGCTTTCCTTTTCTAACACCTTGTTACTGGGCTATCCAAGCCTGATCCATTTCTGTCTATACCTTTAGACAAAGTCGATCATCCATATCTGTCTTCAGCTCCGTGCCGATGCGCCTACTATACCGATATCAATAAAACTCACCAGTCTCCGACTTCACACTTTTCCTTTAAACATTCGTTAAATTGAAATGGATTTATAAATCAGTCAGTTAAAAATCATCAACGAAATTTATACGGTAAAGAATGGCGAATATCTCACAAACCAGTGAGAACAAAAGGCAAAAGAAAACGCCCTTACCGAAAACGATAAGGGCGCATCTTAATACTGTGCTCGAGCGTGTATCTTATTAGTGTAAGCCACCAACGTACTTCGATAAGGTATCAATATCTTCATTGGTTAGCTTTTTAGCGATATCACGCATCATTGCATTCATATCGTTATTGCGGCTACCGTCGCGGAATTTTTCTAGTTGTAGCTTAATGTAATCAGCTTGTTGACCAGAGATCTTAGGGAAACCAGACAACTCTGTACCGTTACCACGAGGGCCGTGACAAGCAATACATGCTGTAATACCACGTTCAGCATCACCTGCTGTGTATAAAACCTTACCGTCTTCAACTACGTTTTCTGGCGTCGTGTTACCAGAAATAGGTAGAGATGCGTAGTAAGCTGACAGATCAGCAATATCTTCATCTGTCAGTGGCATCGCCATACCACTCATAACAGGATCGTAACGACCTTGTTTACCGCCGCTCGTCATGCCTAGTTTAAGATCTTGTAACTGCTTCTCAAGATACTTGGCATGTTGACCCGCCAGTTTAGGGTAATTGGTGATTAGACTGTTGCCGTCAGCACCGTGGCAGGCAACACATGTTTGGGATTTGGCTTTACCAGCTTCAATACTACCTTGAGCCCATACTGAGCAGCTGGCTAATAGACTCAAAATTAGCGCTAATTTCTTCATGACATTCCATTATAATTATCAAGCTTCCAGTACCACTCTATGTTGCCACTCATGGTACAATAGGCGACCTTATGCCGAGCACGGTTATTTTACACAATTTCACAAAAAAGTAATCAATCGACTACACAAAGTCGAGATGGAGTTAACAGTGAGCGTAAAAATTCATTATCAAAACACGCATTTCATTACCAGTGCGCCTGATATTCGTCATTTACCAGAAGACGAAGGGATCGAAATTGCGTTTGCAGGACGCTCCAATGCTGGTAAATCTAGTGCACTTAATCGTGTTACTAACCAAAAAAGCCTAGCTAAAACCAGTAAAACGCCAGGTCGAACTCAGCTTATTAACCTATTTAAGGTTGCTGAGGGTTGTCATATTGTCGACCTACCTGGATATGGCTTCGCACAAGTCCCACTTGAAATGAAAAAGAAGTGGCAGAAGTCGTTAGGTGAATACTTACAAAAACGTGAAAGCCTGAAAGGTTTGGTCGTATTGATGGATATTCGCCACCCAATGAAAGATCTCGACCAACAAATGATCTACTGGGCAATTGATAGTCGCATCCCAGTGCAAGTCTTGCTGACTAAAGCAGACAAACTGAAAAGTGGCGCTCGCAAAGCTCAGCTTCTGAAGATTCGTAAAGACGCGCAATCTTTTGGCGGCGATGTGAAAGTGGATGTCTTTTCTTCAATGAAAGGCATTGGTGTCGACCAGTTGCGTAGCACAATGGATGAGTGGTTTGCTCCAGCGTTCGCCCACCTTATTGAAGAAGAACAAAACGGTAACTCAGAAACAGAATAGTCACGAACATTATTCTGCGACAAATAACCGTAAAGCCTCGCCTTGTGCGAGGTTTTTTATTGCCTGCTATCCGGGAGCCGTCGTTACGAATAAGAAGAGCGTGAGACTCGTGTGATCATGAACAGAATGGGGAAAGAAACTCCCCGCCATCCTAGCGGGGAAAGGGAGAGAATTACTATTCGTTTTAATTATGCTTCTACGATGACTGAAAAATCGCCGAAGTTCAACGCTCTACTTTTCTTTTACAATAAAATTAAAATCAATACCAATCAATGACTTAAACAAATAACGGCATTAAAAAACCCTTAGTTTAACTCGTAAATTAACTAAAGTGTGAAGGGAATAAAATTACAAATATCAATAAAATTAAGGAATCAAACGAAAGAGAGCGGAGTAAGTAGAAAATAGAAGAAATAGCGATGACTCAAAAAAGAAATGAAGGGGAAATACTAACTATTTGAATTGGTTTATTTTTTCTTTCGCACAAGAAAAAACGCCCCAGTCAAATACTGACTGGGGCGGCTGAATCAGCCTAATCCAATAACGTGAAACAAAAGGTCTGAAAGATAGAACATCTTACCTCTGTACCCTACGAGATTTAATGTACAACAATTGGTCAGAAATGGAAACTATTTTTGTAGTTTATTTTCATTAAAATTTTATTAAACAACGAAAACCTCTTCGTTAAAGATCCTTTTTTCTCGATACAAAAAAGCCAGCGTTTGTGCGCTGGCTCATGTTTATTCACTCATTTTGTATAAATTGTGGCTAGTGCGCCTGATCCCAGTTGTCACCATGACCAGCTTCAGCCACTAACGGGACTTCTAGTTCAGCCGCCGCTTCCATCAATTCCTGTACTTTACTTTCAATTTCGGTCAATGCTGACTCTTCAACTTCAAATACCAATTCATCGTGTACTTGCATGAGTAGTTTAACGCGCCCATTTCCTTCAGACTGAATCCACTCATCTACCAACAGCATCGCTTTCTTAATAATATCGGCCGCTGTACCCTGCATAGGTGCATTGATTGCTGCGCGCTCTGCAGCTTTACGACGCATACCATTACGAGATTTAATTTCAGGCAAGTGCAAACGACGACCAAAGATCGTTTCTACATAACCTTGCTCAGAAGCAGCACTGCGAGTGTCTTCCATGTATTGCATCACACCAGGGTAACGCTCGAAGTAAGTGTCCATATAATGTTGCGCTTCACCACGTGGAATTCCTAATTGCTTAGCCAGACCAAAGGCACTCATTCCGTAGATCAAGCCAAAGTTAACCGCCTTAGCACGACGACGCTGCTCAGTTGTTACGTCTTCAATGCTTACACCAATGATCTCAGCGGCCGTTGCTGCATGAATATCTTTACCTTGCTGGAACGCTTCCAGTAACGCTTTGTCACCAGACAAGTGCGCCATGATACGTAATTCAATTTGAGAGTAATCGACTGCTAGAATCTTCCAACCGTGTTGAGCAACGAATGCTTGGCGAATACGTCGACCCTCTTCATTACGAATTGGGATGTTCTGTAGGTTTGGATCAGTCGAAGACAAACGACCCGTTGCTGTCACCGCTTGGTGATAAGACGTATGAACACGGCCCGTTTCAGCATTGATCATCTTAGGTAGTTTATCGGTATAGGTAGACTTCAATTTCGCTAAACCGCGATATTCGATGATCAGCTTAGGTAATGGGTAATCAAGAGCCAGTTCTTGCAGCACTTCTTCATTGGTTGAAGGTGCACCTGATGGCGTTTTCTTGATAACTGGCAGACCCATTTTTTCGAACAAAATCGCTTGCAGCTGTTTCGGGGAGTTCATGTTGAACTCTTGCTCTGCAATCTCGTAGGCTTTCTGTTCTAGCTCATCAAGACGTACGGCGATTTCCTGCGATTGAGCACCTAATAACATGTCATCGACAAAAACACCGGTACGCTCAATACGGGACATGACTGGAACAAGCGGAACTTCGATCTCTTCATAAATCGTTTTAAGCTTTTCATCTTGCTCAATATTTTCCATCAAGCGATTATGCAAGCGTAAAGTCACATCGGCATCTTCTGCGGCGTAAGGAGACGCTTGGTCGAGTTCAATTTGGTTGAACGTCAGTTGCTTCTTACCCTTACCCGCGATCTGCTCGAATGAGATGCAACTGTGTTGTAAGAAACGCAGCGCTAGGCTGTCCATGTCATGCTTACCACCCACACTGTTATAAACATAAGAAGCCAGCATAGTGTCATGCTTGATTCCTTTCATTTCAATGCCATAACGCGCCAGTACACTTGCATCATACTTGAGGTTCTGACCGACTTTGGCTTGAGTGTCATCTTCCAGAATCGGTTTAAGCTGCTCTAGCACCCAATCACGATCCAGTTGCTCAGGAGCATCTAGGTAATCGTGCGCCACAGGTACGTACGCTGCCACGCCTTCTTCTGTCGCAAACGAAAGACCGACCAAGTTAGCTACCATGTAATCTAGGCTGTCCGTCTCGGTATCAAAGGCAAACACTTCTGCAGCTTGTAATTTCTCTAACCACTTACCAAATGTTTCTTGCTCAAGAATCGTCTCATATTGGCTACGATCAATAGTTACCGCTGAGGTATTCATTTCGGCAACTGAAGAATCAGCATTAGCCGTTGAGCCTCGAACTGCACCAGATTTTTCATCCGCTTCAACCACTCCAGTTCCGCCGTCAAGCAACTCATTCAGCCATGATTTAAACACTAACTGGCCGTAAAGCTTAATCAATTCATCAGTGTCAGGTGTTGCTTTAACTAATGATTCTGGAGTTTCTTCCAGCTCAACATCTAGCTTGATCGTCGCTAATTCATAAGAAAGCTTGGCATTCTCTTCATTATCAACCAGCTTCTTAGACATGGTTTTCGAGCCTCGGAAGCCAAGTGCAGCAATGTCATCAAGGTTTTGGTACAGCTTTTCAATGCTACCGATACCTTGCAGAAGAGCTGTGGCCGTTTTGTCACCGACACCAGGTACACCTGGAATGTTATCGACTTTATCGCCCATTAAAGCAAGGTAGTCGATGATCAGTTCAGGTGGGATGCCAAACTTTTCGATGACGCCTTCGCGATCCATCACTACGTTCGTCATGGTGTTAATCAAGGTAACGTTCTCATCCACAAGCTGAGCCATATCTTTATCACCAGTACTGATCAGTACTGGAATACCGGCTTTCGACGCTTGAGATGCCAAAGTACCGATTACATCATCGGCTTCTACGCCTGGAATTGAAATCAGCGGTAAGCCCATTGCACGAATTACATTATGCAAAGGCTCTATCTGACAACGAAGATCGTCGGGCATTGGTGGACGGTTCGCTTTGTACTCTGGATACATATCGTCACGGAATGTCTTGCCTTTTGCATCAAAAATCACCGCAATACGGTCCGAAGCAAACTGACGCATCATGCTTCGCAGCATATTCACTACACCATAAACGGCGTTAGTTGGAATATCACCATTACTCATGGTGCCTGGGTAAGCATGAAAAGCACGATAAAGGTAAGAAGAACCGTCGATAAGAATCAACGGATTATCAGGAATACGAGCCATAATAATTGTGTATCCAGTAAGTACAGAAATGATCTGTTAAGGATGCCACGTCTCTTGCTCTGATGCCATGTTATCTCCTCTAAGTGGGACTGGCATTTACCTGTTACTTTTCCACCCCACCACCTTCCCATCTGTGGATAACTCTGTTTATATTATTTACTCACAGGTTGATAAGTCAAAGACAAATCGTGATAAAGCAAGTGTAAGACTTTGATTTAAAACAAACAAAGCCCAGATCGATCAGACAACTTACGATCTTTTTACGATCCTACATTGTGGAAAAGAATACTGATGCCGTTTTATTCACAGGATTGAGAGAGGAGATTTGCGCAAATAGAAAAAAAGCGACACCCAAGGGTGTCGCCTAGCAAAAAACGGTAAGCCATTCTAAATGAATACTACAGCTTAACCAAAAAGCTATAAATTACACTGGAAGCAATGTGAGCAATGTCGTGTCAAAAAGAACTTAGTTTAAGTTCGCGAGAATTCTGTTCTTCATTGAGCTAATTGGCTCTCTGATTCAACATCCTTGTGAACTGTTTCCTCATTCCCTAAGACGCAGTTAATAATAATGATTCTCATTTCACAGTCAAGCTCTAAATGAGAAAAAATCTCATTTAATTTATAAAAACTTCACAAAGTGAACTCTAGACTCTTCCAGTATTTCTTTTTCTTCAAATTTTTCAATAAGATAATAATTCCTTAGTAATAACCTTAGCATGGCTGGAAACTGATTACGTGATTTCACTTTCAGCTGTTTATAACCTTGTCCCTTCACCCATTGCTCTTGGGCGTCCAATTGCTTCTGGGCAACGCCTTTGTTACGAGCCAACGGAGACACTCCCCCAAACCAGCTATAGAAAGTCTCATTATCCAATTGGTAACCAATTTTAAATCCGAGTAACTGACCTTCTTCCTCCGCAACAAGAATCAAGGATTGCTTGCCAGATAACCTTTCTGAAAGCGACTCTTCTGTTTCCTTTTCTACGAACTCACTGATTTCGTTAACAATGAGTACCACCTCTTTTAGGCTGCCCTCACGTACCTGCACTGCCATCATCATTTCTCCCACTAAAAAGGGCTGGTATTCGCCAGCCCTTAATCAATTCACATAGCCCGAAGTTATTCAGATTCGGCTAAATGCTCAGCAGCACGCGCATTATCTTCAGCTAGCCATTCCGCTACATCTTTTGCGAAATACGTTAGGATGCCATCCGCACCTGCACGCTTAAAGCATAAAAGTGATTCTAGAACCGTCTCACGTTCTTTCAGCCAACCGTTTTGGATCGCTGCTTTATGCATCGCATATTCGCCTGACACTTGATAAGCAAACGTCGGCACTTGCAGCTCATGTTTCACTCGACGAACAATGTCCAGATATGGCATACCTGGCTTCACCATCACCATGTCCGCGCCTTCATTCACGTCCATCGCCACTTCATGAATCGCTTCATCACTGTTTGCAGGATCCATCTGATAATTCTTCTTGTCGCCACCTTTCAGGTTAGATGCGCTACCAACGGCATCACGGAACGGGCCATAGTAGCAAGAAGCGTATTTCGCTGAGTAAGCCATAATTTGAGTATGGATGTGGCCTGCTTCTTCTAACGCTTCACGAATTTTACCGATACGACCGTCCATCATATCTGATGGTGCGACAACGTCAGCGCCCGCTTCTGCATGAGAAAGTGCCTGCTTAATTAACACCTCAGTCGTTTCATCATTTTGTACGTAACCATCTTCGTCGATGATACCGTCTTGACCGTGTGTCGTGAATGGGTCTAACGCCACATCAGTAATCACGCCCATCTGAGGGATGTGCTCTTTCAAAGAACGTACAGCACGCTGCACTAGGCCTTCAGGGTTGTATGCCTCTGTCGCACACAAGCTTTTCGCATCTTGATTAACAACTGGGAACAACGCTATCGCTGGCACCCCAAGGTTCGCAAGATAAAGAGCTTCTTCTAGCATTAAGTCGATTGAAAGACGTTCAATACCCGGCATAGAGTCAACCGTTTCACGACGATCTTTCCCCATCAAAATGAACATAGGGTAGATGAGATCGTTCACTGATAACTGGTTCTCTGCCATCAATCGACGGCTGAAATCGTGTTTACGCATACGACGCATACGTCGTCCTGGGAATTGACCTTGAATTGAAACAGACACGAGATTCTCCTTGCCCAATCTTATAACTTACGAATAAATACTTGGCAAAAGCATATCACTCATTATCTAAGACGCTAGCAGTAAAGAGAAAATCCGGGCCAAAAAAGGGGACTATTTACAAAAAATGACCTTCTCCTCACACTGCCGTATACTCTGCACAACTCAAGCTGTTCAGGACAACACCATGATAGATACACACGCTCATATCTATGCCAGCGAATTTGATAACGATAGAGAAGAAGTCGTGCAACGTGCTTTGGCTCAAGGCATTGATAAAATTCTACTACCGAACATCGACTTAGAATCTATTGAACCGATGCTAAAAACTGAGGCTCAATTTCCTGAGGTGTGTCGTTCAATGATGGGGCTTCACCCATGTTATGTGGATGGTAACGTCGAAGAAAACTTAGCCACCATTCGCCACTGGTTTGAAAAACACGACTTCATTGCTGTTGGGGAAATTGGCATTGATCTCTACTGGGACAAAACATTCAAAGTAGAGCAAGAGATGGCATTTGTCACCCAGTTAAACTGGGCAAAAGAACTCGATTTACCTGTAGTCATTCACACTCGTGATTCCATTGACGAAACGCTAACCTTACTTCGCCAAGAACAAGATGGATCATTACGAGGCGTCTTCCACTGCTTTGGGGGCAGCGTTGAAGAAGCTAAAGCCATTAATGAATTAGGTTTTCACTTAGGCGTGGGTGGTGTATCGACCTTCAAAAATGGTGGGATGGATAAAGTGATACCTCACCTAGATATGGATTATGTCATTTTAGAAACAGACTGCCCGTACCTTGCACCTGTTCCACATCGTGGGAAAAGAAATGAACCTGCTTTTACACACTTGGTCGCTCAGCGTGTGGCTGAATTAAGAGAGGTGAGTATTGAAGAAGTCGATACCATCACTTCTAGAAATGCCAGAGCACTATTTAATATATAGCATGATATTTCATATAATACCTTAGGGTTATGTATTGAAGTGCATAGGCATCTCATTTATTATACGCGCTTACAATAAATTACAAATAAAAGTGAGCCGTATATGTGTGAACACACTATTCACTTACAACGTCATCATAGAAAACTTTGGCATAAAATAGTCGGCATAAAAGAGCTTTATGTTTGTGCTGTATGCGGAAAGAAACTAAAAATCCGCTAGTAACAAATAAAAACGGTTGGCATAAGCCAACCGTTTTTATTTCTACGCTCTGAGATTTAAGCTTCTTCTTGCTCTTCATCTTCTTCAGATGGCTTACGCACATAAAAACGTGCGAAGAACAAACCAACTTCAAATAACAAACACATTGGAATCGCCAATAGAGTTTGTGAAATCATATCGGGTGGCGTCAGCATCATACCGATGATAAATGCCCCGACCACAATATACGGACGCTTTTCTGATAAGCTCTTTGGCGTCGTTGCCCCAGTCCAACACAACAATATAATTGCCACGGGCACTTCAAACGCGATACCAAAGGCTAAAAACAGCGCGAGAACAAAATCAAGATAGCTTGAAATGTCGGTCGCAAACTCTACTTGCCCCAGAGAAATAGCGGTAAAAAAGCCAAACACCAATGGAAACACAACAAAGTAAGCAAACGCCACACCGCAGTAAAATAGCAATGAGCTAGATGCCATAAGCGGCATAATCAGACGCTTTTCATGCTTATATAAGCCCGGTGCAACAAACGCCCACACCTGATAAAGAATAAACGGCACCGCCACAAAGATAGAGGCTATCAGCGTTAACTTTAAAGGCGTAAAGAACGGAGACGCGACATCCGTAGCGATCATGGTAGCGCCTTCAGGCAAGCGATCTACCAAAGGTGCAGATACGAATTCGTAGATATCATTTGAAAAATAAATCAGCCCTAAGAACACCACAATTACGGCCAAAATAGCTCGTAATAATCGATTACGCAGTTCTAATAAGTGGGTGATTAAAGGTTGTGTCTGCTCATTCGAAGACATGTCAAACCTCTTAAACAGGAAGATCGAAAAGGAGCCACTCGAATACTAATCATCATAAGTATATCGCGGCTCCTCCGTGCGAGACTATTCGGCTTTCTTATCTGGCGCTGCTGCTTCGCCGCTACTCACAGGAATACTTTCATGAGTGGCTTGTTCAGTCACACTGCTTTCAGTGTCACTTGGCTTATCAGACTCAGGCTTAGCATAAGGGCGTTGAACTTGAGCAGCGGCTTGTTTTAATTCGTCAACCGATGCTTTTAGCTCTGGAGATAAATCATCCATCCCCATTTGTTCCGCCTTACGCAGGTTATCTTGCAGCTCTTGCACCTTAAGTTCATGTGAAAGCTCATCTTTCACACTGTTTGCCATGCTTTTCGCTTGTCCAATAAATTTGGAAACGCTGCGAATTGCTACTGGTAAACGCTCAGGACCAAGAACGACTAACCCGACGACAGATATTAATACCAGTTCCCAAAAACCGATATCAAACACGACTTACGCCTGCTCTTTGTCTTTCTTAGTTTCAGCAGTGGCTTCAGTCTTCTGCTGTTGCTCAATGTTCTTTGGTTCGAAGTCTGCGTCTTTCTTTTCAGCAGGCTTATCTTCATCGCTCATCGCTTTTTTGAAGCCCTTCACTGCAGAGCCTAAGTCGCCGCCCATGCCGCGTAATTTCTTAGTTCCGAACAGTAAGATCACAATTACAGCAATGATCAGAAGTTGCCAAATACTAATTCCACCCATTCTATTTACCTCGGGTCTGTCTACACAAAAAATTGATTAAGAGAGTCTACCGCTTAACGACGGTAAGCTCGCCAACTTAGCAACCAAAATGTGACACCTGCGATGCCACAGCCCAAACTCAGCTGCTCATAAGGGCTTGAAACTAATATTGCGGAGCATACGACTAAAGTGGCTCCAACACCAAACAGAAACTTACCTGTCGCTTGTTGGCGTTTGCTATCACGGTACCCTTGGTAAAGCTGATCCATTCTTTGATTCATGGCTTTACCTTGGCGCAAACTATCGTAAAGTAGCTCTGGTAATTCTGGTAGCTTTTCAGCCCAGAAAGGCGCGCGTTCTTTCACAGCATTGATGACAGCCTGCGGGCCCACTTGGTTCATCATCCACTTTTCTAAAAATGGCTTCGCCGTTTCCCACAAATCAAGTTGTGGGTAAAGCTGTCGACCCAAACCTTCGATATACAGCAGAGTCTTTTGCAACAACACTAGTTGAGGCTGAACTTCCATATTAAAGCGTCGTGCTGTGTTGAATAAATTCAGCAACACATGGCCAAACGAAATCTCGCCTAATGGTTTCGCGAAAATAGGCTCGCATACAATACGAATAGCGAACTCAAAGTCATCAACGTTAGTGTCGTGCGGTACCCAACCAGAATCGACATGCAACTCGGCAACTTTACGGTAATCTCGATTAAAGAATGCCAGTAAGTTTTCCGCCAAATAGCGTTTATCTTCGCTATTTAATGTGCCAACGATGCCACAGTCCAACCCGATCCATTGTGGGTTATCCGGGTTTTCTGGGTTTACAAACACATTACCAGGGTGCATGTCTGCATGGAAAAAGCTGTCTCGGAACACTTGGGTAAAGAAAACACTCACCCCTCGCTCCGCCAGCAATTTCATGTTTGTCCCGTTCGCTTCAAGCATTGGAATATCAGACACTTGAATGCCATATATTCGCTCAGAAACCATGACAGTTTCATTACTCAGATCAGGAATAACCTCCGGAACATATAATTCTTCACTTCCCTCAAAATTACGGCGCAGCTGTATCGCATTAGCGGCTTCTCGGCGTAAATCGAGTTCGTCTAACAGCGTTTTTTCGTACTCTCGTACCACTTCAACGGGTTTCAAACGACGTGCTTCAGGAAGTGCTTTGGCGACTATACGCGCCATTCGGTACATCAGTTTTAGATCTGCATCAATGACAGGGCGAATATCTGGTCGAATAACCTTCAAAACGATTTCACGCCCGCTATCTTTCAGCTTAGCAGTATGCACCTGAGCTATTGATGCGGAAGCCAATGGTTCAATATCAAAATCCGTAAACCAGGTATCTAAACTGCCACCAAGAGCCGCTTCCATCTGCTGTTTCGCAAGTTGACCATCAAACGGCGCTACTTGGTCTTGCAACAATGCCAACTGATCAGCGATATGTGGGGGAAATAAGTCTCGACGCGTCGACATCATTTGACCGAACTTAATCCACACAGGCCCAAGCTCCTGCAACGCCAATCGTAGACGATGCCCTAGCTCTTTTTCAGGGTGCTGATTTTTAATCCAGAATAACGACTTACGAGCAAGCAAAGGGGCTTTCGTTAACTGATGCACTGGCATCAGTTCATCTAAACCATACTCAAGTTGAACTTTAACGATATGATAAAGGCGTTTTATTTCCGCAGGGGTCATACGTTCTCCAGCAAGCGGTTAAGCTTCGCCTCTAAACGTGCAGTCGCACTTTTTACATCGTCCACTTGGTCACAAAAATGAGCAACTTCCAACGGAGCTGGCGCTATTTTCCATTCTTCCGTTAATACTTGAGCAAAGTGGCTTTGGTGCTTACCGGCTTGTTGTGACACAAAGCCACCGACATTTTTCAGCCCTTGCACTAAGGTATGCGCAACCACATCACCGGTCACTCGAGATAACCACTCTTCGATATCCGGTTTGCAATCCGTCATCAATTGCGCAAATTTCTGAGCAAGCTGAATGTCGCCTTCAAGAACCAGCTTATCTTGCTTGATCAGCTGAGTAATATTCGACTGTTCGCGAAGCTCTGGTAACACAGAAAGGTTCAGCGACAAGTAGCAATCAGGTTGCCCCTCGTAGTCTGCCAATACATCGATTTGTTGGCTAAAAACAAAGGTCAGCGTTTTGTTCAGCTCTTTCAGATTTACCTGAATCACCTGACCTTTTAAACGAGATAAACGACGACCCAATTCTGGATCGTCGTTTACTAACGTATTCAAAGAGGTTTCAATTACCGCGGTCACTAATGGATCGAATGGCATATCAGTCCTTAATTAATTCATACAATCGTGATTACAACTCAATGGCTTAAAATTTGTAGCCACGGTGAAGCGCAACAATGCCACCCGTTAAGTTGTAGTACTTCGTATTTTCAAAACCGGCATCTTGCATCATGCCTTCCAGCGTTTCTTGATCTGGGTGCATGCGGATAGATTCTGCTAAGTAACGGTAGCTATCAGCATCGTTCGCGATGATTTCGCCCATTTTTGGCAATAGGTGGAACGAGTAAGCATCGTATACTTTTGACAACGGCTCTAAGACTGGTTTGGAAAACTCAAGCACCAATAGACGACCGCCTGGCTTTAGTACACGATACATTGAACGCAATGCCTTATCTTTATCGGTCACGTTACGTAGACAGAAGCTGATAGTGATCGCGTCAAAGTAGTTATCTGGGAATGGCAGTTCTTCAGCATTAGCTTGAACATAATGCACGTTACCTACAATGCCGATATCGCGAAGCTTGTCACGGCCAACATTCAACATTGAGTTGTTAATGTCCGCAAGAACAACATGGCCAGTATCGCCAACAATGCGTGAGAATTTTGCTGTAAGGTCACCAGTACCGCCACCAAGATCTAGGATACGCTGACCCGGGCGAACGCCACTGCAGTCGATGGTGAAACGCTTCCATAAACGGTGAACACCACCAGACATCAAATCGTTCATGATGTCGTATTTAGCGGCTACAGAGTGAAAAACCTCTGCCACTTTCGCGACTTTTTCTTCTTTCGCGACTGTTTCAAAACCAAAGTGTGTGGTTTCTGATTCTACTGCTGAATTTGTCTGCACGCTTGTGTCCGTCATGCTGTTGTCTACCATGGTAAGTCCTCATCTACAGCGCTGTATGCCTGAGAGGGCGCTGCGGGCGATTAGTTTACTTTATCCTCAGCAGGTTGTCTTTCTACTAACGAGGCATTTTCTGAAAAAGCCTCATTTTGCGCCATTTCAGTGAGCCCGACCGAAATTGGTTTTTTCACTTCAACACCTAACTGCTTGAAGCTTTCCGCTTGGCGAATCACATTCCCTCGGCCTGTGACCAGTTTGTTCATCGCACCTTGATAACTCTGATTGGCTTTATCTAATGCGCCCCCCAACCCTTCCATGTCATCCACAAACAAGCGTAATTTGTCGTATAACTTACTGGCTCGCTCTGCGATCACTTTGGCATTTTGATTCTGCCTTTCATTACGCCACAAATTATCGATGGTACGCAGCGCCACCAATAAAGTGGTTGGACTGACCAAAATAATATTTTGCTCCATCGCCTCTTTTACCAGGCTAGGGTCAGCTTGAATCGCCACTTGAAATGCAGGTTCAACAGGAATAAACATCAGCACATAATCTAAAGATTGAATGCCTTTTAACTGATGATAATCTTTCTGACTGAGCCCTTTGATGTGCGCACGTAAGGCCAACAGATGATCACGTAAAGCGCTATCTCGCTCTTGATCCGATTCCGCATTAAAGTAACGCTCATAAGCTACTAACGCCATTTTCGAATCCACTACTACCTGTTTGTCTTGAGGTAAGTGAACAATCACATCGGGCTGATAGCGCTTGCCGGCCTCATTTTGCAAATTCACCTGAGTTTGATATTCATGCCCTTCACGAAGCCCCGAGTCGGCAAGCACACGAGCAAGCACTACTTCACCCCAGTTACCTTGCTGTTTGTTGTCACCTTTCAGTGCTTGAGTAAGGTTGACGGCTTCGCGAGTCATGCTTTCATTCAGGCGTTGCAAGTTTTTCAGCTCATGCACAAGGGTATGCCGTTCTTTCGCTTCTTGACTGAAGCTGTCATTCACCTGTTTTTTAAAACCTTCAAGCTGCTCTTTCAATGGCGAAAGCAGCCCTTCTAAACTCTGCTTGTTTTGCTGATCGACCTTCGCTGTTTTCGCTTCAAAAAGCTGATTCGCTAAATGCTCAAATTGCTGCTTTAAGCGATTCTCGGCCTGTTCCAGCAATTGCAGCTTTTCATGATTCGCTAAGTTTTCTTGATCGTGACGCGCTTCTTGCTCACGCAGTTCCGCTTCTAGCTCCGCTTTATGATCTTTGAGGTGATTAATTTCGTCGGCGTACTGCTGACGCTCTTGCTTCACCGCCTCAAAATAGCGCAGCTTTTCCATTGCAGCCATCACTTTGCCGTGTGCTTGTTTAAGCTCATGAGCCGCTTTATCACGTTCATCATCCAACTCATCGAGTTCTTGCTGCGACTGCTCTAATGCTTTTTTAAGTTGAGCAGTATTGGATTCATGCAATTTCTGATTCGCGTCAATCTGCTGTTCGAGTAACTGGTTCTGGAACGACATTTTCTGTTTTATCCACCAGCCAACAAGCGCGCCGCTGCTAATAGAACCCGCTAACGCCGCCAATAATGTGGTTTGATGCTCAATAATCCATTGCATGATAATGATTTAGCCTAAATAGAAATGCTTACTAGAATGGTATTTTGATACTGGATAAATGTCCAGTTTGTCGTATTGAAATTCGCCAGATAGACTAGGCGTCCGTACTCTATCGAATAACGTAATAACGAGATGCTATGAACGAACGTCGCGCTTTAGGCTTTGGCCTTGCAGCGGTACTGCTATGGTCTACGGTTGCTACCGCTTTCAAGTTGACCCTAGCTGAATTTACCCCAATCCAAATGCTCACAATTGCGAGTGTGGTGTCTTCGATCGCCTTGGTTGTCATTTGTTTTATGCAAGGCAAGTTATCTCAACTCAGCACGACATTTTTATCCAACCCTTGGTACTACTTATTGTTGGGGCTCATTAATCCGCTGGCGTATTACTTAATTCTCTTCAAGGCTTACGATTTATTACCCGCTTCTCAAGCGCAAGCCATTAACTACAGTTGGGCGATCACCTTAACGCTTATGGCTGCCGTTTTTCTTGGCCAGAAAATTCGCAAGCAAGATTGGATTGCCTGCGCATTCAGTTATTTGGGTGTCATCGTTATCGCCACCAAAGGCGATGTACTGGGTTTGCAGTTTGATAGCCCTCTCGGCGTTGGTTTAGCTCTATTATCCACACTACTTTGGGCTGGTTACTGGATCCTTAATACCAAAAACAAAGCCGACCCTGTCATTGGCGTGCTCCTTGGCTTTTTGGTCGCCTTGCCATTTGCAATTGGGATCAGCATTTACGAAGGCGCGAACTGGAGCCAAATCAGCACCAAAGGTTGGTTGGCAGTCACTTACGTCGGGCTATTCGAAATGGGCATCACCTTTGTTCTATGGTTGAGCGCGCTGAAGTTAACCAATAACACCGCTCGTATTAGTAACCTGATTTTCGCTTCTCCATTTATTTCTCTAATGCTGCTTGCAACCATTATCGGTGAAGAGATTCACCCAACCACCTTGATTGGCTTAGTGTTAATTATTGCCGGGCTAGTGATCCAGCAAGTGAAGCTATCCAAAAAAAATAAGACGCTCGCCAGCGATAAATCGTAGCGTAAATATCGTCTACGAATAAAAAAGGCTAGCACACGCTAGCCTTTTTTAATCAATCAAGTACCTAATCTGAAAACAACTCGTACGCTAGCTCACTCCCTTCACCGCGCACACCATCGATCACCGAAATGACACTATCAGGAATGTTTAACGCTTTGGCAGCAGGATGGCTATGCAGAAACTCCGCTTTCTCGCTTTCATCCAACATTGAGTCCCAGCGATTATGGATTTCACGTGATAGGTACATCAGACAAGCAAGTTTTTTAGAGACTCTGGCTTTACCTGGGCGGTTTACATTGGCAATCGCATCCGCCATTTCCGGTGGGAATTTCCAAGCTTGCGCCAATCGCGAGCCTAACTCAGGAGCATCAGTCTGAAGCACTTCTCTTTGCACTGCCAAAGCACTTTCACCCGCTTCCACACGTGCGGCTATCTCCGTGGCTTGCTCAGGAACTAACGAGTGAATCATCAACTCTCCGATATTATGGAGCACACCCGTTGTGAACACTTCATTTGGGTCTAACCCGACTTGCCCGGCTAACTTGCTGGCAATCATCGAAATCTCAAACGTGTTGGACCAATAGTCTTTCACATTTAGCGTTTCAATCTTGGGAAAAGCACTGGAGAGAATGGAAGAAGACACTAACGTCCGCACTGCACCACTTCCAACTCGTATAATCGCATCGTTAATGGTGGATACGGGTTTATTGCCGCCAAAATGGGCAGAATTCGCCATCCTTAAAATACGGGCACTCAGCACTTGTTCCATGGACATTTTTTTGGAAAGCTCACCAAAATCGACGTTTTCTCGGTTCACCATTTCAAGCAATTCTTGGAGAATGCTCTCAATGCGGGGAAGTTCATTGAGACGGGATATCAATGCTTGCTGGCTCATTAGCTCACTCCTTTCGCGTATCACCACTCTTAATATAGAACAGTTTCGTCGCTTTAGAGTGAGCAATAATCTAATTACTTTCTAGAGGAGATACCTTACACCCACTGACCTGCAACGTAACCACTCGACCAGCACCATTGGAAATTATACCCTCCCAACCAACCAGTTACGTCCATCACTTCACCGATGAAATACAGGCCAGGCACCTTTTTACATTCCATGGTTTTAGAAGAAAGGTAATCCGTATCTACACCACCTAACGTCACTTCAGCGGTTCGATACCCTTCGGTGCCGTTTGGAGCAATCTTCCAGTTTTCTAGGTGCTCAACAATGGCAGCTAACTGCTTTTCATTGAACTGTTTTAACGGTTTGTCATCGAGATCTTTACGCTCAACCAATACTTCAACCAAGCGCTTGGGTAACACTTTCGCTAAGGTATTTTTCAAGCTCTGATTTGGGTGTTTTTCTCGTGAACGTTCCAATAACTCAGCCACATCGGCGTCTGGTACTAAATTAATAGAAACCGCTTGTCCCGCTTTCCAAAACGAGGAGATTTGCAGCACAGAAGGGCCAGATAAACCACGGTGGGTAAACAACAATGCTTCTTTAAATAACGTGCCATCTTGCGCAGTAATCTCAGCCGGAATGGCGATACCAGAAAGCTCTGAAAAATCTTCTTTATCTTGCTTATGCAAAGTAAAGGGAACCAGCCCAGCCATTGTTGGCAATACAGGCAATTCAAATTGTTCCGCCACTTTATAGCCAAATGGCGTCGCACCAAGCTTAGGCATTGATAGGCCACCCGTCGCCACAACTAATGACTCACATTCCAGCACGTCAGTATTCACGTTCAAGGTAAAGCCTGATTCTGTCTTTTTGATGGAATGAACATCGCACTGATAACGATGTGAGATATTGGGCATATCACATTCG
This sequence comes from Vibrio profundi, assembly GCF_043642225.1. Taxonomy (GTDB): domain Bacteria; phylum Pseudomonadota; class Gammaproteobacteria; order Enterobacterales; family Vibrionaceae; genus Vibrio; species Vibrio profundi_A. Next base: position 46,968 of record NZ_JBHZSF010000007.1, on the reverse strand, counting down.
CTCAACAACATTTTGACGATATCTTTTGCGGTAAAGTCATTCACACAAAACAGCTGGCCATGATCGCGCTCTTCAAACTCAATGCCGTGTTTACTGATCATGGAAATGAAATCCCAGTTGGTATATTGAGACAATGCTGATTTCACAAAGTGTGGGTTTTGGCATAAGTAGTTGTTCGCACTGACATCGTAGTTAGTGAAATTACAACGACCACCACCAGAAATTAGGATCTTACGACCTGGTTTTTTTGCATGATCCACGACCAGAACTCGCCTGCCTCGCTTGCCCGCTTCCGCCGCACACATCAACCCTGCGGCGCCTGCGCCAATTACGATCACATCAAATTTTTCACTCATAGCTATCGTTTACCACTGTCTTCTACGATCCGCCAAACCACATGTTGTAGCTGGTACTTCACCCAATAAAAAAGGATGTGCATGACAGCACATCCTTACTCACTTTGCCGCTATTCTAACGGCAAATTTCTACAATGCAATTGGTGAACAATCGCACAATTTCGCGCATCTTTCCTTTCGCAACCTTTCCAGTGGCTTAGCTACACAATAAAGGCAGCAAATAGCGTCACCGCCAATAGCGATACCGATAGGATAAACAGTTCTCTTACTCGGTCACACTTCGATGTAAAAACCGTATCATGGTGATGATGATACTCTTTACTTTTGATGTAGTGGAAAAGACGAACTTGCTTGGTGACATTACCGTGAGTGGTAAAAAAGCCACCGCCATCGACTTGTTGATAAAGCAATGGATGCGCTTCACGCATGATGTAAATAAGCGTGCGCAATGCCGTTAAATAACGAGCCCAATTGACACACGTCACCACCATTAGTGCAAATAGAATAGTGTCTCCGCTAATCATCTTTTCCTCCCTACATCTTCATGAAGCTCAAGAGAAAAAGACAACTAGATGACTACTTTCTCACAGCATTAAGCTGTCGGAGCTTCCATGATTGAAGATGAACCTTCCTTTGCCAATTGCGCTAAATCTTTATCAATGAAGAACAACGCTTTACCGTCTTCACCAACAAGTTCTAGCTTATCCAAAATACCTTTAAACAGTTTTTCTTCTTCGTGTTGCTCTGCAACGTACCATTGCAGGAAGTTAAACGTTGAGTAATCCTGGTTGCTGAACGCAACATGAGCCAGCTTATTGATTTTTTGCGTAATCATTTGCTCATGTTCGTAAGTTTCACGGAAGACTGCACCTAGGCTCTCAAAGTCATGGTTAGGCGCTTCAATCGCACCTAAAATAGGCATTGCACCTGTCTCACTTACATAAGTAAATAGACGTTGCATGTGCTCCATTTCTTCGACTGCATGAGCGCGTAGAAACTCAGCTGCGCCTTCAAATCCTTTGTCTTCACACCAAGCACTCATTTGTAAGTATAGATTGGATGAGAAAAATTCTAGATTAATTTGCTCATTCAGTTGTTCGACCATAGTTTTAGACAGCATTGAAGTCTCCTAGTTACGCCGTAAATTTTGTCTACTATATCATTAATTAATCGATATCTCGTAGCCTATTCCTCATTCACTTTGCTACGCAAACCGATGGATATGCGATCACTTCGCCAAAAATTTAAGATGTGAGCTGCTAATCTATAAGGAGTTAATTAATAGGGAGATAGTCGTATGAGTTACCAACATATTTTAGTCGCCGTCGATCTATCCGACGACAGCAAAGTTCTCGTAGACAAAGCGGTTGCCTTAGCCAAGCCTTTAAACGCCAAGGTTTCGTTCATTCACATCGACATTAACTACGCGGAGCTCTATACCGGGTTAATTGATATCAACATGGCAGAAACTCAGCATCAAGCCATGGAAGCGTCTCGCATTCAACTGCAAAACTTCGCGGAGCACGCGCGCTATCCGGTGACTCATACTTTGGTCGGCAGCGGCGATCTCAGTCATGAACTTTGCGACACCATCAACGAATTTAATATCGATTTAGTGGTGTGTGGACATCATCAAGACTTCTGGAGCAAATTACTCTCCTCCACACGGCAGCTAATTAATGCCTCTCCGGTAGATATGTTAGTTATTCCACTGAAGGATTCTCAGGACTAATATTCCAAACTCAGATAGACTGCAGCGTATCCATTAACGAAATGATTATTATTTATGAGTTATCTCGCTGCTGTCACCTTGCTTTGGGCCTTTTCATTTAGCCTGATCGGCGTTTACCTTGCGGGTCAGGTTGATTCTTGGTTTTCTGTTTTAATGCGCGTTGGCCTTGCTAGCCTCGTCTTTCTCCCTTTCTTAAAGTTTCGCGACATTCCTAAATCGTTAATTGCGAAGCTGATGACAATTGGTGGCATACAACTTGGCCTGATGTACTGCTTCTACTACCAATCTTTTCTACTCCTTTCTGTACCAGAAGTGCTGCTATTCACCGTCTTCACCCCTATCTATGTGACGCTGTTTTACGATCTATTGAAAGGCCGCTTCTCGCCTTGGTATTTCGTGACCGCAGCTATCGCAGTAGTGGGAGCCGTATTCATCAAGTTTGCAGGGGTCAATGAGAACTTCCTGTTTGGATTTCTCGTGGTGCAAGGCGCGAACCTATGTTTTGCCATCGGGCAAGTCAGTTACAAAGTCGTCATGGAAAAAGAGTCCATCGAGCTGCCTCAACATACTGTGTTTGGGTATTTTTACTTAGGCGCGTTATGCGTTGCCTCCGTTGCGTTCATGCTGCTTGGGAACATCGAGAAGCTGCCGACCACTTCGTTGCAGTGGGGCATTCTCATCTACTTAGGGTTGATTGCCTCCGGGGTCGGTTACTTTGTATGGAATAAAGGGGCGTGCTTAGTGAATGCTGGCGCACTTGCGGTTATGAATAATGCACTAGTTCCGGCAGGGCTTGTCGTAAACATCTTGATTTGGAATCGTGATGTTGACTTGTTCAGGTTAAGTATTGGCGGCGGTATAATTTTGCTTTCATTGTGGATCAATGAAACTTGGGTGAAAAAGCGCATCGCGTAATCATAGAGTCCTACAGCTAAGTCGTTTACCAACCAAACGAAAAAGAGCGCCAAATTAGGCGCTCTTTTTTATGAATATCCAACACAACTTAGTGTACTTGCTGCTCAACCACTCGATTAACAGATTCAAAACTGTCCATGGTTTGATTCAAGCGACTAAACTGCTTTTCTAACATTTGGTGTTTTTTAAGCAGCTTTTTCTGTTTTTTAACGACTTTAGCCAGCTTCTTAGCGTGTTTCTTCTGCTTCTTCAGCGATTTTTTCGCTTGTTTGATGGCTTGCTTATCCAGCACTTCACCAGCTAGCTCTTGGCGAGGGTCGACAACATTCACAACAGATTGATCGGTGCGGCTAGGAAGAGTTTCAGCCAGTAAGCCACACGCTGCTTTTTCGGAGTCGGGTTTAGATTGGCAGCTCGCCGGTGGAATCGCAGCAGGTTTGCAGAGGTTATCTTTGTCGGATGAAGAACGGGCACATGAACGACACACGAACTTTGGTTGAGTCACTAAGCTATGGATTTCACCCAAATGCTCCGTAATATCACGACGATTTAACTTACAAAAACGTTTAGCCATGCTACGACTCCAGCTAAGAATAATAATGATTCTTAGTTAGATATACCTTCTGATTTGAAGATAAGCAAGGACTAATTCGTGAGTTTGTGTCACCCACTTTCTAAGTCATTGATGCCTTTACATACACATCAAAACGATTCTTTTTAGTTTCAATCGCCATGCTCGGTTTTTGCTCATCTAACCACGCAGCATAGTCGGGTCTTTTCACGACCACACGCTTACTTGCCAACGCTAATGCAGGCACTAATAAACCATCTGCATCTAAATCGGCGCCAACTAAAGATTGGAAAACTCTCATCTCTTTTTTGACCAATGCCGATTTCTTTTTGTTCTCAGGATGCGGGTACATCGGATCAAGGTACACCACGTCGGGTTGAACAAAATCTGGATCCTGAGCCAACTTGTCGAGCGCATCGTGGCTAGACGCATGCAAAAGCTTCATACGCTCACCAACCCATGCGCCAATATCTGGGTCTTGTTTCGCACGCTCGATACCATCATCTAACAACGCAGCCACCACAGGATGACGCTCAACCATCTGCACTGTGCAGCCTAGAGAGGCCAGCACAAACGCATCACGGCCTAAGCCAGCAGTACCATCTAATACCGTTGGTGTCGCGCCTTTATTCAAGCCAGCCGCTTTCGCGATGGCTTGACCTTTGCCGCCCCCAAATTTACGTCGGTGACCCACTGCCCCACCAACTAGGTCGACAAAAATAGCCCCTAGCTTAGGCTCATCAACTTTTCTAAGCTCAAGTCGCGTTTGCGTGAGCACCAAAGCAAACTCACTGTTTTCATCGTGGGTTAAATGCCAACGCTCAGCCAGTGTGGCTAAACGTTCGGTTTGATTGGAATCTTCGCAAATAAGTTGAAGCTGCAAGGGGTTCTCCACCAAGGTGAGGTTGTCAAAGAGGCCGCAGTGTACCCGATTGATTACAAAATAAGAATGAGTTAGTCAGAGGCACGCGTACGCACACATGCGTTACTTGTTTTTCTCTTGCATAAGTTCAGTCACTAACTCTGCCAGTGGTTTCGGTCGGCCGATGATATAACCTTGCCCATAAGTCACTCCTAACTCGAGGAGCTTATCAATGATTTGGGTATTTTCGACAAACTCGGCCACGGTGCGCTTACCCATTTGCTGAGCCAAATCATTGATAGAACGCACCATCACATGATCCATCTCGTTTACGTCAATATCGCGCACAAACAAACCATCAATTTTTACTATATCGACGGGTAACTTTTTAAGATAACCAAACGAAGAAAGCCCCGAGCCAAAATCGTCGAGCGCAATCAAGCACCCCAACTCTTTTACTTTGGTGAAAAACTCAATGGCTTGATTCATATTACTCATGGCAGCGGTTTCAGTGATCTCTAAGCATAGCTTTTCACATGACACCGAAGAATGCTGAAAACTATCCAGTAAGAAATCGATAAACTCCTGATTTCCCATTGAATGGCCCGACAGATTAATAGAGCACATCCCTAACGCTTCCAACGCCTGAGGGTTATCTTCTAGCCATGCCAGTGTTTGGCTGATGACCTGACGGTCAATCAGGTGAGCAATGTTATATCGCTCTGAAGCCGGCATAAAAATTCCAGGGGAAATGTATTCGCCGTCGCTATTACGAATACGCACCAGAATCTCAAAGTGCATTTTCTCATCATCGTCTTCCAAGCTAAGAATACGTTGGGCAAACAGCTCTAAGCGGTCATTTGCCAAGGCGTCATGCACCAAATTCACGCTTTCCATCTCCAGATGACGCCGCTGCTGAACTTCATCATCTTCATGGAACAAGTTAAAGCGATTACGCCCTTCTTCCTTCGCAGCGTGACAGGCTGCGTCCGCTTGTGCGTGCACCGTTTGTGCAGATGAAGCGGTATGATCGATCAGTCGAATCCCTATAGAACAAGTCAGGTGCAAACGAATGTCATCCCACAGGAACGCTTGTTCGCTCATCATAGAAATAATACTTCGACAGGTATTCACCGCATCACGCTCGGTACAGTCTTTCAGTAATACTGCAAATTCGTCACCGCCCATACGCGCCAATATCGCGTTATACGGCAAGACTTCTTCTAACAGCCCCGCACAAAACAGAATGGCGGCGTCCCCCGCTTCATGGCCGGCGGTGTCGTTCAAGACTTTAAGCTGGTCTAAGTCCAAATAGAGCATCGCATGAGTTCGGATATGGCTTTCCACTTCTTTTAACGCTTTGGTTAACACCATTTCGAAGTAATTTCGGTTATAGGTATCCGTTAGTAAGTCATATCTTGCTTGATATTCTAATTGCTCGGCCAAGGCTCGAGTTTCAGTAATGTCTTCACCGACAATCAATAGTTGTTCGGAATCGACAAGGGGACGAATATTTTCTCGTACCCAAACCGTGTTGCCATTGGCATGACGATACTCAATATCACGACGCCACACCCCTTTGATCGTTTCTTGAGGAAGCAGCAACACTTGGCGCGGGATCAGAGCATTTTCATCGACATAAAATTCACGAGGGCGATGCCCTAGAATGTCTTCCGAGGCATACCCAAGCAACTGCTCGGTAAACTGATTCACTTGCTGAATGCGGTTATTAGCATCAAGAGTGATCATCATGACAGGCTGCTTGTCGTAATACAGACGTAAATTGGACTCACGTTGAAACAACTTATTTTCGGCAAACTTACGAGAAGTGATATCACGAGCTTCTAATAAGAACTGCGTGATACTTAGCTCTTCATTCGGTAAAGGTTTTAAAGACACTTCCAATACCAATCCACCTTGATCACGACACCAGATCTCACCTTCAAAGTGCAAGGTATTGTAGGGTTCGCCAGTCTCAAAATAAGATTTCAACTTTTCAGTGGAAAACTCATCCCAATGTTTATGCTCCCATAACCCACCATCTAGCTGAAAGCCATGACTGTACAGCAAATCATGAAGCTTACTGTTACTGGACACCAAGCGCCCTTTCTCATCAACAATACCTATGTATTGCAAGCTTTGATCAAAAATGGACTCTAGCAATAGTTGGTTCTTACGACTTTTGGTTTCACTGTGCTTCAAGCGTTTAAGATAGTACGCCAGCACCAAAATAATCATCGCCATCCCCAAGAACACACTGCTTAAGGTTTGAATTTCCACTTGGTAACGAACGAAGAAAGGCTGAGGCTTATTGAAGAACGTAGCCGCCGATTCGTTATCCGCCCCTAAGTTCCAACGCTGTATCATCTCGTAATCGAGCTTAATTTCTGGCGATCCAACAACTGGTTTCGGGAGCGGTTGGTCTTTTGCACTCAAGACTTTAAGTAACATCGCGCCAGTTTCTCGGCCTTGAACGTAGCCACTTTGGATCACGCCCCCGACGGCACCATGCCCCAATCCCAAATCATGCACCATATAAATCGGCACACTGGACTCACGATTCAGCGCAATCCAATCTTGGTCATCACTGATGTAGCCTTGTTTGTCACGGTAGTAGACCCAAAACAACACACTGTTCTTGCTTTCCATTTCACGCGTGGCTTTTCTCAATTCTGAGTAGCTTTCAGGTACGTAGTGTTCAAGCAAAGAAGCGTATTCTGGGTTCATGTTGATAAAGCGATCAATCTGCGCCCGCACAGCTTCGCCCGTGATCGAGAAATCGGTCACGACCACAATTTTTTTCACTTCACTCTGCAGGCGCTGAATCAGTGAGATGTTGCTCAGAATATCGATATCTTCAATCACACCGGTCGCATTAATGTCGCTGTGCATTGCCGATGAGTAGTTGTTGATCCCCCCAAAAATCACTGGCGTATCGCCTAGCTCAGGCGCAAGGCGCTGCATAATGTTGAGCGCATTATTGTCACTCACCACAATCGCACTAAACTGCTCATTGGAAAATTTGGTTCGATACAGTTGGTACAACTGCTCTAGATATTCATCGCTTTGGGTGCGCTTGGTGTCTAAATACACCACGCGGTAGGAAATATCAGTTTCTTCATTGTCGATCTGACTTGCCAGCCCCGATTGAAAACGGTCTGTCCAAAAGAAACCGTGATGGTAAGAGTGCACAACCAGAACATCTCGTGATTCAGCCGCAGCAAAAAAACTCCAGAACATCGCGAGAAAAATAAAAGAAAAGCGCACTGATTTCACCTTAACAACATGGATACTGCTAATATTATCACCCCTGAGTATTAAATGTACTCCATCCAATAAGTTTTCGCTCAGTAACAAGGACTTGATATGCCCACTTCACAGGCTCGTTTAGACGACTTAGATCGCGCGATTTTAAAGACGTTAATGGAAGACGCGCGAACGCCTTACGCTGAAATGGCCAAGCTGTTCGACGTGAGCCCTGCCACTATTCATGTACGTATCGAGAAAATGAAGTCGGCCGACATCATTCAAGGTACAGAAGTGATCGTCAATACTAAGAAGCTGGGTTACGACGTATGTTGCTTTATTGGCATAAACTTAAACGCTGCGCGTGATTACCATTCTGCGATTAAAAAGCTGAATGCATTGGATGAGGTCGTCGAAGCCTATTACACCACCGGCGCGTACAATATTTTCGTAAAACTCATGTGTAAATCGATAGAAGAACTGCAATTTGTACTGATTGATAAGCTACAAGCCATTGATGAAGTGCAGTCGACCGAAACACTCATTTCCTTGCAAAACCCTATCAACCGCAACGTAAACCCTTAGCGAGTTTACGGATGCCAGAAACAAAAAGAGCCTCAACAGAGGCTCTTTTTTATTTGTCGTACTCAGCAGTTACGCTTGAATCCCGGCATGACGCAGCATGGCATCAATTTGTGGCTCTCGGCCACGGAAGCGTTTGAATAGCTCCATTGGCTCTTCGCTGCCACCCATTTCAAGAATATTATTCAAGAAACGTTTACCCGTTTCTGTATTGAAAATGCCTTCTTCTTCAAAAGCTGAGAAAGCATCGGCAGATAAAACTTCCGCCCATAAGTAGCTGTAGTAACCCGCGCTGTAGCCACCAGCAAAAATGTGGCCAAAGCTATGCGAGAAGCGGTTCCACTCAATACTTGGAAGTACCGCCACTTTGGATTTCACATCCGCCAATGTCTCTAATACGCGAGCGCCAACTTCCGGATCGTACTCTGCATGCAAAGTGAAATCGAACAGGCCAAACTCTAACTGACGTAAAATAAACATCGCAGATTGGAAGTTTTTCGCCGCGAGCATTTTCTCTAGCATTTCTTTTGGCAGTGCTTCACCGGTTTCAAAATGACCAGAAATAAAAGCCAGTGCTTCTTCTTCCCAGCACCAGTTTTCCAAAAACTGGCTTGGTAACTCAACCGCATCCCAAGGCACACCGTTGATACCGGATACTGCGCCGGCTTCCACTTGCGTCAACATGTGGTGAATGCCATGACCAAACTCGTGGAACAAGGTAACGACTTCATCGTGCGTAAATAGCGCTGGCTTATCACCCACAGGTTTATTGAAGTTACACGTTAGATACGCAACTGGCGTTTGAAGCTCGCCCGATTCGGTCACACGGCGACCACGGCAATCATCCATCCACGCGCCACCACGCTTGTGTTCGCGAGCATAAAGGTCTAGATAGAAACTGCCACGTAAAGTGCCTTCTGCATCAAAGATATCGAAGAAACGTACCGACTCATGCCAAGTATCGACGCCTTCACGTTCAGTCACCGACATCCCAAACACACGGCTTAGCACTTCAAATAAACCGCTCACCGCTTTTGATTCTGGGAAGTATGGACGCAGCTCTTCATCCGAAATTTGGAATAAGTGCTGCTTTTGTTTTTCGCTGTAGTAAGCAATATCCCACAGCTCTAATTCAGAAACGCCAAACTCTTTTTCAGCAAACTGACGCAGCTCTTCGACTTCACGTTCACCTTGAGGTTTAGCTTTCACTGCTAAGTCATTCAGAAAGCCTAAGACTTGATCAGAAGTCTCGGCCATTTTGGTCGCTAGCGACTTTTCACTGTAAGTACCAAAGCCAAGCATTCGTGCAATTTCATGACGCAGTTTTAACTGCTCGGTAATGATCTCAGAGTTATCCCATTGGCCAGCATTTGGACCACGGTCAGAGGCTCGCGTCACATACGCTTCGTATAATTCTTTACGCAGCTCTTGGTTGTCGCAGTAGGTCATAACCGGCAAATATGATGGGATATCCAACGTCAGTAGATAACCGTCTAACTCTTTCGCTTCTGCCGCCGCTTTCGCCGCCGCCAGAGCCGATTCAGGCATGCCAGCTAGATCCGCTTCGTCAGCCACTTGCTTGGTCCACCCCATGGTGGCGTCTAAGACATTGTTCGAGAACTGAGAGCCTAGCTCAGACATGCGTTTACTGATTTCGCCATAACGGTGCTGCTCGTCTGCGGGTAGCGCAATACCAGACAGTTCAAAATCACGCAGTGCATCGGTAATGGTTTTCTTTTGCGCTTGGCTTAGTGACGCAAACTCATCACTGGCTTTGAGCGCTTTGTACGCTTCAAACAAGCCTTTATGTTGACCAACCCATGTACCGTATTCAGACAGCAGCGGTAAACAACTTTCGTACGCATCACGCAGTTCGTCACTGTTCACCACTGAGTTCATGTGGCTGACAGGCGACCAAATGCGGCTTAAACGGTCGTCCACTTCTTCAATTGGAGCAATAAGATTCGTCCAGCTTGGTGCGGTATTGCCTTCTAATACTTGTTCGATTTTACGGCGACAATCAGCAATTACTGTTTCTACCGCAGGTTTTACATGCTCAGGCTTAATAAGAGAAAACGGAGGTAAATCCGTAAAAGTGAGGAGCGGATTAGACATATAAACATTCCTTTGGTTTTCAGACTTTGTCGTCTTTCTTCGAATTGGATCGTCTTAAAGGTTATTCTCGTTCGCCAAAACGGCAAATCGCACTTTAAATACCTTAAAGTAATTAACTATTAAATAGTGGTAGCTTATAGAAATTTCAATAGTCGCGTATAATGAACTGATTATATCCACCTACACTAACTACACTCACCACGAGAGTGTTACGAGAGTTTAATTTGTTAAGTTATCGCCACAGTTTTCACGCCGGCAACCACGCTGATGTTGTGAAGCATATCGTACAGAGCCTGATTCTTAATGCTTTGAAACAAAAAGATAAACCTTTTGTATATCACGATACTCACTCTGGTGTAGGTCGTTACGATTTAACTCATGAATGGTCAGAAAAGACCGGCGAGTACAAACAAGGTATTTCTCGAGTCTGGGATCAACAAGACATTCCAGAAGACATTCAAAGCTACCTAAACGCAATTTCAGAGATCAATAACGGCGACAAACTGCGTTACTACCCAGGCTCGCCGCGCGTGGCTCGCGCTCACCTGCGCGAACAAGACCGCATGGTGTTAACTGAGCTTCACCCGGCCGATCACCCGCTACTAGAGCAAGAGTTTCACCGTGATCGCCAAGTATCAATCTATAAAGAAGATGGCTTCCAACGTCTAAAAGCAAGCTTACCTCCCAAAGAGCGTCGTGGCTTAGTCCTGATCGACCCGCCTTACGAGCTTGCCAAAGAATATCGCGATGTCGTGACGGCCATCGCTCAAAGTCATAAACGCTGGGCAACAGGGATTTACGCAATCTGGTACCCGGTTGTGAACCGCTGCGACATTGAAGACATGGTTGAAGGTTTAGAAGGCCTAGGGATTCGAAAAATTCTTCAAATTGAATTAGGCGTGTCACCAGACACCAACGAACGCGGCATGACAGCATCTGGCATGATCGTCATTAACCCGCCTTGGAAACTGGAAAGCCAAATGAACGCAATTTTGCCTTTCTTGAAGGAAGCTATTGCGCCAGCGACAGGTCATATTAAAGTCGACTGGATTGTTCCAGAATAAAAGACCAAGGTTAGCTCTTATGAACGTATAGAAGAATCGGCCATAAGAGCAAACAACTAATTACAAAGGATGGATTGAGTTCAACCGATCTATCCTCCATATCTAAAATAATAAATTACTATTTGTAGGTAATGTATGGCGCTGCTTCGTTAACCGAACGAGCCAAAACACCTCAGAACATGGAGAAAGTCATGGCGACTCATTTTGATTACATCTGTATTGGCGGCGGCTCTGGTGGTATCGCTTCTGCAAACCGCGCTTCTATGTATGGTGCGAAAGTAGCACTGATTGAAGCTCAAGATCTTGGTGGTACTTGTGTAAATGTTGGTTGTGTACCTAAGAAGGTCATGTGGCACGGCGCTCAGGTTGCTGAAGCAATGAACCTATACGCAGAAGATTACGGCTTCGACGTTGACGTAAAAGGCTTCGACTGGAGCAAGATGGTAGAAAGCCGTCAAGCGTACATTGGCCGAATCCACCAATCTTACGATCGCGTATTAGGTAACAATAAAGTAAATGTAATCAAAGGCTTTGCTAAGTTCGTTGACGAAAAGACGGTTGAAGTAAACGGTGAACAATACACGGCGGATCACATCCTGATCGCTGTTGGTGGTCGCCCAACGATTCCAAACATCCCAGGTGCTGAATACGGTATTGATTCAAATGGCTTCTTCGAGCTAAATGAACAACCAAAACGTGTCGCGGTGATTGGTGCTGGCTACATTGCGGTTGAAATTGCAGGTGTACTTCACGCACTTGGCACTGAGACACACCTATTCTGTCGTAAAGAATCTCCGCTACGTAGCTTCGATCCTATGATTGTTGAAACGTTAGTCGAAGTGATGAACACCGAAGGCCCAACGCTGCATACTCACTCTGTACCAAAAGAAGTGGTTAAAGAAGCGGATGGAAGCCTGACGCTTCACCTAGAAAACGGTGAAACTCAAAACGTCGATACGCTGATTTGGGCAATCGGTCGCCACCCAGCAACGGATGCAATCAACCTAGACGTAACTGGCGTTGCAACCAACGATCGCGGTTACATCAAAGTCGATGAGTACCAAGAAACCAACGTGAAAGGCATCTACTGTGTAGGTGACATCATGGAAGGTGGTATCGAGCTTACACCTGTAGCTGTTAAAGCAGGTCGTCAGCTTTCTGAGCGTCTATTTAACGGCAAAACGAATGCGAAGATGGACTACGAATTGGTTCCTACCGTGGTATTCAGCCATCCACCAATCGGTACGATCGGTCTTACGACTCAAGAAGCGGAAGAGAAGTACGGCAAAGACAACATCAAAGTCTACACCTCTGGCTTCACTGCAATGTACACAGCAGTCACCAAGCACCGTCAACCTTGTAAGATGAAGCTAGTATGTGCTGGCGAAGAAGAGACGGTTGTTGGTCTACACGGCATTGGTTTCACAGTTGATGAAATGATCCAAGGCTTCGGCGTCGCGATGAAGATGGGCGCAACCAAAGCAGACTTCGACTCTGTTGTAGCGATTCACCCAACAGGCTCTGAAGAGTTTGTTACCATGCGTTAATTCGTCGAATAATTTGACGAAAAAAGCAGGCTTATTCAGCCTGCTTTTTTATTTTCTGAACTTTACTCGCCGAGCTCCGTAAGAAACATAACACCCACACAATGGAGCTAACCATGAATTTACTCATTGAATCGTTCGAAGGCGGGATTTATCTCGCTTATAAAGTAGTGAATCAACAAAAGTATCTTATTAAAGATTGTGATAGCCATCCGATAAAGTTTTTGAGCCTTGATCAGATAAAGGACTACTTTAGACATGAAAGTTACTCATCCGCCACGTTAGTGCATAACAACGCTTACGATGAAATGTGTGGGGAGAAGGATGGAAATTCTCCGCCATTAGAGATCGATTTGAGCTGGCATTAAAGCGCACACCTCAAGTTACCCAACTCCAACTGTTGGCATCAAACCAAAAGACCTACCGGAAAGGTAGGTCTTTTTCGTTAGGACTGCTCATTGACGATACCGGTTTTGCCGACGCTTCACATTCGCTTCTTTCACCAAGAAATCCAATAAGGGTGCAAACAAATTAGCAAACAAAATCGCTAGCATTATCCCTTCGGGATAAGCCGGATTTAGCACTCGAATACCAACCGCCATTACGCCGATTAAAATGCCATAAGCCCATTTCCCTCGGTTAGTGAACGCAGCCGAAACTGGGTCTGTCGCCATGAAAAAGGCACCAAATGCTAAGCCACCCAAGACTACATGCCAATAGAAAGGCATCGAGAACATCGGGTTGGTTTCCGATCCAATCGCATTCAACAAACTTGAGGTTGCTGCAACACCAACAAATACACCAGTGACAATCCGCCACGACGCGATTTTCATCCCGATAAGCAACAAGCCACTCAACATAATCAATAAGGTCGACACTTCCCCCATGGATCCAGGAATAAAACCGAGGAATGCATCAAGCCAAGTGATCGCATCCCCTGTCATATTATTCACTAACGCTGAACTGCCGGCCTCATACCATTGGCTCAGTGGCGTCGCCCCTGAATACCCATCAGCAGCAACCCACACCAAACCACCCGACATGTTTGCGGGGTAAGCAAAATACAAGAAGGCGCGCCCGGCCAACGCTGGGTTGAGGAAGTTTTTTCCGGTACCACCGAACACCTCTTTGGCAACCACGATACCGAAAGTGATCCCGAGTGCGGCTTGCCACAAGGGTACGGTCGGCGGCAGTATCAGTGAAAACAAAACAGAACTGACAAAGAAGCCTTCATTCACTTCATGCCGGCGAACTATTGCGAAAAGTACTTCCCAAAAACCGCCCACGACGAATACCGTTGCGTATACTGGCAAAAAGTACAATGCCCCCAACAGCATCTGACTCGACCACCCACTTTCGATTAGGCCCTGGGCACTGCCAAACGCCCACCCAAGCCGCCAACTCTCTTCCACTAGAGCAGTTATCTCGACCAATGAATAAGTCGTGGAAACCGCCATCACGGTTTGGTGCCCAATGTTGTACATTCCCCAAAACATGGCAGGGAAAGTCGCTAACCACACCATGATCATAATGCGCTTCAAGTCGACACTATCTCTAACATGAGTTTGCCCTTTGTTGACTAATCCCGGTGTGTAAAAAATCGTCGCAATAGCTTCATACAACGGGTAATACTTTTGGTATTTTCCTCCCTCTTCAAAATTTGGCGACATTGCATCTAATCGTTTTTTTAAGCTCATAATCTCAACCACCTTTTCGCTTGAGTTATGAACTCCTACGCATCAAGGCTTCAATCAGCGCAAATTAATTGTATTTTTTTGACCCAATTGACCAGAAAGCACGTAAGTACAAACATCTTCTAAATAAGGAGAGTAGTATGGACACGCTAGCCATCGATCTCGCACGATTTCAGTTTGCTTTCACCGTCTCTTTTCACATTATTTTCCCAGCTTTCACCATTGGTTTGGCGAGCTATTTAGCTGTGCTTGAAGGATTGTGGTTAAAAACCGGGAACGACAAATTTCTCCAAATCTATAAATACTGGCTAAAAATTTTTGCCATCAGTTTTGGTATGGGCGTGGTCAGCGGGATTGTACTTAGCTATCAATTTGGGACGAACTGGAGTGTCTTTGCTGATAGAACCGGTCCGATTTTAGGTCCGTTAATGGGCTATGAAGTCTTTACGGCATTTTTCCTCGAAGCTGGTTTTTTAGGTGTGATGCTGTTTGGCATGGAACGAGTGGGGAAAAAGCTCCACTTTGCTGCAACATGTGTGGTCGCCTTCGGCACCTTCCTTTCAGCCTTTTGGATACTTTCTGTCAACAGCTGGATGCAAACACCTGCCGGCTACAGCTTTAATGAAGCGGGGCAATTCGTCCCAGAAAGTTGGTTCGACATTGTATTCAATCCGTCTTTTCCGTATCGACTCGTTCATATGTTACTGGCCGCTTACCTCACCACCGCTTTTGTCGTAGCGGCAGTCGGCGCATTCCATTTGTTGAAAGCCCCTCACAACCCATTGGCTCGCACCATGTTTTCGATGGCGATGTGGATGGCCGCGATTGTGACTCCAATCCAAATTGTTGCCGGAGACATGCACGGCTTAAATACCCTTGAGCATCAACCAGCCAAAATTGCGGCTATGGAAGGGCATTACGAGTCACAAAAGGGGGCACCACTCATTCTTTTCGGTCTGCCTAACGACGACACCAAACAAGTCGACTATAAAATCGAGATCCCCAAGCTCGGGAGTTTCATCCTCACCCATGATTGGAGCGGTGAAGTGAAAGGACTAGATGCCTTCCCCGAGAACGAGCATCCGCCCGTTTCGATCGTCTTTTGGAGTTTCAGAATCATGGTGGCCATAGGCTTTGGCATGCTGTTCATCGGTCTCATCAGCCTGTACTTACGTAAGGTGGATAAACTCTATCAATCAAGGTGGTTTCAGAGATTGTGTGTTGCATTTGGCCCGGCCGGTTTCGTCGCGGTGCTAGCGGGGTGGATAACAACCGAGGTAGGGCGACAACCCTTTACAGTTTACGGCTTATTGACCACAGCGGAATCGGCTTCACCGATAGATGCCGCGGCAATAAGCGTGTCACTGACCGCGTTCATCGTCGTCTACTTCGTTGTTTTTGGCGCGGGCTTCTTTTACCTGATTCGCTTGATGCGCAAATCACCGACTCGTTACGAACAAGCGCTCGACAGTCGACTTCCTGATGGCACAGAAGCCTCACCAATTTCTCATTCGAATCACCTAACTTAGGAGAACGATTATGGATTACGCTTTGATTTGGTATGGATTGATCGGGCTTGCGGTGCTGATTTATGTCGTACTCGATGGGTTTGATCTCGGAATTGGTATCCTCTTTCCTAGTGCCCACAGCAAAGAAGAACGCGACCTGATGATGAACAGTATCGCACCAGTTTGGGACGGTAACGAAACTTGGCTTGTGTTAGGCGGTGGCGGATTATTTGCAGTGTTCCCCCTCGCCTATGCCGTGGTGATGCCTGCGCTATACACCCCATTAATCATCATGCTATTGGGGCTGATTTTACGTGGCGTATCTTTCGAATACCGTTTTCGAACCAAACGAGGTGTATTCCTTTGGGACAGTTCATTTTTCATTGGTTCACTCATGGCAACCATGATGCAAGGAATCATGCTTGGGGCGCTCTTACAGGGCATCGAAGTCGATGGGAGAGCATACGCGGGCGGTTGGTTTGATTGGTTATCGCCTTTCAGCTTGTTTTGCGGTTTTGCACTGACATCCGCTTATGTGTTGCTCGGCGCTTGTTGGCTGATCATCAAACTTCCGCAAGACCTCGTTGGGCGTTACTACCAAATCGCAAAACGCTGGGGAATCGTGTTAGTCAGTGCCATCCTAATGGTCAGCTTATGGCTGCCGTTTAGTAGCGATATTATCGCTTCTCGCTGGTTCAGTTTTCCAAACTCATTGTTACTTCTCCTCGTTCCCATTACCGCCGGAATTTGTATTTGGCAACTCTTCGCATCTTTAATCGATCGTAGAGCAGTGCGCGCTTATTTGTTTGGCATTGCCTTATTTGTAATATCCGCAGTGGGCTTTGGAGTGAGCACCTTCCCTTACTTAGTGCCTTTCGTATTCACTTACCGAGAGGTTGCAGCACCAGATTCGAGCTTGGTATTTTTACTATCAGGAGCCGTCATCTTATTGCCAATGATCATTGCATACAGCGCCTATTCTTACTGGGTCTTCCGAGGCAAACTCAAACATGGTGAGGGGTATCATTGATGAAAAGGAAGATCCATAAATTAGGGTGGTTTATTAGTATTTGGATAGTCAGTGTAATGTCGCTGACTATTGTTGCCTATTTGATCAGGCTAGCTCTCGACCCTGCTCTGCAATAGCGAGTCACTATCGCATAAGCGACGACCAAATCAACGATAGAGCGACGATTAAAACCCAACGATTGTCACTTTCCCTTGCGCCATCTCACGTAACTGGCACGAAAAGTCGACCCGTTTGTCTGCAGGCTTATCAAACAACACTTTAAGCTTATCGAAGGCCGTCGGTACAAAACTGGCTGTTTTTAAACGTAAGCTCTTACGAGAGTTCGAATCTAAAAACGCTAGCGCCGATTTATCTAGCACCCGCTGGCACGTTTCAAATATGGCTTTACTGACCACTTTGCTATGAATCGACTTTTGCAGCTCCTGAGCAGACACACTTGGGTTAGCAGAAGCAAACACACACACAGCATAAATATCTAATATCGCGACCGCTCGCGGCTTCTGCGTTTCACCATCCGCGTAAATCGCCATCAGAAAAGGCAGCTTACTTTCATCAAACTCCTGCTGGCGTATATTGTTCAACTCGATTTCAGCATCCACGACTTTTTTAAGTAGCTTTTCAAATTGAGTCAGCTTAGGCAAAGCGAGCTCCTTTTGCACCTCAACCACTTGGTCTAATTCAAACTGACTTTCTTCTGCGCCTTGTACCAAAGGCAGTAATTTACGATGCAGCTCTTCGTCATCGAACGGCTTAGACAGAACAAAGCTTGCACCCGCCGCTTGGGCTTGGCCAATATGCGCGTCATCATCCACCGTCGTAATCATGGCGATTTTTACCTCCGGGAAGTTCGCTGACACTTTGCCCACCAGCTCTAGCCCGGTCATGTCTGGCATGTGCCAGTCCGTCAGCACGATTTCTGGGCGCCATTTCTCGATTTTATCTAACGCTTCCAGCGCGCAATTGGTTTTCTCTATCGACAAACGGCGGTATCCAAAGCTCTCAAGTGCCCTTCTCACGATTTCTAACGTCGCTTTGCTGTCATCTACTATGAGTATTTTCACCGACTCAATAACCCTGCCTTCATTAACTGTTTAAATTATAGGCATGATTATCGCTAGCACCTAAGCTTAATAGATTACCGACAGTTAAGGACGTTTCTGTTATGCCTCTTGATGGTTTTGTATCTGGACTGGATAGCCGCTTATTAGTGGTTCTCGCAATTAATATTGGCTTAGTTATTCTGCTGTTCTGGTTCGCTATTTTATGGCTCATGCTGCGCGAGTTTAGAAAATTCACCCATCAGCTACATACTCATCAACTTAGTGAAGACGAGAGACAAAAACACCAAGTGTCTTTTGACAATGCCATCAATGACGCCAATGATAACCGGGAAACTCTCACAACCTTGCTGCAGATTCAGCACGCGTTAGAGGCTCAGATATCAGAGCTTCAAGCATCCAACGCCCCCAAAACCGAGCAAGATTTAGAAGCGATCGACGACCTCAACAATAAGCTCAGTAAATCTCACCAACTGATCAAGAAACTCAAAAATGACCTTGATTCCAGTGTCCGCAGGCTCAGAAAAGCCAAAGTTATTCTGCTTGAAAAAGACGATACCGTTGAAAGCTTACGCCAACAAAAAGAGGAAATTGAAAAGCAATTTGAGCACTTAGAAAAAGAGTACATCATGATCAGTGAAAGCGGCGGCTTCCAAGACGTCGAACAAGATTTTAGAAAAGAAAAACAAAAACTGGTTGAGACCATTGAAGATTACAAGCGCCAATTATCCGCTCAACCAGGCACAGGAGCATCAGAAGAAGCAACCAAGGAACTCAAACAAAAATTGGTCGCCATGCAAAAACAAATGCAACACCAAGCCAAAGAAAAAGAGTTCATCGAAGCAAAATATTTAGAGCTGGTGGAAAAAACAAAACCGGTAGATTGAGCTCCCCACACCTCCCATAAATAGGCATCACTTCATGTACGCTCAAAAAACCAACAAAAATCTATGCACTTGTCGCAATATAAATACAAAATGCATCGCAAGTCACAATAAATGGGACAAACATCTCTTCTATATCAATAATTTCTTATAGAATACCGACACTAATAAAACTATAAATTATCGACGTGCAGCGGCTTAACACAGGTGCCACTGAGGTGTTTTACCATCTCATGGATCTCTCCGAGCCAGAACAAGAAGTGTATCTAAAAAAAATACAAACACTTCAGCCTGAGCTCTATAAACAACTTTCTCCGTTAATTTCGGAGCCTTCAGAGCAATTCACTCAATTGCTCGGCTTTCACGCGCATCAAGCAACCTATTCTGAACTCGATCTGACCGATACCCGTGTAGATAAATACTTCATTTCTAGAGAGCTGGGCCGCGGGGGAATGGGCATCGTCTATGCCGCGAGCCGCGCAGATAAGACGTTTGAACAAGACCTTGCGATCAAATTCATTCAACCCGCATTGAGCCATATTCTTGGGAAAGGTGCGCTGTTTGAAGAAGCACAACTGTTGGCACGATTAAATCACCCTAACATTGCCAAAGTGTTTGATGGTGGCGTCCATCAAGGTTCTGTTTACATTGTGATGGAGTACATTGAAGGCACCACGTTATCGCGTTACTTAGAGACGCGGCCTTTATCCGATAAGCAGAAACTGCGCTTATTCAAAAATATTTGTCTGGCGGTCGAGCACGCTCATCAGAACCAAATTCTCCACGCTGATATCAAGCCTGAGAATATCCTTATCGATAAGTCGTTTGAGCCTAAAATTCTCGACTTTAACCTCACGCAAAAATTAAAAAACTCTCAAGAAGAGCCCGCGGGTACTGTTTCTGCTTTTAGCCAAACTTACGCGAGTCCAGAGCAAATCAAAGGTCAGTTTTTATGTCAGCAAAGTGACGTGTACTCTTTAGGAAAAGTGCTGCAGTTGATGTTCCCAACGGCGACCAAGCGTTCAGACGTCGCTTGCATTATCAATAAGGCGACACAACATGATAAGCGTCACCGCTATAGTTCTGTCGTCGAAATGCGCCATGACATTCACCATGTGCTCACCTGCCGTCCCATTTCTCTGAAGTTACATAAGCCTTTATATGTAATGAAGCAGTTGCTTCAACGGCGCCCATTAGCCTCCATGCTCACCACGATGCTTGTGATCTCTGGCGTGACATTTTCAAGCGCATTAATTTATAAAAATAAGCAACTGGAAATAGAAAAACAAATCGCAGAAGACATGATGTTTGAGGTGACTAGCCTGCTATTCCACTCCAAAGGTGATAAGAATGCGCAAATGTCGATAACCAGCATGCTAGAGCTCACTCGACGACGCATATTATCGAATCCGGATATCCCCAAAGAAGTGAAGCAAAAAATGTTACTGGCGATGATGACGCCTATTCCCAGCAAACATAATTTACCCACCAGCTGTGCTGGCGACTGCCCAACAACGAACTAAAAGATAAAAGATGAAGCAGCTAATTTTACTCTTTTCCATCATGAGTCTAACGATGACGCCGGCCTTGGCAAATAAAGAAGCCACTCAGAAGACGGGTTACTTCATCGATTCTCCCGTGACAGGGCTTTATTACGAGACTAGTTCCCAGATCTCAGGGGTCACCAATAAAGGGGCGTTCCAATACGCTCCTGGAGACATCATCAGCTTTTTCATCGGCAACGATAGCTCTGGCTACCTACTGACCACACTGTCGGCACAAGAGGTTATCACCCCGACCTTGTCCACGACGAAGCCAAGTAAAAGCATCAACATGACACGCTTGCTACTGTCGCTCGACGAAACCCCCGAGAACCGAGAAGAAATCAGGCTCGCCAGTAAAGTACTCTCAGACAGCGGATTCCAAACCAAGCTGAAACACCTCGACCTGAACTATTTAGACGACACTGAAAATGCGCTTAATTTGGATCTGGTGTCAGCCAAAGAAGCGGTCGAACACCTTAGAGACAGCCAAGCCTACATTAAGGAAAACTTTACCTCGGAAGAGATCGTGTTTTCTCCTAAGAATATCAAGATGAGCAACGTCCTCATCATGAAGAAAGACATCATCGGCAAGATATGCGTACTCGACCTTAAGTATATAAACAACCCTCGATATACAGGCCCAATCGGCGAACTGGATTACAAAATCACCGATACAGAACTGATTCAATACCCAGGAACGGGGGACTACTTTAATGGTTGTCATGTGGTTCCGAGCAAAGCCATTAAAGAAATACTCCGAGAGCCGCGCCCTGATTTCACAGGATGGAGTGGGCTGTTTGCTTGCGCCGATACCGGTTGTACTCGCAGTGACCTTAGCGGTTTTGCCGTTGAGGACTACGATGATGAAGGCGACTGGAAGTATCGCACCATCGCACTAGATTTTGATCCATCAACCCAACTGCTGATGGAAAAAATACAAGGCTTAGGCCGCAGTGAAAAGGTGCATCACGACAACAAACAGGAAATGATTTGGTTCACCTACCCAGAGGGGAAAGGCGACAATATTTCCTACGAAGGTACATGGCAGCTTACTCAATACCAACAAGACCAGATCGTTCAGCAATGTTTAAACATTCGAGATCGTAGAGTCTACCTTGCACCAAACATGACGGAGCAGTGTCCCTCTGAATTGAAGCATTACAGTAAAGACGTTACCGATGCTTACGGCGATATGTGGTGGTTCAGGAACCAAACCCCGCATGCTTCCCTTGCACAGATGAACACCTTAGTGCGTTGGTATGATGCCACCTCCCAAGGCCAATTCACCTCTTGGGAATACTTACCCGCAGGGCAACAATGGGACGAAGGAATTTTGTACCGATTTAGACAAACCATCTCGCGCAATAATGAAGGTTCCTACGACATTCACACCTTTTCAGTATCCGAGCTCAAAAAAGTTCAAGGAGAAAGCTAAATGGCAAGTGCAGCTTTAAATATCACTCATATTATTAAGGAGTGGCAAAGTGGTAACAAAGACGCTGAAAAAGAGCTCTACCAATTTGCCTACCTACAACTTCGCCACATTGCTCAATCAGAGCGAGCCCGTAGTGCCAAGAAGCATGGCATCGATAATGATGTACTCAGCGACAGCGTCAACAGCACGACAGCGCTGATCCACGACGCGTATTTAAAAATGTCGAATACCGACTTACATCCGATTGAAAGCAAGCGAGACTTCTTCTTAATGGCGGCGAAGGTCATGCGTCAGATCTTAATTGATAATGCTCGAGCCCAGCAGGCTCAAAAACGCCAGCAGCTAACGCTGTTAACCGACGATGACCAAGATAAGTTTGAGCAGTTCATCATTATGGATAAAGCCATAGACAGCTTCAGCTTACGCTACCCAAGACAATCGAAGGCACTAAAACTCAAATACCTAATGGGGATGCAGAACCGAGAAATTAGCGAACTGCTTGAGTGCAGCGATAGTCTGATAGAAAAAGACCTGAAATTCTCGCGCAGCTGGCTGCAAAGTAAATTGGTTTGAACCCATGAAGAAAAAGGGATTCTTTGCCGCAGCACTCGGGGCTGTCGTCTTGTTTACCGCGCTTCAATACTCGAGTGCTGACAACGCTTCTCAGAGTGTTGCTCGCTCATTACTAAACGAGCCAGTCCCTCAAGAGAACACCGGCCGTGCGACCAATCACGTCCATGCGCCAATACCGATGCGTGACGTTGCGCAGGCAGCCTCACCTTTGCCTGTTACACCTGAAGTCTCAAGTGAGGCTGAAATAGCACAGCAACCTCAAGAGAAAGCACCGCAGGCTCTCTCTGATGAAAGTGTTCCGGTTGATACGCCTTTCTCCGGTACCACGGTGATTATTCCTAACACAGTCAAACAACTACCGGCGAGCAATCAAAAACCTGCCGTCAACTTAGCGATTCAGCAGAGTATCCAAAATGAAATCAATAAATGGGATCTCACTGAAAGTAGCCCAATTCAATACAGCGTAGACATCACGGGCTTATTCGAAGACCCGGACGGCGACCTACTCACCACTAGAGTATTCATCGACAGCGATTCTTTAAAAGTTTCCAACTTAGGTAGCGCTATTGCTATTCAAGGCGAACCAGAAGCGAGTGCCGATACAGTAACATTATTCGCCATGGCAAAAGATAACTATCACGGGCTAGATGAAGAGGCATGGACCAAAGTCAGCTTTGTGCTCCCCACCGTTCATGATGAGCTCGAAGAAGATGAGCCCCACCCTCTCATAGGGCATACGTGGTATCGCTTAGAAACCACCAATCAAATAGGTGGCAGACACTACAACTATGAAGTCATTTTCTGTGAAGCGTTTAAATTCATCAATGACCAAGTGTTCTATGCTTCATCTGACAATAGAATTCTATGCCCCGACGCGAAGGAGCTTCGCCTTATTGGGACTTACCACCAAAGTAAGGAAGCGTTGATCGTTACAAGCAACCAGTCTGCTTTTGATGCTGAAATGGCTTGGCGTATCCTTTCACACTACCCTGACGCCCCTCAAAAAGGCTCACGGTTACTCGCCGCCGTTCAGTCAGGGAATCACCATGAGGTGTATACCCTGCACACCAGTCAATATCAGGCAGAAGCTAGAATTAATGGCATCACTGGTCAATACGCCTATCAAATCGAAAAACATGATTACTTATATTACTTAGAAGAGGGGAAATACGTGCTGGGAGTGGCTGGCATGTATATGAGTGACAACCGCCTACATAATCCAGTACATGATGCGCAGGTCAGTGGTGATTTGAACATGCAGTCAGCCAATATGAATGTCACCTGCCAATACTTACTAAGCCAATTTGATACTTATACGGTTGCTGGCCAAGGAGTATACGGAGACATCATTGGCACGACCTCTAAATTTGATGGCGGCCCACTTAAATGTGATGAAATGTACCATAGAGATTGGGGCACAACCTTTTCCTATTTAGACGTGGCGTTTTCAAAGTTCTATGAATTTTCCGATGGCGAAGTGTTTAGCATTATCTTTCGCCCTAAGAAAGACTACGCCCACCTCGTCGAAGAGCTCAAATTGAACCTGCGTTATTACCATTCAGAGCAATACCCTCCCGGAACTTGAGCGAATTTGTAAGCGACGTGAAATCCTACTCCTATCTATTTATTGATAATTATTAAAAATAAATTTACGGATTTTTCGTCGTTTTACGTATCTTGAAACCCCGCACTCCTTTATGTAAAAACCTGCCTACGGGCTCAAAATGCTCCCTAAAAAATAGAGAACTTGGCTATTTCTCAACATAAAGGACATAAAATGAAAAAGGTTAGTTTACTAGCAGCGTCAGTGGCAATTGCGCTGACAGGCTGTGGTGGTTCAGATGGTGATTCAGGTTCAACTTCACCTAGCGGAGTGACGATTACTGGTTTTGATGGCTACTTTAATCAGGCGGTTGTGTTTGATGATAAAAACAATAACGGCACTTTAGACGTCAATTCTGACATCATCTTAGGCCTAACGGATTCAGAAGGTAAGTTAAGTTTATCCGATGATGAATTCGCTTCCATCACAAGCTTGGCGTTACAAACATTAACGCCGGGTGGCGCAAAACAAGCCGCATTGATTGCGAGCAACCCACAGCTGTTTGCTGGTAAATACACCATAGACATGGATCACCCAACGCAAGCAATGGAACATGAAGTTGTTTTCAGAACCTTGCCTGGTGGCGACGTAATTTCTCCGCTAACCGACTTGGTTGTGCTTGAAGCTGGCGCTAACCCAACAGAAGAGGCAATCACTGCAGCGAAGAAAACCGTAAACGTATCTCTAGGCTTACCAGAGGACAGCGAGGATGCATTTGGAGACGTTATCGCAAATGACGACGCGGAGCTTCATAAAACAGCGCAAATCCTGACGGAATCTAAAGCCAACGATCCAACCGGCTATGAATCTAACCCAACAGGTGTTGCAGAAGAAGCAACCAAAGTGGTTCAAGACAACCCAGGCAAAGTTAACGATGAAAACTTCAAACCAATCGTTGATGGCGACACGAATACCGCTCCAGTTTTAAACTCTAAACTTGTGGTTAATAAGGACGTCAAAAAGCACTTAGACTCGTTAGTCGATGCGCTAGAGCTTGATACTCATGAAGGCCTAGACATCACGCTACCTCTTGCATTAGAAGGTGAAGCGCTATTTAGCGATACCGACAATAACGATATCGAAATCAACGCAACATTCACGACTAAGATGCAAGAAACCATCACTGGTGTAACGTTATCTGCCGTTAATGGCGGTGACCTAGTTATCACTGGTACCCCATCTGAAGTTCGTGACACTTACATCATTACGCTTTCAGCGGATGACAAAGACGCTTCAGAGAACGTAGTCGGTGCAGCAACCACAACACTTGAAATCGGAATCACGCTAGAGAATGAAGCTCCAGAAGCTGACAAAGAAGTGACAGCAGAGGTTCAAGAGTGGGCCGATTCACTAGAGCTTGTGCAAGGTGTCGCTGTAAAAGACGAAAGCATTTCTATTCTAGATCTATTTACTGATTCTGATGACTCAAAGTTATCGTATTCAGCATACACTTCGGTTGCCGGTTTAGTTGTCGACGTAATGACAACTGGCGATGACATTATTTTAGATATTTCCGGCAGCACGCCTTTGTATAGCTACTCTGCTGGCGAAACTATTACGATTTCAGCGACAGACGGCATCAATACCACTTACGAAACCTTCACCCTTCCAGAAATTGCAAAGCAATCATTAGAAGCTGACCCAGAGGAAGTGACTGAGCTTCAAGAATACATCAACGAACTTCTTGCCGATCTAAAAGTGGGTGAAGAGATCGATGTGCACGGTATCGCGATTGACGAGCTGTTTGAAACTGACAGCGTTGCCGGTGTTTTAGAATATTACGTAGGCATTGAAGACGACAAAGAAGGCTACACCAGCATCCCAGGCGTGAAAGTGGCGATTGAAAATGATGTGTACTTAAAATTCTCCGGTACACCAACAGCCGCAACCAAAAATGGCTATTTCAATATCGCAGCAGGCGTGAATGTTGATACTGATGAAGAAATCGTTTCTGAAATGGTTCGTTTCTCCATCCCGGCAGTCGAGCCAGCAGATGACGTAACACCGCCACCAGCAGATTCTCACCCGCTAGAAGGTAAAACTTGGTACAACCTTGAGACTGGCTCAAGCGATGGTTCAGGGCAAAAGGGAGCAAGCCGCGTTTGGTGTGATTCGATTAAATTTGAGAATGGCATTATCTACGGCAACGTACGAAGCTTAGAAAACAAAACGTCATGTTCAGAAGCTGACACCCAAGAAGATGAAGCAACCTACCGCATCGAAGGTGACAAGCTAATTGCGACTTTCACTTGGAGTAAAGATGGTGAGACTGTCGTAGAAGAACATGCGCTTGTGGCGACAGAATCGTCTGAAATTGCTGACGGTGCAATGACGGTAGTGACTACATTCGAAAATATTGAAGATGAAAACTCAGGTATTGAGTCAGAGCGCTACACTTATTTCGCCGACAGGTCCGATGCTGAAAGAAGAATTACCACCAAATCAGACGACGGTCCAATGAAGCGCTTTGGCAAGATGTATATTCCTGCAGCTGAGCAAGACAGTGATAATTACTCTATGCAGTTAGGAAGAGTGAGCTACTCTATTTCTGATGAAGGTGACGCAAACGAACCATTTGATGCTGATATCTACTTTGATGTTGATGACATGAACGTAACATGTGACATGATCAACAAGACATACTCTAACTTTTTGATGACAAGCGATAGTGGTGTCACAACCGATAACTGGGGTTGTTTCGATAACATAGAAAACGAGGTTCACTATGCAACCGTTAACTTCTTCCCAGAATCAGGGCAATTAGTTGTTGGCGAGGTTTATAGCTTAATCGGTTATGTTGAAAACTATGATGGTGAGACAGAAGCCGTCAAATTCAATATTGAATGGACTGGTGAAGCAAACGAAGACTAGTCTTCTCCAAAACTAAAAAACCCCGCACTCGCGGGGTTTTCTTTATCTTAAACACAACACTATTTCACACAAAGTACATTCAGTAATGAAGTGCCGCGAAGCTGAGTGATATTACCGTTCGTAAATAACCCTTTCTTCAAGCTTCCCCAGTAAGGTAAGTGCATTGGCCAATTGTCTCTTTCCATCACCTTGGACTCTAACAAGCGCTGCCACTCTTCTTCTGTTGCTAAGTGCATGCTTTTTTCAAAACAAACTAACTTAGCACTTTCATAATCTAAGCGATTCCAAGGCTTGTTGTGCTCCATATAAAACTGATGCTCATCATCAAGTAAATATGGAACTAAATAAGAGCGCCCATCCACTTCGGCTTGCAAGCGAACTTGAATGTCTAACTTTGCGTGCTCTTTTTCTTTGGGATAAACCTTCTTAGGCTCCACTAACATCGGTTTGACTTTCTTCGGCTCTGGCGCTTTGGCTTTCATCGGTTGAGCGGCCGGCTTTTTATCAACCATGCGGATAAAGGCTTCTGGGTACTCTTCTAGCGTTCGAACTTGGCTGAGTTCTCGCTTGGCATCAGCGAACGTATTGTAAGGCCCAATTAAGCAGCGATAGCCTTTTTGTTCAGGCTTCATCCACACATTTGTCGTGATTTTTTGGTAAATAGGTTTCGCTTTTTCAAGTGGTAAAGGCTTAGCAAGTAATCCACATTGAATCCAATAAAGCGCATCTCCGCTGGATTTCTTTGGAGCAGAACCACCCCATAACCCTTTGCCTATCGGGCAAGATTGTTCCAATACCGGTAGTTGGTCTTTACTCGCTTGCGTCGCATCACACAAAAACTCTGCATTTGCTTGGCTAGCAAATAACACTGAAAGAGCCACAAGCCCCAGACGAGCACGATTGAATAGCGGGTGCCAAGATCCTAATGCTTTACTCATTTTCATACTTATCACTCAAATGTTTCGAGAGAGAAATTATTACCGACCCCTTGTCGATAAAAGATGAATTCCGTTCTTCCTTAAACTATAAGCAAAAAAAGAGCCGTAATTGCTTACGACTCTTAGTTTAGAGAGTTTTTTGATTAAAAATCAATTGGCTCCGATCACCCTTTGTAAATTTTAGGGTTAAACACGTCGCGTAACCAGTCACCAAGTAGGTTAATCACGAGAACGAGTGTCACAAGTAAGACACCAGGGAAAGCTGTAATCCACCAAGCACCAGAGAAGATGTAGTTAAAGCCAGTACTAATTAACGCACCCAATGAAGGTTGATCCACCGGAAGGCCTAAGCCTAGGAAAGAAAGTGCCGCTTCTGACATGATCGCGTTTGCCACCTGAACAGTTGAAATAACCAAGATTGGTGATAAACAGTTTGGAAGAATATGACGGAACATGATGCGTGGCGCTTTAAAGCCCATCACGCGTGCCGCTTCTACGTATTCTTTTTTCTTCTCGGCTAATACCGATGCACGAATAGTACGAGCATATTGCGGCCACTCCGCTATACCGATAATAACCACCAGCATGACAACCGCATATTGCGCGTAAAAGTCGCTACCAAAACTCGCTTTAAAGATTGCCGAGACAATGATCGCAACCATCATGGTCGAGAACGATAACTGGACATCAGCAAAACGCATCAAGAAGCTATCAATACGGCCGCCGAAGTAACCCGCAGACAAACCAATAATGATACCTAGAGTCAACTGAAGGCCTACCGCAAGGAAACCAATCGTCAATGACAGACGCGAGCCGTAAAGCATTGTAGATAAGATGTCACGACCTTGCTCATCAGTACCTAGCAGGAATCGTTCATCACCTTCTTCCATCCAAGATGGAGGTAACTCAGAATCCATGATATCGATAGATGTGACGTCATAAGGGTCCGTTGGTGCAACCAAGGGTGCCGTTAGTGCGGCTACAAGAAATACAGTAAAAATGGCAAAGCTGACCATCGCTACTTTATCGCGTAAAAAATAATACAGAATATCTGATTGTTTAAAGCGCTCCCAACGAGATGGAGCTTGAGACGTTTGTTCCATGATTATGCTCCTTTACCAGTTAGGTTAACCGTTGGGTTGATCACGCCATACAGCAAGTCAACAATCGTGTTTGTAACAACGAAGATCAGGCCTACAAAGATAACGTAAGCAGTGATCAGTGGAGTATCCACTCGGTTAATCGCTTCAAGGAAAAGGAAACCTGTGCCTGGCCACTGGAATACCGTTTCAGTCAAGATGGTATACGCCACCATAGTACCGATTTGAACGCCACCCACAGTTAATACTGGCAGCATGGTATTTTTCAGCGCGTGTTGGTAATAAATTTTATTAAGCGCCAAACCTTTTGCTTTACCGAACTTAATGTATTCAGAGCTCAACACTTCCAACATTTCAGAACGAACCAAGCGAATGAATAGTGGTAGCATGATAGAAGCTAGCGCCACACTTGGTAATACTAAGTGAGCCAAGCCATCAAGCGTTAGAAACCCTGATTCCCATCCAAACCAGTTCGCCGTTTCACCTCGACCAAACGATGGCAGCCAGCCAAGTTCGATAGAGAAAACATACATCAACATAATGGCCGTTAAGAAAACCGGTACTGAGATGCCGACACTACTTCCCGCCATAACAAGCTTAGTGAAAAAGCTTTTCGGGTGAATCGCCGAGTAAACCCCGAGTGGGATTGATAAGAAGACAATAATAATGGAAGCACCGAAGACGAGTTCCAGTGTCGCAACCAATTTGTCCATGATGACGTCCACAGCCGGACGCTTGAAGAAATATGATGTACCAAGATCACCCTGTAGAGCAGCG
Source organism: Vibrio profundi (assembly GCF_043642225.1). Lineage (GTDB taxonomy): Bacteria > Pseudomonadota > Gammaproteobacteria > Enterobacterales > Vibrionaceae > Vibrio > Vibrio profundi_A. Next base: position 16,966 of record NZ_JBHZSF010000007.1, on the reverse strand, counting down.
CCTACAAAGCGAGAGTATTTTGTAATGAAGGGATCATTTAGGCCAAGTTCATCACGTAGCGCTTGACGCTCCGATTCTGAAACAGACTGCCCAACTAACTCACGTAACGGGTCACCCAGGTTATCCTGAATGGCAAACGCCACCAAACTGATCACAAACATCACTATCAGTGCCTGAAACAGGCGCTTGACCAGAAACGTAAACATTCCTTGCCCCTTTTCTATCCATGACTATCTAGCTGAAAGTAGCTAGACAAAAATTCCAGTCTTTAAAAATGGCACTTAACCCGACTGAAGGTAGGCCAAGTACCAAAAACTTACACTTTCACTACTTGCTTTTCTTGAGCCTGAACATTCAGGCTCAAGAGCGAAGCAAGTTAGATTATTTTACAACTAGGTCGCCGAAGTATGGCATAACCATTGGGTTTACTACTGCTGCTGCACCTACGTTAGACTTCGCGCCCCACGCTTCACTTTGCCAGTGTAGCGGTACGAATGCTGCGTCTTGGTAAAGTGTTGCTTCAACGCCTTTCAGCATTTCAGAACGCTTCGCAGGGTCAGTTTCAGTGTTTGATGCTTCAACTACCGAGTCCATTGCTGTGTTTGAGTAGTGACCACAGTTGTACTGACCACGGCCAGTCTCAGTGTTACGAGTCATTGTTAGGAACTCGTTGAAGTTTGCTGAATCTTCAGTATCTGAGTGCCAGCCGATCATCATCATGTCTGCTGCACAAACATCAAACTCAGGCCAGTATTGCGCTTTAGGCATTGTTTTCAGATCAACTTTGATGCCAATCTTAGATAGCATTGCCGCTGACGCTTGAGCAACTTTCGCATCGTTCACGTAACGGTTGTTTGGTGCCATCATTGTCAGCGTAAAGCCTTTCTCGTAGCCCGCGTCTTTCATCAGCTGTTTAGCTTTCTTAAGATCGTAGCGTGGCACTAGCTCTTCGTTGTGACCAGCGTAACCTGTTGGGCTTTGTTGACCAGCAGGTGTCGCGAAGCCTTTCATGATCTTCTTAACAATACCTTCGTTATTGATCGCATGAACGATAGCTTGACGAACGCGCACATCTTTCAGCGCTTCGTTGCTGCTTTGGTTCATTTGGAAAGTAATGATACGAGTACCAGGAAGCGTAACTAGATCAATACCTTTCGCTTTCTTAACACGTTTGTGATCGTTTGGCGCAACAGGGTGGATCATATCCACATCACCAGAAAGAAGTGCTGCAACACGTGTTGCATCTTCTTTGATTGGAACCAGTGTTAGCTTGTCTACGTTACCGTCAGACTTAGTATCCCAGTAACCATCAAAACGTTCGAACTCAACTTTTACGCCTTGCTCACGCTCAGTCACGATGAACGGACCTGTACCTGAAACGTTAGTTGAAGCGAACGAGTTACCGTGCTTAACCACTTCAGATTTGTCTGTACCCGCTTCTGTCTTACCAGTGTAGAACTTGCTGTCCATTGGGAAGATGTAAGTCGCAGTTTGTAGGACTAGTGGGTATGCCGCTTTTGAGATTAGCTCAACTGTGTGGTCATCCACTTTAACCATTTTTTCGTATGGTGCGAAAATCGCTTTAAAGTCTGGAGAGTTTTGTAGGCGATTGAACGTCCAAATAACGTCATCAGCACTTAGTTCGTTACCAGAGTGGAACTTAACACCTTTGCGAAGGTTAAAACGGAAAGTCGTTTCATCAACACGTTCCCAGCTTTCTGCGATACGTGCTTCAAAATCCATTTCTTGAGTGAAACGTACTAGAGGGTCAAACACCATGTGAGACATTTGCAGTGTGCCGCCAGATAGCTGCTCATGCGGGTCAAGTGATACTGGGTCAGCTGCGTAGCCAACGGTAATATCTGCTGCTGCTGCACTAAAGCTTAGGCCAGCTGCCATCAAAGCTACTGCTAATTTGCTTTTCATGGTTTTCATTGCATAACTCCTTCATGCGGGAATCCAGATCCCTAGTTGTTGTATTTGCGTCTGTTATTGTTTTCAAGCACGGCCAATGTTTCTAGCCAACGTGAAACTTTTATACCGCGGCTTGTGCCGCTGTTGCATCTTCTCTTAGGCCTGTGAACTCAGGCATCAGAGAAATCAGTTGCTTGCTGTATTCATGCTGCGGGTTTTGGAACAACTGTTCCGTTGGAGCCACTTCCAGTAGCGTACCCATTTGCATTACGCCCACACGGTCACACATTTGACGGATAACCGGTAAATCGTGACTAATGAACAGCATGGTTAAGTTCAGCTCGTCTTGTAGGTCTTTTAATAGGTTTAGGATCTGTGCTTGTACCGATACATCAAGCGCTGATGTCGGTTCATCACAAATAAGAAGACGAGGACGCGTCGCCAAAGCACGCGCAATAGAAATACGTTGACGCTGACCGCCTGAGAATTCATGCGGATATTTCACGCCTGCCATACGACCCAAGCCTACGTGGTCGAGTAGGTCATGAACGATTTGACGAGTTTCATTTTCATTGCGAGTTAGCTTGTGGAAGCGAATCGGCTCGGCAATGATATCGAAGATCTTCATACGTGGGTTCATCGACGTATATGGGTTTTGGAATACCATCTGCATCTGACGACGCATAGGGCGACGTTCTTTTTCAGACTTCAAACCCGTTAGGTCTACACCTTCAAACGTTACTTTGCCCGAATTTGGTGCGTACAAGCCAGCAATCACACGAGCAATTGTTGATTTACCTGAACCTGATTCACCAACTAAACCAAACGTTTCGCCTTCATGTACTTCAAAGCTGACATTATTAGAAGCTTGAACGTACTCACGACGGCTTTCAAAGAACGAGTCTTTCGTCGTAAATCGTAGGTTTACGTTTTCCACATTCAGCAATGGACCTGTGTAATCACGGTGATCTTGGCTTTGACCTAACCAGTGATTTTTCACATCTAGCGGTTCCATCTCGTGTGCTTCTTCGATGTAACTCACAAGAGGGAAGCGATCCAATTTACGGTCCGAACGAGGAACCGCTGAAATTAGACTGTGTGTGTATGGGTGTTCTGGCGTACCAAGCACTTTCGCTGTTGGGCCAAACTCAACCAAATCACCACGGTACATTACCGCTACGCGATCAGTGACGTTAGATACCACACCCATATCGTGCGTTACCAACATGCAACCAACGTTTTTCTTAATACATAGGTCGCGAATCAAACCTAAGATCTGATCTTGAATAGAAACATCCAGTGCCGTTGTAGGTTCATCAGCAATGATAAGGTCAGGCTCACCCGCTAATGCAATCGCAATTACGACACGCTGACGCATACCACCAGAGAATTGGTGAGGATATTGCTTCAAACGGTTTTCAGGCTGAGGAATGCCCACTTGATTCATCAGATCTAAAGCGCGTTGATACGCTTCTTGATCAGAAACCTTCATATTGGCATGAATGGTTTCTTTTAATTGGTGTTCTACGGTAAATAGAGGATTAAGAGACGTCATTGGATCTTGGAAAATAAATCCAATTTTTGAGCCACGCACACTGCGCATCTCTTCAGGAGAAAGCCCTGATACTTTTTCCCCATCAAGGAAAACTTCGCCACTTGCAATGCGTCCAGGAGGACTCAGCAAGTCAATAACAGCATTGCCTACTGTTGATTTACCGGCACCGGATTCACCAACCACACCTACAATTTCACCACGTTCAATATTGAACGATAGTGACTTAACGGCGGCATGAACCCCATGACGAGATGGATATTCGATACGAAGATTTTTAACTTCTAAAAGTGACATTACCAGACCTCTACTGCTTTGGCAGCTTTCTGCCCTGTCTGCAAAATTGAATCCATTCTTACCAGAATAATGTTCTGATACTTTATACGGCCATCAATTTGGCAAAAAATTCACAGAAAAGCAACAAACATAGTATAAAAAGTCGATATCAGGCCTATCACAAGCCGAAAGACCGCATAAATATTCAAATTAAAGGCATAAGAAAAAGACAAAAACGCAACTAGATATGCAACTAAACTCTTCTTTTATCACTAAAAAATCGAGTTATATAATGAATTGTGGGACTTTGACCACACTATTCATCTAAACCTAGAATAAACATAATTATTCCAAGACAGGTTTAACAATAAAGAAACATAAACCAAATCACCAGGCTAATTAGAAATATTCCACTATTAAAAATATCAATATCTAGCTTTATCTTTCACACATTGACCCAATAACAAATTAGAACACTACATAAGAATATGTAGTGATCTCACCCGCAACTTATCAAGGTGTATGATTAATAAACAAATTATATCCTTCGCTACATAATCGATGTGCTACATGAGAGATTGGGCTCTTAGACCTATTTATTGTTCAAATAAAATAAAAACATCCACAAGCTCAGCAACCTTACTTTTAATCCAAAATTCAACTCAATCTAATTAAGGTAGACCAAATTTATCAAACGCCAAATGTGAGAGTGTGAACTTACTTACTCGATCACTTTCAGGCGCAAAAGTAAAAAATACTTTAACGAGTTAAATCGACCACTTTAGACGTCAAAAATCCCCACCAGAGCTGGTTAGGCTGTTCTTTGGTCTTCATAAGTAAGCTGATATAGATAAGGAAATATGGGAGTAAAGGGGTTTCGTTCAGAATACATCTAGCTTAAAGATCTCTTATTCCCTGATTATCTAAGCTCTGAATGCAAAACAGCCTCGTCATTTCTGACGCGGACGGCTAGTAGAGGCTTTCTTATAGTGGTCGGTGAAGAGGGATTCGATCTGGCTGGCGTTCCACCGGGCTGGCGATCCAGCCCACGACCTTCTGGTTCCAAATTATCTAGAACTCTAGATGTAAAAAAGCCCCGTCATTTCTGACGAGGCTTTCTTATAGTGGTCGGTGAAGAGGGATTCGAACCCCCGACCCTCTGGTCCCAAACCAGATGCGCTACCAAGCTGCGCTATTCACCGACAAAATTAATGGGGTGGCTAACGAGATTCGAACTCGCGACCACCGGAATCACAATCCAGGGCTCTACCAACTGAGCTATAGCCACCACTAATTTTTTTGTATAACCGCCTTAGCGATTATTGAAATAGTGGTCGGTGAAGAGGGATTCGAACCCCCGACCCTCTGGTCCCAAACCAGATGCGCTACCAAGCTGCGCTATTCACCGACTTTGTTCTCTATTATATAGAGAGTTTCGTTTCGAAGTAAATCAAAACTGGGAACCTTATTTACTTAGTAAATTCAGTTACCTAAATAATGGGGTGGCTAACGAGATTCGAACTCGCGACCACCGGAATCACAATCCAGGGCTCTACCAACTGAGCTATAGCCACCATTATGTTTTCGCCAATTTGCCACTTTATTAAAAGCGTCCGGATGGCGCGCCCGAAAGGATTCGAACCTTCGACCTTTGGCTCCGGAGGCCAACGCTCTATCCAGCTGAGCTACGGGCGCATGCCCTATCGGCGGAGTGGAATAATACGTATATCACCCTATGCCGTCTAGTACTTTTTTAACTTTTTTTATCGTTTGGTCTCTTTTTCGACAGTTCATATGTGATAACGGGGGATTTAGGATGTGATAAACCCCTTGAAGCTGATAAGTTGTTGTTTATTGCAACAAGTTATCAGGATATAATCACCCATTATTTACATTGATTTAACAGGCGTTCATTGCAGGTTGGATCAAAACAACCCTCTAACACAATAAATTGGTAAGCATGCACTTACCTTGGGAATGTAAAGTGAGTTTAATGGATATGTCTCGTCGAATCATAAGCGTTGTAATCGCGGCCTTAACTTTTTCTACAGCAGCTATGGCTTCTAACTTAAGCCAAGCAGAACAAGATCTCATTGCAGAGCGCATCAAACCTGTCGGTCAAGTTTACCTTGCAGGTAGCGAACCAGTAAAAGCAGAACCTACCGGTCCACGTGATGGTTCTACTGTTTACGGTACTTTCTGTGTTGCTTGTCACGCATCTGGCGTCAGCGGCGCACCTAAGACTGGTGATGCTGCAGATTGGGCTCCTCGTATTGCTCAAGGTCAAGACGTTCTAAAAGACCACGCAATTAATGGCTTCAACGCAATGCCTGCCAAAGGTTCTTGTATGGATTGTTCTGACGACGAGATCGTTGCTGCAATTGAGCACATGATTGCCGGCTTATAATTACCTGTTGTAATCCCATCGATTCCATAGAAAAAGGCTTGGTGAAAACCAAGCCTTTTCTTTTACTTCTTATTAAACATCGCTCTAATGTTCGCGATATGCGCCTGCCCTTTTTCCATCCGTTCTTCAGCTGATTGAGGCTTCTTCACCGTCTCCCATTCCACATCATCATGTGGTAGCTCATCCAGAAAACGACTTTGGGTAGGCTTAATAAGTTCTCCAAACTGTCGACGCTCACGACACTTCGTGAAAGTCAGCTCTTTTTGCGCGCGAGTAATGCCGACATACATCAAACGTCGTTCTTCTTCGACATTATCTTCATCGATACTCGCTTGGTGAGGAAGAATACCTTCCTCTGCTCCCATTAAATAGACATATGGGAATTCCAGACCTTTTGAAGCATGCAAGGTCATCAATTGAACTTGGTCTGCATCTTCATCATCTTCACCACGCTCCATCATGTCACGTAGCGTTAAACGTTGAACCACTTCTTTCAGTGTCTTCTCTTCTTTGTCGTAGTTATCCCCTTCAAGGTCTGCGACAATCCAAGAATACAGATCCGAAACGTTTTTCATACGCATCTCTGCCGCTTTCGGACTTGCCGATGTTTCGTAAAGCCAATCTTCATAGTTAATATCGCGTACCAAAGCACGCACCGCATCGACGGTATTACCGCGCTCAGCGTTATCGGCGATTTTTACAATCCATTCGGTAAAACGACGCAAATTTTCTAAGCCGCGCCCTGTTAAGTGTTGCTCCAAGCCAATTTCAAAACTGGCTTCAAACAAACTCTTACCGCGCATGTTAGCGTAACTGCCCAGTTTCTCTAATGTCACCGGACCAATTTCACGACGAGGTGTATTCACGATACGCAGGAAGCCGTTATCATCGTCTGGGTTCACTAGCACACGTAAGTACGCCATGATGTCCTTAATTTCAGCGCGAGCGAAGAACGAAGTCCCCCCTGAAATTTTGTAAGGGATACGGTTTTGCATTAAGGCTTTTTCAATCAAACGTGACTGGTGGTTACCGCGATAAAGCACCGCATAATCTTTATATTCAGTACGGTTCAAGAATTTATGCGCGATCAGCTCACCGGTAATACGCTCAGCTTCATGTTCTTCATTTTTCGCGTTAAGTACTTTGAGCTTCTCACCATCTGGGATCTCCGAGAACAGTGATTTCTCATACACGTGAGGGTTATTGGCAATCAAAATATTCGCGGCACGCAAAATACGACTGGTTGAACGATAATTCTGTTCCAGCTTAATTAAGCGTAGATTCGGATAATCTTCACCAAGTAACACCAAGTTTTGGGGTTTTGCACCACGCCACGAATAAATCGATTGGTCATCGTCGCCTACTACGGTTAAACGACCACGCTCCCCAACGAGCAAGCGCACCAATTCGTATTGGCTAGTATTGGTATCTTGGTATTCATCGACGAGTAGATAACGAATACGAGACTGCCAGCGCTCACGCACTTCTTGATTGGTTTTCAGCAACAATACCGGCATTGCGATCAGATCATCGAAATCGAGCGCGTTATACGCCTTCATTTGTTTTTGGTACATTTCAAAGCAGAATGCGAACAATTGTTGCTGCTCACCTTGAGCACGTGCTTTTGCCTGGTCGGGCGTGAGCATGTCGTTTTTCCAGTTGGAAATGGTGCTCAATAATTGACGCAACAGATCCTTATCGCCATCAATTTGCTTTTCCGTTAACTCTTTTAAGAGCGCAAGCTGGTCTTGGTCATCAAACAATGAAAAGCCAGCTTTTAAGCCGAGAGCCTTATACTCTTTACGAATAATCGTTAAACCCATGGTATGGAACGTTGAGACCATTAAGCCTTTGGATTCGTTTTTCCCTAACGTTTGGCCAACACGCTCTTTCATTTCACGTGCTGCTTTATTGGTAAAGGTCACCGCGGCAATATTTCGAGCTTTATAGCCACATTGCTGAACAAGGTAAGCGATCTTATTGGTGATAACGCGCGTCTTACCTGATCCCGCCCCCGCCAATACTAGGCAAGGTCCAGATACATATTTAACGGCTTCATCTTGTCTTGGGTTCAGCTTCATTACGATCTCAACTTGGGTTTACTTAGTTCATATTCAGTGCGCGCCTATAATAATCCTGCAACAGACCGATTGCTATCTTTCTCGTTGACAAGATTTTTACGCAACAAGTGTAATACTTAGTTGCATTAATGGGTGGTAATTGAGCTATAATGAATGAACGTTCATTCACAGGTGATGGTTTATGTCCATTCATACTACGAAGGATAAGCGTCTCCAAATACTCTCCGCTGCTGAAAAACTCATCGCTGAAGTTGGGTTTCAAGGCCTTTCAATGCAGAAACTTGCAAAGGAAGCAGGGGTCGCGGCAGGCACTATCTATCGCTATTTCGAAGATAAAGACCACCTCATTGATGAAGTTCGCTTGCTAGTAGCCCAGCGCTTAGCAGATGCAGTTCAGGCGGGAGTTGATGATTCTCAACCAATCAAACAACGTTACCGTACTATGTGGCTTAACATATGGAACTTAGCAAGAACCAACATAGCGGCCATCAAAAACCGTGTGCAGTACGACTCTTTACCCACGACAAATAGCCATAAAATAAGGGAACTTGAACGCAATATGTTTGCCCAAGTGGAATTGCTGTTTAATGAAGGGAAGGAACAAGGTGTCTTTAAGCCCCTTGATAACGAAATACTGACCGGGCTTAGTTTGGCTGTAAGTGTATCTCTAGCAAGAAAACACTCATTGGGATTATATCAACTGGACGACGACGCACTTGAAGCGGCCATCGAAGCCAGTTGGGATGCAATAATTACACACTAGATCGGAGTTCTTAAGAGAATGAAAAAGTGGACTTTCTTTATGTTGCTCATCGCAGTTGCCTTATTTGGCAGTGTGATTGGTTTTAACATGTTCAAACAACAAAAAATAGCGGAATACATGGCCAATCTACCGGAACCAGAGTTCCCGGTAACGGTAACGGAAGTTCAGCCTGTCGATTGGGTTCCTGTTATTGAAGCGATTGGTTTCATTGAGCCGAACCAAGGTGTAACAGTAGCCAACGAAACTAGCGGTGTGATTGATCAAATTGCTTTTGAGTCTGGCACTCAAGTAGAAAAAGATCAGCCATTGGTTCTTTTAGATTCTGATGTAGAAAAAGCGAATTTAAAAAGCACTCAAGCTCGCCTTCCTGCTGCTGAAGCAAAATACAAGCGATACAAAGGCTTATATAAGAAGGGTTCGATTTCTAAAGAATCTTACGATGAAGCAGAAGCAAACTTTTTCTCACTTTCTGCGGACATCGAAAGCTTGAAAGCGTCTATCTCTCGTCGTGAAATTAAAGCGCCATTTTCTGGCGTGGTCGGTATCCGAAATGTATACCTAGGCCAATACCTTCAAGCAGGTACAGACATTGTTCGCTTAGAAGATACTAGCGTCATGCGTTTGCGTTTCACAGTTTCTCAGAACGATATTTCCCGCATTAACGTTGGCCAAGCCATCGACATCTATGTGGATGCTTACCCAGAAAGACCATTCCAAGGCTCTATTAGTGCCATTGAACCTGCAGTCAGTGTTCAAAGTGGTTTGATTCAAGTGCAAGCCGACATTCCAAACAACGATGGCAAGCTTCGTAGTGGTATGTTCGCACGTGCAAACATCATTTTGCCTAAGATGACAGACCAAGTAACACTTCCTCAAACGGCGATTACATTCACACTATACGGCGACAATGTTTACATTATCTCTGAAGTTGATGGTGTTAAGCGTGTTAAGCAGCACGTAGTGAAAGTCGGTGAAAGAGCGAAAGACAAAGCCCACATTCTAGACGGTGTAAAACCTGGCGATATCGTGGTGACTTCTGGTCAAGTTCGCTTAAGTAACGACGCGAAAGTGAAGATTGTCGAAAGTGACTCTCTGACACCACCGTCTGAAACACCAATGCTGTAATTGGAGGCATAATGCGCTTTACTGATGTTTTCATAAAACGTCCAGTTCTAGCGGTATCCATCAGCTTTTTGATCGCCTTGCTTGGCTTACAAGCAATCTTCAAAATGCAGGTGCGAGAATACCCTGAAATGACGAATACCGTGGTCACCGTTTCAACGGGTTACTACGGTGCAAGTGCCGATCTTATCCAAGGCTTCATCACCCAACCTCTAGAACAGGCGGTGGCACAAGCCGATAATATCGACTACATGACTTCTTCTTCTGTACTTGGTAGTTCTACCATTACCGTGAACATGAAGTTGAACACCGATCCAAATGCCGCTCTATCGGACATCTTGGCCAAGACCAACTCGGTACGATCTCAGCTTCCTAAAGAAGCCGAAGACCCGACAGTAACCATGTCGACCGGTTCAACTACCGCGGTACTTTATATCGGTTTCACCAGTGATGAATTGGCTTCAAGCCAAATCACCGACTATCTAGAGCGTGTGATTAATCCGCAACTGTTTACAGTCAACGGTGTATCTAAAGTCGATTTGTACGGCGGTATGAAATACGCACTGCGTGTTTGGCTCGATCCGTCCAAAATGGCCGCTTTAAACCTAACGGCGACGGATGTTATGACGGTGCTGAATGCCAATAACTATCAGTCTGCGACAGGTCAAGCAACTGGTGAATTCGTACTTTACAACGGCAGTGCCGACACCCAGGTTTCGAACACTGAAGAGCTAGAAAACTTAGTGGTGAAAAGCGGTGAAGGTGAAATTATTCGCCTATCTGATATCGCAAAAGTATCACTAGAGAAAAGTCACGATGTTTACCGAGCAAGTGCTAACGGTCAAGAAGCTGTGGTTGCTGCGATTAACGCTGCGCCTAGCGCTAACCCGATTAACATCGCCGCTGATGTGCTTGAGCTTCTTCCTCAATTAGAGAAGAACCTACCAAGCAACATCTCAATGAACGTAATGTACGATTCGACTATTGCGATTAATGAGTCAATTCAAGAAGTTATTAAGACCATTCTTGAAGCAGCATTAATCGTTTTGATCGTAATTACCTTGTTCTTAGGTTCATTCCGAGCGGTACTTATTCCTATCGTTACTATTCCACTATCTTTGATTGGTGTGGCTATGGTAATGCAGGCCATGGGTTTCTCTTGGAACCTAATGACACTGCTAGCGATGGTGCTTGCTATCGGCTTAGTGGTTGATGATGCAATCGTAGTACTTGAGAACGTCGACAGACATATCAAGTTAGGGGAGTCTCCTTTCCGAGCAGCCATCATTGGTACACGTGAAATCGCAGTTCCAGTTATCGCCATGACATTAACACTTGGTGCTGTATACGCTCCAATCGCGATGATGGGTGGTATCACTGGCTCTCTGTTTAAAGAGTTCGCGTTAACCTTAGCTGGTTCAGTATTTGTATCCGGTATTGTCGCGCTAACGCTGTCGCCAATGATGTGTTCCAAAATGCTAAAAGCGCACGCTGAACCAAGCAAATTTGAACAGAAAGTTCACAGCGTACTCGATGGTATGACGAACCGATACGAACGCATGCTTGGTGCCGTAATGCAGCACCGACCTGTATTTATCGGCTTTGCTATCATTGTATTCGCTAGCTTGCCAATGTTGTTTAAATTTATCCCTAGTGAACTTGCACCTTCGGAAGATAAAGGTGTAATCATGTTAATGGGTACGGCACCTTCGAATGCAAACTTAGACTTCATGCAAAATACCATGAATGATGTGAATGCCATTCTTTCTGATCAACCAGAAGTGGCATACGCTCAGGTATTTACTGGTGTTCCAAATGCAAACCAAGCTTTTGGTATCGCCTCGATGGTTCCATGGAGCGAACGTGAAGCAAGCCAATCTGCAGTGGCTGATCGTGTAGGTAAACTGGTTAAAGATGTTCCAGGAATGGCTGTTACCGCCTTCCAAATGCCAGAATTACCAGGTGCAGGTTCAGGCCTTCCAATTCAGTTTGTTATTACGACACCAAACAGCTTCGAAAGCTTGTTCCAGATTACGACTGATATTTTGGCAGAAGTGACTTCAAACCCGTTATTTGTATATTCAGATCTTGATCTGAACTACGACTCTGCGACGATGAAAATCAACATCGATAAAGACAAAGCGGGGGCTTATGGCGTGACGATGCAAGACATCGGCATGACATTAGGTACCATGATGTCAGATGGCTACGTTAACCGTATTGACTTAAATGGACGTTCATATGAGGTTATCCCACAAGTTGAACGTAAATACCGTCTAAACCCTGAGTCGATGAATAACTACTACGTTCGCGCCGCAGATGGTAAAGCAGTCCCTCTAGGCAGTTTAATTACTATTGATGTTGTGGCAGAGCCTCGCTCACTGCCTCACTTCAACCAGTTAAACTCAGCGACGATTGGTGCTGTACCAGCACCAGGAGCAGCAATGGGTGATGCTATAGCATGGTTTGAAGATACTGCAGCGAACAAGCTTCCAAGTGGGTACAACCATGATTACATGGGTGAAGCGCGCCAATACGTTACAGAAGGTAGTGCACTGTATGCGACGTTTGGTTTAGCACTTGCGATCATCTTCTTGGTTCTAGCGATTCAATTTGAATCCCTAAAAGATCCATTAGTTATCATGGTGTCTGTACCACTGGCTATCTGTGGTGCCCTGATTGCTCTGGCATGGGGTGCAGCGACGATGAACATCTACTCACAAGTTGGTTTGATTACACTGGTTGGTCTTATTACCAAACACGGTATCCTAATTTGTGAAGTGGCAAAAGAAGAGCAACTACATCACGGTAAGACGCGAATTGAATCCGTAATGGAAGCTGCAAAAGTTCGTCTTCGCCCTATCCTAATGACAACAGCGGCGATGATTGCAGGTCTGATTCCGTTAATGTATGCGACAGGTGCAGGTGCTGCGCAACGCTTCAGCATTGGTATTGTTATCGTTGCCGGTTTGGCAATTGGTACTTTATTTACTCTGTTCGTTCTACCGGTTATCTACAGCTACTTAGCTGAAAAACATAAGCCTCTTCCGGTTTTTGTTGAAGATAAAGAGCTAGAGCAGTTAGCTCGCATTGACGAAGCAAAAGCTGCACAGCGAGAGTTAGCCGATAACAAATAAGCTAAACCACTATCCAAAGGCCACATTCGTGGCCTTTTTTATACCTGAAACTTACCAACCCCAGTCTAATTTTTCTTAGCAAAAGAGCGACTTTCTGATGCCGATTAAATAGAATGTACAAAATTATTCGGAGTTTAAGACACTATGTTTGATCCAAAAAAACTAGAACAAATTGCTAAGCAAATTCACGACTCTATGCCGCAACCTGTAAAAGAGCTAGGTTCAGACGTAGACCAAAAAGTACGTCAGGTTATTCAAGGCCAGCTCAACAAGTTAGATGTGGTAAGCCGTGAAGAATTCGACGTTCAGACTCAAGTACTCTTGCGTACTCGTCAAAAACTGACAGAGATGGAACAAAAGCTTGCCGATTTAGAAGCAAAGCTTTCTGATCAGTAGTTTATCGTGTAAATAAAAACAAAGGCTTGGTAATAACACCAAGCCTTTTTTCTATCTTTTATCTCTAAGTATTGCAGTATTAAAAAAGGCACTCAAATGAGTGCCTTTTTAGAAACTAGGAAGTGTTTCTAATTAACCGCCAACCGCGATACGTTGCATGTCAGTCATGTAACCACGTAGCTCTTCACCGATGTATTCTACTGGGTGATTGCGGATTGCATCGTTAACTTCGATTAGACGAGCGTTGTCTACTTGGTTTGATGCGTTAGCTAGGCCACGACCAATTACGTCTGTCGCTACTGATGGCATGAACTTCTCACGTAGAAGTGGAGTCGCAACGTTAGCAAATAGGTAGTTACCGTATTCTGCTGTATCAGAGATTACTACGTTCATTTCGTACAGACGCTTACGTGCAACTGTGTTAGCAATTAGTGGAAGCTCATGTAGAGACTCGTAGTAAGCAGATTCATCGATGATGCCTGATGCTGTCATTGCTTCAAACGCTAGCTCAACACCCGCACGAACCATTGCTACCATTAAGATACCGTTGTCAAAATACTCTTGCTCTGAGATCTCAACATCAGATGCTGGGTAATTCTCAAACGCAGTTTCACCTGTCTCTTCACGCCACCCTAGAAGGTTTGCGTCATCATTCGCCCAGTCAGCCATCATAGTGCTTGAGAACTCACCAGAAATGATGTCATCCATATGCTTGTTGTAAAGTGGACGCATTAGATCTTTTAGCTCTTCAGAAAGGTCAAACGCTTTCACTTTAGCAGGGTTAGACAGGCGATCCATCATGTGAGTCACACCACCAAACTTAAGTGCTTCTGTGATCGTTTCCCAACCATACTGAAGAAGCTTACCTGCATAACCAGGTTCAATACCATCAGCGATCATTTTCTCGTAAGAAACGATAGAACCCGCTTGAAGCATGCCACATAGGATAGTTTGCTCACCCATTAAATCAGATTTAACTTCAGCAACGAATGAAGATTCTAGACAACCAGCGCGGTGACCACCGGTACCAGCAGCCCATGCTTTAGCGATATCCCAACCTTCACCTTTAGGGTCATTTTCTGGGTGAACCGCGATTAGTGTTGGTACACCGAAACCACGCTTGTACTCTTCACGTACTTCTGTACCTGGACACTTAGGAGCAACCATAACTACCGTTAGGTCTTTACGGATTTGCATACCTTCTTCTACAACGTTAAAGCCATGCGAATAACCTAGCGCCGCGCCTTCTTTCATCAGAGGCATTACTGTTTCTACAACATTCGTGTGCTGCTTATCTGGAGTAAGGTTGATTACTAGATCTGCTTCAGGGATAAGCGTTTCGTAGCTTGCTACTTCAAAACCGTTTTCTTTTGCGTTTTTGTATGATTGACGTTGTTCGTCGATCGCAGCTTGACGCAATGCATAAGCTACATTCAAACCAGAGTCACGCATGTTTAGACCTTGGTTAAGGCCTTGTGCACCACAACCAACAATAACTACTTTTTTGCCTTTCAGAAACTCAGCTTCAGTTGCAAATTCTTCACGGTCCATGAAACGACAACGACCAAGTTGGTCTAGTTGCTCACGCAAGTTTAATGTATTGAAATAGTTAGCCATTCTAGGGCGCTCCTTTAAAATTTTGTCCGTAAGGTCGATATCTCTCTATCGAATGACTTCATACTAAAACAGACATTCCGTTGCTTAAAGTGATATATTCACAATTAGTTATTGCAATTTTCGCAACATGGAAACGATCACAAAACATGAATATAAAATGCTTACAACTCTTTATACATTTATGTGACAGCAAGAATTTTAGTAAGACCGCCTCCGCTATGCACGTAAGTCCATCTGCTCTTAGTCGGCAAATTCAAAAACTAGAAGATGAAACGGGACAAGAACTCTTAATTAGAGATAACCGTAGTGTAGACCTCACCCCTGCCGGCAAACAATTACTCCCAGTTGCTCTCAATATTGTCAGCGAATGGCAGCAATATAACGCTCATTTAAAAGGTGGTGAGCAAGAGCTAAAAGGAGAAATTCGTATATTCTGCTCCGTGACCGCAAGTTACAGCCATTTACCTGAGTTGATCGCTGAATTTAGAACCTTACACCCCTACATTGAATTTAAACTTTCTACAGGGGATCCAGCACAAGCAATTGATAAGATTCTAAACGATGAAGTCGACATAGCGATATCAGCAAAACCAGACATATTACCCTCACGTTTAGAGTTTGAAACCATTAGTGATATCCCCTTATCTGTGATTGCTCCAATAGGAGTCAGCAGTTTCAGCCAGCACCTTCAGCAAGACAAACCAGATTGGTCACAAATTCCTTTCATCATCTCAGAAGCAGGAACAGCAAGAGATAGAGCTAATGCATGGTTCAAGAAAATGAAGATAAAGCCTAACATCTACGCTCAGGTATCTGGGCATGAAGCAATAGTCAGTATGGTTGCACTAGGATGTGGAATAGGTATTGCGCCAGACGTTGTCATCAACAACAGTCCAGTAAGGGATAAAATTGAAAGGCTTAAAGTCGAGCCGATTAAACCTTTTGACCTAGGAGTTTGCTGTAAGCGCTCCCAACTAGATAACCCTCTCATCAAAGCGCTATGGCAAGTCGCTGAGGGGAAGTACATTTCCAGTTAATTTTCTACAAACGTAAAAAAGCCCGCTGATTTCTCAGCGGGCTTTTCAATGTGGCGGAGGGATAGGGATTTGAACCCTAGAAGAGCTATTAACCCTTGCCGGTTTTCAAGACCGGTGCTTTCGACCACTCAGCCATCCCTCCACAAATTGTCATCAATAGATTAGTACACTAATGATGTTGCTAGTTGCCTTTAGCAATTAGCGATATTTAAAGCCTGGCGATGTCCTACTCTCACATGGGGAAGCCCCACACTACCATCGGCGCTATTGTGTTTCACTTCTGAGTTCGGCATGGAATCAGGTGGGTCCACAACGCTATGGTCGCCAAGCAAATTCTTAAATTCGGAAAGCTATTAAAAGTGTCTCTTCAAACTCATTCAAGCGTTTGTTTCATTTGAGTCCATCAAAACCTCTTGGGTGTTGTATGGTTAAGCCTCACGGGCAATTAGTACAGGTTAGCTCAACGCCTCACAGCGCTTACACACCCTGCCTATCAACGTTCTAGTCTTGAACAACCCTTTAGGACGCTTAAAGCGTCAGGGAAAACTCATCTCAGGGCTCGCTTCCCGCTTAGATGCTTTCAGCGGTTATCGATTCCGAACTTAGCTACCGGGCAATGCCATTGGCATGACAACCCGAACACCAGAGGTTCGTCCACTCCGGT
>NZ_JBHZSF010000006.1:187400-242520 GCF_043642225.1 Vibrio profundi | reverse complement strand
ACTGTGCCAAGACCGAAGTCTTGATTGGTCACTCAGTTCATTGAAACCAAAGTGATTCCTAAGAATCAATTTTGATAGTCATCAACGAGTGCCCACACAGATTGATAGGTTTAAATTGTTAAAGAGCTTTTCTTCATTAGGTCGCTTAGGACTCTTGAAGTGGACGTGCATTCTAGCGAGATAAGCTTCAGTGTCAAACACTTTTTAAAAGTTTATTTCGTTTATCGCTTCGTCTTACTAATCACTGCCGAAGCCTTATTGGCTCTGCCGTGTCAGTGGATGCGCATTATAGGTAGTTCGATTTTTTAGGCAAGCATTAAAACGCATTTTTCTAAAAAAAAACGGCCGAATGAACACTAATCATTCGACCTTATATTTATACGCTTTTAGCCTCAAGTTTCTGACACTTTATTCACAAAACCTTGTGGATAAGTTAGTCATCACTATCGAAGAAGTAAGAGATTCTTGATCTCGGGTTTAGATACTCTCTCACTTTCTCGGGTAACTTCCCTGGATGTATCGCGTTAACAATCTTTATTTCTTTATCACCTAAATCAATAATAGGTGCTTGAGTACGAGGAACGTTTGGATCGTAAATCAGTACGTTTGGGTAAAGAATGTTTTTTGAGTTAACGGATATCACTAGACCTATCGTTTCATTAGATAACTGTACTACTGTCCCGGGAGGAAACACTCCCATAAATTTGATTAAGATGTTTAAGTTATCATTACTATATAGATGCTTGCAGTTCTTATAGAGGTGAGACAGAGCCACGTAAGGGATTTTTTGTTCGGACGGTATATTATGATGACATAAGTTATCAAAGGCATTTGCTACCGCTATGACCTGAGCTAATTCGTCAATTTCTGCCTCTTTTAATCCTTCAGGGTAACCTGAACCATCATTTAACTCATGATGTTGAGCAATCACCCTCTTCGCACTGTCGGGAAAGTCTTGTATTGCATTAGCAAGGTCCAACCCATATTTAGTATGCAGTTTTAGATAATTCATTTCCGGCCCAGTAAGGGGCGTTTGCTTTCTCAAAATTGCGGAAGGAATTTTGATTTTTCCTATGTCGTGAAATAGCGCTGCAAATGACAACTCTTTCAACCGCGCAGCATCATAGCCTTTTGCCTTGCCAACCATCATTGCAATCACAGAAACATTAAGCGCATGGAAGTAGATGTCTTCGAATTCACTTTTGCCATTCATGAGATGTAAGGTGACATTGTCATCACTTAAAAGTTTATCCACTATATCGTCTATTAGTAATGCGGCTTCTTCAACAGCGTCAGCTGGTCGATTACGAATTTTAAGCATGACCGAACGCATTCGAGCAAGTGAGCGCTCAAATTCTTTTTCACAGTTGATAACCCTTCTTCTATATGAGCTGAGCTTCTCTATTCTTTTTTGCTTTTCCTGCCACATACGCTGAGCTTCAAGATCGATCTCACCATCTTCATCTTTATTATCTTTGACTTCTTGATTAGCAGGTAAAGGCTGGGTGTCGCTTTGATTCAAGTTAATGTAGACGTATTTGATCCCAAGATGACGGATCATCTGGATCTGTTCTTCGTTTTTAACTTTAAAGCTATTAAATAGAAAAGGGTGCTCGTTCCACTTCACCGGAAGTCGAATATGTAATCCAGGTTGAATACGATCCACTGTAATTTTAATACTGGCCACGTTTTATATACAAAATAATTAATAAAAGCTGATTTATAATGTTAATAGATCTCAACAACGAAATCATTATGCACTTAAGCACCCAACTAATATTAAAGTATGTCACTATGTAACATCCAACGTATACCGAACTGGTCTTCAACCTTACCGAATCTTGCCCCCCAAAAGGTATCAGCAAGTGGCATCATGACACGTCCGCTGGTTGCCAAGGTATCAAATAGACGACTTTGAATATTGGTATCGTCTAGTACTAAAGAGAGCGCCATATTATTCCCAGACAGCTCTTTTGCATTCATACCATCAGACATCATTAACTTCATGCCAAATGCTTCAAACTCTGCATGCATAATCCAATCAGGATCCACACCCTCAACCGTTTGTGGTGCATCCCTAAAGTATTGCTTGCTAACCACAACACCACCAAAGCATTTCTGGTAGTAATCTAGAGCTTCTTCGCAACGTCCGCCAAAAAATAAGTATGGGGTAAGTTTGAACATAGATTCCTCCTCTTCTATTTATTTAACCATAGTAAAGAGAAGTGAAATTGAAAGGTAAGGCTGTGACTTTATTGAATTTTAATGACCAAATGCACATTCGCCTTTCAGTAAGATGCATCATGACAACTCACAGAAATACTACTCCGTCTCTTTTTGAAATGACGCAAACCGAATTGCTCTAAGAGAAAGGGAAAACTTGCACGACTATTACGTATTGAAAAGGGGACGATTTTGATACTTAATTTCACTATCGATTTACTCATTAATGCCGCTAAACAAATAAACTTGGTGCAAGCAAACTTTCATCTTTTCTATACAACAAAGCCTCGGCATAATTCGAGGCTTTGTTGTTTGAATTGGGTATCGCTAAGTGGTTAGGTTGGGCTTGCATCTAAGGCGACAAGCTGAGTTTCAAATTCACGAACGCCCAAAACGACGAAAGGTCGCTATAAAAGCGACCTTTCTATATATGGTACCGATTAGGCGGACTGATTGGACAGGCATTCCTACCACCACCCCGAAGGCAACACTTTCCACACTCCAGATACAACAAAGCCCCAACTTTCGTTGAGGCTCTGTCTTAAAATATGGTACCGGTAGGCGGACTTGAACCGCCACGCCCGAAGGCAACGGATTTTGAATCCGTCGTGTATACCAATTTCACCATACCGGCATCTTAGGGCTGAACCCTTTTGATGTTTGGCATTATACGTATGCCGAACATCGGTGCAAGTATAAAAGCTTGAAAAGCCAATTGTTTGCCGATAATTTCGCCATTAAGTAGTAAGCTGTGCGTTATGTCTCTTTTCAGATAGCCTTCAAGGCTATATTCTGACGCCAAATTTTAAGAGTAAGCTCAAGTTATGACATCATCACACACACTTCCACCAGCCGGTATGATGCGCCGATTTGGTGCGCTTTTTTATGACGCATTAATCGTACTCGCTATTGAAATGATGGCTGCGGGGGTCATCATTGCCATATTAGAAGCACTAGTCGCTGCCGGGCTTATGACTTACGGTCCATATATTGACGTGAGTGACATGCTCTCTAAGCATCCAATTTGGAGTTACGTTTACACCTTTTATCTTGTTGCTGTATGGGTTTACTTCTTTATATTTTTCTGGACTCGAGCAGGACAGACTCTTGGTATGAGAGCTTGGAAACTGCGTTTACAAAATACTAACGGCACCGCTATTACTGTAACTCAAGCTTTGATTCGTTTAGGGACATCAGGGTTTGGCTTGGCAAACCTAACGGTTCCATTTGACCCGAAAAAGCGTGGCTTCCATGATATGTGGGCAAAAACGGAAGTCGTCGTTTTACCCAAAGCGAATTAGCGTTCAGTAAGGATAAGATACAAAAAAGGAAGGCAAGCGCCTTCCTTTTTCTCTTTATAGTTTTCGCCTTAACAACAACACAGCTATTGCTAAGAACACCACACTGGGCGCAATGGCGCCAAAGGCTGGAGGGACTTGATACACCAAACTCAAAGGGCCAAAAAACTCACTGGATATATAGAAAGTAAAGCCAGCGATTACACCCGAAAGAATTCTCGCTCCCATCGTCACGCTTCTTAGTGGTCCAAAGATAAACGACAACGCCATCAACATCATAACCGCAATGGAAATCGGTTGAGTTATCTTACGCCAGAAAGCGAGTTCATAACGGGACGAGTCTTGTTCAGACTCTTCCAAATAGGACACATAGTCATACAACCCACTCAAAGATAGCTCTTCAGGCTTCACCGTTACTACAGCTAACTTATCTGGGGCAAGAGAAGTCTCCCAGCGATATTCAGGCAGGGATTGTTTAGAAATTTCAACTTCGTTTTCTAGTGTAGTGAACTCAACATCAGACATCATCCAGGTGTTATCACTGATGTAATTCACTTCTTCCGCGAAGATAACATTCTGGAGTTGCTTCTCTTTATCGAATCGCCATATGTTCATGCCATGCAACTGTTCGCCATCTACCTTACCTATAAAGATAAAGTCGTTGGCATCACGAGCCCAAACACCGCTTCTTGTTGAAATGATACTACCGCCAGATATCGACATCGCTCTTAGATCACGAGCCATTTTCTGAGCTTGAGGCGCGCCCCACTGACCCAGCAATGTCACAATGATCATAAGTGGTACTGCTGTTTTAAGAACGGACAACCCGATATCTAATTTAGAAAATCCGGCCGCTTGCATCACGACGAGTTCTGAACTGGCAGCCAACATCCCTAAGCCGATCAAAGCACCTAGCAATGCAGCCATTGGAAAGAACATTTCAATATCACGAGGGATACTCAATATCACAAAGTAAAGTGCTTGAAGTAAGTCGTAAGTACCGCGCCCCACTTTTCTCAGCTGTTCTACGTACTTGATGATCCCAGAAAGACCGACAAACGTCACTAACACAAGCGATGTTGTCGCTATGATGGTTCTGCCTATATAAAGATCGAGAATTTTAAACACGGCTTATGCGAACCTCTTCTTTCTGAATTTTTCTTTAAATCGTCTAACGGGAACACTGTCCATGAAGTTTGCAGCAATTGCGACAACAAGCAGCAGAGCATTAATTGGCCACATCCCCACAACCGCAGGAATACTGCCGTCTTCTATTGCTGACTTTGTCGCACTAATTGCCAAAAAGTAAGTCAAATAAATGAGAATAGCTGGGCCCATTTTAGCAAAGCGACCTTGTCTCGGGTTCACCGCCGATAACGGCACCACCAGCATCGTTAGTAATGGAATACATAGCACCAATGAGATTCGCCACTGAAGTTCAGCTTTCGCGCTCGAATCAGGGTGGTTAATAAGGTCAAGAGTTGGTATCGCCTCCCAATCTCTGTCTTTTCTCTTTACATCACGCTGACCAATCAAGCCTTCATATTCTTCGAAATGAGTCACCATATAATCAACACGAGTTGGGACACCTTCGTAGCGAGTCCCCTCATACATAGTGATCACTTGGCGACCGTCACTTAATTCACTGACATCGCCCGATTTAGAAAACATTACACTTGGTAAAATAGAATCTCGTGGGCGAATTTGAGCAATGAACACATTATTCAACTTGCTGTCTTTAATCGAATCAATAAAGACCACAGATGAGCGGTCTGGTGTCGGCTCAAAGCTCCCAGCCTTTAGTAAATCAACACTGTTTTCCGCCGCTAATTGTTCAATGAGCTGAGCTTCTTTATCTTGTGCCCAAGGCGATAGCCATAATGAGTTAACACCCGCAACGGTGGCGGTGATAATCGCGAGGTACAAAGCGGCTTGAATAAGAAACTTGTTGCCAATCCCTGTCGCATTCATCACTACGATTTCACTTTCAGCGTATAGGCGACCGAAAGTCAGCAAAATACCAATATAGATACTGAGCGGTAGCATCAGTAACCCCATTGCTGGCATGTTTAAACCAACAATTGATAAAATTAAACTCGCCGGGATTTCACCATCGGAAGCTTCAGCCAAAACGCTGATGAACTTTTGACTAAGAAACACAAGAAACAACACGAAAAAGATCGCAAATTGGCTCATGAGTGTCTCGCGGATCAAATATCTAACAATAATCACGCTGAAATTACCTATACAAAACTTGTTTTTTTAATTGAATCACTATAATTTCCCGTTGAACCTTTTATTTTTAAATTTTTGGCTAAATGTTAACACGCTTATTTAAAGGTTAGTTCCATTGTAGGATCCAACAAGCAAGCGTGCATTATCTAACATTTAGTTCTATTTGTCTTCAGGATGTAGGAGTACGCATGGAGTTCAGTGTAAAAAGTGGCAGTCCAGAGAAACAACGTAGCGCATGTATCGTTGTTGGGGTGTTCGAACCACGTCGCCTTTCTCCAGTAGCCGAGCAGCTAGATAAAATCAGCGATGGCTACATTAGTTCACTACTTCGCCGTGGTGACCTAGAAGGAAAACCTGGCCAGATGCTACTACTGCATCAAGTACCTGGTGTTTTATCAGAGCGTGTATTATTGGTTGGTTGCGGTAAAGAGCGTGAGCTTGGCGAGCGTCAATACAAAGAAATCATTCAAAAAACCATCAGTACTCTAAACGAAACAGGTTCTATGGAAGCGGTATGTTTCCTTACAGAACTACACGTTAAAGGCCGTGATACTTACTGGAAAGTTCGTCAAGCAGTTGAAGCAACGAAAGACGGTCTTTACACGTTCGATCAGTTCAAAAGCAATAAACCAGAAACTCGTCGCCCACTTCGTAAATTGGTCTTCAACGTACCAACTCGTCGCGAATTAAACTTAGGTGAAAAAGCGATTGCACACGGCCTTGCTGTTGCATCTGGTGTTAAAGCGTCGAAAGATCTTGGCAACATGCCGCCAAACATTGCAAACCCTGCATACCTTGCTTCTCAAGCTCGTCGTCTGGCTGACGATTACGAAACCGTCACGACTAAAATCATTGGCGAAGAAGAGATGGAAAAGCTGGGCATGACTTCATACCTAGCGGTAGGTCGTGGCTCTAAGAACGAATCTATGATGTCTATCATGGAGTACAAAGGTGCACCAGACGCTGATACAAAACCAATTGTATTAGTCGGTAAAGGCCTAACGTTCGATTCAGGCGGTATTTCACTTAAGCCAGGCGAAGGCATGGATGAGATGAAGTACGACATGTGTGGTGCAGCATCTGTATTCGGTACGATGAAAGCATTGGCTAAGTTGAACCTACCAATCAACGTTGTGGGTATTCTAGCGGGCTGTGAAAACATGCCAGGTAGCAATGCTTACCGTCCAGGTGACATCCTAACAACAATGTCGGGCCAGACTGTTGAAGTATTAAATACTGATGCTGAAGGTCGTCTGGTTCTTTGTGATGCTCTAACTTACGTTGAGCGCTTCGAACCTGATTGTGTTATCGATGTTGCGACACTAACAGGCGCGTGTGTTATCGCTTTAGGTCACCACATCAGTGGCGTTCTATCTAACCACAACCCTCTATCTCATGAGCTAGTGAACGCTTCTGATCAAGCGAGCGACCGTGCCTGGCGTCTACCTATGGCAGATGAATACCACGAGCAAATCGCAAGCCCGTTCGCCGACATGGCAAACATTGGCGGTCGCCCTGGCGGCACTATCACAGCTGGTTGTTTCCTATCGAAGTTCACAAAGAAATACAACTGGGCGCACATTGATAGCGCAGGTACAGCATGGAAATCTGGTAAAGCAAAAGGTTCGACAGGTCGTCCTGTCTCTATGCTTGTCCAATTCTTACTGAACCGCAGCGGCCAAGAGACTGAGGAAAAATCCTCATAATTCAAAAAAGGGCCTACGGGCCCTTTTTTAGTATTACGGTTTGAGATTCTTGCATGCAAACAGCCACCTTCTACATTGTTAATGATGATAGCCCTCAAGCAACAGTCGATGGGTTTAATCGCTACGTGCTATTTCTGGCCAGTCACTTTGCCAAGCAAGGGGCTAAGGTCTACCTAAATTGCAACGATAAACAACACGCTGAAATGCTAGCTGAATATTTTTGGCAGGCTGACGCCGACCAGTTTATCGCGCACAATTTAGTGGGAGAAGGTCCGAAATACGCGACTAATATTGAAATAGGCTATCAAGACGTCAAGCCAAACTGGAACCGCCAATTAGTAATAAATGTGGCGGATAATAATACAACCTTTGCGAACGCCTTTGCTCAAGTGGTAGACTTCGTCCCTTGCGAAGAAAAAGCTAAGCAACTCGCTCGAGAAAGGTATAAAATTTACCGTCAGGCTGGATATCAGCTTCAAACTATCGAGATTCAACATCCATAGTCAAACCTCATAGTTAAAGCTCTCTTTGAGTGCATACTCAAGAAGCTTCACTTATGAAGTTTGACCACGATTAACTATTCACAGTATCCGTTTAAGAGCACTATGGAAAAAACATACAACCCAACATCAATCGAACAAGATCTGTATCAGACTTGGGAAGAGAAAGGCTACTTCAAGCCACACGGTGACACATCAAAAGAAGCGTACAGCATCATGATTCCGCCACCGAACGTCACTGGTAGCCTACACATGGGTCACGCGTTCCAAGACACAATCATGGATACTCTTATCCGTGCAGAGCGTATGAAAGGTAAAAATACGCTTTGGCAAGTGGGTACTGACCACGCTGGTATCGCAACTCAAATGGTTGTTGAGCGTAAGATTGCTGCAGAAGAAGGCAAAACTAAACACGACTACGGCCGTGACGCTTTCATCGACAAAATCTGGGAATGGAAAAACGAATCTGGTGGCACAATCACTAAGCAGCTTCGTCGCCTTGGTGCATCGGTAGACTGGGACCGTGAGCGTTTCACTATGGATGATGGCCTATCAAACGCGGTTCAAGAAGTGTTTGTTCGCTTGTACGAAGATGACCTAATCTACCGTGGTAAGCGTCTAGTAAACTGGGATCCTAAACTGCACACTGCAATTTCTGATCTTGAAGTTGAAAACAAAGACAAAAAAGGCCACATGTGGCACTTCCGCTACCCGCTAGCAAACGGCGTGAAGACAGCAGAAGGTAAAGACTACATTGTTGTTGCAACGACTCGTCCAGAAACCATGCTTGGCGATACTGGTGTTGCAGTAAACCCAGAAGATCCTCGCTACAAAGATCTTATCGGTAAAGAGATCCTACTTCCTATCGTTAACCGTCTGATCCCTATCGTAGGCGATGAGCACGCCGATATGGAAAAAGGCACAGGTTGTGTGAAGATCACTCCTGCTCACGACTTTAACGATTACGAAGTTGGTAAGCGCAACAACCTACCAATGATCAACATCCTAACTTTCAATGCTGATATCCGTGATGCAGCTGAAGTATTCACTACTAACGGTGAAGCTAGCGATGTTTACTCAACAGAACTACCTGCTAAGTACCACGGCATGGAGCGTTTTGCTGCTCGTAAAGCGATCGTTGCTGAATTTGAAGAACTTGGTCTTCTTGATGAAATCAAAGATCACGATCTAACAGTCCCTTACGGCGACCGTGGTGGCGTGGTTATCGAACCAATGCTAACTGACCAATGGTACGTACGTGCTGCGCCTCTTGCTGAGCCTGCTGTTAAAGCGGTTGAAGATGGTGACATTCAGTTCGTTCCTAAACAGTACGAAAACATGTACTTCTCTTGGATGCGTGACATTCAAGACTGGTGTATCTCTCGCCAGCTTTGGTGGGGTCACCGTATCCCGGCATGGTACGACAACGACGGCAACGTATATGTAGGCCGTACTGAAGAAGAAGTACGTGCAAACAACAACCTTGCACCTGTAGTTGTTCTTCGCCAAGACGATGACGTACTCGATACATGGTTCTCTTCTGCACTGTGGACATTCGGCACTCAAGGCTGGCCTGAGCAAACTGAAGATCTGAAAACATTCCACCCTTCAGACGTTCTAGTAACTGGCTTCGACATCATCTTCTTCTGGGTTGCGCGTATGATCATGATGACCATGCACTTCAACAAAGATGAAAACGGTAAGTCGCAAGTACCATTCAAGACAGTTTACGTTACTGGCCTAATCCGTGACGAAAACGGCGACAAGATGTCTAAGTCTAAAGGTAACGTACTTGACCCTATCGACATGATCGATGGTATCGACCTTGAGTCTCTAGTAGAGAAGCGTTGTGGCAACATGATGCAACCTCAGCTAGCGAAGAAGATCGAGAAGAACACTCGTAAGACTTTCGAAAACGGTATCGAACCATACGGTACTGACGCGCTACGTTTCACCCTTGCTGCTATGGCTTCTACTGGCCGTGACATCAACTGGGACATGAAGCGTCTTGAAGGTTACCGTAACTTCTGTAACAAGCTATGGAACGCAAGCCGTTACGTACTAATGAACACAGAAGAGCACGATTGTGGCATGTCACTATCTGCAGAAGACCGTGCAAATATGGAATTCTCTCTAGCAGATAAGTGGATTGAATCTCAGTTTGAACTAGCAGCGAAAGAGTTTAATGCTCACCTAGACAACTACCGTCTAGACATGGCAGCAAACACGCTTTACGAATTCATCTGGAACCAATTCTGTGACTGGTACCTAGAGCTAACTAAGCCAGTTCTATGGAAAGGTACAGAAGCTCAGCAACAAGCTACTCGCTACATGCTGATCACTGTTCTAGAGAAGACACTACGTCTTGCTCACCCAGTGCTTCCTTACATCACTGAATCTATCTGGCAAAGCGTTAAGCCGCTAGTAGACGGTGTTGAAGGCGACACTATCATGACTCAAGCGCTTCCTCAGTTTAACGAAGAGAACTTCGACGCTGAGATCGTAGAAGACATCGAGTGGGTTAAGACATTCATCACTGCTATCCGTAACCTACGTGCGGAATACGACATTGCCCCAAGCAAAGGCTTAGAAGTAATGATTAAAGTTGCGGATGAAAAAGATGCGGCTCGTATCGAAGCAAACAAGGTAGTTCTAAACTCTCTTGCTAAACTAGATAGCCTAACAGTGCTAGCACAAGGTGAAGAAACACCAGCTTGTGCAACGAAACTGGTTGGTAAATCTGAGCTGATGATTCCGATGGCCGGCCTTATCGACAAAGATGCTGAACTTGCTCGTCTTGATAAAGAAGTGAAAAAGACACACGGCGAAATCAAGCGTATCGAAGGTAAGCTAGGTAACGAAGGTTTCGTTGCTAAAGCGCCTGAAGCGGTTATCGCGAAAGAGCGTGAAAAACTTGAAGGTTACCAAGAGACTCTTGTGAAGCTAGAAGAGCAAAAAGCAACAATCGCCGCACTATAATAATTGTATAACCTAAATTAGGTATCGATACACTGAAAAGCCGATGTGAAAACATCGGCTTTTTTATTATCTGTATCAACCACTAATCCAATATTTGTAAATCAGAAAGATAATTCCTTTTGACATAGTTGCGATACGCAATTAAATTATAGTTGTACATCGCAACTATATTGAGAGTAATTATGGATTCGAAGCAACTAAGAGAACAATCACGCCAATTGGTTAGACAGCTAGGTATGTTAGATAAAGAGTGTGGAGAGATTGCTCTACCTCCTGTTCAAGCTCATACTTTAATTGAACTAGCTCAGGCTCCGCTAACCGTCAATCAACTCGCTCACACTCTCAATATCGATAAATCCAATGCAAGTAGAGCCATCAATAATCTCCAAAAAAGTGCCTTGATTGAAACGCTCCCACATCCCGACGACAAACGGAGCTTAATTGCGTCTCTCACTCCTGAGGGTAAGAATACGTTAGAGCAATTGAATCGACAGCAAGACCAATTTTACGACTCCGTGATTGAGCGACTCTCAAATGAAGAGGTCGACCAACTATCGAATGGCGTCGCGTTATACCTTAAAGCGCTAAAACAGAAACAAGCTTCACAATCACTTCAAGTCCGTGTATTAACCCCTGAAGACAACCAAGCAGTTGCGAATGTAATCCGCCAAGTCTCTTATGAAAACGGGCTTACAGAAGACAAAGGCTATGGGGTAGCAGACCCAACGCTAGAAGATATGTATCGCGTCTATAACAATGAAAAGTCCAAATACTGGGTGATAGAGTTAAATGGCAAAGTTGTAGGCGGAGGAGGTTTTGCTCCCCTAAAAGGAAAACCCGAAGTGTGTGAGTTACAAAAGATGTATTTCTTACCGGAAACTCGTGGAAAAGGGCTCGCAACAAAGCTGGTCAATATGTCTCTCAAAGAAGCCAAAGCAATGGGCTATCAGTCAATGTATCTCGAAACTACTGAGTGCTTAGGGGCTGCCATCAAGCTTTATGAAAAGCTGGGATTTGAGCATTTGGCTCAGGCTTGGGGTGAGACAGGCCATGATGCCTGTGAAGTCGTCATGGCAAAAACACTTTAAAGTATTGTACTCGCGCCACTATTCTCTTAGGAAGTTCGTCACGCAAGCTGATGGATGCAATGCGATCATCGTATGTTCGTATTGCCCATCTAATTCGACCTCTAACGAATAAAGATCACGCTCATCTGGGCTATCTAAATTCGCACACTTAGGCGCTTCTATTTGAAACAAAGCGCTGGTGTGCTCACTTCGTACATCAATGGGTAGAACATACTTCATCCCATTAAACTTAACCGATGCCGATACTAAACCTGGAGAATAAGTTTGGTAGATCAAGTCCACCTTGAACTCACACCCCCCACCATGGTGCCAAATTTGCTCGGTCATCACTTGTTCAAGCTTTACGTTACGTACAAATTGGAGATAAGGCACCAACCAAATGCCAATACGTTCATCCATAGGTTCTGGAAGTGCACCTTGCAAAGCGCCTAAATCAGGTTGATCTTCTTCTAGCAGTAGCCCTTCCTCTTCTTCAAGAAAAAGCACTTCAAAACGGTTGCGCCCTAGCTGCATGTAAGGGCGAATGTCTTTTCGATAAATAGCCTGAGTGCCATCGCAATCAAATACGGCAACACCATTTAACCTCACCTCTGCGAAAAAATCGACGCCGCCCATGACAAGCTCTACAGCAGGAAACGCCAACATCGCGTCATCAACTTCGATATCATGCATCAAGTGCCACTCTTGCTCCGAGATCTCCTGTTCAGAAAGAGTATCAGGTAACACTAGGCTCAATGGAGCTGGAAATGTAATGTCATCCTGAGGGATAGATAAATCTGTCAATGGAGAGACCTGCCATAGGCCAGCTAGAGATAACTTCATACCAAAAATTGCGCTAGATCAAATTTGGCAGCATTATAATGAATGCATACACATAAAGACATCGATTTTTCTACGGGTAAAAAAATACCAGCTATAAAAGCTGGTATTTAGAAATCATTTGAGAGCGAGCTCACTACTCGTCATCACCTTCATCTTCATCTGGATAGATAGCATCTTCACCTTCGTAGTAAGTGCCCCAACCATCGTAGATGATGTCGAACTTCTCTGCTAAATTTACAAGCTTCTCTACTTGCTCATCAATTGCTTCAGCATTTAGCGCTGACTGCATAGTCGCATCACAACAAAGAAGTTTGTTGCCATCTTCATCTTCAGTTTCTTCAGCTTCTAGCACTTCGAAACCCATTTTGAATGCTTCAACAACCGCTTTCTCAAGCACTTCGAAATCTTCAGCAAATAGGTGATGCTCAATATCGTATAAAGCATCAGGATCGCTACCATCTTCGATCAATGCTTCAATGATGTCGCGAGTCTCTTCCTTTTGAAATTCAATTAATTCCGCTACTGATAGATATTCATCTTCGTGAGACATGTTTCTGCTCCAGAGTGTTGACTATGAAAGGATCAAATTTAATTGCCACGAAATATGGCATGGATCGCCTTGAAATGCCACCTAGATTAAAGGGAGATCACGATCTTTATTGAGGACTTTGATTAGCATGACTCTGTAAAAAAACAAAACAACAATCACAGAAACAACTTTCTAACAAATAATTAACCAGTGACCAATTTAGAATATCCTTTTTATGCTACAAAAAAGATTAGCGACACGATTATTGCCTTTTTATCTGTTTATATTGCATAGAATAATGCTGCCAAGTTTGAATAAAAGTTCACCTTACCTCCATTTTACCCACTTCAATGAATATTAATTCACTATATTGCTTGATGATGGGACTTCTTAATTCGACCTAAGTCGCATAATCACGCAAATATGAATCAATGACACCAACGCCTGCAAGCAACATATTAGCCTTTATATTTTTAATTATTGGTTTTATAAACCACAAAACAAGGCACATCGCAAAATAAACACCACATTTGATAACTTGCATCTTATCGAGAAGCTTGTCATAAATAGATGCTGGATTAAAAGTAAGGATGCAAAATGAGTAAGCTGTACGTTGGCTCTGAAGTTGGTCAGTTAAGACGAGTATTATTAAACCGACCAGAACGAGCACTCACCCACCTCACCCCATCAAACTGTCACGAACTACTTTTCGATGATGTATTAGCGGTAGAAGCTGCCGGTGAGGAGCATGATGCATTCGCCACAACACTTCGTGATCAAGGCGTAGAGGTATTGCTGCTGCACGA
The DNA here is from genome assembly GCF_043642225.1 of Vibrio profundi. Taxonomy (GTDB): domain Bacteria; phylum Pseudomonadota; class Gammaproteobacteria; order Enterobacterales; family Vibrionaceae; genus Vibrio; species Vibrio profundi_A. Next base: position 228,334 of record NZ_JBHZSF010000006.1, on the reverse strand, counting down.
TTTGTTAGTTGAAACGCTAGCCGTACCAGAAGCACGTGAATGGCTACTGAACACTCAGATTTCAGATTTTCGCTACGGTCCAACATTTGCGCGCGATTTACGTAACTACCTTGCGCAAATGGACAACGAGCACTTAGCAACGATTCTTTTAGGTGGTTTAGCCTATTCAGAATTGCCAATCCAGTCGTCGTCAATGCTACCGAAAATGCACCGACCACTAGACTTCGTTATCGAGCCGCTACCTAATCACCTATTTACGCGTGATACTTCTTGTTGGGTCTATGGCGGCGTATCACTCAACCCAATGATGAAACCGGCTCGTCAACGCGAGACCAACCATCTTCGCGCGATTTACCGTTGGCACCCTGTTTTTGCAGGCCAAGACTTCATTAAATACTTTGGTGACGAAGATCTTCATTACGATAACGCCAATATCGAAGGTGGCGACGTACTCGTCATCGGTAAAGGTGCTGTTCTTATTGGCATGTCTGAGCGTACCAAACCTCAAGGTGTTGAAAACCTAGCAGCTAGCCTATTTAAATCCGGCCAAGCAAAAGAGGTCATCGCAATCGATCTGCCTAAGCACCGTTCATGCATGCACTTAGATACCGTCATGACACACATGGATATCGATACCTTCTCGGTTTACCCAGAGATCGTACGTAAAGATCTTGATACTTGGCGACTAACACCAAAAGAAAACGGCGAAATGCGCGTTGAGAAAGCGGATAACTATTTGTCTGCTATCGAGGGAGCATTAGGGCTCGATCACCTTAAGATCATCACAACAGGTGGCGATAACTACGAAGCCGAACGTGAGCAGTGGAATGACGCAAACAATGTTCTAACGGTGAAGCCGGGCACGGTAATTGGTTATGAACGTAACGTTTATACCAACGAAAAATACGACAAAGCAGGTATTGAGGTACTAACCATCCCAGGTAATGAGCTTGGCCGAGGACGCGGGGGCGCTCGTTGTATGAGTTGCCCGATTGAACGTGATGGCATTTAATCGAATAAGTTCGACCTAAGCGAAACGATAAAAAGGCTGATGTGTTACGCATCAGCCTTTTTTTACAGTTAAATTGAAATAATTATTCACAAAAGTAGCATTTATATGTTTAACTAAACTCTTATTTGATACTCAAAGCTCAAGGAGCGAGATATGGCGTTTAATCTTCGCAACCGTAACTTTCTAAAACTACTAGACTTTACTCCAAAAGAAATACAGTTTTTGCTCGATTTATCTGCAGACTTGAAAAAAGCAAAGTATGCAGGAACAGAACAAAAAAAGCTTACGGGTAAAAATATCGCTCTGATCTTTGAAAAAGCTTCAACTCGAACTCGCTGCGCATTTGAAGTAGCAGCGTTCGATCAAGGTGCACAAGTGTCTTACATTGGCCCTTCAGGCTCACAGATCGGCCAGAAAGAATCCATGAAAGACACCGCTCGTGTGCTTGGCAGAATGTATGACGGCATCGAGTATCGTGGCTTTGGTCAAGACATCGTAGAAGTGCTTGGCGAACACGCTGGTGTACCAGTGTGGAATGGCTTAACCGACGAATTTCACCCTACGCAAATCTTAGCTGATTTCCTCACCATGCTAGAACACGGTCGCGGTAAGCTTTTACACCAAATCTCATTTGCTTACCTTGGTGATGCTCGCAACAACATGGGTAACTCACTGCTCGTTGGCGCGGCAAAGATGGGTATGGACATTCGCCTTGTTGCCCCACAAGAGTTTTGGCCAGAGCAAGAACTAGTCGACCAGTGCCAAGCAATTGCCCAATCAACGGGAGCCAAAATCACTTTAACTGAAAACGTGGAAGAAGGAGTTAACGGCTGTGACTTTTTGTACACCGATGTTTGGGTTTCAATGGGCGAAGCGCCAGAAGCTTGGGATGAACGTGTCGCAAAAATGAAGCCTTACCAAGTCAACATGGATGTCATCCAGAAAACGGGCAACCCACAAGTTAAGTTCATGCACTGTCTTCCTGCCTTCCATAACGATGAAACTGTCATTGGAAAACAAGTTGCAGAGAAATACGGTATGAATGGCCTAGAGGTAACTGACGAAGTCTTTGAGTCAGATTATTCTATTGTATTTGATGAGGCTGAGAACCGTATGCACACCATCAAAGCGGTTATGGTCGCGACGCTCGGTCAGTAAACACAGAATGACGTGAGCAAAAGCTTGATGTAATCGCTTGCGATCACAAATCTTCAGCGTATAATTCTCGGCAATTTGTCTGAGAGTAGTGAAAATGACACCAATCAATGTTGCCAACACATTCAACGTTGCTAGTAAGCCTAAGTGCTTACTTGATGGTCTTTTCCGCTTTTCAGTACGTTTTTAGAGCCTCCCTTATTGGGGGGCTTTTTTATGGCTATTACATAATTGTAGGGAAGAAGATCATGGCAAATTCGCTCTATCAAAAGCACATCATCTCGATTCCAGAGCTTTCACGTGAAGAGCTAGAATTGATTGTTCAAACTGCGGGTCAACTAAAAGCAGAACCGAACCCAGAGCTAATTAAAAACAAAGTGATTGCGAGCTGTTTCTTCGAACCATCTACCCGTACTCGCTTATCTTTTGAAACCGCCATTCAGCGTATTGGCGGTGATGTCATTGGTTTTGACAGCGGCGGCAACACGTCGCTAGCGAAAAAAGGCGAAACACTGGCAGACTCGGTTCAAGTTATCTCTTCATATGTAGATGCTTATGTCATGCGTCACCCTCAAGAAGGTGCTGCTCGTTTAGCCTCTGAGTTTTCAAACGGTGTTCCTGTGATTAACGCTGGTGATGGTGCGAATCAACACCCAACGCAAACCTTACTTGACCTGTTTACTATCGCCGAAACGCAAGGCCGATTAGATAACTTGAATGTCGCGTTTGTCGGCGACTTAAAGTACGGCCGAACGGTACACTCACTAACGCAAGCGCTTGCTAAATTTAGCAATGTTCGCTTCTACTTTGTCGCGCCAGAAGCGCTCGCAATGCCGGATTATATTTGCGAAGAGTTAGACGAGGCAGGCATTGAATACAGCCTTCATACCGACATGGAAAGTGTGATTCCTGAACTCGATATTCTCTATATGACTCGAGTACAAAAAGAACGCTTTGATGAATCAGAATACGCTCACATCAAATCCGCTTATATTTTAACGGCAGCAATGCTATCTGAAGCCCGAGAGAACCTAAAAGTACTGCACCCATTACCACGTGTGGATGAAATCACGACGGACGTTGATAAAACGCCTCACGCCTACTACTTCGAGCAAGCAGAGAATGGCGTCTACGCGCGCGAAGCATTACTTGCACTTGTGCTAAATGAAACCCTGTAATCAAGGAGACAATCATGACTAAAGAAACTCAATTGCAAGTTGAAGCAATTAAAAACGGTACAGTTATCGATCATATCCCTGCGAACATTGGTATCAAAGTGCTTAAGTTGTTTGATATGCACAATTCAAATCAAAGAGTCACTATCGGTTTGAACCTACCTTCTTCAGCACTAGGTGGTAAGGACTTGCTTAAGATTGAAAATGTCTTCGTTACCGAAGAGCAAGCCAATAAACTTGCTTTATATGCACCACACGCAACGGTAAACCAGATTGAAGATTATGAAGTCGTTAAGAAGCTGGCTCTAGAGCTTCCTGAGCAAATTAACGATGTGTTTGAATGCCCTAATACGAACTGCATCACTCATAATGAGCCGGTCGAAAGTAGCTTTAAAATCTTCGAAAAGAACGAAGATGTGCGCTTAAAATGCAAGTACTGTGAAAAAGTGTTCTCTAGAGAGATCGTCACCGAAAGATAAGATCAATCGGTACATTGTCAAAACTATGAAATACCTCGCCTGTGCGGGGTATTTTGCCCTTTACCTCACTTCAATTTCTAGGCACACTGAATTCCGATTTTTATCTCACATATGATGGAATAACCAATGACTAAAGTACTTCACACAGAATCAGCTCCTTCTGCAATCGGCCCATATGTACAAGGTGTTGACCTAGGTAATATGGTTCTGACTTCAGGTCAAATCCCAGTAAACCCGGCAACAGGTGAAGTATCTGCTGATATCGCAGAGCAGGCTCGCCAATCTCTAGAAAACGTTCAAGCCGTTGTTGAAGCATCAGGCCTGACCGTAAAAGATATCGTTAAACTAACGGTATTTGTAAAAGACCTAAACGACTTCGGTACTGTGAACGAAGTGTATGGCAAGTTCTTTGACGAGCACGGTGTCGCTAACTACCCTGCACGCTCTTGTGTTGAAGTTGCACGTCTACCTAAAGATGTTGGTATCGAGATTGAAGCTATCGCTGTTCGTAAATAAGCGAACTCAAGATACAAAAAAGGTTGCCTATAACGGCAACCTTTTTATTTACTAGTAGAAACTCTTTGCAAGCAATGAGCTTAGTTTGACGCGACTTTCTTTTGATTGAGCATTTCAACTTCGCTGTCCAGCGACGCTAACTTCTCTTTCATTTGCTCACGACACGTATTCGCTAACTCTCGAACATTCGATTTATCGTAGCCTTCGATGCTCACCGGAGGAAGCATCTCAACAATCACGTGTCCATTGTTCCAGCGGTTCAATTTAATGCCATCCGTCGAGCTACATACAATTGGGATAATTGGTAGTTCAGCGCCAATTGCCGCATGGAAAGCACCCGTTTTAAATGGAAGTAAACCACGGCCACGCGAACGCGTTCCTTCAGGGAACATCCACACAGAGACATCACTGCCTTTTAAGCTGTTAACAACTTGGTCAATGGTGCCCACTGCTTTTGAACGATTGGCTCGATCAATAAGAATATTACCCGTTAACCAGTAAAGCTGACCAAACAAAGGCATCCAAGCTAAGCTCTTTTTACCGACCGTCACCACTTTTGGCGTTACCGCTGATGACACAGTAAATAAATCCCAGTTGTTTTGGTGGTTGGCAATATACACGTGCTGACCACGAGAGTACGCATCTTCAGGGATACGCAGTTCTAATGTGATACCAAACACTTTAGCCATACGGCCAAAGTAACGACCGAAAGTAAATACGTGCTTTGGGTTACGAGGGCTAAATAAGCAGTAACCACAACCAAATACAAACATCACTACCGCAAATACTGCGAGTGCTAATACACGTAACAGTGCAATCATTTTTGTTCCCCACGAACATGGCTAGGCGTGCTAACCAATTACTACTTATAAAAAAACCGAAACCTAAGTTTCGGTTTTAGTCTTAACTAATATCCAAACTATCCGCCAGTTTAACCTGACTCGCGAAAACGCTCAATGTTTGCACCTAGTGCAGATAGTTTGTCTTCAATTTTGTCGTAACCACGATCAATGTGATAAATACGATCAACGATAGTTTCACCACTTGCAATACAGCCAGCAATCACAAGGCTTGCAGATGCTCGTAAATCCGTTGCCATCACTTGTGCGCCGCTTAGTTGTTCAGTCTCACCACAAATCGCAGTGTTACCTTCAATCTCAGCTTTTGCGCCCATACGTTGTAGCTCTGGAATATGCATGAAACGGTTTTCAAAAATCGTTTCAGTGATCACACCACTGCCTTTTGCCATCATGTTAAGCAAAGTGAATTGCGCTTGCATGTCGGTCGGGAAACCTGGATGTGGGGCTGTAACAATCTTCACCGCCTTCAATTCGCGGTCGGTCATGTCTAAACTGATCCAGTCTTCACCGGTTTCCACTTTCGCACCCGCTTCTTCAAGCTTCGCTAATGCCGCTTCAAGAAGATGAGCACTGGTGTTACGACAAACCACTTTTCCGCCAGATACCGCTGCAGCAACTAAGAAAGTGCCCGTTTCAATACGGTCAGCCACAACAGCATGCTTACCACCACCAAGACGCTCAACGCCCTCAATAGTAATAGTATCTGTACCTGCACCTGTGATTTTAGCGCCTAGCTGATTTAGAAATTCAGCGGTATCGACAATTTCAGGCTCACGAGCTGCATTATCCAAAACCGTTTTGCCTTCAGCGAGCGTTGCTGCACACATAATGGTAATCGTCGCACCCACGCTAACTTTGTCCATTACGATGTGGGCACCTTTCAGGCGGCCATCAACACTGGCTTTCACATATCCATCTTCTAGAACAATTGTCGCTCCCAACTGCTCTAAGCCATGAATATGCAAATCAACTGGGCGAGCACCGATAGCACAGCCACCAGGCAATGACACTTGGCCTTGACCAAAGCGAGCTACTAGTGGACCTAATGCCCAAATCGATGCACGCATGGTTTTCACTAAGTCATACGGAGCGCAGTATTCGTTAATCTCACTACCATCAACATGCACACTGCCATTGCGGCTTACTTTTGCGCCTAAACGCTTGAGTAGCTCCATGGTTGTGTCGATATCTCGTAGATGAGGAACGTTACTTACTTCAACGGGTTCTTCCGCCAAGATTGAAGCAAATAAAATTGGGAGTGCAGCATTCTTTGCACCAGAGATCGTGACTTCACCAGAAAGTGGCGTTGACGATCCTTTTACTCGAAACTTTTCCATTCTAAACCTTACAGAGACATCAGTTTCTTATCGCGTTCCCACTCTTCTGGCGTGAAGGCCTTAATAGAAAGAGCGTGGATATCATTACGTTGGATGTATTCCATCAACGGGCCGTAAATAAGTTGCTGTTTCTTTACACGGTTCATTCCGTCGAAACATGGATCAACTGCGATCACTTCATAATGGCTACCTTCGCCTTTAACAATAAGCTCTTGAAGGTTTAATGCCTCTGCTAATAATTCTTGTACTTTTGTGCTGTCCACAAATTACCCCTGCCTAATCTTTTATGTGTTCTGCCATCAATGGCTGGATATTGCTCAATTGGAACAACGTTCGTAATTGTTCTGGCACGAAACTGAGCATTATATGACAGTTTTGATTTTTTGCATGCTCTATTAAGTGAATTAGCATCACCATTCCTGCAGAATCGATACGTTTGACACTTTTTAATTCAACCTCGACCTGAGATTGATTAATTTTCCAACACGATAGTGTTTTCCAAAGCGCAGGGACGCTATCTCTATCTAGATCGCCAATGAGCGAGAATTCACATTCGCTGAGCTGTTTCCATTGAGATTGGCTCATTATAGCTTGCTCTCAAAACGTATCGGTTGCTGTGCAAGCTTTTCGAGTTCCTCTGCGACAGCCAAAATACCTTGTTGACGTATTTTGCTATTCCACTCAGATTGCTTGCTCGACAGCAAACTAATGCCTTCAGCCACCATATCAAAGGCTTTCCACTCTCCCGTTTTCTTGTCCTTACGCAGCTTAAATTCAAGCTTAATATTAGGGCGAGGAGAATCGATAATGTCCACTTTGACACTTGTAATTCGGCTATTCGCTTTAACCGTAGGTTCCGGCCCAAACTCAATAGTTTGATCGGTATATTGAGTAAGTACTTGAGCATAAGAGGTAACAAGGTAGCCTCTAAATGACTCAATGAATACTCCGACATCTTCTCGTTCAGCCCCTTTCAAGTTCGGGCCTAAGAGTTTCAGGGCAGCGTATTTAGCATTGATGTAAGGCATCAGTTCTTCTTCAACAATCACCTTGAGCAATTCAGGATCTTGTTTAATATTCACTTGTTCGCTTTTTAAACGTTCAAACGATTCTTCTGCCACTTGCTTCATCATCGCGTACGGCTGAGTCCGGTCAATTTCTTGAGCTGAAACGTAAGATGAAAAAAGAAACGTCATTACCAATAAAAATATTTTTTTCATACTTGCCTCTACTCTTCTGTCTCGTCAGAGCCACCAACGCTATACAGTACTTGCCCAATTAAGTCTTCTAATACTAATGCTGACTTCGTGTCCTCAATGAAATCACCGTCAGCCAACATTTCTTCGTCTTCAAATACAAATCCAGGTACAAGACTAATGTATTGTTCGCCTATCAGTCCTGAAGTCAAAATCTGAGCACTGGAAGTATCTGGAAATTGAGAATACTGACCGTCGATCGACAGCGACACTACAGGTAAGTAGCTTTCGGCATCGAGCTCAATACTGTTCACTCTACCGACCACCACACCGCCTACTTTGACTGGCGATCGCACTTTCAAGCTACCAATATTATCGAACGTTGCTTTCAGTATGTAAGTATTGTTCGAACCTAAGCCTTTTACGTCAGCAACTTGAAAAATCATTACCAAGATTGCGCAAATTCCAGCAAGAACAAAGCTGCCGACCCATAATTCTAATTTTCGTGTTTGCTGCATGATTAATTCCCAAACATCAATGCGGTAAGTACAAAGTCTAGCCCTAATACGGCTAGAGAAGAGTGCACAACAGTACGTGTCGTTGCGCGGCTAATACCTTCCGAGGTTGGTATTGCATCGTAACCATTAAATAACGCGATCCAAGTGACAGTAATAGCGAAAGCCATACACTTAATCATGCTATTACCAATATCTCGCCCTAGTTCGACTGAAGACTGCATCGCTGACCAAAAACTACCGTGGTCGATGCCTTTCCAATCCACGCCGACAAGCTGTCCTCCCCAAATACCAACGGCCATGAATATCATCGCCAGCAGCGGCATTGAGATTAATCCCGCCCATAACCGCGGGGCAATCACTCGCTTTAACGGATCAACGGCCATCATTTCTAAACTGGATAACTGTTCAGTAGCCTTCATCAAACCGATTTCTGCGGTCAACGCCGACCCCGCTCGACCAGCAAAAAGTAATGCAGTAACAACCGGGCCAAGCTCTCGCAATAGTGAAAGAGCTACCATTTGGCCTAAGCTACCCTCGGCGCCATAATCAATTAAGATCACGTAGCCTTGCAGGCTCAATACCATACCAATAAACAGACCCGAAACGATAATGATCGCGAGTGACTGAACGCCAACGCTATACAACTGTTTTACGAGTAATGGGAAGTTCTTCAGTCTTGGGATTCCGGCAAGCGCTCCGAACAACATAAGGCTTGCTCGACCAAATGCTTCACAAATCGAAAGTGCTCGTCTTCCGACACTTGCGACATAATTAGAAATCATATTAGAACAAGTCCTTTTCTAAACTGCGGGCAGGAAAACGGAATGGAACAGGGCCATCGGCTTCTCCTTGCAAAAACTGCTGGACTCTCGGATCTGGATTATCACGTAACTCTTGAGGGGAGCCACTAGCAATTACTTTTCCATCCGCAAGCAAGTACACCCAATCCGCAATGCTCATTACTTCCGGTACATCGTGAGAAACCACCACAGAGGTCAGTCCCAGAGCTTGATTCAGGTTACGGATCAACTCAACCAGAACCCCCATTGTAATCGGGTCTTGTCCGACAAACGGCTCATCGTACATGATAAGGTTTGGATCAAGCGCAATAGCCCGAGCCAGAGCGGCACGTCGCGCCATACCACCTGACAATTCACTTGGCATCAGTTGCGCCGCACCGCGTAAACCAACGGCTTCCAACTTTAACAGTACGATGCTGCGAATTAATTCTTCGGAAAGCTCGGTATGTTCGCGTAATGGGAACGCCACATTGTCAAACACATTCAGATCAGTGAACAGTGCTCCAGATTGAAAAAGCATGCTCATCTTCTTACGTGCACGATACAACTTGCGTCGAGATAAAGATGGGATATTTTCACCATCAAACCAAATCTCTCCGGACTCAGGAAGGATCTGTCCACCAATCAGGCGTAATAATGTCGTTTTTCCTATTCCTGAAGGCCCCATAATCGCGGTAATTTTACCTCGAGGTACCTGCAGTGAGACATTATCAAAAATGGTTCTATTCCCTCGTGAGAAGCTTAAATTATTCACCTTCACGAGTTCAGTAATAGGCATAATGTCGCTCTTATCCTTGCTATAAAGCACTAATGTTGCCGTTATGATAAGCACTATAGTGCAGAATTAAAAGCACTGTTCGATTTCTATGCGTAATCATAAAGCGACATAAAATTTGCCGAACCAATACTGTAAATTCGACGGCTTTCGTTTTTCTTTACAGTTTGGCAATAATTAATTTCATCAGTCACTTCCCTTTTAATCAGCAACACGTCAAAATTAGCGGTTAATTGTCTCTTTTTATATTTTTTTTAGGAATCATCATGCTTGAAGCCGTTGCGTTTCTTATCGTAGGTCTCGTCTTTTTAGTCTGGAGTGCAGACAAACTAGTGTTCGGTGCTGCGGCATTAGCCCGAAACGTTGGTATTTCTCCACTAGTGATCGGTATGACTATTCTTGCGATGGGCTCTTCAGCACCAGAAATGATGGTTTCAGCAACAGCGGCATTAGACGGTAAAACAGATACCGCGGTCGGAAATGTCCTTGGTTCTAACATCGCGAATATCGCATTGATTTTGGGTATTACCGCCCTAATTAAACCTTTATCAATCAGTTCAGAGGTCATCCGCCGCGAATTGCCACTAATGATTGGTGTGACGCTACTCGCGGGCGCACTGTTATGGGATAGCCATTTAGGTTTCTACGAGGGCGTTCTACTGTTTGTTCTGTTCGCTGCTTTCTTATTTACGATGCTACAAATTAGCCGTAAAGAAAAAAGTAAAGGCGATGCCTTCATTGAAGAGCAAGAGTCTGAGATTCCAGAAGGTGTCAGTAACGCGAAAGCCGCAATGTGGGTAGTAATTGGTCTAATTATTCTTCCACTGGCAGCCGATTTGCTGGTTGATAATGCGGTAGTCATTGCAAAATACTTTGGTATGAGTGATCTAGTGATTGGCCTTACCATTATTGCTATCGGTACAAGCCTACCTGAATTGGCTGCGTCTTTAGCAGGTGTCATGAAAGGTGAAGACGATATGGCGGTAGGTAACATCATCGGCTCTAACGTATTCAATATTCTAGCGGTCATGGGCATCCCTGGCATTCTCAACCCTTCGGTTCTGAGTGAATTTGCTATGGGTCGTGATTTCTGGGTAATGCTTGGTGTATCACTATTACTTGTAGTGATGGCATTAGGTAAGTCTCGCAGCGTTAATCGTATCGAAGGGGGCGTTCTAATGGTCTGCTTCTTCGTATACCAAGGCTATTTATTCATGAATATGGCAGCTTAATCGTTCCATTTATTAAGAGATAACGTGAACTAACACTCTGGAGTATTAGATGCCTCAACAGTTTGATTATCGTAGTGTCGCTAAACAGGTCTTGACCACTGAAGTCGCAGGACTCACACAGTTAGAACAATACTTTAATGAGCAGTTCTGCCAAGCTTGTGAACTTATTTTGAACAACCAAGGTAAAGTGGTTGTGATGGGGATGGGTAAATCCGGTCACATTGGCAATAAGATTGCTGCGACATTAGCCAGTACAGGAACCTCTTCATTCTTCGTTCATCCGGGTGAAGCCGCTCATGGTGATTTAGGCATGATAGAACCTGGTGATATCGTTCTCGCGATTTCAAATTCAGGTGAGTCTTCAGAGATTTTGAGCCTATTTCCGGTATTAAAGCGTTTGAGTATCAGCATTATCAGCATGACTGGTAAACCCAATTCGAACATGGCTAAGCTATCTAATCTGCATTTGCAAATTACGGTTCCAGAAGAAGCTTGTCCCCTTGCCCTAGCGCCAACCACGAGTACAACTGCTACATTAGTAATGGGTGATGCGTTAGCTATGGCGCTCCTACAAGCTAGAGGGTTCACCGCCGAAGATTTCGCACTTTCTCACCCGGGAGGTGCACTTGGACGCAAATTATTGTTAAAGCTAGAAGACATCATGCACCAAGGTGAAGCGCTGCCTACCGTCAACCCTAACGCATTAGTGCGCGATGCTCTGCTTGAAATATCCCAGAAAGGTCTCGGGATGACAGCTATCGTCGATGAGCAAAATACCATGATCGGCATTTTTACCGATGGCGACTTACGCCGAATACTAGATAAACGTATCGATATACACACCACTGCGATTGGTGATGTCATGACGGCAAACCCTACCGTAGCAGAGCCAAATACCCTTGCCGTCGACGGTTTAAATATGATGCAAGCAAAAAGCATAAATGGCTTGATGCTTTGCGAAAACGGCAAATTAGTCGGTGCACTGAATATGCATGATTTACTGAAAGCTGGAGTAATGTAATGCTAAAACCTGTAGAAACCCTCTATGGTGAAGTTGAACAAGATATTTTAACTATTGCGAAAAACATCAAACTGTTGATTTGCGATGTGGACGGTGTGTTCTCAGATGGTCGCATTTATATGGGGAACAATGGTGAAGAATTAAAAACCTTCCATACCCGAGATGGTTACGGTGTTAAATCTTTAATGAATGCTGGTATCGAGATTGCCATCATTACAGGCCGTAAGTCTCAAATTGTAGAGAACCGAATGACCGCTTTAGGTATCTCCCTGATCTATCAGGGTCAAGATGATAAGGTAAAAGCATACCAAGATATTTGCCAGAAACTGAATATCTCTCCAGAAGAGACGGGGTACATTGGGGACGATCTCATTGATTGGCCTGTAATGGAAAAAGTAGGCCTAAAGGTATGCGTGGCTGATGGTCACCCTCTTCTCGTGAAGCGAGCGAACTATGTCACTACCATCAAAGGTGGTCATGGCGCAGTGCGCGAAGTTTGCGACTTAATTTTACAGGCTCGTGATGAACTGGACGTGCACAAAGGCTTAAGTATATGAGTCTATCTCGTATCCTTTACTTGGTACTGATTTTTGTTTGTTCGTGGTCAGCTTACTATCTGTTTGATAAAGAAGGCGGTCAAACAGTTCAGGTGGCTCCCAATGTTGAGCTGCCTATGTTTAGCGGAACAAAACTAGACAATATTTCATATAACCAAGAAGGTATTCGAAGCCACCAAATAGAGTCCTCTCATTTAGATCATTACTCAAAGAGTGGTGACACGATTTTTGAAGACCCAATTTTATCGGTTTTCAGAGACGGGCATACCATCGAGTGGCAACTAACGGCCAGAAGGGCCGTGATGAGCGAAGATCAAGTGCTTACGCTTTATGACAACGTTGTAGTAAAAAACCTATTACCAGGCGCCAGTTTTGACACAATGGTAACCGATAAGTTTATCATTGATTTGGTCTCTCGAGATTTCCACACTGAAACTCCGGTCCAAATGAACGGCCCACAATTTAAAACAGAGGGGCAAGCTATGAAAGGAAACTTCGATAGCAATACTGCGACCCTCTTTGATAACGTTCAAGGTAGATATGAAACTCTTACACCTTAGCCTGCTAGCATTTTCGCTTGCTGCACCAAACGCTCTTGCTCTGTCATCAGACACTGAACAACCAGTGTACATTGACTCAGACAGCCAGCAGCTTGATATGAAAAGCAGCAAAGTTACGTTCATCGGAAACGTTAAGCTAAAGCAAGGCAGTATCAATATTAACGCTGACAAAGTAATAGTGTCTCAGGACAGTAAAACTAGCGAGATTCAGTCGATTGAAGCATTTGGTAACCCAGCCACTTTTTCTCAGTTAACTGATGACGGGAAAACACTAAACGGGCAAGCGGATGATCTGCACTACGAGCTATTATCTGATAAATTGACGATGACGAATAAAGCTCAGCTCTCCCAAGATGGTAATACCATCAGGGGCACAACAATCACGTATGAAATCACCTCGCAGAAGTTGACTGCTGATGGTGATAGCAAACAACGCGTTTCTACTGTGCTTCAACCTACTCAAGTGAATAAATAATTATGGCAGTATTGAAAGCAACGAATCTGGCGAAGACTTACAGCAAACGTAAAGTAGTGACTGACGTTAGCTTGCAAGTTGAATCTGGACAAATTGTTGGCTTGCTTGGCCCAAACGGAGCGGGTAAAACAACGTCGTTTTATATGATAGTCGGGCTCGTTGCCCGTGATGAAGGTACAATTAGCATTGATGATAAAGACATCAGTATCTTACCAATGCACAATCGTTCACGTTTAGGTATTGGGTACCTGCCGCAAGAAGCTTCCATCTTTCGTAAGCTTTCTGTAGAAGATAATATTATGGCCGTTCTACAAACTCGTGAAGAGCTCACCAATGAACAGCGCCAAGATAAACTAGAAGATCTGCTAGAAGAATTTCATATTCAGCACATTCGAAAGAGTGCGGGTATGGCATTGTCTGGTGGTGAACGTAGACGTGTCGAAATTGCGCGCGCACTCGCGGCCAACCCTCAATTCATTCTGCTTGATGAACCATTCGCTGGCGTTGACCCAATCTCTGTCATTGATATCAAGAAAATCATAGAACACTTGCGCGATCGTGGCCTTGGCGTGTTAATCACTGACCACAACGTTCGTGAAACATTAGACGTATGTGAGAAGGCCTATATTGTAAGCCAAGGGCACTTAATTGCTGAAGGAACACCGGAAGACGTTCTCAATAACGAACAAGTAAAACAAGTTTATCTAGGTGAACAATTCCGTCTATGATTAGATAGAGAGCATCGCTAAGTCTAAAAATAATAATAAGGTAAGTAATACTGAATGAAACCCTCATTACAACTTAAGCTAGGCCAACAGTTAGCAATGACACCTCAATTACAGCAAGCAATTCGCTTGTTGCAATTGTCGACATTGGATTTACAGCAAGAAATTCAAGAAGCGCTCGAATCTAACCCTTTACTTGATGTCGAAGAAGGCAGCGAAGACTCTCCAGCTACTGACGATAAGCAACGTAACGAGGAAAAAGAAGCCACCGCTGAAGCGAACTCCGAAACTGTGGCTGAATCTGACTTACCTGATAGCTCCGATCTCATAGAGAAATCTGAAATCAGTAACGACCTAGAAATAGACACCACGTGGGAAGACGTCTACAGCGCCAATACTGGTAGCACCGGTATTGCGGTAGACGATGACATGCCAGTCTACCAAGGTGAAACCACGCAAAGCCTTCAAGACTACTTATTGTGGCAACTCGACCTTACCCCATTTAGCGAAACCGACCGAACGATCGCTTTTGCGATTATCGACGCGATTGATGATTATGGCTATCTCACCATCAGCATCGAAGATATTTTAGAAAGTTTCGACAATGAAGACATCGAACTCGATGAAATTGAAGCCGTTCGAAAACGTGTCCAACAATTCGATCCCCTGGGCGTCGCATCTAACAACCTACAAGACTGCTTATTGTTGCAACTAGCGACGTTCCCAGAAGATACGCCTTGGCTCAGCGAAGCGAAGCTAGTTCTGACCAATCACATCGACCAATTAGGTAACCGTGATTACAAACTTGTGATCAAAGAGACCAAGTTAAAAGAGGCAGAACTACGCGAAGTTCTTCAATTAATCCAACAGCTTGATCCAAGACCCGGCAGCAAGATCACCCCAGACGAAACGGAATACGTGGTTCCGGATGTGTCGGTGTTCAAAGAGCGTGGGAAGTGGCTAGTCACCATCAACCCAGACAGCGTTCCTAAACTCAAAGTTAATCAACAGTATGCTCAACTTGGCAAAGGTAACAGTGCTGATAGCCAGTACATCCGTTCGAATTTGCAAGAGGCAAAGTGGTTAATTAAAAGCCTAGAAAGTCGAAACGAGACGCTGCTCAAAGTTGCACGATGTATTGTTGAACATCAGCACGATTTCTTCGAACATGGCGAAGAAGCAATGAAACCTATGGTGCTAAATGATGTAGCACTGGATGTAGACATGCATGAATCGACGATTTCTCGTGTCACTACGCAGAAATTCATGCATACCCCTCGTGGGATATTTGAATTGAAATACTTCTTCTCTAGTCACGTCAATACTGACAATGGTGGAGAGTGTTCATCAACAGCAATACGCGCACTGATCAAGAAACTGGTTGCGGCAGAAAACATCGCCAAACCACTCAGTGATAGCAAGATTGCTGCCTTACTGGCTGACCAAGGAATTCAGGTTGCTAGACGGACAATAGCAAAATACCGTGAATCTCTAGGCATCGCGCCATCGAGTCAGCGTAAACGCCTGCTATAAGGCCAATAAACTGAAAAGGAAAGTCTATGCAAATCAATATTCAAGGCCATCACGTTGATCTTACCGATTCAATGCAAGACTATGTTCACTCAAAATTTGGAAAGCTTGAACGCTTTTTCGACCATATTAACAACGTTCAAGTTGTATTACGCGTTGAGAAAGTTCATCAAATTGCAGAAGCAACCCTGCATGTTAATCAAGGCGATATCCACGCGACGGCTGATGATGAAAACATGTATGCAGCAATAGATTCCCTCGTAGATAAACTTGTTCGTCAACTCAACAAGCATAAAGAAAAGTTAAGTAGTCACTAAAATGCAACTAAGCGAAGTACTTTCATTGGACTGCACCAGAAGTGCAGTCCAATGCACAAGCAAAAAAAGAGCCCTAGAAATGATCAGCCAAATTGTGGCTGAAAGCACAGGGCAAGATTCGACCGAACTTTTCGAATGCATGCTCAGCCGTGAAAAAATGGGCAGTACTGGCATCGGAAATGGAATCGCCATTCCCCATGCGCGTATGAACTCAAGTGACAAAGCCATCGCTGTACTTCTGCAATGCCAAGATCCAATTGAATTTGATGCGATTGATAACCGCCCTGTCGACCTACTGTTTGCCTTACTTGTTCCAAGCGAACAATGTAAAGAGCACCTCAAAACCCTTTCTTGTATGGCAGAGCGTTTAAACGACAAGCAAATCTTGAAGCAACTACGCAATGCGGGTAGCGATCAAGAACTGTATGAAATCATGACTAACGTACAGACCTGCGAGCAATAACATGCGCTTAATTGTTGTGAGTGGCCAATCTGGAGCAGGAAAAAGTGTTGCGCTCCGCGTTTTGGAAGATCTTGGCTACTACTGTGTCGACAACCTTCCCGTCAGTCTGCTCGATGCATTTGTCGACTCTGTTAAAGACAGTAAGCAAAACGTCGCAGTCAGCATTGATATTCGCAATTTGCCGAAAGAGCCATCACTCGTATCAGAAACTCTGGACAAACTGAAAGCGTCGAGTGAAGTAGAAGTTGATGTTCTCTTTTTAGACGCAGACAAAGCCACGCTACTCAAACGCTACAGTGAAACTAGACGGATTCACCCGCTTTCACTTAATGAAGAAAAGCTTTCTTTAGATCAAGCGATTGAACTCGAAAAAACACTACTCACCCCTTTAAGCAGTCAAGCCGACCTCATTTTAGATAGCAGTAACCAAACCCTTTATGAATTAAGTGAAATGGTTAGGCTAAAAATTGAAGGTCGTGAGAAGCAAGACTTAATCATTGTATTTCAGTCGTTTGGGTTCAAATTTGGCTTACCAAGTGATGCTGATTATGTGTTTGATGTTCGTTTCTTACCCAATCCACACTGGGAGCCCGATCTTCGTCCAATGACAGGGCTTGATGCTCCAATCCACTCCTTTTTGGAAAAGCATCAAGAAGTCATTGAACTCAAACTACAAATTCAAGGCTTTGTAGAACAGTGGCTACCTATGCTTGAAAAAAACAACCGAAGCTACTTAACCGTTGCGATTGGTTGTACAGGCGGTAAACATCGTTCTGTCTATCTCACCCAAAAAATTGGTGAATACTTTTCTAAGCTTGGCCATCAAGTTCAAATTCGTCACGCCTCACTCGAGAAAAATCAAAAGGATTGATTTTGGAATTGAATAGAACTGTCCTAATTCAAAATAAGTTAGGGTTACATGCTCGTGCCGCTGTGAAACTCGTCGAGCTGGCGCAAAGCTATGAATCAACCATCACTATCCAAAGTGAAGAAGATAAGCAAGCCACAGCAGATAGCGTCATGGGACTTTTGATGCTTGAATCGGCCCAAGGCCAACACATCACCATTCAGACAAATGGATCCGATGCTGAAGAAGCTTTGGATGCCGTATGCAGCTTAATTGAAGACAAATTCGATGAGGGCGAGTAGCCCTCTTTTCTTTCCTCATTGGTACTACCATCTAATTAAATCTTGCTCCTCCCCAAGTTATTATTAAATAAGGCCTAGAATTAAGTTACTATTCAAAGCATTGTGAGAATAACGAGGTAGGGGGAAACATGGCAGAGCAATTAGAATTCGACCAAGCTCACCAAACCCTCCAAGAAGTCAGCGAAGCGCTAGAAAATGGCCGCTTTGTTCATGTGCGCCGTCAACTCCAAGATATGGAGCCGGAAGACATTGCACACCTACTGGAAGCATCCCCACGCAAGAGTCGTGAAGTGCTTTGGCAGCTTACCGATCCCGAAGATTACGGTGAGATTCTTGATGAACTAAACGAAGACGTCAAAGATGCACTCGTGTCCAAAATGGCACCTGAGACTTTGGCAGAAGCAACCGAAGGTATGGAAACCGATGATGTTGCTTACGTACTTCGTAGCTTACCCGACGACGTATCTCGAGAAGTCCTTTCTCAAATGGACTCCGCAGATCGTGTCTTAGTTGAAACTGCTCTATCTTACCCAGAAGATTCCGCTGGCGCATTGATGAACACCGACGTGGTGACCATTCGAGGAGATGTCGACATCGATGTTGTCCTGCGTTATATGCGTATGCGTGGCGAACTCCCTGAAGCCACAGATACACTATATGTTATCGATGAAGAAAGCCGACTAATAGGTAATCTTTCGCTTACCGCCTTAATCACTACGCAGCCTGACGTACCCGTTACCGAAGTGATGGATAACGCAGACGAAGCGATTGCGGTTGAAACCAGCGCATCTGATATTGCGAGCTTGTTTGAACGTAGAAACTGGGTCTCGGCTCCAGTTGTCGATGAAAACCAACATCTCGTTGGCCGTATCACCATCGATGACGTGGTTGACGTCATTCGTGAAGATGCTGAACACTCAATGATGAGTATGGCAGGTATGGATGACGACGAAGATACTTTCGCGCCAGTCGTAAAATCAGCTCGTCGCCGAAGTGTCTGGCTAGGCGCTAACGTACTTGCAGCATTAGCCGCTGCGTCAGTGTCTAACATGTTTGAAGCTACACTCGATCAAATGGCGGCCATCGCTGTGTTGATGACCATCGTTCCATCGATGGGTGGAGTCGCGGGCAACCAAACTGTTGCGCTTGTGATCCGTGGCTTAGCACTCGGCCATATTGGTGACAGTAACAAACGTGAATTGTTACTCAAAGAAGCCGCGATCGGTTTCCTAAACGGTATCCTGTGGGCATGCATCATTGGCGGTATCGTGGTCGCTTGGAAAGGAAACTGGATTCTAGGAGGCATCATCTCAGCAGCGATGATGACCAACTTAATCGTTGCTGGCATTGCCGGTGTGACCATTCCTGTCATGCTTAAGAAAATGAATATTGACCCAGCTCTTGCTGGTGGGATGGCATTAACAACCATTACTGATGTTATTGGCTTATCCGTCTTCCTTGGATTGGCAACGATACTCATCTAATTGACACCAATGTCTGTATTGAACGCATTAAAAAAGGCTTGATAATCATCAAGCCTTTTTTACATCAAGTCGCAGGGATTATTCTCCAGCCACTTTCATCGATTCAACGAGAATAGAACCCGTTTGGATTTGTGAGCGGGTCTCAACATCATCGCCCACTGCAACAATCTGATTAAACATATCTTTCAAGTTACCCGCGATGGTAACTTCAGATACCGGGTATTGAATTTCACCATTCTCAACCCAGAATCCTGCCGCACCACGTGAGTAATCACCCGTGACAGTATTCACGCCTTGGCCCATCACCTCAGTCACTAAAAAGCCTGTGCCTAAGTCTTTTAGCATTTGATTGAAGTTTTGACCGGTCGATTTCACAAACCAGTTATGGATACCACCAGCATGGCCCGTCGGCGTCATGTCCATCTTACGAGCAGAGTAGCTAGTTAGCAGATAAGTCGCCAATACACCATCTGTAATGATCTCACGGTCTTGAGTAAAGACACCCTCACTATCAAATGGGCTAGATGCCAAGCCACGCAAAATATGAGGACGCTCTGAAATATTGAACCATTCAGGAAGAATCTGTTTGCCTAGATGATCTAATAGAAACGAAGACTTACGGTATAGATTCCCGCCGCTAATCGCCATCACTAAGTGGCCAATCAAGCCAGTCGCCACATCAGCCGCAAACATGATTGGGTACTGCCCCGTTGCAAGTTTGCGAGCATCTAGTCGGCTCACCGTTTTTTCTGCCGCTTCTTGGCCAACTCGCTCAGGCGTCCAGAGATCATCACGATGACGTGCTAGCGTGTAGCTATAGTCACGCTCCATTTCACCATTCTTACCCTCACCAATCACGCAACAGCTCGTGCTATGACGGCTAGAAGCATAACTTGCCAGTAACCCGTGGCTATTACCGTAAACCTTCACGCCATAGTGGCTGTCATAGCTTGCGCCATCACTTTGTTTGATTTTGTCACTGTAAGCCAAAGCTTGTCTTTCTGCTGCAATCGCAATTTCTGCGGCAACATCTGGGTTTGGCTCGTCTGGGTGGAATAAATCTAAATCGGGAATATCTTGAACCATAAGTTCTTTCGGCGCGGGACCGGCAAACTTATCTTCAGAGGTGTACTGAGCGATATCAAGTGCGGCTGCAACAGTTTGTGCGATCGCTTGTTCACTTAAATCAGAAGTAGACGCACTGCCTTTCTTCTGACCACGATATACTGTGATACCCAGCGCGCCATCACTATTGAATTCAACGTTCTCTACTTCGCACATGCGGGTCGAAACACTTAATCCAGTAGACTTAGTAATTGCTACTTCTGCCGCGTCGGATCCTGCTGCCGCGATATCTAACGCTTTGGCTACGGCGGCTTCTAGCTCAACACGCTGCTGAGCGACTTGCTGTTTCACATCCATATCTAATCTAATTTTTAATATCAATATTACGTAGGATAACAAGAATTTCGCATTCTCCCCACGATTCTTGCTAAAATAGCCATATATTCGTATGAGATAGTGATATAGGCAGAAAAGATGGCCCGCAAAAATCAGAAAGCCCCTTGGGAACCTGAAGAAGAAATCATTTGGGTAAGTCGCACCGAAATGAAAGAAGACATGGAAGCGCTTCAAGAATTAGGTGAAGAGTTAGTCACACTTAAGCCTTCTGTGTTGGAAAAATTTCCACTATCAGAAGACTTAGCTGATGCAATCAAAGACGCGCAACGCTTTAAAAATGAAGCAAAACGTCGCCAGCTACAATACATTGGCAAGTTGATGCGTAACATTGACCCAGAGCCAATTCAACTGGCTCTAGACAAGGTTCGTAACAAACACTCTCAAGCAACCGCAGAACTGCACAAGCTTGAACAAATGCGAGATCGCATTGTTGAAAAAGGCGACAGCGCGATAGCTGAAGTGGTAGATGCACACCCAAGTGTCGATCGCCAACGTCTGCGTCAGCTTGCTCGCCAAGCTAACAAAGAAAAGAAAGCGAACAAACCAGCAAAAGCATTCCGCGAAATCTTCCAACTGCTTAAAGAGCTAAATGAAGATTAATAAGCCGATCAAATAAAAACCTAGCACTTGCTAGGTTTTTTCTTTTCTAACTTCGCGTTAATTACCCGCTCTAACAAAGTCACTCAAAATTGGTTCCGAATGTTCAACCGTCAGTTGATCAATGGTATCGGCCACCAGCACTTTACCTTGCGCGACAAAGGCAAATTTATTCGCAATACTCCGAGCATCTCCGATATGGTGGGTGACCATGAGTACGGTAATATTCCTTTCCATCGCAAGCTTGTGTACTAACGCCAGCATCTCCTCTCTGAGGATCGGGTCTAAGGCGGAAAAAGGCTCATCTAACAACCAAATTTGATGAGGCTGAACAAAGCACCTTGCTAGCGCCACCCGTTGTCTCTGACCGCCTGACAATTGCTCGGGCAACCTATCAAGGTAATCCCCCACTCCAACCTGCTGAGCCGCTTCTGTCACTAACCGTTTCTGTTCCGCAGTTAGCTTCAATCCCGGATGCAACCCTAAACCAATATTCTCTCGAACGGTCAGGTGTGCAAATAAGTTGTGTTCTTGAAACAGCATTGCCAAAGGCCGCTGATGCGCTTCAAGGCCGACAAGCGATTGGTCACTAGCAACAATATCGCCATCGGTCGGCTCAATAAACCCAGCCACCAATGCCAATAACGTCGATTTGCCAGCACCACTCGGTCCCATCAAGGCAACGATATCTCCTTGTTTCGCCTCGAAGTCGAAGGTGAACAGCTCTTTTTGATAATGATAATGCACGTTGCGTAACGTTAGCATGTCGCTTTCCTCCGTTGGGATGAAGCAAAGATTCTCTCAGTGACACTGAAGGCCCCAACACTGAGCAGTAATAAGGTCACCGATACCACCGCAGCGGCTTCCATCTGATAGCTACCGAGCAGTTGAAATAGGTAGAGAGGTAAAGTTCTAAAGTCTTGGCTACCAAATAAGGCTATCGCACTTAAGTCGCCAATCGACAACATGAAGCTGATCGAAAACGCTTGTGCCATGGGTTTTCGCAATGCCCGCCACTCAACTAACTTAAAGCGATTCCAACCGGTCATCCCCAAACTTGGGCATAGGTATTGATACTGTTGTGCAAGGTGCAACAGTGGTTGAGCAAGGGTTTTAATCACATAAGGCAATGCCATCAAACTGTTGACAGCTACGACAACAAAAAAAGCTAAGCTGAAGACATCCGTGATAGCGCGCAACAGTAAAAACAAGCCCGTACTTATCACCAATCCCGGTGTGACCAAAATAATGGTGCCAATCAATTCAATTTTATCGGCTTTAAGATGTTGAGATTTTAAGCGCAACGTTCGGCTCGTTAACAAGATTGCAATTCCTGCCCCAAGCGCAAAAACACTGGCGAGTACCGCGACTTTAAAAGACGTCCACAGTGCAGTCCAAAACGCATCACTCGTCAAAACTTGAAAGGCTTGATGGTTAACCCCACTCACCAGCACCATCAACAACGGTGGTAGCACTAGCAATAGTACTCCCATGATCCAAAAGCTATCCCAAGCTTTTGACCACAAGTTATCTTTCACTATAAATTTGTCTTGAGATAGCTGACCTGACGCCACCGAAAGTGGCTTCGATAATTTCTGGATACTGATCGTCAGGATTCCGCAAAGCAGCATCTGCCAAATACCAAGCAGAGCGCCAGCTTGCAGATCGAAATCAAATTTGATCGCTTGGTAGATAGCCAGTTCAATAGTGGTCGATTTCGGCCCTCCGCCCAATGCCATTACTGCGGCAAAACTTGTAAAACAGAGCATAAAAACCAAGCCACAAACATGAGGCAATTGTTGGCGAAGTCGAGGCCATTCAATCCATTTAAATTTATTCCAATAGCTCATGCCTAAATGCGCACAAAGTTTATGCTGTTCTGCAGGGACGGTATCGAGCGCTTGCAGTAACAAGCGGCTTGCGTATGGCAAATTGAAAAATACGTGAGCCAATAAGATGCCGTTTAGCCCGTAGATGGAAAAAGGCAATTTAGAGTCAAACCATTGAAACCCTTTGGCTAACCAGCCACTGTTTCCATAAATCGCCAGTAAACCAAATACCCCCACTAAAACGGGTAGCACGAGAGTGGAAGCGAATAATTTCAGAAGCAGCTCTCGCCCGAAAAAACGACGACGCGACAGGGCATGAGCAACAGGGATAGCGAACCCAACACTCAGGAGTGTCGAAAGGAATGCTTGATAAAAGCTGAACTTGGTGACATGCCAATAATAAGGGTCAGACCATACTTGGCTAATATCAAGAGAAGGGGCATTGCTTAGCAATGCCCCAACCGAAGAAATAACAAAGGCCGAAATAATAAACGCAACCGCGTAGCCGACCTTAGGCGTGTTATTTTGCATAGTTACCTAAGCGAAGTTAGAAAGTTAACGCGTTCTGCCATTCACGAATCCATGGCTTACGCTTTTCTGCAATTTCATCAGAAGAGAAACTCAATGCCTGTTTAGGTACCGTCAAAGTTTCAAAACCTTTTGGCAGCTCTACGTTCGTTACTGGGTACATCCAGTTACCTGTTGGCATCGCTGATTGGAATTCATTGCTAAGAATAAAGCTCATAAATTCATCCGCTAATTTTTCGTTTTTTGAACCTTTGACTTTAGCTGCTACTTCCACTTGCGTGTAATGACCTTCAGAAAAAGCGGCTGACGAAAATTTAGCATCATTTTCAGCGATCAAGTGGTACGCCGGAGAAGTTGTATAAGAAAGTACTAAGTCCGACTCACCTTCTAGGAACATGGAGTACGCTTCCGACCAACCTTTCGTCACCGTGACGGTTTTTTCTGCTAGCTGTTTCCATGCTTGCGTCACGTCATCACCGTATACCGACTTCATCCATAGCATCAAGCCTTGGCCTGGAGTAGACGTTCGAGGATCCTGATAAATGACTTTCAGATCATCGCGTTGCTCTACAAGCTCTTTAAGACTCTTTGGCGGATTGGCCAGCTTTTCTTTGTTGTAAACAAAAGCAAAGTATCCATAGTCGTATGGAACGAACGTATCGTCAGACCAGCCATTAGGTAAAATCACAGAAGATGTGTCGACACTGTGTGTTTCAAGGAAACCGGTTTTTTTCGCTTCCGCCATTAGGTTGTTATCCAAACCTAAAATTACGTCAGCTTTGCTGTTACCTCCTTCTAAACGAAGGCGGTTTAAAATAGATACTCCATCCTCAAGCGCGACAAAATTCACGTCACAGCCACACTTTTCTTCAAATGCTTTCTCGACTGTTGGGCCAGGGCCCCAATCAGCAGCAAAAGAATCGTAGGTGTAGACAGTTAAAGTATTGTCAGCAGCAACAGCTGAAAATGAAGTAGCCGTAGCCAAAGCTAAAGTAGTTAATGCGAATTTCACTGGACGCTCTCCTTGGTCTGAGCGGCACAGGGTTGAGGGAGGAAATATGTGAATGGTTCCTAACTCAATTCCTACGCCAGCATTATCTGGTTCAGGTTTACGGGTCCCAAGTCATGACTTGATCTCAGCGCGCATTCAGTCTGTGAATGCTTAGCTCCCCGATGAGTGGTTTGGATTGTAATGGGATTTCACTCAATTAGCCAACTAGATCGCTGTCTATGAGCGTTGGTCATATCCCCAGCGTGGGACTAAGCCCTGCTCAACTCCTAAGTGATCCAAAATTCGTGCGACCATAAAGTCCACTAAATCTTCTATTGATGTTGGTTGATGATAAAAGCCTGGAGACGCCGGCATAATCGTGACGCCCATCGTCGACAGCTTATGCATATTCTCCAAATGCAGAGTTGAAAATGGCGTCTCACGCACGACGAGAAGCAATTGACCACGCTCTTTCATGACGACATCGGCCGCACGCTCTATTAGGTTGTCAGACATGCCATGTGTAATGGACGCCACACTTCCTGCAGAACAAGGACACACCACCATTTGTTTCGGCGCCGCAGATCCTGATGCCACTGGAGAGAACCAATCTTCTTTTCCGCAAACCGTTAAGTTGTCTGGGTTGCATTGTAAATGTTCAACTAACGCCGCTTTTGCCGCTTCAGGGCCACTTGGTAACTTTAAGTCGTGCTCAGTCGCCATTACGACGCGAGCTGCCGATGAAATCAGTAAATACACGTGGTAGTCGGCCGCTAATAGGCACTCTAGTAGCCTTAAACCATAAGGCGCCCCTGAGGCGCCCGTAAAAGCTAAAGTGATCGCTTTATTTTTGTTATTCATCTTATCTAATCATTGAATGGCGCAGAGCCCGTTCTGTTATTTAAATTTAATCGCTAATTGTTCAAGCAGCTTTTGGTGAATCCCTTCAAAGCCACCATTACTCATCACGAGGATTTGATCGCTCGGTTGCGCTTCATCGACAATTTTAGCGACAAAAGCATCCATATCACTATCAACATGGGCAGGTTGATGACATTGTTCAGCAATACCCTGCACTGACCATTCAATATTAGCGGGCTGGTACAAATAGGTCGAGTCCGCTTGCTTCAAGGAATCAGCTAACGTTTCTTTGTGCACACCACGCTTCATGGTTGCCGAGCGAGGTTCAAGAACCGCAATAATTTTCTGTTCTCCGACTTTATTACGTAAACCACCCAGAGTAAGTTCAATCGCCGTTGGGTGATGGGCAAAATCATCATAAACCTGAACTCCCCCCACTTCCCCTTTTAACTCAAGGCGCCTTTTCGTATTAATAAACTTAGCCAAAGACTCACAAGCTAAATCTGGGGTAACGCCAACATGACGCGCGGCCGCGATGGCCATCAGCGCATTATCGACATTGTGGTCCCCGACTAAATCCCAATTGACGGTGCCTACGGCTTCACCTTGGAAGATCACGTCAAACCTCGAGCCATCTTTAATCAGTTTCTCAGCCTTCCAGGCTGCGTTTTCACCCGTAAATTCGGTTTCGCTCCAGCATCCTCGGGATAAAACATCTTCTATTGCCTGATCTTTTTGTGGCGAAAAGATGCGTCCGTTACTTGGTACTGTTCGCACCAAATGATGAAATTGACGCTTAATCGCCTCTAAATCATCGAAGATGTCAGCATGATCAAACTCTAGATTATTCATCACTAAGGTTCTTGGGTGATAATGAACAAACTTAGAACGCTTGTCGAAAAAAGCACTGTCATATTCATCAGCTTCCACGACAAAAAACATACTTTCGCCAAGGCGCGCTGAAATACCAAAGTTCCCCAACACCCCACCAACGAGGAAACCCGGGGCATAACCGCAGTCTTCAAGTATCCACGCCAGCATGCTCGACGTCGTCGTTTTTCCGTGCGTCCCTGACACCGCTAATACCCAACGGTCATGCAGCAAGAACTCTTGCAGCCATTGTGGGCCAGATGTGTATTTTAAGTTGTTATCTAGCACATATTCGACACACGGATTACCACGGCTCATGGCGTTACCAATGACCACCAGGTCTGGCTTTGGCTCTAATTGAGAAGGGTCAAAACCTTCGATAATTTCGATGCCTTGAGATTCCAAAAGGGTACTCATTGGAGGGTAAACATTGGCGTCACTGCCCGTCACTTTATGGCCTAATTGGCGAGCCAGAACCGCCGCTCCGCCCATAAAAGTGCCACAAATCCCTAAGATGTGAATATGCATAAATCGCTTCCAAATAAACGCTAAATCAAACTATTGCAATTCTTACCATGAATCCGCGATTAAAAGCGAGCAGCAATGCAAAACAAATTCAGTCGACAAGCTAAGTGAGATCTATGTCGCTTAGTTCATTACCATTAAAAAGATCTAACCCTTACACTTTATTTAGGTGCCTTGATGAATAACGCCCACTAAGAGGCTGAATCCCTTCGGTACCCAAATCCCCTAATTATTCAGAGAAGTTTAAGGAAATAACATGTCTGAGATGCGCACCCTTGGCGAGTTCATTGTTGAAAAACAAAGTGACTTCCCCCACGCAAGCGGTGATCTATCATCCCTATTGTCATCAATTCGTCTTGCTGCAAAAATTGTTAACCGTGAGATCAACAAAGCTGGCCTTGCTGATATCACTGGCGCAAGTGGCGTCGACAATATTCAGGGTGAAGAACAGCAAAAGCTAGACCTATACGCTAACGAAAAGTTTAAAGCGGCACTCGAAGCACGCGATCAAGTTTGTGGCGTGGCGAGTGAAGAAGAAGATGAAGCTGTAGCATTCAATAAAGAACTGAACAAGAACGCTAAGTACGTAGTACTTATGGATCCTCTTGATGGTTCTTCAAACATTGATGTGAACGTTTCTGTTGGTACTATTTTCTCTATCTACCGTCGAGTCTCTCCGATTGGTACACCTCCAACAGAAGAAGATTTCTTACAGCCAGGCAATAAGCAAGTGGCTGCGGGCTATGTGATTTACGGTTCTTCTACCATGTTGGTTTACACCACAGGTAAAGGGGTAAATGGTTTCACATACGATCCATCTCTGGGTACGTTCTGCTTATCGCATGAAAACATGATGATCCCTCAAGACGGTAAGATTTACTCGATCAACGAAGGGAACTACATCCGATTCCCAACTGGTGTTAAGAAGTACATTAAGTACTGTCAGGAAAGTGAGCCAAGTGACAATCGTCCATACACGTCTCGCTACATCGGTTCACTAGTTGCAGATTTCCACCGTAACCTACTCAAAGGCGGCATTTACCTGTACCCAAGTACTGAAAGCCACCCAACCGGCAAACTGCGTTTACTTTACGAATGCAACCCAATGGCTTACATCGTCGAGCAAGCGGGTGGCGTAGCCTCTGACGGTGTGAATCGTATTATGGATTTGAAACCAACCGAGCTACACCAACGTGTACCGTTCTTTGTTGGTTCAACCAACATGGTGAAGAAAGTTGAAGAGTTTCTTGAGCTGAATCGAGACGACTAACTCCATTTCATCTTGATTACATAATTCACGAGCAAGCTATTGATTAATCACATTAGCTTGCTCGCTTCTTTTTATATTCACAAGATAATCGTGGATCTCATGCACGCCTTCTTTTGTGAGGGGTTTCACCAAAAAGCAGTTCATTCCAGCGTCGTAACACCTCTGTTCCGTTTCTTTCAGCGCACTCGCCGTTAACGCAAAAATGTAACTCTGCCTAGATGATTGCAGCAAACGGATCTGGCGCGTCGTTTCATAACCGTCCATTGAAGGCATCAAGCAGTCCATGATAATCACATCGTAAAAGCGCTTACGGCACTTGTTGATAGCTTCGATGCCGCTCAAGGCAATATCAATATCCAGCCTATCGTGCTTTAACATTTTACTGGCCACGACCGTATTCACCTTAGTGTCATCAACAATCAACATGGTCAAGTCGCGTTCAAATATTTGTGGCTCTTCGAACGGCTCAGCTAATACCTGAGCGTTTTGGTTATAAGTCACCACATCGAACTCAAAGAAGAATTTAGAGCCTAAGTCCGGATCGGAGACAACGTGTAGTTTCCCGCCCATTAACTCTATTAATTGGGAGGTAATATTTAACCCGAGCCCTGTTCCACCATATTTGCGCGTTGTACTCGAATCGGCCTGAGAGAATTTATCAAAGATGTTTTCAATCTGATCCTTAGTCAAACCGATCCCAGTATCTTTCACTGCTAGCTTTAACCGCAGCCCTTGCCCATCAATCGGCTTCGCTGTTAAAGCTATTTCCACCTGCCCCCTTTCGGTAAACTTAAAGGCGTTATCGACCAGATTAATCAAGACCTGCTTTAAGCGAGTACTATCAATACCCACATACAATCGATTCTGCGTTTGATTGACGAAGGAGAAAGCAATGTCTTTGTCTTGGATTCTAAATTGGAAGAGCGCCACGATTTCTTCGAGAAGCTCAATAATATTGACGGGTCTCAGTTCCAGTTGAAGCTTACTGGCTTCTATTTTTGATAAGTCCAAAATATCATTCACAATGGTCAGAAGCTGTTCACCAGAGTGGGTAATTAACTTTACGTACTGCTGCTGTTCTTCATCGAGTTCTGTGGCTTTCATTAGTTCACCACAGCCAATAATGCCGTTCAGTGGCGTGCGGATCTCGTGAGTCATTACAGCAAGAAATTCATTTTTCGCAATCACCGCCGCTTCACTTTTCTTTTTCTCTTCTGAAAGCGTTTCATTTTCAATCGCTAGGCGACGCATCAAAGAGTCATAAGCAAAAGCGAGTCGACCAAATTCATCATTAGGGTCGAGTGACTCCTGAGAGGATTGCGGTAACGGTACAGACAGAGACACTGCGTTCACAAGCAGCTTAATCGGTTTCAGAACAACCTTTGCAACTGAAATGTAAAGTCCAATGCCCACTATGGTTAAGCCTATAAGTAAACCAACCATAAGAATCGTCATGAAATAAGTTAGCTTAGTTTGTTCAGTCGTCGGGTCTAACAGCAACACCATAGTTAGCGGCTGAGGAGGGATATTGGGGTCAAAGAAGAGCGAGAATTTATAAATGAATCGATAATACTCTCCAGCCTTAGAAAACTGACCACTTTTGCCTTCGACTAAAGCGTTAAACAATGCGTCTTTTACGTCAGGCTCTAAGATGTTATCAATCGCTCGATTGGTAAATCGATTACGGTTAGACGCAAGTATAATCGCTTCTTGATCTTTCAATAGCGCCACAAACTTAACGTCTTGAAAGCTCCCCGTAGAATTAGTCACCCGAATCAGATTAGCGCTAGTCACTTTGGTTTCAGCCGCAATGACATAGGACTCCGCTAATTCTAACGCCCGCCCTCTTAGCTGCTGTTTCAGCACCATCTCATAGCTAAATAACATAATCGCCGCGATAATGGCGCACAGTAGTAATAAGCTCCCGACTAAAGGAGTCACCAGTTTCCGAGCGATTCTTTTTTGAGGGAAGTTCATCGTGTAGGCACCCTCACTTTGTCTTCAATCGCTCCACATTCAAAGCTTATTGATCGATTTTCGGAAAGTACCGAGCAGACCTCTTTGGCATTGTTAATGAGGGAACGATCCGAAAGAACCGAAGTCTGCATATTTTCACCAACAAGCTGCAGTCCTAGCAAAGCTTGCTCAAACTCTTCAACAGTGATCCCTTCTCGCTCCGCCATGATCGCATAGGCTTCTTCAGAATGGTTACGAGAAAATGCTAACGCTTTCCCCCACGCTTGGTGGAACCGAGTCACCCACTCTGGATCTTGTTCAATGACTGACGATTTGATTGACACCACGTCGATCACTTGTTGAGGCACTTCAGAGCTATCAAACAATACATGGTAATTAGGGTCTCTCAGAATTTGCGTTGAGAATGGAGGGTAAGTGACTGCTGCATCAATTCTATTACTCGAGAGTAAACCCTGGATTTCCAGCTGCTCAGAGTTATCAAGCTTGACATCCTCCAAGCCAAGATCCACTTTCTGCAACCCTAAATGGAGCATAAACATCCCTAAAGATCCTAACTCTGCTGAGACGGTTTTCCCCTTTAGTTCAGTCAAACTGCCCAGATCTTTTCTGGTCACAATAACATCGCCACCATTTGAGTAATCCGGTAGCAACACGAGCGTTAGAGGCTCAGGAGACTCTCCAACGGCGTGGACGACCTCGATCATGGTACTTGCCATACCATCAACGCGCCCTTGAAGATACGTCCGTTGAACGTCGGCAAGTGAGGCTAACTCAACCAATTCAATATCAAGCCCAACCTCTTCAAAAATCCCTTTCTGATCGGCTAGATATAAAAACTCATAGCCAGGCCAAGGATTGATCGCAATTCTTACTGTTTTTTGATCTTGCCTCCCACATGAAACTACAAGCATACAGCTCAATAGTAAGATCCATTTCATTTTATCGCTGATCCTTGTCTATTGGTTCTTTCTTAAATATAGACAAATTGCCACATGATGCTGATAGTTATATTGAATACTAATCGTGGAATGAATCATTGAATCCAATCTAAGGAGATACGAATGAGTTTAAACAACGTTCCAGCTGGGCTCTCTCTACCCGATGATCTATACGTTGTCATCGAGATCCCCGCCAATGCAGATCCGATCAAATACGAAGTCGATAAAGACTCCGGCGCAGTTTTCGTTGATCGTTTTATGTCAGCCCCTATGTTTTATCCGTGTAACTATGGTTACGTTAATGACACGCTATCTCTAGATGGAGATCCGGTCGATGTTCTAGTACCGACTCCCTACCCGTTAATGCCAGGCTCTGTTATTCGTTGTCGACCGGTGGGGGTGCTGAAGATGACTGATGAATCAGGGGAAGATGCGAAGGTCTTTGCCGTTCCACACTCAAAACTCTCTAAAGAGTATGATCACATACAAAATGTCGATGACATTTCCGCTCTCTTAAAAGCTCAAATCACACAGTTTTTTGAAAGATACAAAGAACTCGAAGCTGGAAAGTGGGTGAAAGTAGATGGATGGGATGATGTCGATGCGGCTAGAAAAGAGATCCTCACATCCTTCGAAAGAGCTAAAAAATAAATGCCTAACAAAAAAAAAGAGCCAACGATGTTGGCTCTCTATATTCAGAAAATCCCACCCGCCATTGAATGCCGTCCAGCGTTATAATCGTCTCTGAACCAAATACTAATTTGGTCGCAAATACCCAAATACTGCTTACCTTTGACACCCAAAATATAGGCATTTTGAGTGCAATACTCAGCTCTCCCCACTTCATAACCTTGTGAGTAAGCGGCATAAAGCTTTTCGTCTAGAATAGAGCCATTGGACATTTTGACGAGCGATGCTTCTGATAATTTAATACTTCCGTTGAGCGCACGCTCAGTACCAAAGGCTTGCCACGCTTCCTCCGTAGAAGCCACTGGCAGTGACGTTTGAACACAGCCAATCAGTAATAGCGATACAAGTAACCCAAGATATCTCATAATTTCCTCCACTTGAAATAATGACTACTCTACGACTCATATTCAGCTGACTGACTCACTTAAGCGAATATCACTACCAATATAATTTAAGCTCTTTTACACCAGTCGCCTGTCGTAATCTCATCACTTAAACTATACGTGTTTTGATATAAATAGATCCAAGCACAACCAAATGGTGTTTCTAGCGTTTCTCTGCGATACTCCACTGGCACATCTTCTAATTCATCAAGCCGACTCAATATGGAGTCATCGATTAAATAGACCTCACCTAGAACACTTTTCTTTCCTTCAATGACAGCAGGGTACGCACCAAGGTCATACAAAGCATACTGAGGTGGCGTTAAAAAATCCCCTAGTCGCTTAGCGTTTACTAAATAATGATGGTTAGACTCACCTTTTCGTAACGTCCCATAGACAAATACCAAATGCTGCATAGCTAACCCCTCATTATTTCTCATTTAGTTAAACTCAAATTGATAAAGAAGATCGACCGCACTGTCTACCCCAGAAACCGCTTCCATATAAAGATCTTGCATCAATCGATAACGAACCGTGAATTCACCTAACGACGTAAAGATCCCCACACCATATTTCACCTGTAACCCAGGTAATACATAGCCACTCACAGTCACTTGAGAATCATCACCAGAACCAGCGGTATCCAACTGAAGATCTTGCACGCCAAAGGCTTCTCCAATTTCTCCAACCACTTCACCACTTTTCGCCAAACTTAAGCCAATTAACGTGGTAGTCATTGAGTTACCACCAGACTCACCATCAATATCTTGCCCACGTAATAAGTAGGACAAGGCATTGGCTTGCGGCATTGCCGGATCAGAATAAATCTCGATGGCCGGTTCAGATGCAGGCCCAGTCACCCTAACCCCAGCTGTGACATCATCTTGAGTATTATCTGGGTTTCTTATCGCGCTAATAGCAACATAAGGCTGATCAGCTGGCCCATTCATTAAGATTTTGCCTTCGTTAATCAGCAAGTCTTGCCCAAATGAACGATACGTACCATTTTCGATATTCACTTCACCCGTAATAAATGGCCCTTTATCTTTCTGCGAGACATTAAGACGGCCGACTAAGCCCCCTTCTAAACCAAATGCGGACAACAGGAAGTCATCACCAATTGAAATATTGATATTGGTTTCAACATCAAACGGAATTTGATTCGCCCCGTCAATTGGCTCCAAGTTAGCGTCTAATAACACTTGGTCTTTGGACACCGCGACAGCACTAGGAGGTAACTCTTCTACAACAATTCGCCCCCACGGCAAGGCAATGTTGCCATCAATTTTGGCCAGCTTAGGCGTTACTTTGATGGTCATATCAGGCTTAAGTTTGATCTTAACCATAGGAGGCAGATCCACTTTAAGCTCTTCAGCAAAGACACGCACTTTTGAGCGCCAATGTTTTAGATCTTGCCAATCACCATCCCCTTCCACTGTAAGTTCGCCATCCGGTGTGTGAATCCCAGCATTTAAGTTGGCACTGTAGCCTGTGAAATTCAGTTCAACCTTGCCCTCTTCAACATCAATCGGAGTAACGTCGCCTTTTAGTTTCATCTTATCGATGGTGAACTGACCAAAGACTTGTGGATGCTTCATGGGGCCTTTTACTTGTAAATCCGTTTGCAGCAGCGCTTCTAACAAGCTGTAATCACCCACAATCGGCTTAAGGAAATCTAAGTTAAATGTCGTCAACGACACTTTTGCATCAATCTCCTTATCTGCAGCTAGCAAGTCTGGCAAGGTCACTTTACCCGATAGATCACCATTCTCAGTCACATCAATGAGCCAATCAGCTTTCAACTGATTGTTGATCACGTGGGCGTTAAGCGACGCGCTTTCCCAACCAATCTGCAAAGGGTTTTCCAGTTTTTGCACCACGTTACCTTTCAGTAGCGAAACTTCGAGTTTCACCTCCGGAGGAGCATCTTCTTGCCATTTCGCATAAGCGGTCGCATCGACATTGCCTTGTAATTGCGTCGCTTCTGGAATGTATTGCTTAACTTGATCGAAGTTGAACTGGCTAATCGCTAACTTGGCTTCACCGGATTTCCCAGCCAGAATATCTTCTGTTAAACACACACTCGAATCAGCCTGTAACCAACAGTGAGCTTGGACATTCGCGGTTTGCTTATCCACATCTACTTTAATGTCTGCCGGAGCCTGTAACTGCCATGGACCTTGTTCAGACGTCACCTTAACTCGCTCTAACTTACCATCCCAAATCATTGTCGGAGATTGGCTTAAGCTTCCTGAAATGGCCAAGCTCGTTGAGACAATATCAGAGAGCACATCAAGGGTAAGTCGGTGTTCTTTTTCTCCACCAGCCACTTTCAGCATTACGCTATCAATCTGATTATTTTGATATGAGGCTTGTGTAACCGACAAAGTCACATCCGCTTTAGGATGTGGCAATGGGCTGACTTCACCTTGCAACGCAATATTCTTAACGGTGGCTTCATCATTCCAGTTTACGTTATCGACATTGAGAGAAAGCTGAATATCCGGCTCTAACATCGCGCCTTTTAAATGAATGTCTCCCAATACCGAGCCTTCCAACTCTGGTACACTTTTGGCCAAATCAGGAAAGTTAACTGACACATCCATCTGCCACTCTTTATCAAGCAACCCTTTAGCACGCAAAGAGTTCGGGCCATGAGATAAAGCTAAGCCTTCGGTATTCACTCGAACATTCCCATCAGCTTCCACATCAGATGCGGTTAACTGACCTTCAATGTTAAGTGGGTATTCACGTAAAATGCCGTCAATATCGAGCGTGGGTAAATTCACTTTCCAGCCACCAGCTTTGGTTAGCTCTCCCGACGTTTTTAGCTCACCACTGATGTTTCCTTCAGCTTCTGGCCATTGCAGCCCCGGCTGTATATCTTTTAATGCTAATTCCGCTTGCCAGTTAATCGGCGCTTTCCAATTCGCCATCACTTTACCAGCTACTTCTCCGCCCAAAGTCACCACTTTTATGGCATCCAAGTCGATTTGCTCTAAAGTCCCGTGACCATTCAAATCGATTAATAACGGAGGAATGGTTTTACCGACTACTTTGGTTTCTAAATCAAGCAGGTAACCGTCTAATGAGCCATTCGTATTTAGGTGAGCGATATCCACTTGATAGTCACTTTTCCCTGTCAACGGCCACTGAGCGACACCATCACTTAACGATAAGTCAAAAGGCAATGTGGGGTCTAATGGCTTAATCGAGCCAGCTAACGCCGCTTCAATTACGCCGGAAAACTCGGAGTCAAAACGTAAGTCGGCGACACTACCATCAGCGGAAAGAGATAACTTTTGACCTGCAAGTTCGGTTTCTTTGACGAGTGCACTCAGTGAAAGAGTTAGCGGATAACCGCCTTTTAGCTCCACACTAGTTGAGAGTTCAGCGTTAGCCTGAGGGACATCAAGCTCTAACGTTTTCACATTAACATGATGGCCATTCGCATTAACTTCTAAGCCTAAATGATTCACCACAATTGGCGTGTCTTGCTTCAGGGTAAAGTTATTAAGATCAAAACGACGCCAATCGATACTCAGCGGGATCCACACCTCTGGTAGCACAATCGCCGTTTTTTCTTCATTAGGCTGTTGAGGTGCATTCTCAGGTTCCGTTTTCGCCTCTGTTTTTGCAAGCTCGACATTGAGATCATTAAAGACAGTCGGCGCGATCTTCAGTCGATCACCGTTCATGTTGAGCGCAGTACTCAACAATGACCAATCCACTTTATTCCCTAACACATCTAGCTTGATATCTGATAGAGACAGTTTCCTAATCGAAATGGGTAATGGTGTCGCAATAGAAGTCGCGGCGGGAGTGTCCTCTTTTGGAGCATTCGGATCGGAAGGAGGCAGCTCTGGCATTGCGAATTCAAGCCCATGGATCCCGACTTCTTCGACACAAATCATTGGATCGGCAAAACACCTTGCGTTAACGGCTAACGTAAGACTCTCGACGCGCGTATCGATTTGAAGATTGTCATCATGAAACTGGACGCCATGTAAACTAAATTTAGGAAAGATTGCGCCATCACTGCTTTCAACCTTAAGCTGAGGCAGGGCTTTTTCAGCGCCCCATAGAACTAGGTTAAGTCCTGGATTTGTGAACAAAACACTGGCAATCGCGACACTGATCAGAAGCAACAACAGCAGCAAAGAAATAGACAGCCACTTCGTCCATTTTAAAACCACTTTAATCATAGTTCAGGCCCTAAAGTGAAGTGCACTTGAAACTCGTCTCCTTTGTTGGCATCCAGCCCCCAAGCAAAATCGAGTTTTATTGGCCCTACCGGCGAAGCCCAGCGAACACCTACACCTGTACCGCGCTTCCATTCTGGAGTCTCATTAAAGGCATCACCAACGTCCATGAACGCTGCCGCCCACCAATTTCCTACAACTCGATATTGATATTCAACGGTACTGGTTGCAATAAACTTCGCACCCGATAGCGCCCCTGATTCATCCTCAGGAGAGATGGATTCATACCCGTAACCACGCAGATTATTGTCACCACCAGCAAAGAATCTTAAAGACGGCGATAGCGCGTCAAAATCATCCGCGATGTTGGCACCTACTTCTAAACGGGTTAAACCACGGTGGTTTTCACCTAAGCTTCGAATCCAAGATGTTCGGCCAATCACTCGTACAACCTTAGTTTCCGACAATAAGCTATCGTCACCCGCTTCGACCATAATGCTTTGTTTGTCACCCCAAGTAGGCATTGCTCCACCTTTAGTGCGACTACGAGAAAAAGAGAGACCAGGAAGAACAAACTGACCAACATCGTCTTGAATACCTTGTTCATAGTTTTCAATCAGGTAACGAACAAACGCAGTTCGATGCCAACCGCTGTCTAAACGCCAGTGCCTTTCAAGCGAAAGGTTGGATTCCAAACTTTTCGTATCTCGGTTATCAACATTCTTCATTCCATATTGCACTTGATAATAATCGTTAAGAACATCTTCTAAAGGGATTTTGTACGATGCAGTAATAGTTTGTTCTGGCTTCGAAATCGATAAGCTGCTCTTAAAACTGTGCCCTTGCTCGTTCACCCATGGCTTCTTCCATTTGAGTGTGCCTTTTACCCCCACATCCGTGGAGAAACCAATACCCGTTTCAATTTGGTTTTTCGCTTGCGGTGCCAATGATACTTTCATTGGGATTTCACGGCCCTTCCCTAGATGTTCCAAATCAGGCTCGACAAAGACCGATGAAAACCAATCGGTATTTGATAGATTTTGATTGTATTCCCCGACCTTGGCGACTTCATAAGGTTGGTTAAATTCGTAAGGACGTAACGACTCAACTTTCGCCGTTTCAATCTGGCTGCCGTTAATATCCGTTTTGCCAAAGTGATAACGCATGCCACTGTTGTAGTGCAATCTCACATACGCTCTATTTAATTCAGGCACCACTTCCAAGCGGTTCACTTCGTATGCGCCATCAAAGTAGCCTTTGCTAAGCGCCAAATTTCGCAATGATGACTTGAGAGAATCGTAACGATTGTGATTGAGGATAACTCCCGTTTCCAATTGAGCCTTGTCGATCAAAGCTAAAAAGTCAGGGTCATTTTTCGCTTCGCCGGAAAGCTGAATATCCGACTGATAAATACGCACAGGTTCTCCTTGCTCCACCACTATTTTCAGCTCTGTTTCATCGTCTGACGGATAAAAAGACACGGTTGGATGGTAATAACCGAGCGCATTCAAGGCTTCTAAGATCAGCTTCTCCATTCGAGCTTGGAAACGAAGTGAGGTCGAGTATTCCTCTTCAGGAACACCTAGCATGTATGCATCAACATTGTCTTGTAATGCTCCACTTAAGCCTTCCAGCTCTAATGACACATCCGCTAAAGCAACGTTCGTCGCGAGTAAAGTGCTAATCAGCACTGGCAATGTTTTTCTGATCATGCTTAATTGGGCGAGTAAGTTATCAATACGTTAAGAATTACAAGAAATAATACCGCTAAAAAGATCCTAAGTCTGTAAGAAATAAGGCATTAGAAAGGTCTCATTTAACAACTTAGTGAACTTACTCGAACATCAATCGAGTAAGTCAGGTATGTGATAGAGGAATTGTAAAATGCTCAACAAACAGCAAATGGTAACCGCAGATACCGCCTTACCACATCGCCCCAATAAAATTGAAATCACTGACACTCACTTCGTCAATCAATCTGACCTCAATTCACCGCTAGCTGCAGGGCAACAAGAAGTCCTATTTGGTATGGGCTGCTTTTGGGGTGCGGAACGACTGTTCTGGCAACTTGATGGCGTACTATCCACTTCCGTCGGTTATTCGGGAGGCTTCACCGTCAACCCTAGCTATGAAGATGTTTGTACTGGCCAAACCGGTCACACCGAAGTGGTTCGAGTTGTGTTTGATCCACAAACCTTACCCTTTAAGAAGCTACTAGAAACCTTCTGGGAGCGTCATGACCCGACTCAGGGCATGAGACAAGGAAATGACTTGGGTACCCAATATCGTTCAGCTATTTATACCTTCAGTGAAGAACAATTAGGTCAAGCACTCGCATCCAAGCAGGAATACCAGCAAGCGATTACCGACTCTTTAGCACAAGAGCTCACAACCGAAGTGTTACCCGCTGGAAAATATTATTTTGCCGAGACTTACCACCAGCAATATCTTGCAAAGAACCCTAACGGTTACTGTGGGCTTGGCGGTACAGGTGTTTGCTTCCCTCCTGAAAACTAGGAAAGCAAACTGATTTGAATATTACAGAGGTAGAGCGGCGATAGTGCCGTTCACTTCTTTAAAAATTGAAAGTTTTTGTTTATTCGCAACTTCAGGAAGAAGCACTTTGCCTTGATCGAATTGGAACTGGCCAACGCCGGCAATAGAAAACTGACCTTTGAAAAGGATTTTTACGAAACGCGCAACTTGGCGTGGTCGGTAGGTAGAAAATTCACGTAGCATATACAAACCTCAATATCCATTTGGGGTACAACAGCATTAAGCACTAACTTATTCAATTTTGCTTGCTCTATTAGCCAAGTCCTATGGCTAAACCAATACAATTCAACACTGTATTAGCGAATGCAATACATTATACTTTCCAGAAACAAGACTGCAACATATTTCTACGCCGTACGTTAAACTAACAATTCTGTATTTTATTTAATCCGTATTATACTTCGTTAGCAAATCAACAAACGGAAGTTAAAATAATGAAAAAAAAGAACCTTATCGCTCTCCTACTCGCTACAACTCCATTGCTTGCAAACGCGCATAATTTGACAGTTGGGCAACCCGTCCCTGCCGTTGCAGTTAGCAGTCATGGGGAGATTACACTACAAAACAAAGAAACCAACTATCAAGCTTGGGAAACCAAGCAGCTTTTGGGTAAAGTGCGAGTAATCCAAGCCATCGCTGGTCGTAGCAGCTCAAAAGAATTAAACGCCCCCTTAATGGCAGCTATCACTGCATCTAAGTTTGACGAAGCCAATTATCAAACGACAACTGTGATCAACCAAGACGATGCGATTTGGGGAACCGGCTCTTTCGTTAAATCCTCTGCAGAAAGCAGTAAGCAAGAGTTCCCTTGGTCTTCAATGGTTGTTGATGAAGATGGCAAAGTAGCACAAGCTTGGGAACTTCAAGAAGAAAGCTCTGCCATTATTGTTCAAGACAAACAAGGCACGGTACTTTTCGTTAAAGAAGGCGCGCTTTCTGAAGATGAAGTGAACACAGTCATTAAGCTGATTGCTGCAAACATCTAATAAGTTATTACGAATTTTAGAAGATATTGCTAACGGATATTGTTATATTATAACAATATCCGTTTTTTATATCTCTAAGACCAATTGGTAATGTGGCATTATTCTTCAACTAAGATAAAAATCCTGTCTTGTACGGCATTAGTTTTTATACTGATGCTGAATTTTGCCGTGGTTTCACATTCACTTGATATCGACCCCGATCATCATCTACATCACCAATGTGAGCTTTACTCACTGTCCAAACAAGGTCTATCACATTCTCCTGCTATTTTGCCTTTGCAAAATACATTTCTCTATATATTAGAAAGGCTTGAGATCAGAGATACTGAACGGCTCTATTTTGCCTTTTTGGCTCGTTCTCCACCTAACTATGTCAATTAAGAATCTATACTCATTAATTACATATTTAGGAATACATAAATGAAACACACTTCAATTGCTTTACTGGTTGGTTTCGCCCTTTCAGCTCCTTCTATGGCTGAAGATTCATACCGTTCTCACGATGCGCATGTTCATGGCCACGTAGAAGTAAACATCGCCCAAGATGGTGCGGAATTATTGCTTGAAATCACCGCTCCAGGCGCTGATATCGTTGGTTTTGAACACGCTCCGACAAATAAGCAGGAGCAAGACGCGATCAAGCAAGCGACCGCTCTACTTAACCAGCCGAGTGAAATCTTCCAGTTTGCAAGCAGTGCACAGTGTCAACTCACCTTCAAGTCCGTGACCAATACGCTTGAGTCTGGTCAAAAAGATGAACATGAACATCACGACCACGATGAACACGATCATGACAAACATGAGCATCACGACCATGATGAACACGATCATGACAAGCATGAGCATCACGACCATGATGAACACGATCATGACAAGCATGAGCACGATCATGACAAGCATGAACATCACGACCACGATGAGCACGATCATGACA
>NZ_JBHZSF010000006.1:0-187300 GCF_043642225.1 Vibrio profundi | reverse complement strand
AGCATGAGCATCACGACCATGATAAACACGATCATGACAAGCATGAGCATCACGACCATGATAAACACGATCATGACAAGCATGAGCATCACGACCATGATAAACACGATCATGACGAGCATGCCCACTCAGGACATGGCGAGTTCACGGTTGAGTACCATTACAACTGTGGTTCAATAGCAGACTTCAACTCTATCGATACTCAGTGGTTCAGTAAGTTTGCAAAAACAGAATCTATCACTGTTAACTTACTGACTGATACGGTACAGACTCAGCAGAAGTTAACTGCAGATAAGTCAGGTTTCCGATTCTAAAGTGAAACTCTAAGGTGAAGTAAGTGTCTACTTACTTCACCTATTGAACCTAACCTCTAGCTTGCAGGAGTAACCATGTCCCGTGAACATGATAATCAAGCTTTAGTCGTCGATTTAAACGACATCAGTTTCAGCTGGAAACCTGAATTAGAACCGACCTTGGAAATTTCTTCGCTACAAGTGAAATCTCAGGAGCACCTATTCATAAAAGGTCCAAGCGGTTGCGGAAAATCAACGCTATTAAGCCTTCTTACGGGGATCAACCAGGCCCAGAAAGGTTACGTATCCATATTAGGACAAGATCTTACTCAGCTATCTCCTAGCCAAAGAGATACGTTTCGAGCAGAAAACATCGGGTATATTTTCCAGCAATTCAATTTACTGCCGTATTTATCTGTCGTAGACAACGTCATATTACCCTGCCAATTTTCCAAGAAACGCAAACAAAAAGTCGACCAAGACTTAGCAAAAACTGCCAGAGAACTTTTAAGACGTCTTCATTTACCGGAAGCCTTAATGGACAAACCGGTGACAGAGTTAAGTATTGGCCAACAGCAAAGAGTCGCAGCAGCTCGAGCATTGATTGGTAGACCTAAACTCATCATTGCCGATGAACCGACTTCAGCCTTAGATCACGACAATCGAGAGCTGTTTATCGAGCTTTTGATGGAGCAAGCCGATCAAGCAGAATCGACTCTCATCTTTGTCAGTCATGATCCAACGCTAGAAAAATTGTTTACTCAAAGCGTAGACCTGAAACTCGTCAATAACGCTAAAGGCTTCCAATGAAAGTAATCACTCACTTAGCATTAAAAAGTGTACTTAACAGAAAAGCGACCGCCATTCTTACTATTTTGACGGTAGCCGTCTCAGTGGTACTTCTGTTAGGAGTAGAAAGAGTTCGAACCCAAGCCAAAAGCAGCTTTGCCAATACGATTTCAGGCACAGACCTGATTGTCGGTGGACGCTCTGGGCAAGTTAATTTGCTTCTCTACTCCGTATTTCGAATTGGAAACGCCACCAATAATATTGACTGGAAAAGCTATCAAGAATTCAGCCAACACCGCTCTGTAAAGTGGGCGGTACCGATTTCTCTTGGGGATTCTCACAGAGGCTTTCGAGTCATGGGAACAAACCAAAGCTATTTTGAGCATTACCAATACGGAAGTAAGCAACCACTTACCTTACAGCAAGGACGTGAGTTTGATGGAGTATTCGAAACCGTATTAGGCTCGGAAGTCGCCAAAAAGTTAAACTATAAGTTGGGTGATGAAATCATTCTGGCTCATGGTATTAGTGATGTTGCATTCAGCCGACACGATAACCTACCATTCAAGATTGTCGGTATCATTGCACCAACAGGCACACCTGTAGATAAAACGGTACATGTTTCTTTAGAAGCAATTGAAGCCATTCATGTCGGATGGGAATCAGGTGCGAACCTTGGGCATACGCCTGATATAGAGCAACTCAAACAGCATCAATTTGAACCAAAGCAAATTACCGCGATGCTCTTGGGACTCAATTCAAAAATTCAGACGTTTGCGCTTCAAAGAGAAATTAATACCTATCGTCAGGAGCCATTAAGCGCCATTATGCCGGGTATCGCACTCCATGAGCTTTGGGGCATGATGTCAGTGGCAGAACAAGCCCTACTCATAGTGTCAGGCTTTGTGGTAGTCGCAGGGTTACTGGGGATGCTGAGTAGCTTGTTAACGAGTTTGCAGGAAAGGCGTCGAGAAATGGCCATCTTGCGAGCAATGGGCGCAAGACCTCGCCATGTGTTCAGTTTGTTGATTAGCGAAGCCAGCGCATTAACTTTCTTGGGTATCACATTAGGTGTCGTCAGCTTATTCTCAATGATTAGCGTAGCGGCCCCTATCATCCAACAAGCTTATGGCATTAACATATCGGTTTCTGCATTAACGGCTTACGAATGGAAGCTACTCGCACTTGTACAAATATCAGGGATTTTAATCGGCTTCATACCGGCATTTAGGGCGTATCGCCAATCACTTGCCGACGGCATGACCATTAGAATCTAACTCGGAGTTAAAATGAAAAAAGTATTTCTATTATTGATTGGTTTACTAATGATGCCAGTCTACGCAAACGCTAATGACAGTGATGCAATGCTGACTTTAGATTGGATCGATTTGATCCCAGAAAGTGAACGAGCGCAATTGGATCCCTTTGGAATGCCAACCGTCGATCATTCGACTCAAGCTAAACAATCTAAACTCGGAGCCATTCGTACCGAACTAAATGGTAGCACCGTAAAAATCCCCGGCTTTGTGATCCCTCTTGAAGGGGATGCGGACAAAGTCACTGAATTTTTATTGGTGCCTTACTTCGGCGCTTGTATTCATGTTCCACCACCACCTCCGAATCAAATCATTTACGTGAAGTTTCCTGAGGGAGCGCCGGTTCAAGAGTTATGGGATGTTATATACGTAGTCGGAACACTAAAGACAGAAAGCATGAGCCATGAATTGGCAGAGACAGGGTATTTAATTGAAGGTACGGAAATAGAAGCCTACGATGACATGTAAATGCCATTAACAGTTTGATAACTAGCTAGCTTGTCTGGATTAAATAATATATTTAGATAGATAAGCTAGCACTGCTATATAAGCAGCCAGTAAAAACGCGACTGATAATTGCTTTTTCAGCTTATTCTCATTTAGTTGCCTCATAAGCCCTCCAATAAAAACACAACAAATTTAACATTTTTTTATCATCAGCTAAAGCCAAATTTATTTGAACTACCTCGACAACGGGTTTATGTAGCAACCAAACGCATAAAGAGTTACATTTTAATCAGTTAAGGTCTTATCTTCCCAAATGGTAAATTTATGTCAGATAGCAAGCAGCCCGTTGTTATTGATCATGACGGTGGCTCCCAGCAGTCAGCCCATCATGAAAAGAAAGCCTACATAAAAGACAGTGCTAGCCGAGTGCTTAACATCGCACAATCCTTCGGCCTCGATGCACTACTCAAAGAGCCTCAAAAAGGCAATGAACAGCCAGAAAAAAGCCTACTTGAAAGAGCATTACTAAGAGAAAAAAGGCACAAGGAACAGTGCCAGAAGAACTTAGAGCAAATCATGAAGCTCGCGCATGTTTCGTGTAAGGATG
Organism: Vibrio profundi; assembly: GCF_043642225.1. Classification (GTDB taxonomy): domain Bacteria; phylum Pseudomonadota; class Gammaproteobacteria; order Enterobacterales; family Vibrionaceae; genus Vibrio; species Vibrio profundi_A. The sequence goes on along the minus strand of NZ_JBHZSF010000006.1, from coordinate 183,848 downwards.
AAACGGCCGGTGACCCAGACCAAGATTGGCTATATCGCTTTTTTGAAATGGCACAGAATATCCATAACACGTCAATGCAACGACTCTGGGCACAAGTACTAAAAAGAGAAGTCACCAACCCCGGCTCAACTTCGATGAAAGCACTTCAAGTCTTGCAAGATATGACGCCAAAAGAAGCGCAAAACCTGCAAAGAGCGGCATCACTCGCGTGCAGCTTTGGCAGTGATAACAGTCGTAAACTGTTACTGGGATTTAAAGCCCATGGAGGGATTTTTAGTTTTGGGAAAAGAGATACCACAAGCACAATAAATTTAGGGAGCTTTAAGCTGCCCTACTCCAGTCTATTGCACTTAATTGAACTTGGGTTGTTACTAGGAACAGAATTGGAGTCGGGTGAAATTGATTTCGACCCTGCGCTCAACCTTTCCTACCAAGGAAAAAATATGAGCCTACAGCCGATATCAAAAGGTGTGAAGCTCATTTACTATCGCTTTAGTCCAACAGGAAATGAGCTGTGCCAACTATTAGGTAATAAACCTAATATGCAGTATTACGATCAAATGATCGCACTACTGAGCCAGAAGTTTACGGTACAAACTGAAGTGAAAAGTAATATTCACCACGCCGTTTAGCGCGGCGCCAAAATATTACGTTGGGTTAACGCTTCAACACATTGCTCAACCAATTCATCCAATGATTTGTCACCAGCTGGCAGGTCAATTTCAGGGTGGGTTGGTGCTTCATACACAGAGCTGATTCCCGTGAAGTTTGGAATTTCTCCCGCTCGAGCTTTTTTATACAGCCCTTTAGGATCACGTTGTTCGCAGATTTCTAAAGGCGTATTGACGAAAACTTCCAAAAACTCCCCTTCTGGTAATAAATCACGAACCAGCTGGCGCTCAGCTTGATGAGGGGAAATAAAGGCAGAAAGTACAATCAAACCCGCATCAGCCATCAACTTCGCTAATTCACCGATACGACGAATGTTCTCACGTCGGTCTTGTTCTGAAAAACCAAGATCATTACACAAACCGTGACGAACATTATCCCCATCTAACAAATAAGTATGATAGCCAAGTTCAGCCAAACGCGACTCTAATGCCCCCGCCACTGTCGATTTTCCTGAGCCAGATAAGCCCGTAAACCAAAGTACCGCTGGTTTTTGTGACTTCAAGCCCGCGCGAAAAGCTTTATCAACAGAATGCTGGTGCCAAACGATGTTTTCGTCTTTTGGCAAAGTAGATGTGGTCATAAATAATCCTTGAAATGAACTTGCATCTCGACACTAAAATGGGAAGAAATATGGGATGAGGTTCAAAACCAATACTGAATACACGATTGAGATTGGGATACCTATCCGCAAGTAATCCGTTAAATGGTAGTTCCCTACACTGTAAACCAATAAGTTAGTTTGATAGCCGTAAGGAGAAATAAAGCTCGCACTGGCACCGAATAAAACCGCCATGATAAATGGCATAGGGTCAACGCCGTATCCTACTGCCATACTATAACCGATAGGAAACGAGAGCGCGGCTGCGGCATTATTCGTAACCAATTCAGTCAACACCAGAGTCATCAAGTAGGTCGCGACTAAAGCGCCAAAAACTCCCCAGCCATTGAATGCCTCAATGAACATATCGCCCATTCGCACAGATAACCCAGAAGAAATCATTAATTGGGCTATCGATAATGCCGAACCGACAATGACAACAATGTCGACAGGGAAGCGGCGACGTAATTCGGAGAGCTGAACAATACCAAAGGCCACCAATAATAAAATAAATACTGCCAACCCTTTGATAATTGGGACTAGGTCTGCCAATGCACAACCAATGACACCGGCAAACCCAAGCAAGACGTAAGTGGATTTATCCGCGTCCAATTTTGCACTTGAGTCTAAGTCGTTCATCAAGACAAATTCTTTATTATGCTCTTGGCGTTGTTGCTCAAAACGCTTGCCTGGTACTAAAACTAAAGTATCCCCGGCGGTCAACACAATATTACCTAAACCGCCTTCTAGGCGCTCATGACCTCGTCGGATCGCGACAACCACGGCATCAAACTTATCTCGAAACTGACTCGTTTTTAATGTCTTATTACAGAAACTTGCTGAAGAGCTCACTACAACTTCAACGAAGTTTTGACCATTCAAATGATGCTGTCCAAATAGCGTGAGCCCTTGGATCTCTTGCAATGTCGACACACTGTCAATATCCCCACAAAAGAGTAATCGGTCTCTTGCTTGAAGGACGAAGTCAGGATCAATTGAAGCGGTGGTTTCGCCATCACGTATCACCTCAGCCAAAAATAATTTACGTAATGCCCGTAGGTTATTCTGACTGACACTGCGACCAACTAAAGGTGAGCCAGGCTCAACTCTCGCTTCTAAGAAGTACGGTAAATCATCTTGAGAATGTTCATCGTATGATGGCAATAGATAACTCAGTGGAATAAGGATCAGAACGCCACCGACCAATACCGTTAGCCCAATCATTGTCGGGGCAAAAAAGCTCAAACTTGGCAATCCCGCATCTTCAACAAAACTATTGATGATCAAATTGGTAGAGGTGCCAATCAAAGTTAATGTACCACCTAAGATCGCGGCATAGGAAAGAGGTATTAGTAGTTTGGATGGCGCATGTTGTTGATTGCGTTTGATCGCTCCGATCAACGAGACTACGACCGCGGTGTTATTGGTAAACGAAGAAAGTAACGCTGTGGAAATACCCAACTTTGCTACGACAGTGCCGAGTCGACCTTCCGAAATATTTCGACTCACCCAACTGATTAAGCGGGTTTTCTCCAACGCACTTGAGGCCAGAATTAATAGAACTAGCGTCAAAAGTGACGAGTTAGTGAAATTATTTGCCAAGCTCGATAAATCAATCATTCCGCCAATAAACGCTAAAAAAGCAGCGCCAGCAAAAATAAAGCTTGGTTTAATACGAGTTACAAGCAGGCAGGTAATAATGCCAAGCAGTATCGCTAATACAAATCCTTGTTCCCACATAACTCGTCCTTACAAGGTGGGAGCCTGTGCCCCCACCTATTAATGTCAATTTTTCAGTAATGGATTACTTCAATAACTGACTTAAGTCTTTCGCATCCCAATGTGGGAAGTGCTTGCGAACCAAAGCATTCAACTCGATTTCAAATGCAGAGAAATCGCCTGCTTGCTGCTCGACAGAATCTAAGCGGTCACGGATCAAACCAGCACCAACGGTCACGTTAGTCAGGCGATCAATCACGATAAAGCCACCGGTGTCTGCACTGTCTAAGTATTTATCTAGCGCTACAGACTCATTTAACGACCATTCACATAAACCAATACCGTTAAGTGGTAATTGCGCAGCTTCATGGCTCGATAGGTTGTTGATGTCATACTGATGACGAATGGCTTCAACTTGACCCACAGTCTTCTTACCAGCAATCTTGATGTCGTAAGCTTTGCCCGGCTGTAGCGGTTGCTCAGTCATCCATACCACATCAGCAAGAATATGGTTCGTCGATTCAATTTCTGCGTTTTCTAGCACAATCAAATCACCACGACTGATATCAATCTCATCTTCCAATGTCAGGGTTACAGCTAACCCAGCTTGCGCCGATTCTAAATCGCCATCAAATGTGACAATACGAGCCACTTTTGACTTCTTACCTGAAGGCAAGGCTTTAATCTCATCTCCAACCTTTACCGAGCCTGATGCGATAGTGCCTGCAAAGCCTCGGAAGTCTAAATTAGGACGATTGACATATTGTACCGGGAAGCGGAATTCACCAGACGATCGAGTTTGATCGATATCGACATTTTCCAGAACCTCAAGTAACGTCGGGCCTTCAAACCAATCTAGCTCAGGGCTTGCCGAGGCAACATTAATCCCCTCAAGCGCTGAAACCGGAATGATCTGGATATTCGTTTCACCTTCTAGGTTTTCAGCAAACTCTAGATATTGATCTCGAATCTCTTCAAAACGCTCTTGTGAATAATCCACAAGATCCATTTTGTTCACTGCGACGACAAAATGCTTCAGACCTAGCAGGTTCGAAATAAACGAGTGACGACGTGTTTGATCTAACACCCCTTTGCGAGCATCAATCAAGATCACTGCAAGATCACAAGTCGAGGCACCTGTAGCCATGTTACGCGTGTACTGCTCATGTCCAGGAGTATCTGAGATGATGAACTTACGCTTTTGCGTAGAGAAATAACGGTAAGCGACGTCAATCGTAATACCCTGCTCTCGCTCCGCTTGTAGGCCATCCACAAGTAAGGCTAAATCTGGTTTTTCTCCAGTCGTACCCACACGTTGGCTATCTGAGTGAACGGCTGCTAGCTGATCTTCATAAATTTGCTTCGTGTCATGGAGCAAACGACCAATTAGAGTACTTTTTCCGTCATCAACAGAACCACAAGTCAAAAACCTAAGCATAGATTTATGTTGGTGTTGGCTTAGGTAGCCTTCAATACCTAGCTCAGCTAGTTCGGCTTCTACTGCACTATTCATTCTTCTTTCCTTAGATTCTTAGAAATAACCTTGGCGTTTTTTCAGTTCCATAGAGCCGGACTGATCATGATCGATAGCACGACCCTGACGCTCACTTGATGTGGCCACCAGCATTTCTTCAATAATGCCCGTTAACGTATTCGCTTCAGACTCAACCGCCCCAGTTAGTGGGTAGCAACCTAAAGTACGGAAACGTACACTTTTCTCTTCAATTTTCTCGCCTTCTTCAAGCTTCATACGGTCATCATCAACCATGATCAGCATGCCATCACGCTCAACAACAGGACGTTTTTCTGACAAGTAAAGTGGAACGATTTCAATGTTTTCCAAATAGATGTATTGCCAGATATCAAGCTCAGTCCAGTTAGAAAGCGGGAATACACGGATACTTTCGCCTTTATTCACTTGGCCGTTGTATGTTCTCCAAAGCTCAGGACGCTGATTTTTCGGGTCCCAAGTGTGGTTTTTATCGCGGAACGAATACACACGCTCTTTTGCACGAGATTTCTCTTCATCACGGCGAGCACCACCAAAGGCTGCATCAAAACCATATTTGTTTAACGCCTGCTTTAACCCTTGAGTTTTCATGATGTCAGTGTGCTTAGAAGATCCATGAACGAATGGGTTGCACCCCATTTCTAGCCCTTCAGGGTTTTTGTGCACCAATAGATCAAAACCATATTTTTCAGCAGTACGGTCACGAAACTCGATCATTTCACGGAATTTCCAATCGGTGTCCACATGTAAAAGTGGGAAAGGAATCTTACCTGGGTAAAAGGCTTTACGAGCTAGGTGAAGCATGACAGATGAGTCTTTACCGATTGAATACATCATTACCGGATTATCAAACTCAGCGGCTACTTCACGGATAATATGAATACTTTCCGCCTCTAGCTGTTTTAAGTGGGTTAAACGTTGTTGGTCCATTTCTGCGCTTCCTTTAAGGCTCGGGCTAACGAGCATTTCTTCACTCGATAATGAAACTACCGAATTGGGTATCTCTCTCACTTGGCTTTTTGGTGAGCTGGCGTATTACGAATAAATGACAACCATCACTATCAAAGTCAGCGAGGTGCACCTGAACGAATACGTCCTTGATGTTGGCATTATGACGAGCTTGTTATATTACCGGAAATTCTAAAATTTCATTTTTTATTCGAAAAGCTGATAAGAAAAGACAGAATCACGATTTAGAGGCGGGGCAGAAAATGAAATTGGTGGATATACAAACACTTTTGGGACGCACGCTACAGAATGCCATCAAGTAATCGTGTGAGATCACACTTTCCCTTAGGGTGTAATCATTGTTTCATCTTTTTTTGTTACATTAAGCAACGAAATTTTACCGACCCAATTTGGAGCTAATAATGAAAGTTGCAATAAAACCTTTATCACTAGCAGTGCTTGCTGGCTTAGGCTTATTTACACTTTCAGGTTGCACAACAACACCTGATACCGATGAAGTGATTAAACTGCGCGTTGTAGAGACTACAGATATCCATACTAACCTTATGGATTACGATTACTACAAAGACAAGCCATCACAAAAAATTGGCTTAGCGCGTACTGCAACTCTTGTAAAAGAAGCTCGAAATGAAGTAACCAACAGCGTTCTTGTTGATAATGGTGACTTGCTGCAAGGTAGCCCAATGGGTGATTACATGGCAGACAAAGGCATTGAAGCAGGCGAAGTTCACCCAGCTTACAAAGCGATGAACCAGCTAAACTACGATGCTGGTAACATCGGTAACCACGAATTTAACTACGGTTTAGATTTCCTAGCGGAATCGATTAATGACGCTGATTTCCCATACATCAGCGCAAACGTGTTTGATGCTGAAACAAAAGAACACTACTTCAAGCCATACATTATTAAAACGCACACGTTTAAAGATACGGGTGGTGTAGAGCACGAAATCAAAGTGGGTTACATCGGCTTTGTCCCACCACAAATCATGGTATGGGATAAAAAGAATCTAGAAGGTAAAGTTTTCGCGAAAGACATCAAAGAAAGCGCGGAAGAGCTTGTTCCTCAAATGAAAGCCGAAGGCGCTGACGTGATTGTTGCAATCCCGCACTCGGGCGTTTCAATGGACCCATACAAACAAGGCGAAGAAAACTCAACGTACTACCTATCTGAAGTAGAAGGTATCGATGCGATTGCCTTCGGTCACTCTCACGCTGTTTTCCCAGGTAAAGGCTTCGATGACATGCAAGGCATCGATAACCAAAACGGTACTATCAATGGCGTGGCAGCTGTGATGCCAGGTCGTTGGGGTAGCCACGTTGGGGTTATGGATCTTACTTTGGAGCAAAAAGACGGTAAGTGGGTCGTCGCAGAAGGTAAATCTGAAGCTCGTCCAATCTTTGACAAAAAAACCAAGCAATCTTTAACTGAAGCAGATGCTGGAATTGTTAAAGCGCTAGAAGTTGACCATAAAGGAACTCGTGACTTTGTTAACCAACCTATTGGTAAAGCAGACAACGTGATGTACAGCTTCTTGGCTCTTGTTCAAGATGATCCAACGGTACAAATCGTAAACCTTGCGCAAAAAGATTACGTTGAGCGCTTCATTCAAGGTGACCCTGATTTAGACGGTACGCCAGTACTATCTGCAGCTGCACCTTTTAAAGCAGGCGGTCGTAAGAATGACCCAGCAAACTTCACTGAAGTAGAAGCTGGTCAACTAACTTTCCGTAACGCAGCCGATCTATACCTATACCCGAATACGCTAGTCGCGTTGAAAGTAACCGGTAGCGAAGTGAAAGAATGGTTAGAGTGTTCTGCAGGTCAATTCAAACAGATTGATGTGAACAGTACAGCCCCTCAACAACTGATCGACTGGGATGGTTTCCGTACTTACAACTTTGACGTGATGGACGGTGTTAACTACCAGATCGACGTAACTCAACCTGCGAAATACGATGGTAACTGTAAAGTGATCAACGAAGGGTCTGAGCGTATCGTTGGCCTAACTTACCAAGGTAAGCCAATTGATATGAAGCAAGACTTCATCATCGCAACCAACAACTACCGCGCTTACAGCAACAAGTTCCCAGGAACTGGAAGCGAGTTTATCGCATTTGACTCTCCAGACGAGAACCGTACGGTAGTAGCAAACTACATTACTCGTGTAAGTGCTGAAAAAGGTCAAGTAAACCCAGCCGCTGACAACAACTGGACTTTCGCTCCAATTAAGTCAGACAAAGCGCTAGATATCCGCTTTGAAACGTCACCAAGCGAAAAGGCTGCTCAGTTCATCAAAGACAAAGGCCAATACCCAATGAAACGCGTCGCGACAGACGATGTCGGCTTTGGCGTATACCAAATTGATTTAGGTAAATAATCAATTATTGAAAATAAAACGCGGCTTTTTAGCCGCGTTTTTTATATCAAGCATTTCTGGCTAGCTCTCATATCCCAACTGTAAAACAAACAACCTAATCAACACCTTAAGGTAAAGTCGACGCCTTTTACCGTCCATTCAACCTTCTGATTTTGTTCGCTAACTTACCACTCTCCCTTTCTAACCCGTTTCTCCTTTTCTTAAAAATACGTGTTGGTGTGTGCAATTTTTATATTCACACCGCGGTCTTTTAAAGCATGAATTATTTTTGTTGCTAATAACGTCTACTTAGCTAGTCCCGCATTAGCGCACTATTTTTAAATAAACCTACATCGAGAAAAAGGAGGAAGACGTGTTCTTCGTGGAATATATTCAAACGCTGTTAACGACTAGCTCTGAGTCTCCTATGATCTTGTTCGTGGGCGTGATTCTTCTTTCTTATGCACTAGAAGACCTCGCAATTATCACCGCCGCAGGGCTAGCCAGTCAGGAGCTAATGTCTCCTGCCCTAGCTTTATTTTCTATTTTTATTGGGATAGCAAGTGGAGACCTGGGGCTATATTACCTCGGGAAATATTGCCAGTACTTTCGTGGGATTCGCTATAAAGCGCTCACAAATCGTCATTTCAAAGCCTTAAAGCTCAAGCTACATCAGCGTGCTTTCCTAAACCTATTTATTGTTCGCTTTATCCCAGGGCTAAGGACCATCAGTTTTACGCTCAGCGGCTTCTTTTCTGTCCCCATCTCAATTTTTTTAGCCGCTGTGCTATCGGCAACTCTCGCTTGGACCTGCCTTGTTTTCTCTACGATTTATTACGCCGGTACATCAACTTGGCTTCAAGCGTCGGAACATCAGTGGGTACTCATCCCAACGGCTGCCCTATTGCTGTTTATCACAAATAAGTTTCTTAACCACTCTTATTCAAGAGGAATGTCATGAGTTTTTCACAACCCATTCAGTGCATCGCTCCTAACAAAGTCAACGCAGGAATGCCGCTGCTGACAATAGACAGCACGAACAGTATCTCTCCGTATGAGTTTCTGCCGAGTTGGTTTTTTTACACTCCTGTTGTGCTGCAAAGTCTCGTTCAGGGCATCAAATACAGAAACTGGAAGTTACCTTTAATTGCGAATCCAAGTATTAAACTCAGTGGCATGGTTGGGGAGTCAAAGCACGATATCTTGAGTTTAGCTGGCGAAGAATCGTTAAAATGGATTTCGCCATTTACAACAATCACAACGTCAAAAGCTCAACGAGCCACTCAACTGAAAGCGGCGTTGCAATCAATGCAGCGAGCAAACATTGATTTCCCTGTCGTTGCCAAGCCTGATTTAGGCTGTCGTGGTGCTGGAGTTAAGCTGCTCCACTCCTCTCAACAACTCGACCAATACATCGCAAGTTTTCCAGTCGGAGCTCGCTTTCTCATTCAGGAAAAAGCGCCCTATCAAGCTGAAGCTGGGGTTTTCTACGTACGTTATCCAGGGCAGAGCAAAGGAAAGGTCATTTCGATGACGTTGAAGTACGCCCCGACTGTGATTGGAGATGGTAAGAGTACACTGAAGCAACTTATCGAGTTATGCCCTAGGGCGGGTCAGTTAAGCCACCTTTATTTCCCTCGTCACACAAGCAAGCTGAATTGGGTACCCTGTAAAGAGGAAGAATTCCAATTGGCATTTGCTGGCAGCCATAGTCGGGGTTCTATTTTCCGAAATGGTAACCAGTTCATTACCGATAAACTCGCCCAGCGCCTCGATGCTATCTTCGACGACTTCGATGGTTTCCATTACGGCCGCTTGGACATCAAATTTAAAGATATGCCAAGCCTAATGAATGGCGACGCGTTCACCATTTTAGAAATCAATGGGGCAAGCAGCGAAGCGGCTCATATCTGGGATAGACAGACTCCCCTTAAAGAAATTTTCACCACACTTCTCTACCAATACCGACTTCTTTTTGATATCGGCGCACAGCAGCAACAGCGTGGTTTTCAAACACCGCCTCTTAAAGAACTCCTTCTGGCGTGGAAAGAAGAAAAGCGCCTCACTGAACAATACCCGTCGACAGACTAATTAATAGGGAAATCGTATGAGTTTAACGAGCGATACCTCATCTTCACTTTCACTTCCTTCAGCAATAAAGGGGGCAGTGGACATTTTAAATCAAGGCATTCAATTCCTATCAGCTATTACTGACGAGGAATATAACCACAAGGCAACGCCTCACGTGGACAGCACCATCGGCGAACACTTTCGCCATACTTTGGATCTATTTCACGCATTGATCCTGCAAGAAAATCAGCAGATCAACTACAACACTCGACGCCGTGGGCATCATATCGAAACCAATAAATCCATAGCACTTGATGAGCTTCACTACATTTCAGATTGGCTATTGCAGCTACAACCACACGCTTTATCCCATAAGGTCATCATTGAAACCGAAGTTTCGCTGGATAACCAGATCTGTGAATCCATGACATCAAGTTTAGAAAGAGAAATAACCTTTGCAGCCCTGCATGCCAACCATCACTACGCCATGATGAAAGTCATCGCCACTTTCCTGCAAGTACCGGTGACATCAACCTTTGGCTATGCACCAACTACAACAAGCTACTTAAGAGGACAACAATAATGTGCTCGGTAACTTGGCTACTTAGCGACGATGGCTATCAAGTGTTCTTCAATCGTGATGAACAAAAGACACGTGCACTCGCACTGCCACCCCAGCAAGAAATTATCAATGGGACCAATGTGTTGATGCCTATCGACCCAGTGGGTGGTGGAAGTTGGATAAGCATTAATGATAGAGGACTCGCGCTGTGCTTACTCAATAATTACCAAGGGCACACTCCTAACAGAGCTTTGCTAAGCCGCGGGCTGCTATTAAAACTGCTTTCTTCATGTCATACCAAAGAGCAAACCGACGAGCATTTCAAAGTTCTGGATTTACACCAATTTGCTCCTTTTACGCTCTTGGTATTTAGCCCTCAACTTTGCTTAAGTCACCCGCAAGTCACCGCTTATGCTTGGGATGGCATCAAAGTAAACATCCACGATACCGACTCGCCGCTGTTTTCTTCTGGGGTTGAACTCGCTGATGTTCAACACTATCGAAAAGCCGTTTATGCATCACTGACATCGGCCAACAAAAATCAACAAAGCTTACTAAGGTTTCACGCACACCACCACCCAGAGCACGGCCACCTCTCCACTTGCATGCACAGAGAAGATGCCCATACCGTCAGCTTCACTCACCTAGAGGTATCTGGCCATGGCCTATCTATGAGTTATGTCCCAGGGTCGCCTTGTACACGACTTACGACTCAAGCATTACAGCAACACCGATACACATTTACCGAAAAAGAAATACTAATTGCCTAACGGCGTTAGAAAAGGAACTAACAATGAAATCATTATTCACACTCATACTTTTTTCAATTAGCCAATTCACCTTCGCTGCTGATGACATTTATACCGGAATCTTTAGTAGCAAAGCACTTGGTGGCTATGACACGGTCGCGTATTTCACTGAGGGGAAGCCGATTGAAGGCAGCAAGAAGTTCACCACGGAATACAAGGGAGCCGACTGGTATTTCTCCTCCCAGCAAAACTTAGATACGTTTGTTCATAATCCTGAAAGATACGCTCCTCAATATGGAGGCTATTGCGCTTGGGCAGTCTCGGCAAAAAACGATTTTGCACCGGGCGACCCTATGCAATGGAGCATTGTCGATAACAAGCTGTATTTAAACTATGACCAAGAGATTAAACAGCGCTGGGAATCAGATAGAGATCTGCACATTACCCAAGCCGATAAAAACTGGCCAGAGCTAATCAAGTAAGGAGGCGAACAATGACATTTCAACCAATCAAACACATCCCGTCAGTGTTCATCGCCTTTGTCTTCATTCAATCGCTATTTTTCAAGTTTTCCGGTTCGTACGAAACAGAGCATATTTTTGGCACATTGGCTCAATGGTCAGGCTTGCCATGGTTTGGAGTATTTGGCGGCTATATGATCGGCTTTGCTGAACTTTTTGCTGCGATATTACTGTTCACGAAACTGCATGGCGTTGGTGCAGTTATGAGCACAGGCATTATGACCGGAGCTATTTTTTTCCACTTGTTTACGCCATTGGGCATCCAGATGCCTGAATTCAACTCGACAGGAGAAGTCATCGGAAATGACGGTGGCTTACTGTTCGGGATGGCCTGCTTAGTTTGGCTATCAGGCGCATTTCTTAGCATCCGAGATTACACAGTTCAAAACGGTTTCTTGCATCAACTCCTAAATAAGGCAGCTTAACCATGATGACTAGTCCTTTTCGTTTACCTCGTTATACACCCTTTGGTTTAGGTGAATCCGTTGTCGAGTGGGCAACTGGACTAGCCAAACTCGATACTTTGTATCAAAAGAGGCCAAAAGCCTTATCGAGTTTTGAGTTCATGAACCATACCTTAAAAGCGCTTAAGATCGATTACGATATTGCTGGGGGAACGTTAGATCACATTCCAAGTGAAGGCCCTGTGATCATCGTGGCCAACCACCCATTAGGTGCGATAGAAGGTGTTATCCTCGCAGACTTGATAGGCTCTGTTCGACAAGATGTGAAGGTGCTGGCAAACCAATTATTGAAACGCCTTCCCGAACTCAATGAGTTATTCATAGGTATTGATGTATTTGACGGCAAAGAATCCCAAAAAACCAACGCTCAAGCAGTGCGAGACGCTCATCGTCACCTAGCCAATAATGGGTTACTCATCGTGTTCCCTGCCGGGGAAGTATCAAGCTACCCGAAAGGAGAGAAAAACCTCACCGATATCGAGTGGAGTAAATCAGTGGCTAAGTTCGTAAAACGAAATCAGGCCACAACCGTCCCTATATTTATTAGTGGTAAGAATAGTGAATTATTTTATCAAGCGGGGCGAATACACCCACTATTACGAACCGCTTTACTTGGAAGAGAGCTTCTCAACAAACAGGCACAAACAATTTCAATTTCCATTGGCTCTGCTATCCCTTTTTCTGAAGTGAAATGCTTTGAAAAAGACACGGATATCGTTAACTATTTGCGCCTTAATACTTACCTTATGAGCGCTCAAGATAAAGATCCAGTAACTCCGAGCACTCCCTTTGCCACTCCCATCATTGAAGCGCTGCCAGCTGATGAACTTCAACAAGAATTAGACAAATTACCCCAGGCTCATTTACTCCTAGAGCAAGGTGAGTTCAGCGTCTATTGCGCGCCTAGCCAAACAATCCCGAAACTGATGCAAGAGATAGGTCGAGTTCGAGAAGAAAGCTTTCGAGACGTCGGAGAAGGCAGCGGGTTGGCATGTGATGTTGATGAATATGATCTCTACTACAACCAATTATTTGTATGGAATAAAGCAAAGCGCGAGCTCGTTGGTGCGTATCGTATGGGGTTAGTGGATGAGCTTATCGAACAACATGGCTTAGATGGCCTCTACTCTCGTAGCCTTTTCAATTACGACCACCATTTTATATCGAAATTAGAGAACAGCATTGAATTAGGGCGGTCCGTTGTCAGTAAAGACTATCAGCGCAGCTTAAATTCACTACTACTGTTATGGAAAGGGATAGCCACCTTTGTAGAGCGGCACCCTAAATATACCCATCTTTTTGGGCCTGTAAGTATCAGCAATGACTACAGCCATGCTGCGCGACAGTTAATGGCAGCGACGCTATCCATTCACCATTACGATCAAGAAAAGGCGACATTAGTCTCCGCATCTTCTCCGCTAAATTCGAGTTCTAATGTATTTTGGCAAACTCATCTATTGAGTTCTTTAGCTAGCGTTCCTTTGTTGTCCAAGGTGTTGTCTCGAATGGAAAAAGGTAAAGGGCTACCTGTGTTATTACGCCAGTACCTCGGCATGAATGGAAAACTAGTGTGCTTTAATGTAGACCCCGCTTTCAATAATGCGCTCGATGGCTTGATTGTTGTGAACCTCAAACAAGTACCACTTAGAACTTTAGGGAAGTATATGGGGAAAGCGCAAGCTCAACGATACCTTAATGGTTAAACATTTATTCTCCCGTGTAGGATTAATCATCTAAGCGCGCTAAGATAATTGGCATGACTCTTCATTTATCTTAGCCGCCTCGATTATGCATTCGTCTTTTATTGAACAACTTCAATCCTTCAATTTTACTGACAGTGAAATTGAATCATTAGTGAACATTGCCAAACCGTTAGAGCTCCCAACCCGACACATCTTAGTCAATCAAGGGGAAGTGCCTGACTCTTTTTATTTCATTATCGAAGGTCTTTGTCATGCTTGCTACCTCACTCAAGAAGGAAAGCAGTTCAGCAAAGAGTTTTACTGGGAACAGGATTGGGTCATGGGCTTTGAAAGTTTAATCAAAGAGCAGCCTTCCCCTTACCTGCTCGAAACGTTGACTCCCATCGTGCTTCTCCAGCTCCCTATGAGCGCTCTTTCTGAATGGCGACAAGAATCCAACCCGCTTTACATTAAGCTGTTGGAAACACAGCTCATGTACAAAGAGAACAAAGAACGCTTTATGCTGCTATATACACCAGAGCAACGATACCAACTTTTTTGCGAACACTATCCAGATTTGGAAGAGCGCTTGAACGACAACCAAATTGCCGCCTATCTGGGGATAACAGCCATTAGCCTAAGTCGAATTAAGAGCCGCCTTAACATTTGTTAATGCTTAACTAAAACAGCACTGCTAAAGTCGATGTCAACTTAGATAAAAGGAACATCGAATGATTACTTGGCAGTGCACCCCTTTCGCTCAACTTTCTACCACCGAACTCTACGAGCTGTTAAAGCTGCGCGTTGATGTATTCGTAGTAGAACAGACCTGCCCTTATCCAGAACTCGATGACAAGGATCACCAAGATGGAGTTCAGCATCTTTTGGGCTACCAAGATAACGAACTCGTGGCCTGCGCTCGATTGTTGCCCGCTGGCACAACATATCAACATGTCAGTATTGGACGGATTGCGACCAAGAAAAGCGCTCGAGGCATTGGACTAGGTCACCTGTTACTTACAGAAGCGCTAGATGCTTGCGAAGCACTGTGGCCCAAGCAAACTATTGATATTGGCGCACAAGAACACTTGAATAGCTTTTATCAAAGCCATGGGTTCAAGCAGATATCTGAGATGTACTTAGAAGATGATATTCCTCATATCGATATGAGGCTCAGCAAGTAGTGAGCAATACGACTGCTGCCATCCTGTTATTAGTATTTGGGAACTTGTTAGCGTCCCTCTCTGATGTCGCTGTAAAGGTACTGGATGGTGAAGTGTCCCCTTTTCAATATATGTTTGCACGGCAGATAATCTCATTACTGCTGATCTTTCCCCTCTGGTACAAACAATCCAACGCCCAACGAGCGCTAAAACAGATACCCGTGACGATAATTCGAGCCCACCTCATTCTAATTGGGAGTGGGTGTATGGTTGTTGCAGTCACATACTTACCGTTAGCGACTGCAAATGCGGTTTTCTACGCAGCGCCTCTAATTATGATTCCGCTATCCATCGTACTAGTAAAGGAAACGCCTCCTACAGCTAAGATAATAGGAACGGTCATCGGGTTCATTGGTGTTTTGATCGTATTAAGGCCTTCCCATTTCCATTGGGCAGCTTTATTTGCACTAGGGACAGCCTGCACACTCGCGCTCTTTAATGTACTGGTTCGCAAACTACCCAATGAGCAATCTGTCGTGACAACACTCTGGTGGACAACGCTATTCTCTATTCCAGTGTCGTTGGCCTTATGTGTGATTTATTGGCAGCCAATTGAATGGAAAGCAATCATGTTCATTGCCTTAAGCGCATTATGCATATTGGGGTACAATGGTTTAGCAGTGGCAGCTTATAAGAAAGGACCTGCAGGGCAAATTGCTCTAGCTGAGTATTCCGGTTTAGTCTTTGTGAGCCTGTTTGGGATCATGTGGTTCAACGAAGTACCAGATGGTTACACTGCATTAGGGATATTACTTATCGTCATCCCCCTAATGCCACTAAAATATGGGAAAGGGTTGGCTACAAAATGGAAAAGAATAGCGCAGATTTAAACGCTATTTACTTCGACCAAAGCCACCATCAGATAATCTGAAAAACATCACTGAATCACCGCTCTTCTCAAGCTGTAAGATATCTAATTGACCAGTTTCTGCTAGTTTGAAACGGACTAACTGGCCTTTTTTTATACGACTCAAAGGCTTGTCTTGGCCTTCTATTTTTACTAATGCATTAAGGTCTGATAACGGGAGATCGTTGTTTCGAAACACCTGAGCTAAAGTGTCGCCTTGCTTAACACTGTATTCTTTCCACTGACTAGACTTCAATTCTTTTTGTTCAGTACTCTTTTGCTCACTTAAACCTACCGTACTAATTTCAAGTTCAACGCGACTTGAAGGTGAAGAGGTCGAGGTTGGCTCCGCCACTTTAGGGGACGGCAGAACTGCAAGAATACCCACAACAGGAACTAAAACCATCAGAAGTTTACGGTGGAGTGACGGTAGTACATTCCAAGTATGAGAGAACTTGGATTTTATCTGGGGAACATCAATCGCGCCCAAGCGAGTTTTCACTAGATCCACATAATCAACTTTTTGCTTTTTCTTATGACGACGATTCATAGCTATATGCCCAAACTTAAAACTAGTAAGAGTATAAAAAGCAAATGCCACTGAGTATAGGTTTTTCAAACAAAGCACCAAGGAAATGACAGAATTCAAACAATTTTGAGAGCTAAATACACACCTTTCTATATAACGGACGAGCAAGGGATTTCTTCACAAAGTCAGAACTGGTATCCTTTGCCTTTCTCTACACAATAAGAGTGACATTCATGTCTGAAGTAAAATTTGAAACCGTTGAGCAAAAAGCTAGCTACGGTATCGGTCTACAAATGGGCCAACAACTTGCAGGTTCTGGTCTTGAAGGCCTAAGCGTTGACGCTATCGCAGCAGGTATCGCAACTGCACTAACTGGTGACATGCCAGCAATCGAAATTGATGAGATCAACAACGCTCTTCAAGAACTTCACACTCGCGGTGAAGCTGCTCGCCAAGAAGCGGCAAAAGCAGCTGCTGCAGACGGTGAAGCTTTCCTAAAAGACAACGCTCTACGTTCTGAAATAACAGTTCTTGAGTCTGGCCTACAGTACGAAATCATCACTGAAGGCACTGGTGAAATCCCAACTTCAGACAAGCAAGTTCGCGTTCATTACCACGGTGAACTTACAGACGGTACTGTTTTTGACAGCTCTGTATCTCGTGGCCAACCAGCTGAATTCCCAGTAACTGGCGTAATCAAAGGTTGGGTTGAAGCACTTCAACTAATGCCTGTAGGTTCTAAGTGGAAACTATACATCCCACAAGACCTAGCATACGGTGAGCGTGGCGCTGGCGCATCAATCCCACCGTTTGCTGCTCTAGTATTTGAAGTAGAACTTCTAGCTATCCTATAAGATAGTTTTAATACAAGAACTTCAATTCACGGCGATGTAACAACATCGCCGTTTTTCGTTTATAGTAATAATTCAATTTAGCTTTATTACTTAAGGACGAATAATGAAGAAAGCGCTTACCATAGCACTTGGCTGCCTGACCATTACATCATGTGCAACTACATCTGATTCAACAGATACTTCAAGTGATACAAACTACACTCAATTATCTCAAACGGCACTCACAGCCGCCTTATCTATGTGGTCACAACAAGAGCAAACCGCAGCATTAACAGAAACAGTCGCAACACAAGCTTCAGTAACTACCGAGCAAGCAGCTGGAGGAATTGGTTCGCTATTGGCGGTTGCCCAGAATTCATTAAGCTCAGCGGACAATAAAGAGTTGAATGACTTAATACCTGGTATGTCTAGCTTACAACAGACTGGCTTAACAGCCTTACTCAGTGACAATGCAGCCGTCTCGGGTGCTTTCAAAAGCTTAGGTATGGATCCGACATTAATCAGCACTTTTGCTCCCATCATTCTTCAAGCTCTTCAGTCACAAGGGGCAAGTGATTCGTTGTTAGGATCGTTAGGTTCGATCTGGGGATAAACTTGACGTCAAACGTCTGGATAGATAATGACACCTAACTAATTAAATTGATGTGTACTTAAAAAGCATTAGATACAAAAAAGCCGAGCAGATGCTCGGCTTTTTGTATTAACAATCTAGTGTAGATTACTCGGCAGCTTCTTCAGCAGCTGGGCGGTCTACAAGCTCAATGTAAGCCATTGGAGCTTTATCACCAGTACGGAAACCACATTTAAGAATGCGAGTGTAACCACCTTGGCGAGCCGCAAAACGCGGGCCTAGTTCATTAAATAGTTTTGCTACAACTTCGTTATCACGAGTGCGAGCAAATGCAAGACGACGGTTAGCAACACTGTCTGTCTTAGCTAGGGTAATCAACGGCTCAATTACGCGACGTAGTTCTTTTGCTTTTGGCACGGTAGTTTTGATAACTTCGTGGCGAACAAGAGAGCTAGCCATATTGCTGAACATCGCTTTACGATGACTGCTGTTGCGGTTGAGTTGACGACCACTTTTACGATGGCGCATGACCTAATCCTTCTAACTTTTCGATTAATCTTCAGCGATTGACGCTGGTGGCCAGTTTTCTAGACGCATGCCTAGAGAAAGACCACGTGAAGCAAGCACATCTTTAATCTCTGTAAGAGATTTCTTACCAAGGTTTGGCGTTTTAAGTAGCTCAACCTCAGTGCGCTGTACAAGATCACCGATGTAGTGAATCGCTTCTGCTTTCAAACAGTTAGCAGAGCGAACTGTTAGTTCAAGATCGTCTACAGGACGCAGTAGGATTGGATCGAATTCTGGCTTCTCTTCCTTCTCCTCAGGTACACGTACATCACGAAGATCTACGAACGCATCCAATTGCTCAGCTAAAATAGTAGCTGCGCGACGGATAGCTTCCTCAGGTTCAAGAGTACCGTTCGTTTCCATGTCGATAACAAGCTTGTCTAAGTCAGTACGCTGCTCTACACGTGCCGCTTCTACAGCGTAAGCGATTTTATCAACCGGGCTGTATGTAGCGTCAACAAGTAGACGACCGATTGGACGCTCATCTTCTTCAGTATGGATACGAGCTGAAGCTGGAACGTAACCACGACCACGTTCAACTTTGATACGCATAGCGATCTCAGCGTTGTCATCCGTTAGGTGACAAATTACGTGCTCAGGGTTAGCGATCTCTACATCACCATCGTGGGTGATGTCACCTGCAACAACAGGGCCTGAGCCTGATTTGTTCAGTGTAATAAACACTTCATCTTTGCCTTCAGCAACGCGTACAGCTAAACCTTTAAGGTTTAGAAGGATTTCAAGAATATCTTCCTGAACGCCTTCTTTTGTGCTGTATTCGTGTAGCACACCTTCAATTTCAACTTCTGTTACGGCACAACCCGGCATAGAAGATAGAAGAATGCGGCGAAGAGCATTACCTAGAGTGTGGCCAAAACCACGCTCTAATGGCTCAAGAGTTACTTTTGCGTGTGTCGTATTGATCTGTTCAATGTCAACAAGACGCGGCTTAAGAAATTCTGTTACAGAACCCTGCATTGTGTCCTCTCTTTTTTTAACCTTACTTAGAGTAAAGTTCGACGATCAAGTGTTCGTTGATGTCAGCTGATAGGTCAGAACGCTCAGGCATACGCTTGAATGTACCTTCCATCTTGCCAGCATCTACTTCAATCCAAGTTGGTTTTTCACGTTGTTCAGCAACTTCTAGAGCCGCTTTAATACGAGATTGCTGTTTAGCTTTCTCGCGGATAGAAACAACGTCGTTAGCCGCTACTTTGAAAGAAGGAACGTTTACAACTTTACCGTTAACTAGGATAGCTTTGTGGCTAACTAGTTGACGAGATTCAGCGCGAGTTGCACCAAAGCCCATGCGGTAAACTACGTTATCAAGACGACCTTCAAGAAGCTGAAGTAGGTTTGCACCTGTGTTGCCTTTAAGACGTGCAGCTTCTTTGTAGTAGTTACGGAATTGTTTTTCTAGAACGCCGTAGATACGACGAACTTTTTGCTTCTCACGAAGCTGAACGCCATACTCAGATAGACGACCGCGACGAGCGCCGTGTACACCTGGTGCGTTATCAATTTTACACTTGGTATCGATCGCGCGTACACCTGACTTAAGGAATAAGTCTGTACCTTCGCGACGGCTAAGCTTCAGCTTAGGACCCAAATATCTTGCCATGATCTTTCTCCAATATTCCTAGAAACGAAACTTAAACGCGACGTTTCTTAGGTGGACGACAACCGTTATGAGGGATTGGTGTCGCATCAACAATGTTAGTGATACGGAAACCAGCAGCGTTCAGTGCACGAACAGTAGATTCGCGACCTGGACCTGGACCCTTAACCATAACTTCCAAGTTCTTTAGGCCATATTCTTTAGCCATTTCACCACAACGCTCAGCTGCAACTTGTGCTGCGAACGGAGTAGATTTACGAGAACCACGGAAACCTGAGCCACCTGCTGTAGCCCATGCAAGAGCGTTGCCTTGACGGTCAGTGATAGTTACGATTGTGTTGTTGAAAGAAGCATGGATGTGCGCTACGCCATCAGCTACTTGCTTGCGTACGCGCTTACGCGCGCGAGTTGGTTGTTTTGCCATTGTACTCTACCTTATCCGACTATTTCTTGATCGGCTTGCGCGGACCCTTACGGGTGCGAGCGTTGGTTTTAGTACGCTGTCCACGTAGTGGTAGACTGCGACGATGACGAAGACCGCGGTAACAGCCAAGGTCCATAAGACGCTTGATGTTCATCGATACTTCACGACGTAGATCACCTTCTACAGTGTACTTAGCTACACCATCACGCAGTTGATCGATCTGCTCTTCAGTTAGTTCACTGATCTTAGCATTTTCAGCAATACCCACTTCAGCTAGGATAGCTTGAGAGCGAGTTTTACCGATGCCGTAAATTGCAGTTAATGCAATCACAGAATGCTTGTGATCAGGAATGTTAATGCCTGCTATACGGGCCATTATTCACTCCTAAGGGGTTCATAAAAGAATTATCCGCAGCAAAGCCCGTTATGGATACGCTGCGGCATACTACTTCTTTTGCACGCAAAAGGTAGGCCGAGGAATATACTCGACACTACCTTATATTTCAAGTAAAAATTTCTGCTAATTAGCCTTGGCGTTGCTTATGCTTTGGCTCACTGCAAATCACGCGAACGACACCGTTACGCTTGATAACTTTACAGTTACGGCAGATTTTTTTAACGGAAGCACGAACTTTCATTGCTAAACTCCGTAAATGGAACTGAAACTATTACCACCGAATTAACGGCCGTAACCTTTCAGATTCGCTTTCTTTAACACAGAATCATACTGTTGTGACATCAGATGAGTCTGTACCTGTGCCATGAAATCCATGATTACAACCACTACGATAAGTAGTGACGTTCCGCCGAAGTAGAAACGTACGTTCCACGCGACCATCATGAATTCAGGAATCAGACAGATAAAAGTAATGTATAGAGCGCCCGCTAGGGTCAATCTTGTCATCACTTTATCGATATACTTCGCTGTCTGCTCACCTGGGCGGATACCGGGTACGAATGCACCAGACTTCTTCAAGTTATCAGCTGTTTCACGTGGGTTAAACACCAACGCTGTATAGAAGAAACAGAAGAAGATTATAGCTGCTGCATAAAGCATTACATACAGAGGCTGACCTGGGCTAAGAGCTAATGACACGTCAGTTAACCAACCGAACGCGCTGCTTTCACCATTTTGACCAAACCACTGTGCTAATGTTCCTGGGAACAAAATAATACTTGATGCGAAAATCGCTGGAATAACACCTGCCATATTAATTTTAAGAGGCAAGTGAGAGCTTTGTGCTGCAAAAACCTTACGACCTTGTTGACGTTTCGCATAGTTAACGACAATACGACGTTGACCACGTTCCATGAAAACTACGAAGTAGATAACAGCAAAAGACAATACAGCAATCAACAGCAGAAGAAGCACATGCAATTCACCTTGACGCGCTTGCTCGATTGTTTGACCGATTGCAGAAGGCAATCCAGCAACAATACCTGCAAAAATCAGAATGGATATACCATTACCGATTCCTCGCTCAGTGATTTGTTCACCTAACCACATTAAGAACATGGTACCAGTTACTAAACTCACGGTAGCAATTAGCGTAAACATGGTTTGGTTGATAACAACCAGATTGTCGACCATGTTTGGTAAGCCAGTTGCAATACCAATAGCTTGGAATGTTGCAAGTACAAGCGTGCCGTAGCGTGTATATTGGCTGATCTTACGACGGCCTGCTTCACCCTCTTTCTTGAGTTCCGCTAACGCTGGATGAACTACAGTTAGCAATTGGACTACGATCGATGCCGAAATGTACGGCATGATACCCAATGCTAATATAGATGCACGCTCAAGAGCACCACCGGAGAACATGTTAAACATTTCTACGATGGTACCTTTTTGCTGTTCGAACAAATCGGCAAGTACAGCTGCGTCAATACCAGGAATCGGCACAAAAGAGCCGGCTCGGAATACTAAAAGAGCACCCACTACGAATAATAAGCGCGACTTTAGTTCACTTAAGCCGCTCTGAGCACTACGAAAATCTTGTCCTGGTTTCTTAGCCATCTGTACCTCGTTCCTCGAGATTATTCCTCGATTTTACCGCCTGCAGCTTCGATTGCAGCTTTAGCGCCTTTAGTCACGCGTAGACCTTTAACAGTCACAGCTTTGCTAAGTTCACCAGAAAGAACAACTTTTACAAATTCGATGTTCTTAGTGATTACGTTAGCAGCTTTTAAGCTGTTTAGGTCAACTACGTCACCTGTTACTTTCGCCAGCTCAGCTAGACGAACTTCAGCAGACACTAGGCTCTTACGAGAAGTGAAACCGAATTTAGGTAGACGTTGTTTCAGAGGCATTTGACCGCCTTCGAAACCTGGACGAACAGAGCCGCCAGAACGTGACTTTTGACCTTTGTGGCCGCGGCCACCTGTTTTACCAAGGCCAGAACCGATACCACGACCTACACGCTTCTTAGAAGGTTTAGAGCCAGCAGCCGGTGATAGAGTATTCAAACGCATTCTGATTACTCCTCAATCTTAACCATGTAGTAAACCTTGTTGATCATACCGCGTACGCACGGAGTATCTTCAAGTTCTACTGTATGGTTGATGCGACGAAGGCCTAAACCTTTCAAGCACGCTTTGTGCTTAGGTAGGCGACCAATTGAGCTTTTAGTTTGAGTTACTTTAATAGTTGCCATAGTGTTCTTACTCCGAAATAGATTCAACAGTTAGACCACGTTTAGCAGCAACCATTTCTGGTGACTTAACGTCTACTAGAGCACCAATCGTTGCACGAACGATGTTGATAGGGTTCGTAGAACCGTATGCTTTAGAAAGTACGTTATGTACGCCCGCAACTTCAAGTACAGCACGCATTGCACCACCGGCAATAACACCTGTACCTTCAGCAGCTGGCTGCATGTAAACTTTAGAGCCCGAATGACGACCTTTCACCGGGTGGTGAAGTGTGCCTTCGTTAAGCGCAACAGTAACCATGTTACGACGCGCTTTTTCCATTGCTTTTTGAATCGCAGCAGGTACTTCACGAGCTTTGCCGTAACCGAAACCTACGCGACCATTACCGTCACCAACTACTGTTAGTGCAGTGAAGCTCATGATTCGACCACCTTTAACCGTCTTAGAAACACGGTTAACTGCGATCAGCTTTTCTTGCAAATCATTAGCTTGTTGTTGTTCTTTAGCCATCTTCCAACCCTACCTTAGAATTTCAGACCAGCTTCGCGAGCAGATTCTGCTAGCGCCGCTACTCGACCGTGGTATTGGAAACCAGAACGATCGAAAGCAACATCTGAGATGCCTTTTTCGATAGCGCGCTCAGCAATAGCTTTACCTACAGCTTTAGCAGCGTCAACGTTACCAGTATTCTTAACTTGCTCACGGATCGCTTTTTCTACAGTAGAAGCAGCTGCGATAACCTCAGAGCCGTTTGCCGCGATAACTTGTGCGTAAACGTGGCGAGGAGTACGGTGTACTACCAGGCGAGTTGCACCAAGTTCTGCAATCTTACGACGTGCACGTGTAGCACGACGGATGCGAGATGCTTTCTTATCCATAGTGATACCTTACTTCTTCTTAGCTTCTTTAGTACGCACATTTTCATCTGCGTAACGAACACCTTTGCCTTTGTAAGGCTCAGGTTCGCGGTAAGAACGAATGTCAGCCGCAACTTGACCAACTAGCTGCTTATCACAACCAGTAATAATGATCTCAGTTTGGCTAGGGCATTCAGCTTTAATACCTTCAGGTAGAGCGTGCTCTACTGGGTGAGAAAAGCCAAGTGTTAGACCTACAGCGTTGCCTTTCATAGCAGCACGGTAACCTACACCTTTAAGCACTAATTTCTTAGTGAAGCCCTGAGTAACACCAACAACCATGTTGTTAACTAGAGCGCGAGCTGTACCAGCTTGTGCCCATGCGTTAGCAACACCTTCTTTCGGACCGAAAGTTAGGTTGTTTTCTTCCTGTGCAATCACTACTGCGCCGTTAAGAACGCGAGTTAGCTCACCTTTACCACCTTTTACAGTGATTTCTTGGCCGTTTAGTTTCACCTCTACGCCAGCTGGAATAGCGACAGGTGCTTTAGCAACACGAGACATAGTCTACTCCTATTAAGCTACGTAACAGATGATTTCACCACCAAGACCTGCTTTGCGAGCAGCACGGTCAGACATAAGACCTTTGGAAGTGGAAACAACAGCAATACCAAGACCGCCCATCACAGTTGGTAGAGAGTCTTTATTTTTATAAACTCTTAGACCAGGACGTGATACACGTTTGATTTGCTCGATTACAGGTTTAGCTTGGAAGTACTTAAGAGTAACTTCTAGCTCAGGTTTTGCTTCGCCTTCAACAGCGAAGTCAACGATGTAACCTTCAGCTTTAAGCAATGCAGCAATTGCAACTTTAAGCTTTGAAGAAGGCATTTTTACAGCAACTTTGTTTGCTGCCTGACCGTTACGAACGCGGGTCAGCATATCCGAAATCGGATCTTGCATGCTCATAAGATTTACTCCAAATGATTAAGTGGCAATTACCAGCTAGCCTTACGAAGACCCGGAATCTCGCCTTTCATGCAAGCTTCACGAACCTTAATACGGCTTAGACCGAACTTACGTAGGTAACCGTGTGGACGACCAGTTTGGTTGCAACGGTTGCGCTGACGTGATGCACTTGAATCACGTGGAAGAGATTGCAATTTAAGAACTGCATTCCAACGATCTTCTTCAGATGCGTTTACATCGCTAATGATAACTTTTAGCGCAGAACGCTTTTCAGCGAACTTAGCTACTAGTTTCGCACGTTTAGCTTCACGTGCTTTCATTGATTGTTTAGCCATAACAGTAACCCTACACCTTACTTACGGAATGGGAAGTTAAAGGCAGCCAGCAGAGCACGGCCTTCCTCATCGGAACCAGCAGTCGTCGTGATAGTGATATCAAGACCGCGGACACGATCGACTT
The DNA here is from genome assembly GCF_043642225.1 of Vibrio profundi. Lineage (GTDB taxonomy): Bacteria > Pseudomonadota > Gammaproteobacteria > Enterobacterales > Vibrionaceae > Vibrio > Vibrio profundi_A. Next base: position 158,405 of record NZ_JBHZSF010000006.1, on the reverse strand, counting down.
TATCGTAGTCGATTTCCGGAAAGATGATTTGCTCGCGAACGCCCATGCTGTAGTTACCGCGACCGTCAAAAGACTTAGCGCTAACACCACGGAAATCACGTACACGTGGAAGAGCAATAGAGATTAAACGCTCTAAAAATTCCCACATGCGCTCACCACGCAAGGTTACTTTACAACCAATTGGGTAGCCTTCACGAATTTTGAAACCAGCTACAGATTTACGCGCTTTAGTGATAAGAGGCTTTTGACCAGAGATCGTTGCCATATCAGCTGCTGCGTTTTCTAGCAGTTTCTTATCGTTGATTGCTTCACCAACGCCCATGTTTAGGGTGATTTTCTCAATCCTAGGGACTTGCATGACGCTTGTGTAGCTGAACTCTTTGGTAAGCTCAGCGACTACAGACGACTTGTAGTAATCATGCAGTTTCGCCATAGTAGAACTCCAAATTACTTCTAATTAGTTAGAAACGATTTCGCCGTTAGATTTAAAGAAACGAACTTTCTTACCATCTTCAATACGGAAACCGATGCGGTCTGCTTTACCAGTAGCCGCGTTAAAGATTGCAACGTTAGAAGCATCAATAGCTGCTTCCTGTTCAACGATGCCGCCTTGTTGACCTAGAGCCGGTACAGGCTTTTGGTGTTTTTTAACAAGGTTGATACCTTCAACGATAACTTTGCCAGTTGTCAGAACCTTAGTTACCTTACCTTTCTTGCCTTTATCTTTACCAGCAAGAATGATTACTTCGTCATTACGACGGATTTTAGCTGCCATGTTGCCGCTCCTTACAGAACTTCAGGTGCTAGTGACACAATTTTCATGAATTTCGCGTTACGAAGTTCACGAGTCACAGGACCAAAGATACGTGTGCCGACTGGTTGCTCAGTAGTGTCGTTTAACAATACACAAGCATTACTGTCGAAGCGAATGACAGAACCGTCTGGGCGACGAACGCCTTTACGGGTGCGCACTACTACCGCCTTCAGAACATCACCTTTTTTTACTTTACCGCGAGGAATTGCTTCCTTAACTGTAACTTTGATGATGTCACCGATATGTGCATAACGGCGGTGAGAGCCACCCAGAACCTTAATACACATTACCTTGCGCGCGCCAGAGTTATCTGCTGCGTCAAGTGTACTTTGCATCTGGATCATTGTTAGTGCTCCGCTAAATATTAAAACTAGACCCTCTCGGGTCGGGCTGCCTCTTTAAAAGGGACGCGAATTGTACCACCCTTTTTTTAAATTGGGTAGACAAAAAACAAGCGGCCCCAAAAAAAATTTTGGAGCCGCTTGGAAGTTATAGAATTACAAAGATTAAATCTTTGCTTTTGCTATAACTTTAACCAATGTCCAAGACTTAGTCTTAGACAGAGGACGACACTCAGCGATTTCAACTTTGTCGCCTAGGCCACATTCGTTGTTCTCGTCGTGTGCGTGTACTTTAGTCGTGCGCTTAACGTATTTACCGTAAATTGGGTGTTTTACAGTACGTTCAATAGCAACAACGATAGACTTGTCCATCTTGTCACTTACAACACGACCTTGCTGGATGCGGTTAGTTTCGCTCATTATGCGCCTGCCTTTTCAGTCAAAACAGTTTTCACACGTGCGATATCACGGCGTACAGCTTTTAGAGTATGAGTTTGCTGAAGTTGACCAGTCGCAGCTTGCATGCGCAAGTTGAACTGTTCACGTAGCAAATTCAAAAGCTCAGCGTTAAGCTCTTCAACGTTCTTTTCGCGTAGATCTTGTGCTTTCATCACATCACCTGCTTAGTTACAAAAGTAGTTTTAACAGGCAGTTTACGTGCCGCTAGGCGGAACGCTTCACGTGCCAACTCTTCAGGTACGCCATTCATCTCGTACATAACCTTACCAGGTTGGATTTGTGCTACCCAGTACTCAACGTTACCTTTACCTTTACCTTGACGAACTTCAAGAGGTTTTTCAGTAATCGGTTTGTCTGGGAAAATACGAATCCAGATTTGACCTTGACGCTTAATGTGACGCGTCATAGCACGACGTGCCGCTTCGATTTGACGAGCAGTGATACGGCCACGGCCTACAGCTTTAAGACCGAATTCGCCGAAGCTCACTTCAGTACCTTTAGCTAGACCACGGTTACGACCAGTCTGAACCTTGCGGAACTTAGTACGTTTTGGTTGTAGCATCGTTCGACTCCTTACTTACGGCCTTTACGCTGCTTCTTAGGCTTATCGCCTTTAGGCTCTACTGCGTTAGCAGCTGGCATACCGCCTAGAATCTCACCTTTGAAGATCCAAACTTTAATGCCGATCACACCGTATTGAGTGTGAGCCGAAGAAGTTGCGTAATCAATGTCTGCACGTAGAGTGTGTAGAGGCACACGGCCTTCACGGTACCACTCAGAACGTGCGATTTCAGCGCCGCCTAGACGACCACTTACTTCCACTTTGATACCTTTAGCGCCTAGACGCATAGCGTTTTGTACTGCGCGCTTCATAGCACGACGGAACATAACACGACGCTCTAGTTGAGACGCGATGCTATCAGCTACTAGCTGACCATCTAACTCAGGCTTACGTACTTCAGCGATATTAATTTGCGCTGGTACACCTGCGATTTTAGCTACAGCTGCGCGTAGCTTTTCTACGTCTTCACCTTTCTTACCGATAACAACGCCAGGACGAGCAGTGTGAATAGTCACACGGATGCTCTTAGCTGGACGCTCGATAACGATACGAGATAGTGATGCTTTTTGTAGTTCCTTTGTAAGGAACTGACGTACCTTGAAGTCGCCGTCTAGGTTGTCAGCGAAATCTTTGGTATTAGCAAACCATGTAGCATTCCAAGGCTTAACGATGCCAAGACGAATACCATTAGGATGTACTTTCTGACCCATTGCTTACTCTCCTAGTCTTTAGCGATCTGCTACAACAATAGTGATGTGGCTTGAACGCTTCAAGATACGATCCGCACGACCTTTAGCACGAGGCATAATACGCTTCATGATAGGGCCCTCATCTACGAAGATTTTAGCGACATTTAGATCGTCGATATCTGCACCTTCGTTATGTTCCGCGTTAGCGATAGCTGACTCAAGAACCTTCTTAACTAAAACAGCAGCTTTTTTGTTGCTGAAAGTTAGGATTTCTAGAGCTTGGTCTACCGACTTACCGCGAATTTGGTCTGCAACTAAGCGAGCTTTCTGTGGAGAAATACGAGCAAAGTTATGTTTAGCTAAAGCTTCCATCATCTACTCCTTACTTCTTCTTAGCTTTCTTATCTGCAGCATGACCGCGATAAGTACGAGTTGGTGCAAATTCGCCCAGTTTGTGACCGATCATTTCTTCAGTTACAAATACTGGTACGTGCTGACGACCATTATGGACAGCGATGGTCAAACCAATCATTGTTGGGATGATCATTGAGCGACGGGACCAAGTCTTAATAGGCTTTTTGTCTCCGCTTTCCACCGCTTTCTCTACCTTCTTCAGCAAGTGTAGGTCAATAAAAGGACCTTTCTTGAGAGAACGTGGCATGGCGATTCCTCTTTATAGATTATTTGTTACGACGACGTACGATGTACTTGTCAGTGCGCTTGTTCTTACGAGTCTTGAAGCCCTTAGTAGGAACGCCCCAAGGAGAAACTGGGTGACGACCACCAGATGTGCGGCCTTCACCACCACCGTGTGGGTGATCCACCGGGTTCATTACTACACCACGTACGGTTGGACGTACGCCGCGCCAGCGTGAAGCACCAGCTTTACCAAGTTCACGTAGCATATGCTCAGAGTTACCAACTTCACCGATCGTTGCACGACCTTCAGAAAGTACTTTGCGCATCTCACCAGAACGTAGACGGATAGTTACGTATGCACCGTCGCGAGCAACGATTTGAGCATAAGCACCAGCCGAACGAGCTAGTTGAGCACCTTTACCAGGCTTAAGTTCAACACAGTGTACAGTAGAACCTACTGGGATGTTGCGCATCGGCAGAGTGTTACCTGCTTTGATTGGCGCATCTGCACCAGATTGAATCTGGTCACCTGCTTGAACACCTTTAGGTGCAATGATGTAACGACGCTCACCGTCTGCGTACAGAACTAGAGCGATGTTTGCGCTACGGTTTGGATCGTATTCTAGACGCTCAACTTTCGCTGGGATGCCATCTTTAGTACGTTTGAAGTCAATTACACGGTAGTGATGCTTGTGACCACCACCGATGTGACGTACTGTGATACGACCGTTGTTGTTACGACCACCGTTCTTAGAGTTTTTCTCTAGAAGAGGTGCGTATGGCTTACCCTTGTGTAGGTCAGCGTTAACAACTTTAACGACGTGACGACGACCAGGGGAAGTCGGCTTACATTTAACAATAGCCATTTTTAACTACTCCTGTTATTCCGCGCCGCCAACGAAGTCAAGATCTTGACCTTCTTTCAAAGTAACGTAGGCTTTCTTAACGTCTGAACGACGGCCTTCACGCATACCTTGACGTTTGGTCTTACCCTTAAGAACAAGAGTATTTACAGACTTAACTTCAACTTCAAATAGCTTTTCTACAGCTGCTTTGATCTCTTTCTTAGTTGCATCTTTAGCTACTTTGAAAACGATAGTGTTCGCTTTCTCAGCTGCCATAGTAGCTTTTTCAGAGATGTGCGGAGCACGTAGAACTTTTAAGATACGCTCTTCAGTGATCATGCTAGCGACTCCTCAACTTGCTTAACTGCGTCAGCAGTCATTAGAACCTTGTCAAACGCAATTAGAGATACTGGGTCGATACCAGCAACGTCACGTGCGTCAACTTTATATAGGTTGCGAGCAGCTAAGAATAGATTTTCATCTACTTCGCCAGTAACAATCAGAACGTCGCTTAGCTCAAGCTCTTTAAGCTTAGCTACAAGTTCTTTTGTTTTTGGTGCTTCTACTGAGAAGTTATCAACAACGATTAAACGCTCTTGACGAACAAGCTCAGAAAGAATGCTCTTCATAGCACCACGGTACATTTTTTTGTTTACTTTTTGGCTGTGATCTTGAGGTTTCGCAGCAAAAGTAACACCACCTGTACGCCAGATTGGGCTACGAATTGTACCAGCACGTGCGCGGCCAGTACCTTTTTGACGCCATGGCTTAGCGCCACCGCCAGATACTTCAGAACGAGTCTTTTGAGCACGAGTACCTTGACGAGCACCTGCTGCATATGCAACAACTACTTGGTGTACAAGAGCTTCGTTGAAGTCACGTCCGAAAGTAGTCTCGGAAACAGTTAGTGCATCAGCACCTTTAACCATCAATTCCATTACTTACTCCTAGACGTTATGCTTTAACAGCAGGTTTTACGATCACGTTGCCGCCTGTTGAGCCTGGTACTGCACCTTTAATAAGAAGCAGATTGCGCTCAGCGTCAACACGTACGATCTCTAGGTTTTGAGTCGTTACACGCTCAGCACCCATGTGACCTGCCATTTTCTTGCCTTTAAACACGCGACCTGGAGTTTGACATTGGCCAATTGAACCCGGTGCACGGTGAGACAAAGAGTTACCGTGAGTCATATCTTGAGTAGAGAAGTTCCAACGCTTAACTGCGCCTTGGAAACCTTTACCTTTAGATGTACCAGTAACGTCTACTTTTTTAATTTCGTTGAAAAGTTCTACGTTTAGCTCAGCGCCAACTTCAAACTCTTCGCCGTTTTCTAAACGGAATTCCCAAAGACCGCGGCCTGCTTCTACACCCGCTTTCGCGAAGTGACCAGCTTCAGGCTTAGTTACACGGTTAGCTTTCTTAGCACCAGTAGTTACTTGGATTGCTGCGTAGCCGTCGTTCTCTAGAGTTTTAACTTGAGAAATACGGTTCGCTTCAACCTCAACAACAGTTACTGGGATAGAAACGCCTTCTTCAGTAAATACGCGGGTCATACCCACTTTACGTCCGACTAGACCAATCATTATTCTTATCTCCCTTAACCTAGGCTGATTTGAACATCAACGCCAGCAGCAAGATCAAGACGCATAAGAGCATCAACAGTTTTATCTGTTGGCTCAACGATGTCGATCAAACGCTTGTGAGTACGGATTTCGTACTGGTCACGTGCATCTTTGTTGACGTGTGGAGAGACAAGAACAGTGAAACGCTCTTTACGAGTAGGAAGTGGGATAGGACCACGAACCTGTGCGCCAGTACGTTTTGCTGTTTCAACGATTTCCGCTGTTGAAGCATCGATTAGTTTGTAATCGAAAGCTTTAAGGCGGATACGAATACGTTGGTTCTGCATGAGACAGAGCTCCAATTATTAAAAATTACACAAACAATATCGCCACTCAAACTCGATAAAACGAGAGAATGCCGATTGATTTATGTGAAACCGTAGCATCCAAAATTAGGACGCATTGTCAGTTAACTTTTGAAGTAAACCTAATGTTTACTATTTTTATTAACCGCGAACATAAGCTGAGTATACATTACTAGGTAAAACCTACTCCTCAGTGCTCATTGGTTCACAACCAGCTTAAGCCAGTGCGGTGCATTATACAGATCACATTTTATCTTGCAAGTAGTGGAGAGAAAATAATCGAAATAGATATTTGGGGAGAGGGAATGCCTATGTCTCGGTAAGGCGACATAGGCAAAATACTTAGTTAATCGTCATCTTCATCTACATATTGAGCTTGTAGATAGTTTTCGATGCCTGTCATTTTGATAAGACCTAATTGAGTTTCAAGCCAGTCAACGTGTTCTTCTTCATCTTCTAGAATATCTTGAAAAAGGTCTCTGGATACATAGTCATGGGTATCTTCCGCATATGCGATTGCACTTTTTAAATCAGGAATTGCCCTCATCTCTACATCGAGATCACTTTCCAACATTTCTTTTGTATCTTCACCAATATTCAGTTTTCCCAAATCTTGCAAATTTGGCAAACCTTCTAAGAAAAGAATACGTTCAATCAAATGATCGGCATGCTTCATTTCATCGATTGATTCGTGGTATTCCTTGTCTGCAAGATGCTTTAGTCCCCAGTCTTTGTACATTCGAGCATGGAGAAAGTATTGGTTGATGGCAACAAGTTCATTACCCAGAACTTTGTTGAGATGTTGAATTATGATTGGATCACCTTTCATAGCATAGCCCTCCTCTTTGGCTCCTCTAACTTTAGAACCAATTTGAGAAGTGTCAAAAAAGTTAATCCACTATCTTTCGAACTAACTTGCCTGTTTAAACAGGACTGTTGCTGTTTCGTTGATGATTTCTTTTGCAGGACGCACACACTTGCCACATTGACTACCCAACGCTGTGCACTTTTTGATTCCCTTTATATCTGTTATGCCTTCGTCTAAAACAAGCTGTCGAATTTTTTTGTCCGAGACCCCATGACACAAACATACGTACATACTAAAACCCAAATCTTTAACCTGGGACTAAATATAAAAAGGAATCATTCTTATTACCAGTTCTATTTTGACGTTTGCCTAGAACATTCGGTTATATGAAAACGTGAAGTTTGGTATTTTCTTAGGCTAGATGGAGGAACGATTATTTGGGGCCATTTAAGTTATTGTATTTAGTCATACAATAAAGTGGCTTTGTTTCTATTTTAAAGGTTTTCCTTATAACCAAAAACAAAAAGGGAAGCCTAAGCTTCCCCTTTAAGATGCTATCTTCTATTGAAGATAAAGCAAAATCATTCGTTATTAAGCGAAGATTTTAGCTACAACACCAGCACCTACAGTACGGCCACCTTCACGGATAGCGAAACGTAGACCTTCGTCCATTGCGATTGGAGCGATTAGCTCAACAGTCATTTGAACGTTGTCACCTGGCATTACCATTTCTACGCCTTCTGGTAGAGTGATGTCGCCTGTTACGTCAGTTGTACGGAAGTAGAACTGTGGACGGTAACCTTTGAAGAAAGGAGTGTGACGGCCGCCTTCGTCTTTAGAAAGTACGTATACTTCAGACTCGAACTTAGTGTGTGGGTTGATAGAACCTTTAGCAGATAGTACTTGGCCACGTTCAACTTCGTCACGCTTAGTACCACGTAGTAGTGCACCAACGTTCTCACCTGCACGACCTTCGTCAAGCAGCTTACGGAACATTTCAACACCAGTACAAGTAGTAAGAGTTGTCTCTTTGATACCAACGATTTCTACTTCGTCACCTACACGTAGGATACCACGCTCGATACGACCAGTTACAACAGTACCACGACCTTGGATCGAGAATACGTCTTCGATTGGTAGTAGGAACGGTTGGTCTACTGCACGCTCTGGCTCTGGGATGTAAGAATCTAGTGCTTCTGCAAGCTCAATGATCTTGTCTTCCCATTGCTTTTCGCCGTTTAGTGCACCAAGAGCTGAACCTTGGATTACTGGTAGGTCATCACCTGGGAATTCGTACTCAGAAAGAAGTTCACGAACTTCCATTTCTACTAGCTCAAGTAGCTCTTCGTCATCAACCATGTCACATTTGTTCATGAATACGATGATGTAAGGGATACCAACTTGACGACCAAGTAGGATGTGCTCACGAGTTTGAGGCATTGGGCCGTCAGTCGCAGCAACAACTAGGATACCACCGTCCATTTGTGCAGCACCAGTGATCATGTTTTTAACATAATCCGCGTGTCCTGGACAGTCTACGTGTGCGTAGTGACGAGTTGGAGTGTCGTACTCAACGTGAGAAGTTGCGATTGTGATACCGCGCTCACGCTCTTCTGGAGCGTTATCGATAGATGCGAAGTCTTTCGCTTCACCACCGTACACTTTAGAAAGTGTAGTACAGATAGCAGCTGTTAGAGTTGTTTTACCGTGGTCAACGTGGCCGATAGTACCAACGTTTACGTGCGGTTTCGTACGTTCAAATTTTTCTTTAGACACGAGCGTGTTCCTTCCTAGTTATGATTCGCCACGATCCTTATTGATCGAGACGCGCCAGAAATTGCTATTTTATGCGCCAACTCTCGCTAGCGCAATATTTGGACGCATTAGATCTTTCAAAAAATGAAAAAAATGCGTTCCTTTTGTTTAACCACGCTCTGCAATGATTGCTTTTGCAACATTGTTAGGCACTTCAGCGTACTCACTAAACTCCATAGAGTAAGAAGCACGACCTTGTGTCGCAGAACGTAAATCAGTTGAATAACCGAACATGACAGACAACGGAACTTGTGCACGAATTATCTTCAGGCCAGCTGTCCCCTCGTCCATACCTTCGATGATGCCGCGACGACGGTTAATATCGCCAACAACGTCACCCATCCAGTCTTCTGGAGTAGTCACTTCAACTTTCATCATAGGCTCAAGCAGAACTGGTTGCGCTTCAAGTGCACCCGCTCTGAAAGCCATAGAGGCAGCGATTGTAAACGCCATCTCACTTGAATCTGTTTCATGGTAAGAACCATCATATAGTGTAGCTTTGATATCCAGAACTGGATAGCCAGCAAGCACACCATTGTTCATCTGTTCTTCAACGCCTTTAGCGACTGAAGCGATAAACTCTTTTGGTACTGTACCATCGGCAATTTCATCCACGAAGACAAAACCTTCGCCAACTTCTGATGGTTCCAGTTTCAGCCATACATGACCGTACTGACCTTTACCACCGTGTTCACGGATAAATTTACCTTCCGCTTTTGCTGTACCACGAATTGTTTCACGGTAAGCCACTTGCGGGTTACCAACGTTGCAGTTCACGCTAAATTCGCGCTTCATACGATCAACGATGATGTCTAAGTGTAGTTCACCCATACCAGATATAAGTGTCTGGCCTGTTTCGTCATCCATATCGACGCGGAACGATGGGTCTTCTGCAGCTAATTTGCTTAGTGCGATAGTCATTTTATCTTGATCAGCTTGAGAGCTCGGCTCTACAACGATCTGAATAACTGGGTCTGGGAATTCCATGCGCTCAAGAACGATCTTATGGTTCTGGTCACACAGAGTCTCACCAGTGGTTACATCTTTTAGGCCGATAATCGCCGCGATGTCGCCCGCACGAACTTCTTTTACTTCTTCACGCTTGTTTGAATGCATTTGAACAATACGACCTAAGCGTTCACGTTGTTTCTTCACTGAGTTGTAAGCTGTTTTACCGCTTTCAACAACACCAGAGTAAACACGAACGAAAGTTAAAGTTCCAACAAACGGGTCTGTAGCAATTTTGAATGCTAGCGCTGAGAATGGTTCGTTATCGTCAGCATGACGCTCTGCTTCATTCTCGTCTTCATCGATACCTTTAATTGCAGGTACATCAACTGGAGAAGGAAGGAAATCAACCACAGCATCTAGAACAGCTTGTACGCCTTTATTTTTGAATGCACTACCACAAGTGGCCAGTACGATTTCGTTATTAAGGGTACGAGTACGAAGACCTAGTTTGATTTCAGCTTCTGTTAGTTCACCTTCTTCAAGGTACTTATCCATTAGCTCTTCAGATGCTTCCGCAGCTGCTTCAACAAGTTCTGTACGATATTCTTCAGCCATTTCTTGCATGTCTGCTGGAATGTCTTCATACGTAAAAGTCATACCCTGATCAGCTTCGTTCCAGTTGATTGCCTTCATCTTGATAAGATCGACAACGCCTTGGAAGTTTTCTTCAGCACCAATGTTCAGCTGAATTGGAACAGGAGTTGCGCCTAAGCGATCCTTGATCTGTTCAATAACACGCAAGAAGTCTGCGCCGGTACGGTCCATTTTGTTAACGAAAACCATACGTGGAACTTGGTACTTATCAGCTTGACGCCATACTGTCTCAGATTGAGGTTCAACACCAGATGAACCACAGAACACAACAACGGCACCATCAAGTACACGTAGAGAACGTTCTACTTCGATAGTGAAGTCTACGTGTCCAGGAGTGTCGATGATGTTGATACGGTGATCTGGGAATTGCGCTTCCATACCACGCCAGAACGTAGTTGTTGCTGCTGAAGTGATCGTAATACCGCGCTCTTGCTCTTGCTCCATCCAGTCCATGGTTGCTGCACCATCGTGAACTTCGCCGATTTTGTGAGAAAGACCGGTATAGAACAGAATACGTTCACTTGTGGTTGTTTTACCTGCATCTACGTGAGCGACGATACCAATATTACGGTAGCGCTCAATAGGAGTTTTACGAGCCACGGTTGAATCCTCTTATTAGAGACTTAGGGACTATTGCTATACCTAGGATTGAAAATTACTTGCCCTAGAAATAGCAATAGTTCCTAGCATAAGCATAGGAACTAAAGAAGTGCTGCAAGGAACCTTGCAGCACTAAAAAGGTATTACCAGCGGTAATGTGCGAACGCTTTGTTTGCGTCAGCCATGCGGTGAACGTCTTCACGTTTCTTAACCGCAGTACCTTTGTTCTCAGACGCGTCTAGCATTTCAGCAGCTAGGCGTTGAGCCATAGATTTTTCACCACGCTTACGCGCAGCTTCAACTACCCAACGCATAGCAAGAGCGTTACGGCGAACCGGACGAACTTCTACAGGTACTTGGTAAGTTGAACCACCTACACGGCGAGATTTAACTTCTACCGCTGGGCGAACATTTTCAAGAGCTTCTTCAAATACAGCTAAGTGATCTTTACCAGATTTCTCAGCCATAGTTTCTAGTGCAGTGTAAACAATTTTCTCTGCAGTAGATTTCTTTCCGTCAACCATTAGGATGTTAACGAATTTTGCCAGCAATTCAGATTTGAACTTAGGATCTGGAAGGATCTTACGCTGACCTATTACGCGACGACGTGGCATGGATATTCTCCGTTGTCTTCTTCAGGTTATCCAAAACTTTACAGTTTTTTCAAAAATTAAGAATTTAAATTAATTTAGTGTTTGGCCTTACTTAACGGAATCCATTAAGACTTAGGACGTTTAACACCGTACTTAGAACGACCTTGTTTACGGTCATTTACGCCAGCACAGTCAAGTGCGCCACGTACAGTGTGGTAACGTACACCCGGAAGGTCTTTTACACGACCGCCACGGATTAGAACAACACTGTGCTCTTGTAGGTTGTGACCTTCACCACCGATGTACGATGTTACTTCGAAGCCGTTCGTTAGACGAACACGACATACTTTACGAAGTGCTGAGTTAGGTTTTTTAGGTGTAGTAGTGTAAACACGAGTACATACACCACGTTTTTGTGGGCACGCTTCTAGTGCAGGCACGTTGCTTTTAACAACTTGCTTTACACGAGGTTTGCGAACCAACTGGTTAATAGTTGCCATTAACTAGCTCCTGATTTACTTAAAAGTAAGCTTGTGAAAAATCTAGCCCTACTTACACATAGTATAAATAGGGACGCAAAATTCTATTCAGCAGTGAGAGGTGTGTCAAGAAATATACAGATCTTTTTTAGCCATCTAGAGCTCAGTAGAATCACTGCACTCTAGAAACAAGAAAACATCACTACCAAGTGATTGATTTATTATGCAAAACGGTGAGTTCTACAAAGCCTTTAAAATCTACTTTGCGAATCTGTTCTGATGCGACCAATTGAAGACCTCGAGCATTACAATCATTTTCTAATATTGAGATACGAAAATGATCACATAAAATACTATGCAGGTGATGATTTGGATTGGCGATGTACACAGAATCTTCGACCAATAACACGTGGTCATCATCACCAAGGTAGTCCACTAACAAGTTAATTTTGTCTAATGATTTTACGATATGCAGCATGAGAAGCCTAAAATGTTAAAACTTGTTCGCAATCCGCTAAGTGTTGCTTTATTTGCTCTGGTGGGATGATATCGACATCAATCACTTTTTCTGCGTGAGCGAGACCTAGCCTATCCAAACTTGCACTACACGCATAAATATTCTCGATATCGTATAAATCCATCAGCTTGAAAGCGCTGATATAGTCGCGACTTAACACAGAATCAGGCTGCTGATTTGCAAGTAACTGAGTCACACCATCCCCGAGAAAAAACACACTAATATCTTCAGTGTAGGCAGACGCGGCCAATAAGGCGTCTAAGCCTTCTCTTCCAGATGATGTCGAATGCGGCAAGCTATGAAATACAAATGCAACCTTCTTCAAAATTGAACAACCCTATCTTGTGTTAGTAATGCTTCTGCCAAGCTGCCTAATCCGGTTTGTTCAAAACCTTGCGCAACATTTGATGCCTCTAATTGATGTTGTTCTGCTTCAGCCTTACTAATGATGCCGCGTCGCAATGCCGCTGCGACACAGGTTTCTAAACTAACGTTATGTTCCAACGCCAATTCTTGCCACCCTTTAACAAGGTCAAACTCATCATTAGCTGGCGCAGTTAAGCTTGAGCCATTGTTTACGCCATCTTGATAAAAGAAGACACTTTTCAGTTGATGCCCTTGTGCGACCACTTCCTTAGCAAATAAGTAGGCATTACGAGCAGATTGTGAACCGTAAACAGAGCCATTGACTAACAGAGTGTAGGTTAAGCACGAACTCAACTTTCTTCATCCTCAGTTTTGCGTTGACGAATATAAAGATAAACCGTGTGCTTAGAAATATTCAGCCTATCAGCGACTCGGTTAATGGCATCTTTAATATCGAAGATCCCTTTGTCATACAGCTCCATGACAATTTGACGGTTTTTCGTATTGTTCGACACTGACTTATCTGCATTAATTTCTTCAATCGTGCGCTCAACAGTTTGATCAACCAACTCTTCAACATCACTTGCAAAGTTCACTGATGAAGCCGCTTCTTTGGCTTCTTGAGTTGGCATAAACGATTGCAGAACTTGCGAGAAAGGCGCGTCTAAATTGACGTTAATACACAATAAACCGATCACTCGATTTTCACCATTGCGAATAGCAATCGTGATCGACTTCATTAATACCCCACCTTTTGCTCGCGTGAAGTACGAACGTGAAAAGTTACGCTCTGAGCCTTCAATATCTTTTAGCATTTTTAAAGCTAGGTCTGTGATAGGTGAACCGACTTGGCGCCCCGTGTTCTCACCATTGGCGATTTTAATTGCTGATGTGTTCAAATCTTCCAATGAGTGTAAAACGATCTCACAAAAGGGGCCGATAAGACTGGCAATACCGTCTACAACGGCTTCATAAGATCTAAGAATAATTTTATCGTGTTCACTGAATGGCATTACATTGACAGATTCCATCTCAAGTAACATATCAGCATTGATCGTTTCTGTAGTTGTCACTTCTTCCTTACCTTCGTGTGAAAAATCAACAAATTTATGTAAGTTTATCAGAAAATTTTAATTGCACACCTAGCTAACATAGCAACTAGTGATTTAGGACAAGTATTAAAATTCAATTTTATTAATTTCATCGCGACAGAAACAACAAAGGCCTAACTAAGTTAGGCCTTTTATATTTATTAAACAGCTCTTATTACTGAGTCGCTGTCTCTTCGCCGTTATCAATTTTCAGAAGCTCAACTTCGAAAACCAACGTTGAGTTTGCTGGGATTGTCGGGGTATCTTGCTCACCGTATGCTAGCTCAGGCGGGATAACGAACTTGTACTTAGAGCCCACTTGCATCAGTTGAACACCTTCTGTCCAACCAGGAATTACACGGTTTAATGGGAAAGTTGCAGGTTCGCCACGATCGTATGAGCTGTCGAACTGAGTTCCATCAATAAGTGTACCTTTGTAATGCACTTGAACCGTATCAGTATCTTTTGGAGACTCACCTTCAGCCGCTGTGACTACTTGGTAAAGTAGGCCTGAATCTGTTTTGGTTACACCATCTTCTTTTGAAAATTCAGTGCGGAAATCATCACCCGCTTGCTTAGCTGCTGCTGACTTTTCCGCAGCTTGAGCTTGCATCGTTTCAGCTACACGCTTATCAAGCGCTTCAAGTGCTGCACGCGTTTCCTCTTCATTTAATTCAGGGTTACCCGCGAAAACGTGTTCAATACCTTTTAGTACTAAATCTTTGTTCAGGTTGATTCCTAGCTCGCTCGGCTTATCGATGCTAGTGCTTAGGTAATTTGCGAAAGAAATACCAATCGCGTATGCCGCTTTATCATCTTCAGTTTTGAACTCAACAGCTTTTGCCATTTCAGCTTGAACTTGCTCAGTTTGAGGCGCTTCTGCTTTTGGTTCTTCTTTCTGACAACCAACTGCTAACATTACCGTCGCAGCAAGCAGCGATACTTTTAAAACTGATTTCATTAAATTCTCCAATTAATGGCCAAGCCATTGGTTATTGTGCACAAATCTTATAATTAGATTGGTGTGAATATGTTAGTTATACCAATATACTAGTTATATGTCTGTCGACACAAACCGGATTATTAGATGTAATGCGAATAATTTCTCACTCATTACTATGCTTTATTGTCATCACCATGTTAAATGGCTGTTTTTTCTCTACCAAGGACGTAGAACGCTGGGAAATAGAGCCTAACGGCACCACCAGCTTTGCCCTTAGTCGAGAAGGCCGATTCGCCCTTCTTTATTCTAAACAAAAGCACTTATTGCTCTGGGATTTAGCCGAAAATAAAGAGCTCGCTCAACTCGGCCAACAAGACCAAGAAGCCCACTCAGTCAATCGAATTCGAATCTCAGACAATGGCCGCTATGCCGTTACCGCAAGCCAAATCAATTTTGCTGTTTGGGATTTATCATGGACCCAATCGGAAGGTTTATGGTCCATTTCAGATGGTTTGATCCGTGATGTGGATATCTCTAGCAATGGTGAACAAGTATTACTTGGCTTATCCAATGGAAAAGCCATCTATGTGGACTTAGTCACCGGTCGTCGCTTAGAGTTCCTTGCCCACAGAGAAAAAGTTAATTCCGTTGCCTTATCTCCTAACGGTCGATTCGCGTTATCTGGCGGAAACGACTATAAAGCTTATCTATGGGATACTCGCTCAGGACTGGTATTACGCACTTTCGAACATGAACAACGCGTGAATAGAGTGGCTTTACAGCGTGATGGCAAGCTGGCATTTACCTCCGATGGAGGTAATCAAGCCATCGTTTGGGATTTAGACTCAGGCGAGGAACGTTCACAACTAAGCAGTTGGTCAAGGCAGCTAATTTTTTCTAGCGCTCGCTTTTCTGATGATGGCAGTCAACTCATTACTGGCACACCTTCTGGTCGAGTGAGCCTTTGGGATACTGAAACAGGGAAACGTATTTCTAACTACGATGTTGAGCCATTAAAAGATACTCGCCCTCCGCGTGCGGTAGTGTATGATGCAGCCTTTGATTCACAGCAGCGCGTGATTACCGCCACATCCGCAGGTATTGCACAAGCTTGGAAAATCGACAATTAAAATGACTGATACCGATACTCAAACTTTGATCAATCGAATTGACGATCTTGAATGCAAATTGGCGTTTCAAGAGCAAACCATCGATGAGCTAAACGAAGCACTGACTCAACAACAGCTATTGATCTCCAAGATGCAAGATCAAATGAAGTACATGGTGGGTAAAGTGAAAAATATGGATAATTCAAATCTAGCAGATGCATCTGAAGAGACCCCGCCTCCTCACTATTAATCTGCTAAAAGGGAGGTAACAGCCACTTGCTGTTACCTCAAATCCCACAAGTTATTCATCGGCATAGATTTTAACTTCGACGCGCCCTGAAGTGTCGACGCTGGCACGGTACATCCCAGAACTGTTCATACCGAAGTGAATATCGCCTTGGCCGTCAATTGCAATCAAACCGCCTTCACCGCCCATGCTTTTTAATTCACCTTGGATGATATGTTCACATGCGGTATGAACGTCTTCTTTAAGATAACGGATGCGTGCAGCCACATCACTGGCCACCATTCTTCTTAAAAAGAACTCACCCATGCCGGTTGTTGAAACCGCAACAATTCCATTCTCGGCAATGGTTCCCGCACCAATGATTGGCGAGTCTCCCACGCGACCGTATTTCTTATTAGTGACACCACCGGTGCTGGTCGCAGCCCCTAAGTTCCCTGCTTGGTCTAACGCCACCGCACCGACTGTGCCGTACTTTTTGTCATCTGGATATTTGTCAACTTGCTGCTCATCGTATTTCGCTTCAGACAGAGCAAAGAGACCTTTCTCTTTCATCGATTGAAGCTGGTCATAACGGCGTTCAGTGAAGAAATAGTCCTGCTCGGTAAAGGTATAGTCATGTTCAAAGGCAAACTTCTCGGCACCTTCACCAATCAGTAACACATGATCGCTTTTTAGCATCACATCGCGAGCAAGTTCGATTGGATTTTTAATGTGACGTACGCCAGCAATGGCGCCCGCATCCATTTCGCGACCATGCATGACAGAAGCATCCATCTCAACAAATTCATCATGCGTCAGAACAGAGCCCTTACCTGCGTTGAAATGAGGGCTATCCTCCATCACTTTGACCGATGCAACTACCGCATCCAAAGCATCGCCCCCCGATTGCAACACGTGGTAGCCAGCCAAAACCGACTTTTCCAAATCCTCGGTAATGCCCGCTTTTAATTCTTCACTCATTTGCTCTCGCAAGATGGTTCCAGCTCCACCATGAATCGCAATTGAAAAAGGCTGTGACATGTAAATTCTCCACTGACATATTCTTATGATTTGTCGCTATCAATATCATATCCAAAGCCCGATGTCTGATAGCCACAACAAATCTTTTCGTTAGCATTATTGCTCTCGCTTAGAAACAACAATCCCAATACGAAAAAAGCCTCCACAAGGGAGGCTTTCATATTCTAAAACTAAACCGTTAGTTCGGTATTAGTGAGAACCACAGCTACCGCCGCCGCAGCAGCCGTCTTTTTTCTCTTCACCGTGGTCATGGCCTTCGCCACCACAGCAACCGCCTTCGTGGTCATGATCGTGGCTACCACAACCACCAGCTTGGTGTACATGACCGTGTTGAATTTCTTCTTCAGTTGCTTCACGAACCGCTACAACCTCAACGTCAAATGTTAAAGTTTGGCCTGCTAGCATATGGTTACCATCAACAACGACTTCGTCACCGTCAACTTCTGTCACTTCAACTGGGATAGGACCTTGGTCTGTGTCCGCTAGGAAACGCATACCCACTTCAATTTCTTCAACGCCTTGGAAAACATCAGCAGGAACACGCTGTACTAGCGCATCATTGTGCTCACCGTATGCATCTTCTGGAGTTACCGTTGCTGAGAATTTATCGCCAGCCACTTTGCCGTCTAGTTCTTTTTCAAGACCCGTGATTAGGTTGTTGTGACCGTGAAGGTAATCTAGCGGAGCTTCAGCTGTTGATTGATCAACAACTACACCGTCTTCAAGCTTAACTTGGTACGCTACGCTAACTACTACATTCTTTTCAATTTTCATGGATGCTCCAAGGAGGTTAGGTCCTAGGCTGTTACGCTAGGCCCTAGGAATAAATTCTGTTCCCAAACATTATGGGGACAAATTACCGAAACTCAATCATTCCGGTTTAAAAATACCAATCATTTCTTGTTGCCCGTGTTCATTTTTCTCTACAGCTTTTGGCTTGCGCTGTTCTGAAAAATCGCACTCGACGCACTCGACCAGTTCTATATTATTTTCAATCCACCAGCGTAAAGTATCTTGAGTTTTACAGCTTGGACAACTCGCCCCTGCAATAAAGCGTTTCTTCTGTTTCACGTCTACATCCTTTCTACAACTTATCTACTACCAGTAATTACGAGTCTGACGATCATTTTCCATTTCATGTCCAAAGATCTCTTCCAACTCTTTACGGGCTTCTTTAGCTCTTAAGGCTAATTCTTTGTCTTCTGTGTGCTGAGGCAGCAACTCTTTGAGCATAGCATTATCCAGCTTCTTAAAATGCGCTTCTGCTCGCTTAGCTTGATATGGATGCATGCCTAATTCTGTTAATACTTGTCGTCCTAAATCCAGTGCACCTAAGAAAGTCTCACGAGAGTAATTATCAACGCCATGGTTAATCAATTGATACGCTTCAACACGGCTACGTGCTCTGGCTAGGATTGTCAATCTAGGGAAATGATGTTTACACAACTCAACAATCTTCATGATTTCATCAGGGGAATCGGTACAGATCACGATGGCTTCCGCTTTGTCAGCGCCGGCAGCTCTCAACAAATCTAACTGGGTTGCATCTCCGTAAAACACCTTATAACCAAACTTACGCAATAGTTGAATTTGACTCGCATCACTTTCCAATACCGTAATTCGAATCTTATTGGCGTACATCAAGCGGCCGATGATTTGTCCGAAACGACCAAACCCAGCGATGATGACGCGAGGGCTTCGGTCAATCACATCACTCGACATCGAATCTTCCCCAAATTGATTCAACTTCTTAGCAAACCATTTGTCCTGCAGCTTAAGCATAAGTGGTGTGGTAACCATCGAAAGGCTCACCACAACTAACAAGAATGCCGATTGCTCTCCCGAGAGAATGCCTTGAGCACTCGCGGCCGTAAAGATGACAAATGCAAACTCCCCACCTTGGCTTAATATCATCGCCATACGACTTCTCGCTTTAGCACTGATATTAAAAACGCGCGCTAAGATGTACAGCACGCACCCTTTTGTGATTACTAGCCCTGCAACCGCAATAAGCACAGCAAAGGGAGCCAAAGCAAGTAGCCCAAGGTTCACCGCCATTCCAACTGAAATGAAAAATAGCCCTAGCAGCAACCCTTTGAATGGTTCGATAGCAATTTCTAGCTCATGACGGTATTCACTCTCGGCTAACAGCACACCTGCAAGAAAAGTTCCGAGCGCCATTGATAAGCCAATTTTTTGCATCAGTACCGCAATGCCAATCACTAACAGCAATGCCGCTACCGTGAAGAGCTCTCGCACCCCGCTCATCACGACATAACGGAAAAGCGGTCTCAATAAGTAATGCCCACCGATGAAAAGGCCAATAACCCCTCCAACCATCCATAGTGCATCTTGCCACCCACCTCCGGTGCTACCCGCTAATAGCGGTAATATAGCAAGCATTGGAATAACCGCGATGTCTTGGAATAGCAGTACAGCGAAACCAGAATGCCCGGCTTCTTTTCCGGCAAGCCCTCTTTCTTCTATCACTCTCAAAGCAATTGCGGTGGACGACAGGGCCAAGCCCATGCCTATCACTAAGCTGGTTTGCCAAGTATCGACAAACACATTGGCCACCAAAGCTATCAATACAGTTGTGAATACAACTTGCGCTCCGCCAAGTCCTAAAATTGGCCCTCGCATTTGCCACAGTTTCTTAGGATTCAGCTCTAAACCAATCAGAAAGAGCAGCAACACCACCCCAAATTCAGAGAAGTGCAGAATTTCTTCAACATCACTGATGAGCCCGAATCCCCACGGGCCAATCGCGACCCCCGCTAATAAATAACCAAGAACGGAACCTAGCCCAGCCCTTTGTGCAAGGGGTACCGCGACCACTGCAGCAGAGAGAAAGATAACGCTGCTTTGTAAGAAATCATTAGTCAGAGCCATGGGAAACCTCTAGTTCAGCTAATGGGTTAAGTAACCAGTGACGATATTTTTCGGCATGTTGATAACGATCCATTTCAGATACATTACGCGACCAGTGCAATACTAGAGGCTCAATCCAGTGCATTTGACACAAAGAGGCTACTAACTCAAATGGATGTAAGATCTGCTGTAATGGGTATTTATTGTATCCGTCTGCGCCAAACGCTTCTTCTTTACCGCCCGTGGTAATTACGTTTCTCCAGTACTTTCCTTGCAAGGCACTTTGTTCTCCGAAGGCAAAGCCTTTACCAAGAACTCGATCAAACCATTCTTTTAATAATGATGGGCATGAATACATATAAAGAGGGTGTTGGAAAATGATGATGTCATGTTCGAGCAACAGTTGATGTTCATGTGCAACATCAATGAAGAAATCTGGGTACGCCCCGTACAAGTCATGGATTTTGACATGAGGCAGCGCCTCAACCTTTTTGATCATGACTTGGTTGGCAATCGAATTATCAGGCTCAGGGTGAGCGTATATCACCAATACTTTCGGTACGGCTTCAGTAGACGGACTAGTATTCATTCCTTGGTGGGTTCCCTTACAAAGCAAAGCGGTGGCAAAGCCACAATAAATTCAAAACAAAGGTTATCAATATGTTATCCAATATGCATCATAACCCAAATTGCTTAATGATCGACTTTTATCTGGTTTCAGCCTACTATGCAGGCGTCTAATTACCTCAAATCTCAATGCATTCTCTATGATTACTTTCTCTGATATTCAACTTCTTCGTGGCGGAAAGCCATTACTTGATCAAGCCTCTGCAACCATTCACCCTGGTGATAAGGTGGGTTTAGTTGGCAAAAATGGTTGTGGTAAATCTACGCTTTTCGCTCTGATTAAAGACGAACTCTCAATTGATGCCGGCTCTTTTAGCCAACCTGCTCACTGGGAACTAGCGTGGGTTGCTCAAGAAACGCCAGCATTAGAGCGCACCGCCATTGAATATGTAATTGACGGAGACAGAGAGTACCGAGGTTTAGAAGAGCAACTCGCTCATGCCGAAAAAGTGGACGATGGCACCTTGGTAGCAGAAATCCATGGGAAGATTGAGACCATCGGCGGCTACAGCATTAAAGCAAGAGCCGCAGAATTATTAGACGGTTTAGGTTTTAGCCAAGAGCAAATGACTTGGAACCTGACGCAATTCTCTGGTGGTTGGAGAATGCGTTTAAACTTGGCGCAAGCACTATTGTGCCGCAGTGACTTATTACTGCTCGATGAGCCAACCAACCACTTAGATTTAGACGCCGTTATGTGGCTCGAACGTTGGTTACAAAATTACCCGGGCACTTTGATCCTTATCTCGCACGATA
Source organism: Vibrio profundi (assembly GCF_043642225.1). Classification (GTDB taxonomy): domain Bacteria; phylum Pseudomonadota; class Gammaproteobacteria; order Enterobacterales; family Vibrionaceae; genus Vibrio; species Vibrio profundi_A. The sequence goes on along the minus strand of NZ_JBHZSF010000006.1, from coordinate 136,681 downwards.
GGGACTTCTTAGATCCGATCGTGAATCGAATTATTCATGTGGAGAACCAGCTTCTTAATGAATACACCGGTAACTACTCTTCATTTGAAACGCAGCGCGCACAAAAGCTCATTTTGCAGCAAGCCATGTACCAAAAGCAGCAAAAGCAAATGGCACATATGCAAAGCTACATTGACCGATTCCGCTACAAAGCTTCTAAAGCTCGTCAGGCGCAAAGCCGTATTAAAGCATTAGAAAAAATGGAACAAGTGCTACCCGCTCAATTCGACAACCCATTCAGTTTCGAATTTAGAGAGCCAGACGCGCTTCCAAACCCAATCATGATGATGGATGAAGTCTCGGCTGGTTACGGTGATAACCTCATTCTAGAAAAAATCCGTTTAAATTTAGTGCCAGGAAGTCGTATTGGTCTGCTAGGTCGCAATGGGGCCGGTAAATCCACTCTGATCAAATTGCTTTCTGGGGAACTGAAGCAACAAGGTGGTGATTTAACTTACTCGCAAGGGGTTAAAATTGGCTATTTTGCCCAGCACCAACTAGAAACTCTGCACCCTGAAGAAACGCCGTTGCAACACATGATGCAAATCGCACCAAAGCACACCGAGCAACAACTGCGTGACTACTTAGGCAGCTTTGGTTTCCAAGGTGAAAAAGCGTTGGATAAAGTGGCTCCTTTTTCAGGTGGCGAGAAAGCTCGCTTAGTCTTGGCATTATTGGTCTGGCAGAAACCGAACCTGTTACTGCTCGATGAGCCAACCAACCACCTAGATTTAGATATGCGTCAAGCCCTGACCTTCGCGCTGCAAACTTTTGAAGGCGCAATGGTGATTGTCTCGCACGATAGATACTTACTACGCGCAACCACCGATGATCTTTACCTCGTACACGACCGCCAAGTTGCACCATTCGATGGTGACCTTGCTGATTACTACAAGTGGCTGACTGAGCAGCAAAAAGTCGAACGTAAAGAAGCTCAAGCTTCTGCACCATTGAAAGAAACCACTAACAGCGCAGCCGCTAAAAAAGATCAAAAACGCAAAGAAGCTGAGTTCAGGAAGTTAACAGCACCAATTCGCAAGAAATTGACACAATTAGAGAAGCAAATGGATAAGCTCAGTGCTGCATTAGAAGATGCAGAACAACAATTGTCCGACACTTCACTTTATGAAGCCGAAAATAAAGCTAAACTTAATCAAGTTCTAGCATTACAAGCGACCAGTAAATCTGAGCTTGAAAACGTTGAAATGGACTGGATGTCAGCTCAAGAAGAGCTGGAACAAATGGAGCAGGATCTAAATAGCCTATGAGCCGAGAGCACGCACAAATATCGCTGACCTTAGAAAGACTTTGGCAGTTTAGCCTCCAGTACTACAGTGTACGAGAGGTGAAAGATGCGTGCTTAGCTTTGCAAAACAATCACAATGGTAACGTGAATCTGCTCCTACTTCTAAAATGGCTAGACGAGCAACAAGTTTCGTTCCATGAAGAAGACTGGCATAAAGTACAAGAGTGCCTCGGCCGTTCCGAGGCATTACTCCATAGCTACCGAGATTTAAGAAAGCGCTTAAAGCATCAGATTGTCGACTCGCTTTATCGCGAAGCCTTGCAGTTTGAACTTCAACTAGAGAAGCAGCAACAGTCCGATCTCGTCGATTGTATTAACGCTCTACCTCTCATCATCAATCATCATGAGCCGTTAACCCTACGCTATTGTCGTTTGCTAGGAGGGGAAGCCTTATATGACGCCTTTGCTGAACCAGCCCCAAAAATAGCGAACCATTAACCCTCACTAGCCTACCCTTACCAAATAAATACCACGCAACTTGCCGTTAAGGCACCCATGCCTATATTAAAGCGTTTCCATGCTAGCGGGCTTGATAGCCAACGCCGTATTAACGTGCCAAACCCGACCCAAACTGAAGAAGTCTGGATTTGCACCAAAATAAAAATCACTGAAATCGCCATCACCGATACCCAATAGCTATCATCACTGTAAGCAAATGAGCCGACAGCTGTAATCGACATTACCCAAGATTTAGGATTTAAGTATTGAAATAGCATGGCTTGCAAACACGTCATGGGTTTCGCCACTTTAGCTGCATCTGTCGAATCTAAACGTGAAGAAGCGATCTTCCACGCGAGGTATAGCAGATACGCGCTACCAAGCACCTTTAATACTTGTTGAATAATCGGGTAAGTTTGGAAAAGTACACCTAGCCCCACACCGTTTAAGATGATCAAACTCACCAAACCGATCCCAATACCAATGAAGTGAGGAATGGATCGTTTATACCCAAAATTAGCGCCTGAAGCGGTCAGCATGACGTTATTTGGGCCAGGTGTCCCTGTCATCACGATCGCAAAAAGAGTTACTGAAAAGAAGAAATGCCACTCCATGAAAATATCCTTATGTCGCACACCTCAAATTGTATCGATACAATTCGAAGGAATTGTTGTAAATATGAGTTTTTGTCGACAAAATAACCATAACAATCGTTAATTGATTAATCAAAAGGTTTATTGTCACCATGACAATTCAAGATATGACGTTATCTAAGCACAGCAATGTGCCCATGTATAAACAGATTGCCGATCAGCTATCCAAGCAAATAGATCATGGTGATCTAAAAGCGAATCAAAAGCTGCCGACCCATCGAAAGTTGGCAGACCAACTTCAGGTCACAGTGGGAACCGTCACTCGAGCGTACGCAGAAGTCGAGCGAAGAGGGTTGATTGAAGCTAGGGTTGGCTCAGGCACTTACGTCACGGATAAACAAAAATCCAGCTGGGTATTCGCCGAAAGCAAAGCGTCTGAGAACGAATGTAATTTTGGTTATAACATCCCTCCGCAAATCGAGCGCAGTGACATGCTCACCAAAGCCATGGGGATAATTTCTCAATCCCCTCAAATGCTCAACCAGTTAATGATGTACCAAAGCCCCAATGGCATTGAGTCTCATCGCGCTCAAGTTTGCCAATGGTTAAATAAAAAGGGCGTGCAGCTAAATAGAGAACAACTGCTGTTCAGCTCTGGAGCTCAACACGGCATTCAAATGGTATTAGATACCTTCACTCGTGCAGGCGATACGCTGTTTGTAGAAAAGTACACTTACCCTGGGCTACTCAGCCTAGCGAGACAAAAGCAATTGTCCGTAAAAGGGATAGAGATGGATGAAGAGGGAGTGATCCCAGAAAGTTTGGATGCAGCCTGTAAACAAAACCAAGCACGCTTCATTTATCTCACCCCCACATTCCAAAACCCGACCACCGCCATCATGTCGCCCGAACGTAGGCAAGCCATCATTGAAGTGTGTAATCAACACAACCTTTTGATCATCGAAGACGACATCAATGGACTACTCGCTGAAGAAATAAATCCGCCGTTGGTGAATTTTGCCCCTGAGCACGTCATTCATATCGGCGCTTTTTCGAAAATCCTCGCACCTGGGTTAAGGGTGGGCTATCTGCATGCCCCACAGGCGTTGTACCAAAATTTAGTGGCAACACTGCAAAACCACAGCTGGATGATCAGCCCTTTACTGACAGCCTTAGTTTGCGAGCTGACCAGTAATGGTGCCGCCGATCGTGTATTAGATGAAATTCGCCAAGAAGTGTCGGATCGCCTTGAAATAGCGCTCAATAGCTTGACTCCATTTAACCCAATTTTTAAGAAAGATTGCTTCCATATTTGGCTACCCATTCCTGAGCAATGGCGAATGAGTGATTTCGTCGTCGCAGCAGAAAAACAAGGGGTTACCGTTAAGTCCGGCGAGCTATTTTCTCCACCAGCAGGCAGCATCAGCCCACATGTGAGACTTGCGCTCAGCTCACCAATAGACCAAGCTCAGTTAATGCATGGGCTTACCAAGCTCGAGACTTTACTTAAAACGGATCCCTTAACTGAGTTTGCTTTATGACAATATTCACTGCAGCAACCGGCTTAGCCAATCCACATCTACAAACGTTAGTACCGAGGTTCATAAGAAAACAGGCGTTGTTTCATCCGACGTGGCAAACCTTAGAAACGCCAGATGGCGATTTTCTTGATTTAGCTTGGAGTGAAGATCCACAAGGTAAAAATCATGATCACAAACCGATTTTTATCTTATTCCATGGCTTAGAAGGTAGCTTTGAAAGCCCTTACGCGAATGGCCTAATGAATGCCTTTTCGGAAGATGGCTGGCTGTCAGTGATGATGCATTTTAGAGGCTGCAGTGGTAAGCCAAACCGGTTGGCGAGAGCCTATCATTCAGGTGAAGTCGAAGATGCTCGATTTTTTTTGCAGCACGTTAATGAGCTCTTTCCTAACCAGCCAAAGGTCGCAGTCGGAATTTCACTTGGCGGCAACATGCTCGCCAACTACTTGGCAGACTATGCCGATGATCCATTACTCACCGCCGCCACCATCATCTCAGCGCCGCTCGACCTAGCCTCTTGTTCATTTCGCATAGAGCAAGGCTTCTCACGGGTTTATCGTAAATACTTACTCGATTCACTCAAAGAGAATGCGCTCAAGAAGCACCACTTATTGATGGAAGAGTTAGGGATATCTGATCAAACGATCAAAGACATAAAGCGTTTGTATGAGTTCGATGATCTGATCACCGCTCCACTCCACGGTTTCAAAAATGCTCAGGACTATTACGCGCAATGTTCCGGGATCCACAAGCTAAAAAAGATCAAACTCCCAACTCAGATCATTCATGCGAAAGACGATCCTTTCATGACTGAAGCCGTGATCCCTAAATTTATCTTGCCCGACAATATTGATTACCGTCTCTTCCAACACGGTGGGCATGTCGGCTTCATCACTGGTAGTGCGCTTAATCCTAGATTTTGGCTAGAAGAAGCGTTGCCTGCCTACTATGAAAGTATTCAAACTTCGGCATAATAGCGCTGCAAACCTAAAGCACATAAAATCATGAGGTATTTATGATCATTCCTTGGCAAGAGATTGCGGGTGATACGCTGGAAAATCTAATCAAAGAATTTGTTCTTCGTGAAGGCACTGACTACGGAGAAATGGAAATATCCCTTCAAGATAAAATCGATCAGGTCAAACACCAGTTAGCTCAAGGTGAAGCGGTCATTGTCTTTTCAGAACTGCATGAAACTGTCGATATTCAACTCCGCAAGCGAATGTAACCATTCGTCATGCTGTCCTAAAAAATAAGTCGTGTTATAGTAGAAAACGATTGCTAACAAGTAAGTTACTACACAGACAAGGGTTGTCATGTCCGCAAAACATCCAATAATTGCCGTCACTGGTTCCTCAGGCGCCGGTACTACTACAACGTCAGAAGCTTTTAGAAAAATGTTCAACATGATGGACGTAAAAGCGGCGTGGGTCGAAGGCGACAGCTTCCACCGTTTTACGCGTCCAGAAATGGATGTAGAAATCCGTAAAGCTCGTGAGCAAGGTAAGCACATCAGCTATTTTGGCCCACAAGCCAACGACTTTGGTGCATTAGAAGAGTTTTTCCGTAAATACGGAAATGAAGGGCTCGGCCAAGTTCGACGCTACCTTCATACCTTTGATGAAGCCGTACCATACAACCAAATGCCGGGTACTTTCACTCCGTGGCAAGACATTCCAGATAATTCGGATGTTTTATTCTACGAAGGTTTACATGGCGGGGTGATGGATGGCGATATTAACGTCTCCCAACACGTTGATTTACTGATCGGAATGGTGCCAATTGTTAACCTAGAATGGATACAAAAGTTCGTTCGAGATACGCGTGACCGTGGCCATTCAAGAGAAGCCGTCATGGATTCTATCGTTCGTTCGATGGATGATTACCTGAATTACATTACGCCCCAGTTTTCACGTACGCACATTAATTTCCAACGCGTTCCAACCGTTGATACTTCCAACCCACTCAACGCAAAAGGCATCCCTAGCCTTGACGAAAGTTTTGTGGTCATTCGCTTACGCGGCATTAAAAACGTCGACTTCCCCTACTTGCTCGCGATGATTGATGGCTCATTTATGTCCCGTCATAACACGCTTGTGGTACCGGGAGGCAAGATGAGTTTCGCCATGGAACTTATCGTTCGACCAATACTTCAACAGCTCATTGAAACCGGTAAAATCGGTTAACCGTCTGCTGTTCGTCACGGTTACTTTTCATACCGTGATCATGTGCACAATTTTGCGTAAAAAAACGTAGCCTTGTCACGATTAAAATCAAGAAATAGTATTCGAAAAAGGATACTATTTTAAACCGAAACACAAGATAGCTTGCAGCACTAATAAAGTGCTCTTATCCTAGTAAGTCAATTTAAGGCTTAGCTAATTAATACGGAAAGCGGCAAGCATACCCTGCAGAGGAAGTGAGATATTATGGTTCTAGGTAAACCTCAAACCGATCCAACATTAGAGTGGTTTCTTTCACACTGTCATATTCATAAGTACCCTTCAAAAAGCACGCTAATTCACGCGGGCGAGAAAGCGGAAACCTTGTACTACATTGTTAAAGGTTCTGTAGCGGTTCTTATCAAAGACGAAGAAGGTAAGGAAATGATCCTTTCTTACCTAAACCAAGGTGACTTTATCGGTGAACTTGGTCTATTTGAAGAAGACCAAGAGCGTACTGCTTGGGTTCGTGCTAAATCTCCTTGTGAAGTGGCTGAGATTTCTTTCAAGAAATTCCGTCAACTTATCCAAGTGAACCCAGATATCCTAATGCGTCTATCAGCTCAAATGGCAAGCCGCCTACAAGTGACTAGCCAAAAAGTGGGTGATTTAGCCTTCCTAGACGTAACTGGTCGTATTGCTCAAACGCTACTAAACCTAGCGAAACAACCTGATGCAATGACTCACCCAGACGGCATGCAAATTAAGATCACTCGTCAAGAGATTGGCCAAATTGTTGGTTGTTCTCGTGAAACCGTTGGTCGTATCTTGAAGATGCTAGAAGAGCAAAACCTAATTTCTGCTCACGGTAAAACAATTGTTGTTTACGGTACTCGTTAATAACGCACTCTGTTATTAAGAATTAAAAAGCCTAGCAAATGCTAGGCTTTTTGTTTTATTGGCTATACGGATATCTCAAGAAAGAAAAGCCGCCAATTCCTAACGGAGCTCAGCAGCTTTACTCTTAAAAAGTGACTTAACCGTTAGTGCTTTCAAAAATCTTATCGGCGGATGCTGCGACAAAACCAGTGTAAAGCTCACCATTATCCATTGGGTAGCGCTTAGCAAACTCATAGAAGCCACCAGGTACTATCTCAACACCTTCTGAAAACGTAACTGGCACTTTGTCTGCCATCGTTGAAGATTGCTCTAACAGCACTTCTGGCGTGCCTTTTACTTCACCACCGGATTCATTGATCGTAAAACCAGACTGGCGTAAATGATCATTCACCCCTTTCACTTCCTCAAAAGCGTTCAGCTGGTTCACGCTCACGGTAAAGTGATTCGCACCATAGCCATGCGCTGCAAGCCAAGACGCGTACTCACTTTCCTTAGCGAGTGTCTGGTAATCTTCAAAACTCAAATCCCATAATCGCCCTGAAGACAAAAACTCATGCCCAGATAACTTCGATGTGTCCACTTGCTTCACCAGCTTTGCAACAATTGCTTGTAGCTCTGGAGAACACTCTTCTACTTTTAGCTCACTGATGAACACTTTTGGCTGGTTGCTGTCTGGGTGCTCAAAGTGCTTAGCAACTAGCTTTTTACTTTCAAACACATAATCACCACAAGCTTTATAGCCTGCATCTAAAAATGGCTGAGCCAGTGTCGCGATACCAAGAGGTGCCGAGTTAAAGGTACGAAGAGCAATATGGTCGTTGATTAACGCTTCATCTTCTTGTAGCAGTTGATGAACTTTATCAGCCGAGGGGCAGAGGCGTTGAATATAGTCGTTCCATAGAGCAGTGAATAATACATCTGGCGTCATGATGACTCCTTGTCGAGGACGTCTAGCAAGCTAGAATTATTGAATTAAAAGGTGAAGGCTCTCCCACAAAAGGTCGAGCCATCAACCTGTGACGTACGTATTCTTATTATGATGTGTCAACTCACTACCCCTTAGGGTAGCAAGAAGTTTTTATAGTTCGATACCTGGGCTAAAGGTTGCTGGCAACTGAGTTTCGCCACCTTCCATTGAAGCCATTGGGTAAGCACAGTAATCGGCTGCGTAGTAAGCACTTGGGCGTAGGTTACCTGAAGCACCAGGGCCACCAAACGGCGCGTCGCCGCTTGCTCCCGTTAATTGACGGTTACGGTTTACAATGCCAGCACGGATATGATCAACGAAGTATTCCCATTCGGAATCATCGGTAGACACTAACCCTGCCGATAGACCGAATCGCGTGTCGTTCGCTAATTCAACAGCCTGCTCTAATGTTTCATAACGAACCACTTGCAGAAGCGGGCCAAAATATTCTTCATCAGGAAGCTCAGCGATATTGGTTGCATCGATAATGCCAGGTGTAACAAATGCCACTTCTCCCGCTTTCGCCTCAACCAAGCTCACGCCACCTAAAGATTGCAGATTAGCCTGCGCATCCAGAATGAATTTAGCAGCCGCTTCAGAGATCTGCGGTCCCATAAATGGTGCTGGCTCAGCAAAAGGTTGATCGACTCGAATCTTTTGCGTTGCAGCAATAAGCTTACTCAGAAGTACATCGCCTTTCTCACCCACAGGCACGTATAAACGACGAGCACAGGTACAACGTTGACCAGCGCTAATGAAAGCCGATTGAATGATGGTATAAACCGTCGCATCCACATCGCCGTATTGGTCAGAGATAACCATAGGGTTATTACCACCCATCTCTAACGCAAGCATTTTTCCTGGCTGCCCAGCAAATTGACGATGTAGAACATGACCCGTATTCGCACTACCAGTGAATAGCACACCATCAAGGCCTTTAGCGTCGGCTAGTGCAATACCGGTTTCCTTCGCACCTTGTACAAGGTTAATTACACCCGCAGGCAGGCCCGCTTCTTGCCACAGTTTCATTGCGAACTCACCCGTCCATGGGGTTTGCTCTGAAGGTTTGAATACCACGGTATTACCTGCAAGCAGCGCCGGAACGATGTGACCATTTGGTAAGTGGCCAGGGAAGTTATAAGGCCCAAATACAGCCATAACTCCTAATGGACGGTGGCGAAGTACGATTTGATTACCAGCGGCTTCACGTGAAGCTTCACCAGTACGATCGTGGTAAGCACGGATAGAAATCGCAATTTTTCCAGCCATAGCGCCAGCTTCAGTACGAGTTTCCCAAATTGGCTTACCCGTTTCTTTCGCAATGATTTGAGCGATTTCTTCGCTGTTTTCTTTTACTTTTTCAGCAAAAGCCAACACGATCGCTTCACGCTGTTCAAAGCTAAGCTTTTTCCAATCCACAAACGCATCACGCGCAGCTTTAACCGCCGAGTTCACTTGCTCTGGCGTCGCGCTGTCGCCTTTCCAAATCACTTCGTTGTTGAAAGGGCTTACTGAAGTCATTGCTTCGCCTTGGCCAGCTACCCACTGCCCTGCTATCCACTGAGTCATACTACTTTCCTTAAATTCAATTCATCACAGAGATAAATGCGCTCTTACTGAGCCAACATGCGAACAAAATCGCCTTCTTTCACTTCCAATGCCACTGCCACTTCAGGTGACAAAATCACAGTATCGCTTGCTTGGTCGTAAGCGCCTTTTGCTGCGGCCGCGCGGAAGTTTTCAAATGAGGTATTACCAATCAAGAAATCTTGAGAGCTTGAATGCTCTGCAACCGTCACCTTGGCTCGAATTGAATGTCTGACTGATTCAATATTACGAAGGTCACATTCTACTGTTGGACCCGCATCGAAGATGTCCACATAACCGCGGTTAGTAAAACCTTCTCGCTCTAGCAGCTTCAATGCAGGACGAGTGTTATCGTGCACTTGGCCAATCACATCTTGTGCTTCTTGACTCAGCAGGTTGACGTAGATCGGCAGCTTTGGCATCAAATCAGCAATGAAGCCTTTCTTACCAATTCCTGTTAAGTAATCAGCAAGCGTAAAATCGATAGAGAAAAAGTGCTCTTGTAGCCATTGCCAGAAAGGCGAATTGCCTTCTGCATCAGACACGCCACGCATCTCTGCAAAAATCGTCTCAGAGAAACGCTCTGGGTGCTCGGCCATGATTAAGAAGCGGCATTTAGACATCAATCTGCCGTTCAATCCACCACGAAATGCCGGGCGTAAGAACAACGTACAGATCTCACTACAACCCGTGTAGTTATTGCCAAATGTCAGCAGCTTCACCACATTGTTCACGCCAAGCTTTTGAGAAGAGTGTACAACTTTGCTGATATGGTAAGAATAAAATGGTACGTCCCAGCCAATCGATGCTTCTATGCCGGTCGTGCCTGCCACTTCTCCAGTTTCGCTATCAAAGCCCACCATTAGGTAGCCTTCATCACCCGGTTCAGTCACGTTGGGTTTAGCGAAGCTGTATTCAGAGTGGGTAATTCGGTTGGTTAACAGTTCTTCGTTAACCGGAAGAGATGTGAATCCATGTCCTGATTCCACGGCGCATGTATGAAGCGCATCGTAGTCAGATAATTTAATAGGGCGAACAACTAGCATCAATACTCCCTCCAGATGCAAAACAGGCCCAAAACTAACAGCTGGGCCTTATGGTTTACGCCATATCGAATCCTGATATGGCGTCACCTGTTACTAAACTAGAGATGCAATCGCTTTATCTAGTTTAGCCAAACCTTCTTCTATTTCTTGTGTTGTGATAACTAAAGACGGAGTGAAACGAACTACGTTTGCTCCAGCCACTAGTACCATCAAACCTTCTTTGCCTGCCGCAACCAATACGTCACGAGCACGGCCTTGCCATTCTTCATTCAGTGCCGCGCCAAGCAATAAGCCTTTACCACGAACTTCACTAAAGATTTGGTACTTATCATTAATCTTAGTCAAACCTTCACGGAATAGCGCTTCACGCTCTTTTACACCCGCTAAAGTTTCAGGTTGGCTTACTACGTCTACCACTGCTTCCGCAACTGCACACGCCAGTGGGTTACCACCATAAGTTGAGCCATGAGTACCAACTTTAAGGTGTGGTGCTAATTCGTCAGTTGTTAGCATTGCGCCGATAGGGAAGCCACCACCAAGAGATTTTGCAGTGCTTAGGATATCTGGCTTAATGCCTAGACCTTGGTAAGCGTAGAAATCACCAGTACGGCCGTTACCCGTTTGAACTTCATCAAAGATCAATAGTGCGTTGTGCTTATCACACAGTTCACGTACCGCTTTCACAAACTCTGGAGTCGGAGAAATAATTCCGCCCTCACCTTGCAGTGGCTCCATCATGATTGCACACGTGCGGTCAGAGATCTGAGCTTCAAGTGCTGCAACATCGTTGTATGGTAAGTGAGTTACATCACCAGGTTTAGGACCGAAACCGTCCGAGTATGCCGCTTGGCCACCCACAGTGACAGTAAAGAAAGTACGACCGTGGAAGCCTTGTTGGAATGCGATGATTTCAGATTTCTCTTCACCGTGAACATCCGCTGCCCAACGACGAGCTAGTTTAAGTGCTGCTTCGTTTGCTTCTGCACCAGAGTTGGCAAAAAACACTTTGTCGGCAAAACTTACGTCTGTCAGCTTCTTCGCTAAACGCAGTGCTGGCTCGTTTGTCATTACATTACTTAGGTGCCATAGCTTATTTGCTTGCTCAGTCACCGCGTTCACCATTGCAGGGTGACAGTGACCCAAGCAGCTCACCGCAATGCCACCAGCGAAATCGATATATTCGCGACCTTCTTGGTCCCAAACTCGTGCGCCTTCCCCTTTTACAGGGATCATTTCCATTGGGTTATAACAAGGCACCATCACCTCATTAAAAAGACTACGTTCTACTTTATTTTCCACTGTCATCGCACATTCCTTCTCGATACCGCATGCTTCGCAAATAAGCGTAATGATTCATAAGCGAGACAAAAATATTTTGTTCCGCTTTTATCCTGCTGCAGCATTGTATTTACATTTAATTAACCATTTCAATAGTAGATTATTCTTTCACTCCGCAAATCAACTGAGCAAACATCACTACTTATGACTATTTATGCATCAAGTAATCTATTTTATGAAGCTTTTTTTCACTAATGGTATAGCAAACAGTAATTAAGCTCAGCGCGTACAACCGCAGCACCCTATCCGCACTAAATACGGCGAATAAGTTTGCAAAGAGGAGGATTGTGAAAATGAATGAAAGAAATGTTATAAAAAGTGATCGCGGTCAGACAAGGTTAAACACTTAACGGGCCAGAAAGTTAGCCAGCAACTGGTGTCCTTGCTCTGTTTTAATTGATTCTGGGTGAAATTGAACAGCATCGATCGGCAAGGTTTTATGCTGGTAACCCATGATTTCATCCATAGAACCATCTTCAAGCTCAGTCCATGCGGTCAACTCAAAACAGTCAGGTAAAGTGCCATTTTTGACGACCAATGAATGATAACGCGTCACGGTCAGAGGGTTATTTAAGTTTTGGAAAACGCTTTTGCCATTGTGGCGGATAGGAGACGTTTTCCCATGCATGACTTGTCTTGCTCGCACAACTTCACCACCAAAGACTTGCGCGATCGCCTGATGGCCCAAACATACGCCCATAATCGGCAGTTTACCTGCAAAGTGCTCAATCACCGCCAGAGATATTCCTGCATCGTTCGGTGTACACGGACCCGGAGAAATTACTAAATGCGTCGGTTCGAGTGCTGTTATTCCATCAATATCTATCTCGTCATTACGAACAACTTTCACAGTTGCCCCTAACTCGCAGAAGTACTGGTACAAGTTATAGGTAAAAGAGTCGTAGTTATCGATGATAAGTAACATGAGTCGAAATCGTTTGCTAATGGCTGATTGATTGGAGGTGTAGGGGCGGTATTGTGCAATACCCATAGGGAAAGGCAAGTGGAAACTGCACCAGACAAAAAAATAAGGTCAACCGAGGTTGACCTTAATTGTTTACAGTTTGCCTCGTAAAAAGCCTAACTGACTAGAAGTATCACCTACTGGTCACAGTCTTTCCTAAAAATGGACTCACCCCAATGAGGGTTATCGACAAATGGGTTTCGGTTACCCTGAATCTCTTGAATTTTACTATTTCGATCAAACTCAAAGTGATCGACAGGGTCTTGCTCATTCCACTCAAGAAGCACACACACGTTGCCTAGAGCAGTACCGTTATTGGTTACGCTCGGTACAAGTTCAAGGTCGGGATTAGACACATCGCTTGTATCGTTACCCTCATAACGTGTTGCCATATAAAACATCATACGAGCAACATCACCCTTCACTTCATCACGCGGCTCAAATGAATCGCCATCACTATAGTTGCCTGGTGCTTCAGTAATTTCCGAACCACCATTGTCAAACTCCAAGTTACTACGCTTGCTGTTTACCGACTCATCGGTAGGACGTAGGTGGTGAATATCTGTATACGCCGATGCACGATCGTCATTGAACTCACCATTAGATTTAGGGTAAGTATGCTCACGGTTCCAGTTATCCTGTCCGAGGCTACCTTGTCCTGTTTTCTGACCTTTCTCTTGCGAGCGGCCAGTGTACAACAGAATAACGTTGCTCGAATTATTCGGGTCTTCGTCAGTTACGTCCAAAGCATCCCATACATCAAAACTACTCGATGAATATGGCAATTTCGTTACACCTGTCGATATGATGTTATTCAGCGCTTCTTTCAGTTCATCACCTGTTTTATTCAATGCGCTGTCGTAATAGCCATCAGGGTTATGCACTTCACCCGGTGGTACTGGTGGCTCAACGATCGTTGTTTGACAAGTCACCTTAGGTAACGTGCCTACAACATGCGGATCATGTGCTTGTTCATATGCAGCATTAACACTGAATGCACACGGAATAAGTAAAGTCAGTAGTGTCTTTTTCATACTTTTAATTAGGGGCGACAAAGCCCCTACTCCTTAATGCAATGAGGTTACTTGTTAAAACGACGACGTAGGAAACCAAGTCCTAATAGGCTCAATAGACCACCTAGGCCAAATGAACCACCATCGCTGTCAGAATCACTCATCTGAGTAATAGACACTTGCTGCGTTTCAATCACTTGACCTTCAACAGCTGTTGTTACTGTGTAGTCACCAGTCTCTAGACCTGAGATTGGCACTTCCGTCCAACCAAGCGCAATTTCGAACTGATCCAGAACGTCTTTTTGAACATTTGAAGACGTTGCCACAAACGCTTGAGTTGCATTGTTGAAGCTTACCGACACTTCATCACCCACTTTCAAGTAAGCAGAATTTGAGTATTTCGTTAGATCAACAAAGTGGTTAAAAGTCGCACCACCAACCGGAGACTCAGGGCGAGGCTCATTAATTGGCTCATCAGGAAGCTCTACTGGCGTACCCGGTTGTACTGGCTGATCAGGATCTGGGAATACAGGATCAACTGGGTCAATGGGTTTGCCGGCAAAGGCAATCGATAGTACAACTGGATCATGGCCTGCTGCGCGGAAAGAATCCGAGTATGCTTGACCAAGTTCGTGCTTAGCATCCAGTGTTTGAGATTCACCCGCATTGATATTCCAATGGGTTGCACCAATAACTTTCGACTTAAGTCCCGCAGAAGTTAGGATATAGTCGAGGCTACCATTCTCATCCCCTTGAACTACGTTGTAGCTATTTGGATCTACAATCTCCATTACGTTTTCAAAACCGTAGCTATCAGCAACAACGACACCTTCTTCGTGCAGAGACTCTTCACCGATAAAGGTTTTTTCAGCCGTCTTGATCTCATAGTTTTCAGGCGCACCTGAACGATCGGTTAGAACTGTAATTGCATCTTCGTTATTAAATGCATTTAGACTACCAAGAATGACTTTTTCGCCTTCCATTTCAGCCAACTTCTGGCCTAGGTAATCCGCAGCAGACACCCGTAGATTTTCACAACCACCTTGACGATCGTCATCCGACGTATCTTCCAAACAAACTTGGTCTTTATCCGCAAAGTGGCTTACCGCAACCACAAGTTTTTCTTCACGATCTTTAAACGAGAACACTGGTACAACTGCTGCGTGTTGAGTCGTAAACTCACCATTTTCAGCCTCTTGCTTCGGCATCGGGATCACTTGCAGCGAATCTAAACCGACTGTACTCGGACGGAAAATCACAAAGTTAGCTGTCGCTAGCTCACCAACCGTTGTTAAGCCTTCGCTGCTAGCGATGTTGTACTGCTTAGCCTCTGGGAGGTCAGCATTAAGCTGAGTTACTAGGTAAGAAATTGCAGAACTATCTTCAAAGCCGTTGTTTTCAACCTCCATCAGACCAACGATGTCCGCATCAAGCGCTGTTAACGCCGCAACAAGCTTCGCTGTTTGATGATCAAACTGAGTTGAATCTTGCGCGCCAGGTGTTGCATCGTAGGCTAAGAAATCATTAGCCTCACCACTACCTTGCAAGCTGTTAAAGTACTCTTGAGCATTGAATGTTGCGATACGTACGTCGCCATCATCAACCTCTGGCGTTACATCACGGTTGTTACCACGAGCAATGAAGGTATCGTTGTTTGCATCTTCTGTTACGTAGAAGCGGTAGTCTGAGTAGGAGTACCCAAGCACACCCTGAAGGTTACTCGCACGATCGCCTACACGAATGAAGTCTTCAGTCGAACCATTTTGGTCAATATCAGTTTTAGCAAAGTCTGGATACCATGCCGGTGCACCAATAGTATCTTTCTTAAATGACTCAACCACTAGGCGTGCGTCATCGTTACAGTCAGCGGCTTTTTCTGCTTGATCAGTACCGGGAAAATTCGCTTGGTTCGGGTGAACATTTGCTTTCCCTTGGCTAAGGACTAGGTTGTAACGCTTAGGACCTTCATCAAAGCTGTAGCTACGCGAAACTCGCATATCAACCATCGAAGTCAGGTTAACCAGCATGCCTTCATGACGCTCTAAAGTGAAATCAAACTCTGAATCTGAAGTACTTTGCTCAAGGTTAACTGCCGCTACAGAGCCAGTACCAACAGCGGTAATGGCTGTTGCTGGAATTTGAGTCCAACCAAAGTTTTCCTCTACAGGACCAGTTACCTGAACCTTATCCCCTACACTTAAGTCAGTTACATCACCGACAACAAAAATACCGTCAGAAGTTTTCGGGTCGTTATCTGGCGTTTCATCTTGCATGTAGAAACCAACGGCAACATCACCATCAAGCGCTTCGCTTTGAATTGCGGTGATAACCCCTTCCACAGTGAAGGTTTCATCGGAGATAAACTTGCCATTGGCTGGATCGGTGTACGGAGAAGCCCAAGAGCCGCCCTGAAGTTGACTGATCAAAGTATCTGGCGTTGGATCTGGGTCAGGATCGGGATCTGGGTCAACCGAGCCATTAACTTTACCTAAGCCATCAAATGTGTCTTTTACTAGCTCAGTCCAGTCCGAGTCATTGTAAGTAGTTGACGGCGATGTACCATTTCTTTGCAAAGTAACATCTTTACCCCAACCACTCGCAGTTGGAACCGCACCAACAACATCAACCAGGCTATCGCCATTGAACAGACCGACTGCGTCGCCACCATTGTGATACAAACCACCGGTGATTGAGCTTACGCCATCATCTAGCGTGATATCTGCAGAATCATGCAGAACAACTAATACCGAGTTTGCAGGTAATGTTTGCCCATCAAGACTTACCATATCCAATGGGCTTTCATCGCCATCTTTATAACGAACAAGTTTGTAGCCAGTTAGATCAATATCTTCAGAACCGTTGTTATAGAGTTCGATCGCCTTGTTGTTTGAGCTGCCTTCTACGTATTCAGTAATGACAACTTCCCCTGCACCACCGCCACCTAACTCAACTTTGCCGATATCTTCCCAGTTATCTTTTTCAAGGACTTCAAACTTTGCTGGGTCATAGCTTGTACTTGGAGTCATGTCGATACGCTTTAGCGTGACATCTTTGTTGTAGTCCGTATCGTTAACGTATCCCAAGATATCGACAATATTTCCATCTTTTTGCAACGAAATAGAGTCATCGCCATTGAAATAAGTAATTGTGCCTGTCGCATCTCCTTTTGCGAGCAAGTCTTCAGTCGCTTGTGCGTGAGTGACTACATGCGTCTCACCTGAACCTAAAGTGACCTCAGACAGGTCGTACTCATTATCCCAATTTCCGCTGCCGTTCGATTCAATAAAGAGGCTGTAACCTGACAGCTGCACCGAAGACGAGCCAACGTTTGCAACTTCAATCGCTTTGTTATTGCTAGAACCTTCAACGACTTCTGAAATAACAATATTCGCATTTGCAATAGGTGCGATAACCGCACCAACAGCAATCGCTATTAAACTTTTTTTCATGTTTGAACCTCAGAGGTAAACAGATTTATATCCATATCAGCCAAGTTAACGCTGTGTTTCCTAGGCTTTACTCAAAAGAAAGGGTTAGTAAAAATGACTAACCCTTTTACCAGTTACTGACGGCGGCGGCGCAGGAAACCAAGACCCATCAGTGACAACAGAGCACCGAAGCCGAAGCTACCACCTGAACCATCGTATTCGGGAGTCACTGGCGAAACATTGCTTGAATCTTGCTTGCTAATGTTGGTAGACATTGTCATAGAATCAATAACTTGAGAAGAAGACGCCCCAGCATTTTGTGCAGCAACACGGTCTCCCATTAGCTTCATCGAAATCGTGTAAGTACCCGTATCAAGGCCAGCCACGTCAAACATTACTGTTTGTGCACCGTCTTGACTCAACGTTACTTTCGGCAAAGAGACATTTTGTGGTTGTGGAGAGATAGAGATTTCAGCAACATCACCAGATCTCGCATCAGCCGAAACCGGGAATGCGATGTCAGCACGGCCGCTCTTCACAGCAATATTCACATTCGACTCACCCGCTTCGCCGTACTTGTAGCCTAGCGATACCATTGCTGGATCGTGGTCAGAAGAACGAATTGGTGTTTCTCTACCGAATGGGTTAGAAGCCTCATCAGATGCTTTCTTGTAGTTACTGTAATCATTCAATGAAGATTCAGCCGCATTGATATGCCAGTCAGCAGCATCAACCAAACGATCTTTCAGTGAAGGCGTGATTAAAAGATGATCCAGAGAACCGATCTCGTTGTTGTATGAGTAACTCCAAGCTGTTTTGCCTGCTGGTGTTTTCAAGTCAACCGCATTTAGGTAGCCAAATGTTGTCGTGATCTTTTGACCATTCTTTTCAAACAATTCATCACCAACAAAGGTGTAGCTTGATGCGTAAATGTCTTTGTCTGTTGGGTTATCGGTAAGAACAAGCATTGGATCTTCATAGGTGTATGAGTTCATGTCACCCAACACGACTTGGTCACCACCAATTTTTGCCATCTCTGTACCTAACTGGTACGCAGCTGATACGCGGAAGTTTTCACAAGAGCCTTGGTAATCATCGTTGCGAACATCATCGTTCACTGGATCAAAGTCAGCCCAAGTTTCCCAACCAACCCAATCTTCATGACAAGTAGAACCTTTCGATTTCAAGTGGTTAATCGCAACCGTTAGACGCTTACCGGTATTAAGAACTTGGAATGTCGCCGCGACGGTATTACGCTGGTAGTTGTCACCACTTTCACGAACCGCACCATCACCATCAACAATCGCGCCACCATCAGGGTATTCCACTAACGGAGCATGCTGTTCAGGCATTTGAATAATACGACCTGACACAATCGAAACTTTAGACGGACGGTAAATTACACCTGATGTAATCGCATCAGTACCTATAGTGTCGTTTTCATCTAGGATGGTATCTCCATTGCTATCGAAGCCAACAAAGACATAGCGATTGTGGATAGAATCTTGATCACCACGCTTCGCGTAGTCTTCTTCATCGTATTTTGCATTAACCGATGCTAAAAGCGTCTTGATTGCACCAAAGTCACCAAAACCATTGTTCTCAATTTCCATCAAACCAAGAATATCTGCGTCTAGGCCGTAAATCGCTTCTACAATTTTTGCTTTCTGCAGTTCGTATTCTTCTTCCGACTCTGCACCACGGTTATCACCAAACTGATTTGAGCTACCACCGTAAGGAGAGTTAAACAGGTTCAATACGTTTTGCGTGGCAACTTTAATGGTAAAACCAGCATCGTATTCTTCATTAATGATGTCATACTCACCAGAGCTTGAAACTGGACGTGGTGTATTTGGCGTAATATCAGCACTTGTCATCTGATAACCACCAGCATCAGGATCCTTCACCACCAAGCGATATTCATCGTAGGTGTACGCAATCACACCTTCTACGTTCTTAATCCCGTCGTTAATACGAATTGGGTTGTCGTAGCTAAAGTTAGCGTAATAAGGGATTTCGCCATTGCTTGGGGCTTTTTCACTATCGAGGAATAGAGTGGCATCACGGTTTTGTTCGATCTTAGCAATCGATTCGAAGCTGCCAGCTACATATTCTTGATTCGGGTGGAAGTTTGGCTCTTCGTACGCTAACGCCAAGTTATTACGGAATTGGCCTTTGTGGTAAAGTTCAAAGTCGAAAGCAAATGCACGCGTTACGCGCATATCTTGATTGCCCTCTGTTTCATCATCCATGTCTTCAACAAGCTTAACGAACATGCCTTCATGACGCTCTAGTGTATTGGCAAAAGATGCGCCGTCTTCAGGGAGACGTTTGAGCTCAACAGGGGTTGGAGGAGTAATATTATTGCCCGTTTCAACCCAATCTTCCGATAAATTAAACTGCGTTTGACCAAAGTATTCACGAACGCTACCAACAACGGTAATTTCTGTACCGACTGCAGGTTGAGAGCTTGAATATACAAACAGGCCATCAGAAGTAAGCGGGTCACCGTCGTTATCGTAAAGGAAAAAGCCTTTTGACAGGCCGTTCCCTGCACTCGGCAATACGTACCCCACATACGCCGTTAGCTTGTACGAAGCTTCAGTTTCATAAAACTGATCTTCTTTTAGTGACGTTCCAAATTCCTCTTCAACCAGTGGAGAGAATTTACCCGAACCTTGCACTTCAGCTAGAGTCACTTCAATCGGCGGTGGCGGTGGTGTTGGTGGCTCTTCTAGCGTCAGTTTCCCCAAATCTTCGTAAACATCTGTACCAACGTTAGCCCAATGTAGCTCAACATATGAGCTGTCTGGCGTTGTCGCATCATTAGTACGACGTAAGGTGACCTCTTTACCCCAGGTTGATCCGCTGACACCAATAATGTCGTGAATGGTATCTGGGTTATCATCAGCCCCAATCCAAACAGGATCATCTCCATTAAAGTTCAATGCGTCATGCCCAATACCACCGTAGCTACCTGAATAAACGATAGTGGCACCATTCGCTGCAACCGCATCTTTCAAATCAGAAGTCGCATTGTCGCCAACGACAACGATGCTTTCCCCGGCAGCAATCGTGACGTCTTCCAGTACAGGTGTTACATCATCCGGCTTAAGAACTTTGTTTTTATAACTGCTGTAATACAAAGCATGATCGGTAAAGGTAAAAGACGTAGAGCCTGTATTGGTGATTTCAATCGCACTGTTAATTGCGTAGCTATCTACGCTCGATTCTACGTACTCTGTAATCAGAATATTATTTATATCCGCCAGTGCAGCGCCGCTAAGTACACTACTAATCGCACCAGCAAGTAGAGTCATTTTTTTATTCATTTCGATATCTCTCTGATTTAATTAGAAGTAAACACGAGCGTAAGCGTAAGCATCTTGAGCTGCTTCACCGGTGTTCCACTCAAATGCGATCACGCTAGAACGTGTTGGACGGTAGTTAACGCCGAAGGTGCTCCATACACGCTCATCACCCCAGCTGTAATAATCTTTGCCGTAACGAGCACTATAATTTCGGTTCACATCACCCCAAGATTGGTATTCCTCAAAGTTATACGACGCTGTAAATTCCCATACTTCAGAGAATTTATATCGAACAGAAGCTAAATAACCTTTGTTATCTTCTGTTTGGAAATCATTGTATTGCTCAACTGGGTCCTCTTCTCCTGGCAAACAGTTGTCAAGGCATGTAGGATCTTCACGGCTTCTATCTTCTTCTTCAATGAATGCATTTAAACCAAGATCCAAATTATCCGTTACAGATATACGAGCCCCTACACCATATAACAGTTGTTCACCGTACGATGATGAGCCATCAGAACCACCGCGAGCTTCCGCACCAGCTACTACAGAGAAGCGATCGCCAAAGTAACCAATGTAACCATTGACGATTTCTCCAAGTTCAGAGCCAGAAGAAGACTCAGCACGGTTGGTGTATGAAGCGCCAACTTTGATCGAACCAAAGTAACGGCCTTCGTACTTAGCCGTCATGTCTTGATCGCCAGCTTCGCCTGTTTCAACTGTGGTATCGAAAGTAAAATCACCCCACTTGTCGTAGTCATCAAATGCAGTATCGGTTAGACCTACTTCTACGTAGTGCTCTTGGTTCTTACTCTTGTACAGGTCGTATCCAATAAAGACTTTATCGATCGCCAGAACCATATCACCTGAACCGCCTTTCCAGTTCTCACGCTCATAGTCCAGCTCTAAGCGATAATGCATCTTGTCGTTTTTACCCTTCACTCCCATAGTTGCGAAGGAATCGTCAATGAAATTTTGGTCGGCGTAAAACTCACCGTAGTCGTAGTTAGCACCAATATGGCCACCAACACCGACCTCACCATAGAGTTTTACGAAGTCACCGTTTTCATCTTCATAAATAGTGACAGCATTCGCTGCACTGGCTACAAATAGAGAAGACAAAGCCAATGCAATAGCATTCTTTGAAGTCATATCTAAATCCTTGTTCAAGACATTATTCTATTAATGATTTGGAAAGCTTTGGGGCAAGGTATCGATTGCTATGGCCAATACCATAGAAGGTAAAAATACAACACCGACCACTTATACAAACCAGCAGGTGGTGCGTAATATCCCTGTTTTATGTAACAGCTTGAAGTCATCCGTATTACAAATGAGATGTTTATCACTCGTTAAGTGATAATTTTATGAGTAAAAGTTTTGTTTCAACAAATAACGACATATCTCTGTTCAAACATCGAACAACTTTATGTAATTTTGAACTAGGACTCAGAAATAATTAAAACCGGGGGGATTGGAGTGGTCTTTAAAAAACGGACAGCAAAAAAAAGCCACCTATTCGGTGGCTTGGTAAGAGCTTAAAATACGACTACGGACGTGTCACAAACCCTACAGCTTCGTATGCTTTTTTCAATGTAACGGCAGCGCGCTCTGATGCTTTTTCAGCACCCGCTTTCATGACAGTGTCCATGTAAGCACGATCTTCTCGGATGCGCTTGTATTCAGATTGAATAGGTTCAAGCATTTCAACGATAGCGGCACCAACGTCTTTCTTAAATGGGCCGTACATTTCAACACCTTGGTACTGAGCTTCAATTTCTTCAAACGTTTTGCCGGTTGCCGCTGAGTAAAGGCTCATCAGGTTAGAAATACCCGCTTTGTTTTCCCAATCGCTGGCAATACGTGGTGGTGTTTCTGTGTCTGTTTGGGCCTTGTTGATCTTCTTAATGATCGACTTAGGCTCTTCTAGCAGAGTGATAACATTTTTACGGTTATCGTCTGACTTAGACATTTTCTTGGTTGCGTCTTGCAGGCTCATTACACGCGCATTCACTGTTGGAATGTACGGCTCTGGAATTTGAAAAAGAGGCTGCTCTGGCGTGCTGTACAAGTTATTAAAACGCGTTGCTATATCACGAGCTAACTCTAGGTGCTGCTTTTGGTCATTACCGACCGGCACTTGGTGTGCACCGTATAATAGAATGTCGGCAGCCATAAGTACTGGGTAACCGAATAGACCTGCATTTACGTCGTTCGCGTAACGTGCAGATTTATCTTTAAACTGAGTCATTCGGCTCAGTTCACCCATTTGGGTGTAACAGTTAAGAAGCCAACCAAGCTGAGCATGCTCTGGTACGTGTGACTGAACAAATAGCGTGCTCTTCTTTGGATCAACACCGACAGCAAGACAGATTGCTAATGCGTCTAGAGTCGCTTCATGCAGCGCTTTCGGATCTTGACGAACCGTAATTGCGTGAAGGTCTACAACACAGTATTGGCAATCGTAATCATCTTGCATCTGTTGCCATTGACGTAGAGCACCCAAGTAGTTACCGATACTTAGTTCACCTGATGGTTGAACACCACTCAATACGATGGGTTTGCTCATGCTTATGATTCCTTTGACTTCATAAAAATTCGATTAAAAAAACCGTGTCGAATTTATCAACACGGTTTAAGCAGTGTACTCATTGGCGAGTATATTACTAGAGGCTTTCGCTAAGTTTTCTGTGCTTTATGCTGAAACTAGGACGACTTCTAGCAATTGCGCAATGTCATCCGCAACATAGTCAGGATTAGATACAGAAATTGACTCACCATGGTTGTAGCCATAAGTTAAACCAAATGAGTAACAGCCCGCATTTTTAGCGGCCTTAATATCATTGCTTGAGTCGCCTACCATCAACATTTCTTCCGCTTTTACAGCGTGCTTTTCTAGTAGCCAGTTCAACGCCATTGGGTTCGGCTTTTTCTCTGGGAATGAATCACCACCGATAACATCAACAAAGTATTTATCGATACCATGTTGCGCTAACACATCCGGAACAAACTTAGAGGGCTTGTTGGTCACCAGCGCCATTGTGAAGCCAGCTTTATCGAGCTCTGCCAAAGTCTCTTTGACAGATGGGTACAGATGACTCAGTTTGTGGCCGCCTTGCTCATAAAAGTCATCAAACATAACCCGGGCTTTTTTCAGCAGCTCAGGTTCAAGGCTTGGATCAACCGTTAGGCTTTGACTCAGAGAACGTCCGATAAGAACATCGGCACCATTACCGACATAATCGCGAACTTGCTCTTCAGCGACTGACGGGAAGCCGAGTCCCTGACACGCTTGATCTGCTGCGACAGCTAAATCTGGCACGCTATCTAGCAAGGTTCCATCCAAATCAAAGGCGATCAGTTTTATTGCGCTTAATGACATCTTACTTTCCTATTAATATTGTCGTCTTACAAGTTGAGCGATAAGACGTAAAAAGGGGCTAATCAGCCCCTTAATCTAAATTCTGTGTCTAGTTCTACTTTTATGCGTTAACTTTTGCAAGTTCTGCACGCATTTGGTCAATCACTTCTTTGTAATCTGGTTGATTAAAAATTGCAGAACCAGCAACAAACATATCAGCGCCAGCTTCGGCGATCTCACGAATGTTGTCTACCTTCACGCCACCGTCAATTTCTAAACGGATGTCACGACCGGATTCATCAATCATCTTACGCACGGCACGTAGCTTATCTAGCGTATTTGGAATGAAAGACTGACCGCCAAACCCAGGGTTTACCGACATAAGCAAAATCATGTCGACTTTATCCATGATGTAATCAAGGCAAGACAATGGCGTCGCTGGGTTCAATACCACACCCGCTTTACAGCCATGCTCTTTGATCAATTGCAGAGTTCGGTCAATATGCTCAGAGGCTTCCACATGGAAAGTGATCATTGATGCCCCCGCTTTAGCAAATTCAGGGACAATATTATCAACCGGCTTCACCATCAAGTGAACATCGATAGGCGCTGTAATACCGTAATCACGTAGAGCCTTACAAATCGGCGCACCAAAAGTCAGGTTGGGTACGTAATGGTTATCCATTACATCGAAATGCACCACATCTGCACCATCTGCCAGTACACGCTCAACATCTTCACCAAGACGAGCAAAATCTGCAGACAAAATAGACGGGGCGATTAGAAAATCTTTCATACCTGACCTCTTAAAAGTGAGTAAATGGTGACATAGCGCCATTGCATAGTAATGAATCAAAACCATACAATTATTTGTGCGCAATTCTACCTAAGCCACTAGCGAGATCCTAGAGCTAGAAAAGATAAGTTGAAGAAATGTTAGCTAAGCAGCGATTAGCGTCGTTCAAAGATATGAAGCAAAGTGATATGAGAAATTTGAGCTCAGGAAATCATCACCGACAGTCGTGGACAATTAACACTGTTGATTCTTTTCACTGTGGAACAAAGCCAGCAGTTCATCAACCTTGTTACGGCCCGCTCCATTACGACTAATTGTTCGCTTCACTTTTACCACATTTAAATCGGCACCGTGATACAAACGTCGAGTCAACGTTGTGTCGTGATTAGAGATCAATACTGGAATGTCTCTTTCTATCGCCGCTTTTTCCGCAACATCTGCCAAGGCGGCTTGATCATCAAGAGAAAAGCCGTTGCCCGCATAAGAGGTGAAATTTGCAGTATTAGACAGCGGTGCGTATGGCGGATCGCAATACACTACGCACCCCTTTCTTGCTCGACGAAAAGTTTCTACATAACCTTCACAAACGAACGTCGCTTTTTGGGCTTTTTCTGCGAAAAACTCGAGTTCTGCTTCTGGAAAGTATGGCTTTTTGTAAGAACCGAAAGGAACATTGAAGCCACCCTTTTTGTTGTAGCGGCACAATCCATTAAAACCGAAACGGTTCATGTACAGAAACGCCAATGAACGGTACATGATGTTATCCGTTGCATTAAATTGAGCACGAATATCTAAGTACGCTTCTTTACGGTTATTTTCAGGACAAAACCAACGCTTAGACTCACTGATATAAGTCTCAGGGTCTGTTTTGAGCAGGTTATAAAGATTGATCAGATCTGGGTTGATATCTGCAAGTAGGTATTGGTCATAATCCGTATTCAGAAATACTGAACCAGCACCAACGAATGGTTCAACTAGCTTGCGAGCAGGTGGCAGGTGGCGTTGGATGTCTTCAACTAGGCCATATTTACCACCAGCCCATTTTAGAAAGGCACGCTGCTTTTTCATTTACTGCTCTATCTATCAACCGAAAAATAAGGCTGCGGAATGTAACATATTTTTGAGGGAAGCTCAGTGTTATTTCGCACGATCTATCTCTCGATGAACTTGATTCAACGATTTTGCCCAAGGCCCTAAGCTTCGCAAAGCTTCCGGTAAGCTTTCTACCGCGTCTCGTGCCACTTGAATCGTTGGGTAATCGCGGTAAGTAATAATAAACCACTCCGCATCATTACGTACGGTCGGGTAAATTCTTACTTCATTTTTAATATTGTATTTTTCGATGAATGACTGAACATCTTCCAACGATGTCATCGCCCCTAACTGTAACGTATAACCTCTTGGTGACAAGGCTTTCAGCTCTTCTCGGGCAAATGAGAAAGTAATGGTAGTGGTCGGTTTTTCCGCTTCTTCCGATTCTTTAACCAACGCCTCTTCAGCCTTGGCATCAGGCATAACTTCGGTTTCGTTGGTTACCGGCTCACTGATATTTACTTCCGCAGAAAGTATCGTATTTTCTTCAACTGCAGCATCAATAGCACTAGTGTCGACAGACTTTGGCTTATCGTCTAATAATGCGTCCACAACGTCGGAAGTGATCACGACACGCTGCTGATCTTGTTCCACACTGCCTACGCTTGCCGTATCTCCAACCACAGCCGGTGGCAAAGAAGCAGAGTCGTCATCAGCCCCTTGATAGCTAGGATCCATCAATGCCGAGTCAGACGCTTCGTCAACATCGCCAACCATAGTGAGACTCGCATCGGCTTCACTCACAGCCGTCTCAAACGTCGGGATCACCGTCTGTTCGATAGGTGCGATAAGCGCTTGAGCTTTATCTTCTGCTGAGGGTTGGTTCAGCATCCACCAGTAGCCTCCGCCGATAACCACCAACAGCAATGCGACAAGTATGGCAATCGTGGCAGGAGAGCCTATGATTGAGCGAATAATAATCCTTTTTTCCACTTTCAACTCTCCTAGAGCCATTAATTCACCAGGGATAGGGTTTGTTTTTTTAAACGCAGACCGCACGCGCTTTTCTGCGTCATCTTCGACATAGCGAACCACAAGAGATTCAAAGAACTGCAAGGCTTCTATTGAAGTAAGGTCATCAATTTCCAGGTCAACCGGCTTATGCTCTTGCCCATAACTTAAACGAGTTAATAAAGAGTCTAAGTTTCCAGATTCAGAAAACAAGACAACGTTGATGGTCCACTCAGGTTTGGTTTGAGCTTCTAGCACTAGCATCCACAATTCTGATACGAGAGCTTCCGTCAACTGGTGCGCGTCGTCTACAACAATGACGACATCACATAATTCGCCATCAAGCAGCCTATCAAGGCTATCTGCTAAGGAGTCTTGTTGATTAAAGAGAGGGTCTGATACGATTTGACTAAGAATAGTCGAACGACGCTGAAGGTCATCTTGACTAGGGTGGCAAAGGAGTAAGCACTGGTTCTTTTCAGGAACCCATGCTTCGAGATAGCGTTGAGCAAGCCATGATTTACCGGAGCCAAGTTTCCCTCCGACTGTCACTAAATTGGAGCCAAAATTCGTCAGAAGCTGCAAGCGTTCAAGCAGCTCGATCTGAGATTCTAACTCTAATACCCTTAACTCATGAGCCAAACTCATTCGATGTCCCTACTGATGGTTGATCAGTACACTTAGAAAGCTGCTTAGCGAATAATGATACTAAGCAGCCTAAGTAACCATAATTAAAGAGTACGGCAGAAATCGATCGCTTGTTTGATTATGTCTTGAGGCACATCAGCAACGACTTCAGCTGTTCCAATACCAGTTGGCAATACAAGGCGCAACTGACCAGATAAGACTTTCTTGTCACGCATCATATGTTTCATGAAATCGTCAAAAGACATACTTTCTGGAGTATGAACTGGTAACTTCGCATTCTTGAGTATAGAAATAATTTGCTCAAGCTGCTGCTCGGAAATCAATCCTTGTAATTGCGCGGTTTTGGCAGCCATCACTGTTCCAGATGATACAGCCTCCCCGTGTAACCAATTACCATAACCTAGTTCAGCTTCAATGGCATGACCAAATGTATGACCTAGGTTCAATAACGCTCTGATTCCAGACTCTTTTTCATCTAAAGCTACAACTTCCGCTTTAATTGCACAGCATCGAGCAATCGCGGTGATCAATGCCGACTCATCCAGTTGATAAAGCTTTTCTAAGTTTTCTTCTAACCAAGAGAAAAACTCAGCGTCGTAAATGATCCCGTACTTAATAACTTCAGCAATACCAGCGGCGAATTCTCGCGGCGGAAGCGTTGCTAAACAATTAGTATCAATAATCACAGACTTAGGTTGATAAAAAGCCCCAATCATATTCTTACCAAGAGGATGATTGACCGCCGTTTTACCACCAACAGATGAATCTACTTGAGACAATAAAGTCGTAGGGATTTGTACAAAGTCGATACCACGCTGATAACAAGCAGCTGCAAAACCAACTAAATCACCAATAACACCACCACCTAACGCAATTACCACCATATCGCGGCTGTAATTACCTTCAAGCAAATAGCCCATTACTGAATTAAATGTTTCTAAGGTTTTGTATTGCTCACCATCAGGCAGCTCCAATAATGAAGCTTGGCAACCTATTTTATCCAAAAGGGATAAAATCTTATCAGCATACAAAGGTGCAACGGTTACATTACTGATAACCAATACTTTTTGTTTGGAAGATAAGAAAGAAAGGTACGCCGGGTCTTCAAATAACCCGGCGCCGATAGAGATTGGGTAGCTACGCTCAGCTAGATTGACCGTAATCCGTTCCATGGTTTGCTCTCCGAAAAATGAACTTAACGTTCTTCTAGCATTTTTACGATCTGGTTGGCTACCACTTTTGCACTTTGATCGTCAGTTCGAACTGTGTAGTCCGACACTTCTTCGTACAGTGCATTACGTGATGTCGCTAAGTCTTCTAAAACTTCGCGAGGATTGTCTGTTTGAAGTAAAGGACGCTTCTTGTCGCGATTAGTGCGAGCAAGTTGCTTTTCAATCGTTGTTTCTAAGTAAACAACGATGCCTCGTGCAGATAGACGGTTACGGTTTTCCTTGCTCATTACTGAACCACCGCCTGTTGCAAGAACAATACCTTGTTCTTCAGTCAGATCGTTGATTACAGATTCTTCACGTTTACGGAAACCTTCTTCACCTTCAACATCAAAAACCCATGCGATATCAGCGCCAGTGCGCTCTTCGATCACGGTGTCAGAGTCCAAAAACTCCATATGAAGTTGGGAAGCTAGGTGTCTACCAATTGTACTTTTGCCGGCGCCCATTGGGCCAACAAGAAAAATATTGCGTTTCTCAGCCATGTTTAGCAGTAATTTACAACGTTAATTCAATGACATCGCCACAAGGTAGGTCAGTAGTGATACTGAAATTTAAAGGCCTGTGGCACCGATTCCTCACAGATAATTCGTGATAAGACCCGAAATTATCAAGGTTAGGTGCCACTAATGCAACTTTATTTTCGATCTAATTGTACCTTACTGAATCACAACTTTAGGTGTAACGAATATAAGGAGCTCACTTTTACCCACATTTTCGTAGCTGCGCCTGAACAATGCGCCCAATAACGGTAAGTCTCCTAGCAGTGGAACCTTGTCCACGCTATTGGTAATACTATGTTGAAATATCCCCCCTAAGACGACTGTTTCTCCGTTATTAACCAATACTTGAGTCCCAATTCTTTGCGTATCAATAGCTATGGCCTCACCAGTACCCGTTTTCACCACCTGGCCGGGCCTATCCTGAGTGACGCTTAAATCCAATACGAGACGATTATCTGGCGTGATTTGAGGGGTGACTTTAAGGCTTAACACGGCCTTTTTAAAAGCCACCGACGTCGCACCACTAGAGGATGACTCTAAGTAAGGGATTTCAGTACCTTGCTCAATGTAAGCTGGCTTTTTATTGGTGGTGATTAAACGAGGGCTAGAAATGATTTCCGCTTTAGATTCACGTTGTAGCGCTGAGAGTTCCAAATCCAGTAATGTATCCGATCCGAGTTTTGCGACTTGGAAAGCTATGCTAGAGGCATTAGGAGACGTAGCCGCCAAGTTCACATTTAGGAAATCGTCGATACTAGAACTACCGCCTTCATTATCGTCTCCATCATCGTTACCGCCATCGTAAAGACCAATCGCCGCTAGGTTACTTTCAATAGAGCCACCAACAGTGTTATTGCCATTCGTTGAAGAAAAGCCCCAACGCACCCCGAGCTCATCAAGGTTGCCTTCATTGACTGTCACAATTCGCGCCTCTATTTGCACTTGCTTGACCGGAATATCTAGCGATTGCACAATTTCACGGATAACTTCAATGTTTTCCGGTAGCTCTCTTAATAACAAGGAGTTGGTGCGCTCATCTATGGTGATAGAACCTCTGTCCGATAACATACTCACTGCGCCTTCGCCGCCTATCATGTCGGCGATATCCGATGCTTTAGCAAAATTAATCTTGATGATTTCCGACTTAAGTTCCCCTAGCTCTTCTTCAAGGCGAGATTTCTCGAGCGCTTGTTGCTCTCGCAAATCTAGCTCCGCTTTAGGTGCCACCAAAATAACGTTGCCATCCACTCGTTTATCGAGCCCTTTGACTTGAAGAATAATATCCAGCACCTGTTGCCAAGGCACACCATCCAAACGCAGCGTTAAGTTCCCAGAGACCGAATCCGATACCACCAGGTTAAAGCTGTTATAGTCGGCGATTAACTGGAGCACATTACGCACAGGAATATCTTGGAAGTTAATCGAGATTAGCTTGCCTTCTTTTTCCAAAATGCTTTTCTCGACAACGGGAGTGCTGTCTTCAGGCTGACTAATGATCACTTCAATAAAACGATCTTTAAGGGTGTATTCGTAGTGGTATTCACCATTTACTTCCGCTAACAATCGCGTACTTGGCGACTCCCGGAACACTTCGATACTTTCGACCAAGGTCGAGAAATCTTTTACATCGAGTAAATATAATTTTTCATCCGACACTTCGGTATTCAATAGCTCAATGCTTAACCCTTCCTGTGCTCGCTGCACGTCTACAACCGCAGAGCTGGTTGCAAGTTCGATCAAGATCACCGCATCTTTATCTTTATTAAGCCTGAAATCGATACTCTTAAGCGCATTACTTGAAGCTGACTCCGCATGAATAAACAGCGAAAACATCAAGGTGACACAGAGCAAGACACTTTGAAAAACCTTATTCATGGGTAGCGTTATTCCTTTAATCATAATTTTACATCTCATATCCACAACAGGATAAGTGGGTTATTTCAGGGCTAGCTTCACATTGCGTTTGTGCCAACAACCTAAGCCATCTGGTAACGTTTCATTGATCAATACGTACTTGTTGGTGACTTTCGT
This sequence comes from Vibrio profundi, assembly GCF_043642225.1. Classification (GTDB taxonomy): domain Bacteria; phylum Pseudomonadota; class Gammaproteobacteria; order Enterobacterales; family Vibrionaceae; genus Vibrio; species Vibrio profundi_A. Next base: position 105,440 of record NZ_JBHZSF010000006.1, on the reverse strand, counting down.
CACTCTGCCGTTATTCAGACCTATAAATTGGCCATTTTTTATTTTGACTACATTGCCAGAAGGAGTTTGGACTAACCCGGAAACGGAACTACCACTACCCATGACTCCTTTTAGTCTCAATTTACTGAGCGGATACTTCTCAAGCTTGCCCGTTTTTGAGCGAGCTCTTGGTTGCCAGCAATCTTTTTTGACTATCGGCTGATTTTGCACAATCGCTTCTTTAGGAAGGACAAAGGGAGGCCGCTGGTCATGTTGTTGATAACGAGCGGCCACAAAATCAATCGAAGGGGTAAGCTGTTCGATATCTTTTCGAGCCTTCGCTTCAACTTGAGAAACAAAGTCCGATAAAGACTCATTGTTTGCCTTACACCCAGCAAGCATTACGAGAATGGCGCAAGCGAAAGCGACTTTATTTATCTTCATCTTTCACCTCAGGCTTAAACTGGTAGGTGTATGCACGAACACGAAAATGGAGAGTGCTGCTTTCTTGACTCACTCGCTGCCAATGCACATCATCGAAGCTAATGATCCTAGGTAACTTCGCAATCGCGGCAGAAAAGTCGCCAATGCTGTGGTAATCCCCGGTGAGTTCGATGTTTAACGGCAGCCGGTATAAAAACTCTTTGTTTTGCTTTTCGCCCCAATCAATCCGAGTAAATGTTAAGTCGTTATCGAGCCCGAGCTCATTGACAGAAGCGAGCATACTGGCGAGCTCCTTCTGGACAGGTAACTGCTGCAACAAATAATCGTAACGGCTTGTTAGCTCATCAACTTGTGTTTGTAGCTTTGGCAGTGTCGCGACTTTGTTCGCTTTGATTTGCAGGGTCGTTTTAAGCGTTTGCTCTTGCTGCTTCAGTTCATCTAGCGCTTCTTGCTGAGGCATGACGTAAAACCACACCCCGAAGCCTTGAATCACGATCATTAATAACAGCACAACCAACAGTTGAGGAAATAAAGGCCACTCGGTAATTTCATCGATATCTAGGTCTTGCAGACTAATCATGATGATCACCTCCAACCTTGGCCTGTAAACTCTCGTCATTAAAAGTCACCGGCTTCAAAGAGAAAGAGACTTTGAAAGTTTGAAACTCTTTATTGAAACGCTTTCGATTATGGATAATCGAATGCATCTCGACATCCTTCAGTAACTTTGAGCGTTCTAAGTTATCGAGCATAGTCGCTAATCGAGCGGTACTATCACTGATCCCCGATAGTTCCAAGTCTTGACCGTTCATTTTGATTTTGTCGACATACACACCTTCAGGGATCATCTCCGGCATGATATTCATGAACTCAGTCGTTTTATTACGGCCGGTTTGGAGTGACTCCACCACATCTAGACGAGTCAATATGGCTTGATGCTCTTGCTCGGCAAGTTTTAAAGAACGAATTCGATTATCAAGTTGGGCGATATATTGCTTTAGGTAACTGAGCCTAGCGTGCTGTATGCCCTGCTGTTCTTTGAAGTGAAGCCCAACAGCCCACTGAGCAATCACGGCCATAATCGTCCCAAACAACAGTAACCCGATAAAACGTCGTCTATGCTGGGCTCGTATTTCATCTCGCCAAGGTAATAAATTAATTTGATGCAACATGCTTGGTGGCCTCCCATTGAAGTCCACTAATCGCTAGACCAGCAGCAAAGCCAAATACCTGCCAATCCACATTGTTACGCCTTTTCTTGGTCATCTTATTTTCAAACAGGCTTAATGGATTCAATAACTCACACTCTAATTTGAGTTGTCGTTCCAACTCTTCTGCTAATAAAGGAATCGTCGCCCCTTCCCCCATTAGCCAAATACCTGCGATAGGCTCTGACGCATTCACCGACAAGTACAAATGCAGTTGGCGCTTAAGCCGCTCTATTAGCTCATTGATAAAAACCTGTGTCTGCTGACCCGCCTCTAACCAATCCCCTTCTATATTGTTATCCGCATTAAGGTGACGAGTCCCGAAAGGTATATCTTTGTAGTAAGGCGTTTGGTTGCTTGGAAGTAAGCCCAATGAAGTTTGATTCACACCAACATCCACCAGTAACCAGCGTTGCTTATCCGGATTTAGCCTCGTAGCTAATTGCCACACATTCAGTAGACTATGAGCCTGAATATCTACAACGACAGGTTGAAAACCAGCTTTCCGCATGGCTTCCGAGCGGCTTTCTACCACTTCCTTTCGCGTGGCGTACACCTGATAGCTTGTTGTTGTACTCTTGTTTAATCGCTTCTCTTCCGTCTCAACGAAATCCAAACTTAATTCTTCGATGGGAAAGGGAGATTGATGAGCAAATGTCTGATAGATAGCAAACTCTTTTTCTCGGTGCTCTAGTTCGCTATCTATTTGTAAGACCTTACTTATTACCGCGCTGTCAGGCACAGATATCGCCACTTTCCGACTAAATAACGGCAAGCCCTTTCTTAGTTCTTTGAGTTTCTTTACAATTTTCTGATACTCCAAGGTATGGTTATCAGTGAAAATGTCGTCAGAAATGGCTAGCTCCTTGTAACCCACTAACGCAAACAGCTCTCCGGCTGGCTTCAGCACCACAGCTTTTATGCTATGACTGCCTATATCTATACCTGTAATTAATGATGACCCCATGTAACCTAGCTCCTGAAATGCTCAGCTTTCTCGTTTGCTTAGTTTGAAAAGGTTGTGATTATTGGTTAAATAAGCGTTAATAAACGAAAGCTAATTTTTTAGCCTAGAGTACAAGGGTTTGCAGCTTAACAGCCTTAACTAATCAGGGATTATCCGGTGAAGTTCATAAAGCGATTATTCATATTTTCATTGATTTGCATGATTCTTGGAGTCAGTACAATTATTGGGTTTTATTATTATGTAAAACCTGAATTGCCAGATGTAGCGACACTTCGAGATGTCGAGCTTCAAACTCCAATGCAAGTATTCAGTCAAGATGGAAAACTCATTTCCCAGTTCGGTGAAAAGCGTAGAAATCCAGTCACTTACGATGAGATACCTCGACACTTGGTCGAAGCATTAATTGCGACTGAAGACAGCCGATTTTACGACCATCCGGGTATCGACCCTATCGGTATTACTCGTGCAGCAATCGTTGTTGCGATGTCGGGTTCTGCAAAACAAGGTGCGAGTACCATTACTCAGCAGCTTGCGCGTAACTTCTTCTTATCTAATGAGAAAACGTACATGCGTAAGATTAAAGAGATCTTCATTGCGATCCACATTGAGCAACTGCTTAGCAAAGAAGAGATCATGGAGCTGTACGTAAACAAGATCTTCCTTGGCCACCGCTCATATGGCTTCGGCGCAGCAGCGCGTGTTTACTTCGGTAAAGATCTTCCAGATCTAACCCTAAGTGAGCTAGCTACGCTTGCAGGTATGCCAAAAGCACCATCAACAATGAACCCTATCTATTCTGTTGAACGTGCAACCAACCGTCGTAACGTTGTATTACGTCGTATGTTGGACGAGAAATACATCACTCAAGCAGAGTTCGATGAAGCTCGCAGTGAAGAGCTGATCTCGAAGTACCACGGTGCAGAGATTGAACTCAGCGCGCCTTATGTTGCAGAAGTTGCACGTGCTTGGATGGTAGAACGCTATGGCGAAGCCGCTTATACATCAGGCATGAAAGTGTACACAACGGTAGATTCAAAACTTCAAGCTGCAGCTAACCACGCGACCATCAAAAACTTGTTAGCTTATGATGAACGCCACGGTTACCGCGGTGCTGAAAAAGTCCTTTGGGAAAATGCCTCATCCGCATGGGACCAAGAGAAAATTGAAAAGCATCTACGTTCACAGCCTACCTATGGTCAATTGCTTCCAGCTGTCGTCACCAGTACAGACAAACAAGAGGCAACGGCCTGGGTTAAAAATGTGGGTACAGTACAAATCGATTGGCAAGGCATGAGCTGGGCTCGAAAATTCTTAACTGATGATCGTCAAGGCCCTGAACCAAAATCGACTCAAGATGTGTTAGCTGCCGGTGAACAAATTTGGGTAAGAAGTGTAGAGCTACCGATAGAAGGGGCTGATGAAAATGCCGAGCAACAAGTCACTTGGCGACTCAGCCAAGTCCCGAATGCCAATACCGCATTTGTGGCGATGAACCCAGAAAATGGCGCGATCATCTCTTTGGTTGGTGGTTTCAACTTTGTGCACAACAAGTTCAACCGTGCAACTCAATCCGTTCGCCAAGTGGGCTCAAGCATTAAACCTTTCATTTATTCAGCAGCGATTGATAAAGGCCTCACGCTCGCATCGCTGATCAATGATGCCCCAATTAACCAATGGGATAAAAGTCAAGGTACCGCCTGGCGTCCCAAAAACTCTCCACCAACCTATGTGGGACCTACTCGCCTACGTATCGGCTTAGCACAATCAAAAAACGTAATGGCAGTACGAGTGCTGCGTGACGTTGGCTTAGATGACACTCGCAATTACCTCACTCGTTTTGGGTTTGATATTAGCGATCTCCCGCGTTCTGAAACCATTGCTCTAGGCGCGGGAAGCTTAACGCCAGTGAAAATGGCTCAGGGTTACTCGGTATTTGCCAATGGTGGTTACTATGTCGAACCTTTCTACATAAGCCATATTGAAAGCCCATTTGGAGATGTCGAATTTGAAGCGTCACCAAAAATCGTGTGTCACGATAACTGCGAGCAACCTGCAGAATCCGACGCGATGGCTGATGAGTTTGCTGAACAAGATGTCGATGCTGAAGTTCAATACGCTCCGCAAGTCATTTCAGAACAAACGGCATTCTTAGTCCGTGAAATGATGTACAGCAACATTTGGGGTGGTGGTAACTGGCGTGAAGGAACTGGTTGGAACGGCACTGGTTGGCGTGCTCAACCACTCAAACGTCGCGATATTGGTGGAAAGACCGGTACGACTAACGACTCTAAAGATGCATGGTACAACGGCTACGGCCCAGGTATCGTTGCAACGGCTTGGGTAGGGTTTGACAACCACACTCGTAAGCTTGGTAAAACTAAGCCAAATAAAAACTTAGGTAAGAACCAAATTAGTGGTGGTGAAGCGGGGGCGAAAACCGCTCAGCCAGCTTGGGTTGATTTCATGGGAACTGCACTGGCAGATGTTCCAGCTCAAAGAAAGCAATTGCCGGAAGATATCGTTCGTGTACGCATCGACCGTAACACCGGCCTATTAACGAATAAGTTTGATGGTTCATCGATGTTTGAGTTCTTCCTAAAAGGTACTGAACCAACGGAATACGTCACAGAAACTCTGACTGATGATATTTACTCCACATCAAGCTCAGGTGAAAGCGAAGAACTCTTCTAAGTCTAGGTAGAACAAAAAAGGTTGATGCAATGCATCAACCTTTTTTATTGCTCGCGAAGTATTGTTTTAATCACACAACTCGAGCTGCTGCTTAATTGATAAAGCCAATTGTTCAAAACGCGCTTTAAGCGGGGAGCCCGGGCGGTAAGCCACGACAATTCGGCGTGAAGGCGTTGGGTTTACAGCAGGCAAATAGCAGACTCCGTCCTTTTTCTTTTCTGGTGGCAATGAGAGCTCAGGTAATAAAGTAATCCCCGCTCCTGCTGCCACCATATTTCTCAACGTTTCCAAGCTAGTTGCTTTAAAACGCTCATCATCTTTTGCGCCAGCAGCAAAACAAAAACCTAACGCTTGGTCACGTAAACAATGACCATCTCCTAACGCTAAGACTGTTTTACCATTAAGCTGAAGCATATCGATTTCTTCTTGCTCTGCCCATTCATGATCGCAAGGCACTGCAACACTCAATGGCTCGTCGTAGACATCAATCTCTTTAAACCCTGACGTTTCATCTACCGCGGCCAAGACCAAACAATCGAGTTTGCCGTCTTCCAGTTGGCTTACCAATTGATGAGTTTGAGCTTCGTGTAAGTAAAGCTCTAAGTCTGGAAAGCTTTCTTTCAAATGAGGAACAATCTTAGGAAGTATGTATGGCCCAACCGTTGGAATGAAGCCAATGTGCATCGGCCCACTCATCGATTCGCCATGACCACTCGCCATCTCTTTAAACGTTTTTACCTCAGCCAAGATTCGCTTCGCTTGTTCAACAAGCTGAAGGCCTGACTCCGTAAAAATCACCTTTCTCGGGCTACGCTCTGTCAGCTGAAGTCCAATTTCATCTTCAAGTTTACGTATTTGCCCACTGAGAGTTGGTTGACTCACAAAACACGCCTCGGCCGCTTTTCTGAAGTGTTTATGCTCCGCAAGCGCTACCAAGTATTCAAAGTCACGAATGTTCATGATCAGTCTCTTACCTCAGGTTTTAATAAGAACAACAGGGGGATAAATCGAGACATTTTAAAACAAAATGCTCTTGATAGAATTTACCTATCAAAACCATAACATCAAACGATTAGAGCTATCAAAGAATTTATCGAATAATAGGCTCAACGAAACGAAACAGAGCGCAGAAAACGCTAAGCTCTGAAAGAATCAAATTAGAAATTTAAGGAAACCATTATGTTTGCATCTAAAGAAGGTCAATCAATCCCTCAAGTAACATTCCCAACTCGCCAAGGCGATGCATGGGTTAACGTAACGACAGATGAGCTATTCAAAGACAAGACAGTTATCGTATTCAGCCTACCAGGCGCGTTTACTCCAACATGTTCGTCAAGCCACTTACCTCGTTACAACGAACTACACTCAGTGTTCAAAGAAAATGGCGTTGATGAAATCCTATGTGTTTCGGTAAACGACACATTCGTAATGAACGCATGGAAAGCAGACCAAGAAGCAGAAAACATCACATTCATTCCAGATGGTAACGGCGATTTCACAGACGGCATGGGTATGCTAGTTGAGAAAAACGACATCGGCTTTGGCAAACGTTCATGGCGCTACAGCATGCTGGTTAAAAACGGCGTGGTAGAAAAAATGTTCATCGAAGAAGACGTAGCAGGCGACCCGTTCAAGGTTTCTGATGCTGATACTATGCTTAACTACCTTGCTCCTGAGCACAAAGAGCAAGAGTCAATCACAGTGTTCACTAAGCCAGGCTGCCCTTTCTGTATGAAAGCGAAACAGAACCTAATCGACAAAGGTCTAAACTACGAAGAAGTCGTACTAGGTAAAGACGCAACAACAGTAAGCTTACGTGCAATCTCTGGTCGCACTACTGTTCCTCAAGTCTTCATCGGTGGTAAACACATTGGTGGCAGCGAAGAACTAGAAGCTTTCCTAGGCTAATCACTAGCAAATCGATAAAGCTTAGTCATAAAAGAACTTAAGCAATATCAGCTAACCCACCCTCTTGTGGGTTAGCAACTCCAAACCGCTCTTATCTGAGTTTTGGAAAGACAACATAGCTTCGGCTCGTTACGTTAAGAGTCCAGCTAAAACAAATAAAACAAAATCACAAAACTGGCCCGCTATCCTGACTCAAAAAAATCACTTGAGTTGGAGGGGTTCGTTCAAACTAAATTTAGCTATTGCGAGAAAATTATTATGGAACAAGTCAATGTAGATGTAGCAGTTATCGGGGGCGGTACGGCAGGTCTAGGGTCTTACCGCGCTGCAAAAGCACACACTGACCGTGTTGTGATGATTGAAGGCGGCCCTTACGGTACAACCTGTGCTCGTGTTGGTTGTATGCCATCTAAACTGCTTATTGCAGCAGCAGAAAGCGTACACCACATCGAGAAAGCTCCGGCTTTTGGCGTTCACCCACAAGGGGCTATCGTAATTAACGGTCGTGAAGTGATGGACCGAGTGAAATTTGAACGTGACCGTTTTGTTGGTTTTGTTTTAGAAGGCGTTGATGAAATTCCAGAGCAAGATAAAATCTCTGGCTACGCAAAATTCTTAGACGACAGCACACTACAAATTGATGACCACACGGTTGTGACGGCTAAGCGTATTGTTATCGCGACAGGCTCTCGCCCAGCATACCCAGCCGTTTGGAATGAACTGGGTGACCGTCTAATCATTAACGATGACGTGTTCAACTGGGATGATTTACCAGAATCGGTTGCCGTATTTGGCCCTGGTGTCATTGGCCTTGAGCTTGGTCAGTCACTACACCGCTTAGGTGTTAAAACAAAACTGTTTGGTTTGGGTGGTCAAGTTGGCCCAGTAACCGACCCAGAAGTAATGGCTTACGCAAACAAAGCCTTCAATGAAGAGTTCTACCTAGATGCCGACGTAAAAATCGAAAGCATGAAACGTATTACCACTGAATCGGGTGAACCGCGTGTCGAAATCCAATTCATCAACAAGCAAGGCGACCTAGAAACTAATATTGTTGAGTACGTACTCGCAGCCACAGGTCGTCGCCCTAATACGGACAAGCTTGGCCTAGAGAATACTTCTCTTGAGCTTGATGAGCGTGGTGTGCCAATCGCAGATCACTACACGCTACAAACATCACTTCCATCTGTCTTTATTGCAGGTGATGCAAGTAACCAACTGCCTCTGCTACATGAAGCCGCAGACCAAGCGCGCATTGCAGGTGATAACGCAGGTCGCTTCCCTGAAATCCGTGCTGGCCTACGCCGCTCTAAAATCTCAGCGGTATTCTCTGATCCGCAAATAGCAATGGTGGGTGAAACCTACAAAGAGATCACAGCCCGCTTAGGTACATGTGGCTGTTTCGCAACGGGCGAAGTATCTTTCGAAAACCAAGGTCGTTCACGAGTGATGCTACGCAACAAAGGTATCCTGCACGTGTACGGTGAGCAGGGCACAGGCCGCTTCCTTGGCGCTGAAATGATGGGACCAAACGCAGAACACTTAGCTCACTTATTAGCATGGGCACATCAGAACAAGATGACGGTTTCTGAAATGCTAGACATGCCGTTCTACCACCCAGTAATCGAAGAAGGCGTACGAACAGCACTACGTGACCTTAATGCGAAGCTGCACCTTGGTCCTGAAATGGTGAAACATTGTCTAGATTGCGGCCCTGGTTGTTAATCATTAGACTCACCAATTAAGTCCTAAATACTAAAAAGGAAAGCCAATGGCTTTCCTTTTGCATTTCTATTATCTAAGAAATTAACAACAGCTACTGTTTTTCTCAGCCGCAATCACGGAGATCTCAACAAGAAGTGCTTCTCGAGCCATGTCGCCTGTAACACATGCACGAGCTGGCGCGTGACCTTCAGGTACCCATGCGTCCCATACCGCATTCATCTCTTGGAAATCATCCATCGACTTAAGGTAGATTGTCGCTGATAGCATGTGCTCTTTATCACTGCCTGCTTGTTCTAGCAATGCTTCAACTTTATCTAGCATCGTCTGAGTTTGCTCTGTAATGCCTTTAGTCGCATCGGCACAAACTTGGCCACATAGGTAAATAGTACCGTTATGCTTCACGATACGGCTCATACGCTGTTTAGTTTCTTGACGAACAATCATGCTAATTCTCTCATTCAGTTAGGATGCCGTCCTCGGCATTCGACATGTTATAGTTGAATAGATAAGGATAACGCGAATAGAGCCCAAGATGACATGCCCTCATTGCAATAAAGAGAACAAACTTAGCCAAAAACTTGGCCGATGCCATCGATGCATGATTCAGCTGACCGTGTTATCTATCGTAGGCTGGGGAATATGGTGGGTAGTATTCAGAGATTCCTCCAAAAGTATCAATTCGATTACTTTGATAATGGCGAACTCCGCTTTCAACGGTTTGCTCACACTCCACTTATTAATGAAGTTTATTTTTCTGCCTCTACGCAGTCGAGGGAAAACCCCCTCAAATCGCAGATAGAAAAAAGCCCCAAAACCAATCGGTTTTGGGGCTCTCCTAGATATATTTCTAAGAAAAAGCAGTGGTACTTTAATAGACCGGCTGCTTTCTCATTAGTTCCCAAAAGTATCGATCTTTTTTGATCTTTTTTTGAGAATTCATTTCAACCCATTACAATCAATTACTTATGCTACATTAACCTTTGCAATCATTTGTTCCATTAGATTCACTTCCAAGGCAACTTCATCACAAGCATGCTGACGAGGACACTGGTCGCAATCTTTTAGCACCTTTTCAGGTAGCAGAGATTTCGACGTTGGTAAGAAGTCATGTTTCATAAAGAACTCAGGTGTACGAGTCAGTACAAACACTTTCTTAATCGCCATTTGGCGCGCTTTCTCTACCAAGTGTTGAACAATCGCAGTGCCCTGCCCTTGACCTTGCCAACCGGCTTCAACACCCAGTGAACGAATTTCTGCTAAGCCAGAGTCATACACATAGAGCGATGCACAACCCGTCACTTCACCATGGTGTTCTGCGACCGCAAACGAACCAATATCACGCACTAATTCATTACGAGAACGCGGTAGGTTTTCACCCATATTCGCCCAGTAAGCGACCATGCCTTCTAATGCTTCGATGTCAGTCAAACGAGCTGGACGAACCTTGACGATTGAGGTATCACGCTGCGCCAAACGCTTCTCAGCTTGGTCAACGGCATAAGCCACTTGCTTCGGTGATACACCACCAAGCGCACTACGTTTTTCTAAGCACGACTCAATCGTTAGAATGTCATACACATCTTCTTCAATCACTTCAGAGAACTCTTTCATCTCTGCAATGCTTAGTTCTTCTAAAGCACAGCCTTTCGAAATTGCCGCAACAACGGTCACCCCAACAATATGGTGCGCTTCACGGAAAGGAATGCCTTTCGCTACTAGGTAGTCAGCTAACTCCGTTGAGTTAGCGTAACCTTGTTTCGCCGCTTCAAGTGTACGCTCACCGTTCACTTTAATACCGTCAAAACACAGTGCCGCCATTTCCATACAATCATTCCAAGTGTCTAAAGCGTCGAACAGACCTTCTTTATCTTCTTGCATGTCTTTGTTGTAAGCTAAAGGCAATGCTTTCACTGTCATCATCATGCCAGCAAGTGAACCATAAACACGGCCAGTTTTACCACGGATAAGCTCTAGCGCATCTGGGTTTTTCTTCTGTGGCATCAGAGATGAACCAGATGTCACGGTATCCGCTAACTCGATGAAGTTTGATTCACCAGAGTTGTAGAAAATCATATCTTCAGCAAGGCGCGAAAGGTGAAGCATAGAAATAGAAGCGATCGACATCAGCTCCATCACATGGTCACGGTCAGAGACTGAATCTAGAGAGTTGCGCGTTGCACGACGGAAACCTAAGTTGTGAGCTAGCTCTTCACGGTCCATTGGATACGCAGTTCCCGCAAGAGCACCAGAACCCAGCGGACATGTATCTAGACGTTTGATTGCATCACTCAGACGAGAGTAATCACGCTCGAACATTTCAACGTAAGCCAAACACCAGTGAGCAAAAGTCACTGGCTGAGCACGTTGCAAGTGAGTATAACCAGGAAGCACGGTTTCTTGATGCTGAGAAGCAACGTTGACCATTTGGCTCTGTAGACGATCAAGCGCCAGTAGTAGCTGATTACCTTGCTGACGACACCATAGTTTCAGATCGGTCGCCACTTGGTCATTACGAGAACGGCCAGTATGAAGCTTTTTACCCAAATCACCGACTTTGCCGATAAGTTGTTGTTCAACCCAGCTGTGAATATCTTCTGCATCAGAACGTAGAATCTGTTCAGGATCTTCCATCACTTCAAGTTTTAGCTCATTTAGCGCTAACTCAAGCTTCTGCTGTTCTTCTTCAGTTAATACGTTGACCGACAGTAGAGCTTTAGACCAGGCGATAGAGCCCACAATGTCTTGCTCAGCGAGTCGGTAATCAAAACGAAGTGAATCGTTAAAATCTTTAAACCGCGTATCTGCTGCTTGGGTAAATCTTCCGCCCCATAATGCCATTGTGTCTCTCCTAAATGCTCAGTGCTAACTGTCTAGTGCAACTCGTAATTCTAATTATGAATTCAGTATTTATCTGATGGTTCAAATCTACGGTAATTCAAAGTAAAAATAAAGTATAAATTCATTATTTTTACATATTTATTCAATCAATTGTCGTTTTAAAGATTTATACAGTTCAAAGTGCGAATTATAAGTAACCGCTACAAAAAAAACGAAGCCTATTTGCTAAGCAAATAGGCTTCGTTTCAATAAGCTCTTATTTCTATATTAAGCAGTACGTTACTACTTTTGGCTATTCAATGCACGGATACGGCTTGATAGCGAGTAAAGACGGATGAAACCTTCAGCATGGCTTTGGTCGTAAACTTCATCTTCACCAAAAGTCGCAAACTCTTCTGAGTACAGGCTGTTGTCAGAACGTTTCTGAGTCACCGTTGCGTGACCTTTGTATAGCTTGATAACCACTTCACCATTCACATCCTGAGCTAGCTCTTCTGTCGCCGCTAGAATTGACTTACATAGCGGAGTGAACCAACGACCGTCGTATACAAGGTGAGAAGCTTTAACGCCTAGCTCTTCACGGAATTCAAACGCCGCTTTATCAAGAACCAGTTGCTCTACTGCACGTAGTGCTTCCATCATGATAGTGCCGCCCGGAGTTTCGTAACAGCCACGAGACTTCATGCCAACAAGACGGTTTTCTACGATATCGATACGACCAACACCGTGCTTAGCACCCTTCTCATTTAGGTAAACCAGTGCGTTGTATGGCGTCATTGTTTCACCATCAACAGCAACCACTTCGCCTTTTTCTACTTTTAACGTTACCGTTTCAGATTCGTTTGGTGCTTGCTCTGGATCGACCGTCCACGCCCAGCAATCGTCGTTTGGTGCATTCCACGTATCTTCTAGAACGCCACCTTCTGTAGAAATGTGCCATGCGTTTGCGTCACGTGAGTAAATCTTTGTCAAAGAAGCCGTACACGGGATGTTGCGCTCCGCTAGGTAATCTAGACACTCTTCACGACTTACTAGATCCCACTCACGCCACGGCGCAATCACGTGTAGGTCTGGTGCTAATGCCGCAAATGCACCTTCAAAACGAACTTGGTCATTACCTTTACCAGTACAACCGTGACACAGTGCGTCTGCGCCGACTTTACGTGCAACTTCAACCTGCGCTTTAGCGATGATTGGACGAGCCATAGAAGTACCCAGTAGGTATTTACCTTCGTAGTAAGCGCCCGTTTTTAGCGTTGGGTAGATGTAATCAGAGACCATCTCTTCTTTAAGGTCAGCGATGTAACATTCAGAAGCGCCCGATGCCTTTGCTTTCTCTTCGATACCGTTCAGTTCTTCTTCGCCCTGACCAACATCCGCAACAAACGCGACAACTTCACAATCATAGTTCTCTTTCAACCATGGGATGATCACTGAAGTGTCCAGACCGCCAGAATAGGCTACAACCACTTTATTTACTTTAACCTTGCTCATTTGAGTTTCTCCTAAATACCCGGGCCTGCGCTTGGCGGTCAGTTCCTCGGGGTGTGTTCCATTGCGTAAAAATTCTTAAACTTAACCTAGTTAAGTCAAATAAGTTATTGAGGTAAAAACTGTGTACCTATGCTTTTACCTGAAAATAGTTGCGTGAGTTTTTCTGGATAGCGCCATGTCGCCACTTCAATTGGTCGACCTAAATCATTTGCGGCTTCCAGTGCCGCTTGCACTTTAACGATCATGCCGTCGGTAATGACTTTTCCTTCAATCAGATCATCGGCCTCTTGTTGGTTTAGGCTAGAAATAAGATGCCCCTTACCATCAAGCACACCACTAACATCTGAAAGCAGAACCAGTTCAGCATCTAGGGCACCAGCCACAGCAACTGCAGCTTGGTCAGCATTTACGTTCATTAGTTGACCTTGCTCAGTCAAACCAATCGAGCTAATAATCGGTAATGCTTCAGTGGCTAAAATTGCTTGCAGCACTTGAGCGTCGCCAGGAGTCGCTTTACCAACCGCACCTAGCTCTGGATCAAGTTCTTCAACCTGACATAGTCCACCATCAGCTAAACTTAGCCCGACAGCTTTAAGCCCATCTTTAATGGCTTGACCTTGAAGTAGTTTGTTCGCAGTACCGGCTAATGCACCTGCAATCAGTGGAATTTGATCGTAAGGAGTCACTCGCAAACCGTCTTTTTTAACCGTTTCTAATTTCAATTGATTCATTAGATCGTCAACTAAGTAACCACCACCATGGACGATTACGATTGGTCGCTGCGCTTGCTGTTGGTAGCTAGAGATAGCACCAAAGAGTTTGCTTAACGTTTCAGTGCATGACAGTGCTGCACCGCCCAATTTAATGACTAAAGGTTGTTTGTTTAGGCTCATTTATAGGGTTCCTTACACTAGCGCAGTTAATGGCTGAAAACCATACCGTAAATTTAAACACTGCATCGCTTGGCTAGATGCACCTTTCAATAAGTTATCAATCGCTGAAACGACGATGATATGTTGACCTTGCACCTTAAAGCCCAAGTCACAAAATGGTGTGTTTTCAACATCTTGAATTCTAGGCAGCTTATCTTGTAGTAAGCGAACCGCTGGTTTTCCTTGGTAGGCATCCGCGAATGCTTGTTCCACTTGCTGCTCAGTCACACCTTCCGCTAACTTCATCGCAATGGTTGCTAAGATGCCACGCTTAAAGTTTCCTAAGTGCGGAGTGAAAATAACATCACTACCTAGATGAGAAGCAATTTCAGGTTGATGACGGTGGTTAAATACTCCGTATGGCTGCAAGCTCACTTCACAAAAGCTATTCGTCATACTGGCTTTACGACCTGCTCCCGTCACACCACTCGTCGCATTAATCACTGGCCATTGGTTTTCGTCGAGCAGTTTGTTTTCTACTAGTGGTTTAATCGCTAGCTGAGACGCAGTTGGATAACAACCCGCGACGGCAACCAGCTGAGCTTCTTTTATTTCTTGTTCGTTCCACTCAGCCAAACCGTAGGCTGCTTTGTCTAGCCATTGCTCGTGTTGATGTTCAAAACCATAAAACTCCTGATAGAAGTTTTCACCTTTAACGCGGAATGCACCTGACAGGTCAAACACCTGGCAATCATTCTCCAAAAAGATAGGAGCGAGATCATGGCTAACCTCATGGGCCGTCGCTAAAAAAATCACATCCGACGCTTTAGCCACTTCTTCAGGGTTCACCAAAGGTTGCACTGGCATATCAATAAGCCCAGCCAGCTTTCCATGTAATGACGCAATAGGTTTACCAGCATCAACGCTATTGGCGGATACATATAAACCTGATAGCGTAAGTTCAGGGTGCTTATTTACCATTAGAGCGAGTTCTGCTCCTGTGTATCCGCTTGCGCCAA
Organism: Vibrio profundi; assembly: GCF_043642225.1. Taxonomy (GTDB): domain Bacteria; phylum Pseudomonadota; class Gammaproteobacteria; order Enterobacterales; family Vibrionaceae; genus Vibrio; species Vibrio profundi_A. The sequence continues at coordinate 90,295 of NZ_JBHZSF010000006.1, read as the reverse complement.
TGATCGTGGTTTTCAACATCTCAACACATCCAATTTCTTGAGGTTATTCGTATTTATTTTTGACTAATCATACTTATTTTTTAGCTTTATTTGATTTTTTATTCAATAAATATGATTTAATATGTGTTTTACCGCCTTATGGTTTTTCTGTCAATAGTAGAAGTGAAGATATTATGCAATTACCGAGTTTTCTTGAGGTCTATGAAGGCCTGATTTCCACAGCTTCCATCAGTTCAACCGATCCAAGTTGGGATCATGGTAATGAGAAAGTCATCGAAAAGATGGCAACTTGGTTTAAAGATCTCGGGTTCAGCGTTGAAGTTATCGAGGTCGAGCCTGGCAAACACAACATGATTGCAAAGAAAGGAGATGGGGAAGGTGGCTTATTGCTCGCAGGTCACAGTGATACCGTCCCTTTTGATGAGGGACGCTGGAATTTCAATCCTCACGCATTGACGGAATCCAATAATCGCTTTTATGGATTAGGCACTGCCGACATGAAAGGCTTCTTCGCTTTTATTTATGAAGCCGCAAAAAAGATAGATTGGAATAATCAAACCAAGCCACTTTACGTGCTAGCAACTTGTGATGAAGAAACCACAATGCTCGGGGCTCGTCACTTTACTGAAAACGCCCCTTTTAAACCTGACTACTGCATCATCGGTGAACCCACTAGCCTAGTGCCAATTCGCGGCCATAAAGGGCATGTTGCCAATGCCGTCAGAGTAACTGGTAAATCAGGTCACTCATCCGATCCCGCTCTTGGCGTTAATGCCATTGAGATCATGCATGAAGTGTTATTTGCCTTAATGCAGCTGCGTGACAAGCTCATAAAAGAGTATCACCACCCAGGCTTTGCGATTCCAAGCCCAACTCTTAACCTCGGTCATATTCATGGTGGTGACAGTGCTAACCGCATTTGTGGCTGTTGTGAGTTGCATTACGATGTCCGCCCGCTTCCTGGTATTAGCCTTGATGGCCTAAACAACATGCTACGTAGTGCGTTAAAAGAAGTAGAAGCAAAATGGCCAGGTAGAATCGAAATTACACCTTTACATGAACCGATTCCCGGCTACGAGTGCCAACACGATCACCCTTTCATTGGTGGGATGGAATCTGTGTGTGGAACTCAATCTGAAACCGTAAACTACTGTACTGAAGCTCCGTTTCTACAGCAGCTGTGTCCAACTCTAGTGCTCGGCCCAGGTTCCATCGACCAAGCTCACCAGCCCGATGAGTTCCTCAGCTTCGATTTCATAGATCCAACAATTGACGTATTGAGTAAGTCGATTCGTAAATATTGTTTCTAGTTATTACTCTTAATGACCCACAGTAGGAGAGTAAAACTCTTCACTTTGCGCTCCTACTGTACTTTTGTTTGCTCACCTTAAGTTGTAATAAAATTTCACTCCATATGCGATACACCGCTAATTTTTGTTTTACGTCATGAAGCAAACCAATAAATGCAAACTTAGAATGCTTTATTTGACTACAGACAGCACTTTTCGCTAGATTGTGTACTTAACAAGGAACAATGGATGTAATTTTTTTACGAGGCAGGATGACAATGAACGAGAAATACGCCGCTCTCAAGAGTAACGTAAGCATGCTAGGACGCTTGCTCGGCAACACTATTCAAGACGCACATGGCGACGTTATCTTAGAGAAAGTGGAAACTATTCGTAAACTTTCCAAATCCGCCCGCGCAGGTAACCAAGCTGATCGTGACAGCTTAGTAGAAGAAATTAAAAACCTACCTAACGAGCAACTGACTCCTGTTGCCCGCGCATTTAACCAATTCTTAAACCTCACCAACATGGCAGAGCAATACCATACTATCTCTCGCCACTGTGAGGAGCACGTATGTGAACCAGACGCGCTACAAGCACTTTTTTCTAAGCTTAGCCAGAACGATGTCAGCAAATTAGATGCTGCGCAGGCCGTACGCGACCTTAATATCGAACTTGTGCTTACCGCTCACCCGACAGAAATCACTCGTCGCACAATGATCAACAAGCTCGTAAAAATTAACGAGTGTTTATCAAAGCTTGAGTTGAGCGACCTTTCCAATAAAGAACGAGTAAAAACTGAACGCCGCCTAGAGCAACTCATTGCACAAGGTTGGCACTCAGATGTAATCCGTCAGCAGCGCCCAACCCCACTAGATGAAGCGAAATGGGGCTTCGCTGTTGTAGAGAACTCCCTATGGGAAGCCGTTCCTGATTTCCTACGCGAAATGGACGGTCGCTTGAAAGGGTACCTAGGCGAAGGGTTACCAATTGATGCTCGACCAGTACACTTCTCATCTTGGATGGGTGGTGATCGCGATGGTAACCCATTCGTGACGCACACCATAACTAAAGAAGTGCTACGCCTATCTCGTTGGAAAGCGGCGGATCTATACCTAAACGACATTAACGAGCTGATCACTGAACTATCGATGACTAAGTGCAACGATGCAGTCCGTGAATTAGCTGGTGAAGAACACGAAGCATACCGCGCGATTCTAAAAGGGTTACGTACCCTTCTTACGGATACGTTAGAAGTACTGGATGCCGAAATCCACCAAGCGGATGTTCCGAAAAAGACCACGCTTCAAAATATCGACCAGCTGTGGACTCCACTGTACGCGTGCTACCAATCTCTGCATGAGTGCGGCATGGGCGTGATTGCTGATGGCTCACTATTAGATACGCTTCGTCGCATCAAAGCGTTCGGTGTTCACTTAGTTCGCCTCGATGTTCGTCAAGAAAGTACCCGCCACTCGGACGTACTATCTGAGCTAACTCGTTACTTAGGGATTGGTGATTACGATCAGTGGAGCGAGCAAGATAAAATTGCTTTCCTAACCAATGAACTAAGCTCAAAACGCCCACTTTTACCACGTGACTGGGAACCATCTGAACCAGTAAAAGAGGTTTTAGACACCTGTAAGATTATTGCTGCTCAACCTCGTGAAGCGTTCGGCGCTTATGTTATTTCAATGGCTCGCACTGCTTCTGATGTACTGGCTGTACATTTGCTACTGCAAGAGTCAGGTTGCCCGTATCGCATGGACGTATGTCCACTGTTCGAAACGTTAGATGACTTAAATAACTCTGAAGACGTAATCAAACAGTTAATGGGTATCGATTTATACCGAGGCTTTATCCAGAACCATCAGATGGTCATGATTGGCTACTCTGACTCTGCAAAAGATGCAGGGGTAATGGCGGCTGGCTGGGCTCAGTACGATGCGATGGATAAGCTCGTGAAAGTCTCTGAAGAAGAAGGCGTTGAACTGACATTATTCCACGGTCGTGGTGGTACGGTCGGTCGTGGTGGTGCTCCAGCACACGCTGCACTGCTATCTCAACCACCAAAGAGCCTTAAAGGCGGCTTACGCGTAACTGAGCAAGGCGAAATGATCCGCTTTAAGCTTGGCCTACCTGAAGTCGCGGTCAACAGCTTCAACATGTACGCAAGTGCCATTTTGGAAGCGAACCTACTGCCACCACCGGAGCCAAAACAAGAATGGCGTGAACTGATGGAAGTGCTCTCTCAAGTGTCTTGTGAAGCGTACCGCAACGTTGTTCGCGGCGAAGAAAAGTTCGTCCCTTACTTCCGCCAAGCAACACCAGAGTTAGAACTTGGCAAATTGCCACTTGGCTCACGTCCAGCGAAACGTAACCCGAATGGTGGCGTAGAAAGTTTACGTGCCATCCCATGGATTTTCTCTTGGAGCCAAAACCGTCTGGTACTCCCAGCATGGTTAGGTGCGGGCGAAGCGATTCAGTATTCGGTTGATCAAGGTCATCAAGCGCTACTGGAAGAAATGTGTCGAGAATGGCCATTCTTCTCAACACGTTTGGGTATGCTAGAAATGGTATATTCGAAATGTAATATGGAAATCGCGAAATACTACGACCAACGTCTTGTTGATAAAGAACTATTGCCTCTAGGTGAATTACTGCGTGAACAACTGCAGAAAGACATCAAGGCCGTACTGAATGTAGAAAACAACGAAAACCTAATGCAAAGCGACCCTTGGGGACTTGAATCAATTCGTTTACGTAACATCTACGTTGAGCCATTGAATATGCTTCAAGCTGAGCTTCTTTACCGAACTCGTAAATGTGAAACACCACCTGCGGAGCTAGAAGAAGCGTTAATGGTCACAATTGCGGGTATCGCTGCAGGTATGCGCAACACCGGATAAGCAGTTATTAGAACCAACAAAAAGACAAAAGGTCGCCAATGGCGGCCTTTTATTTTGGCAAATACGTCTTATTGAGTTTTTTATCAGCTTTTTGGGATATTTTGTCCATGTATTCTACTTTATGCTTATTATTTAGATATACTACTGCTCCGCTGTGAGAGCTAATAATAAAATATTCCACAGCTTTTTGGTTCGGGAATCCGACCAATCTAGGTGATAAACGGCTTTTAAGGTGACATAACCAACGATTAAGTTGGTGTTGCTTAAACGAATTCCAACAAGTGCCAAAAGAAGCACAATTGATGTTTAAGCATTGTTTACTGTTTATTGACCATTTGGATTGAAGACATGTCATTACCACACGTAATCTTAACTGTTTTAAGTACGCGCGATGCTACTGGTTACGATATCACTAAAGAATTTTCAGCAAGTATCGGATACTTCTGGAAAGCTAGCCATCAACAAGTTTACCGTGAACTAAATAAAATGGCTCAGAATGAGCAAGTTACTTGTGTGCTTGAGCCACAAGAAGGTAAACCTGATCGTAAAGTTTATTCTATCACTGACGCTGGCCGTAGCGCTCTAGGTGAATGGTTTGAACAGCCGACTGCACACCCAACTGTGCGTGATGAGTTTTCTGCAAAGCTTATGGCTTGTGCAGTACAGCCTTCAGATGCTTACCGAGCTCAACTTGCAGAATTAGTAGAAGAGTCTCGTAAACTAGTTTCTCACTATAAAGAAATTGAATCAGCTTACTACGCAACACCAGCAACACTAGACAAGCAAGCACGTCTAGAGCGCTTAACGCTGCGTCGTAACCTAGTGATCCGTGAAGCTTGGATCTTATGGGCTGAAGAAGTTCTTCAAGAATTAGGCGCTATGGCATAAGCCATTTTATCGTCTTAAAAAAGTAAAGGCTTGAACTCCAAGAGTTCAAGCCTTTTTAATATCTAAACTATTTTATTGTCGCTGACTTTATACTGCAGCTACTTGCGGGCGAACCCCTAGAGTATGACAAAGCGCATAAGTCATTTCAGCACGGTTCAACGTATAAAAGTGGAAATCTTTCACACCTTCACGGCTTAAAGTACGAACCATATCAATCGCTTGGCTAGCACCAACTAACTGACGAGTTGTTGGGTCATCATCCAAACCTTCAAACTGCTGAGCCATCCAACCTGGTACTTTTACATTGTTCATTGCAGCAAAACGAGAAGCTTGCTTAAAGTTCGATACTGGCAAAATGCCCGGCACGATTTCAACATCGATACCCGCCGCAACGCAACGGTCACGAAAACGTAAGTAGCTTTCTACATCAAAGAAAAATTGAGTAATCGCACGGTTAGCACCGGCATCAACTTTACGCTTTAGGTTCAATAAATCAGATTGAGCACTTTTTGCTTCAGGGTGAACTTCAGGGAACGCCGCCACCGAAATATCGAAGTCATGACGAGATTTCAGTAGTTCTACTAGGTCAGAAGCGTACATTTCTGGAGCGCCACCACCTGGTGGAATGTCTCCACGTAAAGCAACGATACTTTCAATACCATTCGCCCAGTAGTCATCGGCAATTTGGATGAGTTCATCACGGCTCGCGTCGATACACGTTAGGTGCGGCGCAGCAACAAGGCCGGTTTTATCTTTAATTTCTTTAATGATTGAGTGGGTACGATCACGTTCACCAGAGTTAGCACCATATGTCACTGACACAAACTTAGGTTGAAGAGTTTTCAAGCGATGAACAGAATTCCACAATGTTTCTTCCATCTTCTCGCTGCTTGGCGGAAAAAACTCGAAAGACACATTAATATTGTCAGACAACTCAGCAATATTCTGATTTAAAGCGTCGATATGACTTGCGTGTGTATATCCCATCTTACTCTCCATGTGACCAATTCAGCCACGAAAATTCTAATCCTTAAATGACGTTTAGACGTCTATATGTCTACAGAATGTATTGAATACGATTTAATGTCAACAGATCCATTATGAATTTTTCTCAAGTAGATCGTGAGGAAACTTCAAGATAAGGAATGGAGTATTTTTATAAGATTACGCATAGATCGGGCAAAAAATAAGGCTGAAAGAGCACTATGCTACATTCAACCTTATTCTTATCATATTAGTTCGGATAGACGTCTAAAATAAGCTAGACATGCGATTCAAGTCTGATTGAATTGCACCGGCTGTAACCTCTCTACCCGCTCCAGGCCCACGGATAACCAATGGATTATCTTTGTACCATTTGCTTTCGATCGCAAAGATATTATCGCAAGGCAATAAGTTAGCGAGAGCATGTTCCTTAGATAGCGCCTCAACGCCGACGGTCGCTTTTCCGTTTTTCTCAAGGCGAGCCACATAGCGAAGTACTTTATGCTCGGCTTGCGCTTTCTTCAGGCGCTCTGCCAACTCTTCACTAAGTAAAGACGCTTTATCAAAGAAGTCATCCACCGACAGTTCTTGCAATTCAGTTGGTACTAAAGATTCGACTTTAACGTTCTCAGGCTCAATATCTAAACCAGATTCTCGAGCCAAAATCACCAGCTTACGCATAACATCTGAACCATCTAAATCAGCGCGAGGATCCGGCTCCGTTAAGCCTTGCTGCCATGCCAAATCGACCAATTCACTAAATGGTACACTGCCATCAAACTGTTGGAACAACCAAGATAACGTGCCTGAGAAAATACCAGACAACGCAATGATATCATCACCGCTTTCGCGCAAGTCGCGCACAGTATGGTTGATAGGAAGCCCCGCACCGACTGTCGCGTTGTATAGCCAATGACGACTAATCTTCGCGAATGCGTCTTGTACTTGATGGTAGTACTCACTCGATGCACTTCCTGCCACTTTATTAGCAGAGATTAGATGAATACCTTGTTGAGCAATCGCTAGATATTTTTCAGCCAGAACTTGGCTTGCGGTAACATCGAGTACAACGACTTCATCGTAACCCTGAATAGCGCCCAAACGTTCCAGCCATTCGTTACCATCATTCTCAATCGCTTCATCGTCGAAATGATCGAATACGCTCTCGGCGTTAATGCCCGCTTCGTTGTACCAATAAGTTTGGCTATCAACCACAGCAACCAAATCAAAGCTCATACCACGACGCTTTTCTAATTCACTCTTTTGCTCTGCAAATAGCTTAAGCCAGCTTGAACCGATATTGCCCTTACCACACAAAGCAATCGCAACACGTTTCTGCGCTTGGAAAAGTTGGGAGTGGACTCCCTTCACTAGCACTGGAGTTTCACTTTTACGCAGCACAGCAACTAAGCTCAGCCCTGAGGACGCTTCAGATATAAACTCGACTGGAGCGTTTTTCAGTTGCTGATAGAACCCATAGCAATGATTTGGATTTTTCGTCACCCCAGCACCGACAGCCGCGACCAGCGAGTAGCCCTCTTTTAGCTTGATCTCTGCATCCACAGCATGGTCTTGTAAGTACTCTAGAGCGCCTCCAGCGATTTCAGCCGTATAAGCAAGACGTAAGCAATTCTGATCTGGCTGCAGTTCATAAGCTAAAGGCTCTAACTGCGCACGTTTCAGACCTTCTAGAACATCCACTTCCAAACGTTCAAAATCATGTCCATGGCCAAAGTTTAGTTGCACCAATAATACTTCATCGAGAGACGTGATAATTTTTGCGCCGCGCCCAGAAGCCAACACTCGTTCAATTTGTGTTGAGCCTGCTTCCGGTTGGTAGCTGCATCGTAAACTCAAATCCATTGCGCTTTGTGCCACGGGCTGAAGCGTGCGGCTGTGTAATACCGGCGCCGCTAAACGCGCCAATTCACTTGCTTCATCTAAGCGAAGTAGAGGCAACAGACATGCATCCGACACTAAACGTGGATCCGCACTGTAGACACCGGCTACATCACTCCAAATTGTGACACGATCTACTTCTGCAAGAGCCCCAATCACAGTAGCAGAGTAATCGGAACCATTACGGCCGAGTAGTACCGTTTCACCTTCACTGTCCTGCGCCATAAAACCCGTGATAACGACACGACAATGTGAATGCTGAGCCAAGACTTCCTTAATCAAAGCGTAAGAACGAGAGCGATCTACCTCTGGCTGAGTTCCGGCTTCTGCTCTGAGAAACTCACGGGCATCTTGCGCAACCGCTTGTAAATCGTGTTGACACAGTAACGCTGATAATAAACGTGACGACCACACTTCACCGTGGCCAAGAACTTGCGCTTTTTGCGCTTCCGATAATGGCGCGACCAGTTCACCCAATGCCGTAAATTCAGTCTGAACTTGACTTGTCAAAGCCTCTGCAGTTTCACCCGTTAGCAAACCTTCAATGAGCTCTAACTGGAACTGACGTAAAGACTGCAGACATTCATGCGCCAAACGGCCATCTTTATCGAGAGCTTCAAGAAATTCGATGAGGCGATTTGTAGTTTTACCAGCCGCAGACACCACCACTAAATCATTCGTGCTCGAATATTCTTTAAGAATGTTCACGACACGTTGATAACACTCAGGGTTAGCTAAGCTACTACCACCAAATTTGTGTAATTGGCGTGATACAGTCATTAGCTTTTTTCTCCGTTATTGATGAACGCTTGTGCTTTAGCAAATGCCTGTTGCAAATCAGCAATCAGATCACCGGCATCTTCTAAACCAACAGATAGACGCAATAACTGCTGAGAAACCCCCGCCTCTTCTAGCGCAGCTTCACCCATCGCTCGGTGAGTCATCGAAGCTGGATGACAAATCAAACTTTCCACACCACCTAAAGATTCAGCCAACGAGAACAATTCAAGTTCACCCACAAAATATTTCAATGCTTCAAACGAGCCCGCAAATTCGAAGCTCAACATGGAGCCAAAGCCCGACTGCTGCTTCTTAGCGATTTCATGACCTGGGTGTTCAGGCAGGCTTGGGTGATAAATCGTGCCCACAAGTTCCTGCTCTTGCAGTGCCACTAAAATATCACGCGAGCTTTCTTCGTGAACGCGCATACGAGCACCCAAAGTACGAATACCGCGTAGCGTCATGTAGCTATCAAACGGTGTTCCCGTAGCGCCAATGCAGTTCCCCCACCACGCGAGTTCTTCCGCATGCTCTTCCGTTTTGGTGATCACAACACCACCGATAACATCCGAGTGGCCATTGATGTACTTAGTCGTAGAGTGAATAACAAAGTCCGCACCAAGCTCTAATGGCTTTTGGAACACAGGTGTCAAAAAGGTATTGTCGACAGCAACCAGTGCGCCGACTTCTTTTGCTTTGCGACACGTTTCAGCAATATCAACCACTCTAACCAACGGGTTAGATGGCGTTTCCAACAAGATCAGTTTTGGTTTCAACGCAATGGCTGCATCGAATGCTTTTTGATCGGACTGATCGACAAATAAAACTTTAAAGTCACCTTTCTGAGAGCGTGTATTGAATAAGCGGTATGTACCACCGTAGCAATCATGGGGAGCCACTATCAGATCATCACCACCTAGGAATGCTGAGACCCATAAATTCAGCGCAGATGTGCCACAGTTTGTCACCACAGCGCCCTTACCTGACTCTAATTCAAACAATGCCGTTTCTAACAGGCCTCTATTTGGGTTACCAGAGCGTGTGTAGTCATACTTTGGCACTTCACCAAAAGCAGGAAAACCATAGTTTGTTGAGAGGTAAATAGGTGGAACAACGGCATGGTGTTGAGTGTCTGACTCGATACCAGTACGAACTGCAATAGTGGCTGGCTTCCGGCTGCTCATAGGTGTTTCCTTTCAAATTGGAGGCTTGAAAATCACAGGCTCTTGTCGGGTATAAGAGCCTGTGTTAGATATATGTTATTCACTTTACTTTTATTACATTAGGACGTCAACACTTCTAGACGTCTATATGTCTTTGCTTATGGCGGTAAATCCCGCTAAAATCACCGTTCTAAATTTTAATCAAACAACAAAAATGATGAAGGTGTGCAATGGCCGACTGGAATGGTGAATACATAAGCCCATATGCAGAGCATGGAAAGAAAAGCGAACAAGTAAAAAAGATCACAGTTTCTATCCCTCTAAAAGTATTAAAGGTGTTAACTGACGAGCGTACTCGCCGCCAAATCAACAACCTACGCCACGCCACAAACAGTGAGCTTTTGTGTGAAGCGTTCCTGCACGCCTATACAGGCCAACCACTACCGACGGACGAAGACCTACGTAAAGACCGCCCAGACGATATCCCTGCTGAAGTGAAAAAGCTGATGACAGAGATGGGTATCGAATTTGAAGCGTTTGACGAAGAATAAAAAATAAGACCAGTCTCACGCTAGCATCATTTTATTCGCCTGTGGCCAATACTAAATCATCATTGTCTGATTATTAAACTAGACATCAAAATGCAAAAAAGCCGACTAACTTACGTTAGTCGGCTTTTTCTTTATTCGCGAATCGTCACTTCAAAAGCGTCGAGTTAATACGATTATGCCATGTAGTTTTCAGGCATTTCGATGCGTGCTACACCTGAGTCAACCGCCGCTTGAGCGACCGCTTTTGCTACGCGAGGTAATAAGCGCGGATCCATTGGTTTAGGAATAATGTAACCTTTACCAAATTCTAGAGAAGTCGCGCCTGCAGCCGCTAGCACTTCAGCCGGTACTTCTTCTTTAGCTAGGTCACGAATGGCCTTAACTGCAGCTAGCTTCATTTCATCGTTAATTTCACTTGCGCGCACATCCAATGCACCACGGAAGATGAACGGGAAACACAACACGTTGTTCACTTGGTTAGGGTAATCACTGCGACCAGTACCCATGATTAAGTCTTCACGAACTTCATGAGCCAATTCAGGCTTAATTTCAGGATCAGGGTTAGAACATGCGAACACAATTGGCTTATCAGCCATTAATTTAAGTGCTTCTGCAGGTAGTAAGTTTGGACCCGATACGCCAAGGAACAAATCCGCGCCTTCAATGACATCTTCTAGCGTACGTTTGTCAGTGTTGTTCGCAAATAGCTGCTTGTATTCGTTCAGATCATCACGACGTGTGTGAATCACACCTTTGCGGTCAAGCATGTAGATTTTTTCACGTTGAGCGCCACACTTAATCAGTAGCTCCATACATGCAACAGCTGCTGCGCCCGCACCCAGACAAACAATTTTAGACTCTTCCAGAGTTTTACCTTGAAGCTCAATCGCATTCAGCATACCTGCTGCCGTTACAATTGCAGTACCGTGTTGGTCATCGTGGAATACCGGAACATCACAACGTTCAATTAAGCGGCGTTCAATTTCAAAACAATCCGGTGCTTTAATGTCTTCTAAGTTGATGCCGCCAAATGTATCAGCAATGTTCGCAACAGTATCAACGAACTCATCGATTGTGCGGTGTTTTACCTCAATATCGATAGAATCTAATCCTGCAAAGCGCTTAAACAGTAGTGCTTTGCCTTCCATAACTGGTTTAGATGCAATAGGGCCTAAGTTACCCAGACCAAGAATCGCCGTACCGTTAGAAATAACAGCAACCATGTTGCCTTTTCCTGTGTACTTGTAAACGTTATCTACATTCTGAGCAATTTCACGTACTGGTTCTGCGACACCTGGGCTGTAGGCAAGGGCTAAATCTTCTGCAGAGTTTGCAGGTTTAGTCAGCTCTACGGCAATTTTACCTGGGATTGGAAATTCATGGTAATCAAGGGCTTGTTGACGGAATTGTTCTTGTGGAGAAAGTTCTTGGCGAGTGTCGTCTGACATAGGTGTAGGTTTCCTAAAGATATTATAATGATTGGGTAAGAAGTTTGATTTTAATGGATGTACTTCAAAGTTCCTAGATAGGAAAGCCCCCTGTCTCATTAAAAAACGAGATTTGACTACTAATAAGACCAGTGAGCAGTTGAAATCCCTAAACGACAGGCAACAAAAAAGGACACCGAAGTGTCCTTTTTCATGTCTAAATAGCGAGAATTACTTCTTGCTAGAAAGAGCACCGAAACGCTTGTTGAAGCGATCTACACGGCCGCCTGTATCAACGATACGTTGCTTACCAGTGTAGAATGGGTGACATTTGTCACATACGTCTAGGTGAATGCTGTCTTTACCTAGAGTAGAGTTGAATTCAAATGTGTTGCCGCAAGAACAAGTAGCTGTTACAGCTTTGTATTCTGGGTGGATACCAACTTTCATGGGATAACCTCAATTAGGCCGTGTCGCCATCCGATTCTAAGCCGGACACCACACGTAGTTAAAAAATAATAGATAAAGATACCGCAGCGATACAAAAAGCATCGAAGCCATACCTTCAAGGCGCAGTATAGTAATGAATCTGTGATGTGGGATCAACTCATTTGGTACATTTTTCACCAATCTTTTATTGCTTCTTTATTATTAATACCTAATCGACTGAAAATGGTAGGTTCAAGGCTCCGCTTCATCGAAACTGAACCTCGAATTTATAGAGGGGATCCATTAGACTGTCCATTCGATTTTCCCCTTATTAAGCCATCTATCTATGCGCCCAACGATTGCCCGCGTGGCACTGCCTGTCCCTTTGGACAAACAGTTTGATTACCTGATTCCCAATCATCTGTTTCCGATTATCGGTGGCCGAGTGTCTGTACCATTCGGACGACAAACACTCGTTGGCATTGTAACGTCGTTGGTCAACGAATCTGAATTCAGTATCGATAAACTCAAGCCCATTAAAGCCATTCTCGACAATCAACCCGTGTGGCCAGATTCTGTCTATGAGTTATTAACTTGGTGCAGTCAGTTCTATCAATACCCATTAGGCGAAACATTGGCGAATGCCTTACCTAGCGGCTTACGCAAAGGTAAAGCGGCTGATTTCGCCACGCTCATCGAATGGCAACTGACACCACAAGGGAAAAACCAATTGATGCAAGGGTTTGGGCGAGCGGTGAAACAAGCCAAAGTCATGCACATGCTTGAACGCGGCCCGGTACCACATCAAGAGTTTATCGACCAAGAAATTGGCAGCGCGGTATTAAAAACACTGCAAGAGAAAGACTGGATCGAATCTGTCGAGAAAAAGCCAACACGCATCCAATGGCCGACTGAAATCGAAACCGATCAGTTCAAACCGAAACTCAATGAAGAGCAAGCTATTGCTATCGCCACGGTGAATAGCCAAAATGATTTTGCGTGCTTTTTATTAGAGGGGGTCACGGGATCAGGCAAAACAGAAGTCTACCTCAACATGATTAAGCCGGTTCTTGAACAAGGGAAACAAGCGTTAGTACTGGTTCCTGAGATAGGCTTAACACCGCAAACCATTAATCGATTTAAAAAACGCTTTAATGTGCCAGTAGAAGTGGTGCACTCCGGACTTAACGATACCGAGCGCCTGAACGCTTGGTTATCTGCAAGGGACAACATTGCCGGTATTGTGATCGGGACGCGTTCTGCTTTGTTCACCCCGTTTGCTGACCTAGGCATTATTATTGTCGATGAAGAACATGATTCTTCCTACAAACAGCAAGACAGCCTGCGTTATCACGCGCGGGATGTCGCCATTATGCGAGCCCACAAAGCCAAAATACCGGTAGTCCTCGGCTCAGCGACGCCAGCATTCGAGACCTTACATAATGCGAAAATCGGTAAGTATGCCCACTTAACACTCACTAAACGTGCTGGTGTAGCATTACCTACCACCAATAAAGTGCTAGATGTTAAAGGACTTTATTTAGAAAGCGGCTTATCTGCTCCATTAATTGCGGAAATGCAACGACACCTAAAAGATGGCAACCAAGTGATGCTGTTCTTAAACCGTCGAGGGTTCTCCCCTGCTCTGATGTGTCATGAGTGCGGTTGGACAGCAGAATGTAAACGCTGTGATGCGTACTACACCTATCACCAAAACAGCAACGAAATTCGTTGTCACCACTGTGGTTCACAACAACCTGTGATTCATCATTGCCAAGGCTGTGGTTCTCATCAGTTAGTGACATTAGGTGTGGGTACAGAGCAGCTAGAGTCTCAGCTTGGTCAACTATTCCCAGAATATAAAACGATTCGCATCGACCGCGATAGCACCCGACGCAAAGGTAGCCTAGAAGCAGCATTAGAATCCATCCGCAATGGGGAGTATCAAATTCTCATCGGAACCCAAATGCTCGCAAAAGGTCATCACTTCCCTGATGTCACACTGGTTGCCCTATTAGATGTCGACGGCTCTTTATACAGCAGTGATTTCAGAGCTTCAGAGCGGCTGGCTCAATTGTTTATTCAAGTCGCGGGGCGTGCTGGGCGTGCAAGCAAACCAGGGGAAGTGATACTTCAAACCCACCATCCGGAACATGGGTTACTCCAAGCCTTGCTGCACAAAGATTATCATCACTTTGCTGAAACGGCTCTTGCCGAGCGCAAGCAAGCAATGCTGCCACCTTACACTTTCATGACTCTGTTTAGAGCGGAGGCGAACGATTCTCAGTTGGTTGAGGACTTTTTAAGACAAGTTCGACATACTTTGGAGTCTCACCCGCTATTTGATGGCTACTGCATGGTATTGGGCCCGACCCCAGCACCACTCGCGAAAAGAGCAGGGAAATCACGTTGGCAATTGATTTTACAAACCCAGACTCGTTCGCAAATGCAAAAGCTACTGATGAGCGCCAAACCAGCGATAAACCTATTACCTACCGCAAAAAAAGTGCGCTGGTCATTGGATATCGAACCGCAAGATCTCAGCTAAGTTGTTCTCATTGAACTGAAAGATCATATTTATCGTGAGTCAGTTCACACTAGCAATGCAATTTTTGTTAATCTAGCCGTAACTTTCTGTCTGTAAATGAATAAACTATTGCAAGCGTAAAGTTTTAACCAAGCTTTTACATAGTTTTATCAATAAGAACAACAATTAACTGCCTCAATGGATGGCATAACAAGGATATTAAGAGGTCAATTTTATGGCGACAATGAAGGATGTTGCCCAGCTCGCAGGGGTTTCTACAGCGACAGTTTCACGAGCGCTAATGAACCCAGAAAAAGTCTCGTCATCGACACGTAAACGTGTTGAAGATGCAGTACTCGAAGCTGGCTACTCACCAAACTCGTTAGCGAGAAACCTACGCCGCAACGAATCCAAAACCATTGTCACTATTGTTCCTGACATTTGTGATCCTTACTTCACTGAAATCATTCGCGGTATTGAAGATGCAGCCGTCGAGCATGGCTACTTAGTTTTGCTTGGCGACAGCGGTCAACAAAAGAAACGCGAAAGCTCATTTGTGAACTTAGTCTTCACCAAACAAGCTGATGGCATGTTGCTATTGGGTACCGACCATCCATTTGACGTCAGCAAACCAGAACAGAAGAACCTACCACCTATGGTAATGGCGTGTGAATTTGCGCCAGAGCTAGAATTGCCAACGGTTCATATCGATAACCTGACATCCGCCTTTGAAGCCGTAAACTACCTCACTCAATTAGGTCATAAGCGTATTGGGCAAGTTTCAGGCCCTAAAACCGCAGCGCTTTGCCAATTCCGCCAGCAAGGTTACCAGCAAGCACTTCGCCGCGCAGGGATCACGATGAACCCGACCTATTGCACTGTAGGTGACTTCACGTTTGAAGCGGGAGCGCAAGCCGTTCGTCAATTGCTCGCGCTACCTGAGCAACCAACCGCAATCTTCTGCCATAACGATACAATGGCGATCGGCGCTATCCAAGAAGCAAAAAAGCTCGGTTTACGCGTTCCTCAAGACCTGTCTGTGGTGGGATTCGATGATATTCAATTCGCACAATACTGCGATCCACCACTGACCACTATCTCTCAACCTCGTTACGAGATTGGTCGCCAAGCCATGCTGATGATGCTAGATGTGTTAAAAGGGCACGATGTGCAAGCGGGCTCTCGATTGTTAGAAACAAAATTGGTTGTTCGCGGCAGTACCGCGCCTCCTCGAATTCAATAATTCATACTCAATTTAAAGCGGCACATTTTGATGTGCCGCTTCCATTTCTAGGCTGTTATCTCCGAACAATCTGGATTACCATGAGGGCAGTATCAGTAACCATGAAAGTGTCTTGTGGCTAATAAAGATTATGTAAGACGAGGTCGAGCCCCTAAAAAGCCGACGAAAAAACAAGCCCCACGCCGAAAACCTTGGCGCAGTGGCCTTTTGGCGGTCCTCTTAGCCAGTGGTTTTGGTTACGGGTTGTATTTGCTGAGCAATGATCCTGAGCCACCAGCACCAACAGTGGTGACCAAACCAAAACCTAAGCCAAAACCAAGTAAGCCGATCCCACCGCCACCAGAAGAAAAGTGGGATTACGTGGAAACGCTACCGAGTCGCCAGGTAGAAGTTAAAGCTAAAGAACAGAAAGTGTCTGAGATCCCTTACATCATGCAATGTGGCGCGTACAAAACGTTAAGCCAAGCTGAAGCTCGTAAGCTGGATATCGCTTTTCAAGGCATCAACAGTAAAATTCGTAAGAAAGAGAACAGCAGTTGGTACCGTGTCGTGCTAGGACCATACAAGTTCAAGCGAGATGCAGAACGCGACCGCCATAAATTACAGCGCGCGAAAATAGAGCCTTGTGCCATTTGGAAAGAGACGCAATAAATATTTACCAGAAAGCCTTCACTATTGAAGGCTTTCTGCTTTTCCTTTCCTTGAAAACCCTCAACCTTATCCTCATATACCTGTTATACCTAAATATAAGAAAGCATTAAGAGGCCCTACTCGTGACTACCATTGTATCTGTACGCCGTAATAATAAAGTCGTCATCGCGGGTGATGGACAAGTATCTCTAGGCAACACTGTAATGAAAGGCAACGCTCGCAAAGTTCGCCGCCTATACAACAATAAAGTACTGGCAGGTTTTGCTGGCGGTACTGCTGACGCTTTCACGCTGTTCGAAAAATTTGAAAGCAAGCTGCAAATGCACCAAGGCCACCTAACCAAAGCGGCTGTTGAATTAGCCAAAGATTGGCGTAGTGATCGTGCGTTACGTAAATTAGAAGCACTACTCGCTGTCGCGGATGAAACCGCCTCTTTGATCATCACAGGTAACGGTGATGTCGTTCAGCCAGAAAATGACTTAATTGCTATCGGCTCTGGCGGTAACTTCGCCCAAGCAGCCGCGACAGCATTACTCGACAATACCGATTTAGACGCACGCGAGATTGCAGAAAAAGCCCTAACTATCGCAGGCGATATTTGTGTATTCACGAACCACCACCATACGGTTGAAGAACTAGAAAGCACTGTTGAACTGCCTAAGCCTGAATAATCAGCTGCAACGAAATCAATAGAATAGATAAAGCACCGTATCAGTTTACAGAATTAAGGAAACACTATGTCTGAGATGACTCCTCGCGAAATAGTTCACGAACTTAACCGCCACATTATCGGTCAAGATAACGCTAAACGCTCTGTCGCTATCGCACTTCGTAACCGCTGGCGTCGTATGCAGCTTGAAGAAAGCTTGCGTGTTGAAGTCTCCCCAAAAAATATCCTGATGATTGGCCCTACCGGTGTAGGTAAAACAGAAATTGCTCGCCGCCTAGCGAAACTTGCGAACGCGCCGTTCATCAAGGTAGAAGCGACAAAATTCACAGAAGTCGGCTATGTCGGTAAAGAGGTGGAAACCATCATTCGTGACTTAACGGATGTCGCGATCAAGATGACGCACCAACAAGCCATGGAAAAAGTTCAGTTCCGTGCAGAAGAGCAAGCGGAAGAACGCATTCTTGATGCTTTATTGCCGCCAGCTCGCGATGCTTGGGGTCAAAATGAGCAGCCGGATGACACGTCTTCAAACACGCGTCAGATCTTCCGTAAGAAGCTGCGAGAAGGCAAACTGGACGACAAAGAAATTGAAATCGACGTAGCGGCACCGCAAATGGGTGTTGAGATCATGGCTCCTCCTGGTATGGAAGAGATGACCAACCAGCTGCAAGGCATGTTCCAAAACCTAGCGGGCGACACCAAAAAGAAGCGTAAGCTAAAGATTAAAGACGCATTCAAAGCACTAACAGAAGAAGAAGCCGCTAAGCTTGTCAACCAAGAAGAACTAAAAGAGAGCGCGATTTACAACGTTGAAAACAACGGCATCGTCTTCATTGATGAGATCGACAAAATCTGTAAGCGTGGCGACAGCTCTGGCCCAGACGTTTCTCGCGAAGGCGTGCAGCGCGACCTACTTCCTTTGATCGAAGGCAGCACGGTTTCGACTAAACACGGCATGGTTAAAACAGACCACATCCTATTCGTAACATCTGGGGCGTTCCAAGTAGCAAAACCATCGGATTTAATTCCTGAACTTCAAGGTCGTCTACCGATCCGCGTTGAACTTGAAGCGCTATCCAGCCATGACTTCAAACGCATCTTGACCGAGCCAAAAGCTTCTCTGACTGAGCAGTACATCGCCCTGATGAAAACAGAGGAAGTGGATGTCGAGTTCACTGAAGATGGCATTACGCAGATTGCAGAAGCTGCGTGGCAAGTTAACGAAACGACGGAAAACATCGGTGCGCGCCGACTGCATACTGTTATGGAACGCTTGATGGATGAAATCTCATTCGAAGCGACGGACAAGGCTGGCAGCAAGCTAACCATTGATGCTGGCTATGTGAAGTCAAAACTGGGCGAATTCGTTGAAGACGAAGATTTAAGCCGCTTCATCCTGTAGCACATAAAATCAATGCAACTTGCTCTATCTCAAAGAAGTTGCAGCTAAATAACGAAAATAAAGCCCGCTCTCGAGTGGGCTTTTTCTTCGCCAAAAAATGAGCGTATACTGATTTTACTTTATGAAACCGTGTGTAAATAATGAAAGAATCTTTGCTTATCTGGCTAGATGCCGCAAGACCGAAAACCTTACCTCTCGCATTAGTTTCAATACTGACAGGCAGTAGCCTTGCCTTCTCTACCGGGCACTTCTCCTTATCCGTAGCCGTGCTCGCCTTTATTACCGCGACCCTACTTCAGATACTTTCCAACCTCGCCAATGATTACGGAGATGCCGTAAAAGGTACCGACAACGACAAACGTCTTGGGCCTGTACGAGCGATGCAATCTGGTACGGTTGATGCGCGCACCATGAAAAACGCCATCGTGCTCAACATCATTTTCACAATGATCGCAGGGCTCACTTTGGTCTTTCATGCACTAACTAGTCTTGAAAGCATCTTGGTCTTCATTGGGCTTGGTGTCTTAGCCATTGTTGCGGCGATCGCATACACCGTTGGTAACAAGCCCTATGGCTATATTGGACTTGGGGATCTTTCTGTGTTCATTTTCTTCGGCTTACTTGGGGTATCAGGCACGTATTTCTTGCATACTGGCAGCGTTGAAACAAGCTTATTCTTGCCAGCTTTAGGTTGCGGATTAATGGCTGTCGCCGTTCTTAATATTAACAACATGCGTGATATCGAAAATGACAGTGAATGCGGAAAACGCACGATGGCCGTTCGGCTTGGGCAACATAAAGCTAAGCAATATCACTTTGTGCTATTGAGTGCAGCGGTTGTCTCTTTCGCATCTTATCTGCTTATTCAAGGTAAACCTTTATGGATTAGCCTACCTTTCTTGCTTAGCCTCTTCACCGTTGCCAAACATGGTAAAGAGGTGTGGAATACAGTAAGACCCGCACAAATCGCTCCAATGATGCCAGTGATAGTAAAATGTTCTTTAATCACTAACCTATTGTTTGCAGGGGTTGTTGTAGCTCAAACTCTACTCAGTTAATTGACCGATATCGTTGCATTGGCTTAATGCACCGATATACTCAAATATAAGCTTTTAGCCTTAAAAGGTATGTCATGGAATACAACACCTCTGCACTGTGTGATATTTACTTAGATCAAGTGGATGTCGTCGAACCTATGTTCAGTAACTTTGGTGGCAGCGTGTCATTTGCTGGCCAAATCACCACACTCAAGTGTTTCGAAGATAATGCACTGATTCGCTCCGTACTGGAACAAGATGGGATTGGTCGCGTATTACTGATTGATGGTGGCGGCTCTCTTCGTAAAGCACTTGTCGACGCAGAAATCGCTTCTCTTGCAGAAGAGAATGAGTGGGAAGGTATTGTTGTTTACGGATCCGTACGCGAAGTCGATGAACTTGAAGATATGAGCATTGGCATACAAGCGCTTGCCTCCATTCCTGTTGGTGCGGCTCAGCAAGGCATTGGCGAAAAAGACGTTCCGGTCAATTTTGGAGGAGTCACCTTCCTTCCTGAAGACTACCTCTACGCTGACAACACCGGCATCATCCTGTCTCAAGAACCACTCGATATTGAGTTATATTTGGATGAAGAAGATGATGACGTCATCTAGATAGATTCCAATAAAAAGCCCGCTAATAGTCTTAGCGGGCTTTTTAAATTCATCAGAGTAATGATTACTCTACTTCATCCATTTTACCTAAAAGGTTACGGATGCGATCTTGCCATGCTGCGTGTTCTTGCTGCATTTGCTGTGATTTTTGCTCTAGTTCTTCACGGCTAGCTTTTAGCTCGTTAGCTTCTGAAGCAAGCTGCTCTTTTTCTTCTTTAAGCTCTTCTACTTCCATCTGTAGAAGTGCAATTGTATCTACTGCTGTTTGAATTTTTGCTTCTAGTTGCTCTAGTACTTCAAAAGACATCTTAGCCTACCTTTGATTATCCGGTTGAGTTGAAGGTTACTCCACTTTATCTCCCCATTCTACTCAGCACAGCGCGGATAAACACTCTCTATATTGTATATTTTGCGTCATTCGGCTAAAAAAACAGCGCAATTGACCTAAGATTGACTTTCTTATTGACGAAATACCGCGCTTATTAATTAACCCGCTGAATATTTGTAATTTCTCCATCACTTTTGATCCTTGGCAAATTGAGAAAAACAAAAAGGCAAACGTTTCCTATGGGATATGTTAAAATCCGCCGCGAAAATTCTATCCCTTTGAATATTTGGAGTCCGCATGAAACGCGATTTAGCAATGGCATTCTCTCGTGTCACAGAAGGTGCAGCACTAGCAGGTTATAAATGGCTTGGCCGTGGTGATAAAAATGCAGCCGACGGTGCCGCAGTTGAAGTTATGCGTAGCCTACTGAACAAGACCGAAATTAGCGGTGAGATTGTTATTGGTGAAGGTGAAATCGATGACGCACCAATGCTTTACATTGGCGAGAATGTTGGTGTAGGTGGCGATGCCGTTGATATTGCGGTTGACCCAATTGAAGGGACTCGCATGACTGCGATGGGGCAATCCAATGCACTCGCAGTACTTGCCGCGGGTGAAAAAGGCAGCTTCTTAAAAGCGCCAGATATGTACATGGAAAAGCTAGTCGTTGGGCCAGGCGCAAAAGGGGCGATTGATCTAACACTGACTCTGGAAGAGAACCTAGCGAACATTGCGAAAGCATTAGGTAAAACATTAGACACTTTGGTTGTGACCACACTTGCGAAGCCTCGTCATGATGACGTTATCGCACAAATGCAGTCGATGGGCGTTCGTGTTTTTGCTGTGCCAGATGGCGATGTGGCTGCTTCAATTCTAACGTGTATGCCAGACAGTGAAGTCGATGTTATGTACTGCATTGGTGGTGCACCGGAAGGGGTGGTGTCTGCCGCAGTAATTCGAGCATTAGACGGCGATATGCACGGCCGCTTACTCCCTCGTCACGAAGTGAAAGGCGATACCGAAGAAAACCGTAAGCACGGCGAACTTGAGTTAGAACGCTGCGCTGAGATGGGCGTTACGGCTGGAATCGTGTTAAAAATGGAAGACATGGCACGCAGCGATAACGTGGTATTCTCGGCAACTGGTATTACTAAAGGCGACCTTCTGGAAGGCATCACGCGTAATGGTAATATCGCGACAACAGAAACACTGCTGATTCGTGGCCGTTGCCGCACCATTCGCCGTATTAAGTCTATCCACTACCTAGAGCGTAAAGACCCTGAAGTCATCGGACACATTCTTTAATCTCAACTCTGAGCTCTACTAGTTTCAAAGCCAGTTGTTTTCGCGACTGGCTTTTTTAATACACTCGGCCAATTGATAAGCCCTTCATATAGTAAATGGTTTGCTTTATAAACACCTTGCCTCATAATAGATAGGACAATAAAGGTAGGGATAACATGAAAACAAGCGATCGTATCTTAAACACGATTAAGCGCCAGGGTGCCGTAACTGCGAAACAACTGTCTGAAGAGTTTGGTATGACGACGATGGGGGCCCGCCAACATTTACAAGGTTTAGAAGACAACGGAATCCTTGCATTCCATGATGTAAAAGTGAAAGTAGGACGCCCTACTCGCCACTGGTCTCTGACTCCTAAAGGGCATGCGCAATTTTCCGATCGCCACGGTGAACTCACCATTCAAGTTATCGATGCCGTTCAACATTTATTCGGTGAAGAAGGGCTCGCGAAAGTCACAGCCGAGCGCGAAGCCCACACTTTGACGCAATATAAAGAGGCCCTCCAAGACAGCCCTGATCTTGCCAGCAAATTGAAAGTCCTAACCCAGCTGAGAGAAAATGAAGGCTACATGGCTGAGCTCATCTCTGAGACAGATCACTTCACTCTGATTGAAAATCATTGCCCAATTTGTAAGGCCGCAACTCGCTGCCCGAGTTTGTGTCAATCAGAACTAAATGTATTCAAAGAGTTACTGAAAGATGAATGCGATATTAGTCGCACCGAGCACATCATTGCTGGCGAACGTCGCTGTACCTACACCATCACACCGCTTTAAAGTGGTCGAGCTTTATTGTCTCATTTTTAAGAAAATCACAAACTGGTCAAGATATAATCAACATCCTCTCTTATGCTTAACAAGTGTGTTAGTTATCAGTAAAGCACAGAGGACGTTTTTATGGGACACCCACAGCCACTTGAACAACCCCTTCCTCCATTCGATGAGCTGGTTGAACTTGCTAAAGATAACCCAGAAGCTTTTAATCAGTTTAAGCATGAAATGTGTGAAGAAATGATTTGCTCTGCGTCCATTGCCATGCAAGACAGGTTAAGGGCTCAGCAAAGCCATATCGACTTAGTTGTCAGTCGCTGCAAAAACCCAGACCACACCAATGTGGTATTAATGCAAGAGCTACGTTGCCAAGTCTTTAAGTTCCAAGAAATTCTCGAAGGCGACAGCTACTATAGTGAAGTGCCTAGTGCCGATATTATTCCATTTAAGTTAGCGGATTAAAAAAGGAGGCGACAGCCTCCTTTTCTCACATACTCTGATTTACGCGACCGGGTCTGACCCGAATTTGTTCTCGCCTTCCGTGCCTTTCATAAAACCACATTCCACTAATATCCACAGACCACAAGCTAATGCTGCAGTTGTCGCGGCCATTTGGAAAACCGACGCAGACTCAGCAGATGGTGAAGCCATTGGCGTTGCCAGGCGGCCTAACACTAAAGGAATATTTAGCAGCAACCACATGTTTGACTTGTCACGATCATGCCAGCGCTTTGCTGTCACGGCGAGATCCGGAACAAGTAAAAACAGTAAGAACACCGGTAATAAAATATAGGCATAAGCTGGGAAAAGCACACTAATCCCAGAAGCAAAACCAAAAATGGAAACGTAGTAAACAATATTCCAAGTCCAGAAAGTCTTACGACCAATTCTGCCCTTGAACGAGAACAGCAGTTCTTTCATCGACATCTTAAAATACTCAATAAGTCGTGCCACCAAAGCATGGGCAGCAGCAAAGTTAGTTAATCACTTTTTGAAAACAGCTCTTATCCATATCGCGTATATTAACGGTTAGGCTACGAACATGGCTAGCTTGTTCCTGTAAAACTTCCATCAACAATCTGGAGACATCGCGTTTCTGTTCTTCGGTTCGGCCTGAAAGCAATTCAAAGCTAATGTGAATGAAATCGACACTGTCGCCCTCTTCACCGACTAGCCAATTATGGCAACGCAGCGAGCGAGACTTAACGGAGCTGCTATCAAACAGCCCGCAATTCAAAGTGGCTTCATGAAGATCTTCCAACAAACCTTGGATATTTACTCGCTCATCCACTGAGTTTGAATACTCTAAAACTAAGTTTGGCATTCTCAATTCCTATACTTTCACGCAATCGTTTGTCCTTTAATAACAATTAACCGTGAAAAATCCGAGAGCTTCGCTAATATTCTGTCTGTTGGATCACTGATATGTCGTCAAAATCAACTCTGACCATTGAATAAGATCCAAGAAAGACATGACCACAGTCATGATCTGTTGCTATTAATCTGTTATATTATTTCGTAATAAAGTTTACTTTTTACATTCAATATATTTTAAATACTGGAGATATTCCTATGCGTCATCCTGTAGTTATGGGTAACTGGAAACTAAACGGCAGCAAAGAAATGGTTGTTGAACTACTTAACGGTCTTAACGCTGAACTTGAAGGCGTAACAGGCGTAGACGTAGCAGTAGCTCCACCAGCTCTTTTCGTTGACCTAGCTGAGCGTACTCTTACTGAAGCTGGCAGCGCTGTAATCCTAGGTGCTCAAAACACTGACCTAAACAACAGCGGTGCTTTCACTGGCGACATGTCTCCAGCAATGCTTAAAGAATTCGGTGCTTCTCACATCATCATCGGTCACTCAGAGCGTCGTGAATACCACAACGAATCTGACGAGTTCATCGCTAAGAAATTCGCATTCCTAAAAGAAAACGGCCTAACGCCAGTTTTCTGTATCGGTGAATCTGAAGCTCAAAACGAAGCTGGTGAAACTGAAGCAGTATGTGCTCGTCAAATCGACGCTGTAATCAATACTTCTGGCGTTGAAGCGCTTGAAGGTGCGATAATCGCTTACGAACCAATCTGGGCTATCGGTACTGGTAAAGCAGCGACAGCTGAAGATGCACAACGCATCCATGCTTCTATCCGTGCTCACATTGCTAAGAAATCTGAAGAAGTAGCAAGCAAAGTTGTAATCCAATACGGCGGTTCTGTTAAGCCAGAAAATGCAGCTTCTTACTTCGCTCAACCAGACATCGATGGTGCTCTAGTTGGCGGCGCAGCTCTAGACGCGAAAAGCTTCGCAGCTATCGCTAAAGCAGCAGCAGAAGCTAAAGCTTAATTGCTCACTTAGCCTCTTGGCTTAGTGTGAAAAGGTCAGCCCTTCGCTGGCCTTTTTTGTGTCTGTAGCTTTTGGTTCATCAAGCGCTATCTCTCAGACACAAAAAAGCCGCTGATTTTCAGCGGCTTTGTATCTCTATTTATTGGAGTCGATTTAGAACAACTCTTCAGCAACCTTGTATAGGTCATCACGAACAGGGCGCTTCATATTTTCAATCGCATCGATGATATCGTGGTGAACAAGCTGCTCTTTCTGAATACCAACACAGCGACCACCGTGACCTTCCATTAGAAGATGAACGGCATAGTTACCCATGCGAGAAGCCAATACGCGGTCAAATGCCGTTGGACGACCACCACGTTGGATATGACCAAGAACCGTTGCACGAGTCTCACGGCCTGTTGCCGTTTCGATTTCTTTGGCTAGTTCGTTCGCATCCATCATTAGCTCGGTAAGCGCGATAATTGCGTGCTTCTTACCTTTCGCAATGCCATCTTGGATGTTGCTGATCAACTGCTCTTTATCTAGACCAGTTTCAGGTGTAATGATGTACTCACAACCACCAGCAATTGCTGACGTTAGCGTTAGGTCACCACAGTGGCGGCCCATGATTTCAACAATAGAAATACGTTGGTGAGAAGATGATGTATCACGTAGACGGTCAATTGCGTCGATAACCGTGTTCAAAGCTGTTAGGTAACCAATTGTGTAGTCTGTACCCGCGATATCGTTATCGATAGTGCCCGGAAGGCCGATACATGGGTAGCCCATTTCAGTCAGCTTCTTCGCGCCCATGTAAGAACCGTCACCACCAACAACAACAAGCGCTTCAATGCCGTGCTTTTGTAGGTTTTCGATACCTTTTTGGCGAACAGCAACATCTTTAAACTCTGGGAAACGAGCAGAACCTAGGAAAGTACCGCCACGGTTGATCACATCAGATACGCTTGAACGATCCAGTTTTTCAATGCGATCTTCAACCATGCCTAAGTAGCCATCGTAAATACCGTAAACTTCAATGCCAGCTGAAAGCGCCGTACGAACTACGCCGCGAACTGCTGCGTTCATACCTGGTGCGTCACCGCCACTAGTCAAAACACCGATCTTTTTAATCATGCTCACCCTCGATCTTTGAGAATCTATTATTGATTTTTTCGGTTCTGCTGATGACATATCAACAAAACAATAATTCTATATTTGTGCGTTATGTTACATTTCCCCAACAGGAATGCCACTCAAATCGCATTAATTTCTGTAACTTTTCTACTTATGTAAGAGTATTACAGGTTTAGCTAGGTACTTTGTTGATTCACATCAGAATCAACAGAATTTGTTACTACGTGAAGCTTTGTTAACCGAGTTTTGTCGGTTTCAAATCAATGTAGTTCAAATTCAAGTCGCTTACCAATCTGGACTCTTTACTACCACTGTTCAGATTTCTGCTTTTTTTCTGGGCCAAATACTACGGAATACGGGTCCTGATGAATTAATACATCAGCCGACGGAAAGGCAGCTATTAGCTTATCTTCTACTTCATCAGAAATGCGATGAGCTTCAATTAGTGGTATCTGATCTTCAAGCTCAAGGTGTAGTTGGATAAAACGAACTGGCCCAGACATTCGCGTTCTGAGCTGATGAACTCCGAGAACGCCTTCGACCCCTAACGACACTTCTTTTATCTTTTCCAGCTCGTCATCTGGCAGCTTTCTATCAAGCAAAGATTGAATCGCTTCGTTGGCCATCTGATACGCGCTATACAAAATGTATAAACCAATACCGATCGCGAAAATTGGGTCTGCTTGGCCCAAGCCAAACCAACTTAGTGCAAGCGCCAACATAATCGCGGCATTCATATATAAGTCAGATTCGTAGTGCAAAGAGTCAGCTGCAATGGCTTGGCTTCCGGTTTTTTTCACTACGCTCTTTTGGAAGCGCACGAGTCCGAATGTCATCGACATGGCAAACAGGCTGACATAAATACCAATTTCAGGAGAGTTCAACTCATGAGGGCGGAAGAAACGCTCAACACCATTGAGGATAAGGAAGCAGGCCGAGCCAGAAATGAACATCGCTTGCGCTAAAGCAGCCAAGGATTCAGCTTTGCCATGTCCGAAAGCATGTTCTTTATCAGCAGGCTGCAAGGCATAGCGCACCACCAATAGATTGACAACAGAAGCGGCTATATCAAGTAAGGAATCCACCACCGAGGCAAGTAAGCTCACAGAGCCAGTCACCCACCATGCGGCAACTTTAACGACCAATAAAATAGTCGCAATTGTAGTCGCAGCCCAAGCTGCCAAAGTCACGAGACGTGCGTATTCTTGTTTCATATTTCAGTCTAAAAATAGAACAGATAATTGAAAGTATAACGCGCATGTCGCCACTTTAATATGACAATAAAAAAGCGGCTACTTAGCCGCTTCTTTGTTAGAAAGAATCTAAATCAATGCATTACGATTGATGCTTCTCCATGCGCTCTGCCATTTTGTCAGAACATTTTTGGAAACGCTCTTGTTGAAGCTCTTTCAGCTGGTCTTTTTGTTCAGCTGTCAAAATGCTCATCATTTGGTGTTGCTTCTTCAGCATGGCAACGCGACGCTCAGACTGCTTTTCTACCATTTGTTGAGCCAGTTCATTCGCTGCGGCTTCATCGAAATTATCCGCTAAGACTAACTCTTGAACTTTCGCTTGGTGCGCTTGCATATTGGCAAAGTGCTCGCCACGCTTACCTTTCATTTCTTCGTGGCTGGCTTTACGCATTTCTTTCAGTTGCGCTTGCTGCTCATCAGTCAGGTCTAATTGGCGCATGATTTTTTTATCAAATCCACCGCATTTACCGCGCATGTCTTTATGCTCACCTTTACCACCGAATGCGTAAGCACTCGCAGTGCCAAAAACAAGAGGAAGTGCAGCTGCAGCTAGTACTAGTTTCTTAGTCATTTTCATAATTATTGCCTCAATTCAATTTGGTCGTATGTCGTCTATGTCGTTGTGTCAGTGGCTGTGTTGTCAGCGCTTGAGTGTAGAATAGGGGCTGGGTCGTAAAGCAACGTTGAGAAATCGTAAAGAATCGTAAAGACTATAAATCCGTACCAAAATCACAGTAAGATTAAATGGTACACAACAAGGTAAGGTAACCCATGGCGCACATACTTCTTATTGATGACGACACAGAGCTAACTAGCTTACTGAAAGATATTCTGAGCTTTGAAGGCTTCACCATTTCAGAAGCCAACGATGGTTATGCCGGGTTAGAAGCTCTATCTGACGATATCGACCTGGTATTGCTAGATGTCATGATGCCCAAACTAAATGGCATGGAGACCTTAAAGAAACTCAGAGAAAACTGGGAAACACCAGTATTAATGCTAACCGCCAAAGGTGAAGAGATAGATCGAGTGATCGGCTTGGAACTTGGCGCGGACGATTACCTACCAAAACCATTTAGTGATCGTGAATTGCTGGCACGTATTCGAGCGATCCTTCGCCGAACGCAAACACCTACCAGTAAAGCCAATGCTGATGTTATCGAATATCAAGACATCAAAGTGTACCCAGGCAAACAAGAAGCCTACTGCAACGACGAATTGGTTGACTTAACCACCACCGAATTCGCTCTGCTGAGCCACCTCATTCAGAATCCAGGCAGTGTTATTACCAAAGAAAGCCTTAGCCTTGACGTGTTAGGTAAACGTCTTGCCGCCTTCGATCGCGCCATTGATATGCATATTTCCAATCTGCGGAAGAAATTGCCTGAACGTGCTGATGGTAAATCGCGCATCAAAACCTTACGTGGGCGTGGCTACTTATTAATTGAGGAAGATTAATGCGCATCCCTAAAATCACTAGCTTGTATGGACGCATTTTTGCCATCTTTTGGTTCACCATGTTACTCGTACTTCTCGCAGTCTTGTCACTGCCACACCTAGATCCACGAGTCGCCAGAGACATCCCTGCCGATCATTATGATCGTCTCATCAAAATAAAAAAGGCCACCGAAAGGCGTTTTCAAGGTGAAGATAATCTTGGCAAAATTTTATATCAGCTAGAAAAACCGACCAATCGCAAAGACACTCGACCGCGAATGTTCGTCAGTGATTTGGAAGGGAATATTCTCACCACCAAGAAACACGCAGATTTTAAGCTTAAAGCGATTAAAAACTTTGTCACGACCATAGAGACGCCAGCTCAGCCTAAACAAAAACTGTACGGTCACTACATGGTCGCAGGGCCAATTCCGGTTGAGCTCGCCCAACAAGATCTGCTGTTGTATGTGGGCGTAAAATGGAACCAGCCACCGCCATTTTTACTGCGTTTATTTGATAAACCTTTACAGCTATTACTTTCGGTAATGCTCGCTAGCACTCCCCTTTTACTCTGGTTAGCTTGGGCACTCAGTCAGCCCGCACGTAAGCTTGAGCGGGCGGCGAAGCGTGTCGCCAAAGGTGAGTTTGAAGTCGACCCAGAACTAGAAAGAGGCACGTCTGAATTTAGACAAGCCGGTGCCAGCTTTAACCAAATGGTAGAAGCCGTCAATCAGATGATTTCAGGTCAGCAGCGACTGCTGTCTGATATTTCTCATGAGCTGCGCTCTCCACTCACTCGGTTAAGAATGGCCAACGCCCTTGCCACTAGGAAGCAAGGAGAAAGCCAAGAGTTAGAAAGAATCGAGACAGAAGCACAGCGCTTAGAACAAATGATCGGAGAGCTGCTTACCCTCTCTCGGATGCAAGTAGACAGCCACCTCACCCGTGAAATTCAGCCGCTTTCTAGCTTGTGGGAAGAGATCTTAAAAGACGCGCAATTTGAAGCCGAACAGATGGACAAAGCACTCTCCTTTAGCGAGATCCCAGATCGCTCTATCTCAGGTAACCCTAAGCTACTCATGAGCGCTGTCGATAACATCACCCGAAATGCGATTTATTATGGTCACAATGAAGTCAGTGTAGAGATGCGCACGCAGGCAGACCAACTCATTATCCAAGTCGATGACAATGGAGAGGGCGTACCAGAGGAAGAGCTAAGCTCGATCTTTAGGCCATTTTATCGAGTATCAACCGCTCGTGATCGCAACTCTGGAGGAGCCGGACTCGGGCTAGCGATTACAGAAAGCGCCATCAGGCAACATAGTGGGTTGATCGAAGCAAGCCGAAGTCCACTTGGCGGATTGAGAATCGAAATCACGCTACCACTGGTGCCGGATAAATAACCTTACAAAGATCGCAGTTGATAATGATATTTATTATCATTATGGTAAATCCTTCAATTATGGAGGATTTACCATGTCACACTCATTTCCCGAGCTACCTTATGCCTACAATGCGTTAGAACCTTACATCGACGCCAAAACGATGGAAGTGCATTACAGTAAACACCATAAAACCTACTACGATAAATTCATGACCGCGATTCATGGCAGCGCACTAGAGTCCGCCACATTACGCGATATTTTTGCCAATATATCTTCACATTCACCTGCGATCAGAAACAACGGTGGTGGTTACTACAATCACGTACTCTACTGGTACTGCATGTCTCCTCAAGGTGGCGGCGAGCCAAAAGGAGCACTCGGTAATGCCATTCAACAAGCTTTTGGCAGCTTTGAAACTTTCAAAGAGGCGTTCTCGCAAGCAGCGGTCAACACGTTTGGCTCTGGCTTTGTGTGGTTAATCGTCAAAGACAAGCAACTTCAAATTACATCGACCCCAAATCAAGACAACCCACTTATGGATGCCGCTGCCGAGAGAGGAGAGCCAATTCTTGCGCTAGACGTGTGGGAGCATGCTTACTACATCAGCTACCAAAACCGTCGCCCAGAGTACATAGAAGCATGGTGGAACGTCGTAAATTGGGATGCGGTGTCTGAAAATTACGAAGTCGCCCTTTTCCAAGAATAACGCGAGCTGTTTAGGTGGCTTGTGTTCCGACAATAAGCCACCTTATACTCTAGCGACTTTTCTTCGACAAATAGTGAATCGAATGTTTGATATTGCACTTTATGAACCTGAAATTGCCCCAAATACTGGCAACATTATCCGTTTATGCGCCAACTGTGGTGCTAACTTGCATTTGATTGAACCGCTCGGGTTCGATTTAGAAGAAAAAAAAGTACGTCGTGCCGGCTTAGACTACCATGACCTCGCTCGCGTTAAACGCCACAAGAATCTCGAAGCCTTCATTGAATATCTAGAGAACGAACGTGAAGGTGATTATCGAATTTTTGCCTGTACCACTAAAACAACGGGTCACCACGTTGATGCAAAATTCCAACAAGGCGATGTACTGATGTTTGGCCCAGAAACTCGCGGCTTACCTGCAGAGTTCATTGAAAGCATGCCAATGGAGCAACGCATTCGAATTCCAATGATGCCAGATGCGCGTAGCTTAAACCTATCCAACGCAGTCGCGATCATTGCGTTTGAAGCATGGCGTCAAATGGGATTTGAAGGCGCAGTCTAGATTTCAGACATAATCACCGAATATTAAAAAAGGCCCGAGAATCTTCTCGGGCCTTTTGTTTATTTCTGACGCTAATCTCGATTTAGTTGAGCTTATTTACATCGTCATCATTCTTACGCTCGAATTCACCTTCAAACGTATTGTTGTCTTTCGATTGACTGAACGGGTCGCGGTGAAAAGGGTCTTGCTCAAATGGGCTATGGCCAAACCCAGCCTGAAATCCACCCGCCCCAGACATATTTTTCACGACCATTTTCTCCATCAATTTTTTTGCGATGATGGCACGAGGTGCAGGAAGTAATACCAACATTCCTAAAGCATCCGTCATAAAGCCAGGCGTTAGAAGCAGTACACCCGCGACGGCAAGCATCACGCCTTCTAGTATTTGTTGCGCGGGAAGTTCACCTTGCTGTAAACGCCCTTGCACTGACATCAACGTTTGAATGCCTTGGCTTCTTACGAGCGACGCGCCAACAAAAGCCGTCACTAACACTAACGCGATTGTTGGCCACAATCCGAGGAATCCGCCAACCTGAATAAAGAGCCCAATCTCAATGATAGGAACAAATATAAATAGTAATAATAAGATAGGAAACACACGCCCTCCTTTGTTGTAGCCAGTGTACGCTTAAAGGGGCAACAAGCTCAAATTAATCCTGTAAAAAACCATGTTTCGCAGCAGATTTTAAGCTTGCAAAATACTGACTTAATAAAAGTAAAAAAGGTGATCCAGTTACTATTTTTATGCGCCAAGTACAGTATTATGAGCGACATAAGTCAGGACGGATTTATCAGCCAATAATTCTAGCGAACGGACTCTTAACGCACAGAAATGGCTAATAATTTATTATATTGTCAGAATAATTCTCTAAGGATCCTGTTATGACTACCCTATCTAAGGCACCTCAAGCCGCTACTCCAGCTACTCGTATCGAAGAAGATCTACTAGGTCAACGTCATGTTCCTGCAGACGCGTACTATGGTATTCACACGCTACGCGCGATTGAAAACTTCAATATCTCCAACGTAACGATTTCAGATGTTCCTGAATTTGTTCGTGGCATGGTCATGACGAAGAAAGCTGCGGCTTTAGCAAACAAAGAGTTAGGCGTAATTCCAAGTGAAGTGGCTAAATACATCATTCAAGCTTGTGATGTGATCCTAGACACTGGTAAGTGTATGGATCAGTTCCCATCCGACGTATTCCAAGGTGGTGCTGGTACTTCTGTAAACATGAACGCGAATGAAGTCGTGGCGAACGTTGCTCTAGAGTTAATGGGCAAAGAAAAAGGTCAATACGATTTCATCAACCCTAATGATCACGTAAACAAGAGCCAATCAACAAACTGTGCTTACCCAACAGGTTTCCGTATTTCTGTTTACAACAGCGTACGTAAGCTGATTGACTCTATCGAGTACCTAAAAGGTGCATTCGAGCTTAAGAGCCAAGAATTCAACACGATCCTAAAAATGGGTCGTACTCAACTGCAAGACGCAGTGCCAATGACGGTTGGCCAAGAATTCCACGCTTGGGCGGTCACGTTAAACGAAGAAATAAAAAACCTAGAGTATACCTCTAAGCTGCTACTTGAAGTGAACATCGGTGCAACTGCAATCGGTACTGGCTTAAATGCAGCAAAAGGCTACCAAGAACTCGCAGTAAAACATCTCGCTGAAGTGACTGGCCTTGAGTGTGTACCAGCGGAAGATTTGATTGAAGCGACATCAGACTGTGGTGCTTATGTAATGACGCACGGTGCGCTTAAGCGTCTAGCGGTGAAACTGTCTAAGATTTGTAACGACTTACGTCTACTGTCTTCAGGCCCACGCGCAGGCCTAAACGAATTAAACCTTCCTGAGCTGCAAGCGGGTTCTTCTATCATGCCTGCAAAAGTAAACCCTGTTGTGCCAGAAGTGGTTAACCAAGTATGTTTCAAAGTTCTAGGTAACGACAACACAGTTTCTTTCGCGGCTGAAGGTGGTCAATTACAGTTGAACGTAATGGAGCCTGTGATTGCACAAAGCATGTTTGAATCGCTAGATATCCTAACCAATGCTTGTGTGAACCTACGTGACAAGTGTGTTGATGGCATCACAGTAAACAAAGAAGTCTGTGAAGCTCATGTATTTAACTCTATCGGTATCGTGACTTACCTAAACCCATACATTGGCCACCACGAAGGTGACATCGTTGGTAAGATTTGTGCGGAAACCGGTAAGAGTGTCCGTGAAGTCGTCCTTGAGCGCGGTTTATTAACCGAAGAAGAGCTCGATGACATCTTCTCTGTTGACAACCTCATGAATCCTCAATATAAAGCAAAACGCTACGAATAATCGAAAATATAGGGCTCCTTTCGGAGCCCTTTTTTAGTCCAGAATACGGTTAACCTTATTCTGGCCATGGTTATTTAGCACAGCAATTAAGAGTAATTATCTGAATGTTTAAAGGTTGAGTTTTCAGATAATTAAAATCTAAAAATGAGGTATCACTATGGTAGCGGTTGAACTATTTGTTGTTCTGCTCTTTATCTTTTTAGGGGCCAGAATTGGCGGCATCGGTATCGGCTTTGCCGGCGGTGCAGGTGTTATAGCACTCTCTTTACTTCTTGGCGTTCCAACAAGCCAAGCTTTCATTCCTGTCGACGTAATTTTAATCATCATGTCTGTTATCACAGCCATTGCAGCCATGCAGGTTGCCGGTGGTATGGACTGGTTGGTTCAAATAGCAGAAAACTTTTTAAGAAAGCACCCTGAACGTATTACCTTTTACGCGCCTGTCGTGACCTTTTTAATGACGCTAATGGCGGGAACAGGTCACACAGCCTTCTCGACATTACCCGTGATCGCAGAAGTTGCCAAAGGCCAAGGTGTACGCCCTTCTCGTCCACTTTCTATCGCTGTGGTCGCGTCGCAGATTGCTATCACAGCCTCACCGATTTCAGCGGCAGTCGTTGCATTCGCCGCCATGTTGGCTCCATTCGGAGTTGATTACTTAACCTTGTTGGCCGTCTGTATTCCGACTACGTTTATTGCGTGTATGGTTGGTGCTTTCGTCGCTAACTTTATGGGCAGCGAACTTAAAGACGATCCTATTTATCAAGAACGTCTAGAAAAAGGACTGATTAAGCTTTCGACAGAGAGACAGCGTGAAATTTTGCCGACAGCGAAAAAGGCGACGTTCATTTTCTTAGCCGCGATCGGATTTGTGGTTTGCTACGCTGCTGCTATTTCGAGTTCCGTAGGCCTCATCGAAAACCCAGCGCTTGGTCGTAACGAAGCAATCATGAGTGTGATGCTTGCTGCGGCGGCAGGTATCGTACTGTTCACTAAAATTGATGCATCGAAAATCGCTTCTGCACCGACTTTCCGCTCAGGCATGACCGCTTGTGTCTGCGTACTGGGCGTTGCGTGGTTAGGCTCGACCTTTGTAAACGCACACGTTGATGGCATCAAAGATGTCGCAGGGGCATTGCTGTCTGACTACCCTTGGATGCTTGCATTAGTACTGTTTTTTGCATCGATGCTGCTTTACTCTCAAGGCGCGACCACTGTTGCACTCATGCCTGCTGCACTTGCGATTGGCGTAGCACCGCTTACTGCTGTCGCGTCGTTCGCTGCGGTCAGTGCTCTATTCGTACTTCCAACTTACCCAACGCTACTTGCGGCGGTTGAAATGGATGACACAGGCTCAACTCGCATCGGTAGCTACGTGTTTAATCACCCATTCTTCATTCCTGGCGTCGTGACAATCAGCACTGCGGTTGCGTTAGGATTCGGCTTTGGCGGGCTATTCATTTAATCCCCTCTAGACTGTTAAAAAAGGAAGCCTCGGCTTCCTTTTTCTCTATCCATTGTCACGATTTCTCACTTATGTTTGAGTATTTGTGAAACTTATTAAGCGCCTACCCTGTCTGATTACGTTAAGATACTCTCAACTTAATTTTGTCGAACTCCCTTATGCGCGCAGTCATTTCATTTCTTGTGATTGGTCTTTTGACCCTTTCAAACCCTGCTTTTGCCCTGTTTGGTAAAAACGCTCAGGGCCTTACACTAGGTAATAGCAGCAATACCTTTGTCCCTGTCGATCAAGCCTTTCCTTTCAATCACTACCAACAAGGCAATACGGTCCTGCTCGATTGGCAGGTAAAAGAAGACTATTACCTGTACCAAAGCCGGATGTCGTTTAGTGCAGAAAATGCGGTGGTCGGCGATGTGGTGATGGAAGAAGGTCAGCCTTACCAAGATGAGTTTTTCGGTAAAGTTAATATTTACACTCAGCCACTGTTCGTAGAAGTTCCACTGTCTGACTATCAAGATGGCGCAAAACTGATTGTGCAATACCAAGGTTGTGCCAAAGCGGGCTTTTGTTATCCGCCAGAAACGCGCGTTATCGACTTACAACCGTTTGATACTGTAAGCCCATCTGGAACACCTGCCGTTCAAACCGCCAAGGCTCCTGAAAGCACAGTTCAGCCCGCACCAGTTCAATCAGCTACAGCGGTTACTCAAGAAAGTAACCTTGCGGATAAGCTTGGTGACAGTTGGTGGACACCCTTCCTATTTTTAGCGCTTGGGGTTGGCCTAGCGTTCACGCCTTGTGTATTGCCTATGTACCCAATCCTCACAGGAATCGTGCTTGGCGGTGGTAAGCTCAACCAACGCCGAGCATTAGGGCTATCGTTCATTTATGTTCAGGGCATGGCGCTCACCTATACCTTATTAGGCTTAGTGGTCGCGTCAGCTGGTATGCAATTTCAAGCAGCGATGCAGCACCCTTACGTATTGATTGGCTTGAGCCTGCTATTCGTTGCGCTGGCAATGTCGATGTTTGGCCTTTACAGCCTACAGTTACCTAGCAGCGCACAAACTTGGCTCAACAACCTCTCGAATAAGCAAAAAGGGGGCAATAGCGCTGGCGTATTTGCGATGGGTGCAATCTCCGGCTTAGTGTGCTCGCCATGCACCACTGCACCACTTTCTGGCGCGCTATTATATGTCGCGCAAAGTGGTGATTTAGTGACGGGTGGCATTGCGCTTTATGCACTTGCAATGGGCATGGGCATTCCACTGATTTTAGTTGCGGTCTTTGGTAACAAATTGCTGCCTAAAGCAGGAAGCTGGATGGATAAAGTCAAAATCGTCTTCGGCTTCATTCTGTTGGCTGCACCGATCTTCTTACTAGAACGTATCTTGCCAGAACTTTGGTCGACCGTATTATGGTCTGCGCTTGGGTTTGTTGCATTCGGCTGGCTATATCACAGCAAAAACGCATTACGTTTTGGTGGTTGGAAGCAAAGTACAGTTGGCATTATCGCGATGCTAGGGCTCTTTGCTTCAGCACAGCCAGCACTCAATTACTATTTCGCTGCTCAATCACCGGCGGTCACGCAAACTCAAGTTTCTTTCACTCGCGTAAGCAATGTTCAAGAACTCGAGGAGCAATTAGTTCTCGCGAAAAAACTTGGGAAACCCGTCATGCTCGATTTCTATGCCGACTGGTGCGTCGCGTGTAAGGAGTTTGAAAAATACACATTCCATCAAACCGATGTCGAAGCGAAGCTTAAAGGCTTTGTATTATTGCAAGCGGACGTCACTCGTAACCAGCCACAAGACATCGAATTACTCTCTCAATTGAAAGTGTTAGGGCTCCCAACCATCGAATTTTGGGATGCATCCGGTCAGCATGTTCCGAATGCAAGGGTGACTGGCTTTATGAATGCCGAGAAGTTCTTAAGCCACATCAATGGTCATCAACTGTAATCAAATAAGCCGCACGACATTGTGCGGCTTTTTTATGACACTAATGAAATGGACTTAATCAGAACGGTGCAAAAGTCGATTGAGTTCAGACTTTTAGTGCTTAGAGATTGTCCAGATAAGCAATCAAGACAATAATAAAAACAATTTCATCTCCAGAAGTGTATACAGTCATGGATTCGACCTACACCATTATCATCGCTGATGATCACCCTCTTTTTCGTAATGCACTCTTCCAGTCGGTACATATGGCGATCAGTGGCGCGAACTTGTTAGAAGCCGACTCTCTTGATGCTCTACTTAGCCTATTAAAAAAAGAAGATGAACCGGATCTTTTGCTGTTAGATCTAAAGATGCCCGGCGCGAACGGCATGTCAGGGTTAATCCAACTGCGAGCTGAATACCCAGATTTACCGATTGTGGTGATTTCTGCCAGTGAAGATGCCAGTGTGGTGACGCAAGTTAAAAGCCATGGCGCATTCGGCTTCATTCCAAAATCGAGCGACATGCGCGAGTTAATCAGCGCGCTCAACCAAGTGCTGGACGGCGACCCGTTCTTCCCTGAAGGTCTCATAACCAATAATGCTGCTTGTACTGATTTAGCCGAGAAGATTGCGACTCTTACTCCGCAGCAGTACAAGGTATTAGGCATGTTGTCTGATGGCTTATTAAACAAGCAAATCGCTTATGAACTCAATGTTTCTGAAGCCACCATCAAAGCGCATATGACCGCAATTTTCCGTAAGTTAGATGTAAAAAATCGCACTCAAGCGGTGATCTTGTTACAACAGATGGAACCAGAAAGTTAATCCCCTTTACTTGAGAGTCCTCACATTGTGATGACTTAAAAGGAATAGTAGACGCTATAATATCAAGGCTGCCTTCCGGCGGCCTTTTATCCCTCTGTAACCAACTCTGGGAGGCTTTACCTTTTGCTTAGCATCATCATTACTCAATTCGTCGTATTATGGGCCGTCATTGACCCTATCGGATCCGTGCCCGTCTACCTATCCCAAACCCAAAGCTTAACCGTGAAACAAAGACGCTTAGTTGCACTCAAAGCCGTCGCGATTTCTGCTGGGGTGCTACTGTTTTTCCTTATCGCGGGACAGCTACTACTCGAAGCAATGCAAATTCCATTGCCAGCATTCCAAGCTGCCGGCGGGTTAGTCCTACTTCTGTTTGCATTAACCATGATTTTTGGTGAGAGCAAACCTGAGCAAGAGCAAAAGCTCTCTGAGGAAGTCAGTCATTCTCAACTGGCGGATCTAGCGGTCTATCCACTCGCGATTCCATCCATTGCATCACCAGGGGCGATGATGGCGATTGTGATGCTAACCGACAACCATCGATTCTCTTTGGTGGATCAGAGCATCACTGCTGGGGTAATGCTTGCAGTACTGGTGATTACTTTACTGCTCCTGCTCGGCGCTACAACGATTCACAAACTCATCGGTAATGTCGGTGCCGCGATAATTAGCCGCGTCATGGGCCTAATACTGGCTGCCGTTGCAGTGAACAACCTGTTACTTGGCATCAAAGATTTCTACTTATAATTTCCATTTATCTAGGTAAGTTAGGCTTACCTAGAACCTCTTTTCTCATGTACTCCTCCTTGTTTTAACGTCTCCCTTTCAACAAATTCACTGTTTAAAACGTTTTTTCGCGCATAGTCGAAGTTAAATTCAACTCCAACGTTAGACCTTTGGCTAATTTAACAACAAATTAACATCACAGTTTTCATTCATATTTTATATAAAAGCCCATTTTAAAGGCATTTCTTGCTTTTTTCGTGCCGACTAAAGTTGCACAGATCCCTTGACTTAACCTTGCTATCTTTCAAATCGTAACATTACGTTAACACAACATCTTTCTACGGAATGAAATAAAGGAGAAGGCCATGGCGTTCGAATCTACAGAACATGCTCAAGCCTACTGGAAGGAAAACTTGGGAATTATGGGAACACTGCTAGCCGTCTGGTTCGTAGTTTCTTACGGCGCAGGCATCTTATTTGTTGATGCCCTCAATACCATTCAATTTGGTGGCTTTAAGCTAGGATTTTGGTTCGCTCAACAAGGTTCGATTTACACCTTCGTAGCCCTAATCTTTGTTTACGTGTCTCGCATGAACAAGCTAGACAAAAAATACAACGTACAGGAAGACTAGAGGTTTAGAACATGGATATTCAAACTTGGACGTTTATTCTCGTCGGTATTACATTCGCACTGTATATCGGCATTGCAATCTGGGCTCGCGCGGGCTCAACCAGTGAATTCTACGTAGCAGGCGGTGGTGTACACCCAGTTGCGAATGGTATGGCAACAGCCGCTGACTGGATGTCGGCAGCGTCATTCATTTCTATGGCGGGTATTATTTCATTCGTTGGTTACGATGGTGCCGTTTACCTAATGGGTTGGACCGGTGGTTACGTACTACTTGCACTCTGTTTAGCACCTTACCTACGTAAGTTTGGTCAGTTTACGGTTCCTGATTTCATCGGTGAACGTTACTACTCAAAAACAGCGCGTATGGTAGCGGTATTCTGTGCAATCTTCGTATCATTTACGTACGTTGCAGGCCAAATGCGTGGTGTGGGCGTCGTATTCTCGCGTTTCCTAGAAGTTGATATCAACCTAGGCATCATCATTGGTATGGGTATTGTGTTCTTCTACGCAGTACTTGGTGGCATGAAAGGCATCACTTATACGCAGGTAGCTCAATTCTGTGTCCTCATTTTCGCTTTCCTTGTCCCAGCAATTTTCACATCAATTATGATGACAGGTAACCCACTTCCACAAATCGGTATGGGTTCAACAATCTCTGGCACTGACGTTTACCTATTAGACAAATTGGATGGACTAACCGAAGAACTCGGATTTACCGCCTATACCGAAGGTAATAAGAGCATGGTGGATGTATTCTTCATCTGTGCGGCTCTAATGGTGGGTACTGCTGGTCTTCCACACGTAATCATTCGTTTCTTCACTGTACCGCGTGTACGTGACGCTCGTATCTCTGCAGGTTGGGCACTACTGTTCATCTCATTGCTATACACAACAGCACCAGGTGTTGCAGCATTTGCTCGTGTAAACATGATTGAAACGATTAATGGCCCTGACATGCAAGGTGTTCCAGCAGCAGACGCTCCAAGCTGGTACAAAAACTGGGAAAGCACTGGCCTAGTAGGTTGGGAAGATAAGAACGGCGATGGCAAAATGTTCTACTCGGGCGACGAACGCAACGAGATGAAGATTAACCGTGACATCATCGTACTGGCCTCTCCAGAACTGGCGAAACTTCCAAACTGGGTTGTAGCACTATTAGCAGCCGGTGGCCTAGCAGCCGCTCTATCAACCGCTGCAGGTCTACTGCTAGTAATCTCTACCTCGATTTCGCATGACTTACTGAAGAAAGGCTTCAGACCAAACATGACCGACAAGCAGGAGCTATTAGCCGCTCGTCTGGCCGCCATGGTCGCTATCATTGGTGCAGGTTACTTGGGTATTAACCCACCAGGCTTCGTAGCACAGGTAGTAGCGTTTGCCTTCGGCTTAGCCGCAGCATCCTTCTTCCCTGCGATTATCTTAGGTATCTTCTACAAGAAGATGAACAAAGAAGGGGCAATTGCAGGTATGTTGGCTGGTATCTTGTTCACTGCAAGTTACATCATCTACTTCAAGTTCGTGAACCCAGCAGCAAGCACGCCAGACAACTGGTGGTTCGGTATCAGCCCTGAAGGCATCGGTACACTAGGTATGTGTCTAAACTTTGTAGTGTCTATCGCAGTTAACAAAGTAACAGCAGAAGTACCTGAAGATGTACAAGAAATGGTTGAGTCAATTCGTTACCCTAAAGGTGCTGGCGAAGCACACGATCACTAATATGGTCGGCACTAAGCCACATCATACTGCTCTATATTCAGTTTAGATTGTAGGGGTTTAAACTGAAACCAAGCTCAAAAGCCGATGCCAATGCATCGGCTTTTTCTTTTTATAAATAGGTTGTTTTTAAAAATCCAATTGATAATAATTATCATTACATTATCGAGAGGTTTTTATGGAAGAACAACAAATTCTCTATTCAATGTTTTACAAAGCTCAGGATCGTTTCTCACAACCTGACGTACCTGAAGGGTTTGAACCGGATATTATTCAAGAGTATATCCACAGTGGTTTGACCCTCGCATCCTATTACGAAAAACACGCAGAGCATGAAAACATACTGCTATGTGAGCTTTTTCTAAGGCAAGTATTCTTCCATCTTATTGAAGCCATTGAGTCGCCACGGCGTCCACTTACCTTTCGACAGACATGTCTTAACTCAATCTACTCACCACTCTTTAGTTTGAAGCGCCATTACTGCCAACAGGTAGAAGGGAATAAACGCTTTATCTCGCTACAAAAAACATTACAAAAAGTCCAAGCACCACTTGGCTAAAAAGGATAGAACATGACTCAACAATACCGCACAGAAAAAGACAGCATGGGCGAAGTAAAAGTCCCAGTAAATGCGCTCTACCAAGCTCAAACTCAGCGCGCTG
Organism: Vibrio profundi; assembly: GCF_043642225.1. GTDB lineage: Bacteria > Pseudomonadota > Gammaproteobacteria > Enterobacterales > Vibrionaceae > Vibrio > Vibrio profundi_A. Next base: position 48,332 of record NZ_JBHZSF010000006.1, on the reverse strand, counting down.
TCGATAACTTTGCTTTCAGCTCACACGGCATGCCGAACCACTTTATTCGAGCGTTAGCATTTATCAAACAGGCCGCAGCGACGACCAATGCTCAGCTCGGCCACCTTGAAGGCGATGTCGCGGAAGCTATCTGCGATGCCAGCCAAGAAATCATTGAGGGGAAGCACCTAGAACACTTCCCTATTGATGTCTATCAGACCGGTTCTGGTACAAGCTCGAATATGAATGCGAATGAAGTGATTGCCACTTTAGCCTCTTCTCGACTTGGGGGTGATGTGAGCCCCAACGACCACGTAAACATGGGCCAAAGTAGTAATGATGTGGTACCAACAGCTATCCAAGTCAGTGTTGCTCTAACCATCGAAAATCAATTACTGCCAGCCTTAAACCACCTTTCAAAGACATTAGAGACTAAGAAAGGTGAACTTGCAGAAGTGGTGAAAACTGGTCGCACCCACCTCATGGATGCGATGCCGATTACTTTTGCTCAGGAGCTAGGCGGATGGCAATTCCAAATTGAACACGCAAAACACGGCATCGAAAACAGCTTAATAGCAGTCAAAGCTCTAGCTCAAGGAGGCACAGCCGTCGGCACCGGTATTAACGCCGATCCTCGCTTTGCGGCTAAGTTTGCGGATAGCTTGTCACAAGCAACCAAACTCGATTTCACGGCTAGCGAAAACTTCTTCTTCAACTTGAGCAGTCAAGATGCGATCGTCTCACTATCTGGCCAATTGAAAACAGCCGCTGTTGCGATCATGAAGATCTCAAACGATCTTCGCTGGATGAACTCAGGCCCACTTGCAGGTTTAGGTGAAATTGAACTGCAAGCACTTCAACCGGGCTCTTCAATCATGCCAGGTAAAGTAAACCCTGTGATCCCTGAAGCAGCTGCGATGGTGGCAGCGCAGGTGATTGGCAATGACACCACCATCACCGTGGCTGGTCAATCAGGTAACTTCCAACTCAATGTCATGCTGCCAGTTATAGCCCATAACGTGCTTGAAAGCATTGAGTTGCTGGCCAATAGCTCTACCGCTTTAGCTGACAAAGCCATTGCGACATTCAACGTCCGCCAAGATAACTTGGATTTGGCTCTATCAAAGAACCCTATTTTGGTCACGGCACTAAACCCTGTGATTGGCTACTTAAAAGCGGCCGATATCGCGAAAAAAGCCTATAAAGAAGGTCGTCCAATTCTCGATGTCGCAGAGCAAGAAACAGACTTGAGCCGCGAAGAATTAGCGCGCCTGCTAGATCCAACAAAACTGACTCAGGGTGGTATCGCCGATTAAACCGACTGAAAGTACCAATGAAAAAGGCCTCACGTGAGGCCTTTTTACGTCACTAACACTAATTACGCGACTCGATTGAGGATTGAACGAAGCTTCAGCGGCTTAACGGGTTTGGCAATAAACCCAAAACCGTTACCTTTGATTGCGGACATCATATCGTCTGTTCTATCGGCACTGATGATCACACCTTCAAATTTATCCCCAAGGCGCAGGCGACATTGCTGTAACACTTCAAGCCCGGTTCTTCCATTATCTAAGCGGTAATCCGAGAAAATCACATCCGGAATCCAATCGTCATCTAAGGCTTTTAAGCTTTCGACCAAATCAAGAGCGGTTTTCACTTCACACCCCCAGCGACCGATAAGATTCTCCATGCCTACAAGAATTTCGCTTTCATTATCCACACACAGCACTTTCAAGTGATCCAGCTCGCCACTTGGCGCAGCGACTGTTGCCTGAGGAGAAACGACGACTTGCTCTGCGCGATTAAGAGTAATGGAAAAAACGCTGCCTTCTCCCGGCCATGACCGCATCGATATTTGATGACCCAGAACATGAGCAATCCCTTTTGAAATCGCAAGACCTAACCCTAATCCTTGATCGGATCGTACCTGACTGCCGCGAGTGAACTCCTCAAAGATTTCTTGCTGTTTATCTTCATCGATCCCGGTGCCATTATCCCACACATCCAACCTCACTTGCCCTGCCACACGACGAGCTCCCAACACCACCTTCCCTTTTGGGTTGTAGCGGAAAGCGTTGGTTAAGAAGTTCTGAATCACGCGGCGCAATAGCTTAGGGTCCGACTGAACAAACAAGGTGGACGGCATCATTTCAAAATCGATCTCTTGCTGTTTCGCTAGCGCACTAAACTCAGCATTGAGATTAGAGAAAACATCATTAATCGCAAAACCGTGTACATTAACTTCTAATTTCCCAGACTCCAGTCGGGAGATATCAAGCAAGTCACCGATTAAGTCCTCTGCCGCCCCAAGTGCACTTTCAATATGAGAAGATAATTGCTTCACTTCTTGTTCTTTAGCCACTTCCGATAAGGAAGATGCAAATAGTCGAGCGGCATTTAGAGGCTGCATTAAGTCGTGACTCACCGCTGCCAAAAAACGAGTTTTTGACTGAGATTCATGCTCCGATTTTTGCGTCGCTCGAACCAAGCGATGGTTTAGTTTCTCAAGCTCTTGAGTCCGTTCATGCACTCTAAATTCCAAGCTTTCATTGGTTTCTTTTAGTGCTTGCTCTGCTTCTCTAAATACCGTGATATCCGTAAAGCTCATGACAAATCCGCCGCCCGGCATAGGGTTACCTTGCACTTCAATAACGCGTCCATCAGGACGAATTCGAGAAGAGGTATGGCGCGTACCTTGCTCTAAATGAAAGACGCGTCGACGTACATGGTCTTCTGGATCACCCGGGCCACAAAGTCCTTGTTCGGCATTATGTCGAATCACATCAGCGATAGGACGCCCGACTTGAATAAGCCCAGGAGGGAACTCGAATAGCTCAAGGTAACGTTGGTTCCACGCCACCAGCCGCATTTGTTTATCGATCACAGCAATACCCTGACCAATATGCTCGATTGCACCTTGTAGCAATCCACGGCTAAAATCATACAGCTCTGACGCTTCATCAACGATGGTAGCGACTTCTTCCAACTGCATGTTTCTGCCTTGCAAAGCAGAAGTAAGCACTAACTTAGCAGAAGAGGCACCAAACACCCCGGCTAAAACCCTTTCCGCATGGCGAATTAAGCTCGCTGGCGCTTGCTGGTTCGGTAATAGCACTTCTTCTTGCTGTTGCCAGTACGTTCGAAAAGCGCTTTTGGCTCGAGTCCTTCCCACAAAGCGAGAAGCCAGCATCTCTAATTCCGCCACAGTCACTCGGCTTTGATACAAGCTAATATTTTCACTTTCAGGCAGTGGCGTGCCAACGAATGAAGCCGACTGTAAGCGCTCACTTAAGCTTGAGCGAGTCAATAAAGAAACCAAGACGTAACACAACGTGTTAACACTGACACTTAAGACAATCCCCCAATCGGAACCCTTAATATTCCAACTGCTTAAAAAGTCTGGAGGCGTCACAATCCATAAGAGTGGATTAGTCTCGCCATCACCGGCCAGCATATCCGTTTGGCTCATTAAGGTGATTAACCAAATTAAGAAGCCAAACATCAAGCCAACATACACACCTTTTCGATTCCCTAAGCGCCAGTACATACCACCAATCAAAGCGGGAGCAAATTGGGTAATTGCAGCAAAAGAAAGAAATCCAATCGCCGATAAGGAATGAATGCTATCTAATGCTTGATAGAACCCCCACGCGCCAAGTAGTAGCAACAGAATCAAGCCACGGCGAATAATCAACAATAGCCCTGAGAAATGGCGGTGGTTACGATGCGTTAGCCGCATTCGGCGTAATAGAAGTGGCATCACCAGATCATTCGACACCATGATCGCGAGCGCGATCGTCGAAACGATAACCATACCACTCGCCGCCGATGTACCACCTAAAAATGCCAATAGCGCAATATGATTTGCCCCCACTTCCATCGGCACACTGATCACATAGGTGTCGGCGGAAGAACCACTTAATAGCCCTTGCCCTGCCCATGCTATTGGTAGAACAAACAGCCCCATTAAGATCAAGTAAACAGGGAAAAGCCAACGCGCGGTATGCAAATCTTGCGGACGCTCATTTTCCACGACCATGGTGTGGAACTGTCTGGGCAGACAAACGATCGCCAGCATGGTTAATACGGTGTGGATAGCTAAAGTCGGTAGGTTGGGAGATTCATACGTTTCAGCAGCAATATCGAGCAAATCAATGGTTTCATGATTCCATGCGAGGTAAATAATGAACACACCCACACAGAGAAAAGCCACTAACTTAACAATGGATTCAAAAGCAACCGCCATCATCATGCCACGGTGATGCTCGGTATTATCAATATGCCTTGTACCAAACAGCATGGTGAAAATCGCGAGTGCACCCACGACAAACCAAGACACGTGATAATCCTGATAACCAAAATCAGCGGCTAAGTTAGGCGCTACGATATCTAACCCCATGGTGATACCGCGCAGTTGTAGAGCGATATAAGGCAAGATCCCGGCAACCGCAATAAGAGTGACCACCACTGCCAACCCTTGAGATTTTCCATAGCGAGCAGCGATAAAATCGGCAATAGAGGTAATATGCTCTCGCTTGGCTATCAGAATTAGCCGTGCGAGGATTCGCCATCCAAAAGTAAACACCAAGATGGGCGCAATATAGATAGGTAAAAATGACCAAGGGTTGTTACTTGCTTGCCCGACCGTGCCGTAAAACGTCCAAGAGGTACAATAAACCGCAATGGATAAACTATAAATCCAAGGCCGCCAACGCGAAAGCCAACGGGTTTGCCTGTCACCATACCAAGCAATAAGAAACAGTACCCCTAAATACGCGAGGGAAACTGGTACAACTATCCAACCTTGCATTCACCATATCCTTATGAAAAAGCCTGCAATTTGCAGGCTTTCATTATGCTTAGTTTTATTTAACTAAGGATGGATATTGAACACAATCACAACGGTTTAATTCTGTGCTTTAGGCTCTAATTCCGTTACGTGACCTTTGGTTTCCACTTTAACGAACAGCGCCAAAATACCCATGGCCGCCATCGCCCAGAACACATCGGCTCCCCAAAGCTCGTATCCCCAGCCGCTTAAAGTCGTCATTAACGCGATAAAAGCGCCCAGTGGTATCGCATTGTACAGGGCTTGTAGTGCCACCATTTTGCTCGCTTCTTGAGACTGGATGTATCGAATCGCAGCGATATGCGCCATGGCGAACGTCACACCATGAAGTAACTGAACAGCGACCAGAGCGAATATAGCGGTAGTGGACGCCGTGATTCCCCAGCGCATCATGACTCCAATAGAGGCTGCAACAAACAAAGCACGCAGCGTCCAACCGGCAAATAAACGCTTACTAAATGCAAACACGCCCACTTCAGCGACAACCCCTAAGCTCCACAAGTAACCAATGATCGCTTCTGAATGTCCTGCTTCTTTCCAATAAATCGCGCTAAAGCTGTAATAGGCGGCGTGGCTGCCCTGTATTAGCGCAACTAAAGTTAAGAACTTAACCACAGATGACTCTCGCAACAGTTGTGACAACTTAGGCCTAGGAGCGACTTCTTCAGACTTAGTAACAGGCATCACATTCGGGTTACGCATACCAACCACTAACGAAAACAGCACGCCCGCCAAAGCCGTATACAAAATCATACTGGTGCCAAACTCGGCGACCAAAAAACCCACAACAGTAGAACCAGCAATGAAAGCGACCGAGCCCCATAGGCGCGTTCGTCCGTAATCAAGCAGCTTTAGACGGCTGTAATAATTTGCCATGGCATCAGATAACGGAACAATTGGGCCACAACATAAGTTAAATAGCACGGTAGCCAATGCCATTAACCAAAAATCGCCCCCTGTGAAAAAGTGGAAGCCGATAAAGATTAAAGCCGCGAGACTCAACCAACGAAGTGCAGGCAGTAAGTGTTCGACTTTATGAATACGCGGTGTGATCACGATATTCGCGACACAACGAGTTGCAAAACCGAGGCCAATCAGCACACCTATATCACTAGGAGAAACACCTTGGTCTTCAAACCAAAGTGCCCAAAAAGGTAGGTATACCCCATAGGCAAAAAAGAACCCGAGGAAGTACTGGGATATCCAGCCATAAGGAGAAGGATGCTGCATCAAAATACCTGCTTAAAAATTGAGATGATTGGCGAGAGAATTATGCCCACCTTACCTTGAGTTAAAAAGGGAATATTTGGAGACACTCCGTTTCCTTATTAGAAAAAAGGTCATAGCGCCTATTTCTTTGTCTTACTTCAGATTAATTAGACTAAAGTCGTCTGGAGGTTCAAGCAGGATTTGTCAGACTTATCGTACCTCTTGCCTTGCTAGCGATATCACCATGCCTGATAAATTCAATATGCAGTCTCCTCCTTTCGACCGATTGTCTGAAAGCCAACAGCTTACACTGCGATCTTCATTGGATGTCGCTTATTACCGCGAGAGAGAAACCTTACTCGAAGCAGGCAAACCCTGTGAACATTTGCATATTTTAATTAAGGGAGCGGTAGAAGAGCGAGCACCTAAGAGTGAAGAAATATATGCTCATTACGCGAACGACGATATTTTTGATGTACGCGGACAGCTAGAAGATCACGTCAAACACCATTACGTGGCTCTTGAAGACACACTAAGCTACCTGCTCCCCAAGCGAGTATTTCTCGACCTTTACCACCAGAATGGTCAGTTTGCAGCGTACTTTGATAGCAACCTAGCCCGTCGGCAAGAACTTATCGAAGCCGCAAAAGAGCAAAAGAACCTCGCGGAATTTATTCTGACAAAGGTCGATAGCAGTATTTACCATCCTCCGATGCTCCTCGCTCCCGAGATGCCGATTAATGAAGTCACTCAACAACTAAGAGACAACGGGATTGATTCTGCATTAGTGAAGTTGTCGCCTGATGATGAAAGATTGCAACAAAACCCAAATGCTCATCCTTACGCAATAGTGACTCGCACCAATATGCTGCACGCTGTGATGTTAGAAGAGCACCCTCTCACGACGCCCGTGAAAGACATTGCGACCTTTCCTGTCTTTCACGTTGAAGAAGATGATTTTCTGTTCAACGCCATGATCACCATGACACGAAATCGAATGAAGCGAGTGATGGTCGTCGAGGGGAAGAAAGCAATTGGCATGCTAGACATGACTCAAATCCTCAGCGCTTTTTCGACTCACTCTCACGTACTGACATTAAGTATTGCAAGAGCCACTAGCGTTGAAGAACTTGCACTGGCTTCAAATAAACAGAGGCAACTCGTCGAGAGCTTACTCAGCAATGGTATCCGAACCCGGTTTATCATGGAGCTCATCTCGGCCGTCAATGAACAAATCATTGAGAAGGCCTTTGAACTTATTGTTCCTCCAGCATTGCACGAGCATTGCTGCTTAATCGTATTAGGCTCAGAAGGGCGCGGAGAACAAATCCTAAAAACTGACCAAGATAATGCGCTCATCATAGAAAATGGCTTACATTGGGAACAATGCGCCAGCGTCATGGATAACCTTACCCATACCTTGCAGCAATTAGGGTATCCACTCTGCCCAGGGAAAGTGATGGTCAACAATCCGCAATGGGTGAAAACACAAGCCGAATGGAAAAAAGAACTATCACATTGGGTTCAATCTGCGACACCTGAAAAAGTCATGAACATAGCAATTATGGCGGACGCTCATGCCGTGGCTGGCAACCGAAAGTTGCTCAACCCTATTCAGTCGCATTTGAGCCAACTCATGGCAGGGCAAGAACTTATCCTCACGGAATTTTGTCGCCCCGCGATTAATTTCTCGGTACCGCTGACACTCTTTGGTAACGTCAAAAGCTCCAAATCTGGTTTAGATATCAAACGTGGCGGTATTTTTCCTTTAGTCCACGGCATTCGCGCATTAAGCCTGGAATATGAAATTACCGAAAAAAACACCTTCGACCGAATCCAAGCATTAGTGCGTAAAAAAGTTTTGGAAAAAAGCACCGCTGAAAACCTGAGTGAAGCCCTAAAAGAGTTCTTTAAATGGCGTTTGGCCCAGCGACTGGCTCAACATAACAGCAGCAATAAACTCGACATCAAACTGATGGACCGTTCAGAGCGCGATCTGCTCAGGCATAGTCTACACGTAGTCAAAAAATTCAAGCAATGGCTCGGTTACCACTATCAGATTCGCGATTAACAGAGCAATCAGCCCGTCAACATTAATGAAAACAGCGATGATGAGTCATCTAAGGACAAGCCATGAACTGGTTGGTACGACGCTATTGGCAACACAAACTGAAAGGTTCCGATTTTCAGTCGTTGTTCTGCGCTCCACACTCTAGTGAGTTCGTGTCTTTAGATTGTGAAACCACCAGCCTAGATCCAAACAGAGCCGAACTTGTTACCATTGCCGCCACAAAAATCATAGGTAATCGCATCATCACGAGCCAACCCTTTGAAGTGCGGCTACGAGCACCACAATCCTTAGACTCGGGCTCCGTCAAAATTCACCGTATCCGCCACAAAGATCTATTGAATGGAATAGACGAAAAGCAAGCCTTACTTAAACTGTTAGACTTCATCGGAAACCGTCCTTTAGTCGGCTACCATATTCGCTACGACAAAAAAATCTTAGATCGAGCTTGCCAAAAGCAGCTTGGGTTCCCACTCCCCAATCAACTGGTAGAAGTCAGCCAGCTTTATCACGATAAGCTGGTTCAGAGTCTACCCAACGCCTATTTTGACCTCAGTTTAGATGCAATCTGCAAGCAATTAGGGCTTCCTCAACAAACAAACAAACACGACGCGCTGCAAGATGCCATTTCTGCTGCGTTAGTCTTTATCCGTTTGAAACACGGCGATACCCCTCGCTTCAATTCCTCATACAGTCGATAGATCAACATCGCAATTCTTGACTTAACTGGCTATTTTTCAAGTAAATAGACGCTTCTCATCCTAAAGTCTAATTGTAGAAAACCCTGAGCTGGCGGAAAGTGATAAGCATACAGGTTGTTCAAAGATAATGACCGCGCAACACAAATAGCCCAAACGCTCAGTTGGAGCACACAACGGACATTTGCCTGGTTTAAAGGGAATAAACCCTCAAGATAGGCACAAGGAGAGAAGCAATGAGTGAAGCCCACGTTTATCCGGTAAAAGAAAATATCAAATCAACCACACACGCGGATAATGACACTTACCTAGCCATGTACCAGCAATCCGTTTCTGACCCAGTAGGTTTCTGGGGGGAGCACGGTAAGATTGTCGATTGGATTAAGCCGTTCACACAAGTTAAAAACACGTCATTTGATACGGGTCATGTAGACATTCGCTGGTTTGAAGACGGCACACTGAACGTATCGGCTAACTGTATTGATCGCCACTTGGCTGAACGCGGTGACGAAGTCGCTATCATTTGGGAAGGTGATGACCCGGCAGATGATAAAACACTGACTTTTAATGAACTGCATAAAGAAGTCTGTGAGTTTTCTAACGCACTAAAAGAGCAAGGGGTTCGCAAAGGCGATGTGGTATGTCTTTACATGCCAATGGTACCTGAAGCTGCCGTTGCTATGCTCGCTTGTACTCGTATCGGTGCGGTTCATACTGTCGTATTCGGCGGTTTCTCTCCAGAAGCACTATCAGGTCGTATTATCGATTCAGACTCAAAAGTTGTCATTACCGCTGATGAAGGCGTTCGTGGCGGCCGCGCGGTTCCACTCAAGAAAAACGTCGATGAAGCTCTAACGAACCCAGAAGTTAAAACCATCGAGAAAGTCATTGTAATGAAACGCACTGGTGGTGATATTGAATGGCATGAGCATCGCGATGTTTGGTGGCATGAAGCGACAGCGAATGTGTCTTCAGATTGCCCACCGGAAGAAATGAACGCGGAAGACCCACTATTTATTCTTTATACATCTGGCTCCACAGGCAAACCAAAAGGTGTGCTTCATACGACGGGTGGCTACCTTGTCTACGCTGCGATGACATTCAAATACGTATTCGATTACCAAGAAGGCGAAACATTCTGGTGTACAGCGGATGTGGGTTGGATTACTGGCCATACTTACCTAATATACGGACCACTAGCCAACGGCGCAAAAACCATTCTTTTTGAAGGCGTGCCAAACTACCCAAATACAAGCCGAATGAGTGAAGTGGTCGATAAGCACCAAGTTAACATCCTTTACACAGCGCCAACGGCTATTCGTGCATTGATGGCGAAAGGCAATGAAGCGGTTGAAGGTACATCTCGTGACAGTCTTCGTATCATGGGTTCGGTTGGTGAACCTATTAACCCAGAAGCATGGGAGTGGTACTACAAAACCATCGGTAACGAGCAATCACCAATTGTAGATACATGGTGGCAAACAGAAACGGGCGGTATCTTAATCGCCCCACTACCTGGAGCAACCGATCTTAAACCAGGCTCAGCGACTCGACCATTCTTCGGCGTTCAACCAGCACTTGTCGATAATATGGGTAACATTATCGAAGGCGCAACAGACGGTAACTTAGTGATCCTTGATTCATGGCCTGGCCAAATGCGAACGGTTTATGGTGATCATGACCGCTTTGAGCAAACTTACTTCTCAACGTTTAAAGGTATGTACTTCACCAGTGACGGTGCTCGCCGTGATGAAGATGGCTACTACTGGATTACAGGCCGTGTAGATGACGTATTGAACGTATCTGGCCACCGTATGGGTACTGCTGAGATTGAGTCAGCGCTAGTTGCATTCGATAAGATTGCAGAGGCTGCGATTGTTGGTATTCCTCACGACATCAAAGGCCAAGCGATTTACGCTTATATCACACTAAATGATGGCGAGTTCCCAACAGCAGAACTGCATAAAGAAGTGAAAAACTGGGTTCGTAAGGAAATCGGCCCTATCGCAACTCCTGATGTTCTTCACTGGACGGATTCACTTCCGAAAACGCGTTCTGGTAAAATCATGCGCCGTATTCTGCGTAAGATTGCGACAGGTGATACCAGTAACTTAGGTGATACCTCTACACTGGCAGACCCAAGTGTAGTCGATAAACTGATCGCTGAAAAAGCGGAACTCGCGTAAGCAATCCGCTCGTTTCAAACAGGCTCACACCAAAAACCGTCACTTTGTGGCGGTTTTTTATATCTGATCGACCTCCCAAATATCCACTTTCATGTAAAGGTTAATACATTTTTTTGTTAACTTGATACCACTTCCCTGCACTACAAACAGGAGATTAGACCAGTAAATTGCTGCGATTTGCGCTGAATTAGCTATAATCTGGTTCTAATTTTTAATTTTGGGCTTTTCTCACTAGAAATTAACCCAAAATATTCAATAAAATGGCAACATTCACATTCGTAATCACGATATAGGAAGATAGCCCCAAGATGTCTACAAAGTTAAGCATTCTAGTTCTAAATGGCCCAAACCTTAATCTTTTGGGACTAAGAGAGCCTGCGCATTATGGTTCTCAAACACTGGCGCAAATTATTGACTCGCTAACAGAACAAGCAAATAGCCAAGATGTCGAGCTGACTCACCTGCAATCGAACCGTGAATATGAGCTGATTGAAGCAGTTCACGCCGCATACCAAAAGGTTGATTTTATTATCATCAACCCTGCTGCGTTTACCCATACTAGTGTCGCATTACGAGATGCGTTACTTGGTGTTGCTATTCCATTTATTGAAGTACACCTATCCAATGTGCATGCACGGGAATCTTTCCGTCATCATTCATACCTTTCCGATAAAGCCGAAGGGGTGATTTGTGGGTTAGGTGCTCAAGGATATCAATTTGCTTTGACGGCTGCGATTAACGCGCTCAAGTCAAGGTAACAATAAATATCATATAGATAGAACTAATACTTTCCTACTCAGTCATAGAGTAAGGTCAATTAACAGATAAAGAGAAAGAAACAATGGATATTCGCAAAATCAAAAAGCTGATCGAATTGGTTGAAGAGTCTGGCATTGCTGAGCTAGAAATCTCTGAAGGTGAAGAGTCTGTACGAATCAGCCGCAACGGTACTGCACCGGTAGCGCCTGTTCAGTATGCAGCTCCAGCTCCTGTAGCAGCAGCTCCAGCAGCGGCTCCAGCGGCGGCTCCTGCAGCAGCGGCACCAGCTGAAGCAGCAGTTCCAGCAGGTCACCAAGTTCTTTCTCCAATGGTTGGTACTTTCTACAGCGCTCCAAGCCCAGATGCGAAACCATTCGTTAAAGTTGGCCAACAAGTTAATGCTGGTGAAACACTTTGCATCGTTGAAGCGATGAAAATGATGAACCAAATTGAAGCAGACAAGTCTGGTGTTGTTACCGCTATCCTAGTGGAAGACGGCCAACCAGTTGAATTTGACCAAGCTCTAGTAATTATCGAGTAATAGAGGTTACTCATTATGTTAGATAAATTAGTTATCGCGAACCGTGGTGAAATTGCACTACGTATTTTGCGTGCATGTAAAGAGCTTGGCATTAAGACCGTTGCTGTTCACTCAACAGCAGACCGCGATCTTAAGCACGTACTACTCGCAGACGAAACAATTTGTATCGGTCCTGCTCGTGGTATCGACAGCTACCTAAATATTCCTCGCATCATCAGTGCAGCTGAAGTAACTGGCGCAGTGGCTATCCACCCAGGTTACGGTTTCCTATCTGAAAATGCAGACTTCGCTGAGCAAGTTGAGCGCAGTGGCTTTATCTTTGTTGGTCCTAAAGCGGAAACTATCCGCATTATGGGCGACAAAGTATCAGCAATCACAGCAATGAAAAAAGCTGGTGTACCTTGTGTACCAGGTTCTGATGGCCCACTTGACGATGACGAAGCAAAAAACAAAGCACACGCTAAGCGCATTGGTTACCCAGTGATCATCAAGGCGTCTGGCGGCGGCGGCGGTCGTGGTATGCGTGTTGTTCGTTCTGAGCAAGAGCTGACTGAAGCTATCGCAATGACTCGTGCAGAAGCAAAAGCATGTTTCAACAACGATATGGTTTACATGGAAAAATTCCTAGAAAACCCACGTCACGTTGAAGTACAAGTGATTGCAGATGGCCAAGGCGGCGCAATCCACCTAGGTGAACGTGACTGTTCTATGCAGCGTCGTCACCAAAAAGTAGTGGAAGAAGCTCCGGCTCCTGGTATTACTGAAGAAATGCGTAAGTACATCGGTGAACGTTGTACTCGTGCATGTCTTGAAATCGGTTACCGCGGCGCAGGTACTTTCGAATTCCTTTACGAAAACGGCGAATTCTACTTCATCGAAATGAATACTCGTATTCAAGTAGAGCACCCAGTAACAGAAATGGTAACGGGCGTTGACCTAATCAAAGAGCAACTGCGTGTTGCTGCTGGTCAGCCTCTATCTTTCACGCAAGATGACATCAAGATCAAAGGTCACGCGATCGAATGTCGTATCAATGCGGAAGACCCAGAGAAGTTCCTTCCTTCTCCAGGTAAGATTGAGCGTTTCCACGCACCGGGCGGCATGGGTGTTCGTTGGGATTCTCACATCTACACGGGTTACACAGTTCCACCTCATTACGATTCAATGATTGGTAAGCTAATCACCTACGGTGAGAACCGTGATGTAGCGATCTCTCGTATGAAGAACGCTCTAGGTGAAATGATTGTTGAAGGCATCAAAGTAAACGTATCTCTTCAAGAGTCGATCATGAACGACGAAAACTTCCAACACGGTGGTGCGAACATCCACTACCTTGAGAAGAAACTTGGTCTTCAGTAACAATTAGCTAATCGTTAATTGAAGAATGTAAAATGCTCACCTCGGTGGGCATTTTTTATTTTTATGGCCTCAAAATTCTTACGCTATCACTCCAATCAAAGCACGGGCTTTTCGTGAATTTGTTCATATTTTCTGCTAGACTCGCCATCCATTTTTTATCAGATAGAAGACGCAGCCATGCCTTGGATTCAAATCAAGCTCAATGCAACTAATGAAAATGCCGAACAAATTGGCGATATGTTAATGGAGGAGACAGGTGCTCTTTCTGTAACTTTTCTTGATGCACAGGATACCCCTGTATTTGAGCCTCTGCCGGGTGAAACGCGCCTTTGGGGTGATACTGACATCCTAGCGCTTTATGATGCGGAAATTGACACTAGCGTCGTTCTAGCGCAAATCAAAGCGAGCTACATGTTCCCTGCTGACTTTGCACATAAAGTAGAGCAGATTGAAGATAAAGATTGGGAACGTGAGTGGATGGACAACTTCCACCCAATGAAATTTGGCGAACGTCTATGGATTTGCCCAAGCTGGCGCGATATCCCTGAACCTGACGCTGTCAACGTAATGCTAGACCCAGGCCTTGCATTCGGCACAGGTACTCACCCAACCACCGCTTTATGTCTTGAGTGGCTGGAAGGGTTAGACCTTACTGGCAAAACCGTGATCGATTTTGGTTGTGGCTCAGGCATCCTAGCGATCGCTGCGATCAAACTCGGCGCTGCGAAAGTTGTCGGGATCGACATTGATCCTCAAGCTTTACTTGCTTCTAAAGACAACGCTGAGCGTAACGGCGTCGCTGATCAGCTAGAAGTCTACCTACCACAAGATCAACCTGAAGGCCTGATTGCTGATGTGGTTGTCGCTAACATTCTTGCGGGTCCACTTCGTGAGCTTTCAGGCATAATTAAGGGCCTAGTGAAAGCAGATGGCGTGCTTGCGATGTCGGGTGTTTTAGATACACAAGCTGAAGACGTCGCAACATATTATCGTGACGAGCTTCACATTGATCCGATTGCCGAGCAACAAGAGTGGTGTCGCATCTCTGGTCGCAAGCAAGGCTAGGTAAGACTTTGCGGCCTAATTGATTGAAATTTAAGCGTATTACAAAAACAAATTGTAAATGCTCAAATATTAGTCTTTTCACGCGGCAAAAAAATGCGTAAAATGCGCGCCCTTGCTAGTACAGAACTGTGATGACGTTTTGAAAATCGGAAACTATCAACTTAAGAATAATCTAATCGTCGCTCCTATGGCTGGCGTAACGGATAGACCATTCCGTGAGTTGTGTCTTCGCTATGGTGCCGGAATGGCCGTCAGTGAAATGATGTCCTCCAATCCTAAGGTTTGGAAAACGTCTAAGTCTCAACAGCGTATGGTACATGAAGGCGAATCGGGCATTCGCTCAGTACAAATTGCTGGTGCAGATCCACAGCTCATGGCAGAGGCAGCTCAATTTAATGTTGAGAACGGTGCGCAAATCATCGATATCAATATGGGTTGCCCAGCAAAAAAAGTGAATAAGAAGCTAGCCGGCTCTGCCTTGCTACAGCATCCAGCTCTCATTGAAGAGATTTTGAAAGCTGTCGTAAACGCAGTAGACGTTCCCGTAACGTTGAAAACCCGTACTGGCTGGGATACAGAAAATAGAAACTGTGTCCAAATCGCTAAATTAGCCGAAGACTGCGGCATACAAGCACTTGCCCTTCACGGGAGAACTCGCGCTTGTATGTACAAAGGTGAGGCCGAATATGAACACATAAAAGCGGCGAAACACGCTGTCTCTATACCGGTTATCGCTAACGGTGATATCGATAGCCCCGAGAAAGCAAAGTTTGTGCTGGAGTACACTGGCGCTGACGCTTTAATGATTGGACGCCCTGCCCAAGGTCGTCCGTGGATTTTTCAAGAAATCCAACACTATTTGGAAAACGGCACCACGATGGCTGAACTACCTCTAGAGGAAGTGAAAGACATCATGCTTGGTCATGTGAATGCTCTTCATGAATTTTATGGAGAGTTTTTAGGCCCTCGCATCGCTCGTAAGCATGTGGGTTGGTACCTAAAAGAGCACGAGCAAGCTAGTGAGTTTCGCCGTACCTTCAACGCTTTAGAAGCAGGAAACCTGCAACTTGAAGCGCTAGAAGGTTATTTTGATAACGTTGCACCATAATTACGAGAAGAGCTAGACCGAATATGTTCGAACAAAATCTGACTTCAGAAGCATTGACAGTGACTACAGTTACATCACAAGACCAAATCACGCAGAAGCCACTACGTGACTCAGTTAAAGCATCATTGAAAAATTACCTTGCTCAATTAAACGGTCAAGAAGTCAGCGAGTTATACGAACTAGTATTAGCTGAAGTTGAACAGCCACTACTAGACACCATCATGCAGTACACTCGCGGTAACCAAACTCGCGCAGCAACTATGATGGGTATCAACCGCGGTACTCTTCGCAAGAAGCTTAAAAAATACGGCATGAACTAATAGTTCTTTCGTAATATATTGAATTTAAAGCCAAGCTAATTTATTTAGTTTGGCTTTTTTTGTATCTATCCAACAAACAGCCTCCCCTTTAATTGAGTTCAATACAGACACGGAAGCTATCTGAACTACTTTATTTATTGTGCAGGCTAATAATCAACCATTATGTGATCAGTTACGATTGATAACCTTTACACTACCGATATAATGGTCAATTACTCTAAATGTCTGGAATCACTACATGGTTGATATGAAAAGGGAAGAATGGCTTGGCCTAATGCTTAATTCACTCCCAGATCGTCATCTATTAGTCGATCACTCTGGGCACATCGTAGAAAGCTTTGGTCACACCTCCGAGACCACTCACAAAAAAATCTCAGACCTGTTACCCGCTGCCATTTCCTCGAAACTACAGCAGACTGTAGCGCGCGCGCTTTCTTCAGGAGAAATCCAACAAATTCAATATTCCCTCTCCCCTTGTCAGCAGTTGCAACTTTCCATTGAGGAACTAATTGCTCTTGGTGAAATGGAGGAGCAATGGTTCGAGTCTACCTTCAAGCCAGTCGACACATCCGCAGGGGAAAGATTCGTTTTATGGCAAGAACGAAACATCACTCAAGCTTTCTTGCGTGAAGCCGAGCTAAAGAGGCTGTCAGAAACGGATGAATTAACCGGTATTTTGAATCGTCGTGCGTTTCTCGTCGGATTAGAGCAAGAATTTCATATGGCGGCAACTCAAAGTCTGAGCTGCTTAATGATTGATATCGACCATTTCAAAGAGATTAATGACCAAGTCGGGCATATGTCAGGAGATGAAGTCATTATTCATGTTGCCAGAATTTGCCAGCAATCTATCCGTTCATGTGACTACATCGGTCGCCTTGGCGGAGAGGAGTTTGGGGTGGTATTAAGTGGCATCAACGCTATTCAAGCGTATGATATTGCGGAAAAACTCAGATCAGCCATCGAAGCTAGTCCGTGCACTGTTGATGGTAATAGTATCTACCCTACAGTAAGTATCGGTGTTGCTGAAACCAACGAGCAAATCACCAGTGTAAAAGCGTTACTTGTCAATGCTGACAAAGCCATGTATTACTCGAAACAAACAGGAAGAAACCAAGTTACGCTTTACTATGATAATCTTCCTGATATCAAATCGAATGCTCAGCGAAAAGCTAAAATTCTAAAAGCTTCTTAGCGCTCTGCTTTCTCCGTTGCACAGCAAGAGCTTTGACGCTCTTCACTGGCCAATGCCCCTAATATTGAACAATGACTAGCGTCATCATCAACATGGCCACAGCACGCATCGTTGATTTTCTTTAGTGCGGTCCTAATCCGCCCTAATTCATTAATTTTTTCATCGATAACAATCAACTTTGCAGTCGTTATCGCTTTCACTTCTGCACAACTATGCTCGGTCGCTTCCAGCTTAATCTCAAGTAACTCTTTGATCTCTTCAAGACTAAGTCCTAGCTCTTTCGCTTTAAGGATAAAGCTGACTTGTTTTTGATTCTCATCACTGTATAAGCGATACCCAGATTCACTTCTTCCCGCCGGGGCGATAAGCGCATTTTTTTCGTAAAAACGAAGCGTATCAGCCGTCACTCCACAGCGCTTCGCCAATTCACCGATCTGAAACATAACTTTCCTTATTAACTATCTCGTTACTTTTAAAGCCGAAATCGTCTTTTTTCATAATTAATTTTGAGATGCCAAACGATTGCGCGAGCTTTTTTGTAATAAATTAGTTAGAATGTGCGCCATCAAATTTGGAGTTGGTTATCTTATTGCTTGATGATAAGTCTACCCCAAAAGGTCTTTACCAAAACTGGCCAATATTTTATCTCTTCTAAGAAGAAGATAGAAACAAGTTCTTTTTTGGCAAATATCTTTATTTTTAACTCCATGAATTTGAGGAAGATGGAAGCATGAATAACGCTCGTCCAATTCGCCGCGCTCTAATCAGCGTATCAGACAAAACTGGTATCGTTGAATTTGCACAAGCTCTTGCTAACCGTGGTGTAGATATCCTATCTACCGGTGGCACTGCTCGCCTGCTTGCTGAAAAAGGCATCTCTGTAACAGAAGTCTCTGACTACACTGGTTTCCCAGAAATGATGGATGGCCGTGTTAAGACTCTACACCCAAAAGTTCATGGTGGTGTTCTAGGCCGTCGTGGCCAAGACGATGACGTAATGGAAACTCACGGTATCAACCCTATCGATATGGTTGTTGTAAACCTATACCCATTCGCTGAAACCGTTGCTAAAGAAGGCTGTACCCTTGCTGATGCCGTTGAGAACATCGACATCGGTGGCCCAACAATGGTTCGCTCTGCAGCGAAAAACCACAAAGACGTAACTATCGTTGTGAACGCTAACGATTACGACCGCGTTATCGCTGAAATGGACGCTAACGAGAAATCTCTAACACTAGAAACTCGTTTCGACCTCGCTATCGCAGCATTCGAGCACACGGCTTCTTACGACGGCATGATCGCTAACTACTTCGGCACTATGGTTCCATCTTACGGTGAGAACAAAGAAGGTGACGAAAAAAGCAAATTCCCTCGCACGTTCAACCAACAGTTCGAGAAAAAACAAGATATGCGCTACGGTGAGAACAGCCACCAAGCAGCCGCATTCTACGTTGAAGCAAACCCTGAAGAAGCGTCTGTTTCTACTGCTCGCCAAATCCAAGGTAAAGCCCTTTCTTACAACAACATCGCTGATACTGACGCAGCACTTGAGTGTGTGAAAGAGTTCGACGAGCCAGCATGTGTCATCGTTAAGCACGCTAACCCATGTGGTGTAGCGCTAGGTAAAGACATCCTAGAAGCTTACGACCGTGCGTTCAAAACAGACCCAACGTCTGCATTTGGCGGCATCATCGCATTCAACCGCGAACTAGACGCAGCAACAGCAACGGCTATCACTGAGCGCCAATTCGTTGAAGTTATCATTGCACCTTCTGTTTCTGCTGAAGCAGTAGAAATCGTAGCGGCTAAGAAAAACCTTCGCCTACTTGAGTGTGGTGAGTGGACAACTAAGACAACTGGCTTTGACGTGAAGCGCGTTAACGGCGGACTACTGGTTCAAGACCGCGACCAAGGCATGGTATCTGAAGATGACCTTAAAGTGGTTTCTAAGCGCCAACCTACAGCTGAAGAGCTAAAAGATGCCCTATTCTGCTGGAAAGTAGCAAAATACGTGAAATCTAACGCGATCGTTTACTCAAAAGGTGACATGACTATCGGTGTAGGCGCAGGCCAAATGAGCCGCGTTTACTCTGCGAAAATCGCAGGCATCAAAGCTGCAGACGAAGGTCTACAGGTTGAAGGTTGTGTAATGGCATCAGATGCATTCTTCCCATTCCGTGACGGTATCGACGCGGCAGCAGAAGCGGGCATCAAGTGTGTTATCCAACCGGGCGGCTCTATGCGTGATGACGAAGTTATCGCAGCAGCAGACGAGCACGGCATGGCGATGATCTTTACGGGTATGCGTCACTTCCGCCACTAATTTCCTCTTCGTATTTGGCACTGTGGCGTCGTTAGCTGCTTTCGTCCACCCCGGTCACATAGCGAGCTATGCTCCCGGGGATGGGCTCAATTGCTGCCTAGCCACATCACCAACTACTTTGAGCAAAACTTATAATTTTGTTTTTTTAAATATTCCGATATTTGAAATACGTAGAGCAAGTCAGTGACTTTAGTTCAAGGAAAACACGCGGAGCTTATGACTATAAGTGAGCATGTTTGACACAGAAATAAAGGCTCTGAAGCAGCTATAAGGATTTTAAAACATGAATGTATTGATTATTGGTGCCGGCGGCAGAGAACACGCTTTAGGTTGGAAAGCAGCACAAAACCCAAACGTTGAAACAGTATTCGTTGCTCCAGGTAACGCAGGTACTGCACTTGAGCCAAAACTTGAGAACGTAAACATCGGTGTTGAAGACATCGCTGGTTTAGTGGCGTTTGCTCAAGAGAAAAAAATCGAACTGACTATCGTAGGCCCAGAAGCACCATTAGTCATTGGTGTGGTTGACGCGTTCCGCGAAGTGGGTCTGCCTATCTTTGGTCCAACTCAAGCAGCAGCACAGCTTGAAGGTTCGAAAGCATTCACTAAAGACTTCCTAGCTCGTCATGACATCCCAACGGGTTACTACGCAAACTTCACTGAGATTGAGCCAGCTATCGCTTACGTCCGTGAGCAAGGCGCTCCAATCGTAGTAAAAGCAGACGGTCTTGCGGCAGGTAAAGGCGTTATCGTTGCGATGACGCTTGAAGAGGCTGAAGACGCAATCAAAGACATGCTAGCAGGCAACGTATTTGGCGAAGCTGGCAGCCGCGTGGTTATCGAAGAGTTCCTTGAAGGCGAAGAAGCAAGTTTCATCGTAATGGTTGACGGTTCTAGCGTGCTTCCTATGGCCACCAGCCAAGATCACAAACGTGTTGGCGACAAAGACACTGGTCCTAATACTGGCGGCATGGGTGCTTACTCTCCTGCTCCAGTTGTGACGCCTGAAATCCACAACCGTATCCTTGAGGAAGTTATCTACCCAACGGTACGTGGTATGGATGCCGAAGGCGCACCTTACACGGGTTTCCTTTACGCTGGTCTAATGATCGATGCTGACGGCACACCTAAAGTTATCGAATACAACTGCCGCTTCGGCGATCCAGAAACGCAACCTATCATGATGCGTATGGAGTCAGACCTTGTTGAGCTTTGCCTAATGGCGATCGACGAGAAACTAGACGAAGCAGAGTCAAAGTGGGATCCACGCGCTTCTATCGGTGTTGTTCTTGCGGCTGGCGGTTACCCTGCTGACTACGCAAAAGGTGACGTTATTTCACTACCAACAAGTGAAGTTGAAGGCCAAAAAGTTTTCCACGCGGGTACGACAAATAACGAAGCTGGCGATGTGGTGACAAACGGTGGTCGTGTACTTTGTGCAACGGCACTGGGTAACACGGTTTCTGAAGCTCAAGAGCGCGCTTACGCGTTGACTAAGCAAGTTAGCTGGAATGGTATGTTCCACCGCAATGACATTGGTTACCGTGCGATTGCACGTGAGCAATCACAAGGCTAATAATCTTTGCTAGCTACAAATAAAAAGGGCGCTCTTTGAGCGCCTTTTTAATACCTGTAACTTAGGATTCAAAGAAAGTTATTCTTCAATAAAGACCGGTCTTTCGATACAGTCATGGCTATCTTCCGCCAACATCAATAACTCTTCCACCGACAGTTCCCCTAATGAAGCTTTCCCTAGAAATGCAGCATAGCTATCTACGGTAGCAAGTCGGTTAATCACAAAGCTTGGCAAGGTTTGGTTAAACTCAAACTTATCGTATTCTTTGCCAGAACACGTTTCAAACGTGCTGCCATCCCAGTAGCCTTGAATAAGCTCTAAACCCTCGCCTTTTTGCTTTTGAGTACGCTCTAAAACAGACTTGGCTTCTTTTTGGTATCTTTGTAGTTGCTCTGATTGAATAGGCAATACGCGGCCATCTATACGATATTGTTGATACACGGCTTCGTTCACTTTATTGAAACGCACGTGTATTCGATAAGGCACTAACTTGTTTGATGAATCTCGTTGTTCACCTTGACGAATAAACTCTCGTAAAGTGTCTTCTTGCCAGCGGTAGTCACTTTTATACCAACCGTAATCCCCAACAGAAACATAGTCCGATGCAGTGTAAGGCTGTGTGAGTTTTTTGGTTACCCAGTAGAAACTTGTCGCATCTCCCATGACTTGGCCGCCAGAGGAATCAGAAAATTGGTCTAAATTTGGACGAGGAGAGGACGAGGAACATCCGAGAATAAGAGAAGAAAGAAGTGGAACGAGAAAGAATGCTTTGTTCATAAAAACCTGTACCGAGGTGAGGTGAAACTACCTCGGTACAGTTTAGATTATTTTACTGAATCTTTCAGTGCTTTACCCGCTACAAATGCAGGAACATTTGCTGCAGCGATTTGAATCTCATCACCAGTTTTTGGGTTACGACCAGTGCGAGCTGCACGGTGGTTTACTTTGAAAGTACCAAAACCAATTAGTTGAACTTGGTCGCCGTCTTTAAGAGCATCAGTTACACCGCCAAGAGTCGCTTCTAGAGCTGCTTTAGCTTGTGCTTTAGAAAGGTCCGCTTTTTCAGCAATAAAGTCGATTAATTGGGTCTTGTTCATTAGGTTTCCCTTCTTTGTAATTTTGAATTCGGATTCACTCTAAAACATAAATGCCCCATCTGGCAAAGGTTTGTCGACGATCTTTAGCTCTAATGCCTTACTTTTAGCCATAATATGAGTAATAACTCACAATTTGTTACTTCTTCATCGTATTGAAACCTTGTTTTATAAAGGTTTCGGGCCAATTTACAAGGTTCCAGAACAAGCGTATTTCTTAGAGTACGAGAGATTTCTGGGTACTTAAATTACATTTATGCAAGGTCAATTATGCTGCTGCTAACCTTATATGTTTCCATTGCCATTGGAATTTCATTCATCTGTTCTGTTCTAGAGGCTGTTCTTCTTAGTATCAGTCCGAGCTATATCGCTCAGTTGAAGCAACAAGATCACCCAGCGGCAAAGTCCTTAGATAAACTAAAAACAGACATCGATAGACCGCTGGCATCCATTCTTACCCTGAATACGATTGCCCATACCATCGGCGCTGCGACTGCAGGTGCTCAAGCAGCAGTCGTATTTGGTAGCCAATGGCTAGGTGTGTTCTCCGCGGTTCTGACACTCGGCATTCTGGTTCTGTCGGAGATCGTACCGAAAACCATTGGTGCAACCTACTGGCGCCAGCTTGCTCCGGCATCAGCCACAGTGTTACGATGGATGGTATTCTTCTTAACACCATTCGTATGGTTCTCAGAGCAAATCACGAAAAGACTGGCCAGTGGTCATCAGGCACCCAAAATGCGTGATGAGTTATCTGCAATGGCGATCCTTGCAAAGGAAAGCGGCGAGTTTGCGGAAGGTGAGTCTAAAATTCTGAGCAACCTGCTCGGCATTCAGGATGTTGCCATTACTCAAGTAATGACACCTCGCCCTGTCGTCTTTAGAGTCGATGCCGAGATGAGCATCAATCAGTTCCTAAAAGAGCATAAAGATACGCCATTTTCTCGTCCATTGGTTTATTCCGAGCAATCGGACAACATCATCGGCTTTGTACACAGACTGGAGCTTTTTAGGCTGCAGCAAGCGGGTTGTGGAGATAAGTCACTTGGGGATGTCATGCGCCCTATCCACGTATTGCTCAATAATCTAGGCCTTGCCAAAGCCTTTGACCAAATGATGTCAAATCGTCTGCAACTGGCGCTCGTTGTCGATGAATACGGCACTATCCAAGGCCTACTAACTTTAGAAGACATCTTCGAACATTTACTCGGTGAAGAAATCGTCGATGAAGCGGATAAAAACACAGACATGCAAGAACTGGCATTCCAACGTTGGGAAAACTGGAAAGAAAAGCATGGAGTGATTGAAAGTCGAGATGATGAAGAAGACGTTGCAACAAAAGACGTCGAAAAGAAAGAATCGTAAATGAATAAAGGCTCCGAAAGGAGCCTTTATTTTTTTATAACGTCACACCAATATTGCTGACTGCTTCTTCACGAAGCTCATGGCGTAAATCTTTAATCAATTCGATGTCGCGTTCCGTCGTTTCTCGTAACGGTCTAAAAATAGCCCACTGAACATCCCACTCTTCACAAACCGCTTCGTTTTCTTTTTGGTTGTCGTTTGTGATCTCTTCACCACCTTGAGCAAGCTCTAAGTCCGCTACCGTTTTTACCGACTGCTGACTCAGCTTCAACATAGACTCAAATAGGTGCTCACGATCTAGCAAGCCGTGAAGTAGCGTTGATAAACCTTGGCAGGCATCCATCGCAGGATAAACGCCGTAGAAGTCAAAATCATCCGCACTCGGAAAAAGCTCTTCAATTTTTTCTAGTTGACGTTCAAAGTTCACTTTTGCCGTTTTAACGGTCAAGATTTCCCACACACTATCAAGCACATCACGATAAATACGCGCTTCTGCAAATTCTGTATTGTCACAAAACATGGCATAGTTAGGGTACATACGCTCACATAAACACGCCATGAAGGTAATTTGTTGCCAAGGTTCTAACTTTTCAAGACGAACCTGAAGTGGATTCTGTAGCATAGTCACTCAATAATTGCAGAAAAAGACAGCGGAAGTGTACTTGATAAACACTAGGGAAAAAAGGCAAGCCCATGAACAATTTCACGAATAAGCTTTATATTCTCACCGAACATAACGACACATACAGACAGCTCATTCTCAATCAATCTCTTCCTGAGTTGGAAATCTGTGAGACCCCAGAAGAAGCAGACATAGTACTCGCCTCGCCTCCACTGATTGTAGGACAACTCGACCGCTTTACCCAATTGGACTGGCTTCAATCGACTTACGCTGGGATCAATACTCTGATAGATGACAACCTTCGACAAGATTATCGTTTAACCAATATTAAAGGGATTTTCGGCCCTGCGATTGCGGAATATGTTCTAGGTTACTCTATCAGTCACTATCGTCATTTTCGCACCTATCAACAGCAACAAGAAAAAGGCCACTGGCAACCCCACCTATACAGCTCTTTAACTAATAAAGTCATGGTTATCCTAGGAACAGGTTCCATTGGTAGTCATTTAGCTCAGGTCGCTTCAGCCCTTGGTATCCATACAATAGGTGTGAATCGTACAGGTATCCCCTCTAAAGCCACGACTTTCAAGGACACCTTTCATATTAACGAGATGAAAGCTGCCCTCGAACAGGCAGACATCGTCGTGAACACTTTACCCGCGACGGACTCTACCGTTGGGTTACTCAACGAAGAAACCCTGAGCTACTGCAAACGAGCTTTGCTGTTTAATGTAGGTCGAGGGGAAACGTTGGACGATAAAGCACTATTAATCGCATTGAAAAACCATTGGATTGAACACGCCTTTTTAGATGTTTTTACTCATGAGCCTTTGAGTGAAGCGCACCCTTTTTGGAAAATGCAGCAAATTACTCTCACACCACACATCGCAGCCTTAAGTGAACCACGCCAAGTGGTCAATATCTTTGCACGTAATTACCAGCTTTGGCGAGATGGCTTTCAGCTCGACAACATGATTGATTTCGATAAAGGCTACTAATGCTTGATGACCTTCTCGGCGAGATTCGTCAATGTCAGGTATGCGCAGAAAGTCTCATGCTTGGTTCAAACCCTGTCATTCAGGCATCCACTGAAGCGAAACTTCTGATCATTGGTCAAGCGCCAGGGCTTAAAGTACACCAGAGCTCCATTCCTTGGGACGATGCGAGTGGAGAGCGGCTGAGGGAATGGTTGAGTATCGAAGCCGATGACTTCTACAACCCCAAGAAAATTGCCATTATGCCGATGGGACTGTGCTACCCAGGCAAAGGAAAAAGCGGGGATTTACCGCCGCGAAAAGAGTGTGCACCACTGTGGCACAAACAAGTAAGCGCACTACTTCCGAATATAGAGATGACACTCCTGATAGGCCAATACGCTCAAAACTATTATTTGCCAAACAAGCCTAAAACGCTGACCGAAACGGTTGAACAATGGCAACGTTGGGCCCCGCAATATATTCCCCTGCCTCACCCGTCACCACGCAACAATATCTGGCTCAAAAAGAACCCTTGGTTTGTACAAGAAGTATTGCCCTATATCAAAAAGCAGGTCTCGGAGTATTTGGCCTACCATGATCCAAAAACCTAAAAATCTGTACACTAACGAAATCATACGAGTATTGAATGCCGATATTAAGGCAATAAAAAAGCGCTGTTGGTTTCCCAACTGCGCTTTCAATAATCTGACCTAGAGTTACTTGTGGTAAGGCTTAGACAGCTCGTGTACCGCATCTACGAACACACCAGCATTTTCTGGTGGCACATCCAGGTGGATACCGTGACCAAGGTTAAATACGTGACCCGTACCAGCATCGCCGAAGCCTTCTAGAATAGAGGCCACTTCTTCACGAATACGTTCTGGTTGAGCGTAAAGGATCGATGGATCCATGTTGCCTTGCAGAGCGACCTTATCGCCAATTCGTGCTTTCGCGTCAGCAATGTTGATAGTCCAGTCTAGGCCTACAGCATCACAACCTGTTGCTGCGATAGATTCTAACCACATGCCACCGTTCTTAGTGAATAGCGTCACTGGCACTCGACGACCATCGTTTTCTCGGATTAAGCCATCAACGATTTTGTGCATGTATTGCAGTGAGAACAAGTTGTAGTCACGTGGAGTCAATACGCCACCCCAAGTATCAAATACCATCACCGATTGAGCACCCGCTTTGATCTGTGCGTTTAGGTATTCGATCACGCTGTCTGCTAGCTTATCAAGCAGTAGGTGTAGCGTTTGTGGCTCTGCATACATCATCTTTTTGATCTTAGTGAATGCTTTCGAGCTGCCACCTTCAACCATGTATGTTGCAAGAGTCCATGGACTGCCAGAGAAACCGATCAAAGGTACATCACCGTTTAGATCTTTACGGATCTGACGAACAGCGTTCATGACGTACTGAAGTTCACCTTCAGGATCTGGTAAGCCAATCTTTTCTACGTCAGCTTTACAAGTAATAGGACGCTCGAATTTCGGACCTTCACCTGTTTCGAAATACAAACCTAGCCCCATCGCATCGGGAATAGTCAGAATATCTGAGAACAAGATTGCCGCATCAAGAGGGAAACGACGTAAAGGCTGAAGCGTTACTTCAGACGCCAACTCTGCGTTCTTACACAAAGACATGAAATCGCCTGCTTCTGCACGCGTTGCTTTGTACTCAGGAAGATAGCGGCCTGCTTGACGCATCATCCATACTGGCGTGTGGTCTACAGGTTGCTTTAACAGTGCGCGTAAATAGCGATCATTCTTTAGTTCGGTCATTCCGTTAAATTCCAATTCAATCTTGTCTATTTTGAAGGAGAGTATTCTAACACTGATTCACCTCTAAAAGCTGTGTGCTTTGCAACCTAGATCAAGTTATTAACTTTTAAATCAATGCTTAGTTTGCACCCCATAGGGGAGCATGTTAAAAATTTGTTCGCTAGCGAAAATAACAATTATAAACTGAGTACACAGTACTCAGCATCTCATAACGACATCTTACTTACCCCCTCCACTTGTGGAGGGTTTTTTTTACTTATTTTTCAATACCTTTACTAAACTAACCGTATGGTCAATAAGGGACTTTGCGATCGTACCTGGAGGAGCGACTTCAGGTAATTCATCCACATCAAACCATCGTGCATCAGACAATTCACTGTAATCTGGCCTCAGTGTGCCACCAGCGTATTCAGCCACAAACCCCATCATCATACTCGAGGGAAATGCCCATGGTTGGCTACCAAAATACTCAATTTGGGAAACTTCGATCCCAGTTTCTTCTTTCACTTCGCGGGCGACACACTGCTCAAGAGTCTCCCCTACCTCAAGGAAGCCCGCTATCACTGTATACATTCCCGTTCTGTGCCTAGGGTGCTGCGCCAATAAGATCTGAGTTCGATTGCGCACTGCGACAATAATGCACGGAAAAATCCGCGGGTAATGAAGCGTGCGGCAATCACCACACTGCATCGCCAATTGATTATGGTTTAGGAAGTTACGACCTCCACACTGCGGGCAAAAACGTTGAGTTTGAGACATATGGCCATATTGAATCGCTTTACTCGTTAGCAAAAATACCGACTCTTCCCAATGTAATAGGCTTCTTAGAGGCGTCAGTTCAACATCATGCGTTAATTCTGATTCGTTGACCCAATATACTGGTGCGTTTAAATGTCGTCCCACTTCTACAGCCTGATCTATTGGTATACCAAGCTCTTCAGCTGTGCCGTAAGGTAAGGCATCATTTTTCGTCCACACTTCACTACCGGAAACCACACACCAATAAGCAGAACCCATTTTCGTCTTGTCACTTTTTTTTAACATCCGTGCCTCTCACCGCTTGCAGTTCGTTCATTTTACTGGCAATCTAATTTCATACTAGAGCTGTTGCAAAGAATTAGTTCTAGCTGGTTTTAGTATTTACAATAATATGAAATGGACCCCTGCTTCGGCAATTTACTTTG
The DNA here is from genome assembly GCF_043642225.1 of Vibrio profundi. Classification (GTDB taxonomy): domain Bacteria; phylum Pseudomonadota; class Gammaproteobacteria; order Enterobacterales; family Vibrionaceae; genus Vibrio; species Vibrio profundi_A. Next base: position 20,071 of record NZ_JBHZSF010000006.1, on the reverse strand, counting down.
ATCACACGGCTGTGATCAGATCATGAGGACATGGTCATGCTAAATAAATTCAAACAAACACAAGAACAGTGGAGTGGCTCAAATGAAGTCATCGACCATTGGCTAGAAACTCGTCAATCCTTGATTGTCGAATATTGTAAACTTGCTGCGCTTCAACCCTGCTCAACCAAAACCACCACCATCGCTGAACTCCCTTCTTCTGAAGAACTTCAATCTTTTTGCCAACATCTAGTCGATTATATTTCGGAAGGCCACTTCAAGATCTATGACATGGTAATGGATAAATGGCAGGCGACCGGCTTTAAGGTGACGGAAGAGATTAACCAAACTTATGGTCATATCGTGCTCACGACAGAGCCTCTTCTCAACTTCACCGATAGGTATGCCGCGATTGCAAACAACGATGAACTGGAAAGCTTTGATAGCGACCTTTCTCTGATTGGTGAAATTATCGAAGCAAGGTTTGAAGTCGAAGATCAATTAATTCAGCAAATTGCTGACAGTCTAGCGGTACCGCCAGGCGCTTAATTGACATGACCATTCTCTAAGCTTGCCATTGTGCAAGCTTTTCGTTTTGTCTAAGAATTATGGTTTAGCTTCACACCATCTACTCGTCCATTTCCTGCTAGCCCCTTTTACTCTCTTTCCAATACTACCTTTCAAAGGCTGATGTAAATCGTGCTTTAAAGCTCGCATAGACGTATTTTCTACAACGACAGAAACAAAAAAGGCACCCGAAGGTGCCTTTTTTAGTTCTAATGAACAATCGACTTAACGATTACTCGTCAGAAGAGAAGCCAGCATTTAGAAGTGCTGCTAGGTTATCTGTCGCTTGTTCTGCAGATGGACCTTCTTGCTCTTCACGTTGCTTTTGACGATCTTGGTGGTATGCGAAACCAGTACCAGCTGGGATCAGACGACCAACAATTACGTTCTCTTTCAGACCACGTAGATCATCACGCTTACCAGAAACCGCAGCTTCTGTTAGTACGCGAGTTGTCTCTTGGAATGACGCCGCTGAAATAAATGATTCAGTTGCAAGAGAAGCTTTCGTGATACCAAGTAGTTCACGTTCGAAACGAACCAGTTCTTTACCTTCTGCTTCTAGAGCACGGTTAGCAATCTTAACTTGAGAGTACTCAACTTGCTCACCAGGTAGGAACTCAGAGTCACCAGCGTGTGTAATAGTACACTTACGTAGCATTTGACGAACGATAGTCTCGATGTGCTTATCGTTAATCTTTACGCCTTGTAGACGGTAAACTTCTTGTACTTCGTTTGCGATGTACTGAGTCACAGCGTGAATGCCACGTAGACGTAGAATGTCATGTGGAGTCTCTGGACCATCAGCGATTACATCACCACGTTCGATCTTCTCACCTTCAAACACGTTAAGTTGACGGTGCTTAGGAATCATCTCTTCGTAAGTGTCGCCACCTTCGCGAGTGATTACTAGACGACGCTTACCTTTCGTTTCTTTACCGAAAGACACAGTACCTGTGTGTTCAGCAAGGATCGCAGGCTCTTTCGGCTTACGAGCTTCGAATAGGTCAGCTACGCGTGGTAGACCACCGGTGATATCTTTGTTTCCGCCAGACTTCTGAGGGATACGTGCAAGAGTGTCACCAATGCCAACTTCTGCGCCATCTTCGATGTTTACAATCGCTTTACCAGGTAGGAAGTAGTGAGCTGGCATATCAGTACCAGGGATCATTACGTCGTTACCTGCCGCATCAACAAGTTTGATAGCTGGACGCATATCTTTACCTGCTGCTGGACGCGCTGCTGCATCAGTTACTTCGCTTGAAGATAGACCCGTTAGGTCATCTGTTTGGCGAGCTACTGTAACACCGTCGATCATGTCTACGAACTGGATGCGACCTGCCACTTCAGTGATGATTGGCATTGTGTGCGCTTCCCAGTTAGCTACCACTTCACCAGCTTCAACAGCATCGCTGTCTGCCTTGTTTAGCGTAGAACCGTAAGGAAGTTTGTGCTTCTCTTTCGTACGACCGAACTCATCAATAATCGTCATCTCAGATGCACGAGAAGTGATGACCAGTTTCTTGTCTTTGTTGATTACGAACTTAGCGTTGTGAAGTTTCACAGTACCAGTTGTCTTAGCTTGGATGCTGTTCTCTGCTGCTGCAGTAGATGCCGCACCACCGATGTGGAACGTACGCATCGTTAGCTGTGTACCCGGTTCACCGATAGACTGAGCAGCGATAACACCAACTGCTTCACCTTGGTTCACTAGGTGACCACGTGCTAGGTCACGACCGTAACACTGTGCACAACAACCGAAGTCTGCATCACAGGTAACAACAGAGCGCACTTTCATGCTATCTACTGAGTTGTCTTCCATGATCTGACACCACTTCTCATCAATTAGAGTATTACGTGGGATCAGTACATCTTCAGTACCTGGTTTAAGAACGTCTTCAGCAACTACACGACCTAGAGCAAGCTCAGAAAGTGCAACTTTAACGTCACCACCTTCGATGTGAGGCATCATGTCGATACCTTCGTGCGTGCCACAGTCATGTTCGTGAACTACAACGTCTTGAGCAACGTCTACTAGACGACGAGTTAGGTAACCCGAGTTCGCTGTTTTCAGTGCTGTATCCGCAAGACCCTTACGAGCACCGTGCGTTGAGATAAAGTACTGAAGGACGTTTAGACCTTCTTTAAAGTTCGCTGTGATCGGCGTTTCGATGATTGAACCATCTGGACGCGCCATCAGACCACGCATACCTGCTAGCTGACGAATCTGAGCTGCAGAACCACGAGCGCCCGAGTCGGCCATCATGTAGATGCTGTTGAACGATTCTTGCTGCTCTTCTTCACCGTCGCGGTTAACAACAGTTTCAGAAGATAGGTTATCCATCATCGCTTTCGCAACGCGGTCGTTCGTTGACGCCCAGATATCGATAACTTTGTTGTAACGCTCACCCGCAGTAACAAGACCAGATTGGAATTGCTCTTGGATTTCACGAACTTCTTCTTCAGCAGATTCGATTTCGTCGTATTTCGCTTGAGGTACAACCATGTCGTTAATACCTACAGAAACACCAGAAAGTGCTGCGTAAGCAAAACCTGCGTACATGATTTGGTCAGCGAATACTACCGTGTCTTTAAGACCAAGCTTACGGTACGCTTCGTTAAGTAGGTTAGAGATTTGTTTCTTACCTAGCTTTTGGTTAACGATGCTGTACGGAAGACCTTTCGGTACGATTTGCCATAGCATTGCACGACCAACAGTTGTATCAACCAGTTTAGTCTCTGTAGTGCTATTGCCATCTTCGTCTACTACTGTTTCAGTGATACGCACTTTAACGCGAGCGTGTAGCTCAGCAGTCTTAGTGCGGTATGCCTTCTCAGCCTCTTCAGGGCCTGCAAGGTACATACCTTCACCTTTCACGTTGATTTTCTCACGTGTCATGTAGTAAAGACCCAATACAACGTCCTGAGAAGGTACGATGATCGGATCACCCGATGCTGGCGACAGAATGTTGTTTGTCGACATCATTAGGGTACGAGCTTCAAGCTGTGCTTCTAGAGTTAGAGGCACGTGAACCGCCATTTGGTCACCATCGAAGTCGGCGTTGTATGCCGCACACACTAGTGGGTGAAGCTGGATCGCTTTACCTTCGATTAGTACTGGTTCAAACGCTTGGATACCTAGACGGTGAAGTGTAGGTGCACGGTTAAGTAGTACTGGGTGTTCGCGGATTACTTCGTCTAGGATATCCCAAACGATCGCTTCTTCGCGCTCTACCATCTTCTTAGCAGCTTTGATTGTCGTAGCCATGCCACGAGTTTCTAGCTTGCTGTAGATAAATGGCTTGAATAGCTCAAGTGCCATCTTCTTAGGAAGACCACACTGGTGCAGACGAAGGTATGGACCTACTGTGATTACAGAACGGCCAGAGTAGTCTACACGTTTACCTAGAAGGTTCTGACGGAAACGACCTTGTTTACCCTTGATCATATCAGCAAGAGATTTCAGAGGACGCTTGTTCGAACCTGTGATTGCACGACCACGACGACCGTTATCTAGAAGTGCATCAACAGACTCTTGCAGCATACGCTTTTCGTTACGTACGATGATGTCCGGAGCAGCTAGCTCTAGAAGGCGCTTCAAACGGTTGTTACGGTTGATCACACGACGGTAAAGGTCGTTCAGATCTGAAGTCGCAAAACGACCGCCATCTAGAGGTACTAGAGGACGTAGATCTGGCGGAAGCACAGGAAGTACAGTCAGAATCATCCATTGTGGATCGTTACCAGACTGGATGAATGCTTCAACTAGCTTCAAACGCTTAGTGACTTTCTTACGCTTAGTTTCAGAGTTAGTTGTTTCCAACTCTTCGCGCATTTCTTCTGCTTCTTGATGAAGGTCCATAGTTGAAAGCAGATCTTTGATCGCTTCCGCACCCATCTTAGCAGTGAATTCGTCACCCCACTCTTCTAGACGATCCAGATACTCTTCTTCAGTAAGCATCTGAGATTTTTCTAGATCAGTCATACCTGGTTCAGTTACTACGTACATTTCGAAGTAAAGAACACGTTCGATATCACGCAGTGGGATATCCATTAGTAGACCGATACGAGACGGTAGTGATTTTAGGAACCAGATGTGAGCAACTGGTGAAGCAAGCTCGATGTGGCCCATACGGTCACGACGAACTTTAGTTTGTGTAACTTCAACGCCACACTTCTCACAGATAACACCACGGTGTTTCAGACGCTTGTATTTGCCACAAAGACATTCGTAGTCTTTAACTGGACCAAAGATACGCGCACAGAACAGACCATCGCGCTCAGGTTTGAACGTACGATAGTTGATCGTCTCAGGTTTTTTAACTTCACCAAAAGACCATGAACGGATCATGTCAGGTGAAGATAGACCGATTTTGATAGCATCAAATTCTTCGGTCTTATGCTGTGCTTTTAGAAAGTTTAATAAGTCTTTCACATTCAGCTCCTGTAAGGAGTTAAAAGGAGCCCACCAGCTAAAGTGAGCCCCCTTCTACCAAATAATCCCGAGGGATTACTCTTCGTCTTCTAGCTCGATGTTGATACCTAGCGAGCGGATCTCTTTCAACAATACGTTGAACGATTCTGGCATGCCAGGTTCCATGCTATGATTGCCATCTACGATGTTCTTATACATCTTAGTACGGCCATTAACGTCATCCGACTTAACTGTTAGCATTTCTTGTAGAGTATATGCAGCACCGTATGCTTCTAGTGCCCATACTTCCATCTCACCGAAACGCTGACCACCGAACTGAGCTTTACCACCAAGTGGTTGCTGAGTTACTAGGCTGTAAGAACCAGTCGAACGAGCGTGCATCTTGTCATCAACAAGGTGGTTCAGTTTCAGCATGTACATGTAACCAACAGTTACAGGACGCTCAAACGCATCACCAGTACGACCATCAAACAGAGTTAGCTGACCAGATTCTGGTAAGTCACCCAGTTTAAGTAGTTCTTTGATTAACGCTTCAGAAGCACCGTCGAACACAGGAGTAGCAATCGGTAGACCGCCACGTAAGTTCTTGATCAGAGTACGAACTTGATCATCAGACAGTTCAGCAATATCAACTTTCTGACGAGTATCACCAAGATCGTAAACCTTCTGTAGGAACTCACGGAACTTATGCAGTTCTTGTTGTTCCTTAACCATTTGGTTGATCTTGTCACCGATACCTTTCGCAGCCAAACCTAAGTGTACTTCTAGGATCTGACCGATGTTCATACGCGATGGTACACCCAGTGGGTTAAGTACGATGTCTACAGGCTGACCTTTCTCATCGTATGGCATGTCTTCAACAGGGTTAATCTTAGAGATTACACCTTTGTTACCGTGACGACCCGCCATCTTATCACCAGGCTGAATGCGACGTTTAACTGCTAGGTAAACCTTAACAATCTTCAGTACGCCAGGCGCTAGATCATCACCTTGAGTGATCTTACGACGCTTAGTTTCAAACTTCTTATCGAAGTCTGCTTTTAGCTCATCCCACTGCTCAGCAAGTTGCTCAAGCTGTGATTGTAGTGCGTCGTCTTCTAGTGCTTGCTCTAGCCATTTCTTACGGCCGATTGCATCAAGCTTAGCTTCAGAGTAACCACCAGAAAGAAGTACAGCTTTAACACGGTTAAGAAGGCCACCCTCAAGAATCTGGAATTCTTCAGTTAGATCTTTCTTAGCTTCTTTCAGCTGCATTTGTTCGATTTCAAGTGCACGCTTGTCTTTCTCTACGCCATCGCGAGTGAAGACTTGTACATCGATGATCGTACCTGAAACAGAGTTTGGTACACGTAGAGAAGTATCTTTAACATCAGATGCTTTCTCACCGAAGATCGCACGTAGTAGCTTCTCTTCAGGAGTCAGTTGAGTTTCACCTTTAGGTGTTACTTTACCAACTAGGATGTCGCCACCCTTAACTTCAGCACCAATGTAAACGATACCTGACTCGTCTAGTTTAGACAGAGCAGACTCACCTACGTTTGGAATATCAGCTGTGATCTCTTCAGAGCCCAGCTTAGTATCACGAGCCACACAAGATAGTTCTTGGATGTGGATAGTCGTGAAACGGTCTTCTTGAACTACGCGCTCAGATACTAAGATCGAGTCTTCGAAGTTGTAGCCGTTCCAAGGCATGAATGCGATACGCATGTTTTGACCAAGTGCTAGCTCACCAAGGTCTGTTGAAGGACCGTCAGCTAGTACGTCACCACGTGATACAGGTTCACCTGGAAGCACTGTAGGGCGTTGGTTAATACATGTGTTTTGGTTAGAACGCGTGTACTTAGTTAGGTTGTAGATGTCAATACCAGCTTCGCCAGGTACTAGCTCATCTTCGTTAACCTTAACTACGATACGAGAAGCGTCTACAGACTGAACTTGACCGCCACGCTTAGCAACCGCTGTAACACCAGAGTCAACTGCGATGTTACGCTCAATACCAGTACCAACTAGAGGCTTATCAGCTTTTAGAGTTGGAACTGCTTGACGTTGCATGTTCGCACCCATCAATGCACGGTTCGCATCATCGTGTTCTAGGAACGGGATAAGCGAGGCAGCGATAGATACTACTTGGTTTGTCGCAACGTCCATGTAGTCAACGTGATCGCGTGGGTGAAGACCAGATTCACCTTTTTGACGAGCTGTGATTAGCTCATCTGCAAACGTACCTTCTTCAGTAAGAATGGTGTTTGCTTGCGCGATTACGAATTGACCTTCCTGAATTGCAGACAGGTAATCAACTTCTTCTGTTACTACACCATCGACTACACGACGGTACGGAGTTTCTAGGAAACCGTAATCGTTACAACGTGCAAACGCAGATAGCGAGTTAATTAGACCGATGTTTGGACCTTCAGGCGTTTCGATCGGACATAGACGACCGTAGTGAGTTACGTGAACGTCACGTACTTCGAAGCCTGCGCGCTCACGAGTAAGACCACCAGGACCTAAAGCAGAGATACGACGTTTGTGCGTAACTTCTGACAATGGGTTGTTTTGGTCCATGAACTGTGAAAGCTGTGAGGAGCCAAAGAATTCTTTAACTGCAGCAGAGATCGGCTTAGCGTTGATAAGATCTTGAGGCATGATTGCATCAAGGTCACCAAGGCTTAGGCGTTCTTTAACGGCACGTTCTACACGAACTAGACCAACACGGAATTGGTTTTCTGCCATTTCACCTACAGAACGGATACGACGGTTGCCAAGGTGGTCGATATCGTCCACTTCACCAATGCCGTTACGGATACCAATCAGTTTCTTCATCACTTCGATGATGTCTGATTCATCCAGAGTACCGCGCTCTTCTTCTTCTTCACGCTCGATAGAGCTGTTGAACTTCATACGGCCTACAGTTGATAGGTCGTAACGTTCTTCAGAGAAGAATAGGCTTTCGAATAGAGACTCTGCAGCTTCTTTCGTTGGTGGCTCGCCAGGACGCATCATGCGGTAGATTTCTACCAATGCAGAGATGCGATCTACTGTGCTATCTGCACGTAGAGTGTCTGACATGAATGGACCGTGATCTAGGTCATTCGTGAACAGAGTTTGTAGAGCCTTGTGACCTGCTTGAGACAGGTTAGCAAGTGCTTCTAGGCTAATCTCTTGGTTCGCGCCAACGATGATCTCGCCAGTTGCTTCATTGATGTAATCTTTAGATGCAACTTTACCAACGATGTACTCTACTGGTACTTCGATGTGCTCAACGCCATCTTTTTCAAGTTGACGGATATGACGAGCAGTAACACGACGACCAGTCTCAACGTAAGTTTTGCCGTTTGCTTCGATGTCGAATGACGCAGTTTCACCACGTAGACGATCAGGAACCAACTCCATAAGAAGAGTTTGGTCTTTAACTTCGAAGTTCACTTTGTCGAAGAACAGATCTAGGATCTCTTCAGTCGATTTACCAAGTGCACGAAGAATAATCGATGCTGGTAGCTTACGACGACGGTCGATACGTACGAATAAGTTATCCTTAGGATCGAACTCAAAGTCTAACCATGAGCCACGGTAAGGAATTACACGTGCGTTATAAAGAACTTTACCTGATGAGTGGGTCTTACCCTTATCACTGTCGAAGAACACGCCTGGGCTTCGGTGCAGCTGGGATACGATAACCCTCTCGGTACCATTAATTACGAAAGTACCATTGTCTGTCATAAGCGGAATTTCGCCCATGTAGACTTCTTGTTCTTTAATGTCTTTTACAGTACCTGCTGGTGCATCTCGATCAAAGATAACTAGACGTAGTTTTACGCGTAGTGGCTTTGAGTAAGTAACACCGCGGATTTGACATTCTTTAACGTCAAAAACTGGCTCACCAAGACGGTAGCTAACGTATTGCAGCTCAGAATTGCCGTTGTAGCTCTGAATTGGAAATACAGAACGGAAAGCAGCTTCAAGACCGTATTGACCTTCTGGATCCTGTTCGATGAATTTGTCGAAAGAATCAAGCTGGATCGATAACAGGTATGGAATGTCCAAAACTTGTGGACGAGTACCAAAGTCCTTACGGATGCGCTTTTTCTCGGTATAGGAGTAAACCATGGGGTTCCTCAGCTCGCTGATAAGTGACCCAAACTACCCAAAACACTCTCATAGAGGGGGTAGTGACTAACAGCTGTTTACTGTAGTTACCAATCATTTCGAAAACATGAATTGGTTTTTTGCTCAGACGATGATGTTTAAACAGCGGGAAAATTCATCAAAGCCCTACAGCGCAAAAAGGCCGGTGGTTAAATAACCACCAGCCATTAGCCTATCGGCTAAGAAATTAAGTAATAATAATTACTTGATTTCAACAGAAGCGCCTGCTTCTTCTAGCTGTGCTTTAAGAGCTTCAGCTTCAGCTTTGTCAACGCCTTCTTTTAGAGGTGCTGGAGCTGAGTCTACAAGACCTTTAGCTTCTTTAAGGCCTAGACCTGTTGCGCCACGTACTGCTTTGATAACAGAAACTTTGTTACCGCCAGCAGCAGTTAGGATTACGTCAAATTCAGTTTGCTCAGCAGCAGCTTCGCCGCCAGCTGCGCCACCTGCAACTACTGCAGCAGCAGCAGATACACCGAATTTCTCTTCCATAGCTTCGATTAGTTCAACAACTTGCATTACAGACATTTCTGCAACTGCGTCTAGGATTTGCTCGTTAGTAATAGACATAACAATTCTCTTTTAAGTCAACAATAAGTTTATTTAGCAACCAGTGAAAAGCAAGGCTTAAGCCGCAGCTTCTTCTTTTTGGTCGCGTAGTGCAGCGATAGTACGTACCAGCTTGCCAGCAGAAGCTTCTTTCATGCACATCATTAGGCGTGCAATTGCTTCGTCGTAAGTTGGTAGTGTCGCTAGTACTTCAGCATCAGTAACTGCGCCTTCAAATGCAGCAGCTTTGATCTCGAAATCTTTATTCTCTTTAGCGAAGTCTTTGAAAAGACGCGCTGCAGCACCTGGGTGCTCGTTAGAGAATGCGATCAGAGTAGGACCAGTGAAAGTGTCTACTAGACACTCGTAGTCTGTACCTTGAACCGCACGGCGTGCTAGTGTGTTACGAACAACTTTCACGTAAACACCCGCTTCGCGAGCTTGCTTACGTAGAGAAGTCATTGCGCCAACTTCAACGCCACGAGAATCAGCTACAACTGCAGAAAGTGCACCACTGGCAGCTTCGTTGACTTCAGCAACAATTGCTTTTTTGTCTTGAAGATTTAAAGCCATTTGGATTAACCTCTGGTTGTGATTACAGCACTCACTACAAAATGTAATGAGCGTTTACGATGTTATTAAAAACAAATAAATTCATTTCAAACGACAACATCGCCTACGTAGGTTTTATTAAGCCATATCTCCGAAGAGTACAGCGCCTACGGTCTTGGGATAGATGATTTGAATTACTTCAAAAATCACCCAACCACAAATATTAGGCGCAGAAGTATACACATAAATCTGCGCCTAAGCAAATTAGTTTGCTAGAGTGTTCAGGCTAGCCTGATCAACAGCAACACCAGCACCCATAGTAGTAGAGATGCTTACTTTCTTCAGGAAAGTACCTTTCGCTGAAGACGGCTTAGCTTTCTTAAGAGCAACTAGAAGTGCTTCTAGGTTCTCTTGAAGCTGGTTAGCTTCGAAAGATGCTTTACCGATAGTAGTGTGGATGATGCCGTTCTTGTCGTTACGGTAACGAACCTGACCAGCTTTAGCATTTTTAACTGCTTCAGCAACGTTAGGAGTTACAGTACCAACTTTAGGGTTTGGCATAAGACCGCGTGGACCTAAGATAGTACCTAGTTGACCAACAACACGCATTGCATCTGGAGAAGCAACAACAACGTCGAAGTTCATTTCGCCTTTCTTAACTTGCTCAGCAAGATCTTCCATACCTACAACATCAGCGCCAGCTTCTTTAGCTGCTTCTGCGTTTGCACCTTGAGTGAACACAGCAACGCGGATTTCACGGCCAGTACCGTGAGGTAGCACAGTTGCGCCACGTACGTTTTGGTCAGATTTACGAGCATCAATGCCTAGGTTAACAGCAACGTCAACAGACTCATTGAATTTAGCAGTAGCTAGTTCTTTAAGAAGAGCAACAGCTTCGTTGATTTCGTACTCTTTAGTTACGTCAACTTTTTCGCGGATTACGCGCATACGCTTAGTAAGTTTTGCCATGATCTTATCCCTCTACCACTAGGCCCATTGAACGAGCAGTACCAGCGATAGAACGCTTCATTGCTTCGATGTCAGCACCAGTCATATCAGCAGCTTTAGTTTCTGCGATTTCTTGGATTTGAGCGTCAGTTACTGTACCCACTTTTTCAGTGTTTGGACGACCAGAACCAGACTTAACGCCAGCAGCTTTCTTAAGAAGAACAGCAGCAGGTGGAGTCTTAGTTAGGAACGTGAAAGAGCGGTCGTTGTAAACAGTAATTACTACTGGAGTAGGAAGACCTTTCTCAATAGATTCTGTTTTTGCGTTGAACGCTTTACAGAATTCCATGATGTTCACACCGTGTTGACCTAGAGCAGGACCAACCGGTGGCGACGGGTTTGCCATACCAGCTGCAACTTGCAGTTTGATATAAGCTTCAACTTTCTTAGCCATGATATTTCCTAATTTTGGGTTCATACGCCAACCTTTCGGTAAGCTCCCCGTATTTTCATTAAAATCTTTTTGCAGTGATACCTGCAAAAAGGCGCGAAATTATAAGCATAATTCGCGCCTTAAACAACCCTAAAAAGGTGAATTTTTATACTCTTTTATTTTGAACAGCTTATTGAATATTTATCCACAGCTTACTCAAATTAATCGAGTCTTAGTCCAGTTTTTCAACCTGACCAAATTCAAGCTCAACTGGCGTTGCACGACCAAAGATCGATACAGACACCTTAATGCGGCTCTTCTCGTAATCTACTTCTTCAACAGTGCCGTTGAAGTCAGCAAATGGACCATCGTTAACACGTACCACTTCACCAGCTTCGAACATCGTCTTAGGACGAGGTGCTTCGCTTGCTTTCTCTAAACGGTTAAGAATAGCATCAGCTTCTTTATCAGTGATAGGCGCAGGACGATCAGAGGTACCACCAATGAAGCCCATTACACGAGGAATACTACGAACTAAGTGCCATGATTCATCATTCATGATCATTTGCACTAATACGTAGCCAGGGAAGAACTTACGTTCGCTCTTACGGCGTTGACCCGCACGCATTTCCACTACTTCTTCAGTAGGTACTAGTACGTCGCCAAACAATTCTTCCATGTTGTGCATTTTAATATGCTCGCGTAGAGACTGTGCTACACGACCTTCAAAACCAGAAAAGGCTTGAACTACATACCAACGTTTTTTTGGAGCTTCACTCATGAATCAGAACCCTCACACCCCAGTAGCAAAAGAAACTAGACGAACCATAATGCCGTCAATTCCCCAAAGCACTAGAGACATAACAATACATACAGCTAGAACGATCAACGTAGTTTGCATAGTTTCTTGGCGAGTAGGCCAAACTACTTTGCGAATTTCAACTCGAGACTCTTGAGCGAACGTGATCGCAGCTTTACCTTTAGTTGTTGTTGCTGCAACGCCAAGTGCGGCAGCAATCAGCACAACTACACCTGCAGCGCGAATTACAACAGACAATTCACCATACAGGTAATTACCCACAACAGCGGCGGCTAGCAGAACAAAAGCGACTACCCACTTAAATGTATCTGCTGCACTTGAGCTATCAGGAGTTTCAGCGTTTGCTTTCATAAAACCAACCTGTGATAAGTCTTAAATATAGACGACAATAACCCCGCTGTTGCAGGGCACATTCCTTTGCGTTGCAGAACAACACATTTGACAGCCAAATTAACCAATTTGAGCCATCGAATTCTTTGCTTGAAGTACAAATTTGATATGAAATCAAGTTACACTTTTTTTAGCGCAGAAAAAGGGCATCAAATGATGCCCTTTTTACTAGTGGTTAGTCAAATCTTATGCAAAGATTTTAGCTACAACACCAGCACCTACAGTACGGCCACCTTCACGGATAGCGAAACGTAGACCTTCGTCCATTGCGATTGGAGCGATTAGCTCAACAGTCATTTGAACGTTGTCACCTGGCATTACCATTTCTACGCCTTCTGGTAGAGTGATGTCGCCTGTTACGTCAGTTGTACGGAAGTAGAACTGTGGACGGTAACCTTTGAAGAAAGGAGTGTGACGGCCGCCTTCGTCTTTAGAAAGTACGTATACTTCAGACTCGAACTTAGTGTGTGGGTTGATAGAACCTTTAGCAGATAGTACTTGGCCACGTTCAACTTCGTCACGCTTAGTACCACGTAGTAGTGCACCAACGTTCTCACCTGCACGACCTTCGTCAAGCAGCTTACGGAACATTTCAACACCAGTACAAGTAGTAAGAGTTGTCTCTTTGATACCAACGATTTCTACTTCGTCACCTACACGTAGGATACCACGCTCGATACGACCAGTTACAACAGTACCACGACCTTGGATCGAGAATACGTCTTCGATTGGTAGTAGGAACGGTTGGTCTACTGCACGCTCTGGCTCTGGGATGTAAGAATCTAGTGCTTCTGCAAGCTCAATGATCTTGTCTTCCCATTGCTTTTCGCCGTTTAGTGCACCAAGAGCTGAACCTTGGATTACTGGTAGGTCATCACCTGGGAATTCGTACTCAGAAAGAAGTTCACGAACTTCCATTTCTACTAGCTCAAGTAGCTCTTCGTCATCAACCATGTCACATTTGTTCATGAATACGATGATGTAAGGGATACCAACTTGACGACCAAGTAGGATGTGCTCACGAGTTTGAGGCATTGGGCCGTCAGTCGCAGCAACAACTAGGATACCACCGTCCATTTGTGCAGCACCAGTGATCATGTTTTTAACATAATCCGCGTGTCCTGGACAGTCTACGTGTGCGTAGTGACGAGTTGGAGTGTCGTACTCAACGTGAGAAGTTGCGATTGTGATACCGCGCTCACGCTCTTCTGGAGCGTTATCGATAGATGCGAAGTCTTTCGCTTCACCACCGTACACTTTAGAAAGTGTAGTACAGATAGCAGCTGTTAGAGTTGTTTTACCGTGGTCAACGTGGCCGATAGTACCAACGTTTACGTGCGGTTTCGTACGTTCAAATTTTTCTTTAGACATGGGGTGTCCCTCTAGGTACGGATTTAGGTGGCTTTTAAGACCACGCAACCAAAAAATATGGCATTAATTTTATCAAAAGGAAAAGTATGCTTTAGACTGGTGCTGATACCCAGATTTGAACTGGGGACCTCACCCTTACCAAGGGTGCGCTCTACCGACTGAGCTATATCAGCACACAAAATGAGTTGGAGCGTGCAGCGGGAATCGAACCCGCATCATCAGCTTGGAAGGCTGAGGTAATAGCCATTATACGATGCACGCAACACGTAACTCTTTTGAGCTATTTAACCTTTAGAATATGGTGGAGGGGGACGGATTCGAACCATCGAAGGCAGTGCCGGCAGATTTACAGTCTGCTCCCTTTGGCCACTCGGGAACCCCTCCAAATTTTTAAGCTTTCTTCTCGCTCCCTTAGGAGGTAAGAAAGTGGTGCCGACTACCGGAATCGAACTGGTGACCTACTGATTACAAGTCAGTTGCTCTACCTACTGAGCTAAGTCGGCACAAGTGGGGCGCATTTTATTGAATGATTTTCCACCTTGCAATAGTAAATTTAAAAAAAATTAAATTTCTCTGCAATTAATTGTTAGAAGCAGCAAATAGACGAATTTAAGTCGCGAAATGCGTCGTTCTGGCCGCTTAGACATTTGATTTATTAGCTGCTTGATGTATTTTCCATGCTCTTAATATTAATTTACACTGAGTATTGTATGAGCCCATTTATGTCTTTTGACCGAGCAAGTTGGTCTGAACTACGCAGTTCTGTGCCAATGACGCTTTCCGAGTCAGACTTAAAAGAGCTACAAGGCATTAACGAAAAGCTCACGATAGAAGAAGCAGTAGACATCTACCTTCCACTTTCTCGCTTACTCAATCTGTATGTTGAGGCAAGGCAAAGCCGTAATTCAGTCCTTCATCAATTTCTTGGGAAATCTGAACACGCTCCTCCTTTTATCATTGGTATCGCAGGCAGTGTGGCAGTTGGGAAAAGTACGACAGCAAGGCTACTGAAAGCGCTTCTTTCTCGATGGGAAAACCACCCCAAAGTGGAGCTTATTACGACTGATGGCTTTCTTTACCCTAACGAAGTACTCGAAGAAAGAGGCCTGATGTCAAAAAAGGGGTTTCCTGAGTCCTACGACATTAAACGCTTGGTTCAGTTTGTTTCCGATGTAAAAGCTTGCAAGCGCAATGTGAAAGCGCCAGTGTATTCGCACTTGACCTACAATATTACTGACGACGAAAAAATTGTTGACCTACCTGACGTACTGATCATTGAAGGTCTTAACGTTTTACAAACCGGAATGAACTACCCACACGAACCACATCGTGTGTTTATTTCAGACTTCTTGGATTTTTCACTATATGTCGACGCTGACTGCGAACTGATTGAAAAGTGGTATGTAGAAAGGTTCATGAAATTTAGGCAAGGTGCATTTGCCAAGCCAGGTTCATACTTTGGGCATTATACAAAACTCACAGAACATGCCGCTGTCGAAAAAGCACAAAGTATCTGGCGCTCTATTAACGGCCTCAATTTGGAAACAAATATCAAGCCTACTCGTGAGCGTGCGCACTTAATCTTACGCAAAGGTGAAAACCATACCGTAGAAGAAGTGTTATTGAGAAAGTAGAGGAGCAGCGCTCCTCTAATCGTTTTTACGTAAAGAGATTTCTCCACCAATAAAGCTCTGGATTCCGTTTTCGTTTTTGAGAATTACCGCTCCCTGTTCATCGATCCCCATTACTTCGCCTTCTATTTCTCTAGGTCCAATAATCAGTCGCACTTGCCGACCTAAGAAGTTATCTAACCGGTTCCATCTAGGCACAAAGCCAACCATTCCCGATTGTTCGTAGTCAATCAGCGCATTTCGTAGCGCAACAATCAATGCTTGAGCAAGTTGATTGCGTCCCGGAAGAGTTCCGCCGGTAACTTTAGTTAACGATGTCCAAGGCTGATCGATATCTTCAGTACCGGTATCCATCGCAATATTCAACCCCATACCAATAACAAGATTAGCGGCGCCGCCTGCTTGACCAGACATTTCAACCAAAATACCCGCGAGCTTTTGGTCATTAAAGTACAAGTCATTTGGCCATTTGAGTTTTATCCCGTACACACCGAGCTTTTCTAACGCCTCAACTACTGCAACTCCAACTACCAAACTCAGCCCCATAGCTGCAGCCATGCCCGCATCCAAACGCCAGTAGATAGACAGATACAGGTTAGCTCCAAAAGGAGAAACCCATTGACGTCCGCGCCTGCCTCTTCCGCTTGACTGGTACTCGGCCAGACAAACCGAACCTGACTCCAACTGATTAACTCGATCCAGAAGGTATTGATTAGTCGAATCAATCACTGGAATGACACAGATTGAACCACAACCTTGTGGAGTCTCTAATTTGTTACTATCAAGAAGCTCTAATTCATTAGCCAGTTGATACCCGCGTCCTTGGACTCGATATATATCAATTCCCCATTCTTGAATACCTTTAATATGCTTGCTAATCGCTGCCCTAGATACACCTATTTTATCGCCAAGCGCCTCTCCAGAATGGAATTGACCATCCGATAAGCATTCGAGCAACGTTAACTTGGTATGATGATCTCTCATTTGTTGCCCTCGAGAATCTTGGATAAATTGGTTTCTTTAGCTGCACCGATAAAACGAACTTCATGTTCTAGCGCTATCTCATAACGTTCTAACACCGTTTCGCGTATAAATGCTGCTAATTCGACAACGTCGCATGGTTTTGCATGATTTTGGTTAATTAGCACTAACGCTTGCTTAGGGTGAACTTGAGCTCCTCCGATTGTCACTCCTTTGAATCCACTTTGATCAATCAACCAACCAGCTGCGACTTTGATCTTGTCACCGACGGGGTAACCGACGATATTTGGGTAAACGGCAGTTAAACGATCAAAATGATCATGCGAGATCTCCGGATTTTTGAAAAAGCTGCCAGCATTACCCTGCAGGCTTGGATCTGGTAACTTGCTTCTACGAACTTCACAGACGGCCTCAAAGATACCTCTCGGGTTCAGCGCAGACTGACTTAAGCTTTGGAGAGGCCCGTAGTGAGAGCAAGCCTTCCAAGCTTTTGTTAACTTTAAGCCTATACCTACAACTGCGCCTTTCTCATATAGCTCATGCTTAAAGATTGAATCTCGGTAGCCAAAATTACATTCTTTAACCGATAACCGCCGAATATTCATATCTTCAAAGCATAGAAAATCGACGTACTCGCACACATCTTTAAACTCGACGCCATATGCACCAATATTTTGAATTGGCGCTGAACCAGCACACCCGGGGATCATGGCTAAATTCTCCAAGCCCCCAATACCTTTCATCACAGTCCATTCGACTAGACTTGGCCAATCCTCTCCACCCTCAACATGTATACGATAATGCTCGTTATCTTCTTGGAAAGACTTCCCTAGCAGACGATTGACAACCACAACCCCTTCAAAGTGTTCACAGAACAGAACATTGCTGCCCTTACCAAGCAAAAGCTTGGGTTTATTCATCCATTCTTCAGATTGGTAAACTTCTTTTAACTCTTCCAAAGAGGTAATTTCTACAAGGGCATCACAAGTCTGATCCATTGAGAAAGTGTGGAAAGGCTTTAAATTCGCATTCAGATAAAATTGCATGGCCATCAATAATTAAATTAAACTTTAGCCATTCTAACTTAGATATCTCAGATAGTGCAGTGACTGAATGAACAATGTCATCATTGAACAGCTAGACCCAATCAAACTCCCTTTAGTTAAACGCTTTTACAAACAGCACTACCCTTCAGGTAGAGCAAATAGAAGTGAGTTGATTCTCACACTTTCAATTAACAATGCGCTACATGGCGTCGTGAGATTTAAAACGATTGACCGTTTTAGATTACTGACTGGGATGGTAATTAGTACGTCAAATAGAGGCCAGGGATTAGGACATTCCTTAATGGAGTTTTGTCGAATCAACACTCTCGCTTCTAGTGATTATTGCTTTTCGTTTCGTCATCTCGAAAGCTTCTATGCTTCTCATGGTTTTAAGACGATCGAGCCAGATAACCTACCAAGCGAGTTGAAAAACCTTTATGACCGCTACGGCAAAAGTGGTAAAGATCTCATTCCAATGCATTTTCATCTAAATTGTTAGAGAATCTCTCTATTTTCTAGTATTGAGATAGTCTACTTTGGTAAAATTGCCGATTCGCAATTTTGCATTATTTTAAGGTAAAACAGCCAATATGATTGCCAGTAGGAACCCATTCGAACAGCTGCCGACTATCGCGCAAGATCCTGATAAGTTTGAAGTACTACTTTCAGCAGAAGCATTTCGTTTGCGTTTGTTAAGCGAGATAAAAAATGCTAAAAGCAGAATATCTTTGGTCGCACTTTATCTAGAAGATGATGAAGCTGGGCGAGAAGTTCTTACAACCTTATACGAAGCGAAACAGAACAACCCGGAATTAGATGTCAGTGTATGTGTTGATTGGCACAGAGCACAACGCGGCCTAATTGGTGCGGAAACTTCCGAAGGCAATGCTGCAATGTACAAGGCTTTCGCTGAACGTTATGAGCACAAAGTGCCAGTGTATGGTGTACCAGTTCGTGGTAGAGAAGTCTTTGGTGTATTACACCTTAAAGGCTTTGTTATCGATGACACTGTCATATACAGCGGAGCTAGCCTCAACAACATCTATTTAAATTATCATGACCGCTATCGCTTTGATCGCTACCATGTCGTAGAGAATCAAGCACTCGCTGACTCTATGTTCGACTATGTAAAAGCAGAGATGATCGAAGATCCCGCTGTCAACGACTTGTGCTGTAACCAAAAACCTACCACAAAAGAAATTAAGCCGGCTATCCGCCAACTCAGAGCTTCATTATCTCGTTCTGAATATCAGTTTAATGGTGAGAAGGTAGCGCCCGAACAGGTGGCTATAACTCCAATGGTCGGAATAGGAAAGCGCCGTAATCGACTTAATCAAGGAATTAACCAACTCATTGCGCAGGCACAGGATGAAGTTTTCATCTGCACCCCATACTTCAACTTCCCTAAAAGCCTTGCTAAAGAAGTTAAGAAAGCGCTTAAGCGTGGAGTCAAAGTCACCATCGTTGTCGGGGACAAAACTGCGAATGACTTTTTCATTTCCCCAGAAGAGCAGTTTAAAACAATTGGTGGGCTCCCTTATCTATATGAATTGAATTTGCGTCGTTTCGCCAAAGCCAATGAAGCAAATATCGCAAGTCGCAAACTATCTATACATGTATGGAAACATGACCAAAATAGCTTTCACTTGAAAGGGATTTGGGTCGATAAGCGTTACATGCTACTAACAGGCAATAATTTAAATCCAAGAGCTTGGAAGCTCGATCTCGAAAACGGCATATTCATACAAGATCACTACAATCACCTTGCAGAGAAATTTCAATCTGAAGTTGATAATATTCTGGAACAAGCAGAACTTATCTGCACTTATAAGCAGTTAGACAAGATTGAAAGCTACCCAGACGCCGTTCAAAAACTCATAAGAAAGATAACAAGAGTTAAAGCCGATAGAATCCTTAAACAAATTCTCTAGTTCCCAAACGCTCAGCTATTGCTGAGCGTTTCTTTATCTAAAGACCATTTAAGACTTTTAGCAGCAATCCCCGGAATGTATAACTCCACTCATGGAAAACTGCAGTAGACAGAAGCTCTCATGCTTTATAGACAATGACCTTTAGCTACGTAGTTGATAGCTATTTGTTTCTTTTGCGTTATAAGCAAAGCTGTTAATAGATGAAGGTTAACGTATGCTATTTTCTTCAGACGTAAAAAAGCCCAAGTCTTTCGACTTGGGCTTCTCTAATAAGTGGCGGAGTGGACGGGACTCGAAC